>NZ_VCMV01000009.1 GCF_008757455.1 Microvirga brassicacearum | reverse complement strand
TGCATTCCGAGCGCGATGTCGACACCCTCCATCACGCCGTCCTCGATCATCGCGGCGGCGCCGCCAAGCCCTTCCTCTGCCGGCTGGAACATCAGCTTCACGGTGCCATTCAGCGTCGGCGCCAGTTTTTTTAATACGGCGCCGATGCCGATCAGTGTTGTCGTGTGGATATCGTGTCCACACGCGTGCATCTTTCCTGGGTTCTTGCTCTCGAAAGAGAGTCCGGTATCCTCGTGAATGGGAAGCGCGTCCATGTCGGCGCGAATGAGAAGCGTGCGTCCCGGCTTTCCGCCTTCGATAATTCCAACCACACCGGTCTTTCCAATGCCCGTCCGGTGAGGAATATCGAGCCGTGTCAGTTCATCCGCCACAATCCCGGCAGTTCGAACCTCCTCAAAGGCGAGTTCCGGATGGGAGTGAATGTCGCGCCGCAACTCGATCAGGCGGGGTTCGATCTCACGGGTGATTTCGTCGATGGCTGCTTTGACGTCATTAAGAAGAGGTGAGGACATGTTCCCTATCGCGCGCGACGAGCAAGTTTTCGGCGCCGGTCCGGTCGCCGCGGAGACCAGCGTCAGTGAAATGCAGGACGAGTGTGGGTCCCTCCTGACGAGGGTGCAAATAAAAACCCCAGGGTAGGGCATTGCAAAAACTGATGGGGAGGCATCGGCCACCGTCTCACTGGTCACCTTCGGGGTGGCGACCGTTGCGCGCTTATCGAGCAAAATCATCGGCGGATTAAGCGCCGTGTTCGGCCGATGCTCGGCTGATGCCATTCTTGCCGGCATCGAACTGGTTCAGATGATGCGCAAACGGCAGGCAGGTCCGCCTTGAATCCCAGTCCCTCATTGTCCGGGCAGTTCGCCATCCTCGCGGCAGCATGAACCAGCATTGCAATCTCGCCCTACCCGTAGCTCCAGATAAAGTTTGCAACAGAACTGGTGCAACTGGTGACAACATGCGGGCACCGATTCTGGGGCCACCACCGCCTCGGGATCAAGCCAAGCGAGATGAGAGGCACTTGGTTTCGGAAACTCGCCTGGCGGCTCTCAGTTTCTCTGCCCCGGCGCCGAGACAGGTTCCCCTAGGCTCTCTCTGTTCGGAATCCGATGGTGAAATTCCAGCGTGATGACCCAACAATCAGGTCCAGTACGTCCGGACCTTTCGTTCAAACGCAGAGGCCATGAGGAACGAAGCAATAGATATTACGGTCGCGACGGCGCTCGCGCCGAGCGCGCGGCTCATATCGAGGTCATTTCTCGCGGCTTGGAAGAGATTGCCGAGGCCGCTCGTGCCCATCAGGAATTCCGCTACCATTGCGGCCAGAATCGCGTTTGCGGCCGCCAGCCGAAGAGCGACAGCCCATTCGGGCACCGCCGCCGGGATCGCGAGGAACCAGAGGCGGCGGAAGATGCCGGCTCCGAGCACCCGGAAGAGATCGTCGCTTCCCGCAGGCAGGGCCCGCAAACCCGCCGCCGTGAAGACGAAGGCTGGGAAGAACGAGATGATGACGACGATCGCCAGCACGGTACGGACGTCGTATCCGAAGATGCGGGCCAGCACAGGTATAAGCGCAACGACCGGTACTGACGCGAAGATCAGGCTGAGCGGTGTAAGCAGTCCAGACAGAATGCGCGAAAGCCATGTCAGGATCGCGAGAAGCGTGCCGATCGCCATACCCAATACAAGCCCGCCGGCCGCCAGCATCAACGTCTGCGCCGTGCTCACGAAATAGACGCTCGGATGAGCAACGATATCGTGCAGGAGGTCGGTTGGACGAGGCATAACGATCCGGTTCATGCCGGAGACTGCGACCCCAATTTCCCAGACAGCTAGAATTGCCGCGATGCCCCAGAGTCCAGCGAGGCTCGTGATTGCCCGGGCACTGGTAGCGCGCGTGCTCATGCGCGGTGCTCCTCTCTCACCGGAACCTCTCGGCCATCAACGTGTGGAAAAATCCGAGCGCACCGAACAGCATTAACGAAACGAGTACGGTCAGGAGCACGGCGCTCCAAAGCAGCGGAATTTGGAAGTTCTGCATCGCGTTGATGATGAGAACGCCAATGCCGCGCGGCGCACCGAACCATTCCCCGACAATGACACCGATTAGCGACGCTGGTGCGGCGAGCCGCATGCCGCTTGCGATCGTAGGCAGCGCCGCCGGGAAATTGAGGCGTCGGAACCGGACGAGCCGTGACGCCCCAAGGACCCGTAGCAGGTCGTCCCATTGTCGTTCGGTCGAGGCGAGACCTGATGACGTCGCGACATAGAGGACGAAGAAAGTGCTGAGCGCTGCGAGCGCCGAGGGAGTGGAGTTGCGTCCCAGGAAGATGATGAGGAGTGGTGCGAGCGCGATCGATGGAACCGCGTGGATAAAGGCGCTGGTGCGATCGAGACCGGGCTTGAATGGTGGTAGGAGATAGGCCGCCATGGCGGTTAGCACGCCCGCGAACAGCCCAATGATGTAGCCGAGAACCAGCGCTTCCAGCGTCGCACCCAGAGCGCGCGAGAACAACGGCCAGCGGCTTGGGTCTTGAAGAAAAGCCAGTACGTCGGTGATTGGAGGCCAACTCAGACCGAGCAGACGAAACTGCCCGATTGTCTCCCAAAGCGCGAGGAAGAGCCCGATTCCGGTAATACCGAGCAGGATTGAGACCGCACGCTCCGAGCGGATCTTTCTCATCCGAGCGAACCTGAGGGAGAATCAAGCGCGTCGGTAAGTTCATCGGACAAACGGTGGAATTCGCTGCTCCGCATGACGTCGGGTTGTCGCGGACGTGCGAAGGGCACATCGAGGGTGCGCACGACCCGACCCGGACGACCGCTCATCACAATGACCCGGTCGGCGAGGAACAACGCTTCGTCGACCGCATGGGTGACGAGCAGCGTGGTGATCCTTCGTTCGGACCAGATTCGCTGCAGCTCGATGTTCATCTGCCGACGCGTGACAGCGTCGAGCGCGCCAAACGGCTCGTCGAGAAGCAGGACTTCCGGCTGCAGCACAAGAGCTCGGGCGATGGCGACGCGTTGGCGCATTCCGCCCGAGAGTTGTTTGGGCCGGGCGGACTCGAAACCGGCAAGACCCACCAAATCAATGAGGTCCTGAACTCGCCGTCGGTCGACAGCCTGACCGGCGACGCGAAATGGCAATTCCACATTGGCTCGGACGTCGAGCCAAGGCAGCAAGGCATGGTCCTGAAAGGCAACCCCGAGACGGTGGCTAGCGGCGAGTTCCGCCGGCGGCTGCCCATTGATTGCGACCACTCCTTTCGACGGCACCTCAAGGGATGCGACGAGCCGCAGGATGGTGCTCTTGCCGCACCCGCTTGGTCCGAGGAGCGCCACAAAAGAGCCGGTAGTGAGTTCGAGCGACATTCCCTCGAGAGCCGTGAGCTCCCTTCCGTCATCGAGACGGAACTTCTTCGTCACTTCGCTGACGCTAATTGCTGTTGGCGCTTGAGGACCCACCGAAGGAACGGGATGGACAGTGGACAAGCGACCTCTCATCTTTTTCATGCGACCAAGGCGTCGAAGCGCGCCATGATCTCCGGCCGTCGTTTAACCAAACGATCGCGAATGCGTTCGATATCGACGGTAAGGATTTCGCGGTCCTTCATCACGATACGCCCGTCGACGATCACGGTGCGGACGTCGCGTCCAACGACTACAGTTGAAGCAATAAAGAGCGGGTCGAGCGCGCCAATCTGGTCTGGATCCGTGGCGCGAACCAGAATCACATCGGCACGTTTGCCGACCTCAATGCTGCCGATCTGATCGTCGATTCCGAGGGCACGGGCGCCGCCACGGGTCGCGATGCGCAGCAATTCCTCAGCACTCATCGGTACGCGGGTGTGGAACTGGTGTCCAACGCTTGCCTGCTGACCGACGCGCGCGACGTGTGCCACCTGAAATACATCGAGTGTGCCAGCGGAAGCCGCTCCGTCCGTGCCCAAGCCGATATCGACGCCACGTCGCCACATTTCCTGCAGCCGCGGTATCCCGATTCCGTAGTTTCCAAAGGCGCAGTGACAGGCTGAGACACGGTGCTTGACGTACAGATCGACCTCGTTGGGAGAGAGGATCACTGAATGCGCGCAATGGAGGTGCCTGCCCAGAACGCCGAGATCATCTAGATATTCGGTCGGCCGCTTGCCGAAATGCTCAAGGGCGTAATCAACCTCATAGGTTCCCTCGGCGAGATGCGTGTGAATCTTCACACCCATATCCTTGGCTGCGTCTGAGAGCGACGTGATGAGTTCAGGCGAGCAAACGATGATCTGACGCAGGGATAACCACGCTTTGACACGCTCCTCGTTGCGCCAGCGTTTCACCAGCGCGACGTTGCGGTCATAGGCCTGCTGCGTGGACATCACCATGGAATCCGGCACAGCGCGCCCGGCGACTCCGGTATTCTGATCCACTGTTGAGAGCGAGACGAAGCCGCGAATACCGACATCGACCGCCGCGCGTGCCATCTCATCAGGATGTGGACCGCCGGCCTCCGCGAAGCAGGTCGTGCCCACCATCAACATGTTCGTGTAGGCGACGAGGCCGCTGAGATAAACATCCTCCGGTTCGAGCAGTCCCTCGAAGGGCACGTAATAGTTTTTCCACGGCGGGTTACGGAGTGGGCCCTTCCGGCTCAGTTCTGCCAGCTTCCCGCGCAGCAGCTGCTGTGCTGTGTGGACATGGGCGTCGACCATCCCCGGGAGCGCAATATGCCCTGCGGCGTCGATCACATTGGTTGCCTCAGGCAGGCTATTCGCATCGGCCGAAGGACCAATCCATACGATCCGTCCACCGGAAATCGCGATCGAGGCATCGGGAATCACGGTGCCGCCGTCATTCATCGTGACCGCGTCGCATCCGCGCAAAAGGATATCGACACTTGCCGGTCCGTGCATCGCGGCGTCGAGGGGGGAAGCCATGTGGGTAAACCTATAAGCCTTGATGAGCCTCAGAGACGATCGTGAAGTCCGCGATGCGGTCGACATCCGGAAGATTGTTTCTCCCCGTCGCACGCGCCGCTTTGTACATCGGACCGGTTATGACCTCGCGATCGAGAGCGAGCCGAGGCCGATCCGTGCCTTCATAGCGGGTGAGGGGGATCTGCAGTTCGTTTTGACGTGTCTGTTGGGCAAGTTCGAGCCCAAGATCGGCTCCAAACGTTTCGACCGCGAGACGCGCGGCAACTGAGGGATCGGCTTCGTTTTGATTCCACCCGGCGATGATGCCACGCAGATAGGCAATCACCAGGGGCCGATGGTTCTCAAGATAGGCCCGGGTGGTGATCAGCACGGCGCCGTAGGTCCTGAAGCCCAGTTCGTCGAAGCTCACAAAATGGAAGTCCTTGCCCCAGACGAGCCCCATACGTTCGAGAATGATGGTCTGGTTCGTGCCGAAAGCCGTGTAGCCGTCGCCATCTCCCGCGAGCAGCGGCTCCGGTGAGAAACCGGCCGGCACCTGCGTCCACTGGATCGGAAGACCGGCGAGAGAAAGAGTCGCCTCGATCGCAGTCTTCTCGTTCGCGCCTTGGGCGAGGATGCGTTTGCCTACAAGGTCCTTCGGTTCAAGGATCGGTTTTTTAGCCAGCGAGATGATTCCGAGAGGGTTTTTTGGAAAGACGGCCGCGATCATCACCAGGTCGTTTCCCTGGGCAACGGCATCGAGAAACGGGAACCAAGTGGAATAGCCGAGATCGGCTTTTCCGGCGGCAAGCATCACCGGGGAAGGCAGCGCGTTTGGCCCGCCTGGATACCATTCAACATCGAGACCACGCTCAGCGAGCAATCCGCGCTTCAGCGCAATCCATTCGCCAGCATATTGGACATTCGGGATCCATCCAATTTGAACCCGGACTTTAGTCCTCGCCTGGGCGGATAGCAGCCCCGGACAGAGAGGCACGACCAGCCCGGAAACTGCCAAGGCCTTCAGCAAATGACGGCGACTCTGCCTCATGGCAAACCCTCTTCGCCTGCCGTTGTGAACCAACGGTTACAAAAATAGACTACCACATGTTACAAAGGGCACAACTGGCGAGCTGGTGAGATTTTGTGCAAGAGCTAAAGCATGAGCGCTAAAAAGTATGCCGACATGACCATTCTCGAGCGGATTCGGCAGCGATATCCCACAATGACGGGTGCCCTGCGGGCATTTGCAGATTTGGTCCTCGCGGAGCCGGTCAACGTCGCGCGTATGAGCAGTCATGCCGCCGCGAAAACAATCGGCGTCTCGGTGGCGACGGCCAACCGCTTTGCGCGTGCCATTGGGTTCGAGACCTATCCGACTTTCCGAGCCAACCTGATTCAAAGCTTCGCTTCAGCCTATGAGCCCGTGAAGCGCCTTGAGCGGGAGATCTCGAAGGCTTCTACAAGCTATGAGATCGTCGTCAGCTGCCTAAGAGAGGATATCGCCAATCTCGAACAGACGATCGCGATGTTTGATGAGATGACCTGCCGGCAGGCCGTCGAGTTGATTATCGCGGCGAACCGGATCTTCGTAGTCGGATTCGATAACGGCGCGGCCTTGGCGCAGGTGCTAGCAAACGGACTGCTGCAGCTGAAGGACAATGTCGCGCGTGTTTCTAACGGAGACGGGGGTCTGGGGGTCGTACGCCATCTGTCGCGCTTTGATGCATCCGACCTCGTAATTGCAATCGCCTTTCCGCGATACATCAAGGATACGATCAGTCTCGCGGCTTTAGCGAAGTCTCGTGAAATCCCGGTGCTCGCCATCACAGACACTCATCATTCGCCTCTCGCGGCGCTTGCACAGGTGAGCCTCTACGCCTGCTCTGAGCGGCACTTCGCGTCGGTATCGAATGCGGCAGCGCTTTCCCTCATCGAATCCCTTCTCGCAGCTGTGTCGCACCGCACCCCGGCCTCGGTGCAACGCGCCGAAACCTTTACATCCTGCGCCCTGCCCTGGATTGAGGTCGGCAGAGCGGATGCGGGCCAGAAGCAGTGAGGCTTCCGCGACAGGGTGAGCCAACGCGACGGGAGCTCAAGGTCTCGAAGAGTGTGTTCGGTTCCGTCGCAAATTTGAAGTGATGCAAAAAATACTAGGAACCCCGCAGGCGGAATGCCTGAGGACGGCTGCAAAGGGTGGGAAGTGGTCAATTCACCGCGGACTTGGCTCACCTCTTTTCCTCTTGGTTTAAATCAGGTCTTTGGTGTTGCGGCGCATCGATTGGATCACGCCCGCAGACCTGCTGGAGAAGATCATCCGATACGAAGCAATGGATGATATCCAATGACCTTGGTACCGGCGGACCCTCTTCTCGATCTCTGGAGCGTAGCGCTGAACCCAGCGGAAAATGGTGCTTGGGTCGACCGCGACGCCACGCTCCTGCATCATCTCGGCCAGATCAGGTGATCCCGTACTTGCAGTACCAGCGCACGCACAACAGGATGATTTCCACCGGAAAGCGGCGGCGCGTGAATCGACAACAGAGCGACTCCTCAAATGGCCTCCCCGGGTTACCTCACACCGGTTAACGCAGCAGTCCCCACTTCAAATTTGCGACGGAACCCAAAGCCACCGCGAGAGTACCATAGAGATTCCGCATCCCATATATTGGGATATTGATCTCTATAGTTGACATCATCTCGTCCTTTGTGGGACTTTCCTCGTCTAAGCGTCCGCTAAGAACACGGCGCTGCGTACACGGAATACGCTTCAGAAAGCTCAGGTCGGAACTGATGACGACTTCTCTCGAAAGCGATCTTCCCACGATGACAAATGTCGCACGTGTGACGCTGCGCCATCCGATGCGATGGGTCACCGCTGTGGTATGCGTCATCCTACTCTCGCTCGTTTTCCGGGCATTCGCTTACGGTCAGATTGAATGGTCTTATGTCGGCCAATTCCTGACGGCCAAGGCGATCATGATCGGTTTTAGCAACACGCTTTTGATGACGGTCCTCGCAATGGCGTTGGGCATCGCGCTCGGCCTTCTCGCCGCGCTGATGAGGCTGTCATCCAATCCGGTGGCGAATGCGGTCGCTGCCGGCTACATCTGGTTCTTTCGCGGCACGCCTGTCTATCTTCAGCTTCTTCTTTGGTTCAACCTTGCCCTGATCTTCCCCGTAATTGGAATCCCTGGGCTTGTGGAAGCGCGCACGGTCGACGTGATGACGCCATTTCTCGCCGCACTTCTTGGCCTCGGCGTCTGTCAGGGCGCCTACACGGCGGAAGTCATTCGCGCCGGCATTCTTTCAGTGGATTCCGGCCAGATCGAAGCGGCAAAAGCTGTGGGCATGCGCGCTCCTCAAGTCCTGCGCCATATCGTCCTACCGCAGACGCTGCGCATCATCACACCGCCGATCGGCAATGAGGTGATCGGCATGCTGAAACACACCTCGCTCGCGGCCGTGATCAGCTATCACGAGATCATGCACACCGCGTCGATGATCTATTTTGTCAACAACCGTGTCATCGAAATGCTGATCGTCTGTTCGATATACTATCTCTTCGCCGTCACACTCCTCAGCCTCGGGCAGGCCCTTCTCGAAAACCGACTTGGTCGGTCGCTTAACAAATCTTCCGGCAAACTTAAAGTAGAGGAGGGTGTCGGCGCATGATCCCCGCCATTCTCGCGCGTGACTTGCGCAAATCTTTCGGTTCGGTGAGCGTGCTTCGCGGCGTCAGTCTCGACGTTCAGCCAGGCGAAGTTTTCGGGATCATCGGACCCTCAGGCAGCGGCAAGAGCACCTTTCTGCGCTGCCTCAACAGCCTTGAGACGATCGACAGCGGCGATCTCTATGTAAACGGCGAGTTCGTTGGTTATTGCTTCGAACGCGGCAATCTTCGCGAACTGAGCGATCGTGAACAATCCGCTCAGCGCATGCGCATCGGAATGGTGTTCCAGCGCTTCAACCTTTTCGCGCATATGACCGCGCTCGAGAATGTCACGAGCGGACCGATTATCGTCAAAAAGTTGTCGCGGGTGGACGCGGGGGAGCAAGGTCGCCACCTTCTCGATCAGGTGGGTCTTGCCGGATTGTATGATCGCTATCCTGTCCAGCTTTCCGGAGGCCAGCAGCAGCGCGTGGCGATTGCCCGCGCCATGGCTATGGATCCAGAAATCCTGCTTTTTGACGAGCCGACTTCCGCACTCGATCCCGAACTCGTTGACGAGGTGCTTGAAACGATCAGGCAACTGGCGCAACAGGGTCGGACAATGGTCGTCGTCACCCACGAGCTCCTTTTCGCCCGCGACGTCTGCGACCGCATCGCCTTCATGGATCAGGGGCAGCTCATCGAGTGCGCCCCGGCGGAGGATCTGTTCGCAACGCCCCAGAAGCAGCGCACGCGCGATTTCCTGCAGCGATTCAACGTTTCCGAGCCAAGCTGATCCACAACGAGAGAGGGAATAGACATGAAGATGCAGCAAGCATTGTTCAGCGGCGCGCTCGCCGCCGCCATCGTACTGTCGGGTGGTGCGGCCACTGCGCAGGACGCCTTGAACAGCAAGCTTCCAGCGCGAATTCGAGATGCCGGAAAGCTGGTGGTCGGCACCAGTCCTACCTATCCGCCGCTTGAGTACAAGGACACGGCAACGCTCGAACTGAAGGGCCTCGATATCGATCTCGTTGAGGAGATCGGACGTCGTCTCGGACTCAAGATCGAGTGGAAGGAACAGTCTTTCGACCAGCTGATCAACTCGCTTGATACCAGCCGCATCGATATGGGTGCGTCAGGCATGACCGATATCCCGGCCCGCCGCGAGAAGACGGACTTCGTGGATTATTTCTCTACAGGCACGCAGCTTTTCACCATGCCGGATGTGGGCGCCGGCCTCAACAAGGTCGAAGACGCGTGCGGCAAGCCCATCGCCGTCAATCGCAACGGTATCTTCCTCATCCGCCTGAGGGATTTTAATGAGAAGGTCTGCGTGGCAAAGGGCCTGCCCGCGGTCGAATATGTGCTTGTCGACAAGACGGCGGATGCGCGCCTGCAACTTCTCCAGAAGCGTGCGGCTGCGGCCGCTCAGGGCGTCGATGCGATCCGCTATCTCAACGAGCAGAAGGAATCGGCCGATCGCGGCAAGTTCAAGCTGATCGGCGACCCCATCGCCGTCGACTATGCCGGCTTCGGTTTCTCCAAAGCGAATACGGAACTGCGCAACGTGGTGGCCGATGCCGTCGACGCCATGATCGCTGATGGGACTTACTCCAAGATCTTCGCAAAGTGGGAGATGCCCTATGCGGAAGTGAAGGCGACGATGATCAATGTCGAGCCCCGCCGCAAATGATGCGGCGCCCTTGAGGAACTGCCGGCTGCCGTGTGAGCAAACGCGGCGGCCATTCGATCGAAAGAAAAGCGGTCCTGGGGAATTCGGGGCCCTTTACATTCTGCAAAAGGATGGCCGCTCATGACGGCTCGACTCTATGCCAGCCTTGATCGCGTGATCGATCGTCTCGGATTCGAGTTAGGTGATCAGCTGACCTATCCAGGGATCTATCGCGGATCGCCGCTCAATGTTTCCCCGGTCGTGATAGAGCAAGGCGGCAAGATTTCGGCCGTTGTCAGCGAAGCGGATTCCGACGCTTGCCGCGTGATGACGCCTGGTGTCACCGCGGAGAGCTATGGCCGCTATTTTTCCTGGGACAGGGACATGAGCGCGCCAGTCACGAGTTTTGCGCAGGCCGTGCGCAAGATCACCGGCCCGGAAGCGATTGCTTGCGAAGCCACGCTTCCCGTCAGTCGCTATGAGATGCTCGCTGATAGCGGTCCTGTGACATTGTTTGACTTGCCGGATTCGGCGGAGCTATTCGTCTATAGGAAAACGCGCAGCGATATCGAAGCTCTATGGATCGCGACCCGCGATGCCGATGCTGCGCGTTTTGCGCCGTTCGTCGCCGGGCTGCGGAACGGTGATGCGTTGGTTGCGGCCATGACGGCCCATAACCGAGGTTTCGCGCCCCTTGACGCGCTGTGCCGCGAAAGGGGATTTCAGGCGCTCTACGTCACAGCGGCGCATGAAGTCGAGATGTTCACTGGCCTCCCTTCCGCGGTCATCGAGCAGTATGGCATTTCCGCGCTGTTCAACCCGGACGAAACGACGATCCTCCTTTTGTCGGCGCGGGCGATTGACGGCGTGGGTTTTGCTCCCGCAGGCCGGGCGGACGGCCTTGCCGCGGCGCTTCTGGCGACAGGGGCGCAGCGGATCGGTTTCCAGAAGGACCATCTCGCGACCGGCATTTATCTGCCGCTGGCGGAAGCGGAGCTGGAGCTGGAGGATGCCGCTTATGTGCTGCGCCGCTGGCAGGATCGCCGGGCAGGCGATGATCTCGTCTACTTCATCTTCGCGGCGAATGCCGTTCTGAAAGGAATTTCAGCAGCGCGTGCGCTCCTGACGCGCAATGCCGAGGGAAAGCTGACCGAGCGCGATCTCGTCGCGGTTTATCATCAGGCTGTCCGCCGCTTTGCTCGCCGCTATGGCTTTGAGAACCGCGTGTCATCCTATTTCGACATCGTGCATTCAGGCGCGCGAACTCTCCTGCCGGCGACCGCAGGTGATTATCCGGTCAGCACTCGTGACAAGACGATCAAGTTTGATATGGGTCTGATGGTCGCAGACGCGTTCGGCTGTCTGCGTGGTTGCTCGGATATCGCGCGCACAATTTGCGCCGATTCTGAAATCGAGGCCTTGCATGATCGGCTACGGACCATTCTCGTCGATGAGCTGATCCCCGCCATTCGCCCGGGAATGACCGGGCAGGAGGTACACGCCGTCGGCGTCGATTGTTTGCGCCCGCTGGAGGCGGATTTGCGCCGCCTCGGTCTTCTGCCGGAAGGCATGAATGTCGATAGCTATCTGCGCGATTGCGGCCACACGATCCAGCGCCAGACGATTTCTTCGGTCTATTTTCTTCCCGGTGTCACCGAGACAATAGAAGAGGGTATGCTCGGCTGCACGGAATATGTCTGGCCAATCGGAGAGATCCTGATAGCGATCGAGGACGGCTATCTCGTCACCGAGAGCGGCGCGATCCCGTTCACGGCCGAGGCATGATAATGGCTAACAGCGTCTATGACAGCAGGCTTATCGGGCTGCTCGAGGAACTGGTCTCGATCGAAAGCTATTCAGGTGACGAAGCGACCGTTCAGGACCGCATTGCCCACTGGTTTGCCAGTCATGGCATTACGGCGGAGATCGAGGAGGTCGATGGCGGGCTGAAGAATGTCGTTGTCGAAATCCGCGGCAATGGCGATGGTCAGACGCTCTGGATTGGCGGCCATTGCGACACGGTCGGCATCGCTTCCGGCTGGACGCGTGAGCCGCACGCCCCGCGCATCGAGGATAACAGGCTCTACGGCCTCGGCACGATGGATATGAAGGCCGGGCTTGCGGCAGCCATGGAAACCGTCCGTGATTTGCACGGGCGGCGCGCCGAGTGGAGCGGCCGGCTGATCTTTTCCGCACTCGCTGACGAGGAGGCCTATTCGCGTGGCGCGAATGCCTTCATCCGCAAGGACCGCGGCATCGACGCTGCCATCATGTGCGAGCCGCATTTCGAAGATGTCGTGATCGGCTCCATGGGCAAGATCAATCTGCGGGTCGAGGTCAAGGGGCGTTCCGCCCACGGTTCGCGTCCCGAGCAGGGGGTCAACGCGGTGATCGAGGCTGCCCGGCTGCTGGTTGCGATAGACGGGCTGGAGCGCTTTTCCCACCCGGATTTCGGTAGGGCGAGCCACTGCGTGCTCGATGTCGCCGCGGGCGATGGACGCTACGAGATCCGCGTTCCAGACACATGCACCTTCACGATCAACTGGCATTTCATGCCAGGCGAAACGGTGGACGGCGCTGTCACGCTCATCGAGGGGCTGGTTGCCCGGCTGAACTCGCAGGCCTGCTTTAGCGTAACGGTCCGCGAGCCGCGCTATGAAAGCTTTCTGCTCGAGCGCGACCATCCTTTCGTATCCGGCTTCGCGGACGCCTATCGGAGCGTTCTGGGCAAGGAACCGGACCTCGCCTTCGGGCGCGGCGTTTCGGATGCCAATATCTTTTCAGGGCGCGCAGGCATCCCGACAATCCTTTTCGGGCCGGGGGGTGCGAACATGCACGCCGGCGACGAATGGGTCGACCTCGATCAGCTTCATCTCGCCCGCGACCTCTACATCGATTTTGCGATCCGTTTTCTGAAATCCTCGCATGAAAGGCCCATGCCATGACATCCCGCATGAGCACGCTCGACTATTCCTTTGCTCAGGTCATGCGGCATGTGCATCACATGCGGACCAACTTCCCCAATCGGAAGAGTGGCGGCGGACAGGATCTGGCTGCCGGTCAGTATGTGGTCGAGACGCTTTCCTCCTACGGTCTCGATGCAAGCCTGCAGCCGTTTGAAACGTTCGACAGCGACATTGGCGAAGCCTTTGTCGCGCTCGATGACCCGGGCGGGACGCCGATCACGGCGCGGCCCTGCCTTCATGCCGAGCCGACACCGGAGGCTGGCCTGATTGCCGAGCTCATCGATGTCGGCCCGGGAGGGCTTTCCGATTATGACGGCAAGGATGTTCGCGGGAAGTTTGTGCTCGCCGAAGTGTCCTATGCACCCGCAACACCGGAAAAGGCGCGCATCGCGGCGTCGATGGGTGCAGCCGGCATCGTACTCATGAATTGGGGCAGCGACGAAGGAAAGGAAATCCCCTGGCGTGCGTTGAAATCTGTCTGGGGCAATCCGACGCCTGAGAATTGGGGCGACATTCCGCGCATTTCTGGGGTCAGCATATCGCGCTCCGACGGGATCATGTTGCGCCGGAAGATGGCGCAGGGTCCGGTCACGCTCCATATCCGCCTCACCGCAAGCCGCCTCTGGCGTACGCTCTATCAGCCGCTTGCCTGGTTGAACGCGCCAGCGGATGCTCCGGAACGTGACCAGTTCGTCATCGTCTCCGGTCATATCGATTCCTGGAATCCCGGCGTCACCGACAACATCACCGGCATGTCCGTGATGATGGAGATCGCGCACCTGCTCTCACGGCAGCGCGACAGATTACGGCGCTCGGTGGTCTTCTGCTTCTGGAACGGACATGAGGTCGCGGAAGCCGCTGGGTCGACCTATTTCGTCGATAGCCACTGGGAGCGGATTAACCGTGATGCGGTCGCTTATGTGAACATCGACTCCGTCGGCATGAAGGGGACGGAGGAGTTCCACATAAATTCCTGCCCCGAACTAGCAGATTTCTCGGCAGAGATGTCGAAGGCGGTCTTCGCCGGTACGCTTCCGCAAAAGGTGACGACGCTGCGCCGTGTCGGTGATCAGTCCTTCTTCGGTGTCGGTGTCTCCGCCGCGACCGGCCGGCACAGCTACAGCCCGGCAGTGGTCAAGGACCAGAACGGAGCAACGCTTGGGTGGTATAACCACACGGAATTCGACACGATCGACGTGGTGGACGAGGCGGCGCTGGAAGCCGATCTCGACTGGTGCTCCCGATATGTGCATGCGCTGGTCACGAAGCCTGTCCTGCCGCAGCGCTTCGGTATGCGCCTCGCCGATCTCGAAGAACGCTTCGCAGCGATGATCGGCGACGGCAGCGATCCGGCGGACCTCGCGCGGATCCCGATGGCGCTCGCAACGCTCAAGAGTGAGATCGGCTGGTTCGAGGCCTATCTCGATGGAGCAGCCGCGACGGCGCCGGATGCTGTGCGGATCCGCGCAAACCGGCTGATCTTGCGCCTGAGCCGACTTCTGACCTTTCTGACGAGTTCGGCAATCGGCCGTTACGGCCAGGACAGCTATGGCGTCAGCACGCTCGCCCAGCCCGTTCCGGCTTTGGCCTGCCTTCAGGATTATCGTACGCTTCCGGCGGATACGCTCCAGGCACGGCTGCTGAAGACAAAACTGATGCGCCTGCGCCAGTCGATCACCGACGCGCTCGAGGCCGCCCGCAATCTGATCGACGATTTCCGCATGATCGCAGAAGGCGGCCGGCAAGACACGACGAGCATGGCTGTCGTCGCCGGCCAGGGGCCTTGGAGGTAGGAGCCATGCAGCGGATTATCCACGTCATCAACGCGTCGAGCCGCACGGATACGGGGATCACGGAAGATATTGCCCGCAGCCTGGCATGGGTGGACCGTGACGGAATGCCCAAGATCAACTGCCTGACTCTGGAGGACGGGCCGCGCGGCATCAGCACGGCACGCGATAGCGACGACGCGGCCCCGGCGGTTCTGCGCTTCATCGAAAGGCAAGCTGCGCGCGAGGAGACCGCCGGCTTTGTCGTCGCCTGTTTTTCGGATCCCGGCGTCTTCGCCTCGCGCGGTCTGACTTCGAAGCCCGTCGTCGGCATTGGCGAGGCAGGCTTCGCCGCAGCCCTTAGTTTCGGAGAGCTTGTCGGCACGATTGGCGTTGCTGCCGGGCCGGGCGTCAAGAGCATGCGGGTTGCGCGGCATATGGGCGTCGCGGCGCGCATTGCAGGGCATCGCGGCCTCGGCCTGACCTATGACCAGCTGCAGAATCCTGATTTCGTAACCGAGCGCGCCATCGTGGCAGGCCTCGCCTTGCGAGATGCCGGAGCTGAAGCCCTGCTGTTTGCCGCGGCCGGTCTTGCCCGGTATGTGGCGCCGCTGGAGCGCGCCGTGGGACTCCCCGTCGTCGATCCGACGCAGGCCGCGGCCGGGCTTGTACTCGCCCAGATCATGCAGACACAAGGCAGAAGCTAACATCCGCCCATCAACCTGAGGGAATCTCATCATGGACCTGCTTGCGACCAGACCTTCAAACCCGGCACCGGCGGCTCCGGAATACCCCTGGCCGAACGGCACGCAATGCGCGTTGTTCCCCGCCTTCGATGTCGACGCCGAATCGGTCTGGCTCGGCGCCGACCCGCAGAATGCGAAGCGGCTCGTCACCATGTCCTATGGCGGCTACGAAGCACGCGTCGGCATTCCAAAAATCCTCGAAGTGCTGAGGCGCCATGAGGTCAAAGCAACCTTTTTTGTGACCGGCTGGTCGATCGACGCACATCCGGCCGCCTGCGAGGCAATCTTGGCCGACGGTCACGAGATCGCTCATCACGGCTATCTGCATCTGCGCCCGGACACGGCTGACGAAGCGACGCGGATCGAAGAGATGGATCGCGCCATCGATGCGATGAAGCGTGTTCTCGGCATCTCTCCGACCGGCTACCGCGCGCCCTGGGGCGAGACCTGTGTCGAGCAGCTCGAACTGCTGAAGTCGCGCGGCATCCGGTATTCGAGCTCTTTCCGCGACGATATTCGGCCTTATCGGCATGTGCTGCCTTCCGGTGCCGGACCGATCGAAATCCCCGTCAACTACAGCTTTGACGACTGGAGCTACGGACTCACCCACCGCACAAGCCCGCGCGCGATGTTTGGTCGCGAGGACGTGCTGTCGATCTGGCGCGACGAATTCGATCAGACACGCGAATGGGGCGGGGTGACCACGATGGTGATGCATCCACAGGTGACGGGACGTCCGATGCGCATCCGCATCCTTGACCAATTCCTCACGCATGTGCGGCAGTTCGACGATGTCTGGATCGCTACCGGGCGCGACATTGCGGCTCATTATGAGCGGTGCGAACGCACCAATCAGGAATCGTGAAGCGGTGCCGGCAGAGACCAGAATCATGATCACCGACAGACAGCTCAACATCGTCCCCTTTGTCAGCGTAGACCATATGATGAAGCTGGTGCTGAGCATCGGCGTCGAAACCTTCCTGACGGAGCTGGCCGGTTATATCGAGGAAGATTTCCGCCGCTGGGAGGTCTTCGACAAGACGCCGCGCGTGGCGTCGCATTCGCGTGATGGTGTGATCGAACTGATGCCGACGAGCGATGGCATTCTGTACGGTTTCAAATATGTGAACGGCCACCCGAAGAATATGAAGGAAGGTCTGCAGACCGTGACGGCCTTCGGCATGCTGGCCGATGTCGCGAGCGGCTACCCTCGGCTGATCTCCGAGATGACCATCCTGACAGCGCTCAGAACCGCCGCGACATCCGCAGTCGCCGCCAAATATCTCGCGCCGGAAGGCTCAACATCGATGGCGATCATCGGGAATGGCGCGCAAGCCGAGTTTCAGGCGCTGGCTTTCAAGGCGATTCTCGGCGTCGACCGCTTGCAACTCTATGACATTGATGCGGCGGCGACGGCGAAATGCATGCGCAATCTCAAAGGTCTCGGCTTCTCGATCAAAAGCTGTGCTTCGCCGCAGGAGGCGGTTCAGGGCGTCGCTATCATTACGACTGCGACAGCCGACAAGCAGTACAGCACGATCCTGACAGATAACATGGTGGGGAGCGGCGTTCACATCAACGCGGTCGGCGGCGACTGCCCGGGCAAGACAGAGCTACACCGCGACATCCTGATGCGCTCTGAAATCTTCGTCGAATATCCGCCCCAGACGCGGATCGAAGGCGAGATCCAGCAATTGCCGGGCGACCATCCGGTGACCGAGCTCTGGCAAGTGATCAGCGGCAAGCTGCCCGGCCGCAACCATGCCGGCCAGATCACGCTGTTCGATTCGGTTGGCTTCGCGACGGAGGATTTCTCCGCACTGCGCTATGTCCATGACAAGCTGAAAGGAGCGGGTTTTTCCGAAGATCTCGATCTTCTCGCCGATCCGGATGAGCCGCGCGACCTGTTCGGCATGTTGCTGAGGGCCCAGACCAAGGGATTGGCCCAACCGGTTATTTGATCGCTCGTCCGACGCCGGCATGAAATGAGAAGGGCGGTCCGCAAGACCGCCCTTCTGCTTTTTCGCGTGAATGAAACCTCTCAGCTATCCAGGCGCGCGCGCCATGAAAAGACCCGTTCAATCCGCGTGATGGAATAGAACAGGACTGCACTGATCAGAATAATCAACAGCAAGGTGGCGAACACATTGGCGGTTAGGAGCGAGGAGTTGTAGGCCAGCAGCAGATAGCCAAGCCCCTGGTTGCCGACAACCCATTCGCCGACGACCGCGCCGATCACGCTCACGGTCAATGCGAGCTTCAGTCCGGCGAAGATCTGGGGCACGGCAGCAGGCAGACGGACGTGCCGATAGACCTTCCAGAGATTGGCGTTCACGGAGCGCATGAGCTCCAGATGCCCGCGATCCGTTCCTTCCAGGCCCGCTACCGTGTTGACGAGCACTGGGAAGAAGGCAAGCAGCGCGATGATGAACACTTTCGGCTCGGGCCCGACGCCGAACCACAGGATCAGAAGCGGAGCGATGGCGATCTTCGGGATTGTCTGCGACATCACGACCAACGGGTAGAGAGCCCGCCGGACGGGAGGTAGGATTATCATCAGCACGGCAAGCGCAATGCCCAGTACGACACCGAGTCCGTAGCCGACGAGCAGGACCGAGAGCGTCGCCCACATATTACGCATGAGCTCGGGAGCGATGGTGACGGCGGTCGCGAGCACCACAGAAGGCGCAGGCAGGATGAACTCCTTGATTCCGAAATAGCGGGTCGAGAACTCCCAGATCAGCAGCGCCACAACGATAGTGATGCCAGGTAGGAACCGGTTAAGCAGGCTCATTTTCATTCCCCAGCTGCATATTCGTCACGAGGTGGTGGTGAATCTCTTCGGCGCAGCGTGTCAGCTCTGGTCCGAACCGCTCCGCCGGGCGTTGTTCGCGGGGCATATCGATGCTGATTTCAGCCACGACGCGGCCTGGGCGCGGCGCCATGACGAGGACGCGATCGGAGAGATAGGCGGCTTCGGCAATCGAATGGGTGACGAAGATCACAGTAAGCCGGCTCTTCGTCCAGATGCGCACGAGTTCGTCATTCATATGTTCGCGCGTGATCTCGTCCAGCGCGCCGAATGGCTCGTCCATCAACAGGATCCGGGGTTTCAGGGCATAGGCGCGGGCGAGTGCCGCGCGCTGGCGCATGCCGCCCGACAGCTCATGCGGATAATTGTCGATGAAACGACCGATCCCCACCATGTTGGCGAGCGCCGCCACCTCATGCGGTGGCGGCTTGCGGCTGGCGATCTCCCCCAGGAGCGCGATGTTCTGGCCGATGGTTTTCCACGGCAGTAGGGTTGCATCCTGAAACATCTGGCCGATCGCCTGTCGGCGCCGCAATACTGATGGCGGTTCGCCATTGATGGTCAGTTGACCCGATGTCGGTACCAGGAGATCACCGAAGATCTTGAGAAGCGTGGTTTTCCCGCAGCCGGATGGTCCGATCAGGGAAATGAACTGCCCGTCTTCGATGGTGAACGACACATCCTGGAGTGCCGCAACCGGCTCGGCGCCGGCGCGCCGGTAGATGAGGTTTAAATTCTGGCCGACAATCGATTTATTGTCTGCTGTCATGGCTTGCGCTCCCTCGGTGTAGCGCCCTGTAATCCGGACGTCGCATAATTGGCACGCCCGATTGCTACGAGAGAGCCGTCTTCGCTATGAATATCGATATCCACAAAGGCGATGCTGCGACCGGTCTTGCGCACGAGCGCCGTTGCGATCACCGCCTCACCCATGATCGGCCGCAGATAATCAATGCGGATATTTACGGTCGGCGGCGGCGCGCCATGTACCATGATCAGTGCGAAGTTGCCTGCTGTATCGGCAAGCGCCGAAATCACGCCGCCATGCCATCGGCCGGAAGCGCCGGCGGAACGCTCGAATTCCGGCTTCAGCTTCATGCGCAAGGCAAGCTTGCCTTCGGCCGGGTCGGCCGAGGCAAGTTCGAGACCCATGAACGCGACGAAGGGCGATTGTCGCAGCCAGCGCTCGAGATCGGGAGCGGTCGGGGATGTCATGGGCGAACCAGCACCTTGCCGAGAACACGACGCTCTTCGACGCGGGCAAATGCTTCAGCGGCCCGATCAAGCGTGTAGGTCTCATCGATGAGCGCCTTCAGCTTGCCCTGGCTCGCCAGATCAAGGCAGGTGACGATGTCCTCGCGTGTATAAGCATTTGATCCGCGGATCTGGAGTTCGAATACCCAGATATAGCGAATGTCCTCGACAGGGTCGAAGCCAGCGGTCGCGCCGCAGGTCAGAAGGCGGCCGCCGACGCGCAGCGTCTTCAGCGACTTCACCCAGGTGTCCCCGCCTGTATAGTTGACAATGACGTCGAGCCCGTTGGTGGCCTTTGGGCCCCGGCGGCTCGGCTTGCCATAGAGGCTGTATATCTCCTCCAGGAAATCTTTTTCCTGATAGTTGATAACGTGGTCGGCGCCGAGCTCCTTGAGGCGCGCGAGCTTTTCGTCCGAGCCGGCGAAGGCGACGACTTCGGCCCCGGCGAGTTTGGCAAGCTGCACGCAACAGACGCCGACACCGCCGCTGGCGCCAAGAACGCCCACCTTCTCACCTTCCGAGACGCGGCCATTGGTGAACATCATGCGCAGCGCTGTCGCATAGGCGGTCGGCATGACGGCGGCCGTATTGAAATCCACATTGTCCGGGATACGGATCAGCTGATGCGCCGGAACCGCGCAGTACTCGGCAAGGCCGCCATCGATCGTCTCGCCGACAATGCCGCGGCCGATCCGATTGATCGGGTCGACAACCACGCGGTCGTCGAGCGACCAGCCTTCGACGCCTTCGCCAATTTCGACGACCTCACCTGCGACATCGAGGCCTGGAACGACCGGCAGGCGCAGCGTAATGCCCGGCATGCCGCGCCGTGTGAAGATGTCGTGGTAATTCAGGGTCGACGCCTTGACGCGAAGCACGACTTCACCGGGCCTGGCTACCGGGTCCGGGTAGTCGGTTGCGTAGACGCAGGCTTCGGGACCGCCATGTTCCTTGATGTAGAATGCTCTCACGGGACGCGTACCTTTCAACTCTCGAATTTATGTCGCAAAAGCGATGCGCTCGGCCAAAGCCCGGCGGTCGACCTTGTTGGTGCCAGCAAGCGGAAATTCCGAGACGAAATAGACGCGACGCGGATGCTGGTATGCGGGTCCGTTCCGGAGTGCAAAGGACTTGATCTCCTCCTCGCTCACATCCACGCCCTGCCGCTTCACGACAAAAGCAACCGGCTTCTGGCCCTTGATGTCATCGGCGATCGGGACGACGCAAACTTCGGCGACCGCCGGATGACGCATCAGCATCGCCTCCACGTCGCTCGGGAATACATTTTCCCCGCCGCAGATGAACATGTCATCGGCCCGGCTGACGAAGAAGAAGAAACCGTTCTCGTCGCGCCGGAAGATATCTCCGGTCACGTAGAACCCGTCCGACGTGATGACTGTGGACGAGAGTTCGGGCTTGTTGAGATAGCCCATCATGATGGCGCGGCTCTTGATCTCGAGTACGCCTTCATCCTCGACTTCCCGCCCATCGCGCATGAGGCGCAGTGTGACGTCGGGATGCGCGTAGCCAACTGACATTTGAGGTGTCTCAATGCCGTCCGGATGCGGCCCGAAGAAGATCGGCCCGCCCTCGGTGGTTCCGAACCCGTTGACGACCTTGGCGTTTCGGAAGATCCGGCCGATATCGGCGATGAGCTCCGGGCTAGACGGTGCGGAACTGACGCGCACGAGTCTCACCTTCGAGAAATCGAGCTCACGAACCAGATCGGTCCGGCGCAGAAGCATCGCAATCATGGTCGGCACGGCCGTAATCATCTCGACTCCATAGTCGACAATCGCTCGCGCGAACGCCTCGACTTCGAATGTCGGAAGCAGGATCACGGTACCCCCGCTGCCGAGGGCCGCCTGAGAGGATGCGAGTCCGTTCTGGTGATAGAGCGGTGCCGCCACAACGGTGCGCTGTGCCATTGGACTGGCAGCGCTGGTACGGTGATGAAGTGCCCAGAGGTGGCCGAGATGCGAGAATATGACACCCTTTGGCACGCCGGATGAACCAGAGGTGTAAATGAACATCGCCATGTCGCCCTCAGCGGGCTGGATAGTGTCGAAATCGCCGAAGTCACAAAAGCCGGGGATCGCACCCGATCTGTCGGCGTTGTCCATATCGATGCATTCGATGCCGGGCGGGACGAGATGGCGCCGCGCTTCATCGGTGAAGACGAGATTTGCCGCACTGTCCCGAAGGATGAACGCGACGAGCGCGGGAGGCAGCTTGTAATTGACCGGTACGACCGTGACGCCCGCACGGAGCGCGCCATAGACGATGGCGAGATAGGTCGTGCTGTTGGCGGCGACGACTGCGATGCGGCTGCCACTCGCAAATCCACGTTTGCGCAATCCGCGCGCGAACGAGGCAGCGAGCGTCTCGAACGCGCCATAGCTGATGTTGCGGGGTGGTGCGCAACTCAGGTCCACGATCGCCGCTCGTTCGGGATCAACAAGCGAAAGCGCCGCGCCGAGATTGTTGAACTTCATCATGCGCCTTGCTCACCGCGACGAAACACGATGCGACCTCGTGCAATCACCATTTGTATCGAGTCGTCCGGACCCAGCAGGACATAATCCGCGTCATGGCCAAGCGCGATCTGGCCTTTGCGTCCGGCGAGACCAAGGACGCGCGCCACATTCGTCGTCGCGAGTGTCAATGCCTTCTCAAGAGCAAGCCCGGATTCATGGACAAGGCGCATGACATCGCGAAAGAGCACGCTCGGCGGGACCACCCGGTAGCCGAGTGCGCGACCCTTGATGTCTCGCACCGTCGCCGGGATGTTGCCGTCGGTCGATATGGTGATGTTTCCAAGCGGCACACCCTCTTCGAGGCAATGTTTGACCGCCTCCGGCACGTCGACGCCGGCCAAATTCCCGTCGATCCGGGAAACGCAGCATGTCATGTCGATCGTGCCGCCGTTTTTCGCGAAGGCAATCGCCTGCCCGAACACCGGCGAGAAATCCGGTGTTCGGTTCACGTGCGTCGGTACGATCTGGTCCGGCGGCATGCCGAGTTCCGTCACGAGTCTCATAAGTGGCTCGATCGCTTCAGGAAGCGAACCGACATGGCAGTGAAGAACCGCAGCCTTGCCCGACAGGGCGCGGGCGCGCATCAACTCGCCCGCAAGTTCGGCCAGATCGTGCCACGAGCGGTTGGGATGCAGTCGTTCTGCCACGGCCGATTTTGCGCCGATCACCTGATCGATAAAGGAGACATCCGCGCAGACGCTTCCCATAAGATGGCGCGCCGGCAGGGGCATGCCGCCTGAATAGAGGTAAGCGCTGACGCCGGAGTTCCTGAGTTCATGCGCCTTGCGCAGCAAAAGGCGCAAATCGCGCGTTTCGTTGTCGACGCCGAGCACCCCCACCGCCGTGGTGGTGCCCGTGGAAAGCAGCATATCGGGGGTCAATTCCGGCACACGGCCGAGCGGGCCGTTGGCATCCCCGCCACCAAGGAAATGAATGTGCTGATCAATCAGGCCGGGAATGATCCGCATGCCACGCGCGTCGATCGTTTTCAGACCCGGCAATCCGGCAAGGCGATCTGTCGCGCCTTCGCCGATCCATGTCGTGACGCCAGCGATTGCGGCGATGGACGCGACACCGAACGACTCGGGCGCGAACAACTCGCCACCTTCGATGACGAGACCTGTCTCCTGGGGAGAATGATTCAACACAGCAGATTGTCCGATTGCGTGGTGGGGATACCCGGAGACTGATCCGGGCACTCCGATTGCATGATCCGGCCTCAGTTCTTGGCCGGCAGATACTCGTTGGTGTAAACTTTTGAGACTTGGAGGCCGGGCTGCATGACGTTGCCTTCGGTCAGACCGATATAGAGGTTTTTCCAGGACTCGTCGTCCATCCAGCCCCAACCATTCTGTTCGGAGCGCGGGCTAGTCGTGAGGCCTGCGATGATGGTGATCGCCTCTGTCAATGTCTCGCGCGGCTGGGTCGGATCGATGCGGGCCATCATCTTGACGGTTGCAGGTATGTCGGCGTTGGCCTCGCTATAGCCGCGCGCAACCGCAGCAAGGAAGGCGCGAACCTGCTTTTTGTGCGAGGCAAGATAATCATTGTTCGCCAGGATGACGTGGCCAAGGATCGGGAATTCGGGCGTGCTGAAGGGCAGGAAGAGCGGATCTACACCCTTTGCCTTCACCTGAAGCAGGTGCGCAAAGGAGAAACCGGTGCATCCATCGGCCTGCTCCGTCAGCATGAGCGTACAGACCGCCTGCGCATCGACCGACAGAACCTTCACCTTGTTTGTCATGTCAGAGCGCTTCAGGGCTGATCGCAGGAGCGTTGCGAGCGTCGTCGTGTCCGAGGTGACGATCGTCTTTCCGCCGAGATCCTTGAAGCTCGAGGCTTCGCCCTTCGCCTTGTTCAAAATGACGCCGGTCGCATCCTTCTGCAGATGGTTTGCGATGGCGGTGATCGGCAAATCCTTCGCGACGCCCAGGAGCGCGGTGTCGGCAGCAGCAATGCCGAGGTTGGATTGACCTGCGCCGGTCGCCTGCACAGCAAGCGTCGATCCGCGCAGATACTGGAAGTTCACCTCCAGGCCGGCATCCTTGAAATAGCCATGCTCCTGCGCCCAGTAAAGACCATACCAGGAGAGCTGCGGCACGTTGAAATGCATCGAAATATTGATCTTTTCGGGCGCGGCAGCAGGTTGCGCGACCGAGGCAGAGCTCATCATCGCCAGTCCGGCGGCAAAAAGCGATGAAAGAAGAATGCGAGATTTCATTGCGTAGTTCCCCTGTTTGGTATTTGGATTTAAGTCACCAGCAAGATTTTTCCGACGTGTTGGGCTGTTTCCATATATTGGTGCGCCGCCCTGGCGTCCGTCAGCGGGAATGTCCTATCGATGACAGGCACGACCTGACCGCGTTCTAGAAGAGGCCAAAGATCGCGACACGCCCCTGAGACGATGCGTTGCTTTTCAGCTGCGGTGCGGTCCCGGAGCGATGTGGTTATAAGCGAAGCTCTTTTGGCGAACATCTCTCTAAGCGAGAACCGCACATCCGTCCCGCCTTGCAGACCGATCATCGCGATACGGCCATCCATGGCGAGCGCTGCGAGATTCCGCTGCAGATAGGACGCGCCCATATTATCAAGAATGACGTCGGCACCCCGGTTCCCCGTTTCGGCTTGCAGGACTTTGACGAAGTCGTCATCACGATAGGAGATGGCCCGCTCGGCGCCCATGGCCACACAACGCGCAAGCTTCGTTGCGTCGCCCGCAGTTGCGAAAACTGTTGCACCGATGGCACTGGCAACCTGGATCGCGAATGACCCTATGCCGCCGGCGCCGCCATGAACGAGCACCGTGTCTCCTGCCTTCATAGAGCAGATATCGATGAGGTTCGACCAGATCGTACACGCCGCTTCCGGCATGGCTGCGGCCGCCACAAGATCGATTCCCGCAGGCACGGGCATCAACTGCGAAGCCGGGGCAACCACGCGTTCCGCATAGGCCCCACCGGTCACTAGTGCACATACCGGGTCGCCCACCTGCCAACCCGTCACCTTGCTCCCCATTTGGGTGATCGTGCCCGAGCACTCTATTCCGAGGATTGTCGGAAGGGCGGCGGCTTTGCTGTAGATCCCCTGCCGCTGCAAGAGGTCGGAATAGTTCAGCGCCGCGGCAGTGACAGCGATTGTCACCTCATGTTCACGTGGGAGAGGTGCCTCCACATCCATCAACGTTAGCTTGTCGGGAGTGCCGACCTCGCTCAGAACGACAGCGCGCATGGCAGTTCGGGGAGCTGGGCGTCGAGCAGCATCTTCGGTGTCGTGAATATCCGCTTGGCCATGCCCGCTCCCTTGGTTTTATGGGTGCCTATTGCGGCATCCCCGCCAAAATTCTTGTTCCAGGAAACTTGCCGCAACGCGTTTTAGCTGTCAATATTTGGAATATATATCCCGCATGTTGGGATTTGCGAGGGAGCTTAGGGTACTTGGAGAGCTTCTCGACCTGTCCAGTTCCGCGGGAGTTACGTGCCTCGGTAGTCAAGACGAACAGGGAAGCGGATTCCTCGCGCTTTTTCGAGCCCTCGCATTGGACGATGGGATCGACCACATTCTCATGATTTCGGGATCGACCAGACGCGAAATCATGAGGAGCCTACGGAGTAAATTGATGAGTCTCGTCCTTGATAAGGCGCTAAATTTGATCGGGCTTGTCGCGGCTGGAAATCAAACCCTCGTCGATCTGATCAGAGAATCCGAATTGTCGCGCAGCACCACGCATCGTCTGCTTTCGACACTGGTTGCGCACGGTTATCTGTCCTACAGTTCGAAGCGGTATGACCTCGGATTCAAGTTGCTTGAATTAGGCGAAAAAAAGAAACGTAGTCTTGATTTTGTCGAGACGCTGCGGCCGACCCTGCAGGAATATGCGGAGAGAGTCGGAGATACCCTGCACCTCGCAATCCTCGACGGGCCCGATATCATCCTTGTCGAGCGTATTGCCGGCCGGCGGGAATTGCAGATCCGCTCGCATGTCGGCCAACGCGCCCCAGCTTACCGAACCGCGGTTGGCAAGGCCCTGATCGGTCGCCGCCCCTCGCATACCTGGAATGCGTATCTTCAGAACATTCCCAAACACTATGCACGCAACATGACAGAGATCCGGTCAGAATTCGAGAATGCAAAGCGCCGGAGATTTGCGACCGACTTCGAGGAAGTGAGCCTCGGCACATGCGGTGTCGCCGCCGCTTTCCGGGTCAACCAATTTGTCGATGCCGCTGTGAGCATTAACGGGGCAACTGTTTACTTCCAGAACGATCGACTGACCCAACTGTCGTCAACCGTAATTGAGATGGCGGACCGATTCCAATCAATCCTAGGCAACTCTGGAAAATGAGGTTGCGTCGCAAACTTGAAACGAGGACGTGAACATCGCGGAACACCTAGAAGCGTTCACGCAGCCAGTAGAGCAAATTGCTCGGCAAGTGCTGGCTGCGGACCGCGGGCTGGAGGGGCAGGGCTTCTTCGAGTTGCTCGACCAGGTCTATGCGACCGGCGAACCGTTTGTCGGGCGCCAGATGCCGGTAACGCTTCAAAGGCGGCCGGATGGTTCCGCTGAGGACGCCTTCATTGATTTCGTGTACCAGCCCATCATGGGGGCGGGTGGGGTGGTTTCGGGTATCTTCATCGAGGGCAACGACGTCACGGATCGCCTCCGTACCGCTGATTGCCAACAACTGCTCCTCAATGAGCTGAACCATCGGGTCAAGAATACCCTCGCGACGGTTCAATCCATCGTGTCGCAGACGCTTCGGAATGCGCCGACCCGCCAGAAGCGCGCGCCCTGATCGAGCAGCGCATGATCGCTCTCGCGCGCGCCCATGACGTGCTGACCCAGGAGAAATGGGAGGGGGCGGATCTGCGCGAGATTATTGCGCAAGCGGTTGCGCCGTTCCGCGCCCCGGAGAACGACCGCCTTCACGTGCGAGGACCAGAAACTAGGCTGTCGCCGCGCATGGCTCTTGATCTGGCGATGATGCTGCATGAACTGGCGACCAACGCCGTCAAGTACGGCGCGCTGTCGAATCTGACTGGTGAAATCGACCTCACGTGGCGGGTGGATCACGAGTGCACTCAACCCCACCTTAATCTGCGTTGGGCAGAGAAGGGCGGCCCACGGGTCGAGCCGCCGAGCCGCCGCAGTTTTGGAACACGGCTGATTGAGCGCATCCTGGCACAGGACCTTGACGGTGAGGCCCGGATCGCGTTCGTCCCAACCGGCGTGGTCTGTACGATTGGTGTCCCGATGGCCTAGTAAAGCATTGGTTGCCACGAATCTATGGACCGTCCTCGCCGCAGGACTACTCTTTGTTTCTCTCGCGCGCCGACAATTCATCCGGACACGGGCTTCCTGCGGGCGGCCGCGCCACACCCGAACTCGCCCGCGTGCAAGCCGAGCTTGGCGCAAGGCTTCGTTCCGCGAGGCCACCCCTGTCATCGGCTTGTTCCTCCCGAGCGGCATCGGCGCCAACCACATGACGGTGCGCCGCCGCCTGGCCGAGATCGCTGATCGTATCGAGACACGCGATCATGCCAGCCCGCATTGCATGAGCCTGTCCCAGGGCGGACCGCTGATCGTTTCCCTCGACGGCGCCCACATCCGCGCTGTCCCAGTCCAGACCCGCCACTTCGAAGTGACCACCGGCCGTGTCAACGCTCAAGGACGACGGGCAAGGCACTTTGCGGTCGTGCCGGTGAGCCGGCCCGACGCGATCCGCAACACCCTTCGCGCTCAGGGTTGGCTCCCCGGCCGCGAGGTGGTGGTCGTGCTCAGCGATGGTGATCCCTCGCCCGTCGGTGCCGTGCACGCGGCCGTGCGCGGGCCGGTGACGCATATTCTGGATTGGTTTCACATCTCCATGCGGGCGCGTCACATCGAGCAGACGTTGGCCGGCCTGCTTGGATTGGACCTCGAGCACAAGGGCCCGCTGGACGCTGCCTGGCATCATGCAGATGGCCGCTAGCGCCATTGTCCTCAACGGACCGCGCGGGCGAGCCCGCGTCGAGCGCTTTGTCCAGCTCGTCCGAGAGCTCGAGATCTATTTGGGATTCAACGCCGGCGCCCTGATTGACGATGGACTCGAGCAGACCTGCCGATCTCGACATCCCGCTGGGCCCGGCTTCCGTCGTGAGCCCGTTTTCCCACCTTATCGGGGAACAGCCACCGGCTTCCATGCGCGGGACTGCAGATCCAGAGCGACTCGCTCCGGCGATTACCCCATGTGGACGCTGATGACCCGTCTGCCCTTCTCGCGTTCCACCAGCGCCGCGAAGGCCGATCCGACCGGCTTGACTGCCATGGTGTAGGAACTGGCGATGACGGCATCGGCGCTACGGACGCGTTCGTTGAACTTGTCGCCGACGAGCGGCGTCAGCCTGAAGTGAGGCTCATGACGGGTGATCGCCATCTCGAACTCGCCAAAGACGGGTTTGAGCTTTTCGCAGTGGCCAAAGGCACAGGGCCGGAAGGCGGCCTCGGGCACAGCTCGGTCGCGCGGCATCAGTGTGAGGACTGCATCGACGATCGACGGCGCATCATCGCAAAGCCCCCCGGAAAAAATAACAACCAAGATGATTAGGAGTCTTCGCTAAAGTAACTCGCCATCTGTCTCAAATTGCCTGATGGCGGACAGCCACACTCATGGCACAACCTTCTCTAGGGATAGATAGGATGTGATTCTACTCGCCTCCTCTTACGATAGCTGACGGTGTGATTGGCAAATTGCGCACCCGTTGCCCCGTCGCTGCGAATACCGCATTGGCGATGGCGGCGGCTGTTCCGGGCACGCCGATTTCGCCCAGCCCGCGCACACCCAGCTCGTTGAACCGGTTATCTGGCTCGCCAACGAAGATGACGTCAATCTCGGGAATGTCGGCGTTCACAGGGATGGCATAATCGGCAAGGTTGTCGTTGATCATGCGCGCTCGCGTCGGATGGAAGGCAGCGTCCTCCATCAACGCCATGCCGATGCCGAAAATGATGCCACCCCTGATCTGGCTCGTCGCCGTCTTCGGATTGACGATGCGCCCGCAATCGAGGGCGCTGACGACCCGCGTGACACTGACGCGCCCGAGAGCCTCGTCGACCCGGACCTCGATGAAATGCGCGCCGAACGAGTAGAAGCTGACCTGCTGGCCGACCTGCAGCCCGGTCGAGGAGCCCTCCGCCTCGAGTTCCGCCAGGCCTGCGGCCTTCAATCTGTCCTGCAGGGCCACGTTCGATAATTCGGACAGCGGCTCCCTGACGGCAGCGGCGAGGCGTTGCAGCAGGGCACGGGCTGCGTGCTGCGCCGCCGGAAGCAGGCTTGCGGTCGATTTCGATCGGCCGGCTGTCGGCGCATGCGGGAAGTTCGAGTCGCCGAGGCGGACCTCAATGGCTTCGACCGGCAGGCTCAGTTCGTCGGCGACGGTCTGGGCGAGGATCGTGTACATTCCCGTGCCGATATCGGTTGCCGAGGTCTCGACCTGCAGCTTACCTTCGACGCGCAGGCGCAGCCGGACGATCGCAGGCAGGGCGGGGGCAGGGTAGGCGGTCGTCGCCATGCCGACGCCGATCAACTCGTGCCCGTCTCGCCTTGCGCGTGGCACGATGACCCCCTCCGGCCAGCCGAAAGCCTCGGCACCGCGGCGATAGCATTCCAGCAGGTTGTTCGAGGACCAGTCGCGATCATGGTAGTGGTCGCGGGATGGGATGTAGCGTTGTCGCAGGTCGAGCGGGTTCTGGGCGAGCGCGTGGGCAAGCTCATCGACGGCGCTTTCGACGGCGAAGGAGCCCGGTGTTTCGCCGGGCGCGCGAAACGGCGTTGGGGTGGCAAACGCCTTGCGTACGACATGATGGCGCACGCCGAGAGCGGCAGCCTCGTACAGCATCAGCGAGTTGAGCCCGGACGGCTCAAAGAAATTCCCGTGCAGCGAGGTCGGCACGCGCGATACGTGACGCAACGCCGTAAGGCTGCCATCGGAGGCGGCCTGCAGCGCCACATCCTGCTCCGTCTGCGAGCGGTGGCCCGAGGCGACCGCCATGTCGGCGCGGGTCAACTGGAGGCGGACAGGGCGTCCGAGGGCGCGCGCGATATGCGCCGCCAGCGCCTGATGCGGCCAGGTCTGGTTCTTGCCGCCGAAACCGCCGCCGACAAAAGCGGAGATGACACGGACCTTGTCCAACGGCAGCTTCAGCGAGCGGGCAACGTACTCCCGCGTCGCCATCACCCCCTGCGTCGAATCAAACACCGTCACCGCATCGCCGTCCCAGACCGCGACGGTGGCCGAAGGCTCCATCGGATGGTGGTTCTGCATCGGGGTGCGGTATGTCTCGCTCACGATCTGCTGCTTGGCAGCGGTGTCCGGCCAGGCGCCGCGCTGTACCTGCATGTCGGCCGCGAAAAAGAAGCCCGGCTCGAGGAAACGGTCGTTTCGCGCGTCGATCTCGACCGAGGCTTCGTGCGGTTCGATGATCGGCTTCACCAAAAGGCTCGCCTCACGGGCCGCTTCCAGGGAGGTCGCCACCACCACGGCGATCCATTGGCCGGCGAAGACGATATCCGGCCCGGTCATCGGCAGGTAGGGCGGCGGCGCTTCGGGTTCGGCGGCTTCGAGCGCTTGCCGCCCGAGCCCCTCGCCGCTGAGCGCCATCACGGCGGGGTCCGCATGCCAGTCCAGCGCTGCGGGCGCGTTCGCATGGGTGTAGATCGCGACGATGCCGGCAACAGACTTGGCGGCTGCAGTCTCGATGCGCGTGATCGTGCCGGCGGCAACGGGGGAGCGCACTGCGAGCGCGTAAAGCTGGCCGCCCGGGCGCCGATCGGCGGCATAAGCCGCTTCGCCCGTGACCTTCATCGGGCCGTCGACCCGGTTCTGCGCGATGCCGATCTGCTTCAGCATGATGCACTCTCCAGCATCCGGCGAATGGCGCCGCGCGCGAGCGCCAGCTTGTAGGCATTGGCTGCGCTTGCGCGGGCCGGGGCGAGCAGCGCATCGCAAAAACGATTGATCACGGCCTCGGAAAGAGGTCCGCCGATCAGCAGCGTTTCCGCTTGGCGGTCACGCCACGGCACCGTTCCCAGCCCGCCCAGCGCGACGGCTAGTTCCACAACGCGTCCGTTTTCGCAATGGAGCGCGGTCGCCACCGAGGCGCTGGCAAATTCATAGGATGCGCGTCCGCGCAGCTTCAGATAGCGGGAGGTCGCGGCAAGCGGGGTGATCGGCACGTCGATATGGGTGATGAGTTCGCCGGCGCCAATGATCGTTTCGAGGTGTGGTGTTTCGCCCGGCAGTCGATAGAACGCCGCCAATGACACTTGCCGCGCGGCATGGCCGGCGCGGATGCCAATCTCGGCATCAAGCGCCAGCAGCGCGACGGCGAGGTCAGAGGGGTGCACCGCAAGGCAGGCATCGCTCGTGCCAAGCACGGCATGATGCGCATCGGCGCCCTCATGCGCCGGGCAGCCGGAGCCGGGTTCGCGCTTATTGCACGGCCAATCATGCGAGCGGAAGAACGGGCAGCGTGTCCGTTGCAGCAGGTTGCCGCCCATCGTCGCTGCGTTGCGGATCTGGCCAGACGCGCCGGACAGCAGCGCGTCGCACAAGGCCGGGCAAAGCCGGCGCACGGACGGATCGGCGGCGACCGCGCTGTTACTGGCGAGCGCGCCGATGCGCAGCGTCTCGCCGGTTACCGCGATCTCGGTAAGCGGCAGTGCCTGGATATCGACCAGGCGTGCCGGCGCTTCGACACCGAGCTTCATCAGGTCGACAAGCGTTGTCCCGCCGGCGAGTGCCTTGGTACTTGGCAGGGCGAGCAGGGCGAGAGCCTCCTCGACGGAATGAGCCTGCAGGAATTCAAACGATCGCATCAGGCGTCGCATCCTCTGAACCGGCCGCATGCGACCTGGCCTTCACCTCGATGATGGCCTCGACAATACCCTGATAAGCGCCGCAGCGGCACAGGTTGCCGCTCATGGCTTCACGAATCTGGTCGCGCGTCGTCAGCGACTCATCGGCCACGACGGCGAGCGCAGACATCAATTGCCCGGAGGTGCAATAGCCGCATTGAAATGCGTCATAACGCATGAACGCTTCCTGCAGTGGGTGCAGGACGTCCGGGGTGCCGAGCCCCTCGACGGTGGTCACCGCCTGTCCACTCGTCGTCACGGCGAGCTTCAGGCAGGAGAGCACGCGCCGCCCATCGACAAACACGGTGCAGGCGCCGCACTGGCCATGGTCGCAGCCCTTCTTGGTGCCGGTCAGGCCGAGATCTTCCCTCAGAAGGTCGAGCAGCGTGCGCCGGACATCGACCGTGATCGCCACGGGCTGGCCGTTGACAGTCGCGGTCACTGTCATCGAGGGAGGGGTGTTGTGCACAATCGTAGCCTACGCAAAAAAAGGGGGCGGATGCTGACGCTGCCTGTGCGGAAGGGGCGGCAGCGCCACCCCGCCGCGTTCAGCCGAGCAGCATGCCGGCCCCGCGCAACTGCGTCTTGATGCTTTCGAGGCTGCCTTCATATTCCCAGGTCTGGGCCGTGCCGTGCGGGCATTCAATGAAGATGTAATTCTCGGTGAACGACAGGATGCGGTCGACGCGAATGACCTTCTCGACGAACTCGGTGTTCGCCATCGGCTTGGTCACCAGCTGCTTGTTGTCATCGTAGCCGTGGAAGACCTTTTCGGGGCGGACGTGGGCGCTAATGAACTTCATGCTGTTTCCTTTCCAGGCGTTTTGCGTGGTGAGGTGGGGAATGGATGCTGTGGATGCGGTCAGGCGGCGCCATGGAGATGGCAGGCAACCTGCCGGGCATCGGGATTGGTGTGGCGACCCTCGACCCCGGAACGGGCGACAATCCCACCGCAACCGGATTCTCGATTGTCGCTGCGACTTGGTGGACGCTATCCGGGATCGTTGCTGCCTTCGCCGGCGGCTACGCGGCCGGACGATTGGCCGGCAATCCGAGGGAATCGACCCGCAGGCTGGCATGGCCTAACCACTTGGGGCGCTGACAACCCTCGTTATTTTTTACCTGCTGACCTCCGCCGTCGGCAGCATTCTTGGCGGTACCTACCGGACCATCACCAATGCGGTCGGCAACGTGGCGAGCACGGCCGGCGGGACGGCGCAAATGATGGCACAAGTAGCCGCTCCCGGGCTTACCCAAGTCACGGATCCGTTCTCAACGATCGAGCAGGCTGTCCGCAATGCGACGGGCGGCAATGACCCGGCTGCACTAAGGGATGCGGCGGTGGCTGCGGTGCGCGCGGCACTAACCGGGAATCCGGCCCAAGCGCAGGAGGCCCGTGAACGGGCGGCTCAGGCCCTCGCCAGGGCGCAGAATATCCCGATCGAGCAGGCGCGCAGCCAGGTTCAGCTATACGAGCAGCAATATCGACAGAGAATGGACCAAGTCAGGCAGCAGGCAACCCAGGCGGCGGACGTGGCGGCGGAGGCGGTTTCGCGAGGAGCTTTGTTTGGATCGATTGCTTTGATTTTAGGAGCACTCGCGGCTTGGTTCGGCGGCCGGGCCGGGGCGGGCAAGCCGGCGCTCACCAGCGGCGCCTTGCGGGCAAGTGATCGCCGCTAAACGCGATCTGAAGATGAATTCACAGAACGTCAACGGGGACGCTGATGGGGCGGGCAGCATAAAGCATGCTTTTTTGCTGTCGGGAGCACACCGCGTCGTCGAAAGCTCATCCGTTCGGTCGGATCGTGACGCGCTGCCATTTCCGTCAGCTGGTGAGCGGCGCGGTTTTGCTCGCACCGCTCGGCTATCAAGCTGCGTCCGCGGAGCCGATTCACGGGCTTGGTGGCCGATGCAGTGAGTCAAGCACGATGACCCGGAATGAGGCTTCTAAGCGCGAGGCGCCGAACCTGCCGGCACGACAAGAATTTCGGGAGGCCGCGGAGGAGGTACGCCGCCCGGTTCGATTGGAGCGGGGAACTCCTCGGGAGGAGATGAGGGAACATCGGGCGAGGGAACATCAGCCGGTTCGCGAGGCGGCGTCTCGGGCGGAATGGGCGGCCGCGTTGGGGAATTATTGGGAGTCGGAATTTGCGGATCACTCATGATTTCCATTCATCCAAGGATCGGCCTTCGGATTAGACCAAATCAGCTCCTGATTAATGGCCGAGTGATCGCTCCAGTTCCGCCTTCGACATAGGGACCGCTCGTGAATGTCACGTTGTCCGGCTCTAGCTCTCCGAGGCAATGGGGCAGCCGTCTCGCCGGGTTCTGCGCGATGGCCCTCATAGCAATCGATGGCTACGACAATCGATAAGTCACTCAAGGTGAAGGCGAGGACTGCAACCGCCGTGGCAATGCCTCCGCATCGCAGGATGCTCGGCTGACGAAGAAGGTTATGGAGGCGGTCGCGGCCTTCCAGCTCGCCATGCTCTGTGGCTCTCTCGGCAAAACACGATCGTGCCAAACGACGATGCAATGGTACTTGCACGAACCATCATGCTGTGCAATTATTATTGCAGAACGGGTGACACATGGCACATTCCCTTGCAAATCAGATTAACCGGTGCCGGGACCGCCTGACTGAGGCCGATCAGCGGCTTTTGGACGTGCTGCTCCGCGATCCCGCAAATACGGCGATGCTCTCGGCCTCGGAGGTTGCCCGCGAGGCCGGGGTGCATGCTGCCGCGGCAGTCAGGCTCGCCCAGAAGCTTGGGTACGAGGGCTATCTGGATATGCGCTCGGCTCTGCGCTCCGAGGTCGTCGCGTCCGACTCCTCGCGCCGGATCGCCGAGACACTTGCCGGATCCGAAGGTGACCTTTTGGCTTCGCTGGTTGCCAGCGAGGTTGATACGCTCCTGGGGCTCGTGCGCCATATCGATCAGGCTGCCATCGAGACCGCCGCCAAGGCATTGCTAAAGGCTCGCAGTGTCATTCTGTGTGCCCAGGGCAACTCCATCGTCCTGGCCGATCTTCTGGACCGCCGTCTGCGCCGCGCGGGCTTTCGCACCTCCCTCGTCACGGGCCAGGGACGTGAGTTCGCCGAGCGTCTCATTCCCCTCGGGCGGGGCGATGTGCTCGTCTGTTTTGCCTTTCGGCACCTGCCCCGGGAGATCACCGGAGCGCTCGATCATGCTCCTCAGGTCGGCGCGACAACGCTCCTCATCGCAGATCACATCGCCCGGCGCATTCCCCGAACACCCGACCACGTGCTCGCCGCTCCGCGCGGCCGAGATGAGGAATTCCTGACGCTCACCGTCCCGATGGCAATTTGCAACGCGCTCATTCTCACCATCGCGCGCATCGACGGCGGCCAGTCCGTGTCGACGCTCGATGCGCTGGAGACGCTGGTGACGCGATTCGACTAACCACCAAGCAGCCGACACGAGCTGCCATAGAGGAGACGAACATGAAGAGACAAAACTTGTTGGCAGTTCTTGCAATCGCCGTCTGCCTACCCTTCGCCCCGGCCAGCGCTCAGAACCTCGATGCGATGACGGCTGCGGAGCTTCTCCCGCTCGCGCGGAAGGAGGGCAAGGTCACTGTCTATGCCTTTACGAGTCGTATTGCGCAAATCGAGAAGGCATTCGAGGCTGCTTATCCTGGTATCGATGTCGTCCCGCTCGATATCTCGTCCACCCAGATGATCGCGCGCTTGAAGTCGGAAGCGCAGGCTGGCGTGATGAACGCGGACGTCGCCTATGTTTCCGATGCGCCCGTGGTCTACACGGAGCTCGTCTCCAAGGGCCTGCTTTTGCCTTACGTGCCCACCGACATCGCAGGCCGCGTGCCCGATGAGCACGAGAAGCCGCTTCTGGCAAACCGTCTCTCGACCAAAGTCCTCATGTATAATGAAGAGGCGAACCCGAACGGCCCGCCTGTGCGCAACCTGTGGGATCTGACAAAGCCCGAATGGAAGGGCAAGGTCGTGCTCGTGGATCCGAACCTGCGCGGCGACTACCTCGACTTCATGGCTGAAGTCGTCCTTCGCTCAGCCGAGATGGAGAAGGCCTACCAGGCAGCGTTCGGCAAGCCGTTCGCGCTCGACAAATCCTACAAGAACGCCGGCGAGCAGTGGATCGCAGCGCTCTGGGCCAATGGCCCAGTGCTGGTCAGGAACACGGATGCGGTGAATGACGCCGTCGGCAAGAAGGGCCAAGCCAGCCCCCCTGTTGGCATCACGACCTATTCGGATCGTCGGGACAACGCCAAAGAGAACCGTGCTCTTCAGGTGGCGAACGCCGTCGAACCAGCACCTGGTGTCCTCTTCCCGGCCTATCTCGGTGTCGTGAAGGGTTCGAAGAGCCCGGCGGCAGCTCGCCTGCTGATCCGCTTCATGATCGGCGACGACAGCGCCAACGGCGGGCCGGGTTTTGCGCCCTTCTACGTCCCCGGCGACTACGCCACGCGGACGGACATCCAGCAGCCGAAGGATGCAATCCCCCTTGATCAATTCCGGGCCTGGCGCATGGACCCGGTTAAAACAGCTGGAATCCGACAGGATGTGTCCGACTTCATTCTGTCCCTGAAGTGATCGGGTGACGGAGAATTGGACATGACAACCTTGGCTTTGTCGACTGCTCCAGTCTGGCGACGGGGGGTGTCCCCGTCGCTGCTGCTCGGCCTTGTACTCTGCGGAGTTCTTCTCGTTCTCGTCGCTGCCCCTCTGCTCACGGTCGCGCTGGCAACGGTGGGAGAGGGCAGAGGCCTGGGCGTCTGGCACCAGGTCTTCACCGGTCGCATCGCACAGAACTTCTTGTGGTCGCCACTCGCCAACACGATGGTTATCGGTGTTCTCGTGGCGCTGGGGACTATCGTCGTCGGCGGTTTCCTCGCCTGGCTCGTTGTTCTGACCGACGTCCCCTTCCGGCGCACCATTGGTGTCTTTGCGACGCTTCCCTACATGATCCCGAGCTTTGCAGCCGCCTTTGCCTGGGGCGTTGTCTTCCGGAACGAGCGGGTGGGGGGACAGGTCGGGGTTCTGACCGACCTGGGGTTCGCAGTCCCGGACTGGCTCGCATGGGGAATGACGCCGACCCTCCTCGTCCTGGTCGCTCATTACTATTCGCTCGCCTTTCTCCTCATCGCCGCGGCACTTGCGTCCGTGAACGCTGACCTCATCGAGGCCGCGACGATGACTGGCGCCCGCCCGTCGCGTATCCTGGTTGGCATCACGCTCCCAGTGGTTATACCGGCAATCCTGTCGGCAGGCTCGCTGGCCTTCGCGGGCGCGGTCTCGAACTTTGCCGCTCCGGCCATCCTCGGGCTGCCAGCGGGCATGCACACGCTATCAACCCGTCTGTACGGGGCGCTGTCCACCGGCCAGCCCGAGCGGGGCTACGTGCTCGCTATTGTGCTGATTGCGGTTGCGGCGCTCGTGCTTTGGGCCTCCAACCGCGTGATGGCCGGGCGGCGGTCCTTCGCGACGATCTCAGGCAAAGGCGGGCGCAACCGACGCTTCGCCCTGGGGAACTGGCGCTGGCCCTGGTTGGCGCTGGCAGGTCTGATCCTCGCGTTGACAACCCTGATGCCACTCCTGGCTCTGCTGACGTCGAGCCTGACGGTCCGTACCGGAGACATCTTCTCCGGCTTCACGCTGCACTTTTGGATTGGCAGCTCCGATCCTGCCTACGCCCAGGGCCAACCTGGGATCCTGCGCAATCCCGAAACTCTTAACGCAATCGGGATGACACTGGCTTTTGCGGCGTCGGTCGCGGTGGTCTCGATGGTGCTCGGCCTGGCAATCGCCTACGCGATCTCCCGCCTGAAGCGGCATCCCATCGGTGCCACCCTCAACCAGCTTGCCTTCCTGCCAGCGCTCGTGCCCGGCATTGCATTCGGTGCGGCCTATATTGCATTATTTGGGGCGCCGATCGGGCCGTTTCCGGCTCTTTACGGAACCTTCGTGCTTCTGGTGATTGCTGGAGCCGCCTACACTCTGCCGTTTACCGTTCAATCGGGACGGGCGGCGATGGAGCAGGTGGCGGGCGAGCTGGAGGATTCGGCCCGTATGACCGGAGCAGGATTCCCGCGCAGGCTCCTGGCAATCTTTCTTCCCCTCACGGCACGCTCGCTCATGGCCGGCGGCGTCCTCACCTTCGTCAAAATCCTGAGAGACCTGTCTCTCGTCGTGCTGCTGTTCACGCCAGCCACGCCCGTGTTGAGCGTGTTGGCCTATCGCTATGCCTCAGAAGGCTTCCTTCAGTTCGGCAACGCCATCACAGCGCTGATTACCGTCGTCGCACTTGCATCCACGCTGCTGGCGCAGCGCCTTCAGGGCAAGGCAGAGCCGTGGCTCGACGACAATCGTGGAGAGGCCCGATGAACGTTCAGATTCGCGAGCAGAAAGGGGAGCCGATATTGCCCCAAACGAATGCTTCGGCCATCGAAATCAGCAATCTCGAGCGCACCTATGGAACGTTCAACGCTGTTTCGGAGGTAAACATCACCGTGCCGCGCGGCTCGTTCCTCGTGTTGGTCGGGCCGTCCGGCTGCGGCAAGAGCACAATGCTGCGCATGCTGGCCGGACTTGAGACACCGACGGGCGGCTCGATCACCTTCGAGGGCCGGGAGGTGGCGAGCGGCTCGCGCGGCATCATCAGAGGGCCCGCAGACCGCGATTGCGGCTTGGTGTTCCAATCCTATGCCTTGTGGCCCCACATGACGGTGGCGGCGAACGTCGAGTGGCCGTTGAAGGTTGCAAAATGGTCGGCAGGCGACCGTCGCGCGCGCGTTGCGGACGTGCTGAAGCTCATGGCGATCGATCATCTCGCCGAGCGCTTTCCAAACGAGATCTCCGGTGGACAGCAGCAACGCGTGGCCATTGCCAGGATGATTGCCCCTAGGCCCAAGATCCTTCTCTTCGACGAGCCACTGTCGAATTTGGACGCAAAGCTGCGCGTCGAGATGCGAACAGAACTGATGCGTGTGCATCGGGCGACAGGAGCGACAAGCGTCTATGTCACCCATGACCAGGTCGAAGCCCTCACGATGGCGACCCACGTTGCGGTCCTGAAGGATGGACGCGTCGAACAGTTTGGCTCACCGGAGGAGCTGTTGAGCAGGCCGAAGACAGCCTTTGTGGCGACCTTCATCGGGACGCCACCAGCGAACCTGGTGCCGGCAACGGACGCCGAGGGATCCTGGTCCTTTCAAGGGATTCGGCTTGGGCCATCCCAAGGAGCCGGATCCGCACAATTGATGTACCGGGCGGAGCGACTTGGCGTGACGAGCCATGACCAGCAGGATGCGGTTCCGGTGGAGGTACTAGAAGCCGTCCCCCTGGCAGGGCGTACGATGGTGACGGCCCTTGCTGGCGAGACCCGACTGACGGCCGTGATTGATCAGGCGCACCGCTTCACGATTGGGGAGGTGATCGGCATTCGCCTGCCGTCTGAGCCGGACGGGGTGTTCGACGAGAGAGGGATTCTGCGTTCATGAAGAGATTGGTTTTGGTGCGACACGGCGAGACGGCCTGGAATGCGAAGCACGTGTTGCAAGGCCAGGAGGACATCAGTCTGTCGCCACAAGGGGAGCAGCAGGCCGCTGCAATCGCGCCGCTTGTTCATGAGCTGAACCCACAGGCCGCCTATGCATCCGACCTTCGGCGCGCTCGGGAGACAGCGGGGATTCTCGGCCTCAATCCAGTGATAACCAACCCGGCTTGGCGTGAAGCGGGCTTGGGGGCATGGGAGGGTAAGGCAAAGGCCCACCTTGATCCGGCCGAGTATCAAGCCTGGCGGGCTGCCCGGTTCGACCCCCCGGGGGCCGAACCGTGGCAGGAGTTCAGGGAGCGAATCCGCCAGGCACTCGCGGCCCTTCCGAGCGACGGGACAACGGTGGTGGTAACCCATGGCGGCGCAATCCGGGCAGCGCTGTCGGTGCTGATCGGACTGGAGCCCGACCGCATCATCCCGGTCGAACCTGGAAGTCTGACTGTGTTGGATCTCAATGGGATGGCAAGGTTGAAGGCCTTCAATGTGACCGGCAATATCGCAACATTGGACACGCCGGATTAACCGTCGGCTCAAAGAGGACGAAGAGGCTGAATCCACACAGTTCTTCAGTCTGGCTCAGGAGCTTGCTGACCCCTGGCTGAGTGATACCGAGCAGGCGCCTGGCGCCCGTTACACTGCCGCTTCGAATGACGGCACGAAATATCTCGATATGCTTGTGCCGGAGTTCACGCTTGAGCATGGCATTTGCCGGGGCAGCGCGTTGCACATTGGGAACACATAATGGGAAAGTATGCGGCGGCTCTACTAATGATTTTGTTAGAGCAGTCGCAGGCCGCCCCGGCAAGGCTTGATGCACCGATGGACGTCCAAGTGGGGCCAACCATTGGCTGGTTGGTCTGGAGCCCCTGTGCGATCGGACATGAAATCGCAGGTGTTTTCTTGTTCGGTATGTCGAGGCCCGGTGCTTTGACTGCCGGCGCTTGAGCATCACGATATTGAACAGACACCTTCGCGGATCCCGCCCAACAGCCGAATTGCCCGATCACAGCAGCGGCGCACCAAGATTCCTGTGGCGTGAACATTTCAACGCTTGCTGACCGCTTTCCTTCGCCCGTACCGAGGCCTGGCGAGGTCTACCGACACGACGACATGCTCATTCGCTTTTCAACCGATGGCACAAGCCGCGAAAGGCGCATGGATTGCACATAAGAAGGCTCTGTCCGAGGTTCCGACTAAAGACAGAAAAAGTGCCAAACGGCGATTATCGCCGGATCCGTCAGGACACAGAGGTACTTGTTGGATCGAAATTTACTGCCGTTTGGGTCCGCGATGGATCTCTGCTAGACCACATCGGAGTTGAAACAAGCTACTAGGGTTTCCCGGCATTCGTCGACGATAGGGGGAGAACTGGCCAGCCGTTTGCCCGTTCGTTGGTCAAAGGCATGCAGCGCGTTAGCCGGAAAATCGAGAAAGATGGTGCGGTGGTCCAAGTTCATTTCGTTCCGCGGCAAAACGACAGCCACCTCTTCTGTACCGACCGCACAATAGGCGATACGGCTGCTGCCGAGTTCTTCGATTAGGTCGATCGAGGCGGCCAGACCGCCGCATTTCGGATCGGACGAGACGACGACGTCCTCAGGGCGGATACCGAGCGTGAGCTTGGTACCGACAGCCAAATTGAGCGCCGCCGCTGGCACGAGATGGGTCGGCGCGGCGTCGAAGGCCACGCGGTCGTGGCCTACCGCCGTGGCCGGCAGGAGATTCATCGCCGGGGCTCCCAGAAAGCCGGCGACGAAGGTGGAGGCCGGCTCGCGATAGATCGCGTTCGGCGTACCGATTTGTTCGACCATGCCGGAATTCATGACGATGAGCATGTCCGCTAGCGTCATAGCCTCGACCTGATCATGCGTGACGAAGATCGAGGTCGCGTTAAGGCGCTTGTGCAGCCGCTTGATCTCGATGCGCATGGTGACCCGCAGCTTGGCGTCAAGGTTGGAGAGCGGCTCGTCGAACAGGAAGACGGCGGGCTCGCGAACGATCGCACGGCCCATGGCCACGCGCTGGCGCTGCCCCCCGGACAGCTGCGCCGGACGGCGATCGAGATAATCCGAAAGATCGAGGGTGCCGGCAGCTTCGACCACGCGGCGTTCGCGCTCGGACTTCGGCAGACGCGCGATCTTCAGCGGATAGGCGATGTTCTCGCGTACGGTCATATGCGGGTAGAGCGCATAGTTCTGAAACACCATGGCGCAACCGCGATCGGCCGGATCGAGGTGGTCGATCTCGCGTCCATCGATGGCGATCGTTCCTTCGGTGACATCCTCGAGCCCCGCAATCATGCGCAGCAACGTGGACTTGCCGCAGCCCGAGGGTCCGACGATCACCACGAATTGGCCGTCGGCGATTTCCACATCGACACCATGCAGAACCTGCTTGCCTTCATAGCGTTTCTTGAGCTGGGTCAGCGAAAGGCGAGCCATCAGACATCCTCCACAAGGCGCGACCTGAGGCGATCGATGGTTTGGGGAGCAAGGCCGATTGTTTCGAGGTAGGCTTCGGCCGAGCCATAGGACCCGATGACATGGGCGATGGTCGCCGCCATGGTCTCGGGCTCACAGGCGAGCAGCGGCATGAAGGTCTCGACATCGACCCCACGGGTGGCCGCGCCTTCGAGGATCTCGTCGATCATCGGTGCGATCCGCGTCTTGGTCATGGCGTAGTCTTCCAGGATGATCGCGGTCTCCACACCGGCGACCGCCAGCATCAGTGCGGACACGATGCCTGTCCGATCCTTTCCTGCGGTGCAATGAAAGAGCACGACTCCGTCGGGCGCATTGGCGATCACCGTCAGAACCTGCGCAATCGCGCCCTGTCGGCTGGTCAAGGCCTGGACATAGAGGTCGTAGAGCACATCATCGCCTGCCATCGCCGAGGGAGCGAGCTGATCGAATAGCGACACGTGGTGGTACTGCACCGCCGGATTGGTGCTGAACGGATTGGGTTGCGTTTCAAGCTCGTGGCCGTGGCGCAGATCGATGATTGTGGTGACGCCTTCCGCCGTCAGCACAGCCATGCCCGCATGGTCGAGGCGATGCAGCCCGTCGGCGCGCAGGACGCGTCGCCAGCGGGTCTCGCCCGTGGCAATGGCGTAACCGCCGAGATCGCGGATGTTAAAGGTTCCGTCGACGGCCAAATGGCGCTGGTATTGTGGTTGCATCAGCGAATTCCCGATTTCATGAAGGACTGAATCACCTGCCGCTGCAGGCCGACATAGAGAAGGAGGATCGGCAAGCTGGCCATCGTCGAGGCCGCCATCAGCGGCCCCCACTGGGTACCTTCCGAGGTCATGAACATCTGAATGCCGATCTGGATGACGCTGTTCTCCGGTGTCCGGGAGAGCAGCAGCGGCCAGAAATACTCGTTCCATGTCGAGATGAAGATGAGGATTGTCAGCGACGCAATCGTGCCGCGCAGGTTCGGCGCAATCACCTCCCACAGGATTCGCCAGCTCTTGGCGCCGTCCATTCGCGCTGCTTCCAGGACTTCCCGTGGAAAGGAACGCATGGCTTGTGCCAGCATCAGGATGGCGAGTGCTGCCGCGAAGTGCGGCAGGATGAGCGCGGCGAGACTGTCGAGCAGGCCGAGATCGGCTACCAGCAGGTAGTTCGGGATCATTACGACCTGGAAAGGCACGAGCCAGGTGAGAGCGATCAGCGTGTAGGTCAGCTTGTCGAACGGAAAGCGCCAGCGCGCGAAAGCGTAGGCAGCGAGCAGGCCGGTGAAGAGCTGCACCACCGTGACTACCGCCGAGACGAGCAGCGTGTTGCCCAGCATCTCGATGATCGGGATAGCATTGAGTGCGTAGACATAGTTGTCGAGCGAGGCGGCGGTTGGCCACAGACTGGTATCGAAGACTTCGTTTGCCGGCCGCAAGGACGTGACGATCATCCAGTAGACCGGGAACAGGCAGAAGATTGCGAGTACGGCCATCACCAAATGGCCCACGGATTTGTTGAGCCCGGTTGCACCGCGTTTCGTAGGTCGAGCAATGCTTATGGCGGGTATGGAGGGAGCAAAGGCTGCCGCATCAATTGTCATGGAACGAATACCTATCCATCAGGCGGAAGAGCACAAAGGCCACCACGCCAAAGCCGAGGAAGAGGATGACGGCGGCTGCAGAGCTCCACCCCACCGACAGACTGGAGAAGCCAAAATCCCAGAGGATGTAGAAGATATTGGTGGTCGCGCCGAGCGGGCCGCCGCCAGTCAGCACATGGATGTAGGCGAAACTCCACTGCGCCCCGAGCAAGATCGTCATCAGCACGAGGAAGAGCACCGTTGAGCGCAGGAGCGGCAGGCGGATATCGCGGACGATCTCCCACTTCGAGGCCCCGTCCATCCGCGCCGCCTCGACCAACGACGGATTGATGTTGGCATTGGCAGCGGAGAGGATCAGCGTCGAGAATCCGATCAGCTTCCATCCGGTGATGACGATGATCGTCCAGATCGCGATCTTCGGGTCCTGCAGGAAGCGGACGGGGCGGAATCCGAACAGCGTAATCGCCTCGTTGACCATGCCGTGGCCGGGATCGAGCAGCCAGCGCCAGACCGCAGCTGCGACGACTGGGGCGATGATCATCGGCACGAAGATGATGGCACGATAGAAGTTGCGCGCGCGAGCCGGCAGGTCATGCGTGTAGATCGCGATGGCGAGCGGAATGAGAACGGCGATCGGCAGCAGGCCGATGATGTAGATGCCGGTGTTCCACAATGCCTGCCAGAATTTCGGCAGTGCGAATATGTTGATGTAATTCTGCCAACCGACATAGGTCTGCGGTGTGGTCGGTAGCATGTTCCATTCGTAGAAGCTCAGCCGAGAAGCGTCGATGAGCGGCCAATAGATCCAGATCGCGAGGGTCAGAACCGCTGGCGCAAGGTAGAGCCAGGGCGTGACGCGCCAGTTGTCCATTCGGCGGCGTCGAACAGTGCCACCATGGGTGCTCAGAGCGGCTTCAGACATCTGCAATCCTCGAATCCTGCTGCTCGTCGGCCGAAGGCCTCGGATATCGCCGTTTTGCCAAAGCCGGCCCCGCATCCCCTGCGGTGCACAGGGCCGGTTCGCGTCTCGCATCACTTCGGCATCATCGCCTGTGCGGACTTCTGCGCCGCCTGCATCGCCGCAGCCGGATCCGTGCCGCCGAAGACAGCCATCTCGGCGCCTTCCATCATGGTTTTCTGGATCTGCCGATAGTTTGGACCTGGGAAGGACTCCCACCGCTCGAGCATCCTGAGCTGCTCAAGGTTCGGCTGGATCAGCGGGTGTTCCTTCACCCAATTACCAAGATATTTCGGGTCCTCGACGATGTCGGCGCGCAGAGGCAGGTAGCCAATCTCCGAGGTGATAACCGTGTAGGCTTCCTTGGATGTCATGAACTTCATGAGTTCCCAGGCGGCGCGCCGCTTCAGCGGGTCTCGGCTCAGGATCACCAGCGCACTTCCGGAATTGTTCGGCCGTTGGGGCTTATCGCCAAAGCGCGGCATGGTCGAAGCGCGCAAGTCGAATTTGCCTTGCGAGCCTTTCACCAGGAAGCCCTGTATTGCGGAGGTCTGGAGATACATCCCGACGTTGCCCGAAGCCATTGCTTCCATGGCCGCCGTGATGTCGAGGTTGGTGTAGGCGCCGCTGTCATAGAGATCGCGCAGCATGGCGACTGCCTCGACCGATGCAGGCTCCGCGAAGGCCAGGGTCTTGCGATCGGGAGACATCAGACTTCCGTTGTTCGAACGAAGCACGCCCTGGAACAACCAGTCGCCGGCGGAGGGTCCGAAGATGCCGGTCGCAATACCCTCGGCCTTTGTCTTCTTCGTGATAGCGAGCCCTGCTGCCTTGACCTCGGCCCAGGTCTTGGGCGGATTGTCTGGATCGAGGCCTGCTGCCTTGAACAGATCGGCGTTGTAGAACAGAACGGGTGTCGAGAAAGTATAGGCAAGCCCGTAAGTTTTGCCGTTCAACACGCCGAGCTGGAGGCCGTTTGGCGAAATGCCCTCGAAATGCGCCTTGAGTTCCGTCTCTGGCACGATTTGCTCGAGCGCTGCGGCGCCGAGATTGTCCACGGTGAATTCCAGATCGGAAAACACCATCTGCACAACGTCGGGAATGCGACCGGCGGCGACATCGGCCTGGATGCGGCTGGTGATGTCGGCCGAGCTGGCGCCGACACCCTTCACCTTGATGTTCGGGTTGGCGGCCTCGAACTTGGCGATGAGCCGTTTCGTCGCCTCTGCGCCGTTGCCGGCCGACGCGAGATTGTAGTTGTAATAGCTGATCGTCACTGGCTGATCGACGGTCGCCGGAATGGATTGGCCGAGCGCCGGATAGGCGACGCCTGTGGCAAGCAGCGCGAGTGCACCGGTCAGAAAGGTCTTGCGGTTCATCGGTGTATCTCCGGAATTATTCTGCGGCGATGGCGGAGACTGCAGCAGCAGTAGCAGCCTCCGTCTCGTAGCGTTTGATGATCTCGGCCATGCCAGCGAAGGTGTGGACCTTCAGTTCACGCCGCTCCGAAGGTTGCGGAATGAAGGAGATGGTCAGCCCCGAGGGGCGCACCGTGCCGACGGCGAAGGAGGCACCCGACAGCATGCGCAGGCCCTCGTGCAGGTAGAGCACGTCGGTCGCAGCATGCTGGCCGATGCCGACGACCACCGGGATGCCGTGCCAGTTGCTGACGCGGTCGAAGTGGATGTGACCAGAAAGCACGCCGATCACGTTTCGCCCTTCGAGGGCAACGCGCAGACGCTCGGTATCGACAAACGACAGCGACTCCCATTCGAGATCCGGGTGCTCGGTGTCGAGCGCCGGTGCATGATGGATGACGATCAGCTTCGGCACGTCCGGATGCTGGTCGAGTTCGGCCGTCAGCCATTCGATCTGACCCGGCTCAAAATGGCCGCCGATCTTGAAGGGCACACTGCTGTCGAGGACGACGATGTGGATGCCGTCGATCACCGCCGCGTGGTCGTAGGGCTTGTCGAGATCGCCGGTGCGGTCGAGCATCGCCGAGTAGAAGCCGGCACGCTTGTCGTGATTGCCGAGCGCGTACAAGATCGGAATGCCGAGATCGGCCTCGGCCATGATCGACTTCAGCTGTTCGTAGCTGCCCGCATCGCCTCGATTGGTGAGATCGCCGCTGGCGACGATGAAGCGCGGCGCAGGCACCAGCATCTTCACCTCGGCCAGAATACTGCGAAGTGTGGTCGCGGTGTCCGAATAGAGGTGATCGTCCTCGACGGCCGGATTTCCTATGTGGAGGTCGGTCAGATGAACAAAGGTCGGGTAAGCATCCGGCATGGCGCGCGGCTCCTTTCGAGGGGGCAACAACCATCGGGCCGCTATGTCCGGATGGCTCTTGCGCGAGAACGGAGCTACCGCTACTTAGTCTTTGTGACAGGTGAATGAAGGTTCATTCAGACCATGGACGGCATCGTTGTGGACAAGCGGGAACGCATTCTGGCCGCCGCCGCTGAGCTCATCGTGCGCAACGGTCTTCAGTGCTCGATGGCCGAGATCGCGACGACGGCGGGAATCGCGACCGGCTCGCTGTACAACTATTTCAAATCCAAGGACGATCTCATCTGGGGCGTATACGAGCGCCTGACGCAAACGGTTGCCGCGGCGCTCGTGGTGGAGCACGATCCGGCGACCCCGCACGAGGCGCGAATCCGTCGCTACATCGGCGACTATATCGATTTCATCTGGTCCGATCCCGATCGCGCTATCCTGTTTGAATATCTGTCGAATGTCCCGTTGATTCCGGCCAACGAACTGCGGCGGGCCTTCGCACCGGTCACGACGTTCACCAACAAGCTGATAGAGGATGCCCGAGCGGCCGGGGTGCTGCGCAACCTCCCAGTACAGGACATGGGCGGGTTCATCGGCGGCGGCATCCGCAACACACTGAAATGGCATCGCGCCGCAGGAGCAAGACTGACTCCCGGAGAGCGCGACAATATCGCGGCGATGTGCTGGTCGGCCATCGCATCAGACAGGTGGTTTTGACTCAATGACATTGCTCGAAGCAGCCCTTTGGCGAAGGGATAAAGGTGACACCGTCACTGATACGGCGCGTAGCCATTCACGGTATGCTTCCATTTAGGGATCGGCTCTCTCCACGGCTGAGACGTCCGCTCCTGGCACATTCCGGAAGTACATCGAACGTCCGCAATGCGGCGCGAACCAGACATTAGAGAAGCGCGCCGCAATGACCGCTCGTGGCACGTGTCCGAAGTACTGCTTTGGTCAGCGTATAGGCGGAAAGCGGACGTTCATTGTAAACTCTCGATGTCGACTGGACCCGTAAGAGACCTTCCCTATCAGCCGTGGTTTAGTTCTGCACCAGGGTTCCACCAAGTGCCGTTCGCGAGGCCGGATGGTCTCACGCACTCAGGCCACGTGAGCCTTTGGGGTCTGGGACGTGGCATTCCCCAGAGCTTCGTGCCCATGACCTGGAAGGGAGCGGAACGCACTTTCCACTCTGCCTCCTCGGCAACGACGGTCGCCCCAATGCGCGCCTGACCGGCGCTCCAATCACGGTTAGATCTGCTCCAAACACTGAACCACGGGCTAGACCCATGCAGGGTTCAGAGCAATTTGCCGTTACGTTCGGCAGCATGGCTTAATCGAGCGAGACGCATGCGACAGCTTGCTCGGGATGGACAGACGCAACTGGTAATACTACACGCGCTTGACGGGGGCATGGCAAGATCTGGCGCCGATAGCGTTAGCTCCATCATCTTGGCACCTCTCGCATTCCTGTCGTGCAAATGGTTTGATTCGAAGGAACTAACGATGCTCATCGAAGAACGCATCTACACTATTGCAGCAGGGAAGCTGCCGACCTATCTCGCGCTATACACGAATGGCCCGCTCGACTTACAAACGCGAGTCCTGGGCAATTTACTTGGCTATTTTACTAGCGAAGTGGGTCCGCTCAGCACGCTTGTTCATCTTTGGGGTTACACTTCGTTCGAGGAACGCATTTCGCGTCGGGAGGCTCTGGCGGCAGAGCCCGAGTGGCAGAACTATCTCTCGGCCGTCACGCCTTTGATTGTGAAGATGGAAAATCGACTACTCGTTCCAACTGCTTTCTCGCCAATCCGATAAGGGTTGGCACGCAAAAAACATCATGACGTGAGGATGCAATGGAACGCAATTGTAATTGGCGCAGGTCTGACGGCGCAGGCAGGAGTTCCAGCAAGTCTAAGTTCGGCAGAGATATTGCCGAACATTAAACATCTATGACATGTAGCGCGCTATGCGAGCGCGACGTCCGAACTGCCATACAAATCTGTTTCAACAACTCGATTGCGAAGTTCTCCAAGACCTGTCCCGCGAACGACGACCTCGTCGCCGCTCTTTAGGAAAATCTGCGGGTCGTGCGCCATCCCGATACCACTGGGAGTCCCAGTCAGAATGACATCACCAGGATACAGAGTCATCCCGAAGGACAGCTCTGCGATGATCTGTCCGATGTTAAAGGCCATCTGCTGAGCGAATGCGTCCTGACGCTTCTCGCCATTTACAAACGTTTCCAGTCTGACTGAAGGAAGGTCGATTTCGTCGGCGGTCACAAGGAATGGTCCGATCGGGGTGCTTCGATCAATGCTCTTGCCTTTGAACCATTGGCCACCGTGACGACGCTGGAGATCACGTTGAGACACATCATTGGCCAGAGTATATCCAAAAATATAATCCGACGCACGACCTGAGGGGATGCTCCGCCCTTCTTTGCCGATGATAACTGCAATCTCGCCTTCGTAATCCCACTTTTGTGAGACACGCAGATCAAAGGCAATATCTTCCCGCGCGCCGACCAGTGCGCTGGGAGCCTTATTGAAGAACGTGGGAGCCGTTGGGCGTTCGACTTCCTGCCCGTCGCGCTTGCCGACACCTTCTTCAAAGTGGTCCCAATAGTTCCAACCCGTGCATAGTACATCGCGGCGGAACCGGCGGATCGGGGGCAGGAACTGAGCCTCCTCAACTGATACAGACTCACTGGCAGCAGATTCCAGTTCAGTGAATGCACCGAACCCTAAGTTGATAAGGTCTACGAGGTCGCCACTCGACGGTGGTAAGAGTACAACCTTGTCTCCACGGATAATTCCAGACCGCTCCGTAGTCCCGACGCGGACACATGCAAGTTTCATCGTTCCATCCTGACAATTAAATAATTGGTGGTCAGCCACGGCAGCATTGATCGCGCGATGTTCTAGCCCAGCAGGCCCGTCTCTTCAGAAACCCGGCGATAGGCGGCACCGGCGGTGAATCCTCCATCAATAATGAAGTCCTCGCCTGTGATGAAGCTGGCCTCTTCGCTGACCAGGAAGGCCACCAATCGCGCGACTTCTTCGTCGGCAGCCGCGCGCTTCATCGGCGTCATCTCAATCATAGGTGCGAGATGGGGTGATCCGCTATTGAGCTTCGTTAATACCAGCCCGGGACAAACAGAATTAACCCGAATGCGGCGCTCGGCGAATTCCATGGCCGCGGCCTTGGTCAGCCCCCGAAGGGCCCACTTACTCGCCGTATAGGCTGGGTCATAATGAGCTGAGAAAGCTGAGTTGGAGGAGATATTGACGATCGCCCCACCTGATCCGTCTGCCATCTTGTCACTGACACTACGGATGCCTAGAAAGGCACCCGTCAGATTGATATCAACAAGACGCCTCCATTGATCAGGTGTCGTCTGGGCAATCGACTGCCGATTGATGATCCCGGCATTGTTGACAAGAATATTGATTGCCCTTTGCCATTGCATGACGGCGTCAACGAGGGTCGTCCAATCGGTTTCCTGACTAACGTCAAGCCTGAAAAAGCGAACGTCCAAGCCAGCACGGGTCAGCTCCTCCGTGGTCGCAACACCTTCCTCCTCAAGGACGTCGCATAGCGCAACGGCAGCACCTCGCTGCGCAAGAAGTCGAGCCTCGGCCAGTCCCTGGCCTCGGCTTGCACCTGTAACGATCGCCACTTTGCCTTCGAGGGTTGCTGGCATTGCAGCGGCAAATGTCTGAGAGTTCACCATTAGTAAGTCGCCCTTCCGCCGGAAAGATCGTGCACGGCTCCGGTAGAGAAGGAGCAGCCATCAGAGGCCAGCCACGCGGCGAGCTCAGCGACCTCCTTAGGTGTACCAGCGCGCCCCATAGGGATTTTCGCGAAGTTGGCAGCGACCATCTCAGGGTCCATTTGGCGCAAAAGACCTGTCTCGATAAGCGCTGGCGCAATACTGTGAACGCGAATTTGAGTGGTCCCCAACTCTTTACCGAGCGCTTTTGAGAACGCGATGACACCGGCCTTTGCTGCTGAGTAAGCCGCCATGCCAGGATTGCCATCTTTCCCGGCGACGGACGCTATGTTGATGATCCGGCCGCTTCGTGACCTGTCCATTACTTGTAAAGCAGCATGCGAGCAGTAGAAGACGCTTGTGAGATTAACGGAGAGCGTTAGTTGCCACTCGGCAGGGCTATAGTCGGCAACGTTCTTTGTCGGCCCAGTCACGCCTGCGGCGTTGACGAGGAGATCGACGCCTCCCAAGTCCCGCGCCGCCTCTGCCATTGCCCGGCTAACGGATCCCGGATCCGTTACGTCGACAGCCCGGAAGCGAAGAACTCCTTCAGCAGCGGCAGGTTCATGCCGGTCCCAGATCTCAACCTTGGCGCCGGACCGGGAGAAAATCTTGGCGATCGCGCTCCCAATCTGACCTGCCCCACCCGTGATAACGGCCAAGCGCCCAGCCAAGTCGTAGCTGTTCTCCCTAAGGGTCATCTTCACTCCCAGAAGCTCATCCTCACAGGCTTTAACCCATAGGGCCCAGGCCAGATGAGGTCCACCGAATTATCACATGATGCGACTACCGTCTACAACGATGGCACGGCTTCATCGCTGCCCAGCATGATTAAGTTTTTGATTTCTCGGGCATAAAATCACGTTACATCTAATAAACCTACGGATCTACGCTGTCGGGTCGAGCATATGCATCATTGGAACCTCCTTGACTTATCTCATAATATGAGAATTCTTGAGACCCCAGAACACGAATTTGGAGGAGACGAGAATGACAAAGTCTAAATGGCTAAGCACAACGCTTGCGGGTACCGCGGTTGCGATCTGTATTGCGGGCAGCGCATCAGCCCAGACCGTCAAGTTCAGCTACCCAGTGGCGAAGACAAGCACGATGGGCCAAACGGTCGACCATTTCGGTAGCCTCATCGAAAAAAGTACCAATGGCGCTTTGAAAGTCCGCGGCTTCCCCGATGCCCAACTTGGCAACGAAATCCAATCTGCATCCTCGGCGCAGGGCGGGATCGTCGAGATGGCCGTGACGACTACTGCCGCACTTGCGAGCACGGTCAAGGATTTCGATCTTTTCCAGCTTCCGTTCCAATTCAAGAATTATCAGGAACTTGATGGCGTGTTGCGCGGAAAGACCGCCCGAACAATGCTCGACAAGCTCTCGGCCTCTAATCTGGTCGGCCTGTGCTATTGGGATTATGGGTTCCGTAACGTCACGAACAACAAGCGCCCGATCGAGAAGCTTGAGGACATGAACGGCCTTCGTATCCGAACCATTCAGAATGCCGTGTATCTCGACGTTCTGAAGGCTCTCGGTATGAACCCCACGCCGCTGCCGTTTCCTGAGACCTTCACAGCCATCGAAACCGGGGCAATCGACGGGAATGAGATCGCGAACGATGTTACTCGGGCAACGTCATTCTATGAGGTCCAGAAGTACCTGACGGAAACGCGCCATTTCCCGACATCGAGCGTCGTGCTCGTCAGCAAGCGCTTCTGGGACAAGCTTGATACGCAGAAGCAAGAAGCCGTGCGCGCTGCTTGTGATGAGGCGGCCATCTTCAACCGTAAAGCTATCGAAGCGTCTGACGTCGATACCCGGAAATTCCTGGTCGACAAGGGCATGCAGATCAACCAGATCTCTGACGAAAGCATGCAGAAGGTGCGTGAGGCTGTAAAGCCGGTCATTGAGCGCGTAACAGCCGGTCTGGACCAGGAAGTCGTGAAGAGCTTCAATGCCGATCGCGAAGCCGCCAAAGCGAAGAGTCAGTAACCTGTGAGACAATACTGCGCTCGCATCAGCGGGCGCAGTTGTGCGATTTGTCATTGCGTTTGCCGGTGCTGAGCTAAGTCGCCTATTTTAACAGAGGCACCTGTCCGCCACAGGAACGATTCTTCCGTCTGCACGACGGCTGAGTCCAAAAGATAAGAAAGCGAACCGTGATGTTGCTGAAAGAGAAGGTTGCGATTGTTACTGGCGCCGGGAACACCCAAGGCATTGGCTTTGCTGCTGCTCGCGCGTTTGCGCGTAACGGCGCATCCGTAATCCTCGTCGATCTCGATAAAGACGGGGTCGAGACCGCCGCACGCGAGATCGGACCCAGTGCGCTCGGGATTGCGGCGGACGTGAGATCCCAGGAGACCTCCCAGCATGTGTATGCCGCTGCGACGGAGAGGTACGGGAGAATCGACATTCTGTTGAACAACGCGGGGATCACTCAACCGCGCAAAACCGTCGATATTACCCGTGATGAATACGACGCGATCATGGACGTAAACCTCCGCGGCACCCTCATCATGTCACAGCAGGCACTCCGCGTGATGAAGGCTGGGAGCTCGATTATCTGCATCGCGTCGATCGCGGCACAGCGCGGCGGCGGCCTCATGGGCGGACCCCATTACGCTGCCTCTAAGGGTGGCGTCCTAGGCCTGGTCAAGGCTATGGCACGCGATGTTGGACCTGCCGGAATTCGCGTCAACGCGATTAATCCAGGGGTCATCATGTCCCAGATGACCAAAGATTTCTACGACGATGAGTTGACGGCAAAAGTGCTTCCTACAGTGCCTCTTGGACGCTTTGGAACGCCAGACGATGTCGCGGGAGCCTGCTTGTTCCTGGCGTCCGATCAATCCGCCTACATCACAGGATCTGCGATCGACGTGAATGGCGGAATGCATATGAACTGACGAAAGTCACCCGACAGTGGACTGCTTGAGCAATCCTAACGAGGAGAAATGAAGTGACTATCAAAGTTGTGCCTGTTGTAACCCGCGCAGGTGAGCTCGACTCAAATACCGATCAATCCGGGGATTGCGTCCGGCGTTCGGGCGTAAGCCCGCAACACACCCCGGCCACGAAGATCTGGTTCGGACAGGTCACCAATGAGCCTGGCTTCCGTTCGCCTCCTCATCACCATGGCGATGCAGAAACCGGCGGCTACGTTCTCAAGGGCCATGGGCGTATCTATTTCGGAGAGGGTTACAAGGAGTACGTCGATATGAAGGACGGCGATTTCGTGTTCGTGCCCCCGAACATGCCGCATGTCGAGGCGAACATGAGCGTAACCGAGCCTCTGACTTGGCTGACCTGCCGTACGCCGGACAATATCGTGGTGAACCTCCCGGACGTTCCTGACGACGGGTTGGAAGGCTATCGGAGACCGTAAGCATAACCGGGTAATTCCCGGTTCGCTCATCACGTTGGGGTAGTTGATGCAGCTCTAACATCATTCACGATACTTGTCTGGAGGACGGAAGAAGATGTTGACGAAGGCGATTGACGCTTATTTCGCCCTCTTGAAGGGGATTGTCGTCCTGTGTCTCGTGGGCATGGTTGTCCTTGTGTTCGGCAACGTGCTCATGAGGTACATCTTCAATTCTGGAATTACAGTCTCGGAAGAGTTCGCGCGCTGGCTGTTTGTTTGGCTGACGTTCATCGGAGCAATTATTGTGCTGCGCGACCATGGCCACCTTGGACTGGATTTCGTCGTCAATAGCCTCCCCACGCCGCTGCGCCGCATTTGCCTGATCGTCGGTCATTTGCTGATGATCCTCGCAACCTGGCTGATCATCGAGGGCAGCTGGACCCAGGCTTCCGTTAATCTCTACACCTATGCGCCAGCGACAGGTCTTTCCATGGGCTTGTTCTTCGGCGTTGGCCTAGTCTTCGGAATATCCACAATGTTCATCCTGGTCTGGCGATTGTTCTTAATCGCTACCGGACAAATGGATCGAATGATCGTGATCGATGAAGAAACTGCCGCAGTCAGCCAAGGTCTGGAGAAGTAATCATGACGCTGCTTGTCTTCCTCGGCGCCCTGCTAGGCAGCATGTTCATTGGTCTGCCCATCGCTTACGCTCTGCTCATGACAGGGGTCGCCCTGATGTGGCAGTTGGATTTCTTCGACTCCCAAATCGTTGCCCAGAATCTTCTGAATGGCGCTGATAGCTTCCCACTTATGGCTGTGCCATTCTTTATGCTCGCCGGCGAGTTGATGAATGCAGGTGGTCTATCACGGCGCATCGTCAATTTGGCACTGGCCGCGGTTGGCCATATTAAGGGCGGCCTCGGATATGTCGGCGTTCTCGCCGCCTGTATTCTTGCAAGTCTGTCCGGCTCCGCCGCAGCTGATGCAGCCGCCCTTTCTGCGATCCTCGTTCCCATGATGGTCAAAGCGGGCCACGACAAGGGACGTTCTGCCGGTCTGATCGCAGCATCTGGCATCACAGCTCTGATCATCCCGCCTTCCATCGGTTTTATTCTGATCGGCGTGGTCGGCAATATGTCGATCACGAAGCTTTTCATCGCTGGTATCGTTCCCGGCATTTTGATGGGAGTGGTTCTCGCGACCACATGGTACTTCGTATCGCGTCATGAGAACATTGCCACGCCGGCTCGCGTGCCGGTCAAGGCGGTGTTCGGGAAAGCTCGGGAAGGAATATGGGCCCTCCTTCTGCCTGTTATCATCCTCGTCGGCTTGCGCTTCGGGGTATTTACGCCCACTGAAGCTGGCGTGGTCGCGGCTGTTTATGCCCTGTTCGTCGCACTGTTTGTCTATCGTGAACTAAGGGCTAAAGACCTCTTCGACGTGTTTCTCGCGGCTGGGAAAACGACTGCCATGGTCATGTTCCTAGTCGCTGCCGCCCTCGTGTCCAGCTGGATGATTACCATTGCCGGACTGCCGGACCAGATTACGGACCTCGTCGCTCCATTCGCGAACAATCCGACCCTCCTGATGTTCATCGTGGTTGGCCTCGTGCTCGTTATCGGGTGCGCCATGGACATGGTTCCGATCATCCTTATTCTTATTCCGGTGCTCCTGCCTGCCGTCAGGGACGCGGGGATCGACCCCATCTATTTCGGTGTTGTTTTCATGTTAGCCTGCGCAATCGGGCTGCTCACACCACCTGTTGGTGCGGTCCTCAACGTTGTCGCTGCCGTGTCAAAGGTTAGCTTGCCTCAGGTTATCCGTGGTGTGGGGCCATTCATTTTGGCCCAGATCGCCATCCTTATCTTGTTCATCCTCTTCCCAGGGATCATCACTATCCCCGCGGCCTGGCTGAGCGGCCAATAGACCGAGATGAGACCATGACAAGCCTCGACAAAATGCTTGAAATCATGAACTATTTTGACGAAGACAATTTGTCGATAGATGTGTCTCGAGCCGCCGAACTGACAGGAACGTCGAGGGCAACTGCTTACCGCTACATCCAGTCACTGACGAAGAGCGGACTGCTTATGGCAGCAGCAGGAGGGAACTACGTTCTCGGTTCGCGCATCATCGAACTTGAGATGGTGATACGCGAGAGCGACCCTCTCTTGAGAGCGGCCCGCCGACTGATCCGGCGTAACTCGGAGGATCTTGATCTCAATATTATGCTCTGTAGCTATTACGGAGACAAAGTCCTTTGTGCTGATTTCGCTTGGCCCGACCGCAGCATAGAAGAAATCTACAAACGTGGCCGCGCCATGCCCATCTTTCGCGGTGCGATGGCAAAGATCATTCTGGCGCACCTGTCTCTTGCGCAACTCAAGAACGTATACCGCTGGAACGAAGAAGAGATTCGTGAGATTGGTTTAGCAGCGGACTGGGATGAGTTCCGTAAGGCAATGAGCGTGATGCGAAGTGACGGCTATGCCGTTACTCACTCAGAAGTGTTCGAAGGTTTAGTGGGTATCGCGGCTCCCGTTCGCGACACGGAGAAGCGTATTCTGGGGAGCGTCGTTTTTGTTGTCGCGCAGGAACGTTTTGCCAAGTTCGACCTCTCTCAGCTTATTAGCGAAATTTGCAGAATCTCAGCTGAGATCGAGGAAGGAGTTTCGAGATTGATGCGAGGCTCTGATGACGCCTCGGTCTATGCGGCTCGACTAAAGCGCCCGGTGGCTACGGGGGCCTGAGCTAGGCGCATTTACGGCCTTTTCAGAGGGCATTAGTGGAGGGACCTTGAGCTGACACGTAAGTGACAGAGTAATAGCATATACGAAGGATGGAACTGTCCTGTCATCCTCTCTACACCTGACAGCACTTCTCACTTAGAGTTAGCAACCAAGCCGTCTGGCTCTGTATCTAGGCCTCCCAAATTTTCTAATGGAGGAGATGCTTGCGGTGAGTGGAGGTCAGCCATTAGGTGGTCCGGTAGTGAGCCCTGAAGTTCGGCCAAAGCTTGCCAACTAAATCCGCCATCGTCTTCCAGCTCCTCCCAGCCTACGATTAGACCGCCACTCTCTTCCGTCGTCCTGCCCATACCAACACCTCTGATCTCGGCGCGCTCGTACGCGGGCGTTCCAAGTCTGCTACGGGGGATGTCACATCAACGGGAAATGCTGCGCTTTACTGGTCAAGAAAAAATCTGTCATCAGTGGAATCAACCACTTGGCCTGTGCACAAATCGGCAGCCGTAGCCAGCGGAAGCCTTATACTCAGTTAATGTGACATCTCCCCTATACCTGTGCCGGCGGTTCCGTCGCAAATTTGAGGGACGTCCAAAAGACACCAGAGTTTCCGCGAGGCGTTCATGCTGCGAGCAGGTCGAATTGAGCAGCGAGCGACGGCTGCGGGTTTCGGGCGTATTTCGCCTGTCCCGTGCGCATCATGTGGATCATCTCAATCCCACCCAGGATCACGCGGGCGCTCGCAAAGGACTGGAAGCCGAGCATCGGCAGGACCCGTCGCTTGATCCTCCTGTGATCCTGCTCAATGCGATTGTTCAAGTATCGACTCTGCCGATCTGGATTAGCTGCAATGGGCGCCTCGACCTATCGCGCAGCCGGTCGGCGGTATCGCAAGATACGCCATACTCCCTGACGGGCGACTCTCGTTGGGATGACGATACCGCAAAGGCAGAGGTCGGCGCGTTGATCGACCGCATCGGCTTTGCGGGAATTGACCTTGGGCCGCTCGAGGTCGGTGGCAGACTCACTCAATTTCCCGGCGGACCATTGCCGAACCAGAACCTCGTGAGGATCGGATGATGTGACTGGTGGTCTTCGCAGAGGTTGAAAGTGACCGACAGGTTCTCTCATCAAAGGGAGGAGTAAGTCTGAGCATTCCATCGATGCCCACAGTCTCGCCCCCATCGTTTTGAAGGCAAAGTGCAACTGGGCCCATCTCACCACGGAGAAGGCGATGGGCACACTATATGAACTTGCCCTGGACGACCTCAGGAGCGTTGCAAGGAAGGAGCGTGGCGCGTTTCGTACCTTGGCCCTTACTCAGCTACCCGTTCATTGTGCAGAAGCTCGCGCCGGAGTTACGAAGCGGTCGCCCGCGCTGCTTCGCGTGCCACTCCTATCAGCCAATCGCTAAAGGTTTCGGCCGCCCTAGCCTGTGCCGTTCCTGGGTCATAGATCGCCTCATGATCCGGTCCCGGAATTCGGATTCGTGGCCAGGGCTCTATGAGATCGCCTCTTTCCAACAAGTCTCGCACGGTCTCCAAAGGACAAATCAATGCCCCAGCGCCAGCAAGGGCTGCTTCTAACGCAATATAGAAGTGCGGGAAGGCCTGTGCGCTAGCAACGGCTCCGCCTGGAGCTCCAGCCGCCTTCAGCCAGGCTTCGAGCTCGCCTGGACGCGTCATTGCACGAAGAAGTTTGATGCCGTGCATATCCGCGATCATCGCTCCTGGCTTGCTGACAGCCCTCGGCGAAACGAGGAGCGCAAGCTCCTCCCGAAGGAAACAGTTTGACGCGTATCTCGCCGGAATTGGACCGGCCGATCGGATAGCGACGTCGAACGGCGTCTCGAGCCATTTGTCACCAGTGTGGGTCTGACGAATCAGCACCGAGATTCGCGGATGCTTTGCGGAAAAATCCCACACGCGCGGGATCAGCCATCGCATCGAAAATGTCGCCGGGCAGACGACGTTCAGAACCGTGGGCTCTTCTTCGGCGCGTGCGGCATCGACGGAATCAGCGATGAGAGTCCATGCCTTGTTTGCAGCCTCAGCCAGTTTCAGCGCGGCTTCCGTCGGCTGCATCGATCGACGCTTCTTCGCAAAGAGAGGGAGGCCGATCCAATCCTCAACAGAAGCGATATGTTTGCTTATCGCTCCATGTGTGACGAACAGTTCATCTGCCGCTTTTGTTACGCTTTTGTGACGTATTACGCTCTCGAGAGCCACAAGAGATTTAAGTGGAGGAAGGTTTCTTCTCATATCTTACTATATGTCACAGCAGAGAGATTATTTCTCAATTTACTTTAAACGAGACGTTGCTATCGTTAAATAGCCAGTGAGCAAATGATCTTACTCAACTAACAGATAACATTACTTACGTTTGGTGACACTTGTATGACTAAAGTCGGAGCCTTGTCGACGGTTGGATATCACCATGCCAGCATGCCCTTGCTTGTAAACGGACGCTCGTACTCCTGGCCGAGTCTGCCAGTCGTCGTCATCTGTTTCGACGGGTGTGATCCAAGCTACCTTGAGGCCGCGGAGGCTGCCGGGGTGATCCCCACGCTTTCCTCTCTCATGCGCCATGGATATTTCGGAACGGCGCTCGCGGCCATGCCGACTTTTACAAACCCCAACAATATCTCGATCGTCTGCGGAGCCGCGCCGTCCGTTCATGGAATTGCCGGCAACTACTACCTTGATCGGGCAACCGGTCGCGAAGTCATGATGCTGGACGGAGAGCGGATGCGCGCCGACACCATCCTGGCCCGGTTCTCGGCGGCAGGCGCGAAGGTTGCCATCGTCACAGCCAAGGACAAGTTGCTGAAATCATTGGCGCGCGGGTTCTCCGGCACCGCCTGTTCGGCCGAAAGCGCAGCGCAGGCGATCAACCTCATTGGTTCCATTCCACTTCCCGATTCCCAAGAGCCGGACAAGTATTCGGCCGACCTGTCGCTCTTCGTTCTTGACGCCGGGATCGCACTGCTCGACCGCGACCGCAGCGACATTCTCTACCTCTCGCTTTCCGACTACATCCAGCACAAGCATGCGCCTGAGGAACCGGAGGCGCTCGCCTTCATGCGCGCGGTGGACGACCGCATCGCAACCCTTCTCGCCAAAGGCGCCGTCATCGGCATCGTCGCCGATCACGGGATGAACGACATGGCATTGCCCGACGGGGCAGCCAATGTCGTGTTCCTGGAGGATTTGATCGAGCAGGAATTCGGCAAGGGAACCGCCCGCGTCATTTGTCCGATCACCGATCCGTTCGTGCGCCATCATGCCTCTCTCGGTGGGTTCGTGCGGGTCTATCTCAAACGAGCGGATGTCTCTCGAGACAGTGTCGCTGCACTCCTCGCGTCAGTGCTTGGTGTCCAGAGCGTCCTGAGCGCCGCGGAGGCGTGCAAGCTCTACGAACTGCCGGGAGAGGGCGAGGGCGATCTCGTGGTCGTCGCCGAGCGCGGCGTGGCGCTTGGGGCCCGCGCCGAGGAGCATGACTTATCCGCCCTGGCGGGCACCCGCTTGCGTTCTCATGGCGGCACCAGCGAGCAGAAAGTCCCCTTTATCCTCTCGCACCCCCTGAAGCCCGACTATGCGGGCCGCGCTCGTAAGGGGCTGCGCAATTTCGACATCTTCGACTACGCGCTCAATGGAGTAAAGTTGTGACCGTTACATCCTCGATCAGATCACCGCAGCCGGAGAATTCCCGTTCGATGGGGCGCGTGGTCCTTGTCATCTGCGACGGCCATCGCGCGGACTTCGTACGACATGACACGTGCCCTCGGATCACGGATTTTGCCCACCGCTCTCGGAGCTTCGCCAACCACCGCGCGATTTTCCCGTCCGCGACACGGGCCAGCGCAGCCTCCATCGCCACAGGCTGCTGGCCCGCCAATCATGGGCTGCATGGCAACATGATGGGATTGCCGGACGCCGACGGGTTTCGCGTTCACGATGTCGGAGACCCTGCGTTCGTCGGCAAAATGCGCGCGGCATTCGGGCGTACTTTGCGCGTGCCAACACTGGCCGAGCGTCTCGCGCCTTACGGCGGCGCGGTTATCGCCTCGAACGTCTCCCCGGGAGCAGCGTATTTCCATGACCCTGACCACTTCGGTCACGTCATTCACCGCGCCGGTTCGTTCGGCCCCGGCGGCCGCCGTCTGGACAAGGACGAGGCACCCGTCGTCACCCACGATTATGCAGGTGACGAGGCGCTCACCGATTGGTTCTGCAAGATCGTCCTGCGGGAACGCCAACCGAGGCTGGCTGTCTTGTGGCTTTCGAATCCGGATGCGGCCATGCACGCGGATCACCTTGGTTCGGGCACTCATCTCGACGGCATCGCCTGCGCCGATCGTAGTTTCGGTCAGGTCGAGGACACGGTCGCGCAACTTCGTGCTGAGGGTGAAGAAATTCTGCTGATGGTCGGATCGGACCATGGCCAGGAAACCGTTGCTGAACGTGTCGCCGTGGCGGCGCGCCTAGTCGATGCGGGGCTGAAGGAAGCGCCCGAATCGACCGATCTCGTGGTGGCGCCGCAGGGTGGCGCCGGACTGATCTACCTTGCTCCTCACATGAGTGCTCGCAAGGGCGAGGTGGCATCGTTCCTGCGCGCTCAACCATGGATCGGGCAGGTCTTCGTCGGAGATGAAATGGGTCATCTCGGGCAGAGGCCCGACAACGGGCTCAGCATCGCCTTCTCGATGGCGCGAACGGACGAGCGCAACTCGTACGGCGTACCGGGCCACATTACGATCTGCGTGTCCGATGAAAAACCCGGAAAGCCAGAAGGCTTCGGCAGTCATGGCGGGCTCGGATCGTTCGAGCGGCATCCTTTCTTGATGATCAATGGCGGCGGATTTGCCTCGGAAACCGTCGAACACGGCGAGACCAGGCTCATCGACATCGCCCCGACCATTCTGCGCTATCTCGATCTGCCTCGCACAGGCGTCGATGGCCTGGCGCTTCCACAGAACTGACCGTCACTCTTCAAGGAGCTTACGATGAAAAAACATCTGATTGGACTGTTGCTATCTGCAACACTTGCAATATCGGGGTCCGTTGCCGCACACGCAGAGCCAAAATATGGCGGCATTCTAAAGCTGCAATGGGGAACTCTCGACACCGCGGACTTCCATCGCCATACCGGCACGATCTCACTCCCGCATCCGTTTGCCGAAACACTGACGACAATCTCGAAGGACGGCCAGCCCAAGGGCCTTCTCGCCGAGAAATGGGACATTTCCAGCGACGGCCGGACCTACACCTTTGCAATCCGAAAGGGCGTCAAGTTTCACAACGGCCGCATCCTGACTGCGCAGGATGTGAAAAAGAACTTGGAGCGCATCGAGCGGGAGGTCAAAGGGGGCTGGCTGACCAGCGCGATGCAGCAGGTCGAAAGCATGGAGACTCCAGACGCGAACACCCTTGTGGTTCATTTCAAGGCTCCCTTCGCGCCATTCGTCAACCTTCTCGCCGAGGCATGGATTCTGGCGCCTGAATCGCCTGGCTGGGATTCCAACATCACGAAGCCGATCGGTACCGGACCGTTTACCTTCGATAGCTGGACACCGCAGCTCAAAATCACCGGCGCCAAGTTCAAAGACTATTGGATGGAAGGCAAGCCTTATGTCGACGGCATCAAGTTCGATGTGCGCGAGGTCGGCGATGCTTCGCTCGCCTTGCGCGCAGGCGACTACCACGCCGCCTCCATCCCGCTCTCGAAGATCAAAAGCGTCGAAGCCGGCGGGAACATCAGAGTCGAGTTTCGCGGCGATACGAGCTGGAACTTCCTGTCCTTCAACAACCGCAAGCCGCGTCCGCCCTTCGACAACATAAAGGTTCGTGAGGCGGTCGCCTATGCGTTGGACAAAAAAGCCCTCCTGAATCAGGCGGCTGGAGAATACGGCACCGTCGGCAACCAGATGGTGGACAAGGGCAACTTCTTCTTCGACGCCGAAATGGCGGCCAAAGACAAACACGCGAAGCCTGATCTCGAGCGGGCCAAAAAAATCCTGGCCGCCGAAGGTGTCGATCCGGGGAAGACCACGATCTACATGATCTCCGAGATTACAAGCCGGACCGCGGCGCCGATCGCTCAAGTGCTGCGCCAACTTGGCTTCAAAGTCGACAACAAGTCGTTCGACGACCTGGGCTTTCAGAAGGCGCTATCAGCTTACGATTGGGACGTTTTCCCGGGCGGCTCAGGCCCGCGCAACGACATTTTTCTTCGCTACGTCCGCTTAACCAGCGACGGCCCGAATCCAGGTCTCTGGGGCGGAGTGCAGGATAAGGAGTTCGACACTCTGGTAACGGCAGCAATTTCCGCGGTCGATCAAAATGAGAGTCGTGCACTCTATCTCAAAGCCTGGCAGCGCGTGATCGACAATTACTACACGGTGGTCCTCGGGCATTCGCCGGGCGCGTATGGCATCCGGAGTGAAGTCAAGGATCTGACCATCGGCTTCAACACCTCGGCACATCGCGCCGATGGCGGTGTCGCCTTCGCATGGATCGAACGATAACTCTCGCCGGACTGCATTAATGAAAGAACAGGGAGCGCGGAAATGTCGATGATAGCCCCTACAGGGTATTCAAGGTATCGGATGCCCGCGCTCCCTCTCATGACATGGATCAGCATCGGCTTTATCGCCGTCGCTCTGATCGTCACCTTGATCGGACCCTTTCTGGTCACACACGATCCTTACATGTTCGGCGCGGATATGAATTCGCCACCGAGCAAGGAACACTGGCTTGGCACTGACGATCAGGGGCAGGACGTCTATTCTCGGCTTCTGATTGGGACGCGGCTGAGCCTTTTCTATGGCGCGAGCGCAGCCTGCGTTGCCCTCATCACGGGCGGGCTTGCGGCGCTGATCGCGATGGCGCTCGGGCCGGTCACCGAGACGGTGGTCTTCGCTGTCGTCGATCTTATCCGCGCTCTGCCGGGCATCCTCTTTGCTCTCGCATTCGTCGTTGCGTTCGAGCCCAGCGAGACATCGGTTGTTTTGGCGTTGGGCATTTCATTTGCACCGAATTTTGCGCTGATTGCACGCGCCACGTACCTCCAGCAGATGGCGCGACCGTATACGGACGCGGCGAAAGTCCTTGGCGCTGGCCGATTGCGGATCGCACTGGTTCATGTGCTTCCCAATATCGGCGGCGCCTTGATCACGCAGTTTGCGATTATCCTGCCGCGCTGCATCGTCTCTGAATCGGTGCTGAGTTTTCTCGGCCTTGGTGTCTCGCCCGAAACTCCAACATGGGGACGCATGATCGCTAGCGCGGCGAGCTTTACGGAGGATGCCCCGCACGCGGTCATCGCGCCAATTCTGGCTTTGTCGATCGTCACATTTTCTCTCGCCCTCATCGGGGATGCGCTTCGTCGCCGCTTCGATCCCGCCCGCCGGAGGATCGCCCAGTGACCCCTCACCTTGCACGCCTGCTCGTCGGCATCACGGTCGATATCCTGCGCTCGCTTGCGATTGCGGTCGGGATCGTCCTGATCACCTTCTTTCTGATCCGCATGATCCCGGGCGATGTTGTCGATGTTCGAGGCCTTGAAGGTTCCCTCACTTACGCGCAGCAAAGCGCAATGCGTGATGATTTGGGGCTCTCTCGAGGATGGATCGAACAGTTCTTCACATGGCTCTCGATGATCTCGACCGGAGACCTCGGCGTTTCGTCCCGGTTCGCGACACCGATTGTCGACCTTATCGCCACGGTGTTGCCATCGACTCTGAAGTTGGGGTTGGCGGCGCTTGGTATTGGGTTGTTCTTCGGTATCGCACTGCCGACACTGGCCTGCGTCTACCCTCGGTCAATCTTCGTGGGTCTGGTCGATTTCGTGACGATTTGGTCGATCACGATTCCGACTTTCTCGATCGGCATCCTCTGTGTGGTCGTCTTTGCGGTCTGGTTGGGCTGGATTCCGGCGATTGGCAACTTTGTCGTCCCGGCCATCATTCTCGGTATGGATATCGCGGGAACGATCGCGAAGATGCTTCATGAGGATATGAAGGACATCGAGGGAGCGGATTATATCCGCACAGCCCGCGCCAAAGGACTTAGTCCGGCGCGGATCGTCATCGGGCATATTCTTCCGAATGCCTTCACGATTGTCATTGCGCTCGCAGGCCTGATCCTTGCCGGCGTTCTGACTGGCGCCTTGACCATGGAAGTGGTGTTCGGCCTTCCTGGCCTCGGCACATTGACGCTGCAAGCCATCAAGGGGCGAGATTATCCTGTAGTGCAAGCCGTGATCATCTGGCTCGGCCTTGCGGTGATCTTCGCCAATCTCCTGACCGATCTTCTCCAGCGATTTATCGATCCAAGGTTGAGAAAATCATGAAGCCAGATCTGATCCTCTCCGTCCGTGACCTCTCGGTCTCGATTACCGGTCGCGCAGGTACGGTCGTAGCCGCCAAAAACATCTCCTTCGATCTCGGTGCCGGGGAAACCCTGGCAATCGTCGGGGAATCTGGTTCCGGCAAATCCATGACTGCTCTCTCGCTCATTGGACTTGCGCCGGTGGGAACGTCGGTTACATGCACCGGCGAGGCGCTCTTCGAGGGAAAAGACCTTCTCAAGCTGTCTGAACGTGAGTTGCGCAAAATTCGAGGTAGCAGAATCGGGACCGTGTTTCAGGATCCTTCGGCATCGCTCAATCCACTTATGTCTGTCGGGGCCCAGATCGGAGAAGCGATTCATGCCGCCCAACTCCGTCACAACGCCGTCCCGGGAAGCGTAACGTCGACAGTTACTCGGCTGCTCGATGAAGTGAGTTTGCTCGAGGTACCGGATATCGCCCACCGATACCCGCATGAGCTCTCGGGCGGCCAACAGCAGCGGGTCATGATCGCTATCGCCCTTGCGGGTAACCCCTCGCTATTGATCGCCGACGAACCAACGACCGCTCTTGATGCGACCGTGCAGGCGCAGATCCTCCAGTTGCTCAAGCGACTTCAGCGCGCGCGCGGCATGTCCATGCTGATGATCTCGCACAATCTCGGCCTCGTCGCGGACCTGGCGCAGGGTATCGTCATTCTCCGACAGGGAGCGATCGTGGAACGAGGGCCTGCATCCGGCGTCATTGCCAATCCGCAGACCGCCTATGCACGCGCCCTGGTGTCCTGTGTACCGCGCGTCGGTGTCCGGCTCGATCGTCTCCCGACGATAGATCGCGTGGACGAAAACAGATCATCGCCAACGGCCCGCCAGAATACCACAGCCAGACCTCTGGTAGAGGTTCGCGACCTTGTCGTGACCTACCCGGGACGCGGCCCGTTCGCACCGGAGGTGCGCGGCGTCGACGGCGTCTCGCTGGCAGTCCCGCACGGGGGCGCTCTCGGGATCGTCGGCGAGAGTGGAAGCGGCAAAAGCACGCTCGCCAAGGCATTCGTCGGGCTCGTGCGGTCACGATCCGGGAGCATCATCTATCGCGACGAGACAATCGCCGACCCTTCGCGGATGAGTCAGAGATTGCGCTGTGACATTCAGTATATCTTTCAGGATGCTTTTGGGGCGCTTAATCCACGAAAGAGCGTTGAGCAGGCAATCGCGGAGCCGATGTCGATCCATGGGCTGCATCGCGGCAGGGATCGGCGCAGCGCCATCCTGAAGCTCCTCGATGAGGTCGGCCTTGCCTCGATGCACCTCGATCGGCTCCCGCACGAACTCTCGGGCGGCCAGCGTCAGCGCGTGACGATCGCGCGTGCCCTCGCTCTCGAGCCGCAGGTCCTGATCTGTGATGAAATCGTATCGGCTCTCGATGTATCGGTGCAGGCGCAGATCCTCAATCTTCTCAAGGATCTTCAGGAATTGCGAGGCTTGAGCCTCATTTTCATTAGTCACGATCTCTCTGTCGTGGCTCACATGTGTGACGCCATTGCAGTGATGAAGTCGGGTAAGGTGGTCGAGTACGGACAAGCAGAGACCATTCTGAAAGCACCATCCGAGTCTTACACTCGCAGATTGCTGCGTGCGGCCGAGCTCTTGGAACTACCGCCAGGAGGCGCCGGAAAAGGAATTCCAGAATTATCCGGACTTGAACGGGACAGCGTCGGCACTGTGCTGAGAAATCCTTGTGCGGCGTAATTGTCTCCCTTTTGAGGAAGCTGGCGATCCGCTGATGTCCGAAGAGCCAAGAAGGGTCTATGCTCCGCTTTCATCTCTTCGCCGGACGCGCTCGGCGCGTCGCAAAGCTTAGCTAAAGATCATCAAGGGTGCTGGTTTGATCCTCTTCCGCCGTTATCGACTAGCCTCGCTTGGCGTCCCGTCACGATTTTCAGTGGATCAGATTTAGACGCCTGGTGCGGTGTCGCCGCAATCGATAGGCAGCAGTGTCACTGGGCATTTTGGCGTGAGACAGACGATCCAATAGTTTCAGTGACTTAGTTGTAATCACGAGACAAAGGTTTGGGCATTTAACGTGATGGTGTGGACGCTCCCTGCTCACCGGCATCAAAGTGCCATAGCGTGGTCGTCGTGAAGATCGCAACAAAGAGAGGGAGCGTCCGCCATACATGTTGCCACAGTCGGCTTGGATCTGGCCAAGCACATCTTCCAGGTTCACGGTGTTGACGAGGCCGGCAAGGGGCTTTGTCGCAAACCTTTTGTTTCAGAGTTTCAGCTACTGGGATGGCGGTC
>NZ_VCMV01000008.1 GCF_008757455.1 Microvirga brassicacearum | reverse complement strand
GGGCTAGGGGTGGGGGTCGGGCGACTGGGTGCCTCGGTCACGAAATTTCGCTGATATCGACGGCGCTCGCGAACTCAAACTGTCGGCGATCCGACTTTTCGACCCCCACCCTCAATCCCTCCCCGCAAGGGGGAGGGAAGCCGCGTCGAGCCCGATTTCACAGCGCCATCCGGACCGGATTCCGACTCTACCCCTCGCTCACCAGCCGCTTCAGCTTCTCGCGGCGGGTCTCCTGCGATTCCTGGAAGTTCGACGTGCCGAAGAAGTCGCCCTTGCGGTCCATCAGAAAGATCGTCGCGGTGTGATCCATGGTGTAGTCGGAATCGGTCGGAACCTTCTTGTAATAGATCTTGTACTCCTTGGCGGTGGCGGCGATTTCCTTCTCGGTGCCGGTCAATCCGACGATGCGCGGATTGAAGGACGACAGGTAGGTCTTCATCAGCTCCGGCGTGTCGCGTTCCGGATCGACGGTGATGAACACCACGTTCAATTTCGCCGCATCCGCACCCAGCGACTCGAGATCCTGCGTCAGATCGAAGAGCGTCGTCGGGCAGACTTCCGGACAATGGGTGAAGCCGAAGAACACCGCGAACGGTTTTCCTTTCAGGCTCTCGCTCGAGAACCTCTTGCCCTCATGCGTCGTGAGTTCGAAAGGCCCGCCGATCGGCACGCGAGCGGTCGTCTTCGTCACCGGTGCGAGATAGATGATCGTCCCGAGAAGCATCAGGGCCGCGACGAGAAAAATACTCAGCGGCAGCAGCAGCGATCGTTTGAGAAACATGTGCGGTCTCCTGCCAGATCAATGGTGCTGATGGGCGCCGGCGCCCTGACCGGTCATCGCCCGGACGACATATTCGACCTCGACCGGCCCCGCCTTCTCGAAGGCCAGCGTGCCCTTGATCGTCTGGCCATCGCGAAGGCCGTCGCGAAGCTCCAAGAACATGAAATGATAGCCGCCGGGCTTCAACTCCACGGTCTCGCCGGGCTTGATCTCGAGGCCGCCGGGAAGCTGCTTCATGCGCATCACATTGTCGGTCATCGACATTTCGTGCAGCTCGACCCGTGAGGCGAGCGGGAAGGTGCCGCCGATGAGGCGATCCGGCTCTTTGCCCGCATTGGTGACGCGCAGATAGCCGCCGCCGACCTTGGCGCCGGCAGGCGTCGCCCGCGACCACGGTTGTTCGATTGTGATCGCGCCGACCGTGAAAGTTTTTGGCGCCGATTCGCGCGCCGCGATGCGAACCGTCGGTGCCGGGTTCTTCAGCGCGTGCGCGTCCTGTCCGGCCGCCGCGATCTCGGTCCAGGCCTCCGTGCCGTTGGCACAGGTCTGCACCACCGGAAAGGCGAGATCGGTGCCGGCCGGGACGGCGTCGGTCACCCGCGCCTGGAACACGAATTCGTCGAAGTGATCGTCCGCAAGCGATCCCGACCAGACGATCTCGCGGACGCCTTCAGTGACAGGCGTCCCTCGGAGGGAATACGGCTTCGCGTAAGCTGCCCTGACGGTGTCGAGGGTCCAGCCGGATTTCGGCATCGGCTTCACATCGATGACGCCGTCGGGAATCCGCACGCTGACCTTGAGCGTGGGCTCCCCCGCGCAGCCATGGGGGATGCGCAGCACCGCCTTGTAGGTTGCGTTCTGCGTCGCCTGCGCGGTCTCGAAGGACACATGGGCGAAAGCGGGGGCGCAAAGGACGAAAAGTCCGGTCGCAACGAGCGCGCCGGAGGCGAAGGGGAGCTTCATGATAGGCAGTCCTGTGGTTCGGTTGATCGATCGCAGTCTTCAAGGACTCAACCGAGGCGCGGCGGCGCGCGCGAACCGACAGGCAGGACGTTCAGGGCGATGGCGCGAGGGGACGCGCCAACAGTGGGGCGGAGATCGATCGGAAGCGGCTGACGCGGCTGAAGCGGCTGAAGCGAAGCGGTGACCGGAACCGGTCCCGCGGACGCCACCGAAACTCCGCAGCTCAGGATGCAGCACAAAGCATGATCGGTCTGGCCCGGCTGATGCGGCGATCCGCCCTGACCGTCCGACAGGCAGAGAACCGTCTCCGGCAGGGTCGCGGCCTGCACGTGCATCGCGCCGCCGAGCGCCAGCAGCACGCCCTGCAGGGCGAGCGCATAGGCGAGCATTCCCGCAAGCGCGGTGCGCTTCCAACCGGTGATGATCGCCGTGCCCGTCATGGGCCGGACCATGGTCCCGCTGCTCCCGCGCGTCAATATCGACGCGCTGTGCTTAGGGTTAAAGGACCCTTAACTTAGGCGGCGCTAGGGTGGGGGTCAGAATTCTCGATTCCGTCCGGTCCCGTCATGCGCACCGCCCGCCGTTCCTCCTCGTCCTACGATGGCCTCGCCAGCGCCTTGCGGGCCTTTGTGGCTCGCCGCGCCCAGGAATTGATCGGCCTGTCTCTCCTGGCCGTGGCCGGTCTCGTGGCGGCGTCGCTTGCCACCTGGTCGGTGGACGATCCGAGCCTCAACAACGCGACGGATTCGCCGATCCGCAATCTTCTTGGCTGGCCGGGGGCCATCGTGGCCGATCTGGCGATGCAGATCGTCGGCCTCGGCTCCATCGCGGCGTTGCTGCCGCTCGCTGTCTGGGGCTGGCGGTTGATGAAATCGGGCGAACTCGGCCGCCGCCAGTTGCGGATCGCGCTCTGGATCATCGGCGCGGGCGCCGCGACGGCGCTCGCCAGCGCCATGCCGGCGACCGACCGCTGGCCTCTGCCGAGCGGTCTCGGCGGTGTGGTGGGGGACGCGATTCTCGCCGCCGCCCGCGCACTGACCGGCATGGCGAGCGGGTCCGCCAGTGCCGTGTTGGGCATTCTCTTCGCGGTCGTGGCGATCCTGACCCTGAGCGCCGCCTGCGGCCTCGGCCTGTCCGACGAGCCGCACCGGGACGTGGCGGAGGATTTCGACGACAACCTCGCGCCGAAGCGGAAAGCCAAGCAGATCGCCGATTGGGACGAGGCGGACGACACCACGCCGGATGAGCCCGGCTGGGGGATCGTGTCGCTGGGCGCCCTTGCCCACGGCCTTATGAGCCTGCGCAGCGCCGCCCGACGCTTCGCCGAATCCCGCCGTGGCGACGACGAGGACGATTTTGCGACCGCGCCGGCGGGTTCGAGGCGGCTTTCGCCCGAAATCGGCTGGGATCGGCGTGAGCCGCGTCTCGACGAGGGCGTGCCGCGCCCGCGAACGGCCCCTCATGCGGCGCCGTTGCATGACGAGGACGACGAGCCCTGGGACAATATGGAAAGCGTGCCGTCGACCCTGCGGCAGCGTGCCGAACCCGCCCCCGCTCGCGTCGCGCCGATTCCGGCCGCGCCGAAAGCCGGCAAGCGCATGGCGCGCGAAGCGCAGCCTTCGCTTCTCGACGAGGGCCTCTACCAGCTCCCGGCCCTGACCCTTCTGGCAGAACCAAAAAAGCAGGTCGGGCCGATCGTCTCCGCCGATGCGCTGGAGCAGAACGCTGCCCTGCTGGAGGGCACGCTGGAGGATTTCGGCGTCAAGGGCGAGATCATCAACGTGCGCCCCGGCCCCGTGGTGACGCTCTACGAGCTCGAACCCGCACCCGGCACCAAATCCTCCCGGGTGATTTCGCTTGCGGACGACATCGCCCGCTCCATGAGCGCGATCTCCGCCCGCGTCGCCGTGGTCCAGGGCCGCAACGCCATCGGCATCGAATTGCCGAACCACAAGCGCGAGACGGTCTTTTTGCGCGAGCTGCTGGCGAGCCAGGACTTCGAGAACACCAAGCAGAAGCTGGCGCTGTGCCTCGGCAAGACCATCGGCGGCGAGCCGGTCATCGCCGACCTCGCGCGCATGCCGCACCTGCTGGTGGCCGGCACCACCGGCTCGGGCAAGTCGGTCGCCATCAACACCATGATCCTGTCGCTGCTCTACCGGCTGAAACCCGAAGAGTGCCGCCTGATCATGGTCGATCCCAAGATGCTCGAATTGTCGGTCTATGACGGCATTCCGCACCTGCTGACGCCCGTCGTCACCGACCCCAAGAAGGCCGTGGTGGCGCTGAAATGGGCGGTGCGCGAGATGGAGGACCGCTACAAGAAGATGTCGAAGCTCGGCGTGCGCAGCATCGACGGCTTCAACGTGCGCGTCTCGGAAGCGAAGGCGAAGGGCGAAACCATCACGCGCACGGTCCAGACCGGGTTCGAAAAGGAAACCGGCCAGGCGGTGTACGAGGACGAGATCATGGATCTCGAGCCTTTGCCGTACATCGTTGTGATCGTCGACGAGATGGCCGACCTGATGATGGTCGCCGGCAAGGAGATCGAGGGCGCGATCCAGCGCCTGGCGCAGATGGCGCGCGCCGCCGGCATCCACGTGGTGCTGGCGACCCAGCGCCCGTCGGTCGACGTCATCACCGGCACCATCAAGGCGAATTTCCCGACCCGGATCTCGTTCCAGGTCACCTCGAAGATCGACAGCCGCACCATCCTGGGCGAGATGGGCGCCGAACAGCTGCTCGGCCAGGGCGACATGCTCTACATGGCGGGCGGCGGCCGCATCACCCGCGTGCATGGCCCGTTCTGCTCCGACGAGGAGGTCGAGAAGGTGGTGGCGCATCTCAAGCGTCAGGCCCGGCCGCAATATCTCGACGCCGTCACGTCGGAGGAAGAAGAGGCCGGCTCCGATCCGGCGGTGTTCGATCAGGGCGATTTCGGCGCCCCCTCGGGCGATCTCTACGATCAGGCGATCGCGGTGATCCTGCGCGACAAGAAAGCGTCGACCTCCTACATCCAGCGCCGCCTGCAGATCGGGTATAACCGTGCCGCGTCGCTGATGGAACGCATGGAGAAGGAAGGCATCGTGGGCGCCGCCAATCACGCGGGCAAGCGCGAGATCCTGATCGAGAGCGCCGAGGAGGATTGACCGGGCATCGAGGGAACTCCAGCCCCGCTGTGGCGATTGACGCCGGCGGCCGCAAGACGCCAAGCCTTAAACGCCAAGCCTTAAATACCAAGCCTTGGCACTGGGTCATCGATTAGCCACATGAAGTGGTAGAAGTGCCGCCGACGCCACTAACCGACACGCACGACTTTGCCGGAGACCCCGCCGAAATGCGCCTTACGAGCCTCGCCACCGTCACGACAATCCTCGCCCTTGTCGGCGCAGGCACGTCCGCGGCCGGTGCTCAGGCGGTGCCGACTGATCTTTTTCAGCCGCCGAAGGCGGCGCTGGCGCCGGCCACCATCGCGTCGATTGCCGAGGGCTTCAATCTCTCGGCCGCTCCCTTGCCGACCGCCACCTTCCGGCCCGCCGCGTCCCGTCCCGTGCCGACCGTATCGGAAAGCGCCAGCGAGGCAGCGATGATGCGGGATATGGAGGACGCTCTGCCTACCTCCCCCCCGCTGCCGCCGCAGCCCGTGCGCGAGGCCTCGCTCAAGCCGGTAGCCGTGCCCAAGCAGGCTGAATGGGCCGATGGCAAAGGGGACGCGCCCGCCACGCAAAAGCCGGCCGTCACGGCAGCAGCCGGTCCGACCGCGCTGGCGAAGGTGCAGCAACTGTCGAACCGCGACATCGTCGATCGGGCCAATGCCTATTTCACCGGGCTTTCAACCCTGGTGGCCGATTTTACCCAGGTGGGCGGCGATGGCCGCCGCCTTGGCGGGACCCTCTATCTTCAGCGCCCCGGCAAGATCCGGTTCGAATACGACCCGCCGGCGACCCTCGAAGTGATCGCCGACGGTACCTCGGTTGCCGTGCGCGACAAGAAGCTGCTGACGCAGGACATGTATTTCATCCAGCAGACGCCGCTGAAATTCCTGCTGCGCGAACGGGTCAATCTCGGTGGCGATATCGCCATCACGGGGATTACCAGCGAGGCCAATTCCGTGCGCCTCAATCTGGAAGATACCTCGACCCTCGGCGGCACCTCGCGCATCACGCTCTATTTCGATCCGGAGGTGCAGAACCTGACGCAGTGGCGGATCGTCGACCCGCAAGGGTTCCAGACCGTGGTGACGCTCAACAAGACGGATCGCGGCAAACGCATCGACCAGGGCCTCTTCCGCATCCCCAACGCACCGACGATCGGCAGCAGCCGGTAGATGATTCCCCTCTCCCTTGGGGAGAGGGTCAGGGTGAGGGGAGCGACCGAAATCGCTTCGCGCAACTATTTGCAGGCTCCGGTCGGAACGAGGGCCGCGTAACCCCTCACCCCAGCCCTCTCCCGACGGGAGAGGGAGAGGTCATGCTCTTCCCTCGCGTGCGAATCTGTCGTAGCCGGAGACCCTCCCGCCGACAGGATCTCCCCCGTGAAACTCACCGTCTCGACCTGGAACATCAATTCCGTCCGCCTGCGCATCGAGCAGGTCGGCCGTTTCCTCGCGGAACATCGCCCCGATGTCCTGTGCCTCCAGGAGACCAAGTGCCCGAACGACGTTTTTCCGCTTAAAGCGCTGCAATCGTTCGGTTATCCCTTCGTCGTCCATATGGGTCAGAAGGGCTATAACGGCGTCGCGATCCTGTCGCGCTATCCGTTTTCGACCACCAGCGTGATGGAAATGTGCGGCCGGGCTGATGCCCGCCACATCACGGTCACGCTAACCGAGGCCAAGGGCGCGTCCGGCATCACGATCCATAATTTCTACGTGCCGGCCGGCGGCGATATCCCGAATCCCGACCTCAACGAGAAGTTCAAGCACAAGCTGCAGTTCATGGATGAGCTCCGCGCCTGGGGCGGCCGCTCGAAACCGACCGGTGCGCCGGCCATTCTGGTGGGCGATCTCAATGTGGCGCCGTTGGAGAACGACGTCTGGAGCCACAAGCAATTGCTCGACGTGGTCAGCCACACGCCGGTCGAGACGTCGGCGCTCGAAGCCCTGCGCGGGGAGGCCGGCTGGATCGACGCCATGCGTCATCTGCGGCCGGAGCCCGAAAAGATCTATTCGTGGTGGAGCTACCGCTCGCCGGATTGGGCCGCCGCCAACAAGGGCCGCCGGCTCGACCACATCTGGCTGTCGGGCGACCTCGCCGGGTCGTTGCGCGCCATGGACGTGACCCGCGAAACCCGCGGCTGGGAGCGCCCCTCGGACCACGTGCCGGTGACGGTGACGCTGGAGCTGTGAAGAAAGCTCGACGCTCCTTCCCTCCCCCTTGCGGGGAGGGATCGAGGGTGGGGGTGGTACGACCGGGTCAAGCGTGCCGGATATTTCGTTGATAGATCAATCACAACGAGACTTGACGGGTTGGCGCTTGATTTTCCGACCCCCACCCCTGCCCCTCCCCGCAAGGGGGAAGGAAGAGAGATCC
>NZ_VCMV01000070.1 GCF_008757455.1 Microvirga brassicacearum | reverse complement strand
CGGTCTCTTCCACGACAGGACGTTCACGATCGCGGTGAACAATCTCAATGAAACGCCCGGCAACCATGCGCCAACCGGACTGGACCTGACCAGCACGGCGATCGACGAGAACTCCGGCGGCGGTACGACGGTTGGGCGGCTGACGGCGATCGACCAGGATCCGAACGATACCTTCACCTATTCACTCGTCAGCGATCCCGACGGCAAGTTCAAGATCTCCGGCGATGAGCTGACCATCAAGCCGGGAGCGACGCTCGACTACGAAACCAAGCAGTTCCACCAGGTCACCATCCGCGTCAAGGACGCGGCCGGACAGACTTTCGACAAGCTGTTCACCATCACGGTGACCGATCTGCCGGAGGTTCCCGGCAACCGCAAGCCGACAGACGTCAACGTTGCCGGTCTGACCGCCAAGGAACTCGCCGCAACCGGAACCGTGGTCAGCACGCTCACCGCGATCGACGACGACGCCAACGATACGTTCACGTATCAACTTCTCAATCCGGATGGGCGATTCAAGATCTCGGGCAACCAGCTCATCGTCGACAACGGCATCAAGCTTGATTACGAGCAAGCCGCATCCCATCAGGTGACTGTCCGCGCCTATGACAAGGCGGGTACGTTCTTCGACAAGACCTTCAGCGTCGGCGTCGGGGATATCGATCCGGAGATTGCCGTGGGAACCGCCTTCGACGACGTCCTCGTCGGCGGCAGGGGCAAGGACAATTTCAACGGCAGCTTTGGCCATGACAAGCTGCACGGCGGTCTCGGCAACGACGTGCTGAAGGGAGACCAGGGCCGGGACATTTTCGTCTTCGACACGAAAGCCAGCAAGAAAACCAACTATGACAAAATTCTGGATTACGTGGTGAAGGATGACAGCATCCAACTCGACAATGCCGTCTTCAAGAAACTCGGCAAAGGCGCTCCGGCCACGCCGGCCAAGCTCAACAAGAAGTTTTTTACGGTCGGCACCGAGGCCAGGGATGGCAACGATTATGTCATCTACAACAAGAAAAACGGTGTGTTGTCTTATGACGCCGATGGGACCGGCTCCGGCAGGGCGGTCGAGATTGCGCTTCTTAAGAAGAACCTCAAGATCACTGCTGCCGAGTTTTTCGTCATCTGACTGACCGGCATATTGGAAGACGCTCGGCCTTTAGCAGAAACGCTCGAGGCGGATGATCCGGCATGGATCGCCCGCGCGCGCCGAGGGTGCGCGAGGTGCTCTGACGAGCAGCGCGTCGGAGCGCGCGAGCACGCCGAGCATGGACGAATCCTGCATCGCATGCGGCATCACCGTCGGTCCACGCCCATCGTCGGGGCCGGTGGCGAGGGAGGCGCGCATGTAGTCCTGCCGGTCGCCATTGGCGCTCACATCCGTGCCAAGGATCGCGGCTTCGGTCGGATCACGACCCGGTTCCGACCGGCCCTGCAACGCGTGAATGGCAGGCACGACGAACAGGATCGCGCAGACGATCGACGACACCGGATTGCCGGGCAGCCCGATCAGGCTCATGGCGCCGAGTTTGCCATGCATGAGCGGCTTGCCTGGCCGCAAGGCGACGCGCCAGAAGCCGAGCGTCATGCCTTGCTGCGACATGGCCTGCTGGACGAGGTCATGCTCGCCGACGGAAGCGCCGCCGAGGGTGACCAGCATGTCGGCGCCGCTCGCCTCCGCGGCTTCGATCCTGTCATTCAGTGACTTGAGCGTGTCTCGCGCAATGCCGAGATCGAGCGCCTCCGCGCCCGCTTTCTCGACGATGGCGATCAACGCCGGAAGGCTCGCTGCCGTGATCTGATCGGGACCGGGTTCGTCGCCGGGCAGCACCAACTCGTCGCCGGTAGCGAGGATGGCGATGCGCGGCTTGCGGCGAGCCAGCAACGTGCCCCGGCCCACGGCGGCGGCGAGTGCGAGATCGCGGGCGTCGATGATGCGTCCCGCCGTGAGCAAAACCTCACCGGCTTCGAAATCGAGGCCCGCCGGCCGGATGTGACGGCCGGGCACGGGCAATTCCCGGATGAGGACCCCGCCGTCGAGGCTTTGGGTGTCTTCCTGAATCACGATGGAATCCGCACCTTCCGGCAGAGGCGCGCCGGTGAAGATGCGCACCGCCTCGCCGGGGCCGATCGCGCCTGCGAAACGCCGCCCGGCGAGGCTTGCGCCGATAACCGCCAAAGTCGCCGGCACGTGCGCCACATCTGCACCGCGCACCGCATATCCATCCATGGCCGAGGCCGGGAAGGGCGGTTGGTCGCGCGCGGCCGCGACATCTTCGGCGAGAACGCGGCCGCGGGCTGCCGTCAACGCGACGCGTTCAGGCTCCGCCGGTCCACCGAGGCTCTCCAGCACGTTGCGGAGCGCGTCCTCGACCGAAATCAGGCTCATGGCTTTTCGTAATGCCCCGAACGCCCACCGCTTTTGGAAACGACGTGGACGTTCTCGATCCGCATGCCGCGGTCGACCGCCTTCACCATGTCGTAGATCGTCAGGCAGGCGATGGAAACGGCGGTGAGCGCTTCCATCTCGACGCCGGTCTGACCCGATACCTTCACTTCCGCGCGGACGCGGATTCCCGGAAGTTGGTCGTCGATCACGCAATCGACATTCACCTTGGAAATCAGCAGCGGATGACAAAGGGGAATGAGGTCGTGGGTTTTCTTCGATGCCATGATTCCCGCAAGCCGCGCGGTACCGAGCACGTCGCCCTTCTTGGCGTCGCCCTGCCGGATCAGCGCCAGGGTTTCGGCGAGCATCACGACGCAGCCTTCCGCGACGGCCTCGCGACTGGTGATCTCCTTGTCGGAGACATCCACCATGTTCGCCGCGCCCGTCGCGTCCAGATGCGTCAGCGTGGTCATGCGGCCTCGCCGAACAGAAGCCGTCGCGTGGCCGCAGCCACATCGGGTTGACGCATCAGGCTCTCGCCCACGAGGAACGTGCGGATGCCCACATCCGAGAGGCGGGTGATATCGCCCACGGTGAAGATGCCGCTCTCGCCGACGACGATGCGGTCCGAAGGCACGAGCGGTGCCAGTTCCTCGCTCACGTGGAGAGAGACGTCGAAGGTGCGCAGATTGCGGTTGTTGATGCCAACCAGCTTCGTGTTCAGCGGCAGGGCGCGATCGAGTTCGGGGCGGTCGTGAACCTCCACCAGAACATCCATGCCGAGCCCGTGCGCCGTGTCGATCAGCGTGCGCGCCTCGAGGTCGGTGACGCTCGCCATGATGACGAGAATGCAATCGGCCCCCCAGGCGCGTGCCTCGAACACCTGATAGCGATCGAACATGAAGTCCTTGCGAAGAACCGGAAGACCCGAGGCTTCGCGCGCCTGCATCAGATACTCGGGCTTGCCCTGAAACGATGGCGCGTCGGTGAGAACCGACAGGCATGTCGCGCCGCCATCCGCATAGGCTTTCGCCAGCATCGGCGGGTCGAAATCCGGACGGATGAGGCCTTTCGACGGGCTCGCCTTCTTGACCTCGGCGATGAGCGCCGGGCGCTGTTGCGACAGATGCGTCTCGATGGCGGCAGAAAAACCGCGTGGAGCCGGCGCGGCGCGGGCGCGGCGTTCGATCTCGGCTTGCGGCACGGCCGCTTTCGCCGCCGCGATCTCCTGGCGCTTGTAGGCTTCGATACGGGCGAGAACGTCGCTCATGGCTCGGATCTCCCGGTCACGCGTTCGATGCTTTGACCAGACGATCGAGTGTAGCTTTCGCTGCGCCCGAGTCGAGCGCGCGCGTGGCACGGTCGAGGCCATCGCGCAGGTCGGCGGCATCTTCGGCGATGACAAGCGAGGCCGCCGCATTGAGCAGCGCGATATCGCGATAGGGGATGCGCACGCCGTCGAGCACCGCCCGAAGCTGCGCCGCGTTGTGCGCCGGATCGCCGCCCCTCAGGTCCTCGAGTTTGGCGACGGGCAGGCCGACCTCTTCGGGCGTGACGGTGAAGCGGCGGATCTTGCCGCATTCGAGGGCCGCCACATGGGTCGGACCGGTGGTGGTCATTTCGTCGAGGCCATCGGAGCCATACACGGCCCACACCCGGTCGGAGCCGAGCTCCTTGAGAACCTGCGTCAAGGGTTCGAGCCAAAACTCGGAAAACACCCCGAGGAGCTGGCGCGAGACATTGGCGGGGTTCGACAACGGGCCGAGCAGATTGAAGATCGTGCGGGTGCCGATTTCGACGCGGACCGGCGCCACATGCCGCATGGCGGCGTGGTGCGTCTGGGCGAACATGAAGCACAGTCCCGCCTCATCGAGGCAGCGCTGGAGTCCCGCCGGATCGGAGCCGAGCTTCAGGCCGAGCGCCGACAGGACGTCCGCCGTGCCGGATTTCGACGAGGCGGCGCGGTTGCCGTGCTTTGCCACCTTCACGCCGCTTGCCGCCACGATGATCGCCGCCAGCGTCGAGATGTTGTAGCTGCCCGAATGATCGCCGCCGGTGCCCACGATATCGATCGCGCCCTTCGGCGCTTTCACCTCCAGCATTCGGCCCCGCATGGCGGAGACCGCGCCGACGATTTCCTCCAGGGCTTCCCCACGCACGCGCAGAGCCATGAGAAACGCGCCGCTCTGCGCGGGCGTGACTTCACCCGACAGAATGTCGTCGAAGGCGGAGCGCGCCTCTTCGCGCGTCAGCGACGCGCCGGTGGCGACCTTGGCGAGATAGGATTTGAAGGATTCCATGAGCTTCTAGCTTGCTGATGCGCTGGCGCGCTGATGTCCGGACTCGGCGCGAAACGTTGCGTTCCACGCGTCCGCAAGATCGAAAAAATTGCGCATGATCGTAACCCCGTGCTCGGAGAGAATGCTCTCGGGGTGAAACTGCACGCCGTGAACGGGCAGGGAGCGATGCGACAGGCCCATGATCAGGCCGTCATCCGTCTGCGCGGTGATGGCGAGGTCCACCGGGCAATTGTCGCGCTCGACGATCAGCGAATGATAGCGGGTGGCCTTGAACGGCCCGTTGATGCCGCGAAAAATCGTTTCGCCCCGATGCTGGACCTCCGACACCTTGCCGTGCATCGGCAACGGTGCGCGCGACACCGCGCCGCCGAAGGCCTGGCCGATGGCCTGCAAGCCGAGGCAGACGCCGAAGGTGGGGATTTGCGGGGACGCCCGCCGCACCAGATCGAGGCAGATGCCGGCCTCGTTGGGCGTGCAGGGACCGGGCGAGAGCACAATGGCGTCGGGTGGGTGTGCGAGAACCGCGTCCGTGGTGATGGCGTCGTTGCGCACCACGTCAACCGTGTCGACGAGCGGGCCGAGCAGATGCACCAGATTCCAGGTGAAGCTGTCGTAATTGTCGATGACGAGGACGCGGGTCATGGCGCACCGAGGGTTGCGTATGCGCGCGGCGCGGTCAAGGGAAGCATCCGTTTGGCGAGCGCCTTTTCTCTCCCCCTTGCGGGGAGGGTCAGGGTGGGGGTTGGAC
>NZ_VCMV01000069.1 GCF_008757455.1 Microvirga brassicacearum | reverse complement strand
GTTCTTCAGCCCGCCCGGGATCGAGCGGTTATACTCGGGCGTCACGAACAGCACCGCATCCACCGCCGCGATGGCGTCCTTGAAGGCCGCGGCGACCGGCGGGTAAGCGGCGTCGTAGTCGTAGCTGTAGAGCGGCAGGTCCTTGATCGGGATCTCCATGAACTCGAGGTGCTCAGGAGCGACGCGGGTCAGGGCGATGGCGAGCTTGCGGTTGATCGAGTCCTTGGCGAGGCTGCCGATCAAATAGCCGACTTTGAAGGTGGTCATGGGGCACTCCTATGCATGCTGTCGCAGTTGCGGAGGTAGAGGAAATAGCGCGGTTCGACCGGATTGTTTCGCCGCGGCCCGCGTAAGATTCTTCCGGTGCAGAAACAGCTCGCAGTCGCGTGCGGATCAGTCATCGCAACGTCACAGTGCAAAGCTAACGAAGCTCAATGTCTTGATCGATTGCGAGTAGTGATGCTCAACGAAAATGAATCTGATTATCGCAACGAATGCCCTAGTCCCCCATTGCTGATAGCCTCGGGAATCGCCGCAAGTCTTGTACTCGTGGCCGCGCTTTTACTGAGTTAGACCATTCATTAGCTGCCGATGCCTCTCACGATGTTGGTTTGGCGCGGCGCGAGGTTGCGCCTCTGACACGCCTCGGTTTTGGCGACGTGGCAATCTAGCCTGTCGGCACGATGAGAGTATGACGCCATCCGCGTCCGTAGCAGTTCGTCGCTTGCGCGACCGTACTTTGCGTGTCGAGCGTCTTCAGTCGTCTGATTCCGCCCTTCGATCTGGCCGTCGCTTCAAGATCCTCAACGGTGCCAATGTCCGGCTAAGAAGCCGAGTTCAACCCGCTCTCGGAACCCGAGTTCGTGCGTTGTCCAGTCAGGGCCGTGAGGAAAGTTCCTCAGTGCCCGTCGGGCCGGCTCGACCTTCCGGGACGAGTTGCTGGTTGATCGGCCGGCGAACTCAAGCGAGGTTCCGAATCGTGCAGGCCATCCCGTCCCGTCCCCTTGATCCGGAAGTGGACGATACCCGTGACCATGTCCTCGGACCTCCGGATGCCGAGATCACGTTGGTCGAATACGGCAGCTATGCCTGCCCCCATTGCCGGGCTGCCAATGACGTCATTGCGAGACTTCGCGACCGTTTCGGCGGCCGCATGCGGTACGTGTTTCGGCACCGACCACTCTCCGACAACGATCTCGCCCGCCGTTCCGCGGAACTGGTGGAACGGTCCCGACCCGACCGCTTCTGGAAGGCGCATATCGACCTCATGACGCGGTCGGCGGCGTTGACCGAGGAGGATCTCGCCACGGTCGCCGCGGATCTCGCGGTCAAGGGGCAGGATGCGGCGGCGGCCGAGCGGGCGCGGGCGCGGGTGGAGTCAGATGAACGAAGCGCCCTCGCCAACGGCGTCAGGATCACACCGACCTTCTTCATCAATGGGCGCCGCTACGACGGACCATGGGACGAGAACTCGCTCGGCGAGGCCATGCTCGGGACGCTGGGGTACCGGGTGCGGGCGGCCGCGCTCGATTTCGCGCGCTGGGGACCGTCGGCCGGCGTGCTCCTGCTGCTAGCGACAATCCTGGCGTTAGCCTTGTCGAATTCGCCCTTCGGGCCCGCCTTCGAGGCGATCTGGGAGCGGGATCTCGGCATCTCGCTCGGCGAGGCCGGGTTCCACCTGTCGCTGCGGCACTGGGTCAATGACGGCCTGCTCAGCATCTTCTTCCTCGTCGTCGGCCTTGAGATCAAGCGCGAGTTCACCGTCGGCCATCTGGCGACCCGGCGCTCGGCCGCCCTGCCGGTCGCGGCGGCCATCGGCGGGATGGCGGTTCCGGCGATCCTGTATGTTCTGATCGTTCCGGCAGGCGTGTGGTCGCATGGCTGGGGGGTTCCCATCGCGACCGATACCGCCTTCGCGGTTGCCTTGATCGCCATGATGGGCCGCCGCGTGCCGCTGGAACTCCGGATCTTTCTCACGGCGGCGGCGATCGTCGACGATATCGCCGCGATCATGGTGGTAGCCGCCTTCTATTCCGGCGGTCTTCAGCTTGGGTATCTGGCAGCCGCGGCGGTGGCGGTTGCGGGGCTGGCGCTCCTCAATCGATGGCGGGTGTACCGCGTGTTCCCGTACATGCTGGTCGGCGTCGTGCTCTGGGCCTGCATCCATGCCGGAGGGCTGCACGCGACGCTGGCGGGCGTGGTGTTGGCGCTGTTCATTCCGACACGTCCGCCCCCGATCCTGAAAGCCCTGATCATGCAGGCCGACGCCATCCTGAAGGTGGAAGCCAGCCGCGGCGCCGAGGTGCTTCGGCAAGGACCGTCCTCGCCCGCGCTGAGGGCGCTCGATGCAATCCATGACCGGTTGGAGTCGCCGGCCGATCGTCTCCTGCGCCATGCCGGGGCGCGCTCGAGCTACGTCGTGTTGCCGCTGTTCGCCCTGGCGAATGCCGGGGTGGTGCTGACGGCCGATGTTCTCAGCGGGCATGGGCCGCTCGTGCTGGCGATCATGGCCGGACTGGTGTTGGGCAAGCCGATCGGAATGGTTTCTGCCTCGGCGCTCGCCGTCTGGCTGGGTCTCGCCGAGAAACCGACGGCTTACTCGTGGCGTCAATTGACCGGTGCCGGGGCGCTCGCGGGTATCGGCTTTACGATGTCCCTATTCATCGCCGGCCAGGCCTACCCGGACGCAGACGACTTCGCCGCCGCGAAGGTCGCGGTGCTCGCAGCGTCCGTCCTGGCCGGGATCATCGGGACCGCGATTTTGTGGAACGCCCGGACCGACGATGTACCCGCGTAATCATCTCGATATGGGAACCGTTGCCCCCGGCGTGCGAGGGCTGTAGAGGGGGAAAGCGCACTATCTACCCGCGGCATCCTATTCCGTCCGGAGCCTTACGCGAAAGAAGTCGAAGATCACGCGGATTGTCGCCAGCGTCGGCACGGCGAGGAGAATCCCGGTGATTCCGGCCATGGATCCGCCTGCCAAGACGCCCAAAAAAATCAGGACCGCGGGCACCTTGATGGTCTTTGCCTGGATGCGGGGCGTGAGAACATTGCCCTCGAGCTGTTGGATCGCCAGAAACAGCAATCCTGTGATGATCGCCGCATTGGACGAGATCGAGAACGCCACCAGCAGGGCCGGTATCGCGCCGAGCCAGGCACCCAGATACGGAATGACCGCGGTGATCGACACCCAGGCGCCGAGCGCAAGCGGGTAGGGGATGCCGATCAAGGAAAGTCCCACGGCCGAAAGCACGCCCTGGATCGCCAGCACGAGCGCAAGTCCGCCGAAATAGCGCGAGAGGGCATGGCCGAGCGCATCCCAGAAGGCCAGCGCGTCGTTGCGGTAATGGCTCGGCACGCTCGTCAGGTAGGCCGCCTTGAACGAGCGCACGTTGGCCAGCAGCGAGGCGGCAACGAAGATTACGGCGAACAGCGTAAGTGCCCAGCTAAAGGTGCCGAAGATGATCCCCACCGTGTGGCCAAGGACTTTGTCCGCAACGACGCCAAAGCTATTCCGGAAGTCCTCGGTCAGGCGGGCGGCCACAGCCTCCGGGGTATCCGGCAACAGGTCGCGGGCATGCAGCGCCCGGAGCGCCCGGACCAGATAGCGCTCCAGGTTCTGCACCAGGTCGGGCAAGGCCGTAACGAGGGCGCCCGCCTGCGACACGATCAGGGGCAGCAGGATGTAGGCCACCAGCAGGAGCACGGCGAGCAGGATCAGGAACGACAGCAGGATAGCCACGTTGCGCGGGACGATCTGCGCAAACAGATGGACCGGAAAGGACAGTACGAGGGCTACCCCGAAGCCGGCGAGGGCGACCGCGGGCACGATCGGCACCGCCCACAGGATCAGCGCCAGCAAGGCGACCAATCCAAGCAGGATGAGCCGCCATGCGGTGATGGAGATCTTGATCGGGGTCGGCTTACGGGGACCGCGCCTCCGCACGACTCGGTGCGGGCGCAATTGGATGGGTTCAGGAGGCGGGTTTTTGAGTTCCATCTCAGGTTCGCCAGCGAATTATCCCGCCGCTAGCTTGGCCCGAAACTGCGGTTTCATTGCGCCAGCCCACGATCCCGGTTTAGCCATCGGTCGGCGAACTCACCATCCCGCCATGACCAACCCATCTTCCCGCAAGGCGAGAGTGCCATTGGACGGCTTCGCGTTCACCGAGCGGATGCAGGCGATGGGCGGTATGGTCGTGCGTGATCAGCCTGCGTGTTTGGAATGCTGCCCCGTAGTGCGCGGCCGTTACGATCCCGACTTTGCTCATGCACCGTGCGCGGCCGGAACCGCTTCATCGCAGGGATGTTCTCTCTCTCGGTTCGAGCAGATGGAACAGGGGAGAACTTCGATGGCCACGAAGCGTCATTCCACCATCGCTCTATCGCTGTCCTTCGCTTTCCTGATCACCTTGGTGGCCCTTACCTCACCAGTATTCGCACAGGGCACCGGGCAACAGAGCCAGGCAAGCACCCAGGCAACGCTTCCAGGCCCATCGGATGATCTCCTTGCCAAGCTCGAGGACATCTACAAGGACATTCACGCCAACCCTGAACTCTCCATGCAGGAGCGACGGACCGCTGGAATTGCCGCCAATTGGCTTCGGGAGCAGGGATACGACGTCACGGAGGGCGTGGGCGGCACCGGCGTCGTCGGGCTTCTGCGCAATGGCGAAGGCTCAACGGTCTTGGTGCGGGCCGACATGGATGCCCTTCCGATGGGCGAGAACACCGGTCTCCCTTATGCGAGCACCAAGACCGGCACCGACCCATCGTCCGGCCGGAAGACCGGGATCGCGCACTCCTGCGGGCACGACATGCACGTGACCTGGCTGATGGGCGCGACGCAGATTCTCGCCGCGAACAAGGACAAATGGCGTGGCACCGTGATCGCCGTGTTCCAGCCTGGCGAGGAGACCGGCGAGGGGGCTCGCGCGATGGTCGAGGACGGGCTGACGAAGCGGTTCCCGAAGCCGACCGTGGCTCTGGCCCAGCATGTGCTCCCCTTCCCGGCTGACAAAGCATTGATCCGCAGTGGCCTCATGCTCTCCCAGAGCGACAGCCTGCGGGTGACCCTGTTCGGACGTGGCGGCCATGGCTCGTCACCTCAATCGACCATTGATCCGGTGGTGATGGCGGCTGCGACGGTTATGCGGCTCCAGACGGTGGTATCGCGCGAGATCGCCATGACGGACGATGCCGTGGTCTCGGTCGGGTCCGTGCAAGCCGGATCGAGTGCGAATATCATTCCGAACGAGGCGGTGCTCCAGCTCAATATCCGAACGTTCAACGATCGCGTGCGTGAGCAAGTGCTCTCGTCGATAAAGCGCATCGTCAGCGGCGAGGCGACAACATCAGGCTCTCCGAAGCCACCCGAGATCACCACGCTGCCTGGGGAGTTTCCCCTGACCGTTAACGACGACGATGCGACGCGAAAGGTCGCGGAAGCCCTTCGACAGCGCCTGGGAGCCGAGCGGGTCGGGCCGATTGGTCCTGCCTCGGCCAGCGAAGACTTTTCCGTCATCCCCCGCGCCTGGGGGGACGTGCCCTCGGTTTATTGGATTGTCGGAGGCGTGGACCCGCAAAAATATGCCGAGGCCGAGAGGAGCGGCAGCCTGAACAAGCTCCCGTCGAACCACTCACCCGAATTCGCGCCGGTTATAAACCCCACGCTGCGCACGGGCATTGAGGCGATGCTTGCCGCGTCTGGCGCTTGGCTGATTGCCCGTGGCGCCAAGTAGCCGAGTGTGGAGACGAGCGATGCGCAGGAATTGGCCGCAGAATGGGTTTTCTGCTGGGCTGGCTTTCGCATCCTTGGCGATGACATTGGGAGCCCCGGCCGTGGCCCAGACCATCTCGCTGATGCCGGCCAGCATGCCGAAAATCGGCACGGTCGACGAGCGCTACCAGTCCTAGTCGGCACGGGCGAGGTGCGACGGAGGGAACTTCGACACCCAGTGCTCACGCGATATCAGCCCTGACGTGTATCAGGGCTGATATCTGAATGTCTGCTCAATAACGAGTCTTAGTGGGCAGGGCGCGATATTCCTGCCAAACCTTTTGAGCGTCTTCCTGCATCATCTGGCTAATCTTTACCGAGCGCTCGGCATAAGGCAGCTTCATGTCGTCGCTGATGTTTGAATCGTCGAACAGATCCGCGTAATCGGTCCAAGCGGCGGCGTAAACAATCCGGTCGACGCGGGCCCAATATGCCGTTGCATAGCACATCGGGCAGCATTCACAGCTCGTGAACATCGTGGCGCCCTTCAGATTGGGTGCTCCGACGTTCTTGCAGGCCATCCTGATGGCATTCACTTCAGCGTGCGCCGAGGGGTCATTGTCCCGAAGAACGCTGTTTCCACTTGCGGCTAGCACTTTTCCGTCACGGACAATAACTGCGCCGAACGGTCCGCCTGTTTTGTCAATTACGCCGGCTTGCCGCATCAACTTGATCGCCTGGCTCATGAATTCGCGTTCTTGAGCATTTGTAAGCGCTAGGGTCGGTGCCGTCGTTTGCGCATGTGCGGACGAGACACTAACGCCGACCATTGCCGCACCCAATATCGCTGCGCCTCCGGACAGGAAGTCACGTCGTTCGACGAGCCGGGCTGATGAAAAGCGTGAGTCGAGCGCGGATGTGATGTTATCTGACGAACTCATATTATCTCCTGGGCTAGCCATATGTTCTTCGAGAAAGAGTAAATAGCATTGCCCGAGACAAAAAGCAGAGTTCTTTAGTAGTCGATTCCGATCAGCGGCTTGATTCACACGATTTACGGGAGCGGCGTCGGCCACCCGCTCACATCTCAATCGGTTCCAGAAGCTATGATGATGAGTCGCGATGATCAGGTTGGTGTCTAAGAGGACTCGCATGCAGGAGCTACCCGCATGGCGCTGGCGCTCGCGATGGCCCTCCAGGAGCTGGCCACGAACGCGGTGAAGTACGGCGCCCTCTCGAACGAGGCGGGCGAGATCCTGATCCAATGGACGCTCGATGCCACGCAGGTCCCGCCGCACCTGCACCTGCGCTGGGAGGAACGCGGAGGCCCCGCGGTGCAGGCGCCGACGCGTCGCGGCTTCGGGACACGGAGCCGGACGCTCAAGCCTGACGGCAATCCGAGGCACGGGAGCGGGAGGGATATCGCGTGCGCCCTGTCGCGGAACCAAGATTAGACGGCATCCGTTCCTCGGGAATCGGCCGGACTTTTTCGGGAGGCAATAATGCGCGCAACGACGATCCTGTCGAGTCTTCCGCTGGCATTTGTTTTGTTGGCTTCCGTGCATGCCCAGGAGGTCCGGACCGGAGCCGATGCCTTCAGCACCTGGCAGGCCGATGCCCCCGGCGCTAGTCGACACATCAGGGCCACCGACCTGCCCCCGCCGAGCCTTCACCAGAATGATCCCGAAGCGCCGGATTTCGAACGGCTGCCGAAGGTTGTCGATGCCCCGCAGGGAAGGATGCCGGATGTCCCGGCGGGATTTGCAGTGGAGGTGTTGGCCAGAGATCTGAACAAGCCCCGCGTCATCCGGATCGCGCCGAATGGCGACATCTTCGTCGCGGAAAGCGGCAGCGGACGCGTCCTCGCCTTCCCCGCCGAGGCGGCCAAGGGTGGAGCCGCGACTCCCCAAATCTTCGCCGAGAACCTGGAGCGGCCCTTCGGCATCGCTTTCTATCCGTCGGCCGAACCCCGTTATGTCTATGTAGCGGCGGCGAACGAGGTCGTTCGCTACCCGTACCGTAGCGGCGACCGTAAGGCGAAGGGGCCATCCGAGGTCATCATCGCGGACATTCCCACCAAGCGGCATTGGACCCGCGACCTGGCGGTCTCGAGGGACGGCCAACGCCTGTTCGTCTCCATCGGCTCGGCGTCCAATGTCGCTGCGGGGATGCCGAACAAGTCATCGGAGGAGACGAAGGCGTTCGAGAAGACACACGGACTCGGCGCGGCTTGGGGCGAGGAAGAGAACCGCGCCGTGGTGCGCGTGTTCGATCCGGAAGGCGGGAGCGTCCGCAATTTTGCGACCGGCCTGCGCAACTGCTCCGGCATGGCCATTCAACCCGGCACCGACACCTTGTGGTGCACGGGCAACGAACGCGACCACCTCGGCCCCAATCTCGTGCCCGATTTCCTGACCAGCGTGCGCGAAGGCGGGTTCTACGGCTGGCCCTGGTACTACACGGGCGGCAACGAGGATCCGGCCCACGCCGGCGAGCGCCCCGATCTGAAGGACAGGGTCCTCACACCCGACGTCCTACTCCAGGCGCATTCGTCCACCATGCAGATCGCCTTTTACGACGCGGACGCATTTCCCGCCGAATACCGCGGCGACGCTTTCGCGACCATGCGCGGGTCCTGGAACCGGGAGGACCGGACCGGTTACAAGGTGGTCCGTGCCCGCATGAAGGACGGCAAGCCGACCGGCGTCTATGAGGACTTCATGACCGGGTTCGTGCTGGACAAGGACACGGTCTGGGGGCGGCCGACGGGTCTCGCCGTTGCGCCGGACGGCGCCCTGCTGATCAGCGACGACGCAAACGGCACGCTGTTCCGGGTGGCATACAAAGGATCCAAGTAGCCGTCGCTTAGTTGGTCCAACGAAGGATTCCAAGCCGTCCCGCGTTGGCGAACGTTCCCGACTCTGGGAGTGACGCATGTTCACAAAAACGGCAGTTTTCGCGTATACGTAAAACTGGCAGTTTTTGTGGACATGGCACGAGCGATTCCCGTTCGCGAATCTTCACGATACAGCGCAATCTAGCCGTAGCTCAGGGCCTCGCAGCCGACGCCGATGGCCGAAACTCTCAGGCCCTGTTGCCAAGTTTGCGCTTCTGCATGTGCGTTCTCCTTAACGAAACGGGCCCCCAATACCCGCCCGGACACCACGGTGATGTCGGGGCGGGCGGGCGTGTTAAGCGGGTCCGACGCTCAGCGGTCGATCAGCGATTCCGGGGTCACGCGGGGGAACGCCGCATGTTCCTGAAAAAGAAACGCCATTTCGGCGCGTCTCCGTTTGATGTCGGCGTGAGTGCGATCCTGAAGCGCGATCAAATCGGGGAGCGGAATATGGCTGTAGTGTTTGGCGGTTGTCGCGATATTGGCATGCCCCAAGAGTTGCTGAACGGCCTTTAGATTGCCGGTGGCCCGAAGCAACCGCGCTCCAGCGGTTCGTCGAAGGTCATGGATGCGGATGTCGAGTCGGAGCCGTTTCCGGATGTGGTCGAACCAAGAAGTAAACCCCTCCCTGGCTATGCGGCGGCGCTCGTTTCGGATGCACTGCCGTTTTGCCATTTTGTTGAAGTAGGTGTTCTGCGTGACATACGTGAAAACAAATTCATCGTCTTTGCCCTTCTCTTTCAGAAGGATCTTCATCAACTCGTCGTCAATCGGAACGCGGTGCTCGCGGCCGCCTTTTTGGATGACTTTGATCTCCCGATTTGCCAGATCAATCTGAGACCACTTGAGGTTGACGAAGTTATCGAGGCGTAAGCCTGAAATAATCGCGAAGCTAAAGCATGGGCCATATCCCTCTCGAAAGGTCGGAAGAGCCCTTATCGCGTCCTCCTCTTCGATCGAGATCTCTCGGGTGCGAGGGCCTGCCTCCTTGGCCATCAAGCCCCTCCACTTTATGGGCTGGACGGGGACGTGCCACACGTCTCGTGCCCTTATGTGGACGCTCCGCATTAACTCGCAACCAATGTTGACGGTGCGGTTCGAGACTCTCACAGGTTCGCGAATACCTGTGGTTACATTTGTCTTGAGAAGGGGCGAGCCTTGCCCCGTGAGCTTCCACTCCTCCTTTCGCCTGGCAGTGATCATCCGCATGGAATCGATCGAAATCCGGCTCATGGGTGTATCGCCACCGATCCATTCGACCACCATTTTGAGTTCCCGCTCACTGGTTTTGAGATTCCTGAGCGAGCTGAGGCTTGGGACCTCCCTATCGTTTAACTCGTCCTCCCGTTCACGGACGAACCTTGCGGCGGCCGATCGCACGGACATGTCCGAAAAATTTGAGCTCGGATGAAGAAGGGCCTCTCGCTTCGCCTGGGCCTTTAGGCGGTGTGCGAATTTTGTAGCCTCACGTCGGTCGGTCATTCCTGTCGGACCCCGATACCAACGACCACGAACCTTGAATTTGTAGCAGTACCGGCTGCTACCGGGCGGAAGAAAGACGTTCGCTGGCTGTACCATTTTTTTCTCCTCTCGTTGCGTGAGCGTGTGCTCATTGTGCTCGGCACGATTCGGCGGACCGGTCGGAATGGTTGCTGGGTCGCCGAAGGTTTAGGTCCAACGACCCATGGTTGAGGCCCCACGTGCTGGCAGCCGACTAGCTTGGCGTCCGCGGAAACCGGCGGGTCCGCTTGGTGATCAGGGCTTCCAGATGCGCGAGCGTGAAGCGGAGCTCGCGGTGCAGCGAGCCCGAACGCGCGATGTCGACGAAGTCGATCTCACCGTCGTCGACGAGGACAAGCAGATGATCCCGGGAGCATCCAAGCATCTGGGCCGCGGTTTTGAGGCCTAATAGCTGATGTCCGCCGGGCTCGTGCACCGCCACCCTCACGCCGCGAACCCGCGGTGGAGTGCGAAGCTCAACGGTTGTTCCGCGACATATTCCGCCCGCGCAGGCACATCTCGGCAACTTGGATCTGGCGAAGCGCCCTCTCCACGGCCTTCGGACCATTGCTAAGCCGGCCCTCGATTTGGGCATGGCGTCCTCCGAGATCAGTGGCGCGAAATTCTTGCTCCGGCGGGCGGCCCCTCCGATTGCCAATCCACGAACTCTGAAGATCGAGCATCGCCCGTCGGGACATTGCGCGCCATCCGGCGGCCCCGTCCCGGCGCGAGTCGCTTCTCATCGCCACGACCGGAGCGTTTCGTCGGGCTTTTCTCGAGTTACAAGGTGATTTATTTAACGCGCAAATCAGCGAAAATCAACAACAGAAATAGCAATAAAAAACTTGACACCTGAATATTGACATAACCGCTTGGTATTTATTGATCTCGGACGAATCCTATACTTCTCACTTGGCTTTCCTAGATATCGTTTCTTCATCCGCTATACCAGAATCCTTCTAAGGAGGTGCGAGTCCTTTCAATCCTCCCGGCTGAAGATCTCGACTCTTGTTTCCGGGTCCGCGGTAGCTATCGGCCGCGTCTGGATGAATCCGGGATCGGCACCGCCAATTCACGGGCAGCTAGCTCGAATCCTGGGCGCCCGATAGGAATTGAGAGATCGGTCTAAGCTCCGCCGCGTAGGCGTGAGGCGTGCCGTCGCGTCATCGCTGGCGCCGGGAAGCCCCAGAAGTGTTCTCCTCTCGCCGGAGGCCGCGGCGCGGGCCGTAGAAGCGGGCGCGCGGCGATCTCCCGCTCCCTCGACATCGGTGTCGCTCGCCTTCGGCCAATCCGACGACTCTGCAAGCAGTCGCGGGGGCCTTCACGCCAGATCCCCGCTCGGCTGATCGCCTTGAGACAGTATGTCCCGTGGCGGTCGCGAAACGCCCCGTTAGACTCCCCGTCTGCGAGCTCCGGCGAGGAAACCCAATCTCCCGGTCGAACCGCACCTCGTATCCAGGTTCGTATCCAGGCTGCCGTCGAGCGCGGCCCATGTCGTTGGGAACACGGAGAGTTTTCAGTACCTTACGCCTGCTTCGCATGCAGCAGGTCTCCTGCCTTCTAAGCAGTAGGTCCCTGGTTCGAGCCCAGGCGGGGTCGCCAATAAAATCGGGTAGTTACGACCGAACTCATACAAATTGATCCATTTATTAACTCTGCGGGTAACGTAGAGGGTAACGGCACTCAAGCACTTGGTCGTGCATTCAACCGCCTCAGCAACAGATTGCGGTGTCCGGGCGGGCGCATGGCCCGCCGGGCGGGAATATTTCCGACATTCAAGATCTGGGACTTACTCCAGGAGCATTGACGGCTGGGTTGCCGCGTCGATGGAATAGGGCCGTCTCGAGTGCCTCGGCCGGCGAAGCGTCCATGAAGTGGAACGTCGTGCCGCCTCCAGTTCGACCGACGCGCGTGGGCGATGGGTGAGGACGAAGACCGACACGAGGTGGGAAGAGCCGCTTCTGGCACGAGGCAGAAGTAGCCCTGATTTCCGCAATGAGGCGGTAAATCGGCGTTCGACGGGATTGCACTTCTGAGCAGACGTCACATCAGTGCGACTTACGATTTACTCTGCGGAGCAGCGGCGAGCGGTCCTGGACGACACGGCCGCAAACGAACTTTGGCCTCAGGCAGAGCTGCCGCCTGCCGCAATGCCGCTTGAAAGCCCATACCGCATCGCCCGCAAAAGCACCAACCTGGAGCACTCCACCCGATGCAGCATGTCCTGGAGTATTTCGGCCTGTTTGGCGCGGCCTTTCTGTCCGCGACGATCTTCCCGTTTCAATCCCAGGCAATTCTGTTCGGCATGTTGATGGCCGAGCATTATCACGTTTTGCTGCCGGTTCTGGTCGCCAGCGTCGGCAACATTCTCGGCTCCTGCGTCAACTGGCTGCTGGGTTACTTTATCGCGCACCCGCTCAGCAAGGAGAAGATCGCCAGGGCCGAGAGATGATATCATCGGTATGGACGCTGGACGCTGCTGCTGTCGTGGGTGCCGGTTATTGGCGACCCGCTGACGATTGTCGCGGGGGTGTTGCGAGAACCGTTCTGGATATTCTTGGCCCTCGTGGCAGTCGCAAGACCGCTCGTTATATTGTCGTCGCGGCGCTCACATTGGGATGGATGTAGGAGTGGATTTCCTCGTCGCGATACGAGGCTGGATCCGTTAGTGAGTCACGACCGACCTCACCGCCTTTGCGGCACATTGGGGCCCGTGCTCGACATGATAGGCGGCGGAACGAATGTGGGGCACGGGCTGTCCGGCTCTTGGCTCTCGTCCTGTCGCTGCTCGCCATCGCCGCTCTCAACAAATAGGTCTTCTTCCGGTGAGGGCCGACAGCCTTCGACGGGTGCGAACGCAGACAACCAAGGGGAAAAAGTGCGCAAATCATTGGCATGTACGCGGCGCGCCTTCGTCGCCGGACTTGCGGGAGCAGCCTTTGCGACCCCGCTGCGGGCGGCCGAAGGCCTGCCGAAGGTGATGGTGACGAAGGATCCGAGCTGCGGCTGCTGCTCAGCGTGGGCGGATCATCTGAAGCAGGCGGGATTTCCGGTCGAGATCGTCGAGACGTCGGACATCAACCGCGTCAAGACACGCCTCGGCGTGCCGCAGGCCCTTGAGTCGTGTCATACCGGCGAGGTCGGCGGCTACGTGATCGAGGGGCATGTGCCTGCCGCATCCATCAAGCGCCTGCTCGCGGAGAAGCCCCAAGCCGTCGGACTGGCCGTTCCTGGGATGCCGGTCGGATCGCCGGGCATGGAGGTCGAGGGTATGGAACCCGATACCTACGAGGTGGTCCTGTTCGGGCCGTCCGGCCAACGCATCTTCGCCCGCTATCGCGGCGCCGAGGAGGCCTGACGAATTCCACGCCTGCCTTGGCGGTGACGCGGAGAGGCAAGATGGGTTTCTACACCGACATCGTTCTGCCCCGCCTCCTCGACCGCGCGATGCGGAACGAGGAGCTTGTCGGCTATCGCCGCCGGATCGCCGGGGCGGCCCACGGTCGGGTGCTGGAGGTCGGCATCGGGTCCGGTCTGAACCTGCCGTTCTACGGTCCCGGCGTGACCTCGGTTTGGATCCGTCGGGCGCTCTCATCCGGATGGCATCGCGGCGGAAGGCGAATGACAGGGCGGTGTCATTCCTGACCGGATCGGCCGAGACGATCCCACTCGACACGGGCAGCGTGGACGCAGTCGTGACCACGTGGACGATGTGCTCGATCCCGGACGCAAGGACGGCGCTCGCCGAGATGCGGCGCGTGCTCAAGGCCGGCGGGGATCTCCTGTTCGTCGAGCATGGCCGTGCGCCGGATCCTTGGGTGGTCCGCCTCCAGGACTGGCTCACGCCCGTGTGGAAGCCGCTCGCCGGAGGCTGCCATCTCAATCGGCCGATTGCCGATCTCGTCACGGATGCCGGATTTGCGGACCGGGTACGCGCCGGGGCCAAAACCATTCACGTTTATGTATGAAGGCCGTGCGAAAGGCGCCTGATCGGGTACTATCGAAAGGGCAGAGCAAAAGAGGCCGAAAAACCCGATTGGTTGGGGGTAAAGCCGTACCACCGATGTCACCGACGCGCTCCGTTGAGCGCTTGAAGACAAGGAGGAAGCCCATGACGTTGACAACACTGTCACGCGCAGCCGCCCTGGCCACGATGATCGCCGTCGGCGTGACGGCAGCGGCCACCGCGCAGACCACCGCGGCCGATCCGCACCATCCCGGGATGATCGCACAGGCGATGCCGCCCTCCGGCATGATGGGGCAAGGCCAAGCGGCGCAAACCGGTCAGTCCACCATGCCGACCGCTCAACCCGGCATGATGTGCGGCATGATGCAGCCGGGGATGATGGGTCAGAGCACGATGGCCCAAGGGATGATGGGCCGCGGCATGATGGGCATGCCCGGACCCGCGCCGATGAAGATCTTCTTTGCAATCGCCGATGCAAACGCCGACGGCGGGCTCTCCTTCGACGAGGTGACGGCCATTCACAAGCGGATCTTCGACAGGATCGACGCCAACAAGGACGGCAAGGCGATGCCCGAGGAAATCCAGGCCTTCATGAGGGAGTAGGCGAGAGCCCACGGCGTGCCGCTCGGGCGGCGGGCGGGGACGTGGCCCGCCCGCCGAATACCCTAATCCTGATTTCGGATTGACTCCTCGCCTCGTGCCGGCGCTCTCGGATGCGTTGAAGGACAAGTTCGGTCATACCAACGCTTTCGTGCCTTGCTCGCCGAAGCCCATGCGGAGTAAAGCAACGGGAGCCCGCGCCATGATCAGGCGGGGGCTTGTTTCTGGCGGCCGCGGAGGCCCGCGTTCAATCAGGATCAATCGGGAGATCACCGGTGTCATGTGTCCCGGATCCACCATAGCCCCTCAACTGATCGTATTGCCGGATCTGCGCGGAGGTGAGCAACGCCGCGGTCGTCAGGTGATATTTCAGGTGCGCCGCGCTCAACATCGCATGAGTTTGGCCGATGGCGTCTGTCGCAGCGGCGAGACGAGTTCGGAGTGACATGACCTGGCGCGCCAACATCGCCATGAAACCGCGGGCCGCAGGCGGGTCGTGGTCGAAGGCCTCCAGCAAGGCGGCCTTGGGGAAAAGTTGCACCACCGTCGGGGCGGCCGCCGTCGCGTCGCAGTGATACGCGTTAGAGAACAGGGATGCCTCGGCGACAGGATCCCCGTCAAAGGCGCGGAAGAGCGTGATCTCACGTCCCTCGAGGTCGACTCGGGACAGACGGACTTCGCCGCTCTCAACAATGAAGAGGCCTTTCGGCTCGTCTCCGCGGCAAAAGAGAGTCTCCCCCGGCGACAGCGAAAGTCGGCGCGCCACTCGTGACACCTCGTCAGGCATCCAATCAGGAATGTTCATGTTGCCTTCCTCCCATGCAATGGGACCAATCAGAGCCGCACGGTGCGAAGACGAATGGCATTGCCGATCACGCTGACCGATGACAGGGCCATCGCCGCCGCCGCGATGATAGGCGAGAGCAGGATGCCGAAGAACGGATACAGGACCCCCGCCGCGACGGGCACGCCAAGCGCGTTGTAGATGAAGGCGAAGAACAGGTTCTGGCGGATGTTGCGCATGGTCGCCTGGGACAGCCGGCGTGCCCGCACGATCCCGGTCAGGTCGCCCTTGAGCAGGGTGATGCCCGCACTTTCCATCGCCACGTCGGTGCCCGTGCCCATGGCGACGCCGACATCGGCGGCGGCCAGCGCCGGGGCATCGTTGACGCCATCACCCGCCATCGCGACCACGTGACCATCGGCCTTGTAGCGCTGGACCACGGCACTCTTCTGCTCTGGCAGAACCTCGGCCTCAACGTCGTCGATCCCGAGCCGACGAGCGACGGCCTTCGCGGTGGTCCAGTTGTCGCCGGTGAGCATCACGACCCGGATGCCCGCGGCCTTGAGGCCAGCAAGCGCCTCAGGCGTCGTTGGCTTCACGGGATCAGCGATGGCGATGACACCTGCCACGCGCCCATCGATGCCGGCGAAGATAGCCGTCGCACCGTCCTTGCGCAGCCTGTCGGCCTGCACATCGATGTCGCCGACGTCGATGCCGTGCTCGGCCAGGAACGTCTTGTTGCCCAGAACGACGCGTCGGCCCTCCACCCTACCAAGCGCTCCCTTTCCGGTCGGAGAGTCGAAGTCGCTGACCGGAGAAGTCGCGATGCCTTGCTTCTCCGCCGCGGCGACGATCGCCACTGCGAGCGGATGTTCGCTGGGGCGCTCGGCACTGGCGGCCAAGCGCAGGATCTCGGCTTCCGTGAAGCCCTGCGCCGGCACGATGGCAGTCACGGCAGGTTTGCCCTCGGTCAGCGTTCCGGTCTTGTCGACGACGAGGGTATTGACCTTTTCCATGTGTTCGAGCGCCTCGGCATTCTTGATCAGCACGCCCGCCTGGGCGCCCCGGCCTACGCCGACCATGATCGACATCGGCGTCGCGAGACCGAGAGCGCAGGGGCAGGCGATAATGAGGACGGACACCGCCGCGACTAGCCCGAAGGCGAACCGAAGGTCCGGACCCCAGACTGCCCAGGCCGCAAAGGCGAGAGCCGCCACGCCGATGACCGCGGGCACGAAGTAGCCGGAGACCTGATCCGCCAGGCGCTGGATCGGTGCGCGGCTGCGCTGGGCGTCCGCCACGAGTTGTACGATCTGCGACAGCATGGTGTCGCGCCCGACCTTTCGCGCCTCGATCACGAGGCCGCCGGACTGGTTCATGGCCGCCGATCGCCTTGGCACCCACCTCCTTGGTCACGGGCATCGACTCCCCTGTCACCATCGATTCATCGACGGAGCTGCGTCCCTCGACAACGATGCCGTCGACCGGGACCTTCTCGCCGGGACGGACACGCAAGCGGTTTCCAACCTGCACCGACTCGAGTTGTATCTCCTCCTCGCTTCCGTCCTGCCGGATGAGCCTTGCGGTCTTCGGGGCAAGGTCGAGCAATGCCCGAATGGCGCCGCTGGTGCTTTCGCGGGCGCGAAGTTCCAGAACCTGCCCAAGGAGGACAAGGACGGTGATCACCGCTGCGGCCTCGAAATAGACAGCAACGGAGCCGGCATGATTGCGGAATGCCGATGGGAAGATGTCGGGTGCAAGCGTGGCGATCACGCTGTAGAGCCACGCGACGCCCGTACCCATGGCGATGAGCGTGAACATGTTGAGGCTGCGGTTCTTCAGCGATAGCCAGCCGCGCTCGAAGAACGGCCAGCCGGCCCAGAGCACGACCGGGGTCGCCAGCGCGAACTGGATCCAGTTGGAGATGGCCGGTGGCACCAGGTGGCCGAGCCCGGTGAAGTGGCTTCCCATCTCCAGCACCACAACCGGAAGCGCCAGCGCCAGCCCGATCCAGAAGCGGCGCGTCATGTCGACCAGCTCGGCATTCGGCGCCGCCTCGGCGCTCACGAGCACCGGTTCCAGCGCCATGCCGCAAATCGGGCAGGAACCCGGACCGACCTGCCGGATCTCCGGGTGCATCGGACAGGTGTAGATCGTGCCCTCCGGAACGGCCTCCGCTTTCCGTGTGTGTGCCGGCTCGACGTATCTTTCCGGATCCGCCATGAACTTGGATTGGCAGCCAGAGGAGCAGAAGTAATAGGGCTTGCCGTGATACTGTGCCCGACGTGTGGTCGTGTGCGGGTCCACCATCATCCCGCAGACGGGATCCTTCACGCGGTGATCCACCTCGGCCATCGCTCCGTGATGATGCTCATGACCATCATGCCTGTGTCCGTCTTGGTCGTTCGCGCCAGCAGTACGATCCTGGTTCATGGCAATCCTCAGTGTTCGAGGGGATGGATGCTCAGCCTTCCAATGCCGGCAAGGTCAATGGCCGAGGGTTCTACTTTGCCTTCTGGATTTTGATGACGCTGATCTGGCCGTTCACGCGATCCGCCTGGAAGCGGATCTTGTCCCCCGCCTTCACGCCCTTGATAACTGCCGGATCTTGCGCCCGGAACACCATCGTCATCGCATCCATGTCGAGGTTCGGAATCCGGCCATGATCAATAGTGATCTTGCCGGCGCCCGGATCGACCTTCTCCACAGTGCCGGTCACCATCGGCACTTCGGTGGCTGGGGGAGTAGATTGGATCGCAGGTTGCGCCGGGGCAGCGGCCTGGAGCTGGCGGGCAGGTGCCGGGGCAGCCTTGGCGCGCTGGTCCAGCGGCCCAGACCCATGCGGCGGCTGGCCCGGCTGGGCACGGTAGTCGGCCTGCTGACGGCGGACTTGCCACTCCTTCGCCTCTGCAATCTGCCGCTGCTGCTCATCAACGATCCTCTGGGCAAGGCGCCGCAATTGCTCGTCGCCGCCGTACTCGAGCTGCGTTTTGGCGAGGAAAATCAAGTCCTCATGATGCGCGATCAGCAACGTGGCGAAATCCTTGTCGGGATCACCGACGAGCTTGAGGTCCTTGAAACGGGTGTTCATCACCTCAAGCACCCGCTCGAATGCGGCCAACGCGCCCTTGGCGGGCTGAGCTTGGGCGATGCGATCCGGGCCTATGGCGACGACGGCGAGGAGGGCCGCGGCGGCGGTGAGGGTGGCGGTCAAGCGTTTCATGGGCCGTACTCTCTGTTGAGGCAGAAGGACCGCGCCGCGGGTTCAAATCCGCGGGGCGGCGTGGGCCTTTACGAGCCCTTCTCGATCGAGGTGACGCTGATCTGGCCGTTCACGCGGTCCGCGGTGAACCGGACCTTGTCGCCGGCCTTCACGCCCTTAAGCAGGGCGGGATCCTGAGCGCGGAAGACCATCGTCATGGCTTCCATGTCCAGGTTCTTGATCGGGCCGTGGTCGATGGTGATCTTGCCCTGGGCGGTATCGACCTTCTCGACCGTTCCGGAGACCGTCGGCAGGCTCTGCGCGAAGGGCTGGCCCGACAGGGCGAGCGCGGCAATCAAAGCCGCCGCGGCGAAGTTGATGCGCTCCATGGGAAGCTCCTTTTCATGTTGTGCTGGTTGAGATTGCGCCGTCACTTGACGACGACGGTGCCGTGCATGCCCGACTCGTAATGGCCAGGGATCAGGCAAGCGAACTCGAAGGTGCCGGCCTTGGTGAAGCGCCAAATGATCTCATTGGAGCCGTTGGGCGCGAGCCGCGCTCCGTTCGGGTCGTCGTGCTCCATGTCCGGGTTCTTCTCCATCTGGATCTTGTGCTTGGCGTTGTTCGCGACGGAATCGAGCATGAACTCGTGGTCGACCTTGCCGGCGTTCTTGAGTACGAATTTCACCTGCTCGCCGCGCTTGATCTCGACCCGGTTCGGCTCGAACAGCATCTTCGCGTCGTCGGTCTCCTTCATGGAGACCTCGACGGTACGGACCACGGGCTTGCTCTGGTCGCCGGGCTCGCCGGCCGCGAACGACTTGTGGCTATGGCCCTGCGCACCGGGCGCGGCCAGAGCCATGGTGGTGGAGAGGGCAAGCGCGCCGATAACGCCTGCAAGCGTGGACATGCGAACCATCGTTGAGTGCTCCTTTGGGATTGTTGTGGCCTGGATCAGTGGCTGTCGTGGCCGCCCGGCGTGCGGACTGGCTTTTTGCGCGGATCGACGGCGCGGAACTCCGTCGCTTTCACCCCACTGTCGGGTGAGATCGCGCGGGCGGGCTCGGCGAGTTTCTCGCCGGTCCACTCATAGGCGACCGTGCCCTCCGGGTGCTTGTACCAACCCGGATCCTTGTAATCGTCGGACGCCAGGCCCGGACGGACCTTCACGACCGAGAACATGCCGCCCATCTCGATGGGCCCGAACTGGCCAAAGCCCGTCATCATCGGCAGCGTATTATCGGGCAAAGGCATCTCCATCGAGCCCATCTCCCCCATGCCGCTCGAGCCCATCGGCATGTAGCCCGGCGCGATTTTTTTGATCGCGGGCGCCGTCTTCTTCATGTTCACGCCGATGTAGTTGCGCACGTCGTGGCCCATGGCGTTCATGGTGTGGTGCGACTTGTGGCAGTGGAGCGCCCAGTCGCCCGGAACGTCGGCGACGAACTCGAAGGCGCGCATCTGACCGACCGCGACATCGATGGAAACCTCCGGCCATTGCGCCGTTTCGGGCACCCAGCCACCATCGGTGCCGGTGACCTTGAAGTCGTATCCGTGCATGTGGATCGGATGGTTGGTCATGGTTAGGTTGCCGAACCGGATGCGGACTTTGTCGCCTTGTCGCGCGACGAGGTGGTCGATCCCCGGGAACACGCGGCTGTTCCAGCACCAGAGATTGAAGTCGGTCATCTCGTTGACGTTCGGCACGTAGCTTCCCGCTTCGATGTCGAACGCATTGAGCAGGAACACGAAGTCGCGGTCGACGCGCCGCTCGGCCGGATTGCGCGGATGCACGACGAAGAAGCCCATCATGCCCATCGCCATCTGCACCATCTCGTCGGAATGCGGGTGGTACATGAAGGTGCCGGACTTGCGCAGGATGAACTCGTACACGAAGGTCTTGCCCGGCGGGATGTGCGGCTGGTTGAGGCCGCCGACGCCGTCCATGCCGTTCGGGAGGAGCTGACCGTGCCAGTGCACCGCCGTGTTCTCCGGCAGCTTGTTGGTGACGAAGATGCGCACCTTGTCGCCTTCGACCGCCTCGATTGTCGGTCCCGGGGACTGGCCGTTGTAGCCCCACAGATGCGCCTTCATGCCGGGCGCAAGCTCGCGCACGACGGGCTCCGCGAGGAGGTGGAACTCCTTCCAATCGCCGTTCATACGCCAGGGGAGGGTCCAGCCATTCAGGGTGACGACGGGCTGATAATCCGGTCCGCTCGTAGGGTAGAGTGGCGGCTGCATGGTGGCATCCGCCATACTCGGCGCTTCCGGGAGGCCGGCGGCTTGGGTGCGTCCGCTGATCATTGAGGCTCCGGCGAGTGCAAGTCCGCCAGCGCCCATGAACCCTCTGCGGGATAGGTCGGTCATGTCATCTCTCCTCGATTAATGTCCGCCGCCGCCGGCAGCGGCGGCAGTCACGGTTTCGCCGCCGCTGTCGCCGCCACCCGCGCCGCCCCCGACGAGAGCGGCCTTGAGGTCGGTCGAGGCGATCCAGAAATCGCGGCGCGCATTGATGGCGTCGACGTTGCTCAGGATGCGCGCCCGGGCATCGGTAATGAGGTCGGCCACGTCGACCAGCATGCCGCTGTATTGGAGCAGGGACTCGTCCTGGATTTTCTTCTGCAAGGGCAGGACGCGAGCCTGGTAGTGACGGGCCAACTCGTGATTGCCGCGATAGCGGGCGTAGGCTTCGCGCGCCTCCGAGCGCACGTTGACGGCGCGCTCCGCCAGGCGGTTGGCCGCGGCCAGGTACGTCTCGCGCGCGTTGCGCACATTGGTGGCGCCGAAGTCGAAGAGCGGGATGGTGAACTCGACCTCCAACCCGCGCCGTCTCAGCGTCTCGCGCTGGACCTCGGTCCCGCCGTTCCCATCGGGAGGGAAGGACTTCAGACGCTCGTAATTCGACGTGCCGGCGAGTTCGATGTCGGAGACGAAACGGGTGGCGCTGGTCAGCCCGAACTGCCCCGCGGTCGCCGTCAGGTCGTGGCGCAGCGCCTGGAGGTCGACACGCCGTTCGAGCGCCTGTCGTTCGAAATCCGTGGCGGAGGCTATGCGCGCCGGAAGCGGCGGCAGGGAACCGGGCAGCCGAAAGTCGATGTCCCGTCCCCACAGCCCGAGCTGTCGGATCAGGCGTTCCCGCTCCACCTTCTGCTGAATACGGGCGCGAGCGAGCTGTGCGCCGAGTTCCTGGTAGAAGGCATGCTCGCGCGCCTGCTCCAGCTTGTTGAGCGCTCCACTCTCGCCAAGCTGTTTCGCCAGCTCCGACGCCGTCTCGGCGGTCGCGAGTGCCTGCTGCATGAAGGCGACCTGTTGGTTCGCCGCGACCGTCCGATAGTACTGGCGGCGGGTTTCCGCACCGAGGCGCAGCACAGCCTCGGCGGTGCGGAACTGGGCTGCCCGGAACCGTTGTTCCGCGACGGCTGCCCGCGCGGGCAGGGTGGCAAGTTCAAAGAGGCCGATCAGGATCTGGCGCTCGATCTCGAGTTCGAGGCTTCCACCGAGGCGGGAAAGCACCACGGTCGGATTGGGTGGAAGCGTTGCCGCCACGAACTCGGCTTCGAAGACTCCCAACTCGTTGAACTCGGCTTGCAGCCCGCGATTTTTCAGGAGGGCGGTCTGCACGGCACTGTCCGGCGTCAGAGGCCGCTTTAGCAATCCGTCCACACGGAACTGGACGTCTTGCGCGTCCACCTCCGACGAGACCTTGACGATATCCTTGCCGAGCTCGGCATAGGCTGCCGTTCGTGCTGGCGCGAGGCCGCCGTCGGACGAGAAGGATTGGCAGCCGGCCAAAAGAACGGACGCGGCGACCCCACCGAAAAATGACAGACGTGGAAATCCCGAAGGCGCTCGAACGGTCATTGTTTTGCCTTGCGTGCTCATGGGCTCACCGTCCTCGTCCGGCATCGTTGCTGTCGCCCCGTTCCGGAGCGGACCCGGGCGTAACGCGACGGTTCAGCTCGCGCCAGTCGAGTGGGTCGACCACATCGTAGCCGCGCACGCCTGCGGTCACGGGTGCGTAGCGGGAGTTGCGGATACCGATGTCCGGATCGGCCGGCGCCGCCAGGTAGGGAGGGGTGGCCGGAACGCAGGCGCTTACGGCAAACGCCAGGCCCACAAGGGAAATCGATTTCATGTTGATCCGTCTCCAGACCTCGCGGTGCGGCCTCAAGCTCGGCGCCAGGCGGCGGACGGGGTCCGGGCGCATTTCGGGCGTGATGGTTGGGGTGCGTCCGAGAGGGATGTCCGTTCGAGCTTCAGGACGGTCGTGACGGCCTCAAAAGACGGCCACGACGGTTCGTGCGGGCGTCAATTCGCCCGCTTTGGCTCAGGTGGTTCTTGGAGGCTTGTCGAGGCCACCCGGGGTGACACCCCCGACCTGCTCGTCCCTGGCGACGGTGACGGAGGTCATCGTCACGTGCCGGCAAAGGATGGCGGGCGCCGCGCTGACCTGAAAGGCATGGCAGACGCTCATGCCGCAGCAGCCGCTGCCGCTTGCCTCATGCCTGTCGCCCTCATGATCCCCGCAGGTCACCGAAGCGTGGGCGCAAGAGACATCCGCCTTGCCGTGGGAGTGATGCGTATCGAGCGTTACCGTTGACCTATGGTCGGCCGACACGGCCGCCCGCGGCATGGCGATCGGGAAGATCGCCATGGTGATCGCAAGCAGGACAGCGATGATGGGGGCCATCAGCCGCAAGGAACGCTCCTCAGGTCAGATTCGGATATGTCACGAACGGATTGCTTCGGCAAGGTGACCGCCTGAGCTGACGGCCCCGAATTGATCGTCGAGTGAGGCCCGGGGGCAGCGTAGTCCGAGCCTCACAACATGGTCATGCGGCCGAGGGTGTGTATCCCGCGGCCAGGATAGCGGCCTTGACGGAGTTCAAATCCGCCGTGCCGGCGATCGTCACCAGCTTGGTTGCCGGGTCCGGATTCGCCAGCGCCCCGGGAAGCGCGGATTCGACCGCCGTCTTGATCGTGTCGGCGCAATGCCCGCAGGTCATGTCGTCGACCTTCAGGGTCAGGTTCCCGGCTTGCGGTATCACGGTCTTTCCGGCTTCACCCGACTGATGGGTTGAACATCCGCACATCTTTGGTCACTCCTTCAAAGTCTTGAGGATTCGAAGGCTGCGGGTTCCAACCGTTGTAAGGTCAAGGGCCTTCCGAGTTCACCCACCATTTGCCTCCGAGAGGCTACTCAGTGGGGGTCGCTCCGTTACGCCCAGCACGGCGCGGGGGTTGGAGGCTGGCCGTCCCAAAATGGGGACCAGTCCGATCGTGACGTCGAGCATCATGATTGTCTTCGAGACCATCGATGATCGGGCAGTCGGGACGCTTGTCCCCGTGGCAGTTCTGCGCCAGGTGCTTGGGCGTGGAAGCCATCTCCTGCAACTCCCGCGCTTTCCGCTCGAGGATAGCGACGTGTTCGAGGGCAATGCGCTTCACGTCCGCGCTTGCGCCGCCCCGATCCCGCCACAGCGTAACGAGCTCCGTGATCTGCTCGACCGAGAAACCAAGGTCACGGGCGCGCCGGATGAAACCAAGGGTGTGTACGTCCCTTTCCGAGTATATCCGGTAGCCGGCCTCCGTCCTGACCGTCTTCGGGATCAGGCTAATCGACTCGTAGTAGCGGATCATCTTGGCTGAGACGCCCGAGGCGTCCGCTGCCTGTCCGATGTTCATTCCTAAATCCTCCTGAGGTGAGTGGAAGGCCGGCCGTGGCGGGCCGCTCTCGTCATTCTCCCGGGAAGAGTCGGGGAGTGGGCGTGAATGCGCCGGAAGTCGGTTCCGAGCCGACCAGCGGCCTGAACCCGCGCAGGCGCAGGGGATTGCCGACGACGAACACGCTCGACAGCGCCATCGCCCCCGCGGCGATCATCGGCGAGAGCAGCGTGCCGTTGGTCGGGTAGAGCGCGCCCGCGGCAAACGCCCAGAACAGATTCTGCCGGATGTTCCGGATTGTTGCCTTTGACAGAGCGATCGCGTTTGGCACGCCGCGCAGATCACCAGACATCAGAACCACGTCGGCGCTCTCGATCGCCACGTCCGTGCCCGTGCCGATGGCAAGACCCACGTCGGCCGCCGCCAGCGCCGGAGCGTCATTGATGCCGTCGCCGACGGATGCGACTCGGCGTCCGCCGTCCTGCAACCGCCTGAGCGCGGCGACCTTACCATCCGGCAGGACTTCCGCGATGACCTCGTCGATGCCGACCTGCCGGGCGACGGCCTCCGCTGTGCGGCGGTTGTCACCCGTAATCATCGCGACCTTGAGACCGAGGCGGTGCAGAACCGCGAGCGCCTCCGGGGACGCCTTGATGGGATCGGCCACGGCGATAACCGCCGCAAGCAGGCCGTCGATGGCGGCGTAGAGCGGGCTCTTGCCTTCATCGCCGAGCCGTGCGGCGGCCGCTGCGAAAGCCCCGACGGGATAACCCAGCCGCTCCATGAAGCGGTCGGCCCCGACCTCGACCTTGTGGCCGAGGGCTATGGCCGAGATGCCGAAGCCCGGTACGGCCTCGAAGCCGGTGAGAGAAGGCAGTTCCAGTCCACGGTTCCTCGCCGCCTCGAGACCGTACCGAGAGCCACCAGCGAGTTCATGTCCGGAGCGAGGCGCAGAAGGGCAGGGATGCCTTTGCGGAAGAACCGCAGTCCGGGACCGAACAGCACGAGCGTGGTGAGGGCGAACTGGAGGTGCCAGCTCTCCCGGTGTCCGATCGTATCCATGATCCACTCGTGCACGCCCGGCACGAAGAGCGATCCCATCTCCAGCGCAAAAACCGGAACCGTGAGGATGGCGGCGCTGATGAGGGATGTCCGCAGGGACCCGATCTCGGCCTCGTGCGCGGCCCTCTCGTCGTCGGTCCGGTCCACGTCGCCGCGGACCTCCTCGGCCTCGTAGCCCGTCGCCTCGACGGCGACGATGAGGCGGCGCACTGAATTTGCCGAGCCGAAGAACCGCACGGTTGCACGTTCGGTCGCGAGGTTGACCGTGGCGTCGAGGACCCCGGGGACACGCCTCAAGGCCTTCTCGACCCGGGAGACGCAGGAGGCGCAAGTCATGCCGGAGACCTTCAGCGCGATGGTTGAGGGCATCGGCTCATACCCCACCTCGCGGATTGCCTCGACAACCGCCTGCGGATTGGCATCCGCGGAACCGAACGACACGGCGGCCCGCTCGGTCGCCAGATTCACGCTGGCGGCGGTGACGCTCTCGATGCGTCCGATCGCCTTCTCGATTCGGCCGACGCATGACGCACAGGTCATCCCCTGAGTAAGAGCTGCGCCTTGGTCGAAGGTGATCCCTTTCACTCCCAGCTTGTTTACTCTTCTCTCGCCGATCCAAGAGGTCGTTCATGCGGATCGGGCGGTTGGTTTCTGAGAATATCCTGCCGCTGGTGAGCGGCAGGACATTCTAGCCTTCATTGACGGGCGGCCTGGAGTTCGCGGGCCTCGTCGATAACGCGATCGAACAGATCCGATTCGGGATCGATGTCGAGCCCAAGCCTTTCGTTAAGCACCTTGACAGGCTCCTCCGGCACGCCCGACTTTGATAGGGCCGCCAGAGCCTTGGCGGCCTCTGTGACCTCCAAATCGGTCACTTGGTCTTCGGTGTTCTCACTGACGCTCAGGGCTTTCTCGTAGGCGGCGATCAGGCCAACCGTGGAGTTCGGCGCGGCGTGCTGCCGGGCTGTCGTTGAGGCATTGACCGCGTTCATGCGCCCGAGCTTGGCCGTGTCCAGACCGATGCTCTTGGCATTGGATGCAGCTTTTCGTGCTTCAGAGGTGACCTTTCCCCCTCCTGACTTGGCATCGCGCGTGCTGCTCCGGGCCTGCTCGGCCCGGGACTGGCCGTATGCGGAGCTCTTGCCTGAGTCGGAACTGCGGCCGCTGCGTTCGCTGGCGCTGCCGCGGGAATTCTCGTTGCCGCTGCCACGAGCCCCGCCGCCGGCGTTTCCACCTCCTGAACTGCCCCCGTGACCACCACCACCGGAG
>NZ_VCMV01000007.1 GCF_008757455.1 Microvirga brassicacearum | reverse complement strand
GCCCCGCAGGCCCCCGCTCCAACCGCAACCCCAACGCCTCCACCTGCAGCCGCACCAGCGCAGCCCGGCACCCCGCCTCGCCCGCCGATGCCCGGACAAGCGGCACCGCAAGCCGTGCCCGGTGCGCCTAGCGCCCCCGGCGCAATGCCGCCCGGCGCGGTCCGGGCTCCCGATGGCCGGATGCTCCCACCTGCCGGCACCACCCGTGGCCCCGATGGGCGCCCGCTTCCGCCCGCCGATATTTCGGAGCGCCGCATCGAGGATCTGCGCGAGCGGCGCCGGCAGCGTAGCGAGGATGGCGGACGCCGGGTCATCATCGAAGAGCCCGGCAGTCGCACCATCGTGCGCGAAGGCGACCGCATGATCATCCGCCACGACGAGTCGGAGCGTTTCCGCCGCACCTATCGGGATGCCGATGTGCGGGTCGAGCGACTTGACGGCAATAACGTGACGGTCGTCCGCCGCCCGGACGGGACCGAGATCGTCACCGTCCTGGACGAGGACGGCAATCTCGTCAGGCGCGCGCGCCGGGTTGGCGGCCGCGAGGTGGTGCTCATCGACAATCGGCGCGACCGGCGCCGGGATCGCGGCTTCTTCGTCGAGGATATTCTTCGCCTGCCGCCCCCGGTCGTCCGCATCCCGCGCGAGGAATATATCGTCGAAATCGAGGACGCGTCGCAGGAGGAAATCTACGAGGCCTTTGAGGCACCGCCGATCGAGCGGATCGAGCGCGCCTACACCCTCGACGAGGTGCGCCAGAGCGCGCCGTTGCGCGACTACATGCGCCGCGTCGATCTCGATACGATTACGTTCGAGACCGGCTCATGGGACCTGCCCGAGCAGCAGATCGGCGCCATGGTCGGCATCGCCGAGGCGATCAAGCGCGCCCTCGCCGCCAACCCGAACGAGATCTTCCTCGTGGAGGGTCATACGGACGCGGTCGGCTCTGATGAGGACAACCTCAGCCTCTCCGATCGCCGGGCCGAAACCGTCGCGACGGTTCTCACGCAGCGCTTCGGCATCCCGGCGGAAAACCTTACCACGCAGGGCTACGGCGAGCAGTACCTGAAGGTGAACACGCAAGTCGCCGAGCGCCAGAACCGCCGGGCGACCATCCGCCGGATCACGCCCCTGCTGCAGGGGCAGGCGCAGTAGGATGAGCTGCAGAAGCCTCATCGTGAGGAGGCGCTTGGACTCAACCTTCCCCACCGCGTCATGCGCGGGCTTGACCCGCGTACCCACGCCTTTTCCAGCACCGTCACAAGGCGTGGGTGGCCGGGTCAAGCCCGGCCATGACGGCGGGGTGAAACTGAAACTTCTCCACCTCGTCATCCCCGGGGCTTGGCCCGGGGACCCACGCCTTGAGCGCGCCGGTCGCCGAGTAAGGCGTCGGTACGCGGGTCAAGCCCGCGCATGACGGCGGAGGATATTTCGTCAGATGACGAAGAAATCCGCGAGCGCCGGCTTCTTATTCATCTTCGCGATCTCGACGGCCTTGGCGGCGGTGCCCGATCCATCGGCGTCGTAATAGAGCGTGCTCTTGCTCTTGCTGAAAAACAGGTAGTCGTTCTTGTCCTGGGCCTTCTCGGCGACTTTGAAGAATGCCTTGTTGAGCTTTGCCGGCGCCGCCTCGCTGCCCTTCTTGCCGAGTTTTTTGGAGATCGCGTTGTCGAGCCAGATCGCGTCATCCCTGGTGTTGAAGTCGGTGATGCGGTCGAAATTGGCTTTCTTGCTGAGCCTCGCGTCGAACACGAAAATGTCCCGCCCGCCGCCACCGGTGAGAGCGTCGTTGCCGAAGCCGCCGCGCAGGATGTCATTGGCGAGGCCGCCCTTCAGGGCGTCGTTGCCGGCCAGACCGGCGATAACGTCATCGACATCGGTGCCCGTGAGGGAATCCTTGCCGGAGGTGCCGGTCGTGACGACTTTGATTTTGTCGCCGGTGGCGAATTTGATAGCGCCGAGCGCGGTGAATTGCTGCGCGGTTACCGACACGACATTGTCGCTGGCGTCGAAAGTATCAGCGCCCTTGGCGGCGAGCGCCTGAATCTGCGCCACACTCATCGCGGCGAGCCCCGCCCCGGTGCCGGACACGGTGACCGCATCCGATGCCGCAAGACCGACGGTGGAGATCGCAAGCGCTCCCGCCTGCGCCGCCGTCAGCGTCATGGCATTGTCGCTCGCATCGAGAGTGTCGATGTTTTTGGCAGCGAGCGCGACGAAATCCGCTACCGCGATGGCTGCGGCGGTGTCGGTGACGGTCACCGTGTCGTTGGCCGCCAGAGAGATCGTGGAAGCCGTAAGCGCTGCGGCCTCCGCGGCCGTCAGGTTTACGACATTGTCGGTCGCATCGAGAATATCGACGCCTTTGTCTTTCAGTATTTGAAAGTCTAGTTGAGCTATTTTCGCGCGGGTATCAGCGATCGTGATCGAACCTCCACTTCCGAGAAACATATCTCCAAGAGCATCGAACTCATCGGTACTTAGCTCCCAAGCGTGGGTTCCCCCGTCCAGACCCATAAAGCCAAGGCTGCTCAGGAAACTGATCTCGCCTGCCGTGAGAGCCGTGAGGTTTTGACCACTATCGACCACAGTCGCATGATCGCCTGCCGCCAGTATGCCGGTACGATCTCCGAAGCTGAGAGCCTGATCAACCTTGAGCTGCAGTACGCCGCCCTCGTCGGTGACATCTAGCACGTCGACGCCCTTACTGAATAAGGTGCCGAGTTGTTCTTTGGTCATCAAACGCAAGCGAGATGCTGTATCTTGAAGAACGGTGAGCGTTGTGGACTCCAAGCTCATGTTCCCTAATGCAACATACCAATCTGCCGAGAATACCAGATCTTCTGTGTCGCTGATGCTGATAAGGGCGGAAAAGCCCTTCGCGGACAGCGATTCCAACGTAGCGGTGGTGAGAGTTGAGAGGTTATCAGGATAGTCAGATATCTGGATGACTGTTCCGCTTTCAACGAAGCACGAGGTCTCCGCGAGCGCTGATGCTTTCTCCGCATTCCAGTATACGATAAACGGATCCGTTGAAGCGATAAAATCGATGTTGAACGTGCCGAGTGTCGTGATCTCCTCGGCTGTCAACTGCTTGAGTTCCGTATCGTTGCCGCTGACCGTGACCGTATCGTCCCCACCGAAAGCCGGGCCGCCGGCTGTGATGAGATCCCTAAATTGACTAACTGACAAACTAACTGTTTGGCCCATGCTTCCCCAATTAGACAAAGTGGCGGCCCACGATTACAGAATGTAATAATATTGGGGAGTTAGAGAAAGCAAGGCATTTAGTACTCGGCCGTGACCGATCAGCGTCGCTCTCGGTCATTCCGGGACGGCGGAGGCGGGCCCGGAACCCATAAACTCTGGCGATTGAAGAACCGGGCGCAAAGGTTGCGGCTCTTGCCCGACAGGGCATATAGGTTCGGCTCGCGCGAAGCGCGCGCCGGAATGACGGAGTGTCGCGCCGCACCGAAAAGCTGAGTCACCACACGGGAGCGACAAACACCACATCATGCCAAAGACGCGCAAACGGTGTGCGCCTCTCCTTGGTCCTTCAGTGTGATGGTTCGGGGTTCCCTCTGCGCTCCAGATGGCGGCTCCGGCGCTACCCGCCGCGCGGGAACTCCAGCCCCATTTCGCGGTAGCGCTCCGGGTCGTCGCCCCAGTTCTCGCGCACCTTCACGAACAGGAACAGGTGCACCGGCGCCTCGGCAATCTCGGCGATTTCCTTGCGGGCCGATTGGCCGATGGCCTTGATGGTCTGGCCGCCCTTGCCGAGCACGATCTTGCGCTGGCTGTCGCGCTCCACGAACACCGTCTGCTCGATGCGGATGGAACCGTCCGGGCGCTGCTGCCACTGGTCGGTCTCGACGGTGGATTGATACGGCAGTTCCTCGTGCAGGCGCTCGTAGATCTTCTCGCGGGTGATTTCCGCCGCGAGCATGCGCAAGGGCGCGTCGGAAATCTGATCCTCGGGATAGAGCCACGGGCCTTCGGGCATCTGTTCGGCCAGATGCGTTTTCAGCTTGTCGAGACCGTCGCCTTTCAGCGCCGAGATCATGAACGTGTCGGCGAACGAATCCCGCTCGTTCACGGCGGCGGCCAGCGCGAGCAAACGGGAGCGCTCGATCAGGTCGATCTTGTTGAGGATGAGGATCTTCGGCCGCTTCACTTCCGGCAGCTTGGCGAGAATCGCCTCCGCTTCCTCGTCGATTCCCTTGCGGGCGTCGAGCAGCAGCGCCACCACATCCGCGTCGCTCGCCCCGCCCCAGGCCGAGGTCACCATGGCCCGGTCGAGCCGGCGCTTCGGTTTGAAGATGCCGGGCGTGTCGACGAAGATGATCTGCGACGGGCCCTCGATGGCGATGCCGCGCACCAGCACGCGCGTGGTCTGGACCTTGCGCGATACGATCGAGACCTTGGAGCCGACGAGCGAGTTGAGAAGGGTCGACTTGCCCGCGTTGGGCGCGCCGATCAGCGCCACGAAGCCCGCCCTGGTTTTGGTCTGTTCAGGCGATGCCATTGTCGTCCTCCGTCCACACGCCCTCTCGCAGGAGAAGGCGTCGTGCTGCTGCCTGTTCGGCGATACGTTTCGATGCGCCGAGCCCGAATTCGCTCTCGGTGCCCTTCACTTTGACCATGATCCGGAATTTCGGCGCATGGTCGGGGCCGGTCTGTTCGACGATGCCGTAGGTCGGCGTCGGCAAGCCCCGGCCCTGCGCCCATTCCTGCAAGGCGCTCTTGGGATCGCGCATCGCACGCTGCGGTGCGTTGAGCCTGTCGGCAAAGGCGCGGCCGATCAGCGCCCTCGCCGCATCATAGCCCCCATCGAGGAAGACCGCGCCTATGATCGACTCGCAGACATCGGCGAGGATGGCGGGATTGCGCCGCTCGCCTGCCGTCGCCTCGCCCGCGCCGATCTTGAGATGGGGTCCCACATCCCACGACCGGGCGATCTCGGCGCAACTTTCGCGCCGCACGAGTTCGGCGAGACGGCGGGAGAGTTCACCCTCCGGTGCTGCCGGAAACGTCTCGAACAGCAATTGCGAGATCGCGAGGCCGAGCACCCGGTCGCCGAGAAATTCGAGCCGCTGATAGCTCTTTCCCCGGCCCTGCGGCGCGCTCACATGCGTCAGCGCCTCGTCCAGCAGCTCGGCGTTCGTGAACTGGTACTCCAGCTTCTCCGTCAGGACATCGGGATGGGGGGCACGGCGGGACACGGGGTCAGCGGATCCGCTCGAACATGCGGTCCCAGCGGATATGCGTCGGCCATTCCCAGGGGCGCCAGAGCGAGGAATTCTCGTCGATGGAGAAGAAGATGATCTCCGCCCGGCCGACGAGGTTCTCGTAGGGCACCGCGCCGACACTCGCCTCGTCGCGGGAATCCGTGGAATTGTCGCGGTTGTCGCCCATCATGAAGAAGTGATCGGGTTTGACGGTGTAGATTTCGGTGTTGTCCCAATAACCCCGGTCCGCATCCCGTTCGATCACGAAATGCGACGTGCCCTCCGGGAACGTCTCCTTGTAGCGCGGCACGGAGACGGTCCGGCCGTAGAGATCGGTCGTCTTGTAATCCTCGACCCGCTCGCGCTGGACCGCCTTGCCGTTGATGTGCAGGACGCCGCCGACGACCTGGATCTTGTCGCCGGGCAAACCGACGACGCGCTTGATGTAATCGGTCGAATTGTCCTTGGGCAGCTTGAACACCGCGATGTCGCCGCGCTTCGGCTGCGATCCGAAGATGCGGCCACTGAACAACGGCGGGCTGAACGGGATCGAGTGCTTCGAGTAGCCGTAGGAATATTTCGAGACAAACAGGTAGTCGCCGATCAGCAGCGTGGGGATGAGCGAGCCCGAGGGGATGTTGAAGGGCTGGAACAGCACGGTGCGGACCAGCACGGCAATCAGCAGGGCCTGGATGATGACCTTGACGGTTTCCCAAAGGCCGCCTTCGTCCTTCTTCACGGCATCGCCGGCATATTTCTTGGCGTTCTCGCTCACTGATGTCGTCCATGCTTGAGGAATGCGGGGATCAGCCCCGCCTCGACGTGTGGGCGGGGTCTAACCCAAGGCGCGGCGGGCCGCAACGCGGCCAATCACCTTATATAGGTCGAGCCTCGATGATCACGAACGCTTGAGCCATCGGGGGATCGTCGGTGAGCGACACGTGAACCACGGCCTCATGCCCATCCGGCGTCATGGCTTTCAGTCGTTTCAGGGCGCCGCCGGTCAGCCGGAAAGTGGGGCGTCCGCCGGGCATATTGACGATTTCCATATCGCGCCAGAACACGCCGCGGCTCATCCCAGTGCCCAAGGCCTTGGCGCAGGCCTCCTTGGCGGCGAAGCGGCGGGCATAGGAGGGGGCGCGGGCCGCGCGGCGGTCGCTTCTTGCCCGCTCGCCCGACGTGAAAATGCGGTGGGTGAAGCGGTCGCCGAAGCGCTCGATCGAACGCTCGATGCGCCGGATGTCACAGAGATCAGAGCCGATGCCGAGGATCATGAGGAGGCCTGCGCCCTGCCCTCGTCCATGGCCAGCCGCATGGCCTTCACGGCCTCGTCGAGACCGAGGAAGATCCCCTCGCCGATGAGAAAATGGCCGATATTGAGCTCAGTGATCTGCGGAATGGCCGCGACGATGCGCGCCGTCTCGAAATTCAAGCCGTGCCCCGCATGGATCTCGAGGCCGAGCCGCGCGCCGTGCGCGGCGGCAGTTTTCAGCCGCTCCAGTTCATGGGTCTCGCGGGCCTTGTCGCCGTCGGCCACCGCGTCGCAATAGGTGCCGGTATGGAGTTCGACCACGGGCGCTCGCAGATCCTTCGCCGCCTCCATCACCTGGATGTCGGGCTCGACGAACAGCGACACCCTGATTCCGGCATCGCACAATTCCTTGATGGCCGGCTGAAGGTGGCTGTGGCCGCCGATGATATCGAGCCCGCCTTCGGTCGTGCGTTCCTCGCGCTTCTCGGGCACGAGGCAGGAGGCGTGCGGCCGCAGCGCAAGCGCGAGACCGACCATCTCAGAGGTTGCGGCCATCTCGAAATTCAGCGGCACGAAAAGCTGACGCTTCAGGCGCTCCATATCGAGGTCGCGGATGTGCCGCCGGTCTTCGCGAAGATGCGCGGTGATCCCGTCCGCTCCAGCGAAGACCGCCAGATGCGCCGCCCGGATCGGATCCGGGTAAGGCCCGCCGCGCGCATTCCGCACGGTGGCCACATGGTCGATGTTCACGCCGAGGCGAAGGGGTGGAGCTTTCATAGGACTTTTCTAGCGCACCCGCCGTCTTTGCCAAACCCAAAGAGCCGATGATTGCAAAATTGTCGATACAACCTAAGATTACATTTCGATGACGTTCAACCTGGGGGATTCGATGCGTTATCTCGGCATACTGGCAGCTTTGGCTTTCGCGCTTGCGGGCACTGCGGAAGCACGACAGGTTCGGAGCCCGATGAGTTGGTCCTCCGCAGAGTCTACGTCAAAGCCGATGTGGAAGGACGACGGTCGGATCATCCAAGCTTGTAGCGGTTGCGGATGTCGCGGTGGCGCCGGTTATCGTCTCGCAAACGGGAAGTGCGCGCCCCGCGGCCGCTAAGTTCTCCGGCACCCGCAGCTTCATCTTGCTTTCTCAGGTGATCGGGGATATAGGCCCCACTTCGCGCTCGCTCCGGCCGGGGGCTAAACGGACGGCATGGTCTTCCATGCAGGAACTTGTCGGTTCCGTCGTCCCGTGTCTCCGCCTTCGACAACCGCTCGGGCCTTGCAGGCTCGAAGGGCTTGGCGCCGAACGGACGCGGTGAACCGGCCTGTTTCACGAATCAAACCGTGTCGAGGCTTGCACTCAAACCTTAAGAAAGGCCCGCTATGCCTCTCTACGAGCATATCTTTATGGCTCGCCAGGACGTCACGTCCCAGCAAGTCGAGGCGATGGTCGACACCTACAAGGCGATCATCGAGCAGAACGGCGGCAAGGTCGACAAGACCGAGATGTGGGGCGTCAAGTCCCTCGCCTACCGGATCCGCAAGAACCGCAAGGCTCATTTCACGCTGTTCAACATCGAAGCTCCCGCTCCGGCGGTCGCCGAGATGGAGCGTCAGATGCGCATCAGCGAAGACATTCTCCGCTTCATGACCATCCGCGTCGAAGAACTCGATGCCGAGCCGTCGGTGATGATGCAGAAGCGTGACCGTGACGAGCGCAAGGACCGCGAGCGTCGCGATCGCGACGGCGGCGGCTTTGATGCCGGCGCAAGCGAGGAGGCATAATCATGGCATTCGGTACCGGTGGTAGCAGTGGCGGTGGTGGTGGCGGCGGTGGCCGTCGTCCGTTTTTCCGTCGTCGGAAGACCTGCCCGTTTACGGGCGAAGGCGCTCCGAAGATCGACTACAAGGACACGAAGCTCCTGTCGCGCTACATTTCCGAGCGCGGCAAGATCGTTCCTTCGCGCATCACGGCCGTGTCGGCCAAGAAGCAGCGTGAACTCGCTCAGGCGATCAAGCGCGCCCGCTTCCTGGGCCTCCTGCCCTACGTGATCCGTTAAGCAAATACGATAAGCAAGCCCGACCGTCATGGCCGGGCTTGACCCGGCCACCCACGCTTTCGCGGTAGCCGTCCAGACGTCGATCCCCGGGGACAAGCCCGGGGATGACAATTGTTTAGTCGCCCGGCGGTGAGAACCCTCCGGGACAGTTGGGGCGAGAAGCCCCTAACCCTGCGAAGAGCAGCGGGACAGCGAGACCATGAATTTTGTACTGACAGGCATAGGCGCGGGCCTCGTATCGGCCCTTCTGACCGCGGTGGTGACCAAAGCCACGCCGCTGGCCGCCGTGCTGTACCTTCTCTCTCCCATCCCCGTCCTGATCGTGTCGCTCGGCTGGAATCACCGTGCCGGCCTGGTTGCGGCTGCGGTCGGCGGGGCCGCGATCGCGGCCTTCCTGTCCCCTTTGAGCGGGTTCGGCTTCGTGATCGTGACGGCCCTGCCCGCCTGGTGGCTCTCCTATCTGGCGCTGCTTGGGCGCCCGACCGAAAACGGCGCCATCGAATGGTATCCGGTCGGCCGGTTGCTGGCCTGGATCGCCGCCACCGCGACGCTCACCATCGTGGCCGCCGGCATCATCTCCACCGGTGGCGACTACGCGACCTTCCACGCCAATTCCCGCGCGGTGTCGCAGGCTTTCGTCAACCTGCAGTTTCCGCAAGGGGCGCCGGAGGGTGTCGACGCGCAGACGCGCGAGGACATCATCGATTGGATCGCCCGCCTGACGCCCTTCCTGTCGGCGCAGGGCTTCACCATCGTCCTGACGCTCTACCTCTATGCGGCCGGCAAGATCGTCTTCCTGTCCAAGCGGCTGCCGCGTCCCTGGCCGGAAATCGCGAAGATGCGGCTGCCGCGCGGCGCCGGCATGTTGCTCCTCGTCGCGATCGCCGTGGCGGTGCTGGTTCCGGCCAACTTCCTCGGCGTGTTCGGAGTCGGGCTCGCGGGCGCGCTCTTCACCGCCTTCGCGCTGCAGGGGCTGGCGATCATCCACGACCGGACCACCGGACGGGCCTTTCGGCCGATGATTCTCACGGGTCTCTACGTGCTGCTGTTTCTCACCCAGGGCATTCTCGCAATCGCCCTGTCGCTTTTCGGCCTCGCCGATACCGTCTTCGGATTCCGCCGCCGGTCCGGCCCGGGTTCGAATCCACCACCACCCACATTGTCTTCGTAAAACATCAACTAAGGAGAATACCCATGGAAGTGATCCTTCTCGAGCGCGTCGCCAAACTCGGCCAGATGGGCGAAAAAGTGAAAGTGCGTGACGGTTACGCCCGTAACTTCCTCCTCGCCCGCGGCAAGGCCCTGCGCGCCACCAAGGCGAACACCGAGCATTTCGAAAAGCAGCGCGCCCAGCTTGAAGCCCGCAATCTCGAGCGCCGCAAGGAAGCCGAGACCGTCGGCGAGAAGCTCGACGGACAGAGCTTCACCATCATCCGCCAGGCCGGCGAGACCGGCGTGCTCTACGGTTCGGTTTCAACCCGCGACCTCGCCGAGACGATCTCGGCTGAAGGCATCTCGGTGGACCGCAACCAGATCGCCATCAACGCGCCGATCAAGACCCTCGGTCTTCACACCGTTCCGGTCTCGCTTCACCCTGAGGTCGAAGTGAAGGTCACGATCAACATCGCCCGCAGCCCTGAGGAAGCAGAACGTCAGGCCCGCGGCGAGGCCGTCTCGACCCGCGAAGAGATGAACCTCGACGACCTCGGCCTCGAGGTCGGTGCAGCACTGGCGGAAGCCGGTGACGTCGAGATGTAATTTCGACCTCTCGGTCATTCAAAGCCGTCTCGGAGAGATCCGGGGCGGCTTTTTTTGTGCTGTGGTCGAATGCCGGGTCGGCCTTCCTCCCCTCGCCGTCATCCCCGGGCTTGCCCCGGGGACCCACGTCTTTACTCGATCGGGCGTGAAGAGACGTGGGTGGCCGGGTCAAGCCCGGCCATGACGGGATTGTTATTGTTCTTGTTATGTTCTATTTTTCAGACTCTTTCGATTCGCTTACTGCCACGCTTTTGCGCACTCTCCCGGGAGATTGAAGTCAAGCGTATTCCGCCGGCAATGATGCGCATCGTGTGAGTAGCGAGGACAACGAGGACAAGGACGATGGGAGTCGACGAAGTCGTAACCTGTGGCCGTAGGGTCACCTCGGCCCGGCTGATTCTGCCTTATGAGGGCAGCGCCCCTTCCCTCGTCTTCGGAGCACCAGATGGCCAGTGCCAACGCCCTGATCGCCCGCATTGAGGCCGCCGTACCCGAGTACCGCGCGTCCCCGAGCAATATCGATGCGGAACAGGCGTTGCTTGGCGCAATCCTGGTGAATAACGACGCCTATTATCGCGTCTCGGACTTTCTCGAAGCCTCGCATTTCTTCGAGGACCTGCATCGCCGGGTCTATGAGGTCGCAACCAGCCTCATCAAGGCCGGCAAGGTCGCAACCCCGATTACCATGAAGACCTTCCTGGGCGACCAGGATCTCGGCGGCGTCACCGTCTCGCAATATCTGGCACGGCTTGCCGCGGAGGCGACGACGGTCATCAATGCGGAGGATTACGGCCGCACCGTCTACGACCTCGCCATCCGCCGCAACCTGATCGGAATCGGCGAGGATCTGGTCAATGTCGCGTATGACGCGCCGGTGGAAACCTCGCCCCGCGATCAGATCGAGGAGGCCGAGCGCCGCCTGTATGAACTCGCCGAAACCGGCCGCTACGATGGCGGCTTCCAGCGCTTCTCGGATGCGCTCACCCACGCCATCGACATGGCGGCGGCGGCCTACAAGCGCGAAGGCAAATTGTCGGGGATCTCGACGGGCCTTGTCGATATGGACCGCACGCTCGGCGGCCTGCAATCTTCCGATCTCGTGATCCTTGCCGGACGTCCCGCCATGGGAAAGACCTCGCTGGTGACCAATATCGCGTTCAATATCGCGAAGGTCTATGAGGGCGAGCGGCAGCCCGACGGCACGATGAAGACCATCAACGGCGGCATTGTCGGCTTCTTCTCGCTCGAAATGTCGGCCGAGCAATTGGCGACCCGTATCATCGCCGAGCAATCCGGCGTGCCGTCGTACAAGATCCGCCGTGGCGACATGCGCGAGGACGATTTCTACAAGATTACGGAAGCCGCGCGGGAGATGCAGTCGATCCCGTTCTACATCGACCAGACCGGCGGCATCTCGATCGCCCAATTGGCGGCACGCGCCCGGCGCCTCAAGCGTCAGCGCGGTCTCGACGTGCTGATCGTCGACTACCTCCAGCTCCTTTCCGGCTCCGCCAAGAAGGGCGAAAATCGCGTGCAGGAGCTGACAGAGATCACCACCGGCCTGAAGGCGCTCGCCAAGGAACTGGCGGTGCCGGTCATCGCCCTGTCCCAGCTCTCGCGTCAGGTGGAATCTCGCGACGACAAGCGGCCGCAATTGTCCGACCTTCGCGAATCCGGTTCGATCGAGCAGGACGCCGACGTGGTCATGTTCGTGTTCCGCGAAGAGTATTATCTGAAGAACAAGGAGCCGAAGCCCGGCACCGAGGAATACTTCAAGTGGCAGGCGGAGATGGACCAGGTTCACGGCAAGGCCGAAGTCATCATCGGCAAGCAGCGTCACGGTCCCACTGGCACCATCCAGCTTGCCTTCCAGGCCGACATCACCCGCTTCACCAACCTGGCGGATGAGGACAAGCTTCCGGAACGGATGGGCGATTGAGCACCACATTTTCTCAGGTCGATCGGCAAGCAGAACGCTTTCCCTTCCCCTTGTGGGGAGGGTCAGGGTGGGGATGCCAGCGCCATCCTCGATCCAGTCTTGCGCCTACACCCCACCTCCAGCTCCTCCCCACAAAGGGAAGGAGAGCTGCGTTGGCGCTTGCGGTTAGCGTGTGATCATGTCGACAAATAACTACAGCTCGAACGTGCCCGACACAGAGGCCGGCGGAATCCTGCACATCGATCTTGGCGCGCTCGCGGAAAACTGGCGCCGCTTGCGCGCTGCCGCCGGCGGTGCCGAGACGGCCGCGGTCGTCAAGGCGAATGCCTATGGCACCGGCATCGAGCATGCGGTCCCGGCGCTGGCAAAAGCCGGCTGCGAGACATTCTTCGTGGCGCATATCGGCGAGGCCATCCGCGCTCGCGCCGTCGCGCCACGTGCGGCGATCTACGTACTAAACGGCCTGCTGCCCGGGTCGGCAGCGGCCTATCTCGAACACCGCCTGCGCCCGGTGCTGGGATCCGCGCCTGAGATCGACGAATGGGCCGGTTTCTGCCGCGCACAGTCGCGCCGGCTCGAGGCCGCCATCCATGTGGATACGGGCATGAACCGGCTCGGCCTGAACATGACTGAAGGCATGGCTCTGAAGGACAATCCGCATCTGAAGGATTTCAGGCTCGCGCTGCTGATGAGCCATTTCGTCAGCGCCGAGGAAAACGAAAATCCGATCAACCAGCGCCAGATCGAGGCCTTCCGCGCGGTGCGGGCGACGCTGCCCAGCATCCGCGCGTCCCTGTCGAATTCGTCCGGCATCTTTCTGAAGGACAAGCCGCATTTCGATCTCGTGCGGCCGGGCTACGCGCTCTATGGCGGTAACCCGACGCCCTACGCGGAAAACCCGATGAAAGCCGTCATCGGGCTGGATGGCCGCGTCGTGCAATTGCGCTGGATCGAGCCGGAAGACACCGTGGGCTATAATGCCCGCTGGCTTGCCACCGACAGACGGCGCGTTGCAACCATCTCGGTCGGCTACGCCGACGGCTATCCGCGTGCGGCGAGCGTGCGGGGCAATAGCGGCGAATCCGTTCTTGCCGGCATGGCGCTGGTCAACGGACACCCCTGCCCCTTCGCCGGTAACGTCTCGATGGACCTCATTATCCTCGACGTGACGGATGTACCGGAAGGCGATATCGCCCGTGGCGACCCGGCCACCCTCATCGGCGGCGAGCTGACCATCGACGAGGTCGGCCGCCGCGCCGGCACCATCGGCTATGAAATCCTCACCAATCTTGGGCAGCGCTACGCGCGGCATTATCACGAGACCGGAACCTGATGGCGAAACGTCAACCGTCTTTCGCCTGTCAGAGTTGCGGTGCGGTCTATAATCGCTGGAAAGGCAAATGCGAGGCCTGCGGCGGCTGGAACACCATCGTGGAGGAGATCGGCGCGATGAGCGCCATGGCGGGTCCGGTCGCCACCCGCCCGTCGCGGGCCAAGGGCCGGATTTTTGCGCTCGAAGGCCTGTCGGGCGAGACCAAGGAAGCGCCGCGCATGCCCTCGGGCATCGGCGAACTCGATCGGGTGACGGGTGGCGGCTTCGTCCACGGCTCGGTCATCCTCATCGGCGGCGATCCCGGCATCGGAAAATCAACACTGCTGACCCAGGCCTCGGCCGCGTTGGCCAATCAGGGTCATCGCGTCGCGTATATTTCGGGCGAGGAGGCGGTGGCGCAGGTGCGCCTGCGCGCCGAACGGCTGGGGCTTGGACAATCCCCTGTCGAACTCGCTTCCGAGACCAATGTGGAGGACATCATCGCGACCCTGTCGCAAGGGCGTCCGCCGGCGCTCGCCATCATCGATTCGATCCAGACCATGTGGACCGAGACGGTGGAATCGGCCCCCGGCACCGTCACGCAGGTCCGCGGCAGTGCGCAGGCGCTGATCCGCTTTGCCAAGACCACCGGAACCGTGGTCATCCTCGTCGGCCATGTCACCAAGGACGGCCAGATCGCCGGCCCTCGCGTGGTCGAGCACATGGTCGACGCGGTGGTGTCGTTCGAGGGCGATGGCGGCCACCATTTCCGGATCATGCGGGCGGTGAAGAACCGCTTCGGTCCCACTGATGAAATTGGCGTTTTTGAAATGTCGGATCAGGGCCTGCGCGAGGTCACCAACCCGTCGGAACTCTTCCTTGCGGGACGCGACCTCGCCACCGCCGGAACCGCCGTCTTCGCCGGCATGGAGGGGACACGGCCGGTGCTGGTCGAGATCCAGGCCCTGGTCGCCCCCTCGTCGCTCGGCACGCCGCGCCGGGCCGTCGTTGGCTGGGACCAGAGTAGGCTTTCCATGGTGCTGGCGGTGCTCGAAGCCCATGGCGGCCTGAGACTCGGGCAGCACGACGTCTATCTCAATGTGGCGGGCGGCTTGCGGATCTCCGAACCCGCAGCCGATCTCGCTGCCGCCGCGGCCCTGATCTCGTCTCTCTCCGGCTCCGCCCTGCCGCCCGACACGGTCTATTTCGGCGAACTCGGCCTGTCGGGGGCGATTCGCCCCGTGGCTCAAGCCCCCGCGAGGCTCAAGGAGGCGACGAAGCTGGGATTTTCGAGCGCGGTCATGCCTGCGCCGAGGGGCGACAAGAAGGAGCGGCTGCCGGTCGGAGCCGCTTCAATGGCGCACATCACGGATCTGGTGGCGGGGATCGCCGCAAGACGGCGGTGAATCGAGGGACGCTCTGCCATTGAAAGAGCTGCGCGGACGATTGACTGTTTTTGAAACAATGTATCTAATCATCAAATTGGACCTGCCTGACTGATGGCATGTTGTGGGCATGAAGCGCCCTTTCTTCTAGAGGAACACGATGCCCACACCCACTATCGTCCTATCCGCCACCACCCTCACGGAAAATCCTGAAGACGGGACCATTATCGGTTCGCTCACGATCACCGATGCGCCGGCTAACGAGAACTTCGATATCACCCTCGCCAACACGTTCGGCGGTCGTTTCGAAATCGTAGCAACGGCGACAGGGTTCGATCTGATCGTCAAGAACGGCAGCCTGTTCGATTTCGAGGGCATCAGAACATTCGACCTCGCGTTAACCGCGAGCGGCGACGTGGACACGGTCATCCTTTCCAATCCCACCATCACCCTGACCGACGTCAACGAAGCGCCGACCGACATCATCCTGAAAACCCTGTCGGCTCCAGCCGTCGCCGAAAACGCGGCGACGGGGACGGAGATCGGGGCTCTTCTGGCTGCCGATCCCGATCTGAACGACACCTTCACCTTCACACTGAAGGATGATGCAGGAGGCCGTTTCAAGCTCGACGCGACCGGCACGAAGCTCGTCGTGGCTGACGGCTCCAAGCTCGATTTCGAGACGATGATGTCTCATCAGATCAAGGTGGAAGTCGGAGATGCGGACGGCCTCACCTTCGAGAAGACCCTCACCATTGGCGTGACCGATGGAACCGACATCGGCACCGGCACCATGCGCAACGACAAGCTCTTCGGCACGGCGGGCAGTGACATCCTCAACGGCGCCGCCGGCAACGACAAGGTTTACGGTCTCTCAGGCGACGACATCCTCAACGGCGGGCTTGGCAAGGACCACCTCACCGGCGGCGCCGGCAAGGACCTGTTCGTGTTCGACACGGCGCTTCGCAAGGGCGGCTTCGACATGGTCACAGACTTCAGCTCCGCCGACGACACGCTCCAGTTTAATCTCTCGGCTCTGAAGTCCTTCAAGGTCAAAGCCCTGAAACAAGGAAAGTTGTCGAAGAAGTTCTTCACCATCGGCACCGAGTCCAAGGACAAGAACGACTACGTCTATTACGACAAGAAAAAAGGCTTCGTGTACCTGGATGCCGACGGTTCCGGGACCAAGAAGGGCATGGAAATCCTCAAGTTGAAGCCGGGCACCAAGGTCTCGGCGGACGATTTCCTGTTCATCTGATCACCGGATCAGCGCGCATGAATCAACCCCGGCGGATCCCGCCGGGGTTTTGCATTGGTCGATCCGACCAGCAGGCCGCTGCGAACCAGGCCGTCCCTTGCCGATCTCGGGAGGCTCCCCGGGCGGGCCGTCCGGCGGCGCTCGCCCACACCGAGGGTGACGAACGCAATTCTTGAGGTTATACACCCGCTCGACTTGAAGCCGCGAAGGCGGCCCCATCTGCGTCAGGTTGGTTCATGCCCTTTTCCATTCTGGACCTCGTCGTCCTCGGCGTTGTTGTGATCTCGGCACTTCTTGCCGCCGTGCGCGGGTTCACCCGCGAAGTTCTGGCCATCGTCGCCTGGGTCGCGGCCGCGGCCGTCGCTTGGTACCTGCACCCCGCCGTCCTGCCGATGGCGCAGCAATATATCAGCAACAGCACCATCGCGCTCGTTGCCTCGATCGGCGCCGTCTTCGTCGTGACCCTGATCGTCGTGTCGATCATCACCGTGCAGATCTCCGACATGATCCTCGATTCGCGCATCGGCGCGCTCGACCGGACCCTGGGCCTGTTCTTCGGCGCGCTTCGCGGTTTCCTGATCTGCGTGATCGGCTGGGCCTTCATGGGCTGGCTGCTCCAGGGCAAGAACCCCGAATGGGCCGCAACCTCGAAGACCCGGCCGGCCATGGAAAATACCCGCGACAACATCATCGCGATGCTGCCCGAGAATGCCGAAGGCCTGATCCAGCGCCTGCGCGAGAAAGGCGTGAACCGCGACGTCGAGCCGGCTGAGCCGGCCGAGCCCGACCCGCAGCGCACCGCTCCGCCTGCCGCGGCGCCTCCCGCCGCAACGCCTCCGGCGGGTGCACCGGCGGCGCGGCCTGTGCAACCGCGCGGATGATGCTTTGCACCCACCGCAAGGGGGGTGACACCAATTGGCATTGGCGGCAGCCGCGAGGCCGCCTACATAAGGTTTTCGCGCGCCTGACGGGGGCCCGCATCCCAGGGAAATGAAAATGTCTGCATGGTCAGAGACGCGGCAGGTCGAGCCGAAGGCGGTGGACCTTGATCTCGATGGCGACACCTTGCGTGAGGAATGCGGCGTCTTCGGCATTTACGGGCATCCGGACGCAGCGGCGATCACCGCGCTCGGTCTCCACGCGCTCCAGCATCGCGGTCAGGAGGCGGCGGGCATCGTCTCCTTCGACGGGCACGTCTTCCACCTGGAACGCAAGCTTGGTCTCGTCGGCGATGGGTTTTCGGACCGGGCCGTCATCGAACGGCTCGAGGGTTCCTCGGCCATCGGCCACGTGCGCTATTCGACCACCGGCGAGACGATCCTGCGGAACGTTCAACCGCTTTTTGCCGAACTCGACGGCGGCGGCTTCGCGGTCGCCCATAACGGCAATCTCACCAATGGCCTGACGCTGCGCCGCAATCTCATCCGCGACGGCGCGATCTGCCAATCGACCACCGATACAGAAGTCATCGTGCACCTCGTGGCGCGCAGCCGGCAAGGTCGGGTGATCGACCGTTTCCTCGAGGCGATCAAGCAGATCGAAGGGGCGTTCTCCCTCGTGGCGCTGACCAACAAGAAGCTGATCGGCGCGCGCGATCCGCTTGGGATTCGCCCGCTGGTTCTCGGCGAGCTCGACGGCCGTTACATCCTCGCCTCCGAGACCTGCGCGCTCGATATCATCGGCGCGCGCTTCGTGCGTGACGTCGAGAACGGCGAGGTGGTGGTGATCTCGGACGCGGGCATCGAATCCTATCGCTTCGCGCCGAAACAGCCGGCCCGTCCCTGCGTGTTCGAATACATCTATTTCTCCCGCCCCGATTCCATCGTGAACGGACGCAGCGTCTACGACGTCCGCAAGAACATGGGCCGGGAATTGGCCGCCGAATCGCCGGCGGATGCCGACGTAGTGATCCCGGTCCCCGATTCCGGCGTTCCAGCAGCCCTCGGCTATGCCCGCAGCTCGGGCCTTCCCTATGAGCTTGGCATCATCCGCAACCATTACGTGGGCCGCACCTTCATCCAGCCGACGCAATCGGTGCGTGAACTCGGCGTGCGCATGAAGCACTCGGCGAACCGCGCGGCCGTCCAGGGCAAGCGCATCGTGCTCGTCGACGACAGCCTTGTGCGCGGCACGACCTCCGTGAAGATCGTGCGCATGATGCGCGAAGCCGGCGCCAAGGAAGTGCATTTCCGCATCGCCAGCCCGCCCATCACCCATCCGGATTTCTACGGCATCGACACGCCGGAGAAGGACAAGCTGCTCGCAGCAACGCACGATCTGGAGCAGATGCGCGCCTATATCGGCGCGGATTCACTGGCGTTCCTCTCCGTCGAGGGTCTCTACCGCTCGATGGGTGAAAAGGCGCGCGACGCCGCGCAGCCCCAGTTCACCGATCATTGCTTCACCGGCGATTATCCGACCGCGCTGACCGATCTCTCCGTCGCCACGCCCCGCCGCCTGTCGCTGCTTGCCGAGGCCGATTGAGGCTTTCGTTCAACAGCGCATCTCCAAATCGAACCCGTGAGGATCCATGACCAAGCCTCTTTCGAACCGCGTCGCGGTCGTCACCGGCGCCTCGCGCGGCATCGGGCGCGCAGCGGCCCTCGCGCTCGCTGAAGCCGGCGCCCACATCGTGGCGCTGGCGCGCACGCAAGGCGCGCTCGAATCGCTCGACGACGAAATCCGCGCCAGGGGCTCATCCGCCACGCTGGTTCCGGTGAACATGAAGGATTTCGATGCGCTCGACCGCCTCGGTGCGGCGATCCACGAGCGCTGGGGCAAGCTCGACATCCTGCTTGGCAATGCCGGCATTCTCGGCGAGCTCGCGCCAATCACCCATATCGACCAGGCGGTCTGGGACGAGGTGATGGCCATCAACGTGACCGCCAATTACCGCCTCATCCGCGCGCTCGATCCGCTCCTGCGGGCGTCCGATGCCGGCCGGGCAATCTTCGTGTCGTCGGGCGCCGCCCACAAGGCGACCGCCTATTGGGGACCCTACGGCGTCTCGAAAGCGGCGCTCGAACTGCTCGTGCGGACCTATGCGGCCGAAACCGTCACCACGCCGCTCAAGGTGATGCTGCTCAATCCTGGGCCGTTGCGCACCAACATGCGCCGCGCCGCGATGCCGGGCGAAGACCCGACCACCCTCAAAACCCCCGACGATCTCGCCCCGCATATCCTGAAACTGGCCCTGCCCTCATGGAACGAGACTGGCAAGATCTGGGATTTCCGGCAGGAGAAGGTGCTGACGCCGCAGATGCCGGTGTAGGAGCGAGGGGGGTGGCGAATGGTGAGTAGCGAGTAGCGAGTAGCGAGTAGCGGACTTGGCGGCGCGCGGAACTACCCCATTCGCCATTCGCCACTCCCCATTCGCTACTCCCGCTTCTTCGCCTTATCGAACGGATTGTTCCCCATCCGCAGCGAGATCCTGATCGGGACGCCGGGAAGGTCGAAGGATTCGCGCAGTTTGTTCACCAGATAACGCGAATAGGATTTCGGCAGCGCGTCGAGCTGGTTGCCGAAGATCGCGAAATGCGGCGGGCGCGCCTTGATCTGCGTCATGTAGCGGATCTTGATGCGGCGGCCGGACACCGCCGGCGGCGGATTGGCCTCCAGTGCGTCGGCGAGCCACTGGTTCATCTTCGCGGTCGAGATACGGCGGTTCCAGGTCTCGTAAACCTGCAGGATCGCCTTCATGAGCGGGTCGATGCCGGTGCCGGCAAGGCCGGAGAGCGGCACGACCGGCGCGCCCCTCACCTGCGGCAGAAGGCGCGTCGCCTTTTCCTTCAGCTCCTTCAGAAGCCCCTGCTGGTCGGCAACGAGATCCCACTTGTTGACGCCGATCACCAGCGCGCGCCCTTCGGTCTCCACGAGATCGACAATCGAGAGGTCCTGTTTCTCGAACGGGATCGTGGCATCGAGCAGGATCACGACGACCTCGGCGAAGCGCACGGCGCGCAGCGCATCGGCAACCGAGAGCTTTTCCAGCTTGTCCTCGACCCGGGCCCGCTTGCGCAAGCCCGCGGTGTCGAACAGCTTGATCTCGCGTCCGCGCCAATTCCAGTCGAGCGAGATGGAATCGCGCGTGATGCCCGCCTCCGGTCCGACGAGCAGCCGGTCCTCGCCGATCATCCGGTTGATGAGCGTCGACTTGCCGGCATTCGGCCGTCCGACGATGGCCACCTGCAGCGGCTTGTTGGATTCTGCCTCGTCCTCTTCCGGCTCCGCGTTCGGATCGGGAAAGAATGGCATCAGCGCCTCGAAGAGATCGGCCAGCCCCTCGCCGTGTTCGGCGGAGAACGGCACCGGATCGCCAAGCCCGAGCGAGAAGGCGTCGTAGGCGCCGGCCAGACCGGCATTCCCCTCCGCCTTGTTGGCGATGAGGATGACGGGCTTGCCCGAGCGGCGCACCATTTCGGCAAAGGGACGGTCAGCCGGCAGGATGCCGACGCGGGCATCGATGACGAAGAGGATGACGTCGGCGTCGCCGATGGCGGCCTCGGTCTGGGCGCGCATGCGGCCGAGAAGCGATTCCTCGGTGGCTTCCTCGAGACCCGCAGTATCGATGATGCGGAATTCGAGGTCGCCGAGACGCGCTTCGCCTTCGCGACGATCACGGGTCACGCCGGGCTTGTCGTCGACGAGCGCAAGCTTCTTGCCGACGAGGCGATTGAACAGGGTCGATTTGCCGACATTCGGCCGCCCGACAATGGCGACGAGAGGCGTCATGTCATGTCCTCACTGTGTGACTTGCACCGGACCGCCCGCAACCAGCGCGGTGTAGATGGCAAGGCGCTGTTTCAGGGATGGCGGCGTTTCGCGATCGGCAGCGATCTGGTCGAACCACTTGCCGGCGAAATCCATCTCGCCGGTCTTCAGGCCCGACAGGCCCAGAAGCTCGCGGGCAGAATGGCGCCACGGATTGGTCGGCACGGCCAATCGCTCCAACGGCGGACGCACCACCGACGGCTCGGCGCTGTCGAGGCGAAGCCATGCGGCCCGCAGGCGCGCGAGATCCTGCCACAGCGGCGGTACGTTGGTATCGGCCGCAAGGGCGTCGTAGGCGGTAGCGCCGTCTTCGCCGCCGAGCTCGGCTGCGAGGCGGAATCGGGCCAGCAGGCCGTAACCGCTGCCGGTGTCCTTCGCCAGAGCCTCAAAGGCCGCTTGCGATTCTGCGCGCTGGTCATCATCGCGCGACAGGCGCAGGGCTTCCTCGAAGCGGGCGCCGGCCTCATGCGCGCGGGTTTCCTGCGTGTGCTCCCAATACCGCCAGCCGCCCACCGCCGCCAGGCCGAGCAGGACAAGGCCGATGATCAGGCCGTTGTGACGCTTCCAGATCTGGGCGATCCGGTCGCGGCGGTATTCGTCGTCGACCTCGCGAATGAACTCGTCGTTGGGAGCCATGCTTCTCCTGCGGCCTTTGCCGCCTCCTTGGATAACGATGATCCGGAGCAGGATGTCGGCCAAAAACCGCTTTGGACTTTTCGGCGTCATGCTCTGGATCGAAGAGCGTCGCCTATCACACCCCCCCGTTGAAGGCGAGAGTTTGATTGCGGTTGCGACGTTGCCGCGGCCCGTTACTTTGCGGGCTTCTTTTCGGCGTAGGTATGTTCGGGACCGGGGAACGCCCGCGAGCGGACCTCCTGCGCATAGGTCTCGACCGCCTTGGCGATGTGCGGGCCCAGCTCACCGTAGCGTTTTACGAATTTCGGCGACCACGGGGTCAGGCCGAGCATGTCTTCGAGCACCAGCACCTGTCCGTCGCAGGCAACCGATGCGCCGATGCCGATGGTCGGGATGGCAACCGCCTGCGTGATTTCACGGCCCAAGGGTTCGGCGACAGCCTCGACGACGACCGAAAAAGCGCCCGCATCCGCAACTGCCTTGGCGTCCGCGAGAAATACCGGCCAATCGGCCCGATCGCGCCCCTGCGCCTTGAAGGACCCAAGCGCGTTGATGGATTGCGGCGTCAGGCCCACATGGGCCATGACGGGAACGCCGCGCTCGGTCAGGAACCGGATCGTATCGGCCATGCGCGCGCCGCCCTCCAGCTTGACGGCGCCACAACCGGTTTCCTTGAGGATGCGCGCGGCGGAGCGGAAGGCCTGCTCGCGGCTCTCCTCGTAGGCGCCGAACGGAAGGTCGATCACCACCAGCGCCCGCTTGGAGCCCCGCATGACCGCAAGGCCCTGCAGGATCATCATGTCGAGGGTCACCGGGACGGTGGATTCCATGCCATGCATCACCATGCCGAGGGAATCCCCGACCAGAATGACATCCGCATGCTGATCCACCAGCCGGGCAGTATGCGCGTGGTAGGAGGTGAGCATGACGATGGGCTCGCCGCCCTTGCGCGCGCGGATGTCGGGAGCTGTCAGGCGGCGGATATCGGTTTGTGCGGACATGAAACTCTAGCCTTGCGTGGGGAGAACGGCGACGCCGATCAGCAGCGGGTGCAGCCATAGCACAAACGCCCCATAAGCCACGGTGCCGATCATGATCGCAAGCGCGTCGTTCCGAAATCCTGCCGGGAAACCGCGCGGCGCGCCATGCGGCGGTCCTTCATCGCGCCGTTTCGCGCTGATGCGGGCGAGAACGGCCCAGATCAGGAAAGAGCCGAACAGCAGCATCGAGCCGAGATCGCCGTTGGCCAGAAGATGCGCCACCGCCCAGAGCTTCACGCCGGCCAGCATCGGGTGCTTGAGACGGGCCTTGATCCGCCCCGGCAGGTAAGTGGCGGCGATGCAGATGAAGGCCAGCCACACGAGGATGAGCGCGAGATGGCGCGTCCAGACCGGCGGGTCCCAGACCTGGATGTATCCGCCTTCGCGATACTGGCCGAAACCCACGATGACGAGAACGATACCCATGACCGAGACCAGCGAATAGAGCCCCTTGTAGGCGCCCTCCCCGAACCGGGCGATCAGGGCCGCTCGCCTCCCGCGCGCCATGCTGAAGGCGTGCATTCCGAGGAACAGGATCAGGCCGAGGATGAGCAAGGGCACCGGCATATCTCGCGGGTTGGTGACGGAAGGACAGGTCAGCAGAGTTGAGGCGCGGCGGCAACTGCCGGCAGGGGCGTATACATGGCGACAAGATGCCAAGATCCGTGGCCGATTCCACTATTGATTGCTGGCTTGGGAGGTTTTACGGGGTCGTTTGACAGTTTGGCGCCGTGCCACAGCCTCCAGGCGATGTGGCCACACGCCTTAAGTCGGATAGGGTGACCGTGGCGAGGGGCTAGCGCAGTGCCGCCTACTTCGATAGCTACAACCCTCAAATACAACTGACAATGCCAGGGGGAGAGACGGATGGAAGTGCTCCTTAGAATATCGCGCGCCATCGACACCTTCAACGAGCGCGTCGGCAAGACCGTCGCGTGGGCCATTGTCGTGGCCATCCTCGTATCGGCGATCAATGCGATGATCCGACGGGTTTTCGGCGTGTCGTCGAACGCCTGGCTCGAGCTGCAATGGTACCTGTTCGGCGCGGTCTTCATGCTCTGCTCGCCCTGGACCCTCAAGGTCAACGAGCATATCCGCATCGATATCATCTCCAACATGCTGACCAAGCGGAAGCGGGACTGGATCGACCTGCTCGGGCATCTCTTTTTCCTGTTCCCGTTCGTCGCACTGATGATCTACCTGTCGGTTCCGTATTTCTGGCGGTCCTACCTGTCGGGCGAGGTTTCGTCCAATGCGGGCGGCCTGTTGATCTGGCCGGCGAAGGGCCTCATCCTCCTCGGTTTCTGCCTTCTCGGATTGCAGTGGTTCAGCGAGACCGTGAAGCGCATCGCCATTATGCGCGGACTGCTGGAGGACGATGCGCCCACCGGGGCTCACAGCGCTGAGGCCGAAGCCGAAAGATTGCTGGCCGAATTGGCTGATCCTGTCTCGCCGAAGGGCGGTGAACCTCCGGGCGACGCCATCCGCTGATCCGATGCGCGCCCCGTTTTTCTTCTCCGGAGATTCCGCCCATGGCTGAATTAATTGCCCAGAACCTCGCGCCGATCATGTTCGCGGCGCTCGTCGTCTTCCTGTTGCTCGGCTATCCGGTGGCATTCTCGCTCGCCGCCAACGGACTCCTGTTCTTCTTCCTCGCGGTCGAACTCGCCCCCCTCGCGCCGGAAACGATCAACCTCTCGTGGCCCCTGCTCGGCGCCCTGCCCGACCGTGTCTTCGGCACCATGTCGAACGAGGTCCTGCTGGCGGTTCCGTTCTTTACCTTCATGGGGCTGATCCTCGAGCGATCGGGCATGGCCGAGGATCTGCTCGATACCATCGGGCAGCTCTTCGGACCGGTTCGCGGCGGCCTTGCCTTCGCGGTCGTCTTCGTCGGCGCGCTGCTCGCGGCCACGACCGGCGTCGTCGCGGCCTCGGTGATCTCCATGGGCCTGATCTCCCTGCCGATCATGCTGCGCTACGGCTACGACCGGCGGCTCGCCTCAGGCGTTATCGCTGCGTCCGGCACACTGGCGCAGATCATCCCGCCCTCGCTCGTTCTCATCGTCATGGCCGACCAGCTCGGCCGCTCCGTCGGCGACATGTATGAGGGCGCTTTTCTTCCCGGCATCATCCTGGCGGGCCTCTATTCCGGCTACGTGCTGCTGATGGCGCTCATCTTCCCGAAATCCGCCCCCGGCCTGCCTCAGGAGGCAATCGGCTTTCGCGAGCCGAACGGCGCGCGCGGCGTCTGGCAGCTCGGCGTTCTCGTACTCTTCTCAGGTTTCGTCGGCTATTACGTGCTGTCGCAGACCGAGACCCGCGCCGGCGCGGATTTCGTCATCCTGACCATCTGCGTCGCGACCGTCGTCGCGCTCATCTGCGCGCTGATGAACCTGTTTCTCGGTGCTCGCCGGGTGGTGCTGTCGGCCCTACTGGTGGCAGCCCTGATCGGCGGATATGTCTATCTGAGCCGGAACGGATACAGTTCCTGGGCGCTTCTGATGGAGATGATCATCGCCGGCGCCGTCTATGCGCTAATCGTCGGGATCATCCAGAAATTCACCGGGTTCCGGCTCATGTCCAGCATGGCGACGCAAGTCACCTTCGTGATGGTGCCGCCGCTCCTGCTGATCTTCCTCGTTCTCGGCACGATCTTCATCGGTCTGGCAACGCCGACCGAAGGCGGCGCCATGGGCGCGCTCGGATCGCTGATCCTCGCCGCCATCAAGCGCAGGCTCGACAACAATCCGAACCGCTTCAACTTCACGCTCGTAAGACAGGCGACGGAAGCAACCGCGAAGCTCTCGGCGTTCGTTCTCTTCATCCTCATCGGCGCGCGCGTCTTCTCGCTCACCTTCTACGGGGTGAACGGACATATCTGGGTCGAGCATCTGCTGACCTCGCTGCCGGGTGGACAGACGGGCTTCCTGATCTTCACCAACGCCCTGGTGTTCCTCCTCGCGTTCTTCCTCGACTTCTTCGAGCTTGCCTTCATCATCGTGCCGCTGCTCGGCCCTCCGGCGGAGAAGCTCGGCATCGATCTGATCTGGTTCGGCGTGATGCTCGGCGTCAACATGCAGACGTCCTTCATGCATCCGCCCTTCGGTTTCGCGCTCTTCTTCCTGCGCTCGGTGGCGCCCAAAGTTCCCTATATCGACCGGGTCACGGGCAAGCGCATGGAGCCGGTCACCACGGGCCAGATCTACTGGGGGGCGATTCCGTTCGTCATCATCCAGCTCATCATGGTGGCGATCGTCGTGCTCTTTCCGAACATCGTCATGCACTACAAGGGCAGCGGCACTACCGTCGATCCTGCGGCGGTGCAGAAGAGCCTTGACGAGATCCTGATGCCGGGCCTTTCACCCGGCGGCGGCGACTTGCCGGGGCTCAACTTCGACGCCCCGCCGAAAATTCCATAAACGAACGTCTGGAGACGTGAGAAAGGGCAGCTTTCAGGAGCTGCCCTTTTCGTTTCGCGTCTCGTCCATCCAGATCGGAAAGTTATGTTGGATCGCCGGTCAGGGCCTCAGACTGGTTCGCCAATAGGCGCGCCAGATCGGGCGAGAGAAGCGTCGCCAGCTTGGCATGCGCCCTGCGCCAGACAGGAATGGCAGCCTCCAACCGCCGCGCGCCCGTCTCGGTAAGCCACACCGCCCGGCGCCGCAGATCGGTTTCCACCACGGCGATTTCGATCAGCCCCTCGTTTTCGAGCGTGCGCAAGTTGCGCGACAGGGTCGACTGCTCCAGGCCGGTGCGCTGGGCCAAGGCGCCCAGCGTGTCGTCCGACATGACCGCGATCTGCGCCATCAGGCCGAGTTGCGCCACGGTGAGGCCAAGGCCAGCCATCTCGCGATCGAGAAACAGAGTGATGCGGCGCGCGGCCAGACGGCTGTTCCAGCCGGCGCATGTCTCGACCAGGGCGCTGGCGTCCGTGCGCAAAGTCTTTCGCGGTTGCCTCGGAGGGTTCATGGATGTATCCGTTATAGAATATGTAGGTACATGGAAAGCCTTTCGTGAACCTCGCCACCACCCGGTTCATCGACCGGATCACACAAGGGGGACGGGCATCATGACCGATTTGCAGCAAAACATCCTGCATTGCATCGGCAACACCTCCCTGTTGGCTCTGCGCCGCATCAGGGCCGGAAACGGTTCCCGCATCCTGCTGAAACTGGAAAACGAGAACCCCACCGGCAGCATGAAGGACCGGATGGCGCTTGCCATGATCGAGGCCGCGGAGGCGGACGGACGCTTGGCAACGGGTGGGTCCGTGGTCGAATATACCGGCGGCAGCACCGGCGTGTCCTTGGCTCTGGTCTGCGCGGTGAAGGGATATTCCCTGCACATCGTAACCTCGGATGCCTTCGCGCGAGAGAAACGCGATCACATGGCAATCCTCGGGGCGAGGCTTCAGATCGTGCCGAGCGAGAGCGGGCGCATGACGGAGAAACTCACCCGCGACATGATCGAGGCTGCTCGCATCATCGCGCTCGAAACCGGAAGCTTCTGGACCGACCAGATGAACAACCGGGACCAGATCGCCGCCTATCACAAAATGGCGGAAGAAATCTGGAATCAGACAGAGGGACGGATCGACGGCTTCGTCCAGTGCGTCGGCACCGCGGCATCCCTTCGCGGGACCGGCGAGGCCTTACGCCGCCGCAACGAACAGATCAGAATCGCCGCCGTGGAGCCCGCCGAATCGCCGGTTTTGTCGGGCGGCCCGACAGGCGCTCATAAAATCGATGGGATCGGAGCGGGTTATGTCGTGCCGCTCTGGCATCAGGATATCGCCGACCAGATCGAACAGGTCTCAACCGAAGAAGCTTCCGCCATGACCATGCGGCTGGCTCGCGAGGAAGGCCTTTTCGCAGGCACCTCCACCGGCGCCAATGTCGTCGCAGCCTTGCGGTTGGCGGAACAGCTGGGACCCGGCGCAACCATCGTGACGATCATGTGCGATACCGGGATGAAATATCTCAGCAGGCGGTAGGTTGCGCGAAAGCGGGATGGCCGGAAATCATCGCCGTCATTTTGAAGCCTTCGCCGGATGAATCGTCTGACCGCGGGCGAGCATCGCCACGAACTTCTCAATGCGTGCCCGGCGGGTCTTTTCCGTCTTCGCGTCGTGGATGCGGTAGAGAACCGCGTACCGATTGGCGCCCGTCAGCGTTGCAAAGAACGCTTTTGCGGCCGGCTCGGCATCGAGCGCTGCCTGCATGTCCTCCGGAATCTCGGCTTTGCTCTGTGGCGCATAGGCGGCGTCCCAACGTCCGTCGGCCTTGGCCTTCTCGACTTCGGCGAGACCTGATGCAGTCATTCGTCCGGAGGCCAGAAGCCTTGTGACGGTGGCCACATTGATCTGTGACCATTTGCTCTTGGGGCCCCGGGGAGTGAAGCGGACAAGCCAGAACTGGTCACCGAACCGATCAAGCTGTCCGTCGATCCATCCGAAAGCGAGCGCCGTCTCGATGGCTTCGGATTTGCCGACGCTGGGAACACCCGAGGTTTTCTTGGCAAACTTCACCCAAAGGCCACGTGAGACGCCCGCGTGTTCAGCCAGCCACTTTTCCCACATGTCTTGCGACTCAAATGCACGAACCGGCAGCCCCTTATGCTCAATCATGTCGGCTCTTCACGCGGTTCACTCGGATGTCATGCACAGACAAGTCAGGCTGCATTTCACATCGGCGGCATCTTGTCGAATTTCGGCAGGGCCGGATCAACGTGGTCCCAGACGTAACCGCGCACGCTATACGTCACCATTTGCGGCTTGTATCGGCTTGGATCGTCAAGGCTTGCAGCGCGCACGGTGAAAAATTCGGGCATCGCCGCAAACGTCGTATAGACCGGTGACCCGCAGGTGGGACAGAAGGCGCGTGTCTTCACATTGCCCCTATCGCCAACCATGTCCCAGTGCTTCGCTTCGCCCGTGAGCTTCACGCCTGCGCGCGGGAAGGTCAGGTGGGATCCGTGCCCGGTGCCGCTCTCATGCTGACAGTCGCGACACTGGCAGTCGTTCGTCACCGGTTCGGCAGAGATTTCATAACGGATCGCGCCGCAGGCGCATCCACCGGTATAAGGCTCGCTCATGTCTTCTCTCCTGCAATAAAGCGTCCACCGAAACTCCGGACGGCGATCGTCTCCGTCAGTGCTTCTCGCCGGTGACGGCGCCGATGTTTCGAACAACCTTCTTCCAACCTTCGCTCATGCTGTTGAAGGCAGAGTCGTTCTTCGGCGTGACGAAGCCGGAATGAACCAGGCGAAGGCGCGTTCCGTTTTCAACCTTGGACAGGATCCACGTGACGACGGTGTCCAGCCGTGAGCCGTATCCGACATTTCCCTCGTGGCCGCCTTTCCACGCATAGGCGAGACGTTCGTTCGGCATCGCCTCCAACACCTCACAGTGAATGACACCGTCCCACGCGCCGGCCGGCGTCGTCTGGAACGTGAAGTGGTTGCCCTCCACGGGCTCGAACCCTCTCGGCGCCATCATCCAGCGGCCGATCAGTTCGCCGGTTGTCAGCGTTTTCCAGATCGTCTCCGGCGCATGGGGGAAGACCTCGTCAACCACGATGTTTCGCGTGTCGGACGTCAACGCGGCGTCGTTCATGGATCGATCTCCTTCAAGAGGGTTCGGAGGCTGGCGAACCGCTCGCGCCAGAAGACGCCGTAATGGTTCATCCAATCGACGAGGGGCTCGAGGCCCTCAGGCTGGGCGCGATAATAGACCTTCCGGCCCTCGGGACGCTCGGCGACCAGGCCGGCCTGCTTCAATGACTTGAGGTGTTGAGAGATGGCGCCTTGCGTCACCCCACTCCCCCGCGTCAGCTCGACCACGGTAATCTCGTCGGACCCGACGACACGCTCGAACACGGCTCGGCGCGTGGGATCAGCAAGGGCGCGCATGACAGCGTTGATGGGGGCGGTTTCAATCATGCCCATTAAATTAGTGATCGCTAATTAATTAGTCAAGTCTAATTGATTGCGGCGACCTCCATCGTCGCGCGGTCGCGTGATTGGCGCGGGAGATCAGGTCGAGGGCATCACACACGCCGAGGTGTGAGGTCTCATCGGTTTGATGGGGCGAGCTTGGCCGCAGCCTCGAATTCAAAGCGGGCTCGGCCACTCGGCCGGCCCGAACAGTAAATTGGCAAGCCGGCTGTGGCCGACAGGCTGAGTTGCCGCTGAGCCTCTCGCGCGTCTGGTCAGGGATTTCCGTGACCTCCAGCGTCAGAGTTGCGTTGCCAATCAGCCATCTCGTACAGGGGCCGGATTTCGATCTCGCTCGGTCCCGGCATGGGATTGGGGCAGCGCTTTACCCAAGCGACCGCCTCGTCCATGTCCTTGACTTCCCAGAGCCAGAAGCCGGCGACCAGCTCGCGGGTCTCGGCGAAAGGCCCGTCAATGACCGTGCGGCCAGGACCATTGAATGCAATACGCTTGCCCTGCGACGAGGGCTTGAGGCCATCGGCGGCGAGCAGGATGCCGGCATTGCGAAGCTCGTCATTAAATCTGCCCATCGCCGCCATAGCCTCCATCGCCTCGGGCGTGGGGAGAAAGCCCTTCTCGCTGTCGTCCGTCGCCTTCACCAACACCATCACACGCATCGTCTGTCTCCTGTTTGAGCCAGCCTCATCGGCCTGACATCGAAACGACGAACAGAGTTTTCGGAAATCGACATCGTCCCGCAAACTTTTTCGAGACGTTGAGGCGCAGGGCGAAACTACGCTATTGCCCCCGCTTCCCTATTCCCACTCGATCGTCCCAGGCGGCTTCGAGGTGATGTCGTAGGTCACCCGGTTGATGCCCTTGACCTCGTTGATGATGCGCGTCGCGACGCGGCCGAGGAAGGCCATCTCGAAGGGGTAGAAATCCGCCGTCATGCCGTCGACCGAGGTGACGGCGCGCAGCGCGCAGACGAAATCGTAGGTGCGTCCGTCGCCCATGACGCCGACGGTCTTGACCGGCAACAGCACCGCGAAGGCCTGCCAGATGTCGTCGTAGAGGCCGGCCTTGCGGATCTCGTCGAGATAGACCGTGTCGGCCTTGCGCAGAATATCGAGCTTCTCGCGGGTGATCTCGCCCGGAATGCGGATGGCGAGGCCGGGGCCGGGGAACGGATGGCGGCCGACGAATGCTTCCGGCAATCCGAGCTCGCGCCCGAGCACGCGGACCTCGTCCTTGAACAATTCGCGCAACGGCTCGACGAGCTTCATGTTCATGCGCTCGGGCAGCCCGCCAACATTGTGGTGGCTCTTGATGGTCACCGACGGTCCGCCGGTAAACGACACGCTCTCGATCACGTCCGGATAGAGCGTCCCTTGCGCGAGGAAATCGGCGCCGCCGATCTTTTTGGCCTCCGCGTCGAACACGTCGATGAAAAGCTTGCCGATGGTCTTGCGCTTGACCTCCGGGTCGGACACGCCCTCGAGCGCGCCGATGAAGAGATCCTGCGCCTGCACGTGTACGAGCGGGATGTTGTAGGAATCGCGGAACAGCGTGACGACCTGGTCGGCCTCTGCCTCGCGCATCAGCCCGTGATCGACGAACACGCAGGTGAGTTGGTCGCCGATGGCCTCATGGATGAGCACCGCCGCCACGGCCGAATCGACGCCACCGGACAATCCGCAGATGACGCGCCCCTTGCCGACCTGCGCGCGAATGCGCTCGATCGCCTCGTCGCGGAACGCCTTCATGGTCCAGTCGCCTTTGCAGCCGGCGATGTGGCGCACGAAGTTGCGGATGAGCTGCGCGCCATCCGGTGTATGCACCACTTCCGGATGAAACTGGACGGCGTAGAACTTGCGCGCCTCGTCGGCGACGACCGCAAAGGGAGCGTTCGGCGAAACCGCCAGGGTCTCGAATCCCTCCGGCAGCCGGGTCACCCGGTCGCCGTGGCTCATCCAGACCGGATATTTGTGGCCGACCTGCCAGACGCCCTGAAAGATCGGACTCTCGGTCAGCACCTCGACCTCGGCGCGTCCGAATTCCGAATGGTGGCCACCCTCCACCTCACCGCCGAGCTGGGACGCCATCGTCTGCTGGCCGTAGCAGATGCCGAAGACCGGAACGCCCGCTTCGAGCAGCGATTGCGGAGTGCGCGGGGACGTCTGCAGCGTCACCGATTCCGGTCCACCCGAGAGGATCACGCCTTTCGGCTTCATCTCGCGGAAGGCCTGTTCGGCCTTCTGGAACGGCACGACCTCGGAATACACCCCCTCCTCCCGAACGCGGCGGGCGATGAGCTGGGTCACCTGAGAGCCGAAATCGACGATGAGGATCTTGTCGTGAACGGGCGTTTTCTCTTTGGACTGGGTCATGAGCGGGTTTCTACGGTTTTGAGGTTCGGGGAGCAACGGTCGGTCATGCGGCGGCTTCAGCTTTTCCGAAGCACCGCCACATAGAACCCGTCCGTGCCGGTCTTCAGGGGCGTCATCTGCAGGCCATGCCGGGTGTTGCGGACAAGCGGCGCGAGCTTTTCCATCTCGGCCCGCTCGAGCACCTCGGCGACCGGCACCGCCGCAAAGCCGTCGGTGCGCTCGAGGAAGGCCGCCACCGCGTCATCGTTCTCCTCCGGCAGGATCGAGCAGGTGATGTAGATGATGCGGCCGCCGGGTTTCACCAATGCGCCTGCCCGGTCGAGCACCGCCGCCTGCTCGTTGCGGCGGACGTCGAGACTGCCGGGGCGCAGGCGCCATTTCGCATCCGGGTTCCGCCGCCATGTGCCGATGCCGGTGCAGGGCGCGTCGACGACGACGCAATCCATCTTGCCGTCGAGATCGCCGACCGCGTCGGCGCGTGCACGCGGGGTCCGGATCTGAAGGTTGCGGATCCCGGCCCTGGTCACCCGCTCGTGAATCGGCGCGAGGCGGCGGGCGTCGGAATCGGTGGCGTAGAGCTGGCCGTGATTGTTCATCATCGCGGCCAGCGCCAATGTCTTGCCGCCGCCGCCGGCACAAAGATCGACGACCTGCTCGTCCGGCTGCACGCCTGAGAGAATCGCAGCAAGTTGAGAGCCTTCGTCCTGGATCTCGATCCATCCTTTGATGAATTCCGGCTCCGATTGAACCGCCGGGCCGCGCCCATCCTCGCCGGGCTGGATGCGCAGGCCCCAGGGCGAAAGCGGCGTCTGGACCGCGCCGAGATGCGGCAGCGCGTCGTGCGCTTCCGAGCGGCTATCCACCTTCAGCGCGTTCACGCGCAGGTCGAGCGGCGCGCGGGCGGTCAGCGCCTGCAATTCGGGCACGAGATCATCGCCGAAGAATGCGCGAAGCGATGGCTCGATCCAATCCGGGAAGTCGCCCGCGACCGGCGCCGGGGCGTTCTTCAAATCGGCGGCTTCGATCCGCGCCCGCTCTTCGCCCGTGACTGGTTCGGGAGCAAACCTCTCGCCGGAGAACAGCCGGGCGATATCCGCGAAAGACAGGCCGCGCTGAAGCACCAGCATGCCGAGCACGACGGCGCGGGGCGTGTTCTCACCCATGACCCAGGCGGCCGAGGCTTTACGTCGAAGCGAGTCGTACACGAGGCTCGCGATCGCCGCCCTGTCCTTCGAGCCGGCGAAGCGATGGGAGAGGCCCCAATCCTTGAGGGCATCCGTCGCGGGGCGGCGGCGGGTTTCGATATCGCCGAGAACCTCGATGGCGGCGGACAGGCGCGCTGCTGGCGTCATGGAAACATCACAATCAATTTTGGCCGCACATTGTTTTTGCAACGTGCGGCGACGAAACAAGGAGCTAGATGCCGGCTTCGGCAGCAAAGATCCGCAAGGCGAAGATGACCCACATCAGTATCAGGATGATCGCGCCGATGAGGAACACGGTGAACCGCTGCTGGAGCCGATTGGACGTGGTGTAGACGCCCGCGTGAAAGAGCCGCGTCACGACGAACATCCACGACAGGACGACGAAAACAAGATCGGCCTTGCGCGTGATCAGCGCCAGCGCCACGAGCACGTAGAACAGCACCGGCAGCTCGAACTGGTTCGCGTAGGTGTTGGACACCTGCTGGGTGCGGGTCGGCCAGTTTGGTTGCCCGAGCGCCACATCGCGCACCTTCACGTCGCCCTTGCGGATCAGCCCGACGCGGGCGCGGCCCGTCCAGATCAGCAGCAGCAAGGTCAGGCCGACCTGCACGAAGACCGGCAGGAGAATGGCGGTGATGCTCATATGGGTCTCTCAAGCGCCTCAGGAACGGCCGGGATAATTCGGGCTCTCGCGGGTGATCGTCACGTCGTGGACGTGACTTTCGCGCAGGCCCGCATTGGTGATGCGAATGAACTGCGCCTTCTCATGGAATTCCGCGAGATCGGCCGCCCCCACATAGCCCATGGAAGCGCGAAGGCCGCCGGAGAGCTGGTGCAGCACGCCGGAGACCGGCCCCTTGTAGGCCACTTGCCCTTCGATGCCTTCCGGCACGAGCTTGAGGGTGTCGCGAACCTCGGCCTGGAAATAGCGATCCGCCGATCCGCGCGCCATGGCGCCGACCGAGCCCATGCCGCGATAGGATTTGTAGGAGCGGCCCTGGTAGAGAAACACGTCGCCGGGGGTCTCGTCCGTGCCGGCGAGAAGCGAACCCACCATCACGCAGGACGCGCCGGCGGCAATCGCCTTGGCAAGATCGCCCGAGAATTTGATGCCGCCATCGGCGATCACCGGGATGCCGGCCTCGACCGCCGCTTCGACCGCTTCCATGATGGCTGTCAATTGCGGAACGCCGACGCCGGCGACGATGCGCGTGGTGCAGATCGAACCGGGCCCGATGCCGACCTTCACGGCATCCGCGCCCGCATCGATGAGAGCCTTGGCGCCCTCGCGAGTTGCCACGTTCCCGGCGATCACCTGGACGGCGTTGGAGAGCTTCTTCGCCCGCGTGACGCTTTCGAGCACCCGCACCGAATGGCCGTGGGCGGTATCGACGACGATCACGTCGCAACCGGCATCGATCAGGCGCTCGGAGCGCTCGAAGCCCTGCTCGCCCGTGGTGGTGGCGGCCGCAACCCGCAGGCGCCCCTGGCTGTCCTTGGCGGCGTTGGGATGGGCCACCTGCTTCTCGATGTCCTTGACGGTGATCAGGCCGATGCAGCGGTAGTGATCGTCGACCACCAGAAGCTTTTCGATGCGGAACTGATGCAGAAGGCGGCGCGCCTCGTCCTGGTTGACGCCCTCACGGACGGTGATGAGCCGATCCTTGGTCATCAACTCGGAAACAGGCTGCGCGGTGTTGGTGGCGAAGCGCACGTCTCGGTTGGTCAGGATGCCGACGAGCTTGCCGTTGGAGCCGCCCGGGCCGCGCTCGACCACGGGAATTCCCGAGATGCCGTGATGCTTCATGAGCGAGAAGGCATCGGCCAGGGTCTCGTCCGGGTGGATGGTGATCGGATTCATCACCATGCCGGATTCGTATCGCTTGACGAGCCGGACCTGCTCGGCCTGGGCTTCCGGCTCCAGGTTGCGGTGGATGACGCCGATACCGCCGTGCTGGGCCATGGCAATCGCCATCTTGCCCTCGGTCACCGTATCCATCGCGGAGGCGATGATGGGGAGAGACAGGCTGATGGATTTGGTCAGCCGGGTCGAAATGTCGACGTCGCTGGGCAGAACCTCCGAGCGACCGGGCCGCAGCAGGACGTCATCGAAAGTGAGGCCTTCGACGAGTTGATCGATAATGCGGGCCATGGCCAACTCCTGGAACAGATGATGAACGGATCGCCGTTGACAGCGACCTCAGGTTGGCGAGGGTCCGTAGCACGGGCTTTGGCTTTCGCAAAGCGTTCCGCGCAGGCAATCGCCGAACACCTGCCGTGCGTCGATTTGGTTTGCAACTTTCGCGCATGCCGTTAATTCCACAGACTCATGCGACCCTCGCGCCTCCTCCCCCTGATCATCGCCACCGCCCTGTTCATGGAGAACACGGATTCCACGGTCATCGCCACATCGCTGCCGATGATCGCCAGCGATATCGGGGTGGACCCGATCTCGCTCAAGCTCGCCATCACATCCTATCTCCTCGGGCTTGCCGTCTTCATTCCGATTTCCGGCTGGATGGCCGACAGGTTCGGCGCCCAGAAGATTTTCACCGCGGCTCTCGCGGTGTTCATGGCGGGCTCGCTCGCCTGCGCCTTCGCCAACTCGCTCGAGGGCTTCGTCGTGGCGCGCTTCCTGCAGGGGATGGGCGGCGCCATGATGGTGCCGGTGGGGCGGCTGGTGCTGTTGCGCAGCGTCCCGCGCAACGAGGTCGTGCAGGCTCTGGCGATGCTGACCATTCCGGCAATGGTGGGGCCGATCTTCGGCCCCATTCTCGGCGGGTTCATCACCACCTATTTCGACTGGCGGTGGATCTTCTTCATCAACATCCCGATCGGCGTCCTGGGAATTGTCCTTTCGATCCGCTTCATCCCCAACATCAAGGAAGACAACATCCCGTCGCTGGACGTCGTCGGCTTCCTGCTCTCCGGGGTCGGGCTTGCCCTCCTGATGCTGGGCTTTGCGTCGGGCGGGCACCTGATCCCGCGTTCGGTCTCGATCGCCTGCGTCATCCTCGGCACGATCTGCGTCGTGCTCTTCGTCCTGCATGCGAGGCGGACACCCCATCCGGTGATGCAGCTCGGGCTGCTGAAGCTGCCGACCTTCCGCGCCAGCATCGTGGGCGGATCGCTCTTTCGCATCGGCATTGGCGCCATTCCATTTCTGCTGCCGCTGCTGCTGCAGATCGGATTCGGCTTGTCGCCGCTCGCCTCCGGATCGCTCACCTTCATTTCCGCCGTGGGCGCCCTGTTCACCAAGACCCTGGCGAAGCGTGTGCTGGAGCTGACCGGCTTTCGCCGCCTGCTGGTGGTCAACGCCATCATCGGCGCCGCCTTCATCGCCCTCAACGGCTTCTTCACCCCCTCGACGCCGCACTGGATCATCATGACGATCCTGTTCGCCGGCGGCTGCTTCCGCTCGATGCAATTCACCAGCCTCAATGCCATCGCGTACGCCGACGTCTCGCATCGGGACATGAGCTCGGCCACGAGCCTGTCCAGCGTCGCGCAGCAGCTTTCCCTGAGCATCGGTGTCGCGCTCGGCGCCGGCGTGCTGGAAGCCTCGGCCCGCATGCGGGGCGCCGAGGACATCGGGGCCGAGGATTTCGCGGTCGCGTTCTGGGCGGTGGCGGCCCTTGCGGCGCTGTCGTCGCTGGCATTTCTCAAACTTCCGCCCGACGCCGGCGCCGAGATGTCCGGCCACCGGGCGTTCCGGCAACAAGCGCCGTCCACAGGCCTCGAGGTGACGGTGGAACCGCGCTGAGCCTGCGCTATCTTGGGGGGACGCAACGAGGACCCCTGCATGGATAAGCGCATCATCGATCTCTATGACGATTTCACCCATGGCGGTATGAACCGCCGCGCTTTCATCGACCGGCTGGCGACCCTCGTCGGCAGCACAGCCGCCGCCAGCGCCCTCCTGCCGATCCTGCAGAACAACTACGCGCAGGCGCAGACCATCCCCGAGAGCGACCCGCGCATCACGGCCGAGATGGTGGATATTCCCGGTGCACCGGGCCTGAAGGGCTATCTCGTCCGGCCCAAGACCGGCGGCAAGCTGCCCGCCGTCATCGTGATCCACGAGAACCGCGGGCTCAATCCGCACATCAAGGACGTGACCCGGCGCATGGCCACCGAGGGGTTCCTGGCGCTCGGCCTCGACTATCTTTCGCCCATGGGCGGCACGCCGACCGACGAGGACAAGGGCCGCGACATGATCGGCCAGCTCAAGCAGCCCGACGTCATCGCCTATGGTCGGGCCGCCGTGGCGTATTTGAAGGGTCACCCGGACAGCAATGGCAAGGTCGGCGCGATCGGCTTCTGCTGGGGCGGCGGCGCGGTCAACAACCTGGCGGTGGCGGAACCCGATCTTGCCGCCGGAATCGCCTATTACGGCGGCCAGCCCAAGGCCGAGGACGTGCCGAAGATCAACGCGGCGCTGATGCTGCATTACGCCGGCTTGGACGAGCGCATCAACGCGGGCATCCCGGCCTATGAGGCGGCGTTGAGACAAGCAGGCAAGACCTACGAGATCCACCTGTACAAGGGCGCCAACCACGCCTTCAACAATGACGCCAACGCAGCCCGTTACGACAAGGGCGCGGCGGATCTGGCATGGAGGAGGACCGTGGCGTTCTTGAAGAAGCATCTGGGGTGAAATTTGGTGCAGAATCCGGGCGGACTCTCCTCCCTTTGGTGGGAGTTGGAGGTCGGGCGCTGGCGCCAACTGAATCGAGGTTGGCGCTCACACCCCCACCCTGACCCTCCCCACAAGGGGGAGGGAAACCGCGCGGTGCCGGAGTTCAGGTAAAAGCCAACGCTACCAGGCGCCACCGGGGCTCTCCTCCCCCTTGTGGGGAGGAGTTGGAGGTGGGGGTGTGGGCGCCACACGATTTGAGATTTGCGCCAACACCCCACCCTGATCCTCCTACAAAGGGAAGGGAAATGCCCTAATCCTCGAACGCTTCCACCGGCACCCGCTTGCCGATCATGAACGCATCCGCCACGAGCCGGAATGGCATGTCTTCCACGTCGGAGGTTCCGGCTTTCAGAAGCGTGTCGAATTGTTGGTAGACGCCCGTATATTCGGCCGGGGTTTCGTCGACCACGACCTTGCCGTCGAATTCGAGCCGCGCCGCGCCTTTCGTCAGCAGGAGGTGCTGGCCCGCCGCCGTGTCGATCTCAATGTCCCAGGTCTGCGGGCCGGTCTGGCGCCAGTCGAACTCGGCCCGCAGGTCCTCGCCTACCGACCCGGATGCGAAGACGAGGCTCGCGGCGATCGGCGCATCGCGATTGGCGGGAAATTCCAGTGTCGCCTGTTTGATGAAGATCGGTTGCGGGGCGATGCGGGTGAGGATCGACAGGGCATTGATGCCGGGATCGAAGATGCCGAACCCGCCCGCCTGCCAGATCCATTGCTGGCCCGGATGCCATTGCCGCACATCCTCTTTCCAGGTGATCAGCAGACGTTTGATGGCCTGTCCTTGCAGCGCCTTGGCGGCCGCGTCCACGCCGTCATTGTGCTGGGCGTGCCAGGCGGTGAATAGCGTTTTGCGTGCGGATGAGGCGATGCGTTTCAGGTCTTCGAGCTCACTTAAGGTCGCGGCGGGCGGCTTTTCGAGGAGCGCGCTCTTGCCCGCCTGAAGCGCCTGCTTGGCGATGTCGTGCCGGACCTGCGGCGGCGTGCAGATCGCCACAGCATCGAGATCGGGAAGCTTCAGCATCTCGCGATAATCGACGAACGTGTACTTGGCGTCCTCCGGCGAAAGGCCGCGCTGGCTCGACACGGCCAGCAACTCGAAATCGGGATTGGCCCGAATGGCCGGCAGGTGCTGGTCCTGCGCGATCTTGCCGAAGCCGATGATGCCGACGCGGTGCGGAGCCATGAGAGCTGTCCCCTCGGATCACGATGAGTTTGGGCCGGACTTATCCAAACTCATCCGGAGCGCTAGTAGTCGGGCTTCTCGTTGCCGGCCGTGCCTCTGAAACCGGTCGCCATCACATACAGTTCCGCCGAATCCGAACGGCTCGCCGCCGGCTTCACGTGACGGACGACCGCGAAATCGCGCTTCAGGTCGGTCAGGAGCTGCCCTTCGGTGCCGCCCTGGAACACCTTGGCGATGAAGCTGCCGCCCGGCGCCAGCACCTCGCGCGCGAAGAAGATTGCCGCCTCCGCCAGCCCCATGATGCGCAGGTGGTCGGTCTTCTTGTGGCCGGTGGTGTTCGCCGCCATGTCGGACATCACCACGTCGGCGGGTCCGCCCAGAAGCTCCATGAGTTTCCCGGGAGCGCCTTCATCGAGGAAGTCGAGTTCGATGAATTCGACGCCGGGCATCGGGTCGATGTGCAGCAGGTCGATGCCGACCACGCGACCCTTCGCGCCCACCTTGCGCGCGGCAATCTGCGACCAGCCGCCGGGGGCCGCGCCAAGGTCGACCACACGCTGGCCGGGTTTCAGAAGATTGTACTTGTCGTCAATCTCCAGCAGCTTGAACGCCGCGCGGGACCGATAGCCCTCGCGCTTCGCCCGCGCCACATAGGGATCGTTGAGTTGGCGCTCGAGCCAGATCTTGGACGACAGCGAACGCTTGTTCGCGGTCTTCACCCGCTGCTTCATGTTGCGGACACCCGATCCGGGCTTGCTGGTGCTCATCGATAAGCCCCCTGCAGCCAGACCCCATCATCGCGCATCATGTTCATCAAAATTCCTTCGCGAAGCCCGCGATCGGCAATCCGCAATCGATCCGACGGAAACGCCATCCGGATCGCCTCGAGAATGGCGCAGCCCGCCAGAACGAGATCGGCTCGCTCGCGCCCGATGCAGGGATTGGCCGCCCGTTGATCAAAATCCGAATTCAGCAATCGTTCGAGAACCGCAGAGATCTCGGTGTCTTGCATCCACATACCGTCAACGCGGCGCCGATCATAGCGCTGCAGGCCGAGATGAATGCCGCCGACGGTCGTGACCGTGCCCGAGGTGCCGAGGAGATGGAAATTGGCGCCCTCGCCCGAGCCGGACGCCGCCAGATTGAAATTGACGAGCAGGTCCGACACTTCCTCGACCATGCCGCGAAAGCTCTCGGCCGTCACCTGCACGCCGCCGTGGCGCTCAGCCAGCGTCACCACGCCGACCGCAAGCGAATCCCAGGCGCGGATACGCCGGCATGGATCGACCAGCATGTTGGTGGCCGGCCCGTCGAGCCAGGCAATTTCCGTCGACCCGCCGCCGATATCGAACACGACGACGGAATCCGCGTCGGGATCGGCCAGCGAGGCGCAACCCGTCACCGCCAGATAAGCTTCTGTCTTGCGGTCGACGATCTCGAGCGTGATCCCGAGTTCCTCGCGAACCCGGTCGATGAATGCGGGGCCGTTTTCGGCAAGACGGCACGCTTCCGTCGCTACCAGGCGGGCGCGCGCCACTGCTCGGGTATCCATCTTGTCGCGGCAGACCCGGAGCGCATCGATGGTCCGCTCGATCGCGTCCGCCCCGAGCTGGTTGCCATGCCCCAAGCCTTCGCCGAGACGGACGATGCGCGAGAACGCATCCACGACCCGGAAGCCGAAATGGGCCGGCTCGGCGATCAGGAGGCGGCAATTGTTGGTGCCGAGGTCAAGGGCAGCGTAGGTGCGACTCGAGCGGCGCTTCTCGGAAATCTGCGACGATCCTGACGTGGGCTCGGCCCCGCGCGAATCCCGCTCGGAACCCGAGACCGGGCCCGACCGCGCCTCCTGGGACCCGGCAATCGCATCGTACTTCACAGTCAAAACTCAATCCTTGGCATCGGCATCCGACGCCGGTTTCGCCTGAGAGTACCTGTCGCCCTCTTTTTCGCCAAGGGCGCGGGCCGTGTTTCGGGGCTGGCGCCGGGTTTATGAACGGCCGCGAAGGCCTTCAGACGGAAAAACCGCGCAAGCGATCCGTCAGGCCGACCAGCACATCCGCTCCCACATTGGCGAACGCCACGCGCAGCTGACGCTCCTGCCCAGGCCCGAAATAGCTGCCGGGCAGCACGAGAACGCCGCGTTCGGTCGCCAGCTTCGCTGCCACCGCTTGAGCGCTCTTGTCTGCGAACGGGTGGGTCAGATAGGCGAAATAGGCTCCCGCCGACTCGATCCGCCATCCCGGCAGCGGCGCGATGGCCTTCCGGAAGACCTCCGCGCGATGGTTGATCTCGTGCCGGTTTTCCTCGCGCCAGCCGCGCAGGTTGTCGATCGCCCATGGCAGCGCCGATTGCGCCGTCCGCGGCGGGCAGATCTGGATGCAGTCGAGGATTTTCGCCACCTGATCGATGACAGCATGATCCGCCGTGATCGCGCCCGTCCGGTGGCCGGGAATCGCGTAGGATTTCGAGAACGAATAGAGCTGGATGACCGTGTCGCGCCACGCCTCGCTGGCGAAGAGGCCGTGCGCCTTGCTAATTTCATTCGGCAGAAAATCCCGGTATGTCTCGTCCAGTACGAGAGAAATTCCCTTCCGGCGACACAGGTCGGCGAAACTTTTGATCACTTGATCGGGATAGACCGCACCGGTCGGGTTGTTGGGCGTCACGAGGACGATGGCCCGGACCTTGCCGTCGATCAGCGGCTCCGCATCCTCGATGCGGGGCACGAATCCGGCATCCGCCCGGCACGGCAGCGGACGCGGCTCGATCCCGAGCATGTCGAGGGACATCTGATGGTTGAAGTACCACGGCGCCGGCAGCAGGATCGCGTCGCCGTGGCGGGCGAGCAGCATCATGGTGGCGAAGAACGCGAGATTGCAGCCTGCCGTGATTGCCGTATCCCGCGGCTCGATTCGTCCGCCATAGAGCGCCGACAGGTCGGCCGCATAGGTGGCGCAAAGCTCGTCGTCGCCATTGATCGGCCCGTATTTTGCCGATGCGGCCGAGCCGGCGCTGGCCGCCAGACGCTCCAGCATCGAGGGGTGCGGAGCCGATCCCGGAACGGCCTGCGAAAGGTTGATCACCGGACCGCGCGAGCCGTCATATCGCGCCAGCCAGCCTTGCGCCTCGGGGATCGGCGGGCTGCCGACATCGGCAACCAGCGGGTTGATCGCGGCAGGCGTGGCGGTTGTCATGAAGCACTGTCCTGTGGGAGCGGTTGGCAAGAAAGCAGCTATCGCCTTGACCGTACTGTGGATCAAGAATACTGGCGCTATGACGTAACATTTGCCCGGCCGGAGTTCACATGATCGTTTTTCGGAATCCTGTTACAGTCGCGCCGCCAATTGGGCGCTACACACATTCGGTGTCCATACCGCCGAATGCCCGGTTGTTGCTGATTTCCGGGCAGATTGGGATGTCTCCGGAGGGATTGCTTGGCATCACCTATGAGGAACAGTGGCGCTATGCTCTGCAAAACATCATCCTGAACGTTGAGGCAGGCGGAATGTCTCTGACGGACATCGTGAAGTGCACGGTACTGATCGTGGAGAGATTTCGCCCGATCGGAGATGATGCCCGGGCGAGGGTGACCGCGATCTCAAAAGAAATCCTTGGCGATCACGTGCCGACTTGGACGACGCACATCATCCCAGACCTGGTGAGACCGGATCTCATGCTCGAGATCGAGGCAATCGCAGCCGCTGTCTAGTGATCGAGTTGCAGCATCGAACGCCGCAACTCGTCTCCCAAGATCAATCCTTGGCGCGTTCCACGTAGGAACCGTCTTCCGTCATGATGACCACGCGGGTTCCGGGAACGATGTGTCCCGGCACAAGGGTGCGCGCGCCGTTTGACAGGATCGCGGGCTTGTACGAGGAGGAAGCCGTCTGGCCCTTCACGACCGGCTCGGTCTCGACGATTTCCAGCGTCACGCGCGCGGGCAGTTCGAGCGAGATCGGGAGGCCGTTATGGGTCGAGAGCATCACCGGCATGCCCTCCTGAAGGTAGACCTTCATGTCGCCCACGATGTCCGCCGGCACCTGAACCTGGTCGAAGTTTTCGGGGTTCATGAAATGGTAGCCGTCGCCGTCGGCGTAGAGGAAGGTGTGCTCTCGGTCTTCCACGAACGCACGCTCGACCTGCTCGGTGGTGCGATACCGCTCGGAGACCTTCACACCGTCGGAGATGCGGCGCATATCGAGCTGGGTGACAGGCGTGCCCTTGCCGGGGTGGATGTTCTGGGCGGTGAGAACCACATAAAGCCTGCCGTCGACATCGACGACGTTGCCTTTGCGGAGCGTAGAGGCGATGACCTTCACGGAAAGCGTTCCTTGTGACACATAGGGCACGTCGAAGGGACGGGAGAACTGGCCCCGGACGACGCCTGAAAACTGTTTCAACGCCGCACTAGCCTATCTTTAAGCAAATCGCCAGCCTGAGCGGCCAAAACCTGAACCGGATCGTGGAAACCAAGAAAGCGGCCCTGCCCGCGTCCCCATCCCTGCCCGCCGCTTCACCGTGGTGGACGCCGCACGTCCATGCGGACCGGCGTCCGTTCCTCATGGCGCGGAATCACATCCAGGCGGCCCTGCGCGGGTTTTTCGCGGAGCGCGGTTTCATCGAAGTCGATACGGCGACGCTTCAGGTCTCGCCGGGGAATGAGGCGCATCTTCATGCTTTTGCGACCGAAGCGGTGTCCGCTGGCGGCGACAGGACCCCGCTCTACCTGCACACCTCGCCGGAATTCGCCTGCAAGAAGCTGCTGGCCGCGGGCGAACGCAAGATTTCCTGCTTCGCCCATGTCTATCGCAATCGCGAGCGCGGGCCGCTCCACCACCCGGAATTCACGATGCTGGAATGGTATCGCGCCGGCCAACCCTACGAGGCGCTGATGCGCGATTGCGGGGAGATGCTGGCGCTGGCTGCCGATGTGGCGGGGACCCGCACCCTCTCCTTCCGCGGCCGCGAGACCGACCCCTTTCAGGAACCCGAGCGCCTGAGCGTCGCTGAGGCCTTCGAGCGGTTCGCGGGTATCGATCTCTTGTCGTCGATCGCGCCCGACGGCTCGACCGATGCGGCGTCTCTCGCGGCGTCGCTGCAAGCCGCAGGCCTGCGGGTGGCAAAGGACGACACCTGGTCGGACCTTTTCAGCCGCGTCATCGTGGAGCGGGTCGAGCCCAATCTCGGCCTTGGGCGCGCCACGATCCTCGATGAGTACCCGGTCGCAGAGGCAGCGCTCGCCCGTCCGACCGCCCGCGATCCACGCGTGGCGGAGCGGTTCGAGTTCTATGCCTGCGGGGTCGAATTGGCCAACGCCTTCGGCGAGTTGACGGACCCGGCCGAGCAGGCGCGCCGGTTCGCGGCGGAAATGGCGGAAAAGATGCGGGTCTATGGCGAGAGTTATCCGGTGGATGAGGATTTTCTGGCAGCGCTCGCGCTGATGCCGGAGGCCTCCGGCATCGCCCTCGGCTTCGACCGCCTCGTGATGCTGGCGACCGGCGCCTCCCGCATCGAACAGGTGCTGTGGACGCCGCTGCCGGAGATCGGCCGTTGAACATCTCCCGCACGTTGCGCACACCGGCCGAACTGATCGATGCCGGGATGATTTCGCCGGAGCTGCAGCAGGACATCGAGCGGGTGGCCGCGCTGTACGCCGTGGCCGTCAGTCCCGCGATGGCGGCCCTCATCGACCCGAATGATCCTGCCGACCCCATTGCGCGCCAGTTCGTCCCGACCGGCGCGGAGCTTTCAACGAGACCGGACGAACGCACCGATCCCATCGGCGATCTTGCTCACAGTCCCGTCGAAGGCATCGTGCACCGCTATCCCGACCGGGTTCTGCTCAAGGCCGTCCATATCTGCCCGGTCTATTGCCGCTTCTGCTTCCGCCGCGAGATGGTCGGGCCGCAAGGTTTGGGCACGCTCTCGCCAGACGCCATGGATGCGGCTTTCGCCTATATCGCCGAACACCGCGAGATCTGGGAGGTGATCCTCACCGGCGGCGATCCGCTGGTGCTGTCGCCGCGCCGGCTCGAAGAGATCATGCGGCGGCTTGCCGCCATCGAGCATGTGAAGATCGTACGCTTCCACACGCGGGTTCCCGTGGTCGAGCCGGACCATGTGGACGAGGCCCTGATCGCTGCCCTGAAATCCAGCGGCAGGACCACCTATGTGGCGCTTCACGCCAATCATCCGCGCGAATTGACAGAGCAAGCCCGCAGGGCCTGCGCGCGCCTCGTCGATGCGGGCATCGTCATGATCAGCCAATCGGTGCTGCTGCGCGGCGTCAACGACGATGCCGATGTGCTCGCCGATCTCATGCGCGCCTTCGTGGAGACGCGGATCAAGCCCTACTACCTCCACCACCCGGACCTCGCCCCCGGCACCAGCCATTTCCGCCTCTCGATCGCCGAGGGACAGGCGCTCGTGACAGCCTTGCGCGGCCGCATCTCCGGCCTGTGCCAACCGACCTACATCCTCGACATTCCCGGCGGATACGGGAAGGCGGAGATCGGAGCGAGAAGCATTCGGCAAACCAGCGACGGCTGCTATGCGGTTGCGGATTTCCGGGGCGCCGAGCATGCCTATCCGCCCGGCGACGAATAGGGAGCTCGCGCCACCGCGCCCGTTCGGGCATGGGCCAGCGCCGCGACGATGAGCGCCGCCATGGCGAGAACCTGGAATATGGCGCCTGCTAGGTGCGAATATTCCCATTGCGTGCGGAGCCTCCCCCAATCATTGGGCATCCGCGTCCAGTTCTCGGTCGCGACGTTTGCCGGAAAGGTGAAGAGCCAGAACAGCAGCTGTGCGGACAGAAGACAGAAGATCGCCCCGACGACAGGCCAGAAGACCCGCGGTCGCCGACGAGACATCACCGCAAGCGCGATCATCGCCGCAAGCTCGACGAGCAGGAGAAAGGCGAGCCTGTCCCACCCGCGATAGACCTGCTGGACGATGAAATACTCATCGCGCGGAAGCCCGATCTTGTTCGGCAGCTCGAGGACGTGGGCGAGCGCAGCGCCAAGCGCCAGCGCGGTCGCCAGCAGGGCAATGAAGAACACCACATCGTAAACGATCGGGAAACGGCGGTAAGACATGCGGAAAAAACGCCCTCCTTCGCCGCCCCGTTCCGCGGGTGAAGGTTCGGAGGAGGTGGAGACCTCAGAGTTTTGCAGGTTTCGACCTCAGCGTCCGCAAGAGCCGTCCATCGATCGCCGCCAGCCCCGCGCCGATCAGCGCCATGCCCGCAAAATGCCTCGGGTCCAGCCTTTCCCCGAGCACCAGGGAGCCGAGCAGGATCGCGCTGACGGGGATCAGGAAAGTGACCAGGAGGAGGTTGGTTGCGCCGGCGGTCGACAGGATGCGGAAATACAGCACATAGGCAAGCGCCGTCGAAAGGATCGCGATGCCGGCGATCGCCGCCCAGGTATCGAGACCCGGCATCGGCAGGACCCATGGCCGATCGACGATCAGTGCCAGCGGAAGCAGAAGGATGGCGGACGCAGTCACCTGACCGGTGGCGGTGGCCATCGGCGCAACGCCCATGCGCTTGAAGCGCCGCCCGTAGATCCCCGCGAGCGCATAGGAGAATGCCGCCGCAAGGCAGGCCGTCTGCGCCGCGATGTTCGCCCCCGATTGCTCCAGGACCGCCGGTCCGATGAGGAAAACGACCCCGACGAACCCCACCAGCACGCCGGCGAGCCGGTTGCCGGTCATCTTCTCGTCGCTGGTGAGATAATTCGCCGCCAGGACGCCGAAAAGCGGCGTCGTGGCGTTGAGGATGGATGCCAGACCCGACGCGATATGGGTCTGACCCCAGACGATGAGACAGAACGGCACCACGTTGTTCATCAGCCCCATGGCAATGAACGCCGCCCAGGCTCTCGGATCCGTCGGCATGCGGATGCCTGACAACCGCAAGACGGCCAGCAGGATGATCGCCGCAAGCCCGACCCGCAGCACCACGATGCTGAAAGGCGGCAGCTCCTTCACGGCGATGCCGGTGAAGAAGAACGAGCCGCCCCACAGCACCGAGAGCGCAAGCAGCATCGCCCACTCGTGCCAGCTCATGATGCGGTTGATGGTGGGACTGGAAAGAGATGTGCTTGTACGGCGATTCACGCGCGGCTCCTGAAAACTGTGGGTCATATACTTCCCCTCATCCTGAGGAGCAGCCAAAGGCTGCGTCTCGAAGGGTCGTCCTGTGCCTACTGGAGACGCCTCGTCCTTCGAGACGCCGCTTCGCGGCTCCTCAGGATGAGGCTGTGGGACAGGCGCTTCGCCTTTTTCAAGGCGGAGGCTTTAGCTGGCCTCCCAGCTTAGAGCCGGCGGCGATCGGCGCGATCCGTTTCCTGCGCTCGAACTCGCGCCTGTTCGTTTCAGTCGAAACTGCCCTTCGCGCCCCGCCCCTTCTTGATATCCGCGCGCCGCCCCTTGGATTCCAGCCGCCGCTCTTTCGAGGCCAGGGTCGGGCGCGTCGGGCGTCGCGGTTTCGGGCGTTCGGTCGCCTGTCGGATCAGCTCGACGAGACGCGCCTGCGCATCCTCGCGGTTGCGCTCCTGCGTGCGGAAGCGTTGCGCCGTGATGATGAGAACGCCGTCATTGGTCAGGCGCTGGCCGGCCAGCCGCTCGAGCCGCTGGCGCACGTCATCGGGCAGGTTCGGCGAGCGGCGAACATCGAAGCGCAATTGCACCGCGGTCGAAACCTTATGGACGTTCTGGCCGCCGGGGCCCGATGCGCGGATGAAGCTTTCCTGCAGCTCATCCTCGTCGATCGACAGAGAATTGGTCACCTGAATCATGACGCCTCGACCAAAAACATGCCGGTGATCATTCGGCGGCTCGCTTGTGAAGGATCTCAATAGAGGCTAAGCGCCTCGAGCACATCCGGAAATGCACATCCGGCGATGCCCACCGAAAACCGCGCCCCGCCGCGCTCTTCTTTCCGGCTCCCTCATGTCAGCGGTCTTCGCCAGTCTTATCCCGACCTTTCTGATCATCGCGACAGGCTGGCTCTGCCGCGCCACCAACTTTGTCGACGATCGGCAATGGGCCGGGCTGGAGCGGACGACCTACACGATCTTCTTTCCCGCCCTCATCATCGATACGCTCTTGCGCGCCAATCTCCGGGAGGTTCCGGTCGCGGGAGTCGGCGGCGCGCTGGTGGTCGGCATCCTGGTGATCACCGTCATCACGCTGGCTTTGCGCCCGCTGCTGGCCCGCCGCTTTGCCATCGACGGGCCGAGCTTCACGTCGATCTTCCAGGGCGCGACACGCTGGAACACCTTCATCGGCCTGTCCGTCGCCGGCAGCCTGTTCGGGCATCGCGGCGTCGCGCTGATTGCGGTTGCGATCGCCGCCATGGTGCCGCTGCTCAACCTCCTCGCCTTCTATGTGTTCATCCGCTTTGCGGGCCAGGCCCGTCAAAGCCCCTATGAAATCCTGCGCTCCTTCGCGGCGAACCCGTTTATCTGGTCCTGCGCCATCGGAATCAGCCTCAACCTCCTGGCGCCGCCCCTGCCGCAGCCCATCGGCAGCTATGTCGAGTTCCTGGGAAGAGCGGCCCTCGCGGCGGGCCTTCTGGTGGTCGGAGCGGGACTCGACATCCGTCGTCTCGCGCGGCCTGGGGTCGCGCATGCGGTGTCGGGTGTTCTGAAATTGCTGGTCCTGCCGCTGGTGGTGGTCAGCGTGGCGCGCCTCGGCGGGGTGACGGGCGACGACCTCGCAGTAGCGATCATCGCCGCCTCCGTGCCCTCGGCAAGCTCCGCCTTCGTGCTCGCGCGGCAGATGGGCGGCAACGCGCCCCTGATGGCCGAGATCCTGACCCTGCAGACGCTGGTGGCCATGGGATCGATGCCATTGCTGATTGTTCTGCTCGGGTAGGAAACGATCACAACTTACGGTTATTTAATTTTTGTTGTGTGCCGGCGGTTGTATTGTTATTGAGCGACATTGCAACGTTACTGCCAGCCAAAGGTCTCATGTCCAAGACGCCGAGCACAACCAAAAGTTTATCAACCCCTGGCGCTGCGGCTGCTGCCGGCGCGGAAGGCCTGCTGAAGGGCGGCGCCGATCCCGTCGAGACGGCGAAATTCGTGGCGGATTTCACCATCGAGCTGGCGTCGCTGGCGCGCCGTTCGCGGCTCGACCTGCTGGCCTATCTGCTCGACATGGCGAGACTCGAAGCGATTCGGGTCGTGCAGGCGAGCAACCCGGAATCCTGACGCTCAGGACGTCGCGATCAGCGATACCGCATTGCCGCCATGGCGCTCCAGCCGCCCGGCGATTTCCAGCTCCAGCAGCGCCATCTGCACATGCCGGATGGAGAGCCCCGATTGCCGCGCGAGATCGTCGACCGGCACCGGCGAAGGCCCCAGCAGCGAGACGAGATCGATTTCGATCCGGTCACCGTCGCCGGCTTCATCCAGCAAGCCGGCATCCGGCAGCACCATGCCGACGGCTGGACGGCCGATCTCGGGCAAATCGAGTTCGTCCCACAATTCCTCGGTGCCGAGAAGGTGGAGCGGCTCGCCCATATCCGGATCGAGTTTCGGACCGGCTGCGACCAGCGGCTCCAGCACGTTCGTCACATGTTCAAGCCCGGCGCAGAGCGTTGCGCCGTCGCGGATGAGATCGTTTGTTCCCTCCGCGCGCGGATCGAGCGGCGAGCCGGGGACGGCAAACACCTCCCGGCCCTGCTCGAGGGCGAAGCGCGCGGTGATGAGCGAGCCGGAGCGGCGCGCCGCCTCCACCACCACGACCCCGTAGGAGAGGCCGGAAACGATCCGGTTGCGGCGCGGAAAATCGCGGCCGCGCGGCTCCCACCCCATAGGCATCTCCGAGATCACCGCCCCGCCATTCTCGATGATGGCGAGCAGAAGCGGCTCGTTCTCGGGCGGATAGACGCGATCCTGACCGCCGGCGAGCACCGCGATGGTGCCACTGGCAAGGGTCGCCTTGTGGGCTCGCGTGTCGATCCCGCGGGCAAGGCCCGACACGATCACGTAGCCGAATTCCCCCAATTGCCGCGACAGGCGCTCGGCAAAGGTGAGCCCGGCCGCCGAAGCATTGCGGGAGCCGACCATCGCCACAGCCGGCCGCGAAAGGATCTCGGTCGATCCGCGAACGCCGATCAGCGGCGGCGCGGTATCGGCGGCCTGGAGGGTCTTGGGATAGTCCGGTTCGCCCATGGCGATGAAACGGATGCCGAGCCGTGCGGCGGCGGCGAGTTCCTTCTCGGCTGCGGCGCGGCTCGTGACTTTCAGCGCCGCCCGTCCGCTCCTGCGGGCGAGATCCGGCAGCGCTTCCAGCGCCGCCGATGCGCCGCCATATTGGTTGATGAGGGCGCGGAAAGTCCGTGGGCCGACATTCTCGGAACGGATCAGGCGCAGCCAGTCGAGGCGCTGCTCATCCGTCAGCAATGCGCCGGCGCTCAACCCTTCTGTCCAATTCGGCCTTCGGTGCCCTCGAGCAGCCGGTGGATGTTCTCGCTATGCTTCCACCACAGCAAGGCCGCGAGGATGAATGCGACGCCGGCCATCTGCGGCTCGTCGAGGAGCCACAGCACGATGGGCGAGGCTGCGCTCGCCACCAGGGCGGAAAGCGACGAATAACGTGTCGTGAAGGCAAGCCCGAGCCAGATCACCACGAAGGCCAAAGCTGCCAGCGGCTGCAATCCGAGCAGCACGCCGAGAAAGGTCGCCACGCCCTTGCCGCCCTTGAACCCGAGCCAGACGGGAAACAGGTGCCCGAGAAAGGCGCCGAGCGCCGCCACCGCGCCGAGATCGTCCGCCCAGTAGCGCGCGAGGAGAACGGCCGCGGTCCCTTTTAGGGCATCGCCGATCAAGGTCGCGGCCGCGAGACCCTTGCGGCCGGTCCGCAGCACATTGGTGGCGCCGATATTGCCGGAACCGACCTTCCGGATATCGCCCAACCCCGCCATGCGGGTGAAGATGACGCCGAACGGGATGGAGCCGAGGAGATAGCCGACGACAAGGGCGGCCAGCAGGAAGAGCAGGTGGGCGTCGTCGGACATTCGCTATCGTTTCCCTTCAGGTGGACCGGCGGTCGAACACGATCCTGCCCGCAACCAGCGTCAGCGTCACCTGCCCTTCCAGACGGGCTTCCTCGAACGGCGTGTTCTTGGATAGCGAGCGCAATTGCCGTTTGTCGAGAACGTAGGGCGCGTCGGGATCGAACACGATGAGATCCGCAGGCGCGCCGCATTCGAGCCGCCCGGCCGGCAAACCAAGGATTTCAGCGGGTCTGGTGGAGAGTGCGCGCAGGAGCTGAGGCAGCGAAATGAGATCCGCGTGGAGGAGCCGCAGGGCCGCGGACAGCAATGTTTCGAGCCCGACTGCGCCGTCTTCGGCCTCGGCAAATGGCAGCCGCTTGGTCTCCACATCCTGTGGATTGTGATCGGACACGATGACGTCGATGGTGCCGTCCGCGAGCGCGGCGATCATCGCCTGCCGATCGTCCTCGTCACGCAGCGGCGGCGAGAGCTTGAAGAACGTGCGGTAATCACCGATGTCGTTTTCGTTCAGCGCCAGATTGTTGATCGATACCCCGCAGGTTACCGGAAGGCCCGCCGCCTTTGCGGTGCGGATGATGTCCGCCGAATCGGCGCAGGAGATCATCGCGGCGTGGTAGCGCCCACCGGTGAGGCGAACGAGACGCATGTCGCGCTCCAGCATCACCGTTTCGGCCTCCCGCGGGATGCCGGGCAAACCGAGCCGGGCGGCAAATTCCCCTTCGTTCATCACCCCCTGGCCGACAAGGTCGGGATCCTCCACATGATGGACGATGAGGGCATCGAAATCGCGCGCATAGGTCAGGGCACGGCGCATCACCTGGGCGTTGGTGATGGAGCGCGCCCCGTCGGTAAACATGATCGCGCCCGCCTCGCGCAAAAGGCCGATCTCGGCCATCTCCTGCCCCAGCAACCCCTTGGTGAGGGCGGCCGCAGGACGAATATTGACGATCGAGGTATCGCGCGCCCGACGCTGGACGAAATCGACCATGGCCGGATCATCGATCACCGGGTTGGTATCCGGCATCGACACGATTGTGGTGACGCCGCCCGCCGCCGCCGCCTCGCCGGCGCTTTTCAGGGTCTCGCGGTGCGCCGCTCCCGGCTCCCCGATGAACGCCCGCATGTCGATCAGACCCGGCGCCAGCACCTGCCCGCCGCAATCGATCACCTCGGCGCCCTCGGGAGCCGCAACGGCGGGACCGAGTGCCTTGATGAGCCCACCCTCGATCAGCACGCCCCCGCGTTCCTCGTGCCCGGTGGCGGGATCGACGAGCCAGGCGTTTTTCAGGAGGAGCGGAGGATGAGACGACGTCATGCGGGTTTCCCTCTCCCTCTCCCCTCTGCGGGAGAGGGTGGCCTGCGAAGCAGGTCGGGAGAGGGGCAGAGCTGGGATTCAATTGCCGCGCGCACAGAGTCAAGCACCAGATTGCCGTTACCCAGCATCACATCATTCGAAAAGCGCAGCACCTGAAAGCCCTGGCGCTGAAGAAACGCATCCCGCGCTCGATCGTGCGCTCGCTGTTCAGGCGTGTCATGTGGCGGCCCGTCGAGTTCGACGATCACCCTCGCGGCAGAACAAAGGAAATCCACGATGTATGGAGCGATGGGAACCTGTCGCTTGAATTTATAGCCGTGGAATCGGCCCGCCCGAACCTGCTGCCAGAACCGATCTTCGGCACGAGTCTGAAGGGAGCGTTGCTCCTTTGCGAAGTCGCGGAGTGCGGTGGGGACCTGGTTTTTTCTGATCGTCATGGCCCCTCTCCCGACCGCCTTCGGCGGCCACCCTCTCCCGCAGAGGGGAGAGGGAAGGTTTCTATCGATTCGGCAAATGGCTCGCCAGAGCCTCCAGCACCGCCATGCGCACGGCCACGCCCATTTCAACCTGCTCGCGGATCAGCGATTGCGCGCCATCGGCGACTTCTGAGGAGATTTCGACGCCGCGATTCATCGGTCCCGGATGCATCACCAGCGCATCGGGCTTCGCCCAGGAAAGCTTTTCCTGATCGAGACCGTAGAAGCGGAAATATTCTTTGGTGGACGGCACGAACGAGCCGTTCATGCGCTCGCGCTGCAAGCGCAGCATCATGACGATATCGGCGCCGTCCAGCCCACGGCGCATGTCCGTGAAGGTCTCGAAGCCGAGCCCTTCGATTCCGGGCGGCAGCAGGGTCGATGGGGCGACGAGGCGCACGCGCGCGCCAAGGGTCGCCAGCAGCAGCATGTTCGAGCGGGCGACCCGCGAATGCACGATGTCGCCGCAGATCGCCACCGTAAGCCCCTCGATGCCGCCCTTGTTGCGGCGGATCGTGAGCGCGTCGAGCAGCGCCTGTGTCGGGTGCTCGTGCGCGCCGTCGCCGGCATTGACCACCGAGCAATCGACCTTCTGCGCGAGCAGATGCACGGCGCCTGCCGCGTGGTGGCGCACGATAATGAGGTCGGGCCGCATGGCATTCAGGGTCGCGGCCGTATCGACTAGCGTCTCGCCCTTCTTCACCGAGGAGGACGCGACCGACATGTTCATCACATCGGCGCCAAGGCGCTTGCCGGCGATTTCGAACGAGGATTGGGTGCGCGTCGACGGCTCGAAGAACAGGTTGATCTGGGTGCGGCCGCGGAGGGTCGATTTTTTCTTCTCGACCTGCCGGCTGACCTCGACCTGCTCGTCGGCAAGATCGAGTAAGGCGGTGAGATCCAGCGCGGACAACCCCTCGATTCCGAGCAGGTGGCGATGGGGAAAAACGGGTCGGGGTGTGTCACTCATCTTAAAACGATGGCTATACGGGGAGTTGAAGAAGGCGGCAAGCGTGGCACGCCGCCTAACGCTTTATTCGCCGTCATTCCGGAGCGCGAAGCGCGAACCTGGAACGGATATGCGCTGTCGTTCGAAGGCTGCGTGATGGACGGGTCTATCCAGCGACCTCTGCGCGTATGGGTTCCGGGCTCCGCTGCGCGGCCCCGGAATGACGGGGTGGCGCCAACGTCATTCCGGGGCGCGTGAAACGCGAACCCGGAACCCATAAACGCCGACCGGTGAAAAGAAGCGCGACGGCTCCGATGGCGCCCTGTTCGGGAATCTCAGCGGGTATGAGTTCCGGGTTCCGCTGGCGCGGCCCCGGAATGACGGGATGGTGTAAAAATCGACTGGCGGGCGCTAGACTTCCCCATCAGGCAGAGCAGGAACCGCCATGGATCCGCACGAGGTTTTCAACCAGACACCGCCTCTTGTCGATTTCGACCTGACCTCGACCGACAGGCCGCTGCTCGATGCGCTGGCTGCCAACCATGTGGATCTCGACGCGGAGGGCCTTGCCTCCTTCGGCAAGCGCTGGGGCAGCGGGCAGCGTTTCGAGCGCGGTCGCCTGGCCAATGAAAACCCGCCGCGCCTGCGGACCCACGATCCCGTCGGCCACCGGCTCGACGTGGTGGAATTCCACCCTGCCTACCATTCCCTGATGACGGCCAGCATGGCCGATGGGCTTCATGCTTCGACCTGGGACGAGCGGATCGCCGGCGACGACGAGGGCCGCAAATCCGTCGCCCGCGCCGCCCGCCTCTTCATGATTTCGGGAATAGAGGCTGGCCATGTCTGCCCGCTGACGATGACGCATGCTTCCGTGGCGGCGCTCAGTGCGAGCCCGGAACGGCTTGCCGAATGGCTGCCGAAAATTCTCTCGCGGGAATACGATCCCCGCTTCATTCCGTTCTGGGACAAGACCTCCGTGACCCTCGGCATGGGCATGACCGAGAAGCAGGGCGGTACCGATGTTCGGGCGAATACCACGACAGCCATCCTCGTCACGGGCGACGAATATGCGCTCACCGGGCACAAATGGTTCATGTCGGCGCCCATGTGCGATGCCTTTCTGGTGCTGGCGCAGGCGCCCGGCGGGCTTACCTGCTTCCTGCTGCCGCGGTTTCGGCCGGATGGCTCCTTGAACGCGCTGCGCCTGCTGCGGCTGAAGGACAAGCTCGGCAATCGCTCGAACGCTTCCGCCGAGGTGGAGTTCGAGCAGGCATTCGCGTGGCGCATCGGCGAGGAAGGTCGCGGCATCACCACTATCCTCAAGATGGTCCAGCTGACGCGGCTCGATTGCGCCGTCGCCTCGGCCGGGCTCGTGCGGATGGGCCTCGTTCTCGCCCATCATCACGCTCGCCACCGCGAGGTCTTCCGGAAGAGACTCATCGACCAGCCGCTCATGCGCAGCGTGCTGGCCGACCTTGCGCTGGAATCGGAGGCGATGACCGCCCTGTCCATGCGGCTGGCACGGAGTTTCGACGGCGCCGACAGCACCGAGGCCGCCTTCGCCCGTCTCATCACGCCCGCGGCGAAATTCGGGATCTGCAAGGCGGCGCCGCGCCTCCTCTATGAGCTGATGGAGTGCCTCGGCGGCAACGGCTATGTGGAAGAGAGTCCCCTGCCCCGCCTCTACCGGGAGGCACCCGTCAACGCGATCTGGGAAGGTTCCGGCAATGTGATCGCGCTCGATATCCTGCGCACGGAAAACCGCGAACCCCAGGCTGCGGCCGCCGTTCTCGCCAGCCTCATGAGCGGCGTCGATCACCTCCCGGGCGCCCGGGACACCGCCAGCGAGATCATCCAGGCGCTTAAATCCCCGGAGGCCGAGGCGCGAGCCCGCTTCATCGCCGACCGGCTGTTTGCATTGGCGGCGACCGCGGCGCTGGCGGCCTCGGCCCCGCCCGAAATCGCCGAGGCCTGGGCTCGCTCCCGCCTCGCCCGGCCGGCCGGCCTGATCGGGAGCAATGATCTGGGCGGTGCGACCGACGCCTTGCTGGAGCGGGTGTTTCAGACCATATAGCGGGTTCGCCTTCTAGACCGATTTGACTTGTCGGCGATCATCAACCACTTATCCGCCCCCACGGCAGTCAGGCTTGGCTGCCGGTTTTTGCCGTGACCACCGAGCGTCCGCTCGCGGCTATTAGGAAGTCGCACATGAAAATCCTCGTCGTCGAGTCGCCCGCCAAGGCCAAGACGATCAACAAATATCTCGGCAAGGATTACGAGGTCCTGGCCTCCTTCGGGCATATCCGCGACCTGCCGGCCAAGGACGGCTCGGTCGATCCCGAAAACGATTTCAAGATGATCTGGACCCTCGACGACCGGGGCGGCAAACGGCTGAACGATATCGCCCGCGCCATCAAGGGCGCCGACAAGCTCATTCTGGCGACCGACCCGGATCGCGAAGGCGAGGCCATTTCCTGGCACGTTCTCGAAGCCCTGCGGGAGAAGCGCGTCCTCAAGGATCTGCCGGTCGAGCGCGTGACCTTCAACGCGATCACTAAGGATTCGGTGCTGACCGCGCTTCGCAATCCGCGCCAGATCGATCAGGCGCTGGTCGATGCCTATCTGGCACGCCGTGCGCTTGATTATCTCGTCGGGTTCAACCTGTCGCCGGTTCTGTGGCGCAAGCTGCCGGGCGCACGCTCGGCCGGCCGCGTCCAATCGGTGGCCCTGCGCCTCGTCTGCGACCGCGAACTCGAGATCGAGACCTTCAAGTCCCAGGAATACTGGTCGCTGGTTGCGACGCTGGCGACCAAGGATGGCGGCGTGTTCGATGCCCGCCTTGTGGGAGCCGACGGAAAGAAGATTACCCGGCTCGACATCGGCAAGGGCGAGGAGGCCGAGGCCTTCAAGCGCGACCTCGAACTGGCGACTTTCTCGGTGTCGAACATCGAGGCGAAGCCGGCGAAACGCCATCCCTACCCGCCTTTCACCACCTCGACCCTGCAGCAGGAGGCCTCGCGCAAGCTGGGGCTGGCGCCGGCCCAGGCCATGCGGGTGGCGCAGCGTCTCTATGAAGGCGTCGAGATTGGCGGCGAGACCGTCGGTCTCATTACCTATATGCGAACCGACGGCGTCGATATCGATCCGCCGGCCGTGCAGGACATCCGCCGCGTCATCGGCAAGGAATATGGCGACAACTACGTGCCGGGCGTTCCCCGCAAATATACGGTGAAGGCCAAGAACGCGCAGGAAGCGCACGAGGCCATTCGGCCCACCGACATCAGCCGCCTGCCCAAGCAAGTGGCGAAGTATCTCGAACCCGAGCAGGCCCGGCTGTACGAGCTGATCTGGACCCGCACGATTGCGAGCCAGATGGAATCGGCCCAGCTCGAGCGCACCACGGCCGACATTCTGGCCGAGGTCGGCCCACGCAGGCTCGACCTGCGCGCCACCGGTCAGGTCATCAAGTTCGACGGCTTCCTGACGCTCTACAATGAGAGCAAGGACGACGAGGCGGACGAGGATGAGGGCCGCCTGCCGCCCATGAGCAAGGGCGACGCGCTGACCCGCCGCCGCATCGTCTCGACGCAGCATTTCACCGAGCCGCCGCCGCGTTTCTCGGAGGCGAGCCTCGTCAAGCGCATGGAAGAACTCGGCATCGGCCGTCCCTCCACCTACGCGGCGGTGTTGCAGGTGCTGCGCGACCGCGAATATGTGCGGATCGACAAGAAGCGTTTGGTTCCCGAGGACAAGGGCCGGCTCGTCATCGCCTTCCTCGAGAGCTTCTTCCGCCGCTATGTGGAATACGACTTCACCGCGGATCTGGAAGAGCAGCTCGATCGTGTTTCCAACCACGAGGTCGATTGGAAGCAGGTTCTGCGCGATTTCTGGCGCGACTTCTCGGCGGCCATCGGCGAGACGACCGACCTGCGCACCACGCAGGTGCTGGACTCGCTTAATGAGTTGCTCGGCCCCCATATCTTCCCCGACAAGGGCGACGGCTCCAACCCGCGCACCTGTCCGACCTGCGGCACCGGCCAGCTCTCGCTGAAGCTCGGCAAGTTCGGCGCGTTCATCGGCTGCTCGAACTACCCGGAATGCAAGTTCACCCGTCAGCTCGCCGCAACCGGCGCCAATGGCGAAGGCGAAGGCACGTCCGAGAATGGCGGCCAGCCGGGCGTTCGTGTTCTGGGCGACGATCCCGAGAGCGGCCAGCAGGTCACCATCCGCGATGGCCGGTTCGGCCCGTTCGTTCAACTCGGCGAAGGCGAGAAGCCGAAGCGTTCGTCGCTGCCGAAGGGCCGCTCGCCGGCCTCGATCGACCTTGAGACGGCGCTGAAACTGCTCGCCCTGCCGCGCGAAGTGGCGAAGCATCCGGTCTCGGGCGAGCCGATCTTTGCCAGCATCGGCCGCTATGGACCGTATGTTCAGCATGGCAAGACCTACGCCAATATCGGCAACGAAGACGATGTGCTGGAAATCGGCGGGAATCGGGCGATCGACTTGATCGTCGCCAAGGAGAATGGCGGCGGATTCCGTCGTGGCGCCGCCGATCCGGGACGTCCGCTCGGCGAGGATCCGGAATCGGCCAAGCCCATCGTGGTGAAGGCCGGGCGCTTCGGGCCTTACGTGACGGATGGCGAGACCAACGCCACGCTGCCGAAATCGATAACCGCCGAGGCGGTCACGCTCGACGAAGCGATTGCGCTGCTCGTGGCGCGTCGGGCCGCGGGCCCGTCGAAGAAGCCGTCGCGCGGCCGCAAGATCGCTGCCAAGAAGGCGCCGGCGAAGAAGGCCGCTGCCAAGAAGACCGCAACTAAAAAGGCGCCGGTGACTGCTACCAAGACTGTCGCGAAGAAAACCGCGACTAAGAGCGCAACCAAGAAACCAGCGGCCAAGAAAGCGGCGCCGAAGAAGGTCGCAGTCAAGAAAGCTGCTACCAAGAAGGCAGTTTAGAAAATCGGGCCAACCTGATGAAAACCTGGGCTGATCTGATCACCGACGTGCACCTGGAGATCCTGTTGCGACTGATTGCGGCGACCTGTGCCGGGATGGTGATCGGGCTCAACCGCGACCTTCACGACAAGCCGATGGGCATGCGGACCCTGGGGTTGGTGTCGCTGGGTTCAGCCGTTGTCGTGCTCGCCGGATCGGATCTCGGCGACTTGACGATCCATCGGGATGCGGCCAGCCGCATCATTCAGGGCGTTCTGACGGGGTTGGGATTCCTTGGCGCCGGGGTGATTCTCCGCGAACCGGAGCGGCTGGAAATTCACGGCCTCACCACCGCCGCCACGGTCTTGATCGCGGCGACTTTCGGCGTGTCGGCGGGGCTCGGAGAATGGTTTCTCACCTTCGTCGGCACGGTGATCGCGCTCGCGCTTCTGGTCTTCGGAAAGTCCGTCGAGCACTTTTTTGGTCGCGCGCTCAAAAGGCCGAAGGGCTCGTCGAAAGCGTCAGATGAAGAAATACAGCGCGGTGAGAGCGACCGCCGCGACCGCGCCCCATAGGGCGTTGAGCCGGTTGGATTTCTGAGCGACCGGCGCCGTATCGGGCTCGTCGAAGGCGAACGCTTCGCCGGCATTGCGTGCAGCACGATCGAGATGAATATGATGGGTCGCTGCCACAATCCGCGTCACGTCTGGTCTCCCGTCAAGCTTGTTCACCATAGTGCCTTAACGTGAACCGGAGTTAAACAGTTCCTGCCGTAAGCGAACAGCCATTCTTTAGGCGGAATCGGGCAATTGCGTTCATCTCCGGGCGGTTCGAACCTCCGGTCGCGGTGGATGCCTCTCCACACGGAGATGGCGCCGGCGCGCAATTTCTTTTATGGCTCGCAATCATCGAGCAAGCCTTCACGTTTCTGATTTGTTCACGTATGACATGAGGTATGAGTGCTCCATCGGCGAAACGCGAATCACGACGGACCAAGGTCCCAATGACCCATAACGACGACGATCTCTTCGGGGGCGATGCGGCGCCGGTCAGGCGCAGCGCACCAGCGAAAGCGGCCACGGCGAAACTCGCCCGCGCGGTTCCCAAAGGCACGCCGGACGAGAGCGGCTATGACGCGTCCGACATCGAGGTGCTCGAAGGGCTGGAGCCGGTGCGGCGGCGTCCCGGCATGTATATCGGCGGCACGGACGAGAAGGCCTTCCACCACCTCTTCGCCGAGGTCATCGACAATTCGATGGACGAGGCGGTGGCCGGACACGCGACTTTCATCGAGGTCGAGTTGGAGGAAGGCGGCTGGCTTTCGGTGTTGGATAACGGTCGCGGCATCCCGGTCGATCCGCATCCGAAATTCCCGAAGAAATCGGCCCTCGAAGTCATCATGACCACGCTGCACGCGGGTGGGAAATTCGACTCGAAGGTCTATGAAACCTCGGGCGGCCTGCACGGTGTCGGCGTCTCGGTGGTGAACGCGCTGTCGGAAACTCTCGAGGTCGAGGTCGCGCGCGGCCAGACGCTCTATCGCCAGGTGTTTTCCCGCGGCCTGCCGCAGACGAAGCTCGAAACGGTTGGCCGCGTGCTCAATCGGCGCGGCACCAGGGTGCGCTTCAAGCCCGATCACCAGATTTTCGGCAAGGATGCCCATTTCCAGCCGCGCCGCCTGTTCAAAATGGCGCGCTCCAAGGCCTATCTGTTCGGTGGCGTGGAAATCCGCTGGAAATGCGCGCCCTCGCTGCTCGCCGGAATCGACAGCGTGCCGGCCGAGGCGACGTTCAAGTTTCCCAACGGCCTGAAGGATTATCTGGCGCACGACATCGAGGGGAAAGAGCTGGTGTCGGACCAGATCTTCTCCGGCAAGATCACCAAGCCGGGCGGCCATGGCTCGCTTGAATGGGCGGTGGCCTGGATGGCGCATGAGGATGGATTCTCATCCTCCTATTGCAACACCGTGCCGACGCCCGAGGGCGGCACGCACGAAAACGGTCTGCGCATCGCCCTGCTGCGCGGCCTGCGCGACCATGCCGAGCGGGTCGGCCAGCAGAAGCGCATGGCGCCGGCCACCACCGACGATGTGATGTCGACCTGCGCCTCCATGCTGTCGGTGTTCATCCGCGAGCCGGAATTCCAGGGTCAGACCAAAGACAAGCTCGCGACCTTGGAGGCCGGCCGCATCGTCGAGAGCGCCATCCGCGACACCTTCGACCATTGGCTCGCCGCCTCCCCGCTTCAGGCCAACAAGATCCTCGAATGGGTCATGGACCGGGCCGATGAGCGCTTGCGCCGCCGGCAGGAAAAGGAAGTCGCCCGCAAGACCGCGACCCGCAAGCTGCGCCTGCCCGGCAAGCTCGCCGATTGCTCCAACGCGGGCGCGGCGGGGTCGGAACTCTTCATCGTCGAGGGCGATTCGGCGGGCGGTTCGGCCAAGCAGGCGCGCGACCGCAAGAGCCAGGCGATCCTGCCGTTGCGCGGCAAGATCCTCAACGTGGCGTCGGCGGGGCGCGACAAGCTGCACCAGAACCAGCAATTGTCCGATCTCGTGCAGGCTTTGGGCTGCGGCATGGGCACCGCCTATCGGGACGCCGACCTGCGCTACGAGCGGGTCGTCATCATGACGGACGCGGATGTGGACGGCGCCCACATCGCCTCGCTCCTCATCACCTTCTTTTACCGCCAGATGCCGCGCCTGATCGACGCCGGTCATCTCTATCTCGCGGTGCCGCCGCTCTACCGGCTGACCCAAGGTGCCAAGACCGTCTATGCCCGTGACGACGCCGACAAGGACCGGCTCATGAAGTCCGCCTTCAAGGGCAGCGGAAAGGTCGAGATCGGTCGCTTCAAGGGCCTGGGCGAAATGCTGCCGGCGCAGCTCAAGGAAACCACCATGGATCCGAAGAAGCGCATGCTTCTGAAAGTGGTGATCGATGCCGACGAGCGGCCGGAAACCGGCGATGCCGTCGAACGGCTGATGGGCAACAAACCCGAGGCAAGGTTCGCGTTCATTCAGGAACGGGCGGCCTTCGCCAATGAGGAAGCGCTGGATATCTGAGGCTGTGTGGGCCGGTGCGAGTGTCTCATTCTCCCCGGCCATACCACTCTCTCATTGCGCCCCGCCGCTGGCGTCCCCGGACGAGTTTGAGCGGCTTGCAGGTCGTGGTTCGCCCGCTATCGAGCTGCGACCTTTTGAGAAGGCCCGCCCGACTGGGAGCGAGGAATGACGCCACGCCGTCGCCGAACGGCCGGAGCGAACCTCAGCAGCCCGCACCGTAGAGCGAGCGCACTGGAATTTACCTTCCTGTTCGAACAGACATCTCTTCCAAGTCCTAGGACTTGTTCCCTTACGTCAGCAGGGGTAGTAGGCATGTTCACTGCATGAAACGGAGTAAGTGAATGTCTCGTCGTCTATCTGGAATATTTGGTCGGCTAACCGCTCTTACTCTGGCAAGCACCATGGCGGTCGCACCGGCCGCGCAGGCCTGCACGAACATTCTTCTGACCGCTGCCGATGGCACGCCCGTCTATGGCCGCACCATGGAATATGCGTTCAACATCCAATCCGAACTGGCGGTCATCCCTCGCAATTATGGTTATGTGGGCACGGGTCCCGACAATACGACGACGTTCAAGTGGAAGAGCCGCTACGCGCTGGCTGGCGTCATCAATCTGGGAAAACCGGTCGTGTCGGACGGCATGAACGAGAAAGGCCTCGCCGGTGGCGCGTTGTACTTTCCCGGCTTCGCGAGCTACACGGCTCCCAAGGATGCCGACCCGAGCTCCTCTCTCGCCCCATGGGAGTTTCTGACTTGGGCGCTGACGAATTTCGCGACCGTCGCAGAGGTGAAGGCGGCGGCGGCAAAGATCTCGATCATCGATGTCCCGACGCCGGGCATCAACTTCACGCTCCCGCTCCATTTTGCGTTTCATGACGCGACCGGAGCCTCGATCGTGATCGAGCCGATCGACGGAAAACTGAAAATCCACGACAATCCGCTCGGGGTTCTGACAAATTCGCCGACCTTCGACTGGCACATCAACAACGTCAGCAACTACGTGAACATCACGCCGGTGGACGCGCCGTCCCTGAAGATTGCCGGACAGACGATTGCGCCCTTCGGACAGGGTTCCGGCCTTCTTGGAATTCCTGGAGACCCGACGCCGCCGTCGCGTTTCATTCGCGCACTTGGATATGTCGCATCAGCCAAGCAGCTCCCCGACGGTCCTCAGACCGTCCGTCTCGCCGAGCACATTCTCAACAATTTCGATATCCCGATCGGCTTCATCCGCACCGACCCGAAGGGCGGGCAGCTCGAATATACCCAATGGTCGTCGGTCGCCGACCTTCGTGCCAAACGCTACTACATCAAAAGCTATGAGGATCAGGTTCTGCGGTCGGTCGATCTGATGAGCTTCGATCTCGACGCGAAGACCTTGCAGATCGCACCATTGAAAGCCAACCCGACGCCAACGGCGATCGCCTTTCCGAAGCAGTGAGTTAGAACGCTCTTCTCATCGCCGGCGGCGCCCGCCTCGTCAGGGGCACGCGGCCGACGATGAGAATATGCAGCGGCAGCACCTCGATTTATCGCTCAGTTGAAGGATGACGCGGACACGTCCGAGAGTTCGCAACGTTCGATGCGTCGTTTGTTCGAGATGGCGTTCCGACCCCGGGTCGTTACTTTCCAATTGCCAGCTGCAGGTTGACGCCTGCGAAGATCTGCCACCGGGGAATTCCCGTTCCCTGGTGGAAAACGCTGTATTGCGGCTCAACATACGTATTCAACGTCGCTGCTTTCGACAGGTGCCACACCTTGCCGATTCCAAGGCCGACCGGAATCACGAAAGTGTCGTTCTCGATATCAAACGACCAGGTGGCCGAGGATCGAACGTAGAATCCTTGCGGCAGGTTGACGGTGACGAGGGGCTCAAAGGTCAGGCTTTCGACATCAGCGCGATCTCGATCGCCGGCAAACGATTGCTGAAACGTCAGCAAGCCACCGAAAATTCCCCAGCTCTTCGGAACCATGATCACTGCGGCGGCCCCAGCCTGCCATTTGCCAGCCCCAAGAAGATCACTTCTGCTGTCGGCGCGACGAGGATAGGGCCGAAGCCAAACGAGACCTCCTGCCCCGGGACGATGAACACGTCCATCAATGTGAGGTCGCCGAACCCCTCATCCGAGCCGATCTGAGGCGAAGAGACGGATTCGATCGGGAGCGTAAAGCGCATCAACTGAGGCGCCCCGAACAGATCGGATGGAATGAGGCCTCTCAGGAGAAACTGATTGGGCCGGGTGCCAGGAGAGCCGATGCTCGACGGCGTGTAGTAGTCCTGTACGTTCAGCGTGACCTTCGGCGTCAGCGGGTTGTTGGCATCGTTCTGCCCGGATGAATCTTGTGCGGAACCGGAATCAACGCAACCAACGACGAGCGCCGCCGCAATCGCGGTTCGGGTGAAGATCATTCGTTTCGTCCGGCGGGGAACATCGGCAAAGTGACGTGGAACCACCGTCAAAACTTGAAAGTCGCACCCAGGATCGGGCCGGAGAACGCCACGTCCCGCTCGTAGCCCTTGTCCTCGTACTTGACCGCCAAGTGCCTGTAGCCGGCCGAAAGCGCGATGTTCTCTGTCGCCTGGTAACCGATCGTCCCAAGGAGTTGCCAAGTGTAGTCGGATCCACCTGCAAACCCGCCGATGTCGCCGTAGCCGACGAGAAAGAACTTGTCGGTCAGATTGATCCGTCCCTTCAACCCGATCACCGGGTCCACCCAGGATTTGTCCTGTGAGGCGTTAAGCGAAATACCGAGGCCGGCAAGCGGCAGCTCCAGTGCGGAATCCCAGGACCAGATGCGGATCCCGCCCATGACGTCAAGCGAACCATTGCTGTTTTCAAGGACGGTGTAGGATCCGGCAACGGTCGCAAAGAACACTTCTTCGCTGATATGTCCTCTCCCGAACATGGGACTGGGAGTTGGGACGGCCGTCGTCGTCCCCGTATAAGACAGATCGGCCGAGAAGCCGAAGCGCCCATAGCGAACAACAGCAAGGCCAGTGAACGCGCCGTCGAGGTCGTCAAAGATATCCGAGAACGACTGATCCACCTCGACCTGCGGCAAGCGAGGTCCAACGCGCACCGGTCCCTTGAGCCCTGCCATCCAAAAATATGGCGTGACCTGGATGGACCATGTGTCGGCGACCACAGCCGGCGCAACCTGCTTCACAACGATAGGATCTGCCGCAAGCGCAGAAACCCCGAAGGCGCAGGAGCCCGTCGCTACACCCGACAGGACGGTGAATATTGCGATCGCATTTTTGCCGACGAACATTGCCATTCCTCAAAACCAATTGCCGCAAAACGGCTGACGTTAGGGAACCTTCAGACGCCAAGCTTCTAGGAAAATCAAGCTAATGTTGAAAATATGCCATCGATTTGCCGCTTCCATTAAGAGCTCGGATGCGGCGAGGAATTTTTGACGATTGTCGCGCTCTCACAATGCCGAGGCCCTAGCGCTGATCCGAATCGGAGGAAGCACATGCCGTAACCGATCGGCGTGTTTGCTCATGAAATGAAGCCGAAGCAATTGTGCGCCGACCGCGACTCCCATTGAAGCGAAGGATCCGCGCGCTCTCCGCCAGCAGGAATCCACGCCGGCAAGTGCAGGCTCTCCCACTCCGGCGCAAAGAAATTTTGAAATTTCTCGAATCTCCCGGAACCTTCCTCGGATCCAGTCGTTTTTAGGTATCACCGGCTCATTCTGCCCCCACGAGCCGGTCCCTTAAAGGCCTCTGCAAAGGAGGCCTTTTTTTTGTTCACGCCCGTCCCACTTGATGAGGTGACACTCCCACGTCGCGGCAGGCTAGCCGCCCTCTCTCCCACGTGCGACAAGACCTGATGGATTTTTCGAGTTTCTCCTTTGGCTAAGCGCACCAAACCCGCCGCCCCCGGCCTTCCCACCCGCGAACAGATCGTCGCCTTCATTGCCGAGACGCCGGGCAAGGTTGGCAAGCGCGAGATTTCGCAGGCCTTCAACATCAAGGGCGGCGACCGGATCTGGCTCAAGCAGATGCTGAAGGACCTCGAAATCGAAGGCGTTGTCGATCGTCGCGGCAAGAACGTTCACCGGGCGGGCCAGCTGCCCCCCGTCGTTCTGGCCGACATCAAGCGGCGCGATCGCGATGGCGAGTTGATTGCCGAGCCGACCGAATGGGATGCCGAAGAGCACGGCCCGATCCCCACCATCATCATCTCGATGCCCCGCAAGCCCCGCCCCGGCTCTCCCGTTCCGGGCATCGGCGATCGCGCGCTGATCCGGGTCAATCCCCTGAAAGCCGGCGACATCCATCATTATGCCGGGCGCGTGACGAAGATTCTCGAGAAGCAGCGCGCCCAGGTCCTCGGCATCTTCCGCCCCCTGCCTGAGGGAGGCGGGCGGTTGATCCCGGTCGAAAAGAAATCGCGCGAGCGGGAAATCCACATTCTCCCCGGCGACGAGGGCGGCGCGCAGGATGGCGATCTGGTCGCCACTTCCGTGGTCAAGCATCCGCGCATCGGCCTCCCGCACGCCAAGGTGAAGGAGCGGCTCGGATCGGTGAAATCCGAGAAAGCCGTCAGCCTGATCGCAATTCACACCCACAACATTCCCAACGTCTTTTCCTCCGACGTGCAGGCGGAGGCCGACAGGGCCGAGCCCGCGCAACTGGCGGGCCGCGAGGATTGGCGCGATCTGCCGCTTATCACCATCGATCCGCCCGACGCCAAGGATCATGACGATGCGGTCCATGCGATGCCGGATGAAAACCCGGAGAATGCCGGCGGATTCATCGTCACAGTCGCCATCGCCGATGTGGCCGCCTATGTGCGGCCCGGCACGGCGCTCGACCGGGAGGCCCAGGAGCGCGGCAATTCGGTGTATTTCCCCGATCGCGTGGTGCCGATGCTGCCGGAGCGGATCTCCAACGATCTCTGCTCGCTTCGCCCGCACGAGCCCCGCCCCGCCATCGCCGTGCAGATGATCATCGGGGCGGATGGCCGCAAGCGCAGCCATGCCTTTCACCGGATCATGATGCGCTCGGCGGCGAAGCTGTCGTACCAGCAGGCGCAGGCCGCCATCGACGGCAGGCCGGACGACACGACCGGTCCCCTGCTCGCCCCGATCCTGAAACCCCTGTGGGATGCCTATGCGGCGGTGAAGAAGGCGCGCGACATCCGCGAGCCGCTGTTTCTCGATCTTCCCGAGCGCAAGATCCTGCTCAAACCCGACGGGACCGTCGATCGCGTGCTCGTGCCCGAGCGGCTGGAAGCCCACAAGCTGATCGAGGAATTCATGATTCTCGCCAACGTCTCGGCCGCCGAGACGTTGGAGAAGGCCAAGTCCGACCTGATCTACCGGGTCCATGACGAGCCTTCGCTCGAGAAGATGCGCGCCCTGAGCGAGGTGCTCGCCTCCATCGCCCTGAAGCTGCCGACGCAAGGCCCGATCCGGCCAGAGCTTTTCAACCGCATCCTGCGAACCGTCGACGGATCGGAACACCAGCTCTTCATCAACGAGGTCGTGCTGCGCTCCCAATCCCAGGCCGAGTATTCCGCTGAGAATTACGGCCATTTTGGCCTCAACCTGAAGCGCTACGCCCATTTCACGTCGCCGATCCGCCGCTATGCAGATCTCATCGTGCATCGCGCGCTGATCGCCTCGCTCAAGCTCGGCAAGGACGGCCTGCCGCCCGACACGACGCGCGCGGAACTGATCGAGATCAGCGCCCGGATTTCGGCGGCGGAACGGCGCGCCATGGCGGCGGAGCGCGAGACCAATGATCGCCTGATCGCCCATTTCCTCGCCGACCGCATCGGCGCCACATTCGAAGGCCAGATCTCCGGCGTCACCAAATCGGGGCTCTTCATCAAGCTCGATGAGACCGGCGCGGATGGCTTCGTGCCGGCGGCGACCATCGGGGCCGATTATTACCGGTACGACGACAGGACGCATTCCATGCGGGGCGAGCGCACGGGAGAAACCTACCGTCTCGGCGATCGGGTTCAGGTCAAGCTGGTCGAGGCAGCGCCGGTTGCCGGGGCTTTAAGGTTCGAATTGCTCTCCGAAGGGCGTTTCAGCCGCAAAGCCACGGGGAGCAAAGGCGGGCGCGGATCGAAATCGGCGACGCCGAGCAGACGCACCACGCCGCGCGTCAAGAACAAGGGCGGGCGGCAACGCACCGCCTGACAGGATGAGAGATGCCAGACCTCGCAATGCCGCTGCCGCAAGCGGTCAGTCGCTACACGGCCATGAAGCGCGGATTTTTTGGACGGTGCCCGGCCTGCGGTGAGAGCCGGTTGTTCGGACGGTATCTGAAGGTAAACGATACCTGCGCGTGCTGCGGCACGGAATTCCACCATCACCGCGCCGACGACATGCCGCCCTATATCGTCATGTTCATCGTCGGGCACGTGATCGGTTATTGCATTCTCATGTCGGAGACACGTTTCGAGGTGCCGCTGGCAGTCCAGGTCACCGTATGGCCGATTTTGACGCTGGCCCTTTGCCTCGCGCTGCTTCAGCCGGTCAAGGGCGCGGTGGTGGGGTTGCAGTTCGCGTTGGGCATGCATGGTTTCGGGAGGGCGAAAGCGCTCGCAGAGAAAGGTCTGACGACGGATGGACGCGCTGGTGAAAACGACGAATCCCGTGACGTCGGCGCTCGCTGAGGCAGCCCCCATTCCGGTCAACAAGCCGCGAATCCGCCCGTTCGACTCGGCCACCCTGATCGTCATCGACCGGACGGGTCGCACACCGAAACTCCTGATGGGCAAGCGCCATGCGGGCCTGAAGTTCATGCCCGGCAAGTTCGTGTTTCCGGGCGGGCGAATCGAGCCCGGCGATGCAGCCATGCCCGTCGTCGGTGCCTTGCATCCGCGCGCCGAACAAGCCCTGATGGCGCATGTGGCACGGCCCTCCCCCCAGCGCGGTCGCGCACTCGCACTCGCCGCAATCCGCGAGATGTATGAGGAAACCGGCATCCTGTTCGGCAGCCGCGCCTACGGCGGCCCCGAGCGGGTTCCGAATGGCGGCTGGGAGGCGTTCCGGCAGCATGGCGTGCTGCCGGATCTCGAAGCGCTTCAGGTCATCGCCCGCGCGATCACGCCGTCAAAGCGCGCCAGGCGCTTCGACACGCGCTTTTTCGCCATCGACCGCCGCGCCATCGGCCACGTGACAGACGGCGTGGTGGGACCGGAATCCGAGCTGGTCGAACTCGCCTGGGTAACGCTCACGCAGGCGCGAGCGCTCGATCTCCCGATCATCACCCGCATCATCCTGGCAGATCTGGAAGACCGGCTGGCCAACGGCTTCGCCCCCGAACTGCCGGTGCCGTTCTACTATCACCGCAGCGGCCGCTCGATCTGCGAGAGGCTTTAGGGCTCCGCTCCTGCAGGCGACGCCGCGTGACAGGCGATGAGCGAATCGAGGAGGCCTGGGAAACGCTGGTCGAGATCGGCACGGCGCAGGCTGATCAAACGCCGTGTTCCTTCGGGCCGGACAGAGATCAGCCCCGCTTCGCGCAGCTTGGCAAAATGGTAGCTCAGGGCTGTTTTCGAACCGAACTCAAGAAACTGGCTGCAGGTCATGGCCGCGTGCTCGTTGCGCGCCAAAGTCGCGACGATCGCGAGCCGCGTTTCGTCACCGAGCGCCGCCAGCACGTCTGATAGAACGATCTCGTCGATATCGGGATGGGCCAGGCCAGTCATAGGGCCATCCTTACCGATTCCCGCTAGGTTGTTCAATGCTCCTTGAACTATGTCTTGACATGCGGAGTCGCCGAGATCCATTGTTCAATAAACCTTGAACAAGGCAATCCCATGAACAAGCGACTTTTCTGGCTCGCGCTCGGCACGTTTGCCATCGGCGCCGAAGGCTTCGTGATCTCCTCGCTGTTGCCGCAAATCTCCGAGGATACCGGAGTCACCGTCGTCGAGGCTGGCTATCTCGTCGTGGCATTCGCCCTCACCTACGCCATCGGATCTCCCATCCTGACGGCCCTGACAGGTGCCCGAGACCGTCGCCGAGTGCTCACCGCCAGCGCGCTCGCCTTTGCCATCGGGGCACTCGGCGCAAGCCTCGCCCCCACTTACGCGGTCCTGATGATCGCCCGGATGACCATTGCCTGCGCGGCCGGCCTTTATGCGGCGACGGCCCAGGCGACGGCGGTCGCCATCTCCCATGCCGACCATCGCGCACGGGCGATCTCCATCATCATCGGCGGAACGTCGCTTGCCGTCGCGTTCGGTGCGCCTCTGGGGGCGTTCATCGCCTCCTTTGCCGGCTGGAGAGGAACATACATGGTCATCGCCGGCGCCGGTTTCACCGCGGCTGCGGCGCTCTGGGTCATGGTGCCGGCCGGTCTGCGCGGCGACAGGTTGTCGCTCAAGGCGCGTCTCAAGGTCCTGTCTCAGCCAAGGATCCTGCCGACTCTCATGACCACGTTGCTGTATATGACCGGCGGTTTTGCGGTTCTCACCTATATCGCCCCCATGGCGATCGAGGCCGGTCTCGGCCGGGAGATGCTTCCAACGGTGCTCCTGATCTATGGGATCGGCGCCGCCATCGGAAATTACGCCGGCGGCCAGATGGCTGATCGGTGGGGAGCGCAGCGCATCGTGGTCGCCGCACTGATCGTCAATACCGGCATGCTGTTCCTGTTCTCGGTGATAGCGCACCTTCCCGCCTCATGGGTGGGGCCGACCTTCATTGCCATGCTGCTTCCCTGGGGAATCACGTCGTGGTCGTTTCCACCCGCCCAGGCGAGCCGCATTCTGGCGATCGCGCCCGGCAGCGCCCCGCTCGCGCTGTCGCTCAACGGATCGGCCCTCTATCTCGGCGTGGCGCTCGGCTCCCTGATCGGCGGCCTCGCCTTGCGGTTCGGAAGCGCCATGGATCTCGGCTGGGTCGCGGCCCTGTTTCCGCTGGCGGCTCTCCCCCTGATCTGGCTGGGCGAGCGCAGCCGGATCCAGGCACAGCCCATTGGCGGGCTCAGCGGCTGAAGTCCACCAAAGCGCTCGAAACTCTTGACGAAACCGGCGCGATGGGGCATGGGATCGCAACGATTTTCGGCCGGGTTCGCCCGGCCTTTGCGTTTCGGCTCAATGGAAGCTCCGAAACCCTAAAACATAGAGGTCCGACCATGGCCAAAGCCGCCACCATCAAGATCAAGCTCGTCTCGACCGCAGACACCGGCTATTTCTACGTGACGAAGAAGAACTCCCGCACGCAGACCGACAAGCTCGCGATGAAGAAATACGACCCCGTCGCGCGCAAGCATGTCGAGTTCAAGGAACACAAGATCAAGTAACGGCGACGCTTGACGCCGATATCGAGAGTTCAAACCGCCCCATCGGGCGGTTTTTTCGTTTGGGGCCGGTCGTCCCAGATCATCTCTTCCGACCAGCCGAGTTCTGCGAAGTCCCTGGCGCGAAAGGATGCTTCGTCCCAGGCAAAGAACTCGTCGAGTTGCGGCGGAGGGACCTTCGTGCCGCTCAGCATGGCATGGGCTTGGCCACGATGGTGGATCTGGTGCTGGAACACGTGCAGGAGCAACCGGTCGGCGCGCTCGGACTGGATGGTCGTGCCGCGATGGACCTGGATCATTTGATCGAGGGTGCCCTCACCGATGGCCTCGCACCACGCGATCAAACGCCGGTCGATCATCGCCTGAGCCGGCAGAAGCTCCTTGACCGCTGGGCAGGGCAAAGGGTTGGCGAAGGCCGCAAGACCGAGCGTTCCGCCTTCGAGCGCATCGACATAGAACCGGTCGACGGCGAGGATGTGGTTCAGGGTCGATTGGAGAGACGGAAAGAAACTCGTCCGGGTCGCTTCGAACTCGCCTTGCGTGAGTCCGGCGCAGGCCGACAGCAGGCGGTGGTTCGCCCAGGCGTTGTTGTAGGCCAGCGAACGAAAAGTCAGCCGTTGCGAAGCGGGCACGTCATCCTCCGTGGCAAGGACGGAACGTCTCAAGGATGACGAGCGCTATTCCTCGATCGAGGCGGTGGCCCATCAAATCCGCGAAAGATCTGTTGATGGCAGTGAAACGGATACGGGCGCCAGGAAAGGTGGCCGGCTGGAGACGGTGTTGTAGAGGCAACAATCGTCCCCAGCCTGGCCGAGCCTACGAACTCCCAGGAGATGCGGCGGACCTGAGCATCCGTAAGGCATAACTGCCCCTTCGAGGGGCGTATGAGATGTGAACATAAAGGAAACATCGGACAACACAAGAGCCCGATATTCCTGATATTCTGTAATGTCACTCCTACGCTAGCAGGTGCCGGCGCAAAGGCAAGGCTCGGTTATCCAGCGTCGGGCTTAAGCAGCAGTCGGTCGATAAGCCCGCGGCGCAGCCCGTCCTTGGGGCAGGATCAACGCGTCGGGCCGTCCGCTTCCAGATAGGTTTTCACCGTGGCGATGAACTTGGCGACGGAGATGGGCTTGGACAGGTAGGCCTCGCAGCCGCCCTCGCGGATCCGCTCCTCGTCGCCCTTCATGGCGAAGGCCGTGATGGCGATGACCGGGATGGATTTGAGGTCGTCATCGGCCTTGAGCCAGCGGGTGACCTCGAGTCCGGAGACTTCGGGCAGCTGGATGTCCATGAGAATCAGATCGGGCTTGTGGGCGCGCGCCAGCTCCATCGCCTCGATTCCGTGCCCCGTCTTGAGCGTGGCATAGCCATGCGCTTCGAGGAGGTCGTTAAAGAGCTTCATGTTGAGCTCATTGTCCTCAACGATGAGCACGGTCTTTTTCATTGCCGCGATCCTAAAGCATGATCAGGCGAGGTGGATACCGGTTCGCCGTAAAGATCGTGCGTTGAAACAAGAACAGGTGACCAAAAACCGACTTCACCGGCCCACATATTCATCCGATGATGACCGTAGTTTCGAACTTATTGACGAAATGAGAATCCCGCCGTGAAAATGCACGCACTGCCTCAAAAAACCTCCGCCGACGAGGCGGAAGCCCTCGCCGTGGCGGCATTTTCGGCCATTATGGGCGACGAGGAAAGGATGAGCCGCTTCATGGCCGTCTCGGGCCTCCGGCCGGACACGATTCGCGAGGCCGCAGGCTCACCCCGATTCTTCGCCGGCATTCTCGATTACGTGGTCGCCGATGAGCCGCTTCTCATCGCGCTGGCGAGCGAAATGAATGTGAAGCCCGAGCGGCTGATGGGCGCGCACATGGCCCTTTCGCCCTCCGAGTTCGAGTAACAAGCGCCGTGAGCGGCACCCCCCTTTGCCGGGATTGTCTGACCTTCGCGACGGGGCCTGCGGCTTCCCGTTGCACCGTCTGCGGCTCCCCTCGCCTGCTCCGGCACAAGGAGCGCGATACCCTCTCCATCGCCCATGTGGATTGCGACGCATTCTTCGCCGCGGTGGAGAAGCGGGACAATCCTAGCCTTGCCGACAAGCCGGTCATTATCGGCGGTGGCAAGCGCGGCGTCGTGGCGACCTGCTGCTATGTCGCCCGCACCTACGGCGTGCGTTCGGCCATGCCGATGTTCAAGGCGCTCGACGCCTGTCCCCATGCGGTCGTCGTGAAGCCCAATATGGAGAAATACCGCATCGCCGGCCGCGAGGTGCGCCAGCTCATGCTGGAGCTGACGCCGCTGGTGGAGCCGGTTTCCATCGACGAGGCCTTCCTCGACCTCTCCGGCACCGAGCGGCTCCATCACGGCAGTGCCGCCGTAACCCTGGCGCGATTTGTCCGCCGGGTGGAGGACGAGATCGGCATCACCATCTCGGTCGGGCTCTCGTACAACAAGTTTCTGGCCAAGATCGCGTCCGATTTCGAGAAGCCGCGCGGGTTTTCGATCATCGGACGGGAAGAGGCCGCGGATTTTCTGGCGGACAAACCGGTCTCGATGATTCCGGGCATCGGCGCCGCCGCGCAGGCGCGGCTGGCGCGGGCTGGCATCACGCGCATCGCCCACCTGCGGGATGGTTCGCTGCGGGCGCTCTACGAGGCGCTCGGTCGCGATTCACAGCGGCTGGCGAAGCTCGCATGGGGACAGGACGACCGCCGCGTCACGCCGGAGCGGGAGACCAAAAGCGTCTCGGCCGAGACCACGTTCGACACCGATCTGCGCTCCTTCGACGACCTCGAACCGATCCTGTGGCGGCTTGCCGAGAAAGTGTCCCGCCGTCTCAAGGCAGCAAACCTCGCGGGGCAGAGCATCACGCTGAAATTGAAGGATTCGGAGTTCCGCATCCTGACCCGCACCCGTTCGGGCCTGCCGCCGACGCAGCTGGCGATCCGCCTGTTCGAGCCGGCGCGTCAGCTGCTGAAAGCCTCGTGCGACGGCACCGCGTTTCGCCTCATCGGTGTGGGGGCGGCGGATTTGTGCGACGCTGTGGAGGCCGATCGCGGCGATCTTGCCGATCAGAGTGTGGTGAAACAGGCCCATATGGAATCGGCCATCGACAAGATCCGCGACAAGTTCGGCATCGACGCCCTGCAGAAGGGCATCGCGTTGCGCAGACCTCAGCGCTGACAGGCGGTGCTCGGCTGGATTTGCAGATTCTGCAGATCGCCTTTCAAGACGAAATCGCCGTAATCGAGCTTCAAGGCGCGGCTGATGCCGTTCTCATAGAGCTCGAACGACACCGTGTAGGCTGGAACGCGGTCGGCGGAGCCATCGGCGAAATAGCTGATCGTCACGGGCCAGCGCGGGACCCTCAGCAGGTCCGCCTGCCGGCTCGCCTCGTCGAGATCGCTGCCCGCTCCGGGTTCGATCTTGCGGCCGATGACCCCGAGCGTATCGTAGATCTTTCTGCCGTCGTCGGAGCCGTCATAGACCTTCACCGCGAGAGTCGTCTGTCCGTGGCGGGCGGCCTCGATGACGCGCTTGAGATGCTCGGTCGGGAAGACCGGCTGCCCTGCCGCCGAGAAACCCGCGCTCCTAGGTTGTTTGAACCGCACGTCAAGCGAGCCATCAGGCCGCAATTGCGCGTCGCCATCGACGCCGCTGGAAACCGTGCTGCCGCTTGTCGACGTGGTCTTGAACCGCATCGACAATCCGTCGCCGGCCTCATAGGTGGCGGTTTGCGTGTCAACCGTCCGGGCACCGGTCTCATTGCTGTTGAGCACGGTGACCTGACGGTAGTTCAGCGTATAGCCGTCGCAGGCGTCCCCGCCGAAATCCATCGCGATGCGACCACGTGCGGAATCGAGACCGCGGGCGCCCTGCGAGCGCAGGAGCGAGAGGTCATAGACCGCCCGATGCGGCACGAGCTGCACCGTCGGCTTTACCGGCTGTGCGGCGGCCGGCGCGAGCGCCGCGAGGGTCAGGCCGGACACGATGACGAGGAACCGCATGCATTCTCCATTTTCCTTTAGCCACGATAGAAGCGTCCTTCCTCCACCGCAACGTTGCAGCTTGCTTCTCCTTGCCGCCCCCTTGCGTCCTTCTGGCTCATCCGCCACAACGTGGCCGGATCAACGATCAGGCCGAGGCTTCACATGAGCAATGTCGACAAGAAACTCCAGGAACTGGGCATCACCCTGCCGACGCCCGCGGCACCGGTGGCGAATTACGTGCCCTTCGTGCGGACCGGCAACCTGATCGTCATTTCGGGCCAGCTCTGCCTCGGTGCCGACGGCAAGCTTGCCGACGCCCACAAGGGCAAGCTCGGAGCGGAAATTTCGCCTGAAGCCGGACAGGCCGCGGCGCGCCTCTGCGCCATCAACCTGCTTGCGCAATTGCGGGCGGCGATCGGCGATCTCGACCGGGTCGTGCGGTGCGTCCGCCTCGGTGGCTTCATCAACGCCACACCCACCTTCGCAGCATTGGCGCCGGTCATGAATGGCGCCTCCGACCTGATGGTCGAAGTTCTGGGGGACAAGGGCCGTCACGCCCGCTCGACGGTCGGCGTCGCCGAATTGCCGCTGGATGTCTGCGTCGAGGTCGAAGGGATGTTCGAAGTCCAATGAGCACCCCAAGCTGGCTCGTCGCGAAGCCCATCGCCCATCGCGGCCTTCACAACAAAACGCAAGGCATCATCGAGAACACGCTCGCGGCCGCCGAGGCAGCAATCGTTCACGGGTTTCCCATCGAGTGCGACGTGCAGCTCACCGCCGATGGCGAGGCCGTGGTGTTCCACGATTTCGACCTCGCCCGTGTCACCGCTGCCGAGGGCCGAGTGATCGACCGCAAGCTCGCGGATCTCACCGCCATCACGATCTCGGGCTCGGTTAAGGGCGACAAGATCCCGTCGCTGCAGGGATTCTTGAGCCAGATCGCCAAGCGCGTGCCGCTTGTGATCGAGATCAAGAGCAAGTTCGACGGCGATCTGCGCCTGACAAAGCGCGTCTGCGAGATCCTGGCCGATTACCATGGGCCGTTCGTCATCAAGTCGTTCGATCCGGTCATCGTGGAAGCGCTCCGGACGCTGGCACCGAACGTCTCGCGCGGAATCATCGGTGAGCTGCATTACGCCTCAAAGACCGACAGCATCCTGAGCCCCGAGCAGAAGCACCGGTTGGCGAACCTGCTGCATTTCAACGAGTCCCAGCCGCAATTCATCTCATGGAAAGTGCACGATTTGCCATGCGCCGGACCCTTCCTGTCCCGGCTCCTCGGCAACCTGCCGGTGATGGCCTGGACCGTGCGCAACCCGGAAGAGCGCGCCCGGGCCGAGAAGAACGCGGACCAGATGGTGTTCGAGGGATTCCTGCCGTAGGTCCGACCGCTCTCCTCCCCCTTGCGGGGAGGAGTTGGAGGTGGGGGTCGAACGACTGGGTTGAACGCAAATCGAAAGAAGCGGCGAGAACTTGAAGACGCCGCATCTTGACTTTGCGACCCCCACCCTGAGCCCCCGCAAGGGGGAGGGAAAAGCGCGCCCTCGGCGCCCCGTCGCATTGCCAGCACCTCGCCATCACCTTACCTATGAGAGGCAACGGCGAGATTCCGCTTTCACGTGACGCTCCGTGTAAAAATGATCCAAGGGCTGGGATCGGTTTCGGCCGCGTCCTGGGATGCCTGCGCGCCATCCGGACGTGGCGACGAAGACCCGCATAACCCATTCGTGTCCTACGCCTTTCTCTCCGCGCTCGAGGATTCCGGCTGCGTCGGGAAACAGACCGGCTGGGCGCCCCTCCACATCCTGGCCGAAGGCGGCGACGGCGCGCTGCTCGGTGCCGCACCCTGCTATCTTAAGTCCCATTCCATGGGCGAGTACGTCTTCGACCATGCATGGGCCGACGCTTATGAGCGGGCGGGCGGGCGCTACTACCCCAAGCTTCAGGTGGCGGTGCCGTTCACTCCGGCGACGGGCCCGCGCCTTCTCGTGCCGGATGGACCGCGCGCCGGGGAAATCCGCGACCACCTGATCGCAGGCCTGCGCGCTGTCCGGCAGCAAACCGGCGCGTCCTCCATCCACGCAACGTTCCTTCAGGAAACTGATCTCGACGCCTTCACGTCGCGCGGATTTTTGCGCCGGGACGACCAGCAGTTTCATTGGTTCAACGAAGGCTACGCGACGTTCGAGGAATTTCTTGCCGCCCTCTCCTCTCGCAAGCGCAAAGTGATCCGCCGCGAGCGGCGCGATGCCGTCCTTCACGACATCACCATCGAATGGCTGACCGGCCCCGAGATCACCGAGGCGCATTGGGACGCGTTCTACGCGTTCTACATGGATACCGGCTCGCGCAAATGGGGGCGGCCCTATCTCAATCGGCTGTTCTTTTCCCTCATCGGCGAGCGGATGAGCGAGCGGGTTCTGCTCGTGATGGCAAAACGGTCCGGGCGCTACATCGCAGGCGCCATCAATTTCATCGGCGATCGCAGGCTCTATGGGCGGAACTGGGGCTGCATCGAGGATCATCCGTTCCTGCATTTCGAGGTCTGCTACTATCAGGCGATGGATTTCGCCATCGCCCGCGGGCTCGATCGCGTGGAGGCAGGAGCGCAAGGCGAGCACAAGCTGGCGCGCGGCTACAAGCCCGTCATCACCTCATCGGCCCATGATATTGCCGATCCGGGCCTGAAGCGCGCGGTCAGCGACTACCTCGCGCAGGAGCGGCGCTACGTTCTGGAGGCCGCAGACGAATTGTCGTCGGCGACGCCGTTCCGGCGTGGGGAGGAATAGCCGCGTCATTCCGGGGCGAGCGGAGCGAGAGCCCGGAACCTATAAACGCTAAAGGATCAGAACGAGCAGTGCCGGCCGTCGCTGCCTTGTCCTGCAAGGCGAGCGCGTCTGGGTTCCGGGCTCCGCTTCGCGGCCCCGGAAAGACGCGAGCGAACCCTACAAATTCTGCGTGATGGTCGTCAGTCCGTTGAAGATCGCCGAGAATGACGTGCCGACCGCGGCGAGCATTCCCTCCGCCAGCCAATAGCTGCCGACCACGATCACCGGCACGAGGATCCACCCGAGGATCTCCTCGAACCACACGCGTTTGCGCCGGCGGTTCCGGCGCTGTTCGCGCCAGGACAGCTTCGCCGGAGCGATGGTCGGGGCGGCCTCGAGAGGGCCTTCGTGCAATTCGGTCGTCATGCCTTAACCAGCGGAACCTTGGGAACGGTGCGGATGCCTCCGCCGCTATTACCACCCGATCCCTTCGGCTTCACGGTTTTTTTTGGCTTGCTCGATCCCGCCGTCTTCACCCTCGGCTTGCGCTTGGCCGCGACCTTTTCGGGTTTCGGCTTCGCCGGACCCTCGGGGTACTCGAAGTCGAGCGTCTTGAGGCCGATATCGTCGGTCTTCACCACGACCCGGACGGCGCCGCCATTCTTCAACCTGCCGAACAGGACGTCCTCGGCGAGCTGGGTCTTGATGCTCATCTGGATCAGGCGCGCCATCGGACGGGCGCCCATGGTCTCGTCATAACCATGCTCGACCAGCCACTCGCGGGCCTCTTCAGCCAGTTCGATCGACACATTGCGGTCGGCCAGCTGCAGTTCGAGCTGCATGATGAACTTGTCGACGACCTTCTGCACGACCTCCTTCGGCAGGTGGCCGAACGAGATGATGGCGTCCAGGCGGTTGCGGAATTCCGGCGCGAAGAGCTTGTTGACCGCCTCGGTATCGTCTCCCTCCCGCTTGGAGCGGGTGAACCCATAGGCCGGGCGCGCCATGTCGGCGGCGCCGGCATTGGTGGTCATGATGATAATGACGTTGCGGAAGTCGACCTGCTTGCCGTTGTGATCCGTCAGCTTTCCATGATCCATGATCTGGAGCAGGATGTTGAACAGATCCGGGTGCGCCTTCTCGATCTCGTCGAGCAGCAGCACGCAATGCGGATGCTGGTCGATGCCATCGGTCAAGAGGCCGCCCTGGTCGAAGCCCACATAACCGGGAGGCGCGCCGATCAGGCGGCTGACCGTGTGGCGCTCCATGTATTCCGACATGTCGAAGCGCAACAACTCGACGCCGAGCGAGACCGCCAGTTGCTTGGCGACCTCGGTCTTTCCGACGCCGGTGGGGCCGGCGAACAGATAGGAGCCGATCGGTTTTTCCGCATCGCGCAATCCCGCGCGGGCGAGCTTGATGGCCGAACTCAGCGCATCGATCGCCTTGTCCTGACCGTAGACGACCCGCTTGAGGGTTTCCTGGAGATGCGCCAGAACCTCAGCGTCGTCCTTCGACACGGTCTTGGGCGGAATCCGCGCCATGGTGGCAATGGTCGCCTCGATTTCCTTGATGCCGATGGTCTTCTTGCGGCGGTTCTCCGGCAACAGCATTTGCGAAGCGCCGGTCTCGTCGATCACATCGATCGCCTTGTCGGGGAGCTTGCGGTCATTGATGTAGCGCGCCGACAATTCGACAGCCGCCTTCACCGCCTCGTTGGTGTAACGGAGCTTGTGGAATTCCTCGAAATACGGCTTCAGGCCCTTCACGATCTCGATGGTGTCGGGCACCGACGGCTCGTTCACGTCGATCTTCTGGAACCGCCGAACCAGCGCGCGGTCCTTCTCGAAATACTGACGATATTCCTTGTAGGTGGTGGAGCCGATGCAGCGCAAAGTTCCCGATGCCAGGGCCGGCTTCAGGAGGTTCGACGCGTCCATGGCGCCGCCGGAGGTCGCGCCTGCACCGATCACCGTGTGGATCTCGTCGATGAACATGATGGCGTTCGGGTGCGCTTCGATCTCTTTCATCACCTGCTTGAGGCGTTCTTCGAAATCGCCGCGATAGCGGGTGCCGGCCAGCAGCGTGCCCATGTCGAGGGCGAAGACCGTGGCGTCCCGCAGCACCTCGGGCACCTCGCCCTTGATGATCTTGCGGGCAAGGCCTTCCGCAATGGCGGTCTTGCCGACGCCGGGATCACCGACGAGCAGCGGGTTGTTCTTCTGGCGCCGGCACAGGACCTGGATCGTGCGCTGCACCTCCATCTCGCGGCCGATGAGCGGATCGATCTTGCCGTCCTTCGCCTTTTTGTTGAGGTTCACGCAATAACTATCGAGCGCGTCGCCCTTTTTCTTAGGGCGAACCTCGCTCTCGTCGGATGCGGGGCGCTCGTTGCTCTCCTCCTCGGCGCCGCGCGGGGCGCGGCCTTCCGTCAGGCCGGGGCGCTTGGCGATGCCGTGGCTGATGTAATTGACCGCGTCGTAACGGGTCATGTCCTGCTCCTGCAGGAAATAGGCCGCATGGCTCTCTCGCTCGGCGAATATCGCCACGAGCACGTTGGCCCCCGTCACCTCGTCGCGACCCGAGGATTGAACATGAATGACGGCGCGCTGGATCACGCGCTGAAAACCCGCTGTCGGTTTTGAATCCTGGCGCCCGTCCGACACCAGATTGGCAAGCTCGCCGTCGACATATTCCACCAGATTACGGCGCAGCAGGTCCACGTCCACATTGCAGGCCCGCATCACAGCCGCCGCGTCCTGGTCGTCGACCAGCGCGAGCAGCAAATGCTCGAGGGTGGCATATTCATGACGGCGCTCCCCTGCGATCGCAAGGGCGCGGTGTAAGGCTTGTTCCAGACTGCGAGAAAAGCTCGGCAACGGCTTGTCCTTAATGAGACGGCGTCTCGGCTAATTCTTTTCCATTACACATTGCAGCGGGTGCTGGTGCTTGCGGGCGAAATCCATCACCTGCGTCACTTTCGTTTCCGCCACCTCGTAAGTAAATACTCCACATTCCCCGACGCCGTTCTGATGAACGTGGAGCATGATGCGCGTGGCGCCTTCGCGGTCCTTGTTGAAGAACCGTTCCAGCACATGCACCACGAACTCCATCGGGGTGTAGTCATCGTTTAAAAGCAAAACACGGTAGAGATTGGGCCGTTTCGTCCGTGGTTTGGTCTTTGTGACGATCGCCGTTCCCGAGCGACCGTCATCGCCGCCGCCGGGCGTTTGCGCCCCCGCGCCCGTGACGGATATGCGCTCGGCTCCAGCGGAAATGCCCTGACCTATCCGCAGCATCATGTTTCGACCGACCCCTTGCATATGACCCGCGGCGCGGCCCCGTTCGCGACCGCGTCGCTGATGCAAATGTATAGTCGCTCCACCTGCTTCGCTAGATCAACAAGGTGGGTGGTCGCACGGTTCACGGAAAGCGCGACATTTTCGCCGGAGGCGCGGCGCGCGGGGGCGTCACAAAAAAACGCCCGGCGCGAAGGCCGGGCGTCGAAAGGCTCAACAAATCGGACGGGGGCGATTACGCCGCCGTGAATTTGGAATAGAGACCCTGGATCGGCTTGAACGCTTCCGTAGCGAAGGACGAATAGAGCTCGCCCAGCTTCGTCGACTGGCTCACGAGGCCTTCATAAGCGCCCTTGACGTATTCGGTCTGGATTTCGACCGCCTTCTCGATGGTCTTTGCGCCCGCGAGCTGCTCTATGGCCGAGGAGTTGCGCTCGATCGCCTTGCGTGCAAAGTCGCTTGACTCGGCAGCAATCGCTTGCGCACCTTTAGAAAAAGTGCCGACCGCCTGAATGGCGGCTTCCATGTTTTCTTGGCCATATTTCTGGAATTGGTCGAAAGACGGAATCATGGGAGACCTCAAGGTTAGACTTAGGGGGCTGGAATGTGTCAAAACCCAATATGTGCACCGCACAATAATTGTCAAGAAAATTGTGCACCGCAATATAACCCTCCGTCTATTTCCCTCGCGTTAACCCGCCCGTAACCGCATCCCCCTAACTTCCGAGACTGTGTTGTGCCGGCAACGATCTCCACCAAGGAGCGGTCGGCGTGGGGCCTGAGACCAAGCTAAGCAGGGACCTTTACAGGATGAATTCGGTACGCGTTTGGGTCGGACGTCGAAGGACACTGGCTCTTGTCGGTGTGGCAGCGGCTTCGCTCGTCATCGCTATCACCTCCCCGGCGGAGGCTGCTCGCCGCAAGAAATCCGGCGGAGGATACAATCCTCCGAGCGCATCCATCGTTGTAGATGCCAAGACCGGAAAGGTCCTGGACGCGGAGAATCCCGACGCCATCCGCCATCCCGCCTCGATCACCAAGGTGATGACGCTTTATCTGCTCTTCGAGCAGCTCGAGGCCGGCAGGGTCAGGCTGAATACCCCGTTCACCGTTTCCGCTTACGCGGCCCGTCAGTCTCCCTCGAAGCTCGGCCTGCCCCCCGGCCAGACCATCGAGGTCGAAGACGCGATCCTCGCGCTGGTGACGAAATCCGCCAACGACATCGCGGTGGTAGTGGCTGAAAACCTCGCCGGATCCGAGGACGCGTTCGCCGACCGCATGACCCGCAAGGCGCGCCAGCTCGGCATGTCCCGCACCGTATACCGGAACGCGTCCGGCCTTCCCGATCCCGAGCAGGTGACCACGGCCCGGGACCTCTCCATCCTCGGACGGGCGATCCAGGACCGATTTCCCAAGTACTACACTTATTTCAACACCCGCGTTTTCAATTACGCGGGCAAGAGCATGCGCAACCACAACCGTCTCCTTGGCCGGGTCGAGGGTGTGGACGGCATCAAGACCGGATTCATCGGCGCGTCGGGTTTCAACGTTCTGACCAACGTCAAGACCGACAGCCGTCATGTGGTCGCCGTGGTCCTGGGAGGCCGTTCTGCGTCGTCCCGCGACAACACCATGGCAAATTTGATCGGCACCAATCTTCCCCGCGCCTATGCGGGTGCCCGCATCGCTCCGCCGGTCGTCGAAGGCGGCAGCCGCGAGATCATGGTGGCCGACGCGTCGCCGGCGGCGACGATCCCGGCCCAGAGCGCACCGGTCGAAACAGCCGCTGCCGTCGAGCCGACGCCCGTGCCTCCGGCTCGCAAGCCGCTCGATATCAGTACCCTTCGCCCCGTCGTTGCCTCGGCGTCGGGCGCAAGCGGCACCACCACGCCGTCCTCCGGCGTTCGCTGGCAGAAGGGCGCACAGCCCCTGCCCCTGAACGCACAGGCCTTCGCGGCCCTGCAGGAGGCCGATGAGATTTCCGAAAAGCAGAAGCTGGCGCTCGCCGCAAAGATCGAAGCCCGCGTGCCAGCATCCTCCCCGACGCAAACCAGCGCGGTGAAGACGGCGTCGCTGGACAATGCCGAAACCGTGAGCCCGGAGCCTGAGGCTGCCAAGCCCGCCGCACGGCAGGCTGCTTCCGGGTGGGTGATCCAGTTGGGGGCGACGGATGACGAGGACAAGGCAAAGGCTGTCCTCGACCGCGCCGGCAAGTTTGTGCCGAAAGCATCGCCCTTTACCGAAAAGGTAACGGTTGGCGGCAATACTCTCTACCGGGCTCGCTTTTCGGGCTTCGAGGAATCGAGCGCCGCGCAGGATGCCTGCAAGGCACTGAAGAAAAGCGGATTCACCTGCTTCGCGGCGCGAGGCTGAGGCATGATGCCGAAAGCGTGGGAGCAGTTCTGGGTGACACCATGCTCCAGTTCGTCGGCATTGATCACGTCCCGTGAGGTCGTGATCTAAAAAATCGACCGGCGGCGGCACGTGTGTTTGTACCGCCACGGACTTCCTTCTCGGGATCGCGTGTGGAGTATCAGCGATGTCGGCTCAACAGAACTTCTCTCGCCTGGTTGACCCTGGCCGCGAGGTGCGCCGTCCCCCCTTGGTCGGGATGGAGTTTCTTCATCAGCCGGCGATACGCTTCGCGGATCTCGTCGAGGCTCGCGCCCGGCTGAAGCCCCAGGACCTGGTAGGCTTCCTCTTTCGACATCGCGCCCGTCTGCGTGCGCGTCCGCGTGTCACGATTGCCCTGAGCGTATTCACGCCAGCCGGGAAACCGGCGGTCAAAATAAGCCTCTAGGAAAGCGGCGCCCTCCGGATCGAAGGAAAGACACTCCCCGTAGAGAGCGCGCAGGGACGGCTGGTCGAGATCGCCAAGGCGGCGGCCCATGTAGCCGCCGGCGAGGACGGTACCGGACACGGCGCCTGAGCGGCGATCGATTTCCATTTCGATCATCGCCGACCTGAAGCGCGCGAGCCCTTCGCCGGACTTGCGCCATGGCACCGGGAGATTGAGACCGCTCCAGCCAAGCGCCCATGCGCCGACGCCGCCGAGCAGCAGCGCCATGTCGATGCGGCCCTTCATCCCCAGCACAGCGGCCGCGCCGAGCGCCAGTACGCCGCCGATGATCTTGACCGCCCTGGCAACCGCTTTGGTATCGGACCGGACAAAGACTTTCGACAGCCACCACAGGGCTCCAAAGGCGGCAAGTCCGTAGAGCAGCATCATGTTATTTGTTCCCGCTTGTCATGTGGGCAAAGACAAGCTGCTTGTAAATGAGACCGCGAGCGGTAATTGCCTAGTCCCTGCGGCCTCTGGTAGAGCGCTTTCGCGTCCGATTTCGGGACGGGCTGGCTTTCAGCACGCTGCGACGGAGGACGGGAGGCCCAGCCTTCGGTCGCAACGGTATTTTGCGGAGTGTGCAATGTCGCCTGCCAATGTCGTCGATCACGTCGCGGCTCTCCGCCAGGCGATCTCCGAGTGGCGTCGGAGCGGACAGCGCATCGCTCTCGTTCCCACCATGGGTGCCTTGCATGATGGGCATGTGTCCCTGGTGCGGCTTGCGCGATCGGAAGCCGACAAGGTGGTGGTTTCGATCTTTGTCAACCCGACGCAATTCGCGCCGAACGAGGATCTGTCGAAGTATCCGCGCAGTTTCGATGAGGATCGCCAGAGGCTGTCCGGGTTAGCGGATCTGATTTTCGCGCCCTCCGTTGAGGAAATGTATCCGCCCGGCGATAGTACGCGCGTACAGGTCGCAGGCCCGGCGACCGTCGGTCTCGAGGACCGGTTCCGTCCGACTCATTTCGAGGGCGTCGCGACGGTGGTGACGAAACTTTTCAATCAGGTGCAGCCCGATGTGGCGATTTTCGGCGACAAGGATTACCAACAGCACCGCGTGATTACCCGCATGGTCCAGGATCTCTACATGCCGGTGCGCGTCATCGCAGGGGCGACGCTGCGCGAGCCGAGCGGCCTCGCGATGTCGTCGCGCAATCGTTACCTGAGCGCCGAGGACCGTGAACACGCGGCGATCCTCTATCAGACCCTCAAATCCTGCGCCGAGGGCATCCGCGCGGGCGACGATCGCGACGAGGTGGTGGAGGCCGGTTTCGCCGTGCTGTCCAAGGCTCATTTTCAGGTCGATTATTTCGAAGCCAGAGATGCCGAAACGCTCGCTCCCCCGGCGGCGGAATCCGCGCGCCCGCTCCGGCTGCTGGTCGCGGCAAAACTGGGCACCACCCGCCTCATCGACAATTTCGCCGTCTGAGCGCGCGATCTAGTGAATGACCCGCGGCTTGGCCGGCGGACGCACCTGTTCCCAGGCCGCGACCATCACACCATGAACGCCTGAATCGCCGAGCCTGTCGCTGAGATCCACAAAGTGGCGTTCCGTCGTGGCGAGTTCGAGCCCGGTTTCGCCGGCATCCTCCTCCTCGCCCTCGGTCGCCACATAGCGCTCATAGGCAGCCGACATCTCCGCATAGGCGAAAGCCACGGGCATGGTGCGGAATACGGTGGAGAAATCCTCGTCGAGATCGCCGGTTTCAAGATCGCGCATCTGGACGAGGTAGCCGTCTGCATGCTCGCAGACTTCATAACGCCAGTGCCAGCCTTCGGATACCGCAAGGAACATGGCAACCTCCCACTCATACTCAACCGAACTGTTGAGCCAATGCCAATTCGAGTGGCGGAGTTCCGAGAAGTTCCTGGTTCAAAAGGCTGAGTTTCGATCGAATCGACGGAAAACTCATGAACGTGATCTACGGCCGTGCGCCCACATCGACACGGACTCGGCCACCGATCTTCACTTTCGTGCCGTTCCCGAGGTCCACGAACCCGCCATCCTGCTTGAGCCGCGAAGCAGCATCCCTGTCGGGCTTGGCCGGCAGATCGCAGCCGGGAGGCGGTTTCACGGCTCGCGCGCCGGGCAGATGCGGCACACGGCAATCTTTCGCGCCGGCGGCTCCCGCCGCGAAAGTGCTCAAGGCACAGAGCATCAGGAGGTATGAGACAATCTTCATCACAACAATCCCATCTCGGCCAGTTGCCGCCGCATGTCCTCGGGCATCTTGGCAACGTCGCCGGTTCCCATGTCGATGTCGCGGGGCGCATCCTTGGCGGCCAGATAGCGCCAGCCCTGGAAGGGCCGATAGGGGCGCGGCTCCACGGCAACCACCGTCTGATCGAGCGACAGACGGCAGCGGCCGATGCCGTCCGCATCCGTGAAGGGCGTGATCGCCAGCAGGGTCTGGCGACAGGCGATCTGCCCGCGAATGACCCAGTAAAGCGACCCGCCCTCCAGAAGCTCGTCGCCGCGCTTGGGCATCATCCGGGTCGTGTGGGTCTGCTCAAAAGGTCGTCCGAGCCGTTTGTGATGGGCGCGGTTCTCCTCGATCCATCCTTCGAGATCCGCGATGGACTCGCAGCCGACGCAGAGTTTGAGCAGGTGCAGGGCCATACAGGATATCAATCACGGGCCGGGAGGCGCGAGAACAGGGCGATCCGCCGCATCCTATTCCTCCGTCTTAAGGGCAATGAGCCGCGCCCCTTCGGCCACTTGCGCACCGGGCTCGGCCGAGACTTCCGCCACCTCCCCGTCCGCGGGCGCGACCAGCGCATGCTCCATCTTCATGGCTTCGACAACGGCGAGCCGCTGCCCCTTCTGGACCCTGTCGCCGGGCTTGACGAAGACCGCGATCAGCTTGCCGTGCATCGGCGCCTTGACCGAGTCGCCGCCGTCGAGATGTTCGAGATCGACGGCGAAGGGATCGAAAAGCGCGACTCGCGTCTGGCGGCCGTGATGGAGCACGATCACGCCGTTTTCCGTGGACACGAACTTGCGGGGATCGCGGGTTCGAAAATCCTCGAGCATGCCTGAGGATCGTCCGGCCAGAGCCACCGCAATGTTCACCTCGCCGGCCGCGCTCGAACCCGGCCATGCGAGCGACACCTCGGTTCGTTCCCCATCCACCGACACGGGATATGTTTGGCGGCGTGCTCCGCTGAGCTGAAAACCATCGTGGTCGCTCCATGGCGATTCGACTGAACCGTCTCTCGTGGCGGCGCGGTAATTGCGGTCGTCGAAATCGCGATCCAGCAGGCTTAAGACGCCGAGGCGGATTGATTCCGCGTCCGGTTCCTGCGCCACCGCGCCCAACGCCTCGATATTGCGATCGATAAAATCCGTATCGAACCGCCCTGCCCTGAAGTCGTCAGCCTCGCAGAGCTTCTTGAGAAATGCCACGTTGGTTTTCGGGCCCGCCACGATCGTTTCGCCGAGCGCATCGGCGAGCAAGGCCAAAGCCTCGTCCCGGGTCGTGCCATGGGCAATCACCTTGGCGATCATCGGATCGTAATACGGCGTGACCTCGTCGCCGGGGCGCACCCCGGTGTCGATCCTGATCCCGTCGCTCTCGGGAAACTCCAGCGCCCAGAGCTTGCCGGTCGAAGGCAGGAATTCCCGCTCAGGGTCCTCGGCGTAAAGCCGCGCCTCCACCGCATGACCCGCAATCGCGAGATCCTCCTGCTTGAATGGGAGCGTCTCGCCTGATGCGGCCCGGAACTGCAGCTCGACGAGATCGAGGCCGGTGATCGCCTCGGTGACCGGATGCTCCACCTGCAGCCGCGTGTTCATTTCCATGAAAAAGAACCGGTCCGGTCGCAATCCGTCGCGGCCATCGGCAATGAACTCGACAGTCCCCGCACCCACATAGCCGACCGCCCTTGCGGCCTCGACCGCGGCCTTGCCCATGGCGGCGCGCATATCGGGCGTCATGCCGGGCGCGGGCGCTTCCTCGATGACCTTCTGGTGCCGCCGTTGCAGCGAACAATCGCGCTCGAACAGATGCACCACATTGCCATGCGCATCCGCGAAGACCTGAATTTCGATGTGGCGCGGCGACAGGATGTATTTTTCCACCAGCACGCGCGGATCGCCGAACGCGCTCGCGGCCTCGCGCTGCGCACTCTCGAGAGCGGCATCGAAATCCGTCACCTTGTCGACGCGCCGCATCCCCTTGCCGCCGCCGCCGGCAACCGCCTTGATGAGCACCGGGTAGCCGATTTCATAGGCCTTCTGGCGCAGGAAATCCGGCTCCTGCTTCGCGCCGTGATAGCCGGGAACGACCGGCACGCCCGCCTGCTGCGCCAGGGTCTTGGCCGCATCCTTCAGGCCCATGGCGCGGATGGCCGACGCCGGAGGTCCCACGAACACGATGCCGGTCTTGGCGCAGGCGTCGGCGAACTCCGCCCGCTCGGACAAAAACCCGTAGCCGGGATGGATGGACGCGGCGCCGGATTGTTTTGCCGCGGCGATGATCCGGTCGATCTGAAGATAGCTGTCGCGGGCGGGCGCCGGGCCGATCAGATACGCCTCGTCCGCCATCTCCACAAACAACGCGTTCGCATCCGCTTCCGAGTAGACTGCGATCGTTCGCATGCCGAGGCGCCGGGCCGTGCGGATGATGCGGCAGGCGATTTCGCCGCGATTCGCGATCAGAACGCTCTCGAGCATGGGCTCTCCCTCAGGCTGCCGCGCGCGGATGCCGGTTGTCTCTCAGCTAGAGCAAAACCTTGGCGCGTTGTCACGCGCGAAGGTTTTTTGGAACCGACTTCCACGAAGTCGCATGTCCCTCAAGCGGGCGGCGCACGCTCCGGCGCGCTAGACACCACGGCCGCGCTCCTCGCTGCGATCCCCCGAGAAACTCCTTGCGGGCGGCGCAATGAGCCGCTAGCCTTTTTGCAACTCGTTCGCAACTGCAGAAATCCCCATGGACACCCGTGCCCCCTCCTCACCCTCGCCCGATGCCGGCTGGCGCAAGGCCCGTTTCGGGCCGTCCCTGCCGGAGGTAAGCCGCTCCATCGCGGTCAGGTCGGGGTCGAAATGGCGGCGGATGGCGGCTTTCTTCGGGCCCGGGTATCTCGTCGCGGTCGGCTATATGGACCCCGGCAACTGGGCGACCTCCCTCGCGGGCGGCTCGAAATATGGCTACGCGCTTCTGTCGGTGGCGCTGATCTCCAACATCATGGCGATTGTCCTGCAGGCGCTGTGCGCGCGGCTCGCGGTGGGCAGCGGGCGGGATCTCGCCCAGGCCTGCCGCGACGCTTATCCGGCGCCGGTGGCCTGGGTGTTGTGGGCGCTGGCCGAACTCGCCATCTGCGCGACCGACCTCGCCGAAGTCATCGGCACCGCCATCGGCCTCAATCTGCTCTTCGGCCTGCCGCTCGAAATCGGCGTCATGATCACGGCACTCGACGTGTTCCTGATCCTCTATCTGCAGAATATCGGCTTCCGCTGGGTCGAGGCCTTCGTGATCGCGTTGCTCGGCGTCATCGCAATGTGTTTCGGCATTCAGATCGCGCTTGCGGATCCGCAATGGGGCGATGTGGTGCGCGGCTTTGCACCGACGACCGAGATCGTGACCAATCCGGATATGCTCTATCTCGCGCTCGGCATCCTCGGCGCGACGGTGATGCCGCATAATCTCTACCTGCATTCGGGCATCGTGCAGACCCGCGCCTATGGCGAGACCTTGCCCGAACGTCGCGAAGCCCTGCGTTTTGCGACGCTGGATTCCACTCTCGCGCTGATGTTCGCCCTCACCATCAACGCCTCGCTTCTCATCCTCGCGGCAGCCGCATTCCACGAAACAGGGCGAACGGACATTGCCGATATCGGCGAAGCCCACACCTTGCTGCAACCGTTGCTCGGCGCCGCCATCGCGCCGACCCTTTTCGGCATCGCGCTCCTGTGCTGCGGATTGAACTCGACGGTCACCGCCACGATGGCAGGGCAGATCGTCATGGAGGGGTTCATCAATTTCAGGCTGCCACCATGGCTGCGCCGCCTCGTCACCCGCGGCATCGCCATCGTTCCGGCGGCGGGCGTAACGATCCTTTACGGCGAATCCGGCACCACGAAGCTTCTGATTCTCAGTCAGGTGGTGCTCAGCCTGCAACTGCCCTTCGCCGTGGTGCCTCTCGTGATGTTCACACGCTCGAAGGCCAAGATGGGTCCCTTGGTTGCTCCCCTGTGGCTGTCGATCATCGCCGGCATCATCGCCATGATCATCGTCACACTCAACATCAAGCTGTTGCTCGACTTCGCTCTCGGCTGACCCAGGCGGTGCCGTGGACGATCAACGCCCACGGCCGTCGCGCATCAACCGTCCGACAACCGCCGCAATGCGTCTTCCATTTTGGCCTTGCGCCCTAGCGATTCCTCGCGGCGTTCGCGCTGCTCGTCGACGACCTCTTCGGGCGCGCGCTTGAGGAAATCCGCGTTGCCGAGCTTCGCGTCGATCTTCGAAACGTCGGAATCGACCTTCTGGATTTCCTTGGTGAGCCGCGCCCGCTCCGCGACCAGATCGATCACGCCTTCGAGCGGCAGCGCTGCGATTTCGCCGCGGATCAGCAACTGGATGGAGCTTTTCGGCGCCTTCTCAACGATGGTGATGCCGGAGAGGCGCGCGAGGCGCTTCAGCGTGTCATCCCACCGCGCGGCGCGGGCTTTCACGTCGCTTGAGGGCGTCACCAGGACGAGCGGAATCTGCGCGCCTGCCGGAACGTTCGTCTCGGAGCGGGCCGAGCGGACCTCGTTGACAAGATCCACCACCCAGCCGATCTCGGCCTCGGCTGCGGGGTCGATCAACGCGTCGAGATTGGACCAGCCCGCAAGCGCCAGAATCGTCTCGCGCCTGGGGCCCTCCTCGCCCTTGATCGCCCACAATTCTTCGGTGATGAACGGCATGAACGGGTGCAGCAGCTTGCTGATCTCGTCGAAGATGTACGCGATGGTCGCTTGCGTCTCGACCTTGGCGTCGGAATCCGGCCCCTGCAGCACGGGCTTTGCCAATTCGAGCGTCCAGTCGCAGAACACGTTCCAGACGAAGCGATAGGCGGCAAGGGCGGCCTCGTTGAACTTGTACGCCTCGATCCCGGCCGTGACCTCATTGACGGCTTTCGCCGTTTCGCTGAGGGCCCATTTGTTGAGCGTCTCCGTGACGGATTTCGGATCGAATCCGTCGACGCGCCTGCAGCCGTTCATTTCGGCAAAGCGCGCGGCGTTCCAGATCTTGGTCGCGAAGTTGCGATAGCCTTCCACGCGCTGAACGCTGAGCTTGATGTCGCGCCCCTGCGCCGCCATGGCGGCGAGCGTCATGCGCAACGCATCCGCGCCATATTGTTCGATCACGTCGAGCGGATCGATGACGTTGCCTTTCGACTTCGACATCTTGGCGCCCTTCTCGTCGCGAACGAGGGCGTGGATATAGACCGTGTCGAACGGCACCTCGTCCATGAAGTGCAAGCCCATCATCATCATGCGGGCGACCCAGAAGAAGATGATGTCGAAGCCGGTGACGAGGGTGTTCGTCGGATAATAGCGCTTCACCTCGGGCGTCTCGTCGGGCCAACCGAGGGTCGAGAACGGCCACAGGGCGGACGAGAACCAGGTATCGAGGACGTCTTCGTCGCGCACGAGGACCACGTCGCGGCCGTGCCTGGCGCGCGCCTGCGCCTGCGCTTCGGTCTCGGTCATGGCAACGAAGTGGTTGCCCTCCTCGTCATACCAGGCAGGAATCTGGTGGCCCCACCAGAGCTGGCGCGAGACGCACCATGGCTCGATGTTCTCCAGCCACTGGAAATATGTCTTCTCCCAGTTTTCCGGCACGAACCTGGTCTTGCCGGCACGCACGGCGCCAAGCGCCCGCTCTGCCAGCGGCTTCACATCCACATACCATTGGTCGGTGAGATAAGGCTCGATCACCACGCCGGAGCGATCGCCATGCGGCACCGTGTGGGTGTGCGCTTCAATCTCCACCAGGTCGCCGGTTTCCTCCAGCATCGCGACGATGCGCTTGCGCGCTTCCGCGCGGTCGAGGCCGTCGAGCGCCATCACGGCTTGCAGCGTGGCGGATTCCGGCAGATCGCGCAGGAAGTCTTCGTTGTCCGCAAGCGTCAGCTGCGCTTCCGTGCCCAGGATGTTGATGGATGCCAGCTTGTGGCGCCTGGCGACCTCGAAATCGTTGAAGTCGTGCGCCGGCGTGATCTTGACCGCACCGGTGCCCTTCTCAGGATCCGAATATTCGTCCGCCACGATGGGAATGCGGCGCCCGACCAGCGGCAGGATGGCGAATTTGCCGACGAGGTCGCGGTAGCGTTCGTCGTCGGGATGGACCGCCACGGCGACGTCGCCGAGCATCGTTTCCGGCCGAGTGGTCGCCACCGTGATGAAGCGCTCAGGCTGGCCGTCGATCGCATAGCGGATGTGCCAGAGGCTGCCCTTCACCTCGACCTGCTGCACCTCGAGATCGGAGATCGCGGTCTGGAATTTCGGGTCCCAGTTGACGAGGCGCTTGTCCTTGTAGATCAGGCCCTGCTTGTGGAGATCGACGAAAACCTTGAGGACGGCGGCCGACAAACCCTCGTCCATCGTGAAGCGCTCGCGCGACCAGTCGCAGGAGGCGCCGAGCCGCTGCAACTGCGCTTTGATGCGCCCGCCGGATTCGTCCTTCCACTCCCAGATCCGCTTCACGAACTCCTCACGGCCAAGCTCGCGGCGGTGGATCTGGCGTTCCATCAGCTGGCGCTCGACCACCATCTGCGTGGCGATGCCCGCGTGGTCCATGCCCGGCTGCCACAGCACGTCGCGGCCGCGCATGCGCTCGAAGCGGCACAGGATGTCCTGGATCGTGTTGTTCAGCGCGTGCCCCATATGGAGCGAGCCGGTGACGTTCGGCGGCGGAATCACGATCGTGTAGGGAGCAGCGTCCCGGCGATCTTCGCGCCCCGCCTTGAACGCCTCGGCTTCATCCCAGCGGGAGGAAATACGCGCCTCGACGGCGGCAGGATCGAACGTCTTGTCCATCATAGTGAGTACCGGCCAAGTTGCTGCGCCAGGGCGCGTTCCCATCGGACAGGCACCCGATGGCAAAAAACTATCTGTTATCAGCGAGTTGAAGACCGTCTTGCCCGAAAAGCCGTTGAACTTTCCGGCGACATGATCTCGCCTCGCGACGTCACGGTTACAAACCGGACGCGACGGGTGAAGTCAACTCAGGCAACGGAAATGGTGCGCCGGATCGCGAGGGGGTCATCCAGCGTCGGACGCAAACGCAATGAGCCGTGCTCAGCTTCCCTCAAGCTCATCCGGCTTGTTTGCCGCACGATCTCGCGACGAGCGGATAATACCGCCGCCGAGGCAACCTCTAGCGTTGGCCGCGCGAAATCCGCTCGATCTCGGCTTGCACGAGGCGTTCGACCAGACTGGGAAGATTTTCATCGAGCCAGGATTTTAAAATCGGGCGCAGCAAATCTTTCATCAGGTCTTCGAGGGTCTGCGGCTGCGTCGGCATGATGGTCGAGCCGAGCCGCGTGAAGGCATCCGACACCGAGGCATTTGCGGCGCTCGACAGCAGGGTCTCGGCGGGGCGCGAATCGGAAAAGGCAGCCTCGCCTGCCCGCGATGAGGTTGCGGTGTCGACCGCGTCGTCCGACTGTTCGTCGAAATAACTGTCGAGTTGCAGATCGTTGATCGAATGATCGCCGGAATGCCCGCCCTGCTCCACCTCGGAATTGGATCCGGATTCGTCGAAAGGCCGACCCAGCAACTGCGCGGTCTGCCGCTCCGTGAGATCCAGCACATTCCTCAGGCTCGACGGTTCGTCGCGTTCCCGCGCCGCACCGCTCAACACCTCCTGATCGTCCGCAATGATGCGGCGAATCGAGGCGAGGATCTCCTCCATGGAGGGTTCTTGAATCTTGGAATTCGCGGAACTCATGCGTCCAACCGATCAATCGGGTTAGAGAATCAAACTCTTGTCGAGTGATGTCAGTATTTCACGCAAGGGAAGAGAAGCAAGCGCAGCCGGGTAGCGAGGTTAATCGCCACCCAGGCATATAATCAGCGCCCATCCGGCGTCGACAGGCCGCCCCACAGGTCCTTGACCTGTTCATAATGGACGCGGGGGCTGTAGTGATTGACGGCGAGGCCGAGCGCGCGCGAATTCAAGCGGCCCATGGCCTGAACCACCGCGTAGGACGCCACCACCCGGTCACGCTGGGCGGTGATGAGATTGACGCGGGCGTTCAGGAGTTCCTGCTGCGCGTTCAACACGTCGAGCGTGGTGCGCTGGCCGACCCGCGCTTCTTCGCGCACGCCGTTGAGCGCCGTCTCGGACGCATCGACCTGCGCTTGCGCGGCGATGATCTGGGCACGCGCTGCCTCGAGCTGCCCGAAGGAGGAGATCACGGCGGCTCGGACCTGATCACGGATCGAATCGGCTTCCATGCGGCGCTGGCCGACCAGTTCCTTGGCCTGCCGGGTCGACGCATAGGCGACGCCGCCGTCATAGATCGGCACGGTCAGCTGCGCGACCACCGAACCGGAGAGGATGTTGTCGCCCTCGATCTGGCTGTCATAGCGCTTGGCGACGGTGCCGCGAACGCCGAGCTGCGGCGCAAGAGCGCCTGCTTCGATCTTGACCTGAAGCTCGGCCGAATCGACACCATGCATCGAGGCTTTGATGGCCGGATGTTCATTGAGCGCGGTCTTGAGCGCGACGTCCACGTTGCGCGGCACGAGCTTGTCGAGCGGACGGCCGGGCGCGAGCTGGCGCGGCTCGACACCGATCACCTGGCGATATTGCGCCACGCTGGTGCGCAGATTGGCCTCGGCGAGGCTCGCCTGCGAGCGCGAGGCCGCGAGACGGGATTGCGCCTGCGCCACGTCGGTGCGCGTGACCTCGCCAACATTGAAGCGGTCATTGGTCTGGCGCAGCTGTTCGTCGATGACTTCCACGTTGTTGCGCTGGAGATCCAGAATTGCGGTGTCGCGCAGTACGTTCATATAGGCGGCAGCCGAATCGAACAGGGTGTTCTGTTCGTTGTTCGTCAGGGTCTGGCGAGCGCCGAGAACCGAACTCTCGGCTTGCTCGACCGAGTTCTGCGTACGGAAGCCGTTGAAGAGATTCTGGTCGATCTGCAGACCCACGCCGCGCGGGTAAAGCCGCTCGATCGTGGATCCGCCACCAGGCCGTGAGAATTCGGTATAGGTCCGGCCCGCATCGGCGGATGCGTTGACCTGCGGGCGATAGCCCGATTTGGCCTGAGCGACGTTCTCGTCCGTGGCGCGCACGCTGGCACGCTGCGCATTCAGGTCTGGGTTGTTGCCATAGGCGCGCGCCAAGGCGCTCTCAAGCGTCTCGGCGGACACGCCACCGGCAAATGCCAGCACGAAGACCGATGTCATCGCCCCGAAGAAAGCCTGGCCAGTTTTGCCAAATCGAGTGTCGTTCACGCCCACCTACCTGTTGGTTCGAGCTGGCCTCGGCCGCTCGACCGTTTCTATCAATGCATTAAACCAACACGATACAGGACGAAACAATACCCAAGCTGGATGAGTCGGCAATCCGATCGTCCTCGTTCCGACCATTTTGTCAGCGAGTGGCGCAAATAAGCGACACTCTTCCGAAGGTTAACGAGACCTTAAAAAACGAAGCCAGGCTTGGCTTTGAACCCGGCCAGGACAGGCGCCGCGGCGTCGAAAAGGCTGCGTTCGCCCCAGGCATCCCCGGAACGAACGTACAATGTCGCACGACCCGACCGGCCCCCGCCCATCACGCAGACGAGACGGCCGCCATCCTTGAGCTGTCGCAGCAGAGCTTCGGGCTTCACCTCGATCGCCCCGTTCACCAGGACGGCATCATAAGGGGCGGCCGGCGCAAATCCCTCGGCAAGATGCCCGCTCTCGACGGCCACGTCCTCGCAGCCGGCGGCGGCAAGCGCCTTCCTGGCGGCGGCGGCAAGACCCTGCTCGGATTCCAGCGCCGTGACGCGGGCACCCAGTTCGGAGAGGATCGCCGACGAATATCCCCGCCCGCACGCCAAATCGAGCACCTTGTCGCCGGGATTGACTTCGAGCGCCTGGACCATCCGTGCAAGCACCATGGGCGCAAGCATGAAGCGCCGGTCGGCGCCGTCGCTGACGGGAAGCTCCTGATCGCTGTAGGCCAGTTGCTCGCGGCCGGGGAGAACGAAATTCTCTCTCGGGACATGGTCCATGGCGTCAAGGAGCGGGATGTCATTCACATCGAAAGTGCGCAGCTGGCTGTCCACCATCGTGCGGCGCGCCTGCGTGAAATCGACCATGGAATGCCTCAGAAAAAGAGATGGAGGCCTCGCCCGGAATCGAACCGGGGTGCAAGGATTTGCAGTCCTCTGCGTAACCACTCCGCCACGAGGCCATCCGGGCAGCGCCGCAACCGCGACGGCTGCTCCATAGCAGAGCATTGATTGAAAGAGCAACAGCCCCGCGGCCTGAAATACAGGACTTGCAACCGGCGAAACCCGTGTTATATGGCTCCCACCTGACGCCGACAGCCTGACCCGCTTGGGAAAAGCTTAAGCGGAGGTCCGCCAGCGGGTTCCTACCGTTGGCATGGCGATATTCCGGCGTGGCGCAGCGGTAGCGCAGCGGACTGTTAATCCGTTGGTCGTAGGTTCGAATCCTACCGCCGGAGCCAATTCTCTCACCACATCGTGATCCCAAATCGGCGCCCCATCGGCGATTCCGCGCGAGAAACGCGATTCCCGCCGGGTCGCACGCTCGCCTTGCGGGACCGGGAAACACATGCGGCTGCGCGGTCCTCACGCCATTTTCGCCCGCGGAATGTGATCTCGCGATTCGCAGCCGAGACTGAATTCCGCCGGGCGCATTGTCGCGGTGGGAGACCTCAACCCTCGCGACCGAGCGCTTGACCCCGCGGCGCTGTTGGCATCAGCTTCCACGCCGTCCTTCCATGACCCACGTTTTGATGTTCGAGAGCAGGACCACCATGACTGCAACCACCCTTCTGTTTCGCGACGATGCCTATCTGCAGAACTGCGACGCCATCGTGGTCGCCGTCACCCCCGAAGGCGGCATCATCCTCGATCGCACGATCTGCTACGCGCAGGGCGGCGGTCAGCCTGGCGACCTCGGAGTGATCCGGCGGACGGACGGTGAGGATATCGCCGTGACGAACACCGTCTACGCGGCGGATCGGTCCCAGGTGGCGCATCTTGTCGGCGCGGATCAGGCGGCACGATTCACGCCCGGCGAATCCGTTTCGCTGCAACTCGATTGGGAACGCCGTTTCAAGCGCATGCGTGTCCACACCGCACTCCATCTCCTGAGCGTCGTGCTGCCCTACCCGGTCACGGGCGGCGCCATCGCGGATGGCGACGGACGGCTCGATTTCGATATTCCCGATGGCGGTCTCGACAAGGCCGATCTGACCGACAAGCTCAATGCACTGATCGCCCGCGACGCAGCCGTGACCGAGAGCTGGATCACCGATGCGGAACTCGATGCCAATCCGGGCCTTGTGAAGACCATGTCGGTCAAGCCTCCGCGCGGTTCCGGCAGGGTCCGTCTCGTTGCCATTGAGGGAATCGACCTGCAGCCCTGCGGCGGAACCCATGTGCGCCGCACCAGCGAAATCGGTACCGTCGCGGTGACGGATATCGAGAAGAAGGGCAAGCAGAACCGCCGGGTTCGCATGTCGCTCGTCGATTGATCGCGCTTGGTGCATGATGCCGGACAATGTGGGACCGGTGGTATCGTGCTCGAGACCATCGTGATCCAGCCGGGAGGAAATATTTTCATGCCCCAGACCTTCGTGACACCCGAACGCCTGCAGGAACATCTGGACGATCCGAACGTGGTGATCGTCGATGGATCCTGGTATCTGCCGACGCAGAATCGCGACCCTGAGGCCGAGTATCTCGCGGGTCACATCCCCGGCGCCGTGCGCTTCGATATCGACAGCGTGCGCGATGCCTCGTCGTCCCTGCCGCACATGCTGCCCACTCCGGAAGAATTTGCCAAACGCGTCGGCGCCATGGGCATCGGGGACGACACCATCGTCATCGTGTATGACGGCGCCGGGCTGTTTTCGGCGCCGCGCGTGCGCTGGACCTTCCGCGTTTTCGGCGCGAAGGACGTGCGGATTCTCGAAGGCGGTTTTCCCGCCTGGAAAGCGGAAGGCCGGCCCGTCGAGAGCGGCCCCGGCCGGCCGCTTGCGCCCAAGGTATTCACCCCGACATTCGACCCCGCCGTGGTGGCGGATGCCGCGCAGGTGCGTGACGCGCTTACCAACGCATCGGCCCAGGTGCTGGACGCGCGGCCGGCCGATCGTTTTCGTGGCGAGGCGCCCGAACCGCGCCCCGGCGTCCGCGCCGGCCACATGCCGGGCAGCATCAATCTTCCCTTCCCGACGATCATCGAGAACGGAAAGCTGAAGGACAAAGCCGCGATCGAACAAGCACTGAAGGACGCAGGAGTCGATGTGAACCGCCCGGTGATCACGAGTTGCGGTTCCGGCGTATCGGCCGCAATCCTGTCGCTCGCGCTGGAGACGGCGGGGCATCCGGCGAAAGCCCTCTATGACGGGTCCTGGGCCGATTGGGGATCGCGGGAGGATCTGCCGGTTGCGACCGGACCGTCGAAGAAGGCGTAAAGCGCAACCGCGCTTCGAAGCACGCTTCAATAAAAAAAGCCCCGGTAATGCCGGGGCTTTTGTCTGTCTGGTCGCGGATCAATGCAGGATCTGCGAGAGGAACAGTCTTGTGCGTTCGTGCTGTGGATTCTTGAAGAACGCGTCGGGTGTGTTCATCTCGACGATCTGCCCGTAATCCATGAAGATCACCCGGTCGGCGACCTGGCGCGCGAAGCCCATCTCGTGCGTCACGCAGATCATCGTCATGCCCTCGTCGGCAAGGCTCACCATGGTGTCGAGCACCTCCTTGACCATCTCCGGATCGAGCGCCGAGGTCGGCTCGTCGAACAGCATGATCTTGGGGCTCATGCAGAGCGAGCGTGCGATTGCCACGCGCTGCTGCTGGCCCCCGGAGAGCTGGCCCGGGAACTTGTTCGCCTGCTCCGGGATCTTGACCCGGGTCAGGTATTTCATCGCGACCTCTTCGGCCTCGCGCTTCGGCATCTTCTTCACCCAAATCGGGGCGAGCGTGCAGTTCTCGAGGATGGTGAGATGCGGGAACAGGTTGAAGTGCTGGAACACCATGCCGACTTCGCGCCGCACCTCGTCGATGCGCTTGAGATCGTTGGTCAGCTCGGTCCCGTCGACGATGATGCGTCCCTTCTGGTGCTCTTCCAGACGATTGATGCAGCGGATCATCGTCGATTTGCCCGAGCCCGAGGGGCCGCAGACCACGATGCGTTCGCCGCGCTGGACGCTGAGATTGATATCCCGCAGCACGTGGAACTCACCGTACCATTTATGCACGTCGACCAGTTCGATCGCCGGCTGGGCCGTCGGGTCGATGGCGGCTTGTCGCGAAGTCAATGTCGTTGCCATGGAACTCACCTGTTTTGCCCTGCCGCCAACCGTCGCTCGACCCCAAGGGAATAGCGCGACATGCCGAAGCAGAAGACGAAGTAGAAGAAGGCCGCGAAGGCATAGCCCGTGTAGCTGATGGTCGGGGCCGCCCAGTTCGGATCGATGCGAGAGGCCTCGATGGTCCTGATCAGGTCGAAGATGCCGACGATCGAGACCAGCGAGGTGTCCTTGAACAGCCCGATGAAGGTGTTGACGATGCCAGGAATGACGATGCGAAGGGCCTGCGGCAGGATGATGAAGACCATCATCTGCGGATAGTTCAGCCCGAGCGACATGGCGCCTTCATATTGCCCCTTCGGCATCGCCTGCAGCCCGCCGCGCACCACCTCGGCCATGTAGGCCGATGCAAAGAAGGCAACGCCGATGAGCGGACGCGCCAACCGGTCGACCGTCATTTCCGCCGGCAGGAACAGCGGCAGCATGGTGTTGGCCATGATCAGCACGGTGATGAGGGGAACGCCGCGGACGAACTCGATGAAGATCACGGAGGCGAGCTGCACGATGGGCAGTTTCGACCGCCGCCCGAGCGCGAGAAGAATGCCGAACGGCAGCGAGAACACGATTCCCACCGTCGCCACCAGCAGCGTCACGAGAACGCCGCCCCAGAGCGAGGTCGGAACGTGGTCGAGACCGAAATCGAAATCCATCAGCGCAAGCGTGATGCCGATGACCGCGATGATGCCGGCGCCGATGGCCGCGCCCGATTTGACCGACACCTTGAGCAGATAAGCCATGGCCGCAAAGGCGCCGATGAACAGGGCGCTGACGACCACGAACCCGACCCAGAAACCTCCCCCCAGATCCATGTTCCCGCCGGTCAGCAGGACGTAGGAGAAGGTCGGGAACAGCCAGAAGAAATACAACGCGCCAAGATCGCGCCGCGGCGCCCGCAGCCACAGCAGCCAGGTGACGCCCACCGCCAGCATCAGGAAGAAGATGTTGACGCGCCAGCGCTCGGAAATCGTGTAGGAGCCGTAGGTGAAATAGTTGATTTTATCGATCACGAAGGCCCAGCACGCTCCGATCCGGTGGCCGGCCGTCTCGGCGCGACACGCATCGCGGTCCGTGCCCGTCCAGACCGCATTGATGAAGAGAAAGTCGATGATCGGCGGGACGATCACGTAGAGCAGATAGAACACGAAGATCGTCAGCAGTCCGTTGAGCGGGCTGGAGAACAGGTTCTCTCTCACCCACGCGATGGGGCCGCGGGCGAGATTGGGCGGAGGCAGCGCTTCGATCTGGTTGTGTTGAACGAAGCGGGAGGTGTCGATGGCGGTGCTCATGACGTTTCCTACCGTTCAACGATCGCGACGCGGCGGTTGTAGATATTCATCACGAAGGACGTCACGAGGCTGATCGTGAGGTAGACGCCCATGGTGATGACCACGACTTCGATGGCCTGGCCGGTCTGATTGAGCACGGTGCCCATGAAGACCTGCACCAGGTCCGGATAGCCGATGGCGACGGCCAGCGACGAGTTCTTCGTCAGGTTCAGATACTGGCTCGTCAGCGGCGGGATGATGACGCGCATGGCCTGCGGGACGACCACCAGCCGAAGCGTCTGTCCCGGCCTCAATCCGAGCGAGCCGGCAGCCTCCGTTTGCCCCTTCGAGACGGCGAGAATGCCGGCGCGCACCACCTCGGCAATGAACGCTGCCGTGTAGGTCACGAGACCGACGAGCAGGGCCACGAATTCGGGCAGGATCTGCATGCCGCCGCGAAGATTGAAGGTGCCCTTTTGCGGCATGTCGAAGCTGATCGGATTTGTCCCGACGAGGGCGAGAACCAGCCATGACACGAACGGCAGGCCGACCACGAGTGCGAGCGTGATGATTCCGACGGGATATTGCTGACCTGTCTGCTCCTGCTGCTTCCTTGCCCAGCGGCGGAAGACGATCGTTCCGACGATCCCGAGGATGAGCGCCGTGCCGATGACCCAGGCGTCGCTCGCGTAAAGCGGACGCGGCATGAAGAGACCGCGTGAATTCAGGAAAACGCCGGCGCCGAAGCCGATCGAGTCGCGCGGCTGCGGCAATGGGCCGAGGACCGCGATGTACCAGAACAGCAATTGCAGCAGCAGCGGTATGTTGCGCAGCACCTCGACGTAGACCATCGAGACCTTGGCGACCATCCAGTTCTTGGACAACCGCGCGATGCCGACAGTAAATCCGAGGATGGTCGCGAGCACGATGCCGATGGCCGACACGACCAGCGTATTGAGCAGGCCGACGATGAAGGCGTCGCCATAGGTGGAGCCGGCGGCGCTGAAGGTGATCAGCGTCTGGCTGACGTCGAACCCGGCGGTGTTGTTGAGGAAGCCGAAGCCCGAGGCGATCTTTGCGCGCTGGAGATTCTCGACAGCGTTGGAGGCCGCCATGTAGAATAGGTAGCCGACGGTGAGGACGAGCAGGACCTGATAGAAGGCGCCGCGAACCTTCGGGTCGTAGAGAACCGATTTCTTGGGCGGCGATGTCTGGCTGACGATTGTCTGCACTGGTCAACCCCTCACGTCTTGTTGTTGTTGGCCCGACATACGCAATTTTACGCGACGCGGACTGCCATCACTGGCGGGTCTTTTCAAAAAGGGCGCCCGGATCGCTCCGGACGCCCGCTCCCTTGCCGCTTAGCGGATCGGGATGCCGTATTGCAGGCCGTTCTTGGTCCACAACGCGTTCTGACCGCGCTTGATCTTCAGCTTGGAGCCCTCGCCGACGTTGCGCTCGAAGCTCTCGCCGTAATTGCCCACGTGCTTGATGATCCGATACGCCCAGTCGTTGGTCAGGCCGATGGCCTCGCCGTACTTGCCTTCGGAACCCAGCAGACGCTTGATCTCCGGATTGTCGGAGGTCTTCATCTGGTCGACATTCGCCTTGGCGACACCGAGTTCTTCGGCGTTCAGCATCGCGTTGTGCGTCCAGCGCACGATGTCGGTCCATTGGTCGTCGCCGTGACGCGTTGCCGGGCCAAGCGGCTCCTTCGAGATGATCTCCGGCAGCACGATATGGTCGTCCGGCGCCGACGCGCGCAGACGCTCGGAATACAGGCCCGAGGCGTCCGTCGTGAAGGCGTCGCAGCGACCGGAATCATACGCCTTGAACGTTTCGTCCGAGGTCGCGAATGCCACGACTTCATACTTCATGTTGTTGGCGCGGAAATAATCCGCGAGGTTCAACTCGGTGGTGGTGCCCTGCTGGGTGCAGATCGAGGCTCCGTTCAGCTCCTTGGCGGACGAAACGCCGAGCTTCTTGCGGACCATGAAGCCCTGGCCGTCGAAATAGTTGATGGCCGGGAAGTCCAGCCCGAGCTGGGTGTCGCGCGACATGGTGGCGGTGGAGTTGCGAACCAGGACGTCGACCTCTCCCGACTGGAGCGCCGTAAAGCGATCCTTCGCCGCGAGGGGGATGAAGCGGACCTTGGTCGGATCGTCGAAGATGGCGGCCGAGATGGCGCGGCAATATTCGACGTCGAGGCCGGTCCAGGTGCCTTGCGCATCCGGGACACCGAAGCCGGCGAGGCCGGTGTTCGATCCGCAGGTCAGATACCCCTTTTGCTTCACGCTGTTCAGCGTCGCCTGCGCCGAGGCGCCCGTTGCAAGCAGGCTGGCCGTAAGGCCGAAGGCGATCGATACGATGGCCTTTTTCATGTTGTCATGCTCTCCACTAGACGGCTGGGCGCGACGATTGTCGCCAGCACCGAGCCCGGTTCCCTGTTTGACGGTTGTCCGCCGCTCAACAGAGCGGCATCCGAAACCATCACATTCTATCATCGATGACTGGTCAAGTGTTGATGGGAACACGTCCGCGAGGTGACTTGACGGCACCCTACCCCCTGTCTCACATCAGATCTCCCGCTCTCGAAATTACAGCAGGCGATGTCAAAGCTCCCCCCCAAGCTCGAAAACCTCGGTGAACGCACCCAGTTGGTCCATGCCGGACGCAACCCGCACGAGCAGCACGGTTTCGTGAACACGCCGATCTACCGCGGCTCGACCGTTCTCTTTCCGACCACCGACGACCTGCTGAACCGCCGGGCGCGCTTCACTTATGGCACCCACGGCACGCCGACGACGGAGGCTCTGGAGACTGCCTGGACGCAAATTTCCGGCGCCGCCGGCACCGTTCTGGCGCCCTCGGGTCTCGCTGCGGTAACGCTCGCGCTGATGGCCTTTCTCAAGGCGGGCGACCATCTCCTGATGACGGATTCGGTCTACCGCCCGACGCGAATCTTCTGCGATGGGGTGCTGAAAAAATTTGGTGTGGAAACCACCTATTACGACCCGCTTATCGGCGCCGATATTGCCGGCCTGCTGAGGCCGAACACCGCCGTTGTCTTTACGGAAGCACCCGGATCCCAGTCGTTCGAGATGCAGGATATTCCGGCTATCGCCGAGGTCGCGCACCGCCACGGCGCCGTCGTCGTCATGGACAATACCTGGGCAACGCCTCTCTTCTTCCCGCCGCACGAACGTGGGGTGGACGTGGCGATCGAGGCCGGCACCAAGTACCTCAGCGGCGGCTCCGACTTCCTTCTCGGGCTGGTTTCGGCGAACGAGCGCTGCTTCAAGACCCTACGAAAGACCTACGACGCGTTTGCCATGTGTCCCGGTCCGGAGGACGTTTTTCTCGGCCTGCGCGGTCTGCGGACGATGGCGTTGCGGCTTCGCGAGCATGAAAAACAGGCCCTCGACATGGCGAAATGGCTCGGCACGCGCCCGGAAGTGGCGGACGTTCTCCACCCCGCCCTCGAGACGCATCCCGGCCACGCGATCTGGAAGCGCGATTTCAAAGGCTCGTCGGGGCTTTTCTCGGTGGTGTTGAAGCCCTGTTCCGACAAGGCGCTGGCCGCCATGCTCGACGATCTCGCGCTGTTCGGCATGGGATTCTCGTGGGGCGGGTTCGAGAGCCTTGTGGTGCCGTTCGACTGTGCGGATTACCGCACCGCGACCGAATGGGCGCCGGGCGGTCATGGCCTGCGCTTTCATATCGGGCTCGAGGATCTGGACGATCTCAAGCGCGATCTCGATCAGGGCTTCGCTCGTTTGCGGGACGCGGATTCACGAGCCGCCTGAACAGGCCGCGGCGGGACGTTCCCTATCCTGCCGCGCCCTCCGCTCCGACCGCCGCTTCCGCCGCCGCCTTTGCCTTGCGCCGTTTGGCATCCTTGGCGATGAGCATCAGATTGCGGACGTAGATGAAGACCGAAAAGGCCTGGCCCAGGATGATGACAAGATCCCGTCGGGCAAAACCGTAGACCAACGTCATCAGCCCGCCGGTGATCGACAGGAACCAGAAGCCGACCGGGATGACGCTCTTTTCCGCCTTCTCGCTGGCGAGCCATTGCACCAAGAAACGCGCCCCGAAGACCAACTGCGCCACAACGCCGAATGCGGCCCAGAGGTCGAAGCGCGCCACGACCACATCATAAAAAAACAGGCCGATATCGTGCGACAGTCGCATCAGCATCAGAGGATCTCCTGAACGATCGGCACGCGACGGCGGCGACGGATCAGCCACCACACGCCCGCAAGATCGAGAATACCGACCCAAAGGCGATCAAAAAGGCCGTAATTTGACCGGCCCGCATGGCGGGGACGATCGACCACTTGCACATGAGCGATATGAAAGCCTTCGCGTTTCACCAGCGCCGGCATGAAGCGGTGCAGCCCATCGAAATACGGCAGGGCCAGATACACGTCGCGGCGGAAGGCTTTAAGCCCGCAGCCGGTGTCGCGGGTCGCATCCTTCAGAACCCAGCCGCGAACGCCGTTGGCAATGCGCGACTGCCATTTCTTGTAGGCGCCGTCCTTGCGGCCGACACGCTGGCCGGCGGCGAGCGCCATCTTCGGATCGTCGAGGGCGCCGACAAGTTTCGGAATGAAAGCCGGATCGTTCTGTCCGTCGCCGTCGAGCGTCGCGATCACGGCGGCGCGCGCCGCAAGCACCCCCGTGCGAACCCCCGCGCTCTGGCCGCAACTGGCCTTGTGGCGAATGATGCGAAGCCAGGGCCTGGTCAAGCGCGCGCGTTCAAGCTCCGCTACGGTCGAATCGGTCGAGCCGTCATCGACATAGATCACCTCGAAAGGCGTCAACGTCGCGCAGCTGCGCTCGATCTCCTCGATCAGGGGGAGAACGTTGGGGGCTTCGTTCTTGACGGGAACAACGACGCTCACGCGGGTTGCCGCATTCTGTTCGATCATAGGTCAACGGCCCCTGCGGCCACCTCTTGATGGGCCGGCCTGCCTTTAAAGGCCGGCCGCATAGGCTCCGATATCGAGCCGACGCCCGCTGTTGATATTGAAACCCGAGACGCGGGTCGAGAGCGCCGGCTTTCGGCCGAGGCGTTCGTTGGCGGCCCGGAAGTCATCCTCGAAGCGCGATTCGACAAAAACAAGCCGGCAACCGCCTCCCTGCAGGAAGTCGGAAGCCTCTGCGCCGGTCTCCAGCATTTCGAGATTGGTCCCGATGAGGAAGACGAGGCTCGGTTCCCGGTACCCGAGCGTGGCGACTAGGCGTTTATGGCAGCTAAGATTGTGCGCGACCTCGGCCAGACGCGGCGACAGCTTCAGCGAGCGCAGATCGAGCTGGCCGAGGCCGAAGACGCCGATGGAGAGTAAAGCCGCAGAGAGGAAACTCGCCCAGATGCTTTTGAGCACCTGCTCTCGCACGAACAGCCACCAGGCATACAGGGCCGCGACCGACGACAGGGCGAGGACCGGCAGCGCGCGGTACGGCATGGTCTGGTCCAGTGTCCAGGCGGCGACCGCGAGGCCGATGGTCAGTCCCACCGGGATGAACGGGATCAGGATCGTGGCGAGCCTCGCCAGCGGACGCTGCGGCCCGACGAAGTGCCGCGAGATCGCCATCACGGTGACGATGGCGATGGCCGGATAGAGCGGCATGACGTAGTGCGGCAACTTGGTCGGCACCAGTTCGAAAATCAGCCATGCGGGGACGATCCAGGCGAGCGCGAAGGTGACCGGCTCGTCGCGACGGTGTTTCCACACGAACGGAACCGCAATGGCGGCCAGAATGGCGCCGGGCCAGAAGGTGGCGAAGAACGCCAGCAGATAATAGCCGGGCGGGGCCCAGTGATAGGTCTGCGCCGTCCCGACCTTGCCGAGCATGTCGTGACCGACGGAAGCCGAGAAGAAGGCGCCGCCGCTCGTGATCGCGATGGCGACAAACCAGGGCAGGACGACCAGAAGCGTGAAGACTGCGCCGGGGATCGGCCGCAGGGTCAGCAGCCAACGCGCCGACCGTTCGCGCCACCACAGCACGGCCGCCGCAAGCCCCACGAACATCGGGATCAGCGGGCCCTTGATCAGGATGCCGGCGGCAAGGCCGAGCCAGAAGAACGCCAGCGTTCGCCGGGGCAATATGCCCGCCCCGCGACTGAGATAGGCGCGGGCCAGCCCGCCCATGGTGGCGACCGCGCAGGCCGCCAGGGCGGCGTCGGTCTTTGCAAGCCGGGCCTCGACCATCAGGATGATCGAGGTCGCCATGAAGGCGGCCGCCAGAAACGCGCCACGCCGCCCCAGGAAAGCCAAGGCAGCCCAATAAGTTAGAAGGACAGTTGCAACCGCCCCGAGAAGCGAAGGGACGCGGTAGAGCGCGATCGTCGTGCGCGCCTCGGGCACGCCAAGAGCCTCGCCGATCGCGACGCTGGCGCTCTGGAGCCAATAGATGCCGATCGGCTTCTTGTGCCGGGCTTCATCCTGGAACCGGATATCGACGAAATCGCCCGCTTCGAGCATCTGCTTCGAGGCCTGCGCATAGCGCGGCTCGTCCCGATCCATGGGGTGCAGGGATGTAAAACCCGGCAGGAAGCAGACGAGGGAAAGAAGCACGAGCACGAGGCAGAGCCGGAAATGGCTGCGCTCGATGGCATTGGCCAGCCGCGCCACGTAGAAATGGCGCCAGGACATGCGCGGCTGCGCGACGTGACCGTCCATAAATAGCTCCGGCAGCGACACAATCGGTTGGTTGAAAAAACGCCGAGGCAAGCGCCCCTGAAGGGGGGTCATGTCACCCAAAGCCGTTGGGAAGTCAAATGCCCGCCCCCCCGGCTGCGGGAGACGTGTTGGCTTGCGGTGAGGGAGAGGTCCGCCGAGCCGGTGAGGCTTCGGCGTCAGAAGGCTTGATCCCGGGGAAAGTGGCCGAGTGCTGGGCGGGGCCGGACGCGAGATTATGGCGTCAACCGACCAACCGCCTGGATTCGGGCGTGACGCTCTTGATCCTGCGGAGACGGTCGAGCGTCGCGATGGCGATCCGCGCTTCCGTCAGGAACCGGTCTTTCGACAATCCAGGCTCCTGGTCCCACCCTCGTGAATCGTGCTCGGTTCCGTAGATCGCGCGCGCAACGTGTTCGATCTCGTCATCGCTGATCATCCGAAGCTCCCCATTTGCAGATGCTGGAAGGTTCGGTTCGAACAGCCTGACTGCGCAAGGAATACAATGGGGTAGTCGCCATGCCCCTAGGGCGCAATCCCCACGCTTCAGCCTTGCTCGCTATTGGCTTTTTCTCCCTCGACCCGCTCGCCATGCCCAGCCGAGGGAACGATTCCATTGATCTCGACCCAGCCGATATCGGCGCGTTCGCACGGAACGAGGTATACGGCGGTCCCTTCACGCTTGGTGACGCGGCAGGCAATAGCCCTGAGGTCGCCCGGCGGACGGTAGATCACGATGCTGCCGACCTGGATTTCCTCGGCCGTCCGCATGGGGACGATTCCGGCAAAATCCGGATCTTCACCGGACTGAAGCTCTATCGTGCCGCTTTGCTGACGACTGGCTCTCAGCCGTTCGAGCGCCGCAATCGCAACGCGCGCCCTGTCGCGATATCGGTCGCTTACCACCCGTAGGATCGCGTTGGGCTCGCGACCCGGATACCATGCCACTCCGCCAACTTTGGCGAGTTCCTCGGCAACGCACTCGACTTCTTCCTCGGACATCTCGACTCCCATCACGCACTACAACGAACACTTATCCACGCGACAAACGTAGCATTGTGTGAATAATTTCTCGGAAAATTCCGGGGTAATCAGGAAGGGGACCTGACTACCTGCGTGTTCCCAACTTTAGCATAAAAGCCCAGCGCCGTCGCGCGCTATCGTGGCCCGGGGCTTTCCGAATTTGTGGTGTTTCGCGCGATGTGACCAAACGGCAACGGTCACGCCGGCAGTCCGGCTCGCATCCTACGGCCGCAAGCGTCACCATTCACAGCCTCCAACTCTCGAGAAGTTCGTCGCTTTCGACCGTCTCGATCTGCTCGCTGAAACGCTTACGGTAAAGCGACAGCAACGTGTCGTGTCCCTCGTCGGAGGAACTGCAGAGACCGTCGGATACGAGCACGACGCGATAGCCGTGATCGACGGCACCCAGGACGGTGGCGAGGACGCAGACGTCGGTTTCCGATCCCGTCACGATGAGCGTGTCGATCTGCCGGTTCTTCAACTCGTCCGATAGCCGATGCCCGGCAAATGCCGAATAGACCGGCTTGTCGAAGACACTCGCGGGAGGAACCAGCCGCTGGAGCGCGGGCATGAGTTCGAGCAGGCGCGGGTCGAGGTGCTCCTGTGTCGCCACCGCCCATTTCTGATAATAGCGCCGCCAGGTGCCCGGCATGTCTTCGGCGCGCCTTGGCGGAATGAACCGCGTGAAGATGGTCCTGGCCGGCGCATGTTCGGCGACCGCCGCAACCGTCGGCAGTACGCGCTCCATCCAGGGTGTCGGCCAAGGTCCATCGGGAGAAAACAGCCGCTGCATATCCAGGCACAAATGCAGCGCGTTTGGACCCAGCGGTCGTTGCAAGGATTCAGCCATCGGGAGCCATCGTGTGTCTTCGTCTGAACGACAAGACCGCGCGCCAGTTCCCGTGCGGTCGTTTCGCGCGCCCACGAACGCCGGCACGGGACCATTCGGCGCAGGATGATGAAAAAGCTCGGCCGCAGCCTTATCTTTTGGATGAGATTGGTTCCGATCGCGCGACCAGGATTTTTTCTCGATCGGACCACGGCTCGTCATCGAACTCATGGAGGTCTTGATGGAATTCGACGGTTTGGACAACGTCATCACGGTCAAAAGCGCGAATGTCGATCTCGGTCAGGCGCTGCCGCAGCATGTCCGCGAGAGCGTTCTTCGCATCACGGAAAAATACTTCGGCGAACTGGTGGCGGCGCCCGTGTATTTCAGCCGTGAGGGACCGCTGTTTCGCTGCGCCGTGAACTTGCAGATCGGCTCCTTCAAGATGATTTCAGCAGGCGGCCTCGGCACGGATTGCTACCAGGCTTTCAACGTGGCGATCGAAAAGGCGGCAAAGCAGCTGCGCCGCAAGAAGCGCGCGGTCAGGGACAACCGTGCTCGACGCCCGAGCAGGACGACGATTCCGTTCGCGGATGCGCGCCCCTGAGCTGTCCTTCGCAACTGATGCGGAGGAGCGATCGCTCCTCCGCATCAGCGACGGGGCAGCTGATCCGGCGCCGTCGCCTCAATCGAACGCCCGGCTGTCCAGCTCGATCAGGATCTCCCGTTTGCCGGCATGGTTGGCTGGGCCGACGACGCCCTCCTTTTCCATGCGCTCCATGATCGACGCGGCGCGGTTATAGCCGATCTGCAGGCGGCGCTGGATGTAGGAGGTCGAGGCCTTCTTGTGCCGGAGAACGACCGCCACGGCCTGATCGTAGAGATCGCCGGCGCCAAGTCCGAAATCACCTTCGTCGAAAACCGGGCTCTCTTCGGCGTCGAGTTCTTCCTCGTCATCCGCCGTGACTGCCTCGACATAAACCGGTTTGGCCTGCCGCTTCAAATGCGCCACCACCTTCTCGACCTCCTCGTCGGAGCAGAACGGGCCGTGCACGCGGGTGATGCGGCCGCCGCCCGCCATGTAGAGCATGTCGCCCTGGCCCAAAAGCTGTTCGGCGCCCATCTCGCCGAGGATGGTGCGGCTGTCGATCTTGGAGGTGACCTGGAACGAGATCCGGGTTGGGAAATTCGCCTTGATGGTGCCGGTGATCACGTCGACCGACGGGCGCTGGGTCGCCAGCACCACGTGGATGCCGGCCGCGCGCGCCATCTGCGCCAGACGCTGGATCGCGCCCTCGATCTCCTTGCCGGCGACCATCATCAGGTCGGCCATCTCGTCGACGATCACGACGATGTAAGGCAGCGGCTCGAGATCCATGATCTCGTCCTCGTACACCGCCTGGCCGGTCTCCTTCTCGAACCCGGTCTGGACCGTGCGGGTGATGACTTCGCCCTTGGCCTTCGCTTCGGACACGCGCACGTTGAAGCCGTCGATGTTGCGCACGCCGAGCTTCGACATCTTCTTGTAGCGATCCTCCATCTCGCGCACCGCCCAGCGCAGTGCGATGATCGCCTTCTTGGGGTCGGTAACGACGGGCGTCAGCAGATGCGGAATGCCGTCATAGACCGACAATTCGAGCATCTTGGGATCGACCATGATCAGGCGGCACTGCTCCGGCGTGAAACGGTAAAGCAGCGACAGGATCATGGTATTGATGGCGACCGACTTGCCCGAGCCGGTGGTGCCGGCGACAAGCAGGTGCGGCATGCGGGCGAGGTCGGCGATCACCGGTTCGCCGCCGATGGTCTTGCCGAGGCACAGCGGGAGTTTCTGCCGCGAGGCTTTGAAATCGTCGCTTTCCAGCTGCTCGCGCAGATACACCGTGTCGCGCGTCTCGTTCGGCAACTCGATGCCGATGGCGTTGCGGCCCGGAATGACCGCGACGCGCGCCGAGACGGCACTCATCGAGCGGGCGATATCGTCGGCGAGCGCGACGACACGCGCCGATTTGGTTCCAGGCGCGGGCTCGAATTCGTAGAGAGTCACGACCGGCCCCGGACGGACATGAATGATCTCGCCCTTGACGCCGAAATCGCGAATGACCTTTTCCAGATGGCCAGCGGATTCCTCGAGGATATCTTCGGTCAGAACCGGGCCTTCGGTTTTCGGGGCCTCTGCGAGGTAGGCGAGGTCCGGCAACTCGTAAACCCCCTCGCCTGTCGTCTCGTGGCGCACGAAGGGGACGAGTTGCGTCGACGGCCGCACAACCGGGACTTCCGCGCGAACCACAACCTCTCTCATGGTAATTTCCGGGACGCGGATGACGGGTTCGTCGGTCTCCGGCTCGGGTGCGGGGCTCACCGCGCGGGCAGGCGTCCGGTTGTCGTAGAGCCACAGAAAGTCGGCATCGACTTCGGGAGAATTCGCGGGAGCTTCGACAAACGTGCTTTCACTTTGCGGGGCCGTCTCATCGACAAGCACTGGGGGCAGCGCCGACCCGGAAACATATTCCGCATTCATGGTGCTATGAGCCGCGCCCGCTTCAGCGGTGCTGGCCATCTCGAAACTTTCGGCCGCGGGACTCACCGAGAAGTCATACGACCCGTTCAACGAGAGGATTTTGACCGCGTAGGTGTGCTCCATCCAGCCGAAAGAGGCGGTCGCCTCAGCTACCTCGCCTTGGTCGACCGTCGTGACGACTTGCCGGCGCACAGCACCACCGCGCGACCGGGTCAGGAGCGGCTCGTTCTCGATCGGCGGCTCGCGATCCACGCGGGCGGCGTCCTGCAGGGCTTTGATCCGTGCGTCCAGACGTTGACCGTCGCCCGCCGTGTCAGCCCCCTCTTCGCCCTGCCTTGAAGCTTCGGGCCGGAAGGCGCTGTGCAAATCCGCGATGCGGCTCCGCACCGCATTTTCCTCGGCTCTTTCCGCAAGGAGCGCTGCTTCTTCGCGGATCGGCCGGGGCTCCAATGTCTTGGTGACAGCCTCCACGATGGCCGATGCCTTGGCGGCGATCGTGGCCTGATCAGGCGCGACCCGACGCGGTGTTCGGGTCGATCTGACGTTTTTGTCGACCGCGAATGCCTTCCACCAGCCCGGCTCGGGAAGTCCCGCTTCCGACCAGGGCGTTTTCCACGCGCGGGCCGCTGCTTCCTGAATGCCGCCCGCGGACGGACCGCCAGCATAGGGCAGCTTCGGCTCGGTCGGACGCGAATCCGGGCTGGTCTGCGGGCAAGGCGCTGGCTGGTGGTTCGGTCGCATGATCTCGATAGGCTCCAAGGGTGCGCGACAGCCCAAGGGCCGACGCTTCAGGGCACCATCGGGCGCGACAGGTAAAAAGTCGGTTAGGGGATTCGGACTATCCTGATCTGACCTAAGGGCAGATGCGCGACCGTCCTGACTGGCAGCGTCCGCGACAGGAAGTGGACCAACGCTACAGGGACGGCGCCGTAAGGTCGCTGGCCTTCACGCTCTTCGTGACGATGTAGGTGAAATACCGATCGATCCCGAGTTCCTGCGTCAGGAGCCGGTCGATCAGCCGCTGATAGGCGTCGATATCATCGGCGGCGACTTTGAGAATATAATCGACCCCGCCGCCGGTCGCGTCGCACGAAATGATGCTGGGCTCCTTCATGATGGCGGTCTCGAAGCGCTGAAAATCCGCCTGCTGGTGGCTCTTGAGCATGATCTCGACGAGAACCGTCGTGCGCCGCCCAAACTTCTCCGGGTTGATGCGCGCGGTATAGCCGGTGATGACACCGCTTTTCTCCAGCCGGCTCAGACGTTCCCAGCAGGCGGTCGGGGACAGATTGACGGCCTCCGCAAGTCTCAGCTTGGTCATCCGACCGTCGATCTGGAGAGCTGCTAGAATTTTCAAATCGATTTTATCGAGCTTCATGGCTATCCAGCACCCCATTCCAATGTAATGAATATCTCAGGACATTCCTTCGAGACAATCCCATGCGTGAACAAGTTTCTCCCCCGAATGACCTCGCCCCGAGCCCCGTCCAAGACGCATCGGATCTTGCCACGTGGCGCCCGACGCTCGCCAAGCGCCGGGGAGCGACCAAACACAAGCTATTGGCGGAGCGGATCATCGCGGACATCGACGCAGCCATCCTGCCGGCCCTGGCGCAGATGCCGACCCATCGGGACCTTGCGCGCCGCATGGGCGTGTCCGTGCAGACCGTCAGCCTGAGCTACAAGGAGGCGGAACGGCGGGGCTACCTGCGTGGCGAGGTTGGCCGCGGCACTTTCGTGCGCAGCCGCGTCACCGAGAAGGCCGACCGTTTCATGCTCGACCGGAACCCAGGCGAGGCGATGGATCTGTCCATCGTCCGGGCCGTCTATACCGAGGCGCACGAACGCGCATCCCGCGCCGTCATGGCGGATCTCGCAGAACTCGACAACAGCACTTTCATGCGCCCATGCCGGCCGATCGCCGGCCTCGATCGGCATCGCGCGGCCGCACAGGGCTGGCTCAAGGGTCTGGGCGTCGATGCCGAGAAGGATCGCATCCTCATCACCAACGGGGCGGCCCATGGCCTGTTTCTGGCGGTCGCCGCCGTCGTCCAGCCCGGCGACATCGTTCTGACTGAGAGCCTGACGGATCACGGCATCATCGGCCTCGCGAACGTGCTGGGATTCAGCCTGCGCGGGCTGCCGACCGATCGCGAAGGCGTGTTGGTGGAGGCCTTCGCGGATGCCTGCGCGGGCGGCGGCGTGACGGCGCTGGTGCTCGTGCCTACGCTGGGCAACCCGACGAGCCACGTGATGGGCGCCGAAAGGCGGCGAGCCATCGCCGACGTGGCGCGCCGTTACGGTGTGTTCGTGGTGGAGGATGAAGTCTACAAGCCGTTGCTGGATGCGGCGCTTCCATCGATCACCGAACTCCTGCCCGATCTCGGCTTCTTCGTCACGAGCTTCACCAAATCCGTCATGACCGGCCTGCGAGTCGGCTATCTGGTCGTGCCACCGCAATACGGCATCCGCGTCGCCAGCATCATGCGTGTGACGACCTGGAGCGCCACCAACCTTCCGGCCGAGATTGCCACACGCTGGGTCGAGGACGGCACCGCTCGCAACCTGATCGACGTGCAGCGCCGGGAAGCGCGGGCGCGTCAAGCGATCGTGACTGAGAGCTTGAGCGATCACATCGCCCAGACCCACCCGCTCTCCCTGTGCGCATGGCTGAAAGTGCCGCCGCGCTGGACCGAAGATGGCCTCGTGCGGGCGCTCGCGCAAAGCCGGATCGCCGTCACGCCCTCCGATCCCTTCATGGCTGGCGGAAGCTGCGAGGGCGGCATTCGCATCTGCCTGGGAGGCCGGCTCTCGCATGCGGCTCTGAGTGATGCGCTGCAGATCGTGCGGCGAACCTTCGAGCAATTGCCACCGGTCTTTGACGTGAGTTCGATCGCCTGAGCCGAGTTGCGGATTGTTTCATGACAATATAATTATTGACATGAATTTTGGTGCATTACACGATCGCTTTGTCCTGAGCGAGGTGACCGATGCATTCCAGGCCAGCAGGAACGATTTCTCCCAATGCGGCTCACGCAGACGCGTTGGGCGCTGGCCTCGGCCGGAGCCGGAACATCCTTGATGCGGTTCGCTCGGCAGGCTCCCTGTGATGAGGGCTGCAATCGGGCTCGACGATATCCGGCAGGCCCAAGAGCGCATCGCCAGCAGCATTCAGCGCACGCCTCTCATTCCTTCCGCCAGCCTGTCCACGCGCTGCGGCACTCCGGTTTTTCTCAAGCTGGAAAACCACCAAACAACCGGCAGCTTCAAGCTGCGCGGCGCGACCAACGCCGTTCTGTCGCTGGATAGCGAAGCGCGTCGGCACGGCCTTGTCACCGCATCCACCGGCAATCATGGCCGCGCCCTCGCCCACGCTGCCAAGGTCGAAGGTGTGCGGGCGGTTATCTGCATGTCGGCTCTCGTTCCCGCCAACAAGGTTGAGGCCGTGCGCGCTCTCGGCGCGGAGGTGCGCATTGTCGGGCGCTCGCAGGACGATGCGCAGGATGAAGTCGAGCGTCTGGTGCGTGAGGAAGGCCTCATCGCCGTTCCGCCATTCGATCATGCGGCCATCATCGCCGGACAGGGGACGCTCGGTCTGGAAATCGCCGAGGATCGCCCCGATGCTGAACTCATTCTCGTTCCGCTTTCCGGCGGCGGGCTCGCATCCGGCGTCGCCGCAGCGATCAAGAGCAAACTTCCCGGAGCCCGCGTGATCGGCGTCTCCATGGCGCGCGGCGCGGCGATGGACGAAAGCCTGCGCGCGGGAAAACCCGTTCTCGTCGAAGAACTGGAAACGCTGGCCGATTCGCTTGGCGGCGGCATCGGGTTGGCCAACCAATACACCTTTGCCATGTGCCGCGACCTGCTCGATGGCGTGGTGCTTTTGTCGGAGGAGGAGATCGCGCACGGAATCCGCCATGCTTTCTCGGTGGAGGACGAAACGGTTGAAGGCGCAGGAGCGGTCGGCATCGCGGCGCTTCTGGCGAACAAGGTCGAGACGCGCGGGCCCACCGTCATCGTGGTTTCGGGCCGCAACATCGATGAAGCACAGCATCGTCGGATCGTCGATGGAACTCCGGATAGAGCGATATCCGCCGGAGGGCGCGGCTGATGGCCCGGATGCTCGTGCTCACCGAACCCGATCTTCGCAATGTCGTGCGGCTCGATGCGAGCGTGGTCGCCTGTGTGGAGAACGCGTTTGCGGCTCTCGCCACCAAGGCCGTGGTGATGCCGCCGATCCTGCGGCTCGACATTGCTGAGCATCGCGGCGAGGTGGATGTGAAGACCGCCTATGTGCCCGGCCTCGATGGTTTTGCCATCAAGGTCAGCCCCGGTTTCTTCGATAACCCCAAGCTGGGCCTGCCGAGCCTCAACGGTCTGATGATCCTGCTCAGCACCAGGACCGGCCTCGTGGAGGCCTTGCTGCTCGATAACGGCTATCTCACCGATGTGCGCACGGCTGCCGCGGGCGCCGTCGCGGCGAAGCACCTGGCAAGGCCCGACGCACACACCGCCGCGATCCTTGGCGCCGGCATCCAGGCACGGCTGCAGCTTGAAGCACTCACACTGGTGCGGCCGATCACCCGTGCGCGGATCTGGGCGCGCGAGCCTGCGAAGGCCGAGGCGGCGGCGCGAGAGATGGCGCATTCGCTTCGCATCACGGTCGAGGCCGCGTCCACGCCCGAGGCCGCCTGCGACGGCGCGCAAATCATCGTCACCACGACCCCGGCCGAGCAGCCGATCTTGAAAGCCGAATGGCTGCGCCCGGGCCAGCACATCACGGCCATGGGCTCGGATTCCGAGCACAAGAACGAGATCGAGCCTGCCGTCCTCGCGCGCGTTTCCTACTTCGCCGACAGCCTGGCGCAGACGCGGCGTCTCGGCGAACTCCACCACGCGATCCGCGCCGGCCTGATCGCACCCGATCGGTCGTTCGCCGAACTGGGACAGGTGATCGCCGGACAAGCGCCGGGACGGGAAAGCCCCGACACCATCACCCTGTGCGACCTCACCGGAACCGGCGTGCAGGATACCGCCATCGCCACCCTTGCTCACGCCCGCGCCGCCAATGCCGGCGCGGGCAGAGCCATCGACACGCAAGAATCAGCCGGAGGAACCCCGTGAGCGCGCCCAACCTCAATTTTACCAGAGCCGAATATGCCGAGCGCCTTGCGAAGACCCGCAAGGCCATGGACAAGTCCGGGACCGATCTCCTGATCGTCACCGATCCGTCCAACATGCACTGGCTCACGGGCTATGACGGCTGGTCGTTCTACGTCCATCAATGCGTGCTGGTGCCTCCTCATGGGGACCCGATCTGGTACGGCCGCGGGCAGGACGCCAACGGCGCGAAGCGCACCGCCTATCTCGCCCACCACAACATTATCGGCTATCCCGACCATTACGTTCAATCTACTGAGCGCCACCCGATGGATTTCCTGTCCGGCATCATCGCGGAACGCGGCTGGGACAAGGGCACCATCGCTGTCGAGATGGACAATTACTATTTCTCCGCCGCCGCCTACATGTCGCTGACCAAGAACCTGCCGAATGCCAAATTCAAGGACGCGTTGTCGCTGGTGAACTGGCAGCGCGCCGTCAAGAGCGCGACCGAGATCGGCTACATGAAGAAGGCCGGCCGCATTGTCGAGGCGATGCACCGGCGCATCGTCGAAAAGGTCGAACCCGGCATGCGCAAATGCGATCTCGTGGCCGAGATCTACGATGCGGGCCTGCGCGGCGTCGACGGCTATGGTGGCGATTACGCCGCCATCGTGCCGCTCCTGCCTTCGGGCGAGGAAGCGTCCGCGCCGCACCTGACCTGGGACGATCGTCCCATGCGCAGCGGCGAAGGCACTTTCTTCGAGATCGCCGGCTGCTACAAGCGCTATCACTGCCCGCTGTCGCGCACCGTCTTTCTCGGCAAGCCGACACAAGCCTTTCTCGATGCCGAGAAAGCCGTGCTCGAAGGCATGGAGGAAGGACTTGCGGCAGCGAAACCCGGCAATGCCTGCGAGGACATCGCCAACGCGTTCTTCACCGTCCTCAAGCGCTACGGCATCGTCAAGGACAACCGCACCGGCTATCCCATCGGCCTCAGCTATCCGCCGGATTGGGGCGAGCGCACCATGAGCCTGCGTCCCGGCGACAAGACCGAGCTCCAGCCGGGCATGACGTTCCATTTCATGACGGGGCTTTGGCTCGAGAATATGGGTCTCGAGATCACCGAGAGCATCGTCATCACCGACAAGGGCGTCGAGTGCCTGTCGAACGTTCCGCGCCAGCTCTTCGTGAAACCATGAACCTCATGACACCCGTTCAGCGCCCCTCCCCCATCACCGCCAGCGTCGATTTCGAGGCGGACGGGGTGCAGCATGGATTCCTGCGTCTGCCCTATAGCCGGGACGATTCGGCATGGGGTTCGGTGATGATCCCGATTGCCGTCATCAAGCGCGGGAATGGGCCGACCGCGCTGCTCACCGGCGGCAACCATGGCGACGAATATGAAGGCCCGGTGGCGCTGTTCGATCTGGCGCGCACGTTGCGAGCCGATCAGGTGCAGGGCCGCGTCATCATCGTGCCGGCCATGAATTATCCGGCGTTCCGCGCCGGCACCCGGACGTCGCCCATCGATCGCGGCAATCTCAACCGCAGTTTTCCGGGGCGCCCCGACGGTACGGTGACGGAAAAGATCGCCGATTACTTCCAGCGCACGCTGCTGCCGCTGGCGGATTTGGTGCTCGACTTCCACTCGGGCGGACGCACCCTCGACTTTCTGCCCTATGCGGCCGCGCATGAACTGCCCGACAAGGCGCAGGAGAAGCGCTGCTTCGATGCGGTGGCGGCTTTCTCGGCGCCTTATTCGATGAAGATGATCGAGATCGATGCGGTCGGCATGTACGACACCGCCGCGGAGGATCTGGGCAAGGTTTTCGTCACCACCGAGCTCTCGGGTGGCGGCACCTCGACTGCCAAGACCGTGGGTATCGCCAAGCGCGGAACCATGAATCTTCTGAAACATGCCGGCATCGTCGCCGGCGCGCCGGAAACCGGGCCCACGCGCTGGCTCGATATGCCGTCGGGCGATTGCTTCGGTTTTGCAGAGGATGACGGGCTCGTCGAACCCTGCATCGATCTCGGCGACCGCGTGCGCGCCGGCGACGTGATCGCCCGCATCCACCCTCTCGGACGCACCGGGCAAACCCCGACAGAACATCGGGCGGCACTCGATGGCGTCCTTGCAGCCCGACACTTCCCCGGTCTCGTCAAGACGGGCGACTGCCTCGCGGTCGTCGCCACGGTGGAGGACACGATCTGAACCCAAAACCCCGCCAGCGATGTCGCTGCAAGCCGGATCAACCGGCACGCGGATTCCCAAAACACCAGAGGAGAAGACTACATGCACAAGACCATTCGATACGGCGTTGCCGCTCTCGCTCTCGCAGCCGGCCTCGGGGGCGCTCAAGCGCTCACGATGGATGAGGTGAAGAAAGCCGGCTACATCCAGGGCGCCACCGCCAACGAGGTTCCCTACGGCTATATGAAGGAAGACGGCTCCGCCGCCGGCATCGGCCCTGACGTCGCGATCGCCGTGCTGAAGCGCATGGGCATCAACGAGGTCAACTGGACGGTGACGCCGTTCGGCACCCTCATTCCCGGCTTGAAGGCCCGCCGTTTCGCGTTCGCGGCTGCGGAACAAAACATCTCGCCCGAGCGCTGCAAGCAGGTGACGTTCACCGAGCCGAATTCGAGCTATGGTGAAGGCCTGCTGGTCAAGAAGGGCAACCCGAAGAAGCTCACCACATATGCCGATATCGCGAAGGACCCGTCCTTGAAGGTTGCGGTCGTGTCGGGTGCGAACAACATCGACTTCCTGCGCGCCGTCGGGGTCAAGGATGACCAGATTGTCATCATCCAGGCCAATGCCGATGCACTCTCGACCGTGCAGAGCCGTGCGGACGCCTATGCGGCGACCGAGCTGACCGTGTCCAAGCTCGCCGAGGGCGGCAAGGACGTGGAGCAGGTGAGGCCCTTCACCGATCCGATCGTCAAGGGGAAACCCGTGCGCAATTACGGCGGCTTCGCGTTCCGTCCCGAGGACAAGGATCTCTATGCCGCTTTCAACAAGGCGCTCGTCGAGTTCCGCAAGACCGACGACTACAAGAAGATCCTCACGTCCTACGGCCTGAGCGCGGAGAGCATCAAGGCCGCCGAGGCGAAGAACGTCGCGGATCTGTGCGAGGGCAAGTAACCCGTCGCACCGTTTTGAACTGTCCGGCGGGGATGATCGATCCCGGCCGGACGGAACGCGCGTGAGGAGACAACGACGATGACGTGGACGCAATATCTCGCGCCATTGCTCAAGGGCGCGCAAGTCACGGTGACGATCTCGCTCGCGTCCATCGCGATCGGCGCAATCCTCGCATTCGCGGCCGGCATCGCGCGCATCTCGAGCAATCGCATTCTGTCGGGAATCGCCTTTGCCTATGTGGCGCTGTTTCGCGGCACGCCGCTGCTGGTCCAGCTGTTCTGGTTCTATTATGCGCTACCGCTGATCGGCATCTCCTTCGATCCGGTCACGACCGGAATCGTGACGCTGGCCCTCCTCACCGGGGCCTTCGGCGCCGAAGTCGTGCGCGGCGCCCTGGTGGCGGTGCCGCTCGCGCAGCACGAGGCGGCACGGGCGCTCAATTTCAGCCGCACCTACACCCTGTGGCACATCTCAATGCCGCAGGCGATCATCGAGATGATGCCGCCCTTCGGCAACCTCGCGGTGCAGAATTTGAAGGACACGGCGCTGGTCTCATTGATCTCCATTGCCGACCTGACGTTCCAGGCGCAATCGCTGCGCAACATTACCCTCGACAGCGCCACGATCTACACGATGACGCTGCTCGGCTATTTCATCATCGCGCTGTTCCTGATGTTCGTCCTCCGCTTCGTCGAGATGAAGCTGCGGCGCGGGCCCGCCTTCCCCAGGAGTGCCCATTCATGATGTACGGTTATGTCTGGGACACCACCACGCCCCTCACCTTTGCGATCTCGATCCTGCCCATTCTCGGCATCGGCCTGATGGTCACCCTGAAGGCCGCTGCGGTCGGCTTCGCCATTGCGCTTGTCCTCGGCCTCGTTCTGGCGCTGATGCGCCGCAGCCGCATCAAGGCGATCTCATGGAGCGTCGCGTGCTTCACCGAGTTCGTGCGCGACACGCCGTTGCTGGTCCAGCTCTTTTTCCTTTACTATGTGCTGCCGGATTTCGGCATCGTCCTACCAGCCTTCATGACCGGCGCGCTTGCCCTCGGCCTGCAATACTCCGCCTACACGTCGGAGGTGTACCGGGGCGGAATCGACGCGGTACAACGCGGCCAGTGGGAGGCTGCGACGGCGCTCAACATGAGCAAGCTGCTGACCTATCGCGACGTCGTCATCCCGCAAATGATCCCGCGCATCGTCCCGGCGCTGGGGAATTACCTCGTCTCCATGCTGAAGGAGACTCCGGTCCTGTCGGTGGTGACGGTCCTCGACATGCTCGGCCTTGCCAACATGATCGGCGAGCGCACCTTCGACTACCTGGTGCCGCTCTCCATGGTCGGACTGATTTTCCTGCCCATGACCCTCATCTGCTCGGCCATCATCCACACGGTGGAGAAGGCTCTGCCTAAAAGCGGAATCCCCCTGCGATGACATCCATCATCCGTTTCCAGAACGTCACGAAACGGTTCGGCGCCTTGACGGTGCTGGACGATTTCAATTTTGATGTCCGGCCCGGCGAGAAAGTGACGCTGATCGGCCCTTCGGGCTCCGGAAAATCCACGGTGCTGCGCATCCTGATGACGCTGGAGCCTTTCCAGGAAGGGCATTTGGAGCTTGCCGGGATCAGCTATCACGAGCCCAATGGGCGCGGTGCGTTCAAGGCCAGCGAAAAGCACCTGCACAAGATCCGCTGCAATGTCGGCATGGTGTTTCAGAGCTTCAACCTCTTTCCGCACATGACCGTCCTGCGCAATATCGTGGAGGCGCCGGTGGCGGTCTTGAAAATGAAGCGCGCCGAGGTGGAGAGCCGCGCCATCGATCTTCTGCGCATGGTCGGCCTTCTCGACAAGAAGGATCATTATCCGAGCCAGCTCTCCGGCGGCCAGCAGCAGCGCGTCGCGATCGCCCGTGCGCTTGCCATGCGCCCGCGCGTTCTCCTGTTCGACGAGCCCACCTCCGCGCTCGATCCGCAATTGGTGGGAGAGGTTCTGGGCGTCATCCGCGCTCTCGCGAGCGAGCATGACCTCACAATGCTGCTGGTCACCCACGAGATGCGTTTCGCGCGCGAAGTGTCCGACCGCGTCTGTTTCTTCGACAAGGGACGGATCGTCGAACAGGGCGACCCGGACCGATTCTTCGGCAATCCCGAGCAGCCGCGCACCCGCGAGTTCCTGAGCTCGATTCTGAACGATTGAACGACGGACGGGAGAAGTCTCGGATCACAGCCCACCAAACCGAGACTCTCTCTGGCCTCGGCCGAAGAACCGAGATCCTCTCGCCGTCCGGAACGCTAGTCTGAGCCGTGTCAACCGCAAGGAGAGCGTCGCATGAACGCGATCACACACACTGTCGACGCCGCTTCGGTGCCCGTGAAGGCAAATGCGCATCCGGCGCTGAGCCGGCTTCGCGACGGACGCCTGCTGCGGGAGATGGCCTATATCGACGGTCGTTGGACCGGAGCGCCGCACGATGCGCGCTTCGAGGTGCGTGACCCTGCCTCCAGCCTCACCATTGCCCGCGTGTCTCGTCTCGGCGCAGACGAGGCGACCCAAGCGGTGGATGCGGCGGCACGGGCATTGCCCGCTTGGAAAACTCTGCTGCCGCAGGAACGCAGCGCCCGATTGCGCGCTTGGTACGATCTCATTCTCGACGCTCGCGAAGATCTTGCCCTCATCATGACGCTGGAACAGGGCAAGCCACTTTCGGAATCGCTCGGCGAAATCAGCTACGCCGCATCATTCGTGGAATGGTACGCCGAGGAAGCTAAGCGCCTGAACGTGGAGAGCGTGACGAGCCACCTGCCCGGTGCGGAAATGCTTGTGCGTCGGGAGGCATTGGGTGTCGCCGTATTGCTGACCCCCTGGAACTTCCCGGCCGCCATGCTCACCCGCAAAGCGGCCGCGGCGCTCGCTGCCGGCTGCACGGTGGTGGCGCATCCCTCTTCCTATACTCCTCTCTCCGCCCTCGCACTCGCTGAGCTCGCGGAACGGGCTGGACTGCCCGCCGGCGTGTTCAACATCGTCACCGGCGACGCCGAACCGATCGCCAACCGCTTCTGCGACGACGAGCGCGTGCGGGTGGTGAGCTTTACGGGCTCGACCGAGATCGGTCGCAAGATCGCGGCCCGTTGCGCTCCCACCATGAAACGCCTCGTGATGGAATTGGGCGGCCATGCGCCGCTTCTGGTGTTCGACGATGCCAACCTGGAAAAGGCCGTTGAGATCGCGATGGCGGCGAAGTTCGCCACATCCGGGCAGGATTGCCTCGCGGCAAACCGCATTTACGTCCAGCGTTCCATCTACCCGGCATTCTGCGAGGCATTCGGCAAGCGAATTGCAGGGCTGAAAATGGGCCCGGGACTGGAGGCCGACACCGAGATCGGGCCGCTGATGCACGCCAATGCGGTGATCAAGGCGAACGCGCAGATCGACGACGCCGTCGCGCGTGGCGCGCGGCGGATTGTGGGCGCGGCACAACCCGCCGGACCCCTGTTCGTGACGCCGACGCTTCTTTCCGACGTGCCCGATAGCGCCTTGATCATGAGCGAAGAGACTTTCGCGCCCGTCGCCGCCGTCACGCCCTTCGATACGGAGGATGAAGTGGTGATGCGGGCGAATGCCACGGAATACGGCCTCGTCGCCTATGTGGTCACCGAAAACGGGGCGCGCGCCCTGCGCCTCGGCCGCCTCCTCGAATACGGCATGGTGGCGGTCAACCGCGTGAAGATCACCGGCGCGCCGGTCCCCTTTGGCGGCATGAAACAATCCGGCGTCGGACGCGAAGGATCGCGCCACGGCCTCGAAGCCTTTACAGACCTGAAATACCTTTGCGTCGACATCACCTAATCCGGAGCCAGCCATGCTGAACGAAACGAACAATCCCGACAACGAACTCAATGCCTGGGACCGGGATCACTTCTTCCACCCCTCCACCCACATGGCGCAGCATGCGCGCGGCGAGACGCCGAACCGCATCATCACCGGGGCGGAGGGCGTGTACATCGTCGACCGGCAAGGCAAGCGCAGCCTCGACGCGTTCGCCGGGCTCTATTGCGTGAATGTCGGCTACGGCCGCACCAAGATTACCGATGCCATCGCGGCGCAGGCGGCGGCCCTGCCCTATTATCATGCCTATGTGGGCCACGGTTCCGAGCCGTCCATCCGCCTCGCGAAGATGATCATCGACCGCGCCCCGAAGGGCATGAGCCGGGTGTTCTTCGGCCTGTCCGGTTCGGACGCCAACGAGACGAACCTCAAGCTCGTCTGGTATATCAACAACGTTCTGGGACGGCCCGAGAAGAAGAAAATCATCTCGCGCTGGCGCGGTTATCACGGTTCCGGCCTGATGAGCGGCAGCCTCACCGGACTGGCGGCGTTCCACAACCTGTTCGACCTTCCGCGCCCCCCGATCCTGCACACGGAAGCGCCCTATTATTTCCGGCGGCCCGATCGCAGCATGAGCGAGGAACAATTCTCGCAATATTGCGCCGACAAGCTCGAGGAGATGATTCAAGCCGAGGGTCCGGAGACCATAGCAGCCTTCATCGGCGAACCGGTGCTCGGCACGGGCGGCATCGTGCCGCCGCCGCAGGGCTATTGGGAAAAGATCCAGGCGGTGCTGGCGAAACACGACATCCTGCTGATTGCCGATGAGGTGATCACAGGATTCGGCCGCCTCGGCACCATGTTCGGCTCCGATCATTACGGCATGAAGCCGGATCTCATCACCATCGCCAAGGGCCTGACCTCCGCCTATGCGCCGCTTTCCGGCGTCATCGTGTCGGAAAAGCTCTGGCGCATCCTGGAGCAGGGTTCCGATACATTCGGTCCCATTGGCCATGGCTGGACCTACTCGTCCCATCCGCTCTGCGCAGCGGCGGGCGTCGCCAATCTCGAAGTGGTGGACGATCTCGACCTTGTCGCCAATGCCGGCGAGGTCGGGGCCTATTTCAAGAAAGCCTTGAACGATGCCGTCGGCTCCAATCGGTTCGTCGGCGAGGTTCGCGGCGAAGGCCTGATGGCTGCCATCGAGTTCGTGCGCGATCGTGACGACCGGGTCTTCTTCGACGCGTCGGAAAAGGTGGGTCCGCGCATCGCGGCGGCCATGCTGGAGCGCGGCGTGATCGGCCGCGCCATGCCGCAGGGCGATATTCTGGGCTTTGCCCCGCCGCTCTGCCTCACGCGGCAGGAAGCCGACACGGTCGTTGCCGCCGCCAAGGGTGCGGTTGAAGCGGTGAGCGCGGAACTCTGATTCTTGTCCATGACGGGCCGGTGAAAAGCCGGCCCGTCATGGCGTGTCTTTCGTCTATCTCACGCCGAGCGCGCGGTTCCTTGCGCTGAGGATATGCGCGCTGATCGCCTCCACGGCCTGCGTTGGATCTCTCGTCTCCATCGCGGCGATCACAGTCAGATGCTCCTGCATCACCGGAATGACGAGCGGCTCCGAGAGCAGGGTCTGCTCCTGCCTGATCAACCTCACCTTGATGGAATTGACCCGGTAGGCATCGGCGATGATGTCGTTGGTCAGCGACGCGATGATCGTCCAGTGCAAATTCCAGTCGATGTTCTGCGCACGCGCGACGAGCTCGGGGCTGATTTCGCCATTCCGGGCAAGGCAATCGGCGATCACCTGTTCGTGGTCCTGCCGGAGACGGGCGAGTGTCGCGTCGCTCGCCTCGACGGCGAAAATCGCCATCGCCTCCCGCTCCAGAAAAAGACGAAACTGAAACGCGTCCTTGATGAGACTGACATCCACATGCGCGACCAGCATGCCGCGTTGCGGAACGGTTTTGATGAGGCCCTCGGCCTCAAGGCGCGGGATGAGTTCGCGGATCGCGCCAAGCGGCAGCCCGGTCAGTTCGACGAGCTCTCGTTGTGAGATGAACTGTCCCGGTCTGATGTCGCGCGCCAGAAGGTGATGGGTGAAACTCTCGTAGGCTCTTTCCCGCAGAGTTCCGCCATCACGCGTCTGGTTCGTCTTGTCCATGTTCAGGCCGCTTTCAACGCGAAAAGCGTGTCGTATGCGGCGCTCAAGCTGGCGGCGGTTCCGGTCGGAAGGGCAACAAGCGGCGCCCGGACGTGACGCCATTCGGCATCGCCGGTGCGATGCGCCACCAGCGCCTTCACGGCCGGGGTCACCGGGTAGCGCAGAACCTCATCCACTAGCGCATTGATGCGAGCGTCGGGGCGGGCGTTCTGCACCAGGGAAAGCAAGACCTGCGGACAGACATTGGCCAGACCTGAAATGGCTCCCTGCCCGCCGAGGGCCACGCCCTCAGCCAGATAACGCTCGTCGCCGATCAGGATCGCCAGATCCTTGTGGGCGGCAAGAAGGCGTTGCGTGTAATCCCAGTCTCCGGATGAATCCTTCACGCCGGTAATGACGCCCGGAAAGCTGTTCTTGATCCGGCCGATCAGTTCAACCGACAGTGCCACCTGCGTGACCGACGGGATGTTGTAGAGGATGACGTCGCGCGCCGCTTTGCCGAGTTTGCCGAGAAGCTGGCTGAACCAGGCGAACAAACCTTCGTCGCTCACACCCTTGAAATAGAACGGCGGCGGCAAAAGAAGCGCGCGGGCTCCGAAGTCATAGGCCATGCGCCCCTGGGCCAACGCCTCGTGAAGCGATGTGGCGGCAACGCAATACACCACGTTGCGCGGAGCGATTCCGCCGCCGGCGAGGGCGCCCAGGACCTGCTCGCGACCGGAAGTTCCAACCGATGCGCCCTCGCCTGTGGTGCCGAAGGCCGTAACGCTGGCGCAACCCTGCTGAAGGCACCAGCGGGCATGATCGACCAGCCGCGGGAGATCGATCGCGCCATCCTCCCGAAACGGCGTGGTCATCGCCGCGGAGAGGCCAAAAGGCTTAGAAGATTCGGTCACCGCAAGATTCCTCTAGTAAAGATCAGGGCTCCGCCGGAGAGCGACCGAGCGCGTTGTGTAGGATTAACATGTTACCTCGTATTTAGATATTTACAAGCGGCCCAAACGCTGGGCACTATGCAGACGAGACGCAGAGAACCGGGCTTGTTCACCCGGAAGCTCAATGAAAAGTCCGGAGGAGACGTCATGTCGATATCAGTTTCACGCCGCGCCCTGATGGGTGCTGTCGCCGCCATCGGCCTCGTTGCAGGGATGGTGCCGGCCTTGGCCGCCGACCCGATCAAGCTCAGGATTTCAACGCCTGCGGTCGATTCCGACTGGCACGCCAAGATGCTGCCGGTCTTCAAGCAGGAACTCGAGAAAAGCGCTCCCGGACAATTCGACGTCGAGATCCACCTCAACGGAACGCTGTTCAAGCAAGGCACGGAACCGGCCGCCATGCAGCGCGGCAACCTCGAGATGGCGATGATCTCGGCGTTCGACATCGCCAAGCAGGTGCCGGAATGGTCGATCTTCACCGCCGGCTACCTCATCCGCGACCCCGAGCATCAGGCGAAGGTTTTCGACGGTGAGATCGGTCGCGAGATGTACAAGCTTGTCGAAGACAAGATGGGAATCAAGATTCTCAGCGTCGGCTATCTCGGAACGCGCGAGGTCAACTTGCGCACCGACAAGGAAATCAAGACACCGGCCGATCTGGCCGGCGTCAAGCTGCGCATGCCGGGCTCCGACACCTGGTTGTTCCTCGGCAAAGCGCTGGGCGCAAACCCGCTGCCGCTCGCTTTCGGCGAAATCTATACGGCTCTCCAGACCGGCGCGATCGACGGCCAGGACAACCCGCTTCCGACGGTCCGCGCGACGAAATTCTACGAGGTCACGAAGCAGATCGTGATGACGGATCACCTCGTGGATTCGATCTTCCTCGCCCTTGCCGGATCGAGCTGGAACAAGCTCGACGACAAGCAGAAGACCGCCGTAATGAACGCCGCGAAGGCCGCGGTCAAGTTCAACAACGACAACAGAATCAAGGAAGAGGGCGAGTTGCAGGCCTTCTTCAAGTCGCAGGGACTCAAAGTCTACAAGCCCGATCTCGACGCGTTCCGCACCCACGTGCAGAAGGCATATCTGGACTCGGAATGGTCGAAGACATGGCCGAAGGGCATGGTCGATCGCATCAACGCGACGAAGTAGAAGCGTTCAATTCTTTGGTTCGGCGATCGGGCATCGGGCCGGCCTCCACGAGGCCGTCCCTACCGGTCGAGCAGAGGACGGTGATGGTGGACCATCGGTGAGGTCTGCTGCCCGGTTCTTGATGAAGTTGTTCTGCGCCTGTGGCCACGGCGCGAGCCCACTGAAAGTTTGCCCATGCAATCCTTCCGCGCCCGGTTCCGCCAGTTCGCCGAAATCATCGCGGCGGCGCTTTTCGCCGCAATGTTCGCAGCCTTCCTGGTCCAGGTTTTCGCCCGTTACATCCTGAACAATCCCATTAGCTGGACGCAGGAACTGGTGCTGATCCTCTATATCTGGATCGTGTTCTGGTGCGCTGCGTTTCTCTTGAGGGAGCGCGATCACATTACCTTCGACATGGCCTTCGAGGCCCTTCCGCCGGGCGCTCGCCGCCGCCTCGCGATTGTCCTCAGCGGCATCATCGCCATCGCATTCGTCGTCGGTCTGCCCGGGACGATCGACTACGTCATGTTCATGAAAATCGAAAAGAGCCCGGTGCTTCGAATTCGCTTCGACCTTCTCTATTCGATCTTCGCGGTGTTTCTGGTGGCCGTCATCGTCGACGCGGTCATCCGGATCAAGCGGCTCATGGGCCCATCATGGAACGAAGAGCTTAGCGCTCGCCAGGACATCGACTGATGAGTACCGTGTTCATCCTGACGCTCGTCGCATTCTTCGGCCTTGCCCTTCTGGGAATGCCGGTCGCCTTTGCGATGTTCGTCGCCTCGATCGGCTATCTGTTCGTCACCGGACGCGACCTCGGCCTCTTCAGCGAGCAGATCCTCAACGGTCTCTACGATTCGTTCGTACTGCTGGCTGTCCCGCTCTTCATCCTCGCCGCCAACATCATGAATGCCAGCGGCGTCTCGGACAGACTCTTCGAGTTCTGCCAGGCGCTGGTCGGCCGCTTTCGCGGCGGCTTGGCGCAGGTCGATATTCTCGTCAGCATCATCTTCTCGGGAATGTCTGGATCCGCCATCGCGGATGCCGCCGGCCCCGGCAAGCTCGTCACGCAGATGATGATCAAGCAAGGGCGCATTCCACCGGGCTTCGCCGCCTCGGTGGCAGCCTCGTCCGCCACGATCGGTCCGATCATCCCCCCGTCGATCCCGATGGTCATCTATGCGGTGGTCTCGGACACGTCGGTCGGATACCTGTTTCTCGCCGGCGTGATCCCCGGTCTCATCATGGGCCTGGCGCAGATGGGGCTCGTCGGCTTCGTTGCCCGCAAGCGCAATTTCCCGAGGGGCGAGGGAATTCCACTGCGCGAACTTCCGCGCACGAGCGTGCGGGCGGTGCCTGCGCTGCTGATGCCCGTGATCCTGCTGTACTGCATCTATGGCGGCGCGACGACGCCGACGGAAGCAGCGGCGATCGCAGCAGCCTACGCGCTGATGCTTGCCGTTTTGCTTTACCGCGAGCTCTCCTGGAAGGAAGGTTTCAAGGTGTTTGTGGAATCGGCGCGCGCCACGAGCGTCGTTGCCCTGTTGATCGCAGCCGCGATGGTCTTCAACTATGTGGTGGCGTCGGAACGGCTGCCGGAGCAGGTGGCGCTGCTGCTGCAGGGAGCGGAGGTGTCGCCGCTCATGTTCCTGCTGCTGGTCAACCTGCTGTTTCTCATTCTCGGCTGCCTCTTCGATGCCACGACCATGCTGCTCGTTCTGGTGCCGCTGTTCCTTCCGGCCGCGCGCGAACTTGGCATCGACCTGGTTCATTTCGGCGTCGTGATCGTCGTCAACATCATGATCGGGCTCATCACGCCGCCCTATGGGGTGCTGCTCTTCGTCATGAGCGGCCTGACCGGGATTCCGCTGCGGGACATCATCCGCGAGATCTGGTCCTTCATCGCAATCCTCATCGCGGCGCTTCTCCTGATGATCCTCGTCCCCGACATCGTTCTCTGGCTGCCGCGGCAGTTCGGATATGGTGGCTAGAGCGAAATGACGGTCGTCGACTCGCATCAGCATTTCTGGTCCCTCAGTGACCCGTGGTTCGATTGGCCGACGCCGGACCTCGCACCGATTTACCGAGATATCGGCCCCGCCGATTTGAAGGCGGAGCTCGAAGCAGCCGGCGTCAGCCGGAGCATTCTGGTTCAGGTCGCGCCGGATGTTGCGGAGACGCAGCATCTTCTCGACATTGCCGATGCCCATGAATTCATTGCCGGCGTCGTCGGCTGGGTCGATCTCGAAACCCAAGCTGCCATCGCCGACCTGGAGCGGTTTGCTGCGCGCGACAAGTTCGTCGGCATTCGCCCGATGATCCAGGCGATACCTGACGCGGACTGGATGTTGCGGCCCGCGCTGGCGCCGGCGTTGGCGGCGGTTCAACGCCTCGGCCTGACCTTCGACGCGCTCGTGCGTCCGCATCACCTCCAGGCCCTTCGCGCGTTCGTCGATCGTTATCCCGACCTACCGGTCGTGATCGACCACGGCGCCAAGCCCGCCATCGCTGCGGGCCGCGAAGGCTTTGCGGCCTGGGCCGATCTCATCGCGGCGGTTGCCGAACGTCCTCAGGTCCGGTGCAAGCTGTCAGGGCTGCTGACGGAGGCCGGCCGCCGGGCCAGTGCCGAAGATCTGGCGCCGTTCATCGATCATCTGCTCGAAATCTTCGGCGCCGAGCGCCTGATGTGGGGCTCCGACTGGCCGGTCGTCGAACTGGCTGCCCCCTACGCAACATGGATTGAACTCGCACGCGGGCATCTCGCCAGGCTTTCACGCAGCGAGCAAAGCGCGGTCTTCGGCGATGTCGCCAGCCGCTTCTATCGATTGTAAACTTTCGGGCAGATTGGGAAGCACCAGCATGAAGCGGCGGCAGATCGGCAGGACCTCACTGCAGGTGACGGAAATCAGCCTCGGCGGCGCGGCCATCGGCGGGCTGTATCGAGCCGTGCCGCGCCTGAACGCGGAGGAGACTTTCAGGGCCGCCTGGGACGCCGGCATCCGATACTTCGACACCGCCCCCTTCTACGGCTTCGGTTTGTCCGAGCGGCGGATGGGCGACTTCCTGCGCGACCATCCCCGTGACTCCTATGTGCTCTCGACCAAGGTCGGAAGGCTCCTGAGAGCTGTCCCGGAAGATCAGGTTCCCGACTACAGCTACGTCGAACCCCTGCCCTTCGCGGTCGATTACGACTACAGCTACGACGGGATCATGCGTTCTGTGGAATTCAGTCTGGCACGCCTCGGCCTGAACCGCATCGACATCCTTTTCGTGCACGATATCGGAGCCTACACCCACGGCCAGGTGGCCAATGACGGGCACCTCCGCGACCTGATGGATAGTGGCTTGAAGGCGCTCGAGCAGTTGAAGCGCGAGGGCTCCATTTCGGCCTACGGCCTCGGCGTCAACGAGGTCCAGGTCTGCCTCGACGTGATGGCGCGGGCACCCCTCGACTGCATTCTCCTCGCCGGCCGATACACCTTGCTTGACCGTTCTGCCAGCCGCGAACTTCTTCCGCTCTGCGAGAAGGCCGGGACATCGCTGGTGATTGGAGGTGTGTTCAATTCCGGCATCCTTGCCACCGGGCCGGTTGCCGGCGCTCATTTCGATTACGGCCCCGCCGACGACGACATTCTGCGCCGCGTCGCGCAGCTTGAGGAGACGGCAACGCGGGCTGGCGTTCCGCTCGCTGCCGCGGCCCTGCAGTTTCCGCTTCAACATCCAGCTGTCGCGACCGTGCTCATTGGCACCGCCAAGGCTTCCAGCCTGAGCCGCAACCTCGAACTTCTGGAGACCCCGGTTCCGGAGGATGCCTGGCGTTCATTCGAGGCTGCGGCCCTCAACTTGTAAGGAGACCAGCATGTTGCGTGGCATTCATCCGCTTCTGGGTCCTGACCTGCTGCACGCCCTTCGAAGCCTTGGCCATGGCGACGAGTTGGTTGTCGCCGACGCCAATTTCCCGGCTCACAGCCTGGGGCCGCGTGTCGTGCGGCTTGACGGTGTCGATGCGGTCTCGGCCGTCGACGCGATCCTGACCCATCTTCCGCTCGACACGTTCGCGGACGCAGCGGCCTTCCGGATGGCGAGCGTCGACGATCCGGCAACGGTGCCGCCCATCTGCGAAGTCTTTGCTGATCTGGTGCAGAGACTCGCAGGTCCATTCCCGGTCGTCGGGCTTGATCGCTTCGCTTTCTACGAGCGTGCGCGGAGCGCGGCTTTCATCGTCGCGACCGGCGAGCGGCGCCTCTATGGAAATCTCATCCTCAAGACGGGCGTCCTGCCGCCGGAATAGCCGCGCGCGATCAATGACCGGGCCGAAAGATTTATCGCTTCCCCTCGACACTCGCCGCGGCCAAAACAAGCTGGTTGCGACCGCCCTGCTTTGCGCGGAACAACGCGTCGTCGGCCTGCTCCATCAGTTCGGAGGTCGTGAGGGCATTGCTCGTGTGACATGTGGCGATGCCGATGCTGATGGTTAGCCCGAACCCCGCGCCCGAGCTTTCCACCGTTGAGCGCATACGCTCTGCCACTTTGAAGGCATCGGAACCGGCCAAGCCCGGAAGAATGACAGCGAACTCTTCTCCGCCGTAGCGTGATACCGTGTCACCCGCACGCACGCTGGCCTCGAGTGCCGCGGCGATGATGCGCAGACACTCGTCGCCCTTTTTGTGGCCATGTCGATCGTTGATCGCCTTGAAGTGATCGGCATCGACCATCAGGAGCGACAGCGTGTAGCCCGTGGCTTGCATCCGCAGCCACTCCCTTCGGAGCGTCTGCTCGAAGCCTCGGCGGTTCGGCAGGTTGGTCAATAGATCGGTCTGAGCGAGCGCTTTGAGCGCGAGGTTGGCCTTTCGCAAAGCCGCGGTCGCCTCGTCCTTGGCTTCGACGAGTTCCTTCTGCATCTGAAGGTCGCTCGCCAGCTGAACCAGCAGGCGGCTCTTCTCCGCCGAAAGTTCCAACATCGTCAGAAAGTTGCGCCAATTGACGGCGAGGAACCAGAAGATCCCAAAGGACATGAGCAGCAGAAGACCGATGAAGGGGCCGGCGACCGGATCTTCTGAGCGAGCGGAAATGTAAATCGCCGCCCCCATCATCGGGGTGGCGTAGGCGATGCAGGCCCAAGGCATCACGAAGATTGTGGTCACGGCGCTGACGGCCAGGAACCCGCAGCTCGCCATCAGGAACGCCGCCACGGAAAACGGAACCGTTGGCAGGTACCAGAGCTCCAACGCAGCCCATGCCGTGCCGAGAACACCTGAATAGACCGTGATGCGGCGGATGCGCCGCTTCGATACCCTCTGCGGTACCGCGCGCCCGCGAAGCCTAAACCAACTGATCAGCATGGGCAGAAGGAGGAGCCAGATGCCGAGACCGAGAGGGGTCAGATCGTGAGAAACCTTCGACGCGCCGAGGAAGAGGTATCCAATGGTCGAGCCAATACCGTTGCCGATGATGATCATCGGCATCTGACGAACTAGCGCAACCGACTGCGCGACCCGGACCTCGTTTTCGTCGAGAGCTGGGCCACCGTGCCCCGTTCCAAAGAACCGGCGCAACAGTGCGATCAGACGATTGCGCTCCATCGAAAGCCCGCCACCCCTGTCAGCCTTCAAAACGATTATATTCCGAAGGGCTGTTTGTCGACACTTGACGGGATGAGGTGAGGCCAGCGAGCGCGGATCCCCTATGCGGGCGAGGAACGAGACGGCGCCTATGGCGCCGCCTGCTGTTCGACGGACCGCCCTTACGTCCTTGTGATGGATACCCCACCATCGGCCAGGAAGGCGGTCCCGGTGACGAAGCTCGATGCGTCGGATGCGAGGAAGAGCACCGATTTGGCGATTTCCTCCGGCGCCGCAAGCCGTTTGAGGGCGTGCAGTCCTTCCACGAAAGCGAGCAGTTCCGGGGCGGCACCCGGAGCGTTGGTCACGCTCGCGGGCGTATCGGTGCCACCGGGCAGGATCGTGTTCACCCTGATGCCTTTTGCACCGAACTCGGCGGCAAGCACCTGGGTCAAGCCGATCAAGCCGGCCTTGCTCGCGGCGTATGCAGCCATCCCGGGCATTCCAACGGTGTGGCCCACGAACGTGGAGGTGAAGACGATCGAACCGCCGCCTCGTTTGAGCATTGCCGGGACTTGATACTTCGCTCCGAGAAACCCGCTCGTGAGATTGGTGTCGAGCGCATCGCGCCAGTCGCTGAGCGAGACCTCCGAAATTGGGCCCATCTGGCCCACGGCGCCGGCATTGTTGAAAGCAATGTCCAGCCCCCCGAAACGACTGACGGCCGTCTCGACCAAAGCTTGCGCGAGAGACTCATCTCTCACGTCGCCAACGACGGCGACCGCGTTTCCCCCGGAGCGCTGAATTTCTGCTACCAGAGCGTCCAGTTCGGCGGCTCGGCGGGCGGTCACGACGACGCTTGCACCCTCGCGCGCAAACAGCTTGGCGGTTGCGTAACCGATACCAGAACTGGCACCGGTTACGATTGCGACCTTGTTAATCAATGTGGACACTTTTGAACCCTTTTTCTGAGCCGATATGATGCTCGGGTTCTACATCTCAGCTCGGAAAGCTGATCGCGATCCGGTTCTTGCCGCCGAATTCAGAAGAGATCACGGCGGATTCCCGCAATGCACTTCACAGCAAGGCCGCTCTTGCTGCATTTTCCAGCGCACGCATGACCAGGAGGTACGGACCGGGTCCATGGCTGACGCGAGCGACGCCCAACTCCGCGAGTTTCGCCGCATTTGGTGTTGCGTCGCCCGCCATGATGTTGACCGGCAGCGGCGATCGTTCGACCAGAACGCCGATAAGCCTTTCGTCGGCCAGCCCCGGTACGAACAAGCCGTCCGCGCCGGCATCGGCGTAGGCGCGCCCCCGTTCGAGAGCCGCTGTCACCATGCTCTCATCATGCTGATCCCGACCCGTTTGAAAGAACACGTCCGTACGCGCATTCACGAATGCCGGAATGCCCATGTCATCGGCTGCGATCCTGGCCTCTCTGATCCGCGCTGCCTGATCGGAGACGTCGCGCAAGGCTCCGTTCTCCGCAAGGCTGTCTTCGATGTTGCAGCCGATCGCTCCGGCCCGCAAAGCACGCGCGACCGTCGCGCCGACCGCCTTGGGATCGGCGCCGTAGCCGCGCTCCAGATCGACCGTGAGAGGAAGATCGATTGCGCCCGCGATCCGCTGCAGGTTAGCGATGCAGAAATCGAGGGGCACCTGCTCGCCGTCGCCAAATCCGTTCGCGGCGGCAACAGACCAACTTCCAGTTGCCAGGGCCTTTGCGCCACTGGCTGCGACCGCCTTTGCGCTACCTGCGTCCCAGACATTGAAAAGAACGAGCGGGCGACCAGGAATATGAAACGACCTGAACGCGGTGGCATGGGATATTTGCTTCGACATAAATCACCTCAGAGCGAGAATTCGCGGTTACGCGTTCTCCAGGGATCACAATACATCAGCGCGTGGGCTGCAACCGATCAATCTCACGACGCACCGCGCCGACATCCCGTCGCAAACTCTCGATGGCGCGAGAGAGCTCGCGGAAGTCATCGCGGGTGATCGTTGTGCCAACCGAGACTTGAGGCACGCTCGCGCAATCCGGCGAGCCATCGCGGCGATACCGAAGACTCAAGGTGTCGTTGACCTTGAGATAGACGCATCTGGTGTCGGGGTCGCGCCACGTCGACGGCTCACTCTCCTGAGCCCCCGCCGGCGCGACGAATGCCAGGATCGCACCCGCGGCAAAAATCGTTAGGTTCATGATCCGCTCGTCCCCTGAACAATTTACAGCTGCCGCTTGTTGCGACAGCAGCCCTGTTTTGCGTCCCACCGGCAACGCCGGCGTGCACTGTCTCTCGGAAGATCATGGTCGAGTGCCGGTGCGGTCACAAGGGTCTCGCCCGGAATCGCCCCCTTTCAGGCAGGATACTTCATGCAAGGCCCGAGATAGAGGCAATGCTGATTTTCGAGTATTCACGGACACCGAGCTTCGTCCTCGCCGCCGTTGCCCAAGGGTAACAACGTCCGATAAAACGAGTTTCCTCAACGGAAAACGGTTGTCATGTAGGCATTTCCTCTTAGTCTTCGGCGCGAAACTTTATGTCGCCGCGGAAATGCTTATGCCCTTGAATTCGAGCTCGCTCCGAAAGCTGCTTCTCGGTACGACCGCCTTCGCCGCCGCATCGCTGTGCGCGCCGGGCAGCGTACGCGCGCTCGACATTCGATGGCTGGGCCCGACTGGCGGCCTGTGGAGCAATGCTGCAAACTGGAACGCCGGATTGCCGACCGGTCTGGACGTCGCGGTCTTCCCTTCCGCGCCAGGTGCCCGCGTCGTCGATGTCGACGGACCCCAGTCGGTGAACGGCCTGAACTTCGAATCGAACCTCAACCGCACCCACACCCTGATCAACGGGACGATCGAGCTGACCGGCGGTGCCGTCATCGTCGCGCCGCTCAGCTTTGTCAATTTCGATGCTTCCCTGAGCCTGAATCTGGCTGCCGACACACTCTTCAATATCGCAGCGCCAACGAGCATCGCAGGCACCATCTATGGCAGCGGCGGCCTGACCAAGTCCGGCACCGGCACGCTGACGCTCACCGGCGCGAACAGCTATAGCGGCGCGACTGTCGTGTCGCAGGGCACGTTGAGCGCAGGAGCGGCCAATACCCTGTCGACGGTGTCCGACATCACGGTGCAAAGCGGCGCGACGCTCGAGGTCACAGGCGATCAGCTTACGGGCTCGCTTGCGGGCGCGGGCAATGTGGTGATCGGCTCGGGGGCCATTTTCACCACCGGCCTCAACGAGATCGCCACGACCTTCTCCGGTTCGTTCAGCGGCGCCGGCTCGCTGGAAGTCGACGGCAACGCCACGGAGTTGACGCTGACGGGCAACAGCATCATCGGCGGCGATCTTACCGTTTGCTGCTCGCTCCTCGACATCAGGGGATCGTTCACGGCCGCCGGAACGGCAGCGGTGCTCGACGGCAACCTGAATGTTTCGGGCCCATCGGGCGCATTGACCGCGGACGTGGTGGCCGTCGAGGGCGGCAACATCAACATTCTGGGCGGCGGCCGCGTCAACACGAACATCCTTGGCTCGATCGGCGGCGAGATCAACGTTACGGGAAGCGGGTCCCTGGTGAACGCCGATGTGACCGACATCTCCGCGCTCGCAGGCGACGCAACATTGAACATTTCCAATGGCGGGCGCGTGGTGACGCGAACCGACGCGGCTTTGTCGTCCGTCGTGTTGGGCACCGGATCCGCGACAGTGCGGGACGCCGGGTCGGAATGGAGTGTCGGCGGCAATCTCATCGTAGGCGACACGATCAGCGGCTTCGCCACGCCCGGCCTGCTCACGGTTCGAGACGGCGGACGGGTGTCGGCTGGAACTTTCACCATCGGCGAACAGGGCACCGTTCGTGTCGGCATCGGCAATGTGGGCGGCACGGTGTCCGCCGGGTCGGTCGTCAACGCGGGTGTCCTTGCCTTCAATCACAATGATGGTGTGACATTTGCAGCCCCTTTGAGTGGATCCGGAACCGTCACCAAGGAAGGATCCGGCACTCTCACATTCACCGGCGCGAATACATCGACCGGCGGAACGACGATCACAGGCGGCACGCTTGTCGGCAACGCCGCGAGCCTCGGCCGCGGCACGATCAGAAACGACGCACGCCTGATCATCGACCAGCCGACCGGTGCGGCGTTTGATACCGCCATCAATGGGACGGGAACGCTTGTGAAACGGGGTGCGGGCAAACTCGATTTGCGCGGCACGCACGCTCTCTCGGGCTCAACGCAAGTGCAGGCGGGAAACCTTGCGGTGAACGGGTCGTTGGCGCAATCGGCTGTGATCGTCACCAGCGCCGGCACATTGTCCGGCACGGGCATTGTCGGCAGCATCCTCGCCCAATCAGGCGGAACGGTATCCCCCGGCAACTCGATCGGCACGCTCAATGTCGCCGGCAACGTGGGGTTCTCCTCCGGCTCCACTTATCGAGTCGAAGTCAACGCCCACGGGCAATCGGATCGCATCTCCGCTACCGGCGTCGCGACGCTCTCGGGCGGCAAGGTTTTCGTCCCGGCCGATCAAGGTTCGTACAGCGACAAGACGGACTACACGATCCTGACCGCAGCGAGCGGCGTGAACGGCACTTTCGCGGTCGCCAATACAAATTTCGCGTTTCTGACGCCGACGCTTTCCTATGACGGCGACGGCGTGACGCTGACCCTGAAGCGCAAGGTCATTCCGCCGAAACCGGTTCCGTTCACCTCCGTAGCGGTCTCGAGGAACCAATTCGATACTGCCGCCGCCGTCGAAGCGCTCGGCTCCGGCAACCGCTTGTACGATACGGTCCTCGGTGCCAGCACCGGCGCAGCTCGGCAAGCGTTCGACGCGCTGTCGGGCGAGGTTCACGCGTCCGCCGTCACGGTCGCGTATCAGGACGCGACCCTCATCGGCGATCGATTGCTGCAGCGCCTCGACCGCGCATCGCAGTCCGGCTCATCCACGCTGCCTGCCGCCTACGCGGCCGATCGGCCGGGGAGAGTCGACGAACCGGTGCCCATCACTGTGCAGGGCTTCGATCCCCGTCGTTTTGCATTGTGGGGCGAAGGTCTCGGATCGTGGGGGCGGACCCGTTTCGACGGCAACGCAGCCTCGATCGATCGCTCCACGGGCGGTTTCGTTCTCGGTGCGGACATGGCGGTGAGTCCCGCCTACCGCCTTGGCGTTGCCAGCGGCTTCACTCGCACCACGTTCGATATCGACGCCCGAAACTCCTCCGGCACGACCGAAACCGTGTTCGGCGCGATCTATGGATCGGCGCAATGGGGGGCACTCGGCGTTCGGCTCGGCGCCGCCTATGCGGGCCGGGACACCGACACGAAGCGGTCGGTGATCTTCCCTGCCTTCTCTGATCAGGCCACCGCGTCCTATGACGGCTCAACGGCGCAGGTCTTCGGCGAGATCGGTTATGCCATTCCCACCGCCGGTGTGCGTTTCGAGCCGTTCGTCGGTGCCTCGATCATCCAGGTTCGCACGGACGATTTCCGCGAGAACGGCGGCATTGCCGCGCTCGCCGGCTACGGCCCGGCGCGCGAGCTCGGCTCCACGACGGTCGGGATCAAGGTCGAAACGACGCTCGGCGAGACAGCGGCACTCACCTTGCACGGCACGTTCGGCTGGCGTCACGCATACGGCGACATCGCCCCCTCCTCGCTCGTCGCTTTCGACGGCGGCGCGGTGCCTTTAACGGTGTGGGGGATTCCGGTCGACCGGGACGCTCTGATCGCGCAAGCCGGTCTCGATTGGCAGGCGACCCAGGACGTCACGCTCGGCATCGCCTATAACGGTCAGATCGGCCAGCGCGGGCAGGATCATACCCTCAACGGCAATCTCACCTGGCGCTTCTAAGGGCTCCGCTGGCATTCGCGCCAAACCGGATGGGTCTTCACCATATCCTACGAAGCGCAATGACTTGTCCTATCGCTCAGGCGGCGCGACGAGGGGCGCAAGGACAAGTGCGTCCTGTCCGACACTTTGGTGGTCATCGGTAATGGAAATCGGAGAGTCCCCTCGCAAGCGAAACTCGCTTGGTCCGCGACCGGTCCCCTTTCGAAAGGCACGCGCGAAATTGGCCGGAGATGAATATCCCAATTCTGCCGAAACTCGGGTGATCGAACCGCTATCATGCCGGAGCAGCTCGGTAGCTCGCTGAATCCTTGCCGCGTTCGCCAAGCTGCGAAAATCGGTGCCAGCCCGATTTAGCTCACGTTGCAGGGTTCGGACGCTGATATCCATCGATTGCGCAGCACCATCGATGGATACACTGCCGGTGAGAACCTGGGCGCGGATCTGCTCCAACACGACGCCAAGCAAATCTCGTGGAGCGCCGCCCCGCCGGTCTCGCGCCACATCCTCAATGGTGACAATCGGCCGTGATACGCGTCTCGGAGCCGCAGATAAATGACGGCGCTCCATGACGATTGTCACCGCGGGAGCGTTGAAAAGGACCGGACACTGGAACACGTCGTCAAAGAGCTCGGTCTGGCGCGGCTTATCTGTATCAAGTTCAACACGCAGAGGACGCCAGTCAATCGGCAAGTAAGCTCTGAAGACGCTCAGCAGGACGCCGGCCGCGGCGCAGGCGACAATATCGTAGCCGGTGCGGCCGGCCAGAGCAAAACGGTAGCTGTATCGTACCTCGCCGCCGACGATCGCAACCGACATCCTATCGTCGGTGCTGTGGTAACAAAGGGCCGTAATGCTGCGCTCGATGGATCGGCCGAGGGTGTCGGCTCCAAGGACATAGCGTCCGAAACTGCCATAGTTGGCGACGTTCATCATCGGGGCCAGCAGGACGCCGAGGTTCGGCTCGCCCGCCGCTCTGGCCGCGGCAGCCACGAAACCAATGACCGCCGCGTGCGGGATGAAGCAATTCCGGTCCTCGATGAGTTCGAGATCGAAGCCCGCGGCCCGGTTGGCCTGCATGAGCGCCCTTTCCCCGATTTCGTGGCGCAGGAAAGCTGGCAGGCCGTGCAGTATCTGGTTGGAAATAACCGGAATCTCAGCCATGTGCGGGACGTTCCGGAATGCGCAGGGTTGGCGCAAAATGAGTGGTCTCGAAGTCCGATTGCTGCTTTGTGGCACAATATAAGTGTCTCGGGAACGGGGAAACCGGTTTACGGCCGTCGTCGGCATGGCTTTAATAGAGTCGGAAACGCCGGATGTCCGCTCGTCAGCGCTAACAGCGCAATAGCGGACGTCGCTGGAGGTCGCAGAATGGCCAAAGGCGGACATCCAGGCGGGTCTGGATTGACCGTCTTCGCATTGCCAACCACCGCACAGGGCGCCTAACGTTTTCCTGCTACCCGCACGCGCTTTGACCACAACTCGCGAACCTGAAGAAAGTGCTCCGATGCTGACGAAACGCGATCTGCTTCGCTCTGCGGCGATAACCGCGCTCGCCGTCGCGACGGCGAAGTCCACCCCGGCAATTGCGCAGAACAAAACCGAATGGCCCAACCTGTTGGAGGCCAAGGACATCGCCGAAGAGGGCTTCATCTACGGCTTACCGCTCGTGATGAATTATGCGGTGATGCAAGAGTTCGCCGTTGACAGGAACTCGGGGCAGTTTAAGGCGCCCTTCAACGAAATCAATAACATGCACCATGTCGCCACCCCAGCGGACACGGCAATCATCACGCCGAACAGCGACACCCCTTACTCGTTCATCTGGCTAGATTTGCGGGCTGAGCCGATGGTCATCTCGGTGCCTCCGGTCGAAAAGGACCGCTACTACGCGGTCCAGTTAATCGACGGCAACACCTACAATTTCGGCTACATCGGCACGCGCGCTACGCAGGCCGAGCCGGGCGACTATTTGGTGGTCGGCCCCGACTGGAAAGGTGAAGCGCCCACCGGGATCAAGAAGGTCTTCCAATCGACGACGCCGTTCACGCTCGCACTTTTCCGCACTCAACTCTTTAACCCCGACGACATGCCAAACGTCGAGAAAATTCAGGCCGCCTACAAGGCGCAGCCGCTTTCCACCTTCCTCAAACAACCCGCCCCGCCAGCTGCGCCGACGATCAACTTCGTTCCCGCCACCACTGCCGGGATCAAGGACAACTTCTTCCAGTATCTCGACGCCGCCCTGCAATTCGTCCCTGAGACACCAAGGGACAAGGCTGTTCGCGCGAAACTTGCGAAGATTGGCATCGGTCCCGGCAAGACCTTTGACTTCAAGGACCTCTCGCTCGAACACAAAGCCGAAATTCTGATAGGCATGAAGCAGGGTGACGACAAAATCGAGAAATGGCTGGCCGGCGGAAACAAACCCATCAACGGCTGGAACGTCAGCTCGCTTCTTGGCGACGAAGCCTTCTACAACGGCGATTGGTTGATGCGGGCCGGGGCCGCCAAGGCTGGCATCTATGGCAACGATGCAGCCGAGGCCATGTACCCCTTCACCAGAACGGACGCCGCCGGTGCGCCGCTCGACGGCAGCAAGCACAAGTACACCATCACCTTCGCAGCCGGCCAGTTGCCGCCAGTGAATGCGTTCTGGTCCGTGACGATGTATGACGGCAAGAGCCAACTCCTGGTCAAAAATCCGATCAACCGCTACCTCATCAACTCGCCGATGCTGCCGGGTATGAAGAAAAACGAAGATGGTTCGCTCACTCTCTATATCCAGAAAGACAGCCCCGGCGCGGACAAGGAAGCAAACTGGCTGCCGGCGCCCAACGACACAATCTATCTCGTGATGCGCCTGTACTGGCCGAAGAGCGAAGCGCCTTCGATCCTGCCGGCTGGCGAAGGGACGTGGCAGCCGCCCGGTATCAATGTGGCGCAATAATTATTCCCCGATCATGAATACCTCGACCAGGCTGACGCGTGGCGTCGGATGTCGATGAGGAGTGAACAATGATACGCACGACGAGACTGATTTGCGCCACCGCCGCGGTGGTGCTGATGGGCTTGGGCACCGCTTCCGCCGATACGGCGCCAAAGATGAAAATGACGACGCCCATACCGGATTCGATCACCACGCCGGAGAGTCTAGACACCAGGCTCGGCAAACTGAACTTTTTCGATGGCTTCCCCGACGACGCCACGTCGGCGAAGATCTACGACAATCTCGATTTCATGCGCGGCGTCGATGCTTTTCTCAATGCCATGCCCGGTGCATCCGTTGAAGCGCTGCGGGTTGGATTGGCCAGCCAGGGCGCCGACAACAATCAGACCATCCTGATCTTCGAAAAACTCATGGACTCGCGTTCGCTGTTCCTCACAGGCAACACCGAAAGCATCTACAATCTGATGTGGCTGGACACCAAGGCTGGCCCGCTGGTCATCGAGACGCCACCCAACATTCTGGGCATGATCGACAATCACTGGTTCGAATATGTCGGCGACGTTGGCAATGCCGGCCCGGACAAGGGCAAGGGCGGGAAGTACCTGCTTTTGCCACCGGGCTATGAAGGCGAAATACCTGAAGGCTATTTCGTGTTTCGAACCTCGACGTACGGAAACCTCTTCTTCTGGCGCGGCTTCCTCGAAAATGGCAGCACCGCGACTGCTGTCGAAAACACCAAGAAATTCGCCAAGGTCTATCGCCTTTCGGAAGCCGGCAATCCGTCGCCGATGAAGATCATCAACGTCTCGGGCAAGGAGTTCAACACCATCCATGCCAATAATTTTCACTTCTACGAGGAAGTGAACAACATCGTCCAATACGAGCCGAACGAGGCCTATCACCCGGAAGTGCTAGGACAGCTCGCCGCCATCGGCATTGTTAAAGGCAAACCCTTCGCGCCCGACGAGCGGATGAAGAAGATCCTCACCGAAGCCGTGGCCGTCGGCAATGCGACAGCGCGCACCATCACCTTCAAGACCCGTATGAAGGACGCCTATTATTATCCGGACAGTGCTTGGTTCACCGGCTTTGTCGGCGGTAGCTACGAGTTTCTTCTGCAGCCCGGCGTTCGCTATCTGGATGCCCGTGTCCTGTTCCATTACTATGCGACGGGCGTCACGCCGGCCATGGCGATAAAGCGCGTCGGCATCGGTTCGCAATATGCCGGTGCCACGACCGACAAGGACGGCAAGCCGTTCGATGGCAGCAAGACTTATAAGGTGCACTTGCCACCAAACATTCCGGCAAAGGAGTTCTGGTCGTTCGTTGCATATGACAATCAGACGCGTTCAATGTTGCAGACGGACCAGCAATTCCCCAGCATCGGCAGCGACAAGAAAGACATTGTGATCAACGCAGACTCCTCGGTCGATGTCTGGTTCGGCCCGACAGCACCGAAAGGCCATGAGACCAACTGGGTCCAGACGGTTCCTGGCAAGGGCTGGAACGTTCTCCTTCGCCTCTATGGCCCGCTGGAGCCATGGTTCGACAAGACCTGGAAACCGGGCGAGTTCGAACTCGTCAGATAGGAAACGCTAACGGAACCGTTGTCGGACTTATCCGGGGCTTCCGACCCCGGAGCAGGCTGATAGATTTCGCTGAGAGATGGCTGCCACGTTGGCAGCCATCGAGTTGCATACACCTCCGAATTGTGCCCGCGGCATAGCGCTCTCATTCGGCTGACGATTGTTCGCTTCCCACCCGCGTTCGACAGTGACTGCTATTTTCTCGAACCGAGCAGCCGCGTCGCAGGTGCGGTCAGCGCAAACTCCGGACGCTGCTCGGTGTGGGAATAGATTGCCCTCCTAAGTGGTACGTTTCATATTCGCAGAATCGGCACGCTGAAGTTGAGAGAATTTGTATGTTTCGTGCGAGGGCTGGCGATAACTACTCAGTAGTCCTTGCGGCGATGCTGTTGTTGGGCACGACATTTACATCCGTAGGCGCCCAGACCCTGAGTTTCGGCCCGACCGGCGCCGGCGGCTCCGGCTCCTGGGACAACACCACCGTCAATTGGTTCAACGGCTCGACGGCTGTGCCATGGGCGAGCGGAAACACCGCCGCCTTTGGAGGGACCGCGGGCACCGTGACCGTGAACGGTACGGTTGCTATGGGCGGTGCGACCTTCAACACCAACGGCTACGGGATCACCGGCGGCACGCTGACCCTGAGCGGGAATACGCCGACGATCACAACGAATGCCGGGATCTCGGCAACCATCAATTCGGTAATCACCGGTTCGACCCTGGTGAAGACGGGAACCGGAACCCTCACCATCGGCAATGCAACCAACACCTACACGGGAGGCACGACGGTATCGCAGGGTACGCTGGTGTTCGGCGGGAACCAGGCCCTCGGCAGTGGGACCGTGACGCTCGGCGACGCGAATACCCGAGCGTCGAACGTTTCGCTTCTGGCTAATTTCGGAAATTTCTTTTCAGCACAAAAGATTGCCAACAACATCGTCGTCAGCGGCTCGGGCACCGGCGCCGTCACGATCGGCTCGACCTCCTTCAATCCGGGCAGCAACGGAACAATATTCACGGGGATCATGACCCTGAACCGGGATGCCACGCTCCTCAGCGGAAACACAGACCGGACGACATTTACTGGAAAGATCACAGGCACCGGCAACATCACGATCGCGGGCTCCAGGGTCACCTTAGACAACAGCACCAATGATTTTTTGGGCAACGTCACGATCAGTGCAGGCTCCATCCTGCAGACGAATGCAGCCAACGTTCTACCGAGGACCGCCACCCTGACCATCCTCGGCAACGGCGTACTGCGATTTGTCAACACGGGAGACCAGACGATCGACGGCCTCAACGGTTCGTCAAACGCCGTCATTACATTCCTCGCCGGCGGTCGGCCGAATCTGACAGTCGGCGCGGCGAACGGCTCAGGAAACTTCGCCGGGCCAATCCAGAATGTGATCTCATCCTTCACCAAACTTGGCGCCGGCACACAGATCCTGTCCGGCGCCAACACCTATGCCGGCCGCACCACGATTTCCGGCGGTGTCCTGAGCACACAGCTCCTGGCCAATGGCGGTGCTGCAAGCGGCATCGGCGCATCCTCCAGCGCCGCCGCCAATCTGGTTCTGGATGGGGGCACGCTGCGATATACAGGGACCGGTGCAAGCACGGACCGCCAGTTCACGCTGGCGACGAATGGAGGCGGCATCGATGCGTCCGGATCCGGCGCGCTGAATTTCACGAGCACGGCCGCGGTGGCTTTAGGTAGCACGAGTCCTCGCACCCTGACCTTGACCGGCATCAGCAGCGCAGCCAACACGCTGGCCGCCCCCTTGGGCGACAGCGGCGGTCCAACCTCCCTCGTCAAGGCCGGCACCGGCAGATGGGTGCTGTCAGGGAACAACAGCTATACCGGCTCGACGACCATCTCGGCCGGCACGCTCACCCTGTCGGGCGCCGGCTCGATCGCGAGCTCCGCCAGGGTGATCGCCGACGGGACTTTCGACCTCTCGGGCGTGGCGGCCGCCAGCTCGAGCATCAAGAGCCTTGCCGGCAGCGGCAGCGCCACCCTCGGCCCCAAGATGCTCGTCATCACCGCCGCGAACGATACCTTCTCGGGCGGCATTTCCGGAAGCGGCGGGTTGGCGATCACGGGCGGCACGCAGACGCTGACCGGCACAAGCACTTACACCGGAGATACGGCGATCTCGGCCGGTACCCTTCAGGTCGGCGATGGCGGCATGAGGGGCTCGATCATCGGCAATGTCGCCAACGACGGCATCCTCGCCTTCAACCGCTCGGACACCTCCACGTTCGGCGGCTCGATCTCCGGCAGCGGCAGCATCCGGCAGATCGGGTCGGGCCTGACGAACCTCACCGGCGACAGCTCAGGCTTCACGGGCGTCACCTCGGTGGAATCCGGATCGCTCTCGGTCAATGGCAGCCTGTGCGGCGACATGAATGTGCTGGCCGGCGGCCGCTTGCAGGGCACCGGCTTCGTCTGCACGACGAGCAACGCGGGCGTTGTGGCGCCGGGCAACTCACTCGGCACGCTGACCGTGAATGGCAACTACACCGGCAATGCCGGTCTGCTCGAGATCGAGTCGGTGATCGGCGGTGACGCATCGCCTTCCGACCGCCTCGTCGTGACCGGCAACACGGCCGGCTCCTCCCGGCTCAAGGTCGTGAATCTGGGCGGTGTCGGCGCACGCACCGTCGAAGGCATCAAGGTCATCGATGTCCGCGGGACGTCGAACGGCACGTTCACGCTTTCGGGCGACTATGCCCTTCAGGGCCAGCAGGTGATTGTCGCTGGAGCCTACGGCTATACCTTGCAGCAGAACGGGATCAGCACGCCAACCGATGGCGACTGGTACCTGCGCTCGTCGCTGGCCACCGCTCCGGCGGGTCCGGATAGCCCCACATCGCCCGTATCATTTGGTCCGCTTTATCAGCCTGGCGTGCCGCTCTTCGAGACCTATGCGCAGGTGCTGCTCGGGTTGAATGGCGTGTCGACCCTCGAGCAGCGCGTCGGGACCCGGGCGTGGTCACCAGACACGGCTCCCGCCGCCGCGACGGCGCGCGAGGGCCTGTGGGGCCGGATCGAAGGTTCGCGCCAGGTGTTCGAACCATCCCGCACGACAAGTGGAGCGAATTACGAGTCCGATCAGCTGAAGCTGCAGATGGGCCTCGACAGCGTAGTGGTCGAAAACGGCAACGGGAAACTCGTGGCGGGCCTCACAGCCCAGTACGGCACGGTCTCGGCCGATGTCACCTCACGCTTCGGCGGTGGCAAAATCGACACCGATGGCTATGGGGTTGGCGGAACGCTCACCTGGTATGGTCACAACGGCTTCTATGCCGATGGCCAAGCCCAAGCGATCCGGTTTGACAGCGACATCGCCTCGACCCTGATCGGCCGTACCGTGGCATCCGGCAACGACGGTTCTGGTTATGCGTTGAGCGGAGAAACGGGCCAGCGTCTCGGCCTCGGCGCGGGCTGGTCGATGACGCCTCAGGCGCAGCTTGCCTATTCGGCGGTGGACTTCGACGGCTTCACCGATTTCTTCGGCGCGCGCGTCACCTCGTCCGATGGCGACAGTCTGAAGGGACGGCTCGGCCTCTCGGCCGACTTCGAGAGTGCCGGGGAGACCGGTCGCTCGAAGGTCTATGGCATTGCCAATCTCTATTACGAATTCCTCGACGGCACCGCGGCGAGTGTCGCCGGCGTCACCTTCGCCAATGCCAACGACCGGCTCTGGGCCGGCATCGGCGCCGGCGGCAGCTACAGCTGGTCGGGTGACAAATATGCGCTCTATGGCGAAGTGTCGGTCAACACCAGCCTCGCCCATGTCGGCGACAGCTACAGTCTCGGGGGAACCGGAGGCTTCCGGATGACCTGGTAACGGGAACGGCAGTCAGGGCCGGCTATTTCCAAATCCGATTGATAGTGGCGTTTGGATTCCGATCGAAGATACAAACCCTGTGCTGACATCGCTGCGCTCAGCGTCAACTGGAAGCCCCTCTCGTTTCGGCAGAGGGCGCGAAACCCTGAAGCTGCGAGAGGCGGACTTTAATTTCGGCGGTGGCCGACGGGTGGCTGGTGCTGCGGAATTCGAGGGTAAACCCTGATAGCGGATCGCCGGATTCTGTATGATACTGCCGGCCTGCCCAAACGGGAGCACCGCCCATGTCGCAGGCCATACTCCGCGATGATCAAGCCCAAGTCCCAAGGGAACAGTTGTTCCCGGGCATGATCGGAATCGCATGCTGCATTCCGGAAAACCCGTGCGATACTCGCGAGGACCAAAGTTATGATGCGCGCCAACCGCAGATGCACATCCTACGCCGGGTGCTGAAGGGCAGCTCGCACCTATGCGCGCCCGCCTGACCTACATACTGCCGCTACCGCCCGGCGGCGCACCACCTGCAGCCGGCTGACACTTCCACCAAAAGCACGTCGGATCTCGCCGCGTCAGCCGAGAAATTCTGGAAACCTGAAAGACGAAGAGGGAGAAGTCTAATGCTTCGTGCATTTCGCGCGGGAAGGTCAAATACCGCTTCCGCAGACGGCGGATCTTGGGTCAGGGGCGCGCTCGCCGGCGCGTGCAACGCATCGCGAACGGCTCTGTTGGGCGCGACTGCGCTCATCTCCGCCGCCGCCTTGACGCCAGCCGCCGCTCAGGCGCCGGCACGGCCGAACATCGTCGTGATCATGGGCGATGACATCGGCATCTGGAATATCGGCGCTTACCACCGTGGCATGATGGCGGGGCGGACGCCAAATCTCGACAAGCTGGCTGCGGAGGGCATGCTGTTCACCGACTACTATGCCGAAGCGAGTTGCACCGCCGGTCGCGCCAACTTCATCACCGGAGAGCTGCCGATCCGAACCGGTATGACCACCGTCGGCCAAGCCGGTGCGCCCATCGGACTGCCAGCGGAGGCGGTGACGATTGCCACCGCACTGAAAGACCTCGGCTACGCGACCGGACAGTTCGGCAAGAACCACCTGGGCGACAAGAACGAGTTCTTGCCAACGGTGCACGGGTTCGACGAATTCTATGGTTATCTCTATCACCTCGATGCGATGGAGGATCCCTGCCATCCGAACTACCCGCAGGAGCTGAGGGCGCAGATCGGCCCGCGCAACATGCTCCACTCATGGGCGACGAATGTCGATGATTCCACCGCGGATCCGCGATGGGGCAAGGTCGGCAAGCAAAGGATCGAGGACGCCGGTGAATTGTGCCCGAAGCGCATGGAAACCGTGGACGACGAAATCCGCGACAATGCTCTTAAGTTCATCGACAAGGCGAAGGCCGACAACAAGCCGTTCTTCCTGTGGCTCAACCCCACACGGATGCATATCGTCACGCACCTCTCGCCGAAATACCAGGCGATGCGTAACTCCCAGAACGGCTGGTCCATCCATGAAGCAGGCATGGCGCAGCTCGACGATGACATCGGCCTCGTGATGAAGAAGCTTCGGGACGCCGGTGTGGACGACAACACGATCGTCGTGTTCACCACCGACAACGGCACCGAGGTTTTTACTTGGCCTGATGGGGGACAGACCCCCTTTGCTCAAAGCAAGGGCACGGTGATGGAAGGCGGCTTCCGCGCACCGGCCATGATCCGCTGGCCCGGCAAGGTGCCGGCTGGCAAGGTCGAGAACGGTCTCATCTCCGGGCTCGACTGGTTCCCGACGCTCCTGACGGCGGCCGGAAACCCGAACATCACCGCCGAGCTGAAGCAGGGCAAGAAGATCGGCGACAGGACCTACAAGAACCATCTGGACGGCTATGACCAAACCAACCTGATCACCGGCAAGGGTCCGTCCAATCGCCAGGAGATCTTCTACTTCGGCGAAAGCACGTTGGGCGCGGTCCGGTTCGGCGATTACAAGTATCGCTTCATCGACCAGCCAGGTGGTTGGCTCGGCAGCAAGACCCAGGTCGATGTGCCGTTCCTGACCAATCTGCGCCTCGATCCCTTCGAGCGCACCGGCTGGCCCAATTCAGGAACCAAGGAGGGAGCGCAGCAATACTTTGACTGGTTCAAGTACGAATTCTGGCGCTTTGTGTTCGTTCAGCAGCAGGTAGAGAAGCTGGCCATGACGGCGGTCGAATTCCCGCCGATGCAAAAGGGCGCGAGCTTCAACCTTGAAGCTGTAAAGCAACAAATCGAGGCCGCCCGGGGGGCAATCGGCAAATAGGTGAGTCAAGGATTGATGCACGCGGGCCATCGGTTGTGGTTGCCCGCGTGCATCCAACTCTCACACGCGCTCAAGCACTTTTGAGAACTGGAGGAAGTAGCGATGATAAGGTTATTGCCAGCTCTTGCCCTTGCCGCAATCGCCACAGCGGCGACGGCCCAGGTCGGACCGCCTACGTCCCAACGGCCTTGCTCGGCCAACCGGCAGCTTGTTCTGAAGGAAGGCGCGGTTGTCCTGGATACGGGACCCAACACCTATGCTCGATTCGTCAAAGGTGCTGGTGAATGCCTCGTCGATCAATTCCCCGAGCCGGCATGGGTCCCGAGCTCGAACAATCCCCAATGCTTCATCGGCTATCGATGCAGAGACAGCTCCGACGAGTTCTAACGCTTGATCCGGATCAGTTCGTCGA
>NZ_VCMV01000068.1 GCF_008757455.1 Microvirga brassicacearum | reverse complement strand
TGCCGTCCCACTTCAAGGTCATCCGGCACATCCGTCCCAAGATGAGCTGCCGCGCCTGCGAGACGATCGTGCAGGCGCCAATGCCGTCTTTGCCGATCGAGCGGGGTCTTTATGGACCCAAGCTCCTGGCACACATCATCACAGCAAAATACTGCGACCATCTCCCGCTGCACCGTCAGAGCGGGATCTATGCCCGCTCGGGGATCACCATCGCCCGCGCGACGCTCGCCGACAATGTGGGACGCCTGGCCTGGCTGTTGCGACCCTTGGCAGAGGCAATTGGGTGTCACGTTCGAGCTGGCGAGGTCCTCCACGCTGACGACACGCCGGTTCCGGTGCTCGATCCTGGACGCAAGCAGACCAAAACAGCCCGATTATGGGTTGTGGTGCGGGACGAGCGAACTTGGGGTTCTCCGGAACCGCCGGCTGTCTTCTATCGCTATTCGCCCGACCGCAAAGGCATGCATGCGGAAGCCCTGCTGGGATCCTGTCGCGGATTCCTGCATGCCGACGCCTATGCGGGCTTCAACCCCCTCTACGGCGCGGCACGGGAAGCCCCTCGTTTAAGCGAGGTCGCATGCTGGGCACATGCCAGGCGCTATCTGTTCGAGGAGAACGCCACACGACCGTCGCCGGCAGCGCAGGAGGCCCTCGAACGCATTGGCCGATTGTTCGCCATTGAGGCGCAGATCCGCGGAAGCTCACCCGCTGAGCGTCTTGCCGTCAGGCAAAGCCACTCGGTCCCGGAACTCTTCGCCCTGAAGACGCTGCTCGAAGCCGCACTACAAAAGATCAGCGGCAAGACGGAGCTGGCCAAGGCTATCCGCTATGCGACCTCCCGCTGGGCAGCCCTGACCCGCTATACCACCGATGGCCGGCTCGAGATGTCGAACAATGCCGCGGAACGCGCGATCCGGCCGCTGGCGCTCGGCCGCAACAACTGGATCTTTGCCGGTTCCGATAAGGGCGGCGAACGCGCCGCTCTCATGTACACCCTCATCGAATCCGCAAAGATGAACGGGCTCGATCCGGAAGCCTGGCTCGCGGACGTCATCGCCAGCATCGCCGATCATCCCATCAAACGCGTCACAGAACTGCTACCGTGGAAGTACAAGGACGAGAGACGATGAGATGCCAGCGCGCACTACAGACTTTATTGATCCTCATGGGTCTATGGGTCTCTTCGCAAACCGCACCTGCCGACCCCCTTCGCGATTTGGGAGCTGGCCAGAGAGGTCAAATCCTATTTCAATCCCTCACGCCTACCGGCCCGACGGAGCTCATGGCGAGACAAAGCTCGCAAGCAACCATCACCGGTGTTCTGACGTTTACGGAGAACTCGCAAGCCACCTCTCCTGCAATGATCATCATGCACGGCAGCGGGGGCATTATTCCCGGGCGTGAA
>NZ_VCMV01000067.1 GCF_008757455.1 Microvirga brassicacearum | reverse complement strand
GCGGGGGGACAGGCGTCGCAGGTGCGACGGGGGCCGGCACCGAGGGTGTCTGCGCCTGCTGCGCCGAAGAGGCTTGCTCCGGCAGCACGACCGGGGCGGGCGCGATGACCGGCACCTGCGTCTCCACCGGCGCCGCCGAGGTCGCGGGTGGCGTTTGTGCGACGGACAGCCCGGGGCTGAGAGCCACGGCCAGGCAAAGGACACTCAGACGGAGCCGCATCAGGGCCTCTCACACGAATCAACCAGCACGATTGCAACGCACCATAGAGGCGTTTCTGTGCGTTCGCGAGGCCGTCACTGTGGCGCAAACCGCTATCGCGAGGGGCTTGCGTTCGGCCGATTTCTACCAGCCCCCCGAACGGGCATTCCACGGCCCTCTCGCGATTGCGCATGTTTTAGGCCATATACGGAATCATGAACGACCTTGCGAATAGCCGTTTTCTGAAAATGAACGGTCTCGGCAACGAGATCACCGTGCTAGATCTGCGCGGCTCCGCCATCCGCGTGAGCGCCGCCGAGGCCCGGTCCATCGCGGCCGATCCGCGCTCGCATTTCGACCAGCTGATGGTGCTCCACGATCCCGTCACGCCGGGCACCGACGCCTTCATGCGCATCTACAATACCGACGGCACCGAATCCGGCGCCTGCGGCAACGGCACGCGCTGCGTCGCCTGGGCGATGATGAGCGACCCCGAAATGCGCCGCACGGGGGCCTACGGGCTGGTGCTGGAGACGAAAGCCGGGCTGCTGCCGGTCGAGCGGGTCTCCGACCGCGTTTTTACTGTGGATATGGGCACGCCGCTGTTCGGATGGACCGACATTCCGTTGGGGCGCCCGTTCCCCGACACGCGCAGAATCGCGGTTGATCCGCTGGCCGAAGCGCCGGAGCTTCAGGGTCCCTCCGCCGTCAGCATGGGCAACCCCCATGCGATCTTCTGGGTCGCGGATGCGGCGTCTTATGACCTTTCCCGCCTCGGCCCGATCCTCGAGAACGATCCCGTCTTCCCGGAGCGCGCCAATATCTCGCTGGCGCAGGTGCTCTCGCCCGAGCATATCCTGCTGCATGTGTGGGAGCGCGGCGCCGGGCTCACGCGCGCCTGCGGCTCGGCTGCGTGCGCCACGCTGGTTGCGGCGGCGCGAAAAGGGCTCACGGGCCGCAAGGCCACCCTCACGCTTCCGGGCGGCGATCTCGAAATCGCGTGGCGCGAGGCGGATGACCATGTGCTGATGACCGGGCCGGTCGAACTCGAGCACGAGGGCCTGTTGTCGGCAGCTTTGCTGGCGGGCGCCGCCTGATGAGCGTCGAGGTCGTCACCTTCGGCTGCCGCCTCAATATCGCCGAATCGGAAGCGATGCAGCGCCACGCCGAAGCGGCGGGCCTAACCGACGTGGTGATCGTCAATACCTGTGCGGTGACGGCGGAAGCCTCGCGCCAGGCGCGCCAGTCGATCCGCCGGATCGCGCGCGAGAAGCCGGATGCGCAGATCATCGTCACCGGCTGCGGCGCCCAGGTGGAGCCCGCGGCCTTCGCCGCCATGCCGCAAGTGGCGCGCGTCATCGGCAACGACGAGAAGATGAAAGCCGAGACGTTTCGCCGCCTGCGCGATTTCGGGATCGACGACAGCGAACGGGTCCTCGTCAACGACATCATGGCGGTGAAGGAAACGGCGCTTCATCTCATCGACGGCATGCGCGGCCACACGCGTGCATTCGTGCAGGTGCAGAATGGCTGCGACCATCGCTGCACCTTCTGCATCATTCCATTCGGGCGCGGCAATTCCCGTTCCGTGCCCATGGGCGCGGTGGTCGAGCAGGTGCGCAATCTCGTGGCGCACGGCTCGCGCGAGGTGGTGCTGACCGGGGTCGACATCACCAGCTACGGCCGCGACCTGCCGGGCGAGCCGCGACTCGGTGCATTGGTGAAAGGCCTGCTGCGGCACGTGCCGGAACTCGAGCGCCTGCGCATCTCGTCGATCGATTCGGTCGAGGCCGACGACGATCTGTTCGATGCCATCGCCAACGAGCCTCGTCTCATGCCCCATCTGCATCTGTCGCTGCAGGCCGGCGACGACATGGTGCTGAAGCGCATGAAGCGCCGTCATTCGCGCGCCGACGCAATTGCGTTCTGTGAAAATGTGCGCGCGCTTCGGCCCGACATGGTGTTCGGCGCCGACATCATCGCCGGGTTCCCCACCGAGACCGACGCGATGTTCGCGCGGTCCCTCGACATCGTGGAAGAATGCGGCCTCACCCATCTCCACGTCTTCCCGTTCTCGCCCCGTCCCGGCACCCCGGCCGCGCGCATGCCCGCCGTCGCCCGCGACGTGGTGAAGGACCGCGCGCGGCTTTTGCGCGAAAAGGGCGCGGCGGCGCTTTCAGCCTATCTGGACAGGGAAGTGGGCAAGAGGCGTCGCGTACTGATCGAGCTCAACCAGCTCGGGCGCACTGAAGCCTTCACCCCCGTGCGCTTTTCATCGCCGGTCGCGCGCGGCGATCTGCGCGACGTGACCATCCTGGGGCACGACGGGCGCGAGTTGCTGGCGGCCTGACCGCATTCGGGAGCGAATTGAGGAGCCCCTCCTGAGGAAGCGCGACAGCTTTGTCTCGAAGGACGAGGCGGGATCGGGAGTACGGCCTCAAAGCCCTACGGAGCGCTCCGGCAAGCCTCCAGCCGCTCCCGCATATGATGCGGCACTGGCGCTTCCACCGCGATCGGCGGTTTCTTCGGATAGAGCGGCACGGTCACGCTGCGGGCGTGAAGGTGCAGCCCCGGCCCGTGGAAACGCGGCGCCGTGCCGTAGATCGCGTCGCCGAGGATCGGCCAGCCGGAAGCGGCGCAATGGACGCGCAGCTGGTGCGTCCGGCCGGTGACCGGGCGCAATTCGAGCAGGGTGAGGAGCGTTTTCCCCTCCCCCTTGTGGGGAGGGGTCAGGGGTGGGGG
>NZ_VCMV01000066.1:376-1616 GCF_008757455.1 Microvirga brassicacearum | reverse complement strand
TCATCGGCGTCCTCACCGGCTATCTTCGCGGCTGGACGGACAAGATCCTGATGTCGTTCAACGACGCGCTCCTGGCATTCCCGGGAATTCTGCTCGCCCTGGGGCTTCTCGCCGTCATCGGCGCGAACAAGTACGGCATCATCCTCGCGCTGGGGCTTGCCTACACCCCCTCGGTGGCCCGCGTCGTGCGCGGGACGGTTCTGTCGCTGCGCGAGAAGGAATTTGTCGAGGCCTCGCGCGTGATGGGCAATTCCGAGATCTTCACCATGGCTCGCCACATCCTGCCGAACTGCATCGCGCCGCTCACCGTGCTCGCCACCTCCATGTTCGGCTGGGTGCTGCTCGCCGAGAGTGCGTTGAGCTTCCTCGGCCTTGGCGTTCCGCCACCGGCGCCGACCTGGGGAAACATGCTGGCCAGCAGTCGCTCCTTCATCGCGCAAGCGGTCTGGCTCGGCATCTTCCCCGGCCTGTGCATCTCGCTGACGCTCCTCGGCATCAATCTGCTGGGCGATGCGGTGCGCGATAAACTCGATCCGCGCATGCGAGGAGTTTGAAAATGACGAACGCGGTCAAGACAGAACTCCTCAGCGTCGAAGACCTGACCCTGACGGTGTCGCGCAGCGGTCTGGACGTCGTCAAGGGCATCAGCTTCTCGGTCGCGCCCGGCGAGATCGTCGGCATCGTCGGCGAATCCGGCAGCGGGAAGACTCTCGCGGCCCGCGCCGTGATGGGACTTGAGCCGCCCGCCATCCGCCGCAGCTCCGGAACCATCCGCTTCGAGGGCAGGGACATCCATCGCCTGACGCCGAACGAGCTGCGCAAGCTGCGCGGCGCGCGCATCGGCATGGTGTTCCAGGAACCGATGACCTCGCTCAACCCGTCCATGCTCATCGGTCGGCAGCTCGACGAAGGGCTTGCCCTGCACCGCACGCTCGATGCGGCGGCGCGGCGGCGCCTGATCCTCGACATGCTGACGCGCGTCGGCATCGCGGATCCGGAGGCAGCGCTTGCGACCTATCCGCATCAGTTTTCCGGCGGCATGCGCCAGCGCATCATGCTGGCCTCGGTCATGCTGCTGCAGCCCGCGCTCCTCGTCGCCGACGAGCCGACGACCGCTCTCGATGCGGTGGTCCAGCGCGACGTTCTCGAATTGATGGTGGAACTCACGCGGGCGCACAACACCGCGGTCCTCATGATCAGCCACGATCTTTCGATGGTGGCGCGCTACACCGACCGCGTC
>NZ_VCMV01000066.1:212-366 GCF_008757455.1 Microvirga brassicacearum | reverse complement strand
GCTCCTCGTCGCCGACGAGCCGACGACCGCTCTCGATGCGGTGGTCCAGCGCGATGTCCTCGAGCTGATGGTGGAACTCACGCGCGCGCACAACACCGCGGTCCTCATGATCAGCCACGATCTTTCCATGGTGGCGCGCTACACCGACCGCATT
>NZ_VCMV01000066.1:0-202 GCF_008757455.1 Microvirga brassicacearum | reverse complement strand
TCTTCGCGGCTGGACGGACAAGATCCTGATGTCGTTCAACGACGCGCTCCTGGCGTTCCCGGGAATTCTGCTCGCCCTGGGGCTTCTCGCCGTCATCGGCGCGAACAAATACGGCATCATCCTCGCGCTGGGGCTTGCCTACACTCCGTCGGTGGCCCGCGTCGTGCGCGGGACGGTTCTGTCGCTGCGCGAGAAGGAATTT
>NZ_VCMV01000065.1:329-755 GCF_008757455.1 Microvirga brassicacearum | reverse complement strand
AGAGGAAAGCCCCAGGATCGCGGACGGATGTCGGATCTGCGTTCTGCCAGCGCAACCAAGCCTCCTGCACCATGTCTTCGGCGGCCGCTCGTGAACCGAGCATCCGATAGGCGAGGCGCACCAGCCTAGGTCGGTGCGCCTCGAACTGGCCGGTATGCTCAGGCAGCATCACGTGCCTCGTCGATCGGGTGCGCAGCCCTGAAGCCGACCTGGAGCCGGTTCCAAACGTTGATCGCGCCGACCGCCAGGGTCAGGTTGACCTGTTCGGCCTCAGTGAACTGAGCTTTGAGCCGCTCATAATCCTCATCCGGTGCCCGCGTCTCGGCGAGCCGGGTGAGCGCCTCCGTCCAGCCAAGCGCCGCGCGTTCCGGCTCGCTGTAGAGGGAGGATTCCCGCCAGGCATCCAGCATGTACAGCCTCATCTCG
>NZ_VCMV01000065.1:0-319 GCF_008757455.1 Microvirga brassicacearum | reverse complement strand
GGTGCGCAGCCCTGAAGCCGACCTGGAGCCGGTTCCAAACGTTGATCGCGCCGATCGCCAGGGTCAGGTTGACCTGTTCGGATTCGGTGAACCGAGCTTTGAGTCGCTCGTAGTCCTCATCCGGTGCCCGCGTCTCGGCGAGCCGGGTGAGCGCCTCGGTCCAGCCAAGCGCCGCGCGTTCCCGCGCGCTGTAGAGGGAGGATTCCCGCCAGGCATCCAACATGTACAGCCTCATCTCACTTTCACCATGCTTGCGCAGATAGGTGGCATGCATGTGGATGCAGTAGGCACAGCCGTTGATCTGCGAGGCCCGCAGTTT
>NZ_VCMV01000006.1 GCF_008757455.1 Microvirga brassicacearum | reverse complement strand
TCCCTCCCCGCAAGGGGGAGGGAAGAAAGGGTGCAACAGCGTTCACGGGTGTCACCTCGGCAAGACCGTGCTACCAACCGCTTTCAGCAGACCGCAAGCGACGAGACACCGGCATGAATCCGCTTTTCGCCAATATTCCCACCACGATCTTCGAGGTGATGTCGGGCCTCGCCCGGGACACCGGGGCGATCAATCTCGGACAGGGCTTTCCGGACGATCCGGGCCCGGAGGATGTGCGCCGCAAGGCGGCGGATGCGGTGCTCAACGGCTACAATCAATATCCGTCCATGATGGGGCTGCCGGAACTGCGCGGCGCCATCGCGGCCCATTACGCCCATTGGCAGGGTCTCGACCTCGACGCCGGCACCGAAGTGATGGTGACCTCGGGCGCAACCGAAGCTCTGGCGGGCGCGATTCTCGCTCTCGTCGAGCCCGGCGACGAAGTCGTGCTGTTCGAGCCCATGTATGACGCCTACCTGCCGCTGGTGCGCCTCGCGGGCGGCATCCCCCGTTTCGTGACGTTGCAGCCGCCGCATTTCCGGCTCACCGAGGAGGCCTTGGCCAAGGCCTTTTCGCCGAAGACCAAGGCGGTCGTCTTCAACAATCCGCTCAATCCCACCGCCACGATCTTCAGCGCGGAGGATCTCGCCCTGCTGGCCGATTTCTGCCGCCGGTTCGACGCCATCGCGATCTCCGACGAGGTCTGGGAGCATGTGGTCTTCGATGGCCGCCGCCACCAGCCGGTGCTCGGGCTCGAAGGCATGCGCGACCGCAGCGTCAAGATCGGCTCGGCCGGCAAGATCTTCAATCTGACCGGCTGGAAGGTCGGGTTCGTGTGCGCGGCGCCGCCGATCATGCGCGTCCTGGCCAAGGCGCACCAGTTTCTCACCTTCACGACGCCGCCGAACCTGCAGAGCGCGGTGGCCTATGGGCTTGCCAAGGACGACGCGTTCTTCGAGGGCCTGCGTGGCGATCTCGCCCGCAGCCGCGACCGCTTTACCGCCGGGCTCGAAACCCTCGGCTTCGATGTCATCCCGAGCCAGGGCACTTACTTTCTCAACATCGACATTGCGCCTCTCGGCGAGAGCGACGACGTGGCGTTCTGCCGGCGTCTGGTGATGGAGCACGGCGTCGCCGCAATCCCGGTTTCGGCCTTCTATGCCAACGGCGCGGTCAAGAACGTGGTGCGCTTCTGCTTCGCCAAGAAGGACGAGACCCTCGATGCGGGGCTGGAACGGCTCGCCGGAATCGTCAGGAAGGCGGCCTAGAGACGGAGTCAGCTTCCTCGACTCTGATCTGCTGCCGCTTGATCCTTCGCGAACCGGTATCCACTTCGCCGGATCAGGCTCTCAAGGCAAATCGCCGATGTGGAGACGCCCCAACATTGTTCGGATGGCCGTTGTTTCCCGACGCGGAACCTCCTAGCCTCTCCGGGTTTCGACCTTCAGGAGTGCCGTCTTCGATGATCCGTATCCTCGCTTCGCTTGTTCTGGCCCTAGGCCTCGCGACCGCCGCCCACGCGCAGGAGCGCGTCGTGAATGTCTATAACTGGTCCGACTACGTGGACCCGAAGGCGCTGGACGAGTTCACGAAGACGACCGGCATCAAGGTCGTGTACGACACCTACGACAACAACGAGATCGTCGAGACCAAGCTTCTCGCCGGCAAATCCGGCTACGACATCGTGGTTCCGTCCGGGCCGTTCCTGCAGCGCCTGATCGGCGCCAAGGTCTTCCAGAAGCTCGACAAGGCAAAGCTGCCCAATCTCGCCAACCAATGGCCGGAGGTGACGCAGCGGCTGGCGGTCTTCGATCCCGGCAACGGTCACGCCGTCAATTACATGTGGGGCACCACCGGCATCGGCCTCAACGTCAAGAAGGTGCGCGCCATCCTCGGTGACGTGCCGCTCAATACGTGGGATCTGGTGCTCAAACCCGATGTGGCCTCCAAGCTCAAGGCGTGCGGCATCTATGTGCTCGATTCGCCCGAGGATCTGTTCCCCGGCGTCCTCGCCTATCTCGGTCTCAATCCCGATACGAAGCGTAACGAGGACCTGACGAAGGCCGGGGACGCGCTCTTCCGCGTTCGCAGCAACATTCAGAAATTTCACTCGTCCGAATACATCAACGCCTTGGCGAACGGCGATATCTGCGTGGCGGTCGGCTATTCGGGCGACATGATCCAGGCGCGCAATCGCGCGGTGGAAGCCAAGAACGGGGTCGAGATTTCGTACGTGATCCCGCGCGAGGGCGCGCTCATGTGGTTCGACAGCTTCGCGATTCCGGCGGATGCCAAGAACGTCGCGGAGGCGCACGAGTTCATCAACTTCATGCTGCGGCCCGAAATCGCCGCCATGAACACGAATTTCGTCTCCTACGCGTCGGGCAACCTCGCGGCGAAGAAGTTCGTGAACGAGGACATCCTCAAGGATCCGGGCATTTACCCGGATGACGCCACCTTCAAGCGTCTGTTCACAAACACGGCCTATGATGAGCGCTCGCAGCGAACCGTTACGCGGCTCTGGACGCGGGTGAAAACCGGCCGCTGATCACGATGAGCCGGAGCATGGTGCCGACCGGAGTCCGCTACAGGCTTTTCGGCATGATGCTCTAGCGGCCCCGTCGGGCCCCGGCGTCGCTCGCCTTTCCTGCTGCTCCGCCTGCGGGCGGAGCCATCATCTTGGAGGTTTTTCATCATGCGCCTTGCCACGCTTGCGGCCCTCGCGGCGATTGCCGTCTCGGTGCCTGCTCTTGCCCAGGACCGAACCCCGCCCGTGCCGACCATCAGCGTCATGGGGACCGGCGAGGCGGAGTTGAAGCCCGATTTCGCCCGCATCTTCGTCACGGTCGAGACGCAAGCCGACACGGTGGCGCAGGCCGCATCCACCAACAATGCGGCGAGCGAGCGCGTGCTTGAGCGGATCCAGGCGCTGGGCGTCAAGAAAGAGGATATCCGAACGGCGAATTTTCAGGTGTTCCAGACGCCGGTGGTCGAGAAATCGAGCCGCGACGCGCGCCCGATGCCGAAATTTACCGCCAATCATCGCCTGCAGATCACGACCCGCGATCTTCCCGGTGTCGGCAGGCTGGCGGGCGAGATCCTGGCCAGCGGCGACATGACGTTCCAATCGGTCACGTTCGGGCTCGATCGCCAGGATGCGGGCGCCGACAAGGCGCGGGAAGCGGCCGTCCTTGACGCCCGCCGCCAGGCGGAAGTCTACGCGAAGGCCGCCGGCGTCAAGCTCGGCCGGGTGATCGAAATCCGCGACGGCACGGCGCAGCCATACCAGCCCCGGCCCGAAATGCGGATGCAGATGGCGATGGACAAGGGCGGCCAGGAGGTCCCGATCGTGCCTCCGGCGACGATCCGCTACGATGCGGGCGTGCAGATGGTGTGGGAGATCGCCGGGCAGCCGTGAGGCGCATCACGCGGCGCGGGGGATTTCCGTCATCACCGCATAGAGAGCGTTGGCCTCGCGGGTCGCCCGGATGCGGTCCACGAGGCCGGGTTCGCGCAGCACGCGGGCGACGCGCGCCAGCGCCTTGAGGTGGTCGGCGCCCGCGCCCTCGGGCGCCAGCAGCAGGAACAGGATGTCCACGTGCTGCCCATCGAGAGCCTCGAAATCGATGGGTTTCTCGAGCCGGGCCACGAGGCCGAAGATGCGGGTCAGGCCCGGCAGCTTGCCGTGCGGAATGGCCACGCCCTCGCCGATTCCGGTGGAACCGAGCCTCTCGCGCTGCAGGAGCGCCTCAAACACCATCCCCTCGTCAAGACCGAGCAATTTCGACGAATGGGCGGCGATTTCCTGCAGGGCTTGCTTTTTGCTGCTCACCCGCAATGCGGGCAGAACGGCCTTAGGGTCGAGAAAATCCAGCAAGGGCATTGATCAAGCTACGTCCGGTTTGAAGCCTTAGAGGCCTCGCGGGGGTTTCAGGCAGCACCTGCCAAACACAACTCACCAAGCAAAACTTGGGCCAAGAGAAGCAAAACCCGGGTCAAATCAGGGGCGGCCTCTCAGGGCTCCCCCGGCGGCGGATCGATCCATCCGATCGCCCCGTCGCCGCGGCGGTATACGACGTTAATGCGGCCGGTGCTAGCGTGGACGAAAACGAGCACCGGGGAGCCCGTGAGGTCGAGCTGGATCACGGCGTCGCTCACCGACAGGTTAGGCAGCGGCTTCGTGGTCTCGGCCACGACGATGGGGTGGAAGGCCTCGTCCTCGGCCACCGACTCATCGCTGGGGGATTCGAAGACCAGATAAGGAACCTGCCGCCCATTGGCGCGGGCTGCTGCTGCGGCCGAATGCTCCTTCAGGCGACGCTTGTAGCGGCGCAGGCGCTTCTCGATCCGCTCGGCGGTCTGGTCGAAGCTCGCATAGGCGTCATGGGCGTTGCCGGACGCCTCGAGCGTCATGCCGGAGGTGAGATGGAGCACGCAATCGGTGCGAAAACCGGCGCCGTCCTTGGCAACGGTCACGTGGCCCGAATAACCCCCGTTGAAATATTTCGAGAGGGCGTTCTCGACCCGCTCCTCGACCTGCGCCCTCAAGGCTTCGCCGATGTCGAGGTTCTTACCCGATACCCTCAACGTCATATCGTCCTCCATTTGTTATGGGCGTTCTTGTTGCGATGATGAGACTTCCCAGAGGTAATACAAGTCTTGACGCTGCCTATTGCACCGGCATGGGGCTCCGCCTGCTGACCCGTTGTCTCTGCGCCGCGGCGGGGATGCGCAACGCCTTGCGGTATTTGGCGACGGTCCGCCGGGCGATCGCGACCCCCGAAGCCTGCAGACGCCGCGCAATTGCCTCATCCGACAGCACCACGCCCACGGTTTCGGCCGCGATGAGGGCCCTGATGCGATGGCGCACAGCCGCCGACGAATGGCCATCAGACCCGTCAGCGCCGTTCAGCGCGCTACTGAAGAAGTATTTCATCGGGAACGTGCCGCGGGGTGAGCCGATGGCCTTGTTGGCGGTCACCCGCGAAATGGTCGATTCGTGCATCCTGATCGCCGTCGCGACGGAGCGCAGGGTCATGGGCCGCAGGTGGGCCGCTCCCTCGCGGAAAAACGCGCCTTGCTGGCGGACGATTTCGTGCGCCACCTTGAGAATCGTGGTGGCGCGCTGGTCGAGCGTGCGGGCAAGCCAGCTGGCGCTCCTGACGCAATCCGACACGAAGAGCTGGTCGGCCTTGCCACGGGCCGATCGCACGAGTTCCGCATGGTGGGCGCGGTCCACAAGAAGCCGCGGCATGGTCGTGCCGTTGAGTTCGATCTCGAAACTGCCGGCGGGTGCCGGGCGGACGAAGATGTCGGGCACCAGCGTATCGACCGGGGCCGTGCCGAAGGCGAGGCCCGGCTTCGGCTCGAGGCTCCGGATCTCCGCGATCATCGCCGCCAACGCATCCTCGGTGACGCCGCAGAGGCGCCGAAGGTTGGCATGATCCCGGCGCGCCACCAGATCGAGACGTGCCAGCAGGGCCTCCATCGGCGCATCGAGACGATCGCGCTCGCGGAGCTGGATCGTCAGGCATTCCCGGAGATTGCGCGCCCCGATGCCCGGCGGGTCGAAGCCCTGGATGAGGCGAAGGGCCCTCGTCACCGTATCGGTGTCAACGCCGAGCGTGGCCGCGGTCTCGTCGGTCTCCTCGGCAAGATATCCCGCCTCGCTGAGGCTGTGGATCAGATACCGCCCCGTTTCAATCAAAACCCGGTCGGTGGTCGCAAGACCAAGCTGTGCTTCGAGATGCTCCGTGAGGCTGACCTGACCGGCCAGTGTCGCATCGAGGCTCGGCACCGCATCGCTTGCGACCGACGCACCCGCCTGTCCGGAATTCGAGTTCGGAAACCTTGCGCCTGCCGGTGGAAAGATCCGGCGGATCATTCGCTCGGATTGTTCGGTGGCGCGCATTCTCGAATCGAGGAGGGAATCGGCGGCATCCTCGGCCTGCTGCAGCAGGGGGTTGCGTTCGAGCTCAGCATCGATGAAGGCGGCGAGCTCGAGATGGGACAATTGCAGCAGCTTGATCGATTGCAGCAATTGCGGCGTCATGATCAGGGCGTGCCCCTGCCGCAGTTCCAGCCGTTGCGTCGAGCTCATGAGCGCGTCCCAGCAAACCTTGCATCTAGGTCTAATGCGTCGTCGCGACCTCGTCAAAGCGCAGAAGTGCTAACGGACACGCAAGAGCGCAGCGCGCGCGATTCTAGAGCCGGAAATCCTCGCCCAGATAGAGGCGCCGCACATCCTCGTTGGCGACGATCGCATCCGGGTGCCCTTCAGTCAGCACGCGTCCCGAATGAATGATGTAGGCCCGGTCGATGAGGCCCAGCGTTTCGCGGACATTGTGGTCGGTGATCAGAACACCGATGCCGCGCCGGGTCAGGTGCCGCACGAGGTTCTGGATGTCCCCGACCGCGATCGGATCGATGCCTGCGAACGGCTCGTCGAGCAGCATGAAGGTGGGATCGCCAGCCAGCGCCCGGGCGATTTCGCAGCGTCGCCTTTCACCGCCCGACAGCGCGATCGAGGGTGATTTGCGCAGGCGCTCGATGTTGAATTCTTCGAGCAGCGAATCGAGTTTGCGCTCGCGCTGCTTTCGGCTCGGCTCGACGATTTCGAGCACCGCGCGGATGTTGTCCTCCACGTTGAGGCCGCGGAAAATCGACGCCTCCTGCGGCAGGTAGCCGATGCCGAGACGGGCGCGCCGATACATCGGCAGATGCGTCACGTCATGGCCATCGAGGCTGATGACGCCGCGATCGGCCGAGACCAGCCCGGTAATCATGTAGAAAATGGTCGTCTTGCCGGCGCCGTTCGGCCCGAGCAGCCCGACCGCCTCGCCCGCCCGCAGGCTCAGCGCCGCGTCGTACACGACGGTGCGGCCGCCATAGCTCTTCTGCAGGCCCTTGACGGCGAGAACGCCTGCGGCCCCGAAGGTCGCCTGGCCCTCGTAGCGGTCAAACGAGGGGGCTCGCGTCGTGACGATCGCCTCCGGAACCGGGTTTGGCGCGCGGCCTGTGGGAGAACGGCTGAAAAAGGGTTTCAACGGAAAAAATCACCAAAAGAGGACATCACGGGCGAGACGAGCTTCATCGTCGATCAGTTGGTTGCAGGCTTCTGGGGTTTGGGCTTGCCGGCGCCCGGGCCACCCGCCGGCGGGGTCGCGGGGGCATTGCTGCCCGGCACGAAAAGCGCGCGCACGCGGCCGCCCGGCGTGGTTTCCACATTGGCCACGCCGGTGTTGAGATCGTACACCACGCGCTCGCCGCGGGTGATGTTCGGCCCGTCGCTGAGGGTGGCGTTGCCGATCAGGAAGATCTTGTTGGCGATCCGGTCGAAGGTTGCGTCGTTGCCGGTGGCGACCTGCGTCTTGGACACGATGGTGACGGGTCCCTTGCAGTCGATCTTCTTGATCGAGCTGTCATCCGAGCCCATCGGCCCGGCCGGAGCGGCGGCCGCACCCTGCGTGCCGTCGCGCTTCTGCTCGTAAAGCACGGTCATCAAGGTGCAGTTCATGGTGCTGTCGCCCTGCACCGCCACCACGTTGCCGGCAAACACCGCGCGGCCTTCCTTGTCGAAAACGTCAAGGCGATCGGCATCGATCTTGATGGGCTCCTTGCTGGCCCCGAAGCTGCCGAATCCGGCCGCCCGATCCTTGGTGGTCGGCTGAGCGGTTGCGACGGAGACGCCGGCCGGCACGAGAAGGAGCGCGGTGCAGAAGGCCGCGTGTTTGAACGTGATCATGAGCGGGAGCTTGTCGGTTGCGCGGGCGGCGCTGGTGCGAATTGCCCTGCGGGAGGAGGAGTCGATTGGGCCGGCTTGTTGGTGCTCTCGAACACGGCGCGGACGCGGCCCTGGAACTGCATCACCTTGCCGTTATCCGTGACATTGAGCCCGGTCGCCTCGATGACGCCATTCCCGAGCATGACGGTGACGGGTTCCTTCGACACCACCGTGCCGGACTTGAAGTCGATGAAGGCGGAAAGCAGCTTGACCTCCTGGCCGCCATCCGTGCGCACCAGCACGTCCTGCCGCAGGTTCATCTGCTCCTTCTGCGTGTCGAGCACGCCGAAGGCCGCCTCGAGCCTGGCCGCGCCGCCGTTATCGTCCGTGACGATGCGGGCGCGCAGATCCTTCAACTCGACGAAATTCGGCTTGAGAACATCCTGGGTGGCGGCGCTCGCCGTGACCTCGTAGGGCCGTGAATCGTTGCGAAAGCCGTTGAGCTTCGGGCTCTCCATGGTCACCTGCGTGCCGCTGACGCCGATCTTGCCTATGGACAGGCCCGGAATGTTTCGGAACGGGTCGATATAGGCGTAGAAAGCCACCAGGGCGACCGCCAGAACCGACCCGAGCGGAATGGCAAGCTTGGCGAACCGGACGAAGCGCGAATGACGGCGCGCGCTGGCAAAGCCGCGCGAGCGCGCGGCCGGCACATCCGCCAACCTGTCAATCGTCATGCCGCCGGGTTTCGCCACGTGGCGCAGATCCTTCGTTCGTGTCGGGCAAGGCCCCGGTCGACCAGGGCCCGTGCCGAGCAGGGCTCGTTCGGACAAGGGCATCGCCATGACGGCAGGCCGTGGCGAAGTTATGACCTTATAGGTTATATCCTGAGAAGATTGAAGATCGCCTTACGAATGGGCGAAGATGTCGGTTTCGGCCCATCCGAGCAGATCGAGCTGCGCCCGCGTCGGCAGAAACGCGAAGCACTGATGGGCGATGCCGAGGCGGTGTTCCCGCTCGAGGTTGCGGTCCAGCTTCTCTTTCAGGGCGTGGAGATAGAGCACGTCCGAGGCCGCATATTCGATCTGCGCCGGCGTCAGGGTGTCGGCGCCCCAATCGGAAGATTGCTGCTGCTTCGAGAGATCGATCCCGAGCAATTCCCGCGTCAGATCCTTCAGGCCATGTCTATCCGTATAGGTGCGCACGAGACGGGACGCGACCTTGGTGCAATAGACCGGGCGAGGCATGATGCTGAAGGCGTGGAACAGCACCGCGAGATCGAAGCGCGCATAGTGAAAGATCTTGAGGACGCTCTCGTCCGCCAGCACCTGGATCAGGCGGGTCGGCCGCGGCCCGTCCTTGACGATCTGGACCACATCGGCGGTGCCGTCGCCCTTGGAGATCTGCACCACGCAGAGCCGGTCGCGGTGCGGGTTGAGCCCGAGCGTTTCCGTGTCGATCGCGAGGGAGAGGCCCGGCTGATAATCCGCGGGCAGGTCGCCGCGATGGAAACGCGTGGTCATGGGTGATCCGAAACATCAAAGAGGGAGCGAGACATTACCCTCTACGGCATGATGCCGAAAAGTGTGAAGCGGTTTTCAGCCGACCGCATGCTCCGGATGATCGAAAAAACGGTCGCGGTCCAAGAGTTCGGGCTCCATTCGGCCCGAACTCTTGGCCATGGGCATCCTGCGGAAGGCAGGCTCAATGGCAGGTGCGGACCCGCCGTATGACGGCATTGCCGCTTCGCGTGACCACCCGCCGGCGCTCAAAGAAGCAGTTGTCGTAGGAGCGATAGGTCGCGGGCCGGTAAGCCGGCCGCGCGGCCGCACTCGCAATCGCTCCAAGCGCCAGGCCGCCGATCAGGCCGGCGACCACTGCGCCGCCGCCATCGTAGGAGCGCCCGTAATAGCCGCCATAAGGATAGCCATATCCGTAGCCGCCATAATAGGACGAGCGGTATCCGTAGCCGCCATAATAGGCCGGCCGGTAGGGGTAGTATGCCGGCCGATAGGCGGCGCGCCACGGGCGATAGCCGTAGGCCGGGCGAAATCCCCCATAGACCGGCCGGTAGGCCGGTCGATATCCGCGATAGACCGGCCGGTAGCCATACGCCGCCCGATAGCCCCGGAAAGCGGGCCGGTAGGCAGCGCGGGGCACAAAGCCCGGGCGCCCGGCCCAGCCGGGAGCCATATGGGCCGGCCGCCCGCGATAAACCTGTGCCTCCGAGGGCGTCGGAATGGTCATCCCGGAGAATGCCGTCAGCGCACAGGCCACGACGGCAAGCCCCTTCAACGAAAACGTTTTCGCCGTCCGAGTCAGGGACATGACAGCCTCCACGTCGTCAAACGAACGGGAATCAACGGAATTGCCCCGCCAAACGTTCCCGCTTTGTTTTTGGATCGAAGCGGAGGCTTCGGGCCGCGATGATGGGGCGAGATAAAGCCGATCTGGTCAGGCCCACAACGTGATCGGGAGCGTGATGGCGTGAAAACCGCGTCGCACTTTTCGACATCATGCTCTAGCATCGCTGGATCGGCTCACTGAGAGGACAGACGATGCTTCGCGCATTTTTTCTCGCCTTGACCTTGGCCTTCGCAGCGCCGGCCGCCGCCACCGGCGACATGTCGGACAACCCCGTGCTGGCGCAGCAGAAGCCCCCGCCGCAGACCCCCAAACGCGACTGCGAAAAATCCACCGAAGGCATCAGCTGAGGCTCGGCGGCATTCCCGTCGCGCCCCTCTCTGCCGGCAGCGCCCGCGCCCGAAAGGACATCGCCTTGGCGGATTGGAACGCCGATCAGTACCTGAAGTTCGAGGATGAGCGCACGCGTCCGTCGACCGATCTTCTGCGCCGGGTGCCCTTGGCGGAAGCGGAACGCTGCGTCGATCTCGGCTGCGGACCCGGCAATAGCACCGCTTTGCTGGCAGGGCGCTTCCCGGTCGCCCGCATCACCGGCCTCGACAGTTCGGCCGCGATGGTCGCGGCGGCGCGCGAGCGTCTTCCGGACGTGGATTTCCAACAGATGGACCTGCAGGCCTGGGAGCCGACCGAGCGCTTCGACCTCATCTTCGCCAACGCGGTCCTGCAATGGTTGCCGAACCACGCGGGGCTTCTCCCGCGCCTGGTGTCCTTCTTGAAAACCGGCGGCGTCCTCGCCGTTCAGATGCCGAACAATCTCGATGAGCCGGCGCACCGCTTGATGACGCAGATCGCCAAAGCCGGCCCCTGGGCCGGCGCGTTGTCATCCGCGTCGGCTGCGCGCTCCACCATCGGGTCGTTCGAGGATTATTACGCGTGCCTCCAGCGCGCCGGCTGCAATGTCGACATCTGGCAGACGACCTACATCCACGTCCTCGACGGTCCCGGCGCCATCGTCGAGTGGTTCCGCAGCACCGGCCTCAAACCTTATCTCGATCCCTTGCCGGATGGGGAGCGAGCCAACTATCTCGCGCTCTACGAAGCCGCCATCGCGGAGGCGTATCCGGCGCAAGGAGACGGAAAGGTCCTGCTGCGTTTCCCGCGTCTGTTTTTCGTCGCGCAGCGACGGTGAAGAAGTGAGGCGGCTTCGGCGAGGGTGAATGGGCTCCCTGCCAGGGGAATCCACTTCCTCCCCGGCACGCGTAAACAAAAAAGCCCGGGAAAACCGGGCCTTTTGAATCAGTCTCGGACGTGATTGGACGTGTTGAAATTCGGATTGGTGCCCAGGAGAGGACTCGCAGTCCAAAACATTAATAGCCTGAATATGCTGGAGAATTTTCGCCGCCCGGCACCGCATTGTGTACCGGTCCGGTGCCCGGCGCAAGCCCGCTTGTTTCTATCGGTGCGCTTTTAGGTTCCCTATTTGTTCGCGGTCTGCTAACCTAAGCGGTAATAGGGCTCAAGGATGCACTTCACTGTGTATAAGGCGAATTGCCTACGGACGGGAGCGGCAGTGGTTGCCCTATCGCGCTAGCATTGCCCGACTACTCGGCCAGGGGGAAACATGAGAGACTATGACAAGCTCAGCCGCGAAGAGCTGATCCGCCTCCTATTGGAACGTGATGGCGCAGCCGCGGGAGGTATTCGGCTGACGTACCCGGGCCAGACCGCACCTTGGCAAATCGTTCGCCGTGTCCAGCCGCGAGCCCAAAAGATCGAGAAGAAGTTGTCCTGCGGCGACGAGGCGGAACAGGCGGAAAATTTGATCGTCGAGGGCGAGAATCTGCAGGCATTAGTGAGCCTGTACAAGTACCGCGGTCATGTTGACCTTGTGCTCACAGACCCGCCGTATAACACCGGCCTGGATTTTCGATACAATGACAAATGGGATGTGGATCCGAACGATCCCGACCTAGGAACGCTCGTACCCACGGATGATGGATCCCGCCATTCCAAATGGCTCCGGTTCATGAAACCCCGCCTCTGGGTAATGAAAGAGATGCTCCGCCCGGGCGGCGTGCTAGCTATCTGTATCGATCAGCGGGAGCTTTACCGCCTCGGCCTGTTGCTAGATGAGCTTTTTGGGGAAGCCAACCGTGTGGGTATTATCAACTGGCAAAAGAGTTACGCCCCGCGCAACGATCGCAAGCACATATCAACCACCACTGAGTATGTCCTTGTGTACGCCAAGGACATCGAACGCTCGAAGACTGGCCTTTTGCCACGTACGGATGCGATGAACGCGCGTTATCTCTCGCCCGATGGAGACCCACGCCTCTGGAAGCCAGGAGATTTAACTGCCCGCGGTGCAGATACGCACAAAGGCATGGTTTACGCCGTCCAGTCCCCTTTTACGGGCGAGTTGCATTACCCTAGCGAAGGCCGGCACTGGGGCTCTGAGAAGAAGCGGATGAAAGCCTTCCTCCAAGCTTGGGGTTCGCAGTACGTCGAGCGTGACCTGAACGACGGTAAGGCTCTAGCTCTCATGATTAAGGGCGCTCCCCTCCCGGGCGAAAAAGCGGTCAAACGCGAACTCCCGGTTCTGAAGCAGGCCCGCAAAGCTGCCGAGGCCATCCGTGCTAAGGGTAATTGGCCAGCGGCGCATTGGCGGGACGAGGGCCAGGGTACCTTTGGGATGAAGAAGTATCTCGAGGACGTGAAAAAGGGTATCGTGCCAACGACGTTTTGGGCGGACGAAGACTACGAGGAACCGTTTGAGATCGGCAATGTGTCGTGGGAGCATGAGCACTCAGGTCACAGTCAAGCGGGTATCAACGAACTATCGGCCATCGTTGGCCGTTCGCACGGCTTTGACACGGTAAAGCCGCTTCGCTTGTTCAAGAAAATCATTCAAATCTGGTGTCCACCCTCGGGGATCGTGCTCGACCCTTTCGCCGGATCAGGCACCACCGCGCATGCAGTTCTAGAGGTCAATAATGAGTCAAGTGCCGAACGGCGTTTCATATTGATTGAGCAGGGTCGGCCTGAGCGCGGAGATCCTTATGCTCGCAGCCTAACAGCTGTGCGCGTGAAGCACGCGATCACGGGTGAGCGGGTCACAAAACAAGGTAAGATTTTCAAAGGAGCCACACCTCTACCCGGCGGCTTCAGGTTCTCCAAACTGATGTCAACCGTTGACGCGGCGGCGGTCCTGGCACTTGAACGCGAGGAGATGATTGACCTCCTACTCACGTCTCATTGGGATCAGAACGAGCGCTCCGCAGCGCATTTGCATCGCCTGCCAGTGGGAACGCACGAGCACCTGTTCGCCAAGTCCCCCCGCGGTGAGGGTTATTTCTTGATCTGGAATGGGCCTGACGAACCGTCCGTCCTTAACCGGACTGCGTTCCGCGCGATTGCGAGAGAAGCTGCCGCGGAGGGCCTGTCGCAACCTTTCCACGTGTACGCACGAATCTCGACTTACAGCGGTCCCAACACCGAGTTTTATCAGATTCCTAACCGGATCTTGGAAAAGCTAGGTTTTAATGAGGCAGTGCATCTTTACGGGACAGCGAAGGATGAACAACCGCAGGCTACGGAGAACGCTGCGTGACATTTGAGCTTCTCCCCTTTCAGACTCGCGCTGCCGATCAAATTGCTCGCCGCTACCTGCTCCTAACTCAGGATGATGATGAGCGTCCTTGGGAAAAGAGAAACTGGGCAACACCATTTTATCAGGCGCTCGCGGCCATCACTGGGTCAGGCAAGACGCCCATTCTAGCTGACTCAGTGGCGCAACTCCGCGCTCTCATGAAGTCTGAGCCGATCGTACTCTGGATTTCAAAAAGCAAGGCGGTCGTTGAGCAGACCTATGGAAACTTCGTGGGCGGCGGAAAGTACAGTGGCCTGCTTGAGGGCTTCCTCGTTAATCAGCTGTCCGAGATAAACTCAGATCGGATTGCCGATGACACTCAGCCAGTAATCGCCATGACTACGGTGGCGGCGTTCAATCAAAAGGACAAGGGCGACGGGACCCTCAAAGTCCACAAGGCAGTTCCGGATAACGACGACGATCCGCTTTGGGAAATGCTCACTGCTCGGGCTACGAACGGGTCTGGCGAACGTAGGCCCCTCATCATCGTCTACGACGAGGGTCACAACCTCACCGACCAGCAGACCGAGTTGCTGCTGGAGCTTCAGCCCGACGTGATACTGGTCGCCTCTGCTACAATGAAAACACCAGGGAAGCTGGGTCGTATCATCGACCGTCTGAAAGAGTATGGATGGTCAGACAGCGCAATCGACTTTGATCACGACAGTCCGCAGAAGGGCCTTGTCACCGCGATCCGCAGCAAGGATGCCGTCGAGGCTGGTCTAGTTAAGCGTCAAATCATCCTTGGCGGTTACGCGACTGAGATGGAGTCGACGCTCAATGATATGATTGCCGACTTCAAGGTCGTCACTAATAGGGCTGAAGACCTTGAAGCCGGTTTCGAACCTAAGGCTATTTACGTTTGCAAGACCAACATCAGCAGCGACGACGGGACGGCGGACAGCGCGAACAAGCCTTTTAATCAGCGTAGGGCACCTCCGATCTTGATCTGGAGGTACCTAGTTGAGGAACAGAACATCGACCCCGCAGAAATCGCTATTTATGCGGATCTGAAGATGGACAGAAAGGGCTACCCGCCGCCCGATGAATTTAACCTCTTCAGTGGTGGTGAAGACGATTTTTCTGCGTTCAATGCCGGAAGCTTCAAGCACATCATCTTCAACCTTTCGCTTCAGGAAGGCTGGGACGATCCTGAATGCTGCTTCGCCTATATCGACAAGTCGATGGGATCCGCCGTCCAAATCGAACAGGTAATCGGCCGGGTTATCCGACAGCCCGGTGCGAGGCATTACGCGGATCCTGAGCTGAACACCGCGAACTTCTACATCCGGATCGACAGCCGACAGGAGTTCCCCAAAATCCTTGACATGGTCAGCAAGAAGATTGCTGCCGAGATGCCAGAAGTTAAACTTGAAGGATTCAGCGATCCTCAAGATCGCAAGCGGGCTCGCCTCAATCCGAAGGAGGCATTGACCCTCCCGGAGATCCACATAGATGCTGAGAAAGCCGTTGAGCCTCTGCAAGAAGTTATGAATCTCGTTCATGATTACAACGGAGCCCCAATCTCGCAAGTGGAGGGGCCGGGCGAGTTGAGTCGAGCCACCCAGGCAATTGGTGATGGGTCAAAACCAACCGTTGTGACCTCTGCGAAAGCGCATTCCAACCGCGTCATCGCTCGCTGGCTGATCCGACGGGCGATGCAAGCTCTCTACCCTGAAGCAGCCAAGACCGTGGACTGGGCTGATCCCCGCTTCGAGGCAAGGATCGAAGTGACGAGTCAAGCCGCCACAGACCTACGTGACAAAGCAGAGCGGCTGGTGGACGTCTACTTGGCGCACGCTGAGCTGGCGTTCGAAGATACCAATCTCTTTACGATTTCAAGCGTGCTTTCGAAACCCGACGAGATTGAGCATTTTGAGAATGCCGGCCATGCGGGCTACAGCGATCTGAAAGGATTCGAGCCCGAATTTGCGCGAGCCATCGACGCGACGGGCTACAAGTGGGTGCGTAATCCACCTAATGGGGGTTACGCGATACCCCTGCTGGAAAAGGGAGGGACTCGCAACTTCTACCCTGATTTTCTCGTATGGAAGGGCGATCAGATCTTTGCAATCGATCCGAAGGGTGAACATCTCATCCAAAACGACGCCGGGAGGAAGCTCCTCTCAATTCGGGACGAGAATGGGAAGCAACGAGTGCTTGTCCGGCTGATAACGGCAGGAAAGTGGAGCTTTGACCCCATTAAACCTCTTGGCAAAGGCGGCTACTCGGTCTGGCGGATAACGTCGTCAGGTCAGACGCGCTGCACTCATCACAAGACACCTGATGATGCGATAAAGAAGGCCTTGGAGGGGTAATCAAGCTCGCTGCCGCGGACTTCTTTCGGCCGTTCGCATTATCAGCAGGGTAAAATGGTCATGAGAAGCTCGTTTGAATTTTCTCGGGTGGCCGTGCTACCCAAGAGTTCGGGCCTTGACAGGACCTTGGTTCGGGGAAGGGTCGTGTTAATTTTGACGGGTGAAACGCATACCTAGATGTCCAGTAATCTCAATCCCCAGAAGGCTCTGATATTTCGTATTGTTCATCGCGATAACGTTCCGTTTATCCTGGAGAACGGGGTCCATTGCAGGAATTCCAAGTGCCACGACCCAAACTACGTGAATATTGGAAACCCGGATCTCATAGATAAGCGTAGCGGTCGGGCGCTTCCATCTCCACCCGGAGGGACGCTAAGCGACGTCGTGCCCTTCTATTTCACGCCGTATTCGCCTATGCTATATAATATCAGGACAGGATACGCGGGCATCGTTAAGCGAGCCAATGAAGAAATTATGATACTCGTTTCCTCGCTCCACAAACTAGTCAAGGAAGAGAAGCCGTTCATTTTTTCTGATCGACATGCCTACTTGGCTGCAGCGAATTTCTACTCAGATATTGCAAGGCTTGATCAAATTGATTGGTCGATTTTGCAACGACGCGATTTCAAGCGAGACGTTGATGATCCCGGGAAAGTCGAACGGTACCAAGCGGAGGCGTTGGTTCTTAATATGATGCCTTGTGAAGCTCTTTTGGGCGTAGTGTGCTATAATGATTTGGTCGCCGCAGGTTTGAAGAACCGCATCTCGAAGCGTGGCTTAACGCTTCCAGTCCACGTAAAACCGAGCTGGTACTTCTCATGATCAAATTTACACAAGGTAACTTGTTTGAGTCCAACGTCGATGCGTTGGTCAATACCGTCAACACTGTGGGCGTGATGGGCAAAGGGATAGCGCTCATGTTCAAGGAAGCGTACCCGGAGAATTTTAAGGCCTATGAGACCGCATGTAAGCAGGGCACTGTACAGGTCGGGCGAATGTTCGTTACTGAGCGGAACCAGCTAATCGGGCCTAAATGGATCATTAACTTCCCGACAAAAAAACATTGGCGCCATCCCTCTAAGATGGAGTGGATCGAAGAGGGATTGGCCGACTTAAAGAACGTCATCAGAGAGAATCGTATTCGCTCCCTGGCCCTACCGCCCCTTGGCAGCGGTAATGGTGGCCTGGATTGGGCGGACGTCCGTCCGAAGATCGAAGCTGCGTTGGGCTCTCTGGCTGGCGTCGAGATCGTCGTATTCGAGCCGACCCATAAGTATCATAATGTTGCAAAACGCGCCGGCGTGGAGAAGCTCACGCCCGCGCGGGCGCTCGTTGCTGAACTGGTCCGCCGATACTGGATCTTAGGTATCGAATGCACGCTCCTCGAAGTTCAGAAGCTTGCCTACTTTCTGGAACGAAGCATTGAAGCCAGCGAGCTTGTCAATCCTCTCGATCTCCGTTTCGAGGCCAATCGATTCGGTCCGTTTGCGCCAAGGTTGACGCACCTGCTTAATGCGTTGGACGGGAGTTATCTTCATAGCGAGAAAAGACTGGCCGACGCTGGCCCTCTAGACGTCATACACTTTGAAGATTCGAAAAAGGACAAGGTGGCCGCCTATCTGACCTCACCTGAGGTGAAAGAGTACCGATCTGCACTCGAAGCCACGACTGGACTGATAGACGGCTTCGAGTCTCCTCTGGGGATGGAACTCTTGGCCACCGTTGATTGGCTCGTTCATCAACAGGGAATCAAGCCGAACCTCGAGGACGTGAAATCTGGTCTCCGCGAGTGGCCCGGCGGCGTGAATGCTGCCAATCGGAAGCAAAAGTTGTTCGATGACCGACTGCTGACCCTTGCGCTTAGCCGTCTCCTGCGAACAGATGCTGCTGCCGCGCCAGCCTAGATTAGAGCACGGCTTCTAAGAACTGAGCGTCGCGATACCATTGCAGTAGTAGGGCAATTGTCCGGCCCGTAGCACAGTAGGAGCTTGGGATTCAATCCTGTGGATCACTCGCTGCACCTGCACGGCGTTCCAATTGCAGCCTCGTGCAGTGCAGATTCCTCGGGCGTTCAAACTGGATGCAATCTGCCGGAACGAGACAGAGCCGCCGGCCTTCAACTCTGCAATGATCGGGGCAAGGTCACAGCTCCGTTCGAGAGCTGCTCTGACTCGGACGATTACGCTGGCTTCTGCTCCCTGTCTGGCCACGGCTGGGAGATTGCCACGATCTCCTCCGAGCTTGACACCACGGGCCTTTGCAGCTGCGAGAGCCCCACGAGTGCGATCTGAAATCATCTTTGCCTCGTGCTCAGCCACAGCTGCGAGAATGTGGACGGTGAGGCGGTTAGCCTGAGGAAAGTCGCATGCTGTGAATTCGACGCCTGACTCCATGAGGTTGGAGATGAAGGCTACGTTACGCGCCAGGCGGTCCAATTTAGCGATGATGAGAGTAGCGCCGTGAAGACGGCACAGGCGGAGAGCTTCTGCTAGTTTCGGCCGGTCCGAGCGCTTGCCACTCTCAACCTCAATGATCTCATCCACGAGTTGCCAGTTTTCGCCGTTTCGAAAGGTCCTAACTGACTCTTTCTGGGCCTCGAGGCCAAGGCCAGAGCGTCCCTGCTTGGCGGTCGACACGCGATAATATGCGATGAACTTCCCATGAGCCAAGTCGGTCTGCCTCGCTACAGCGACAACAACGTTCGTTGCTGCTAGTGTAACAGACTCTAATATTACATTACAAGAGCCGAGATCCGATCCCGGCGTTGTTTTTTTAGAGCAGAGACCTTGTGCCCCGGTTTGGCGAGCCTGCGCACCGCTTAAGTATTTCTTTGGTACTTCTTCGCAAAAATACCGAAGTTTCAACACTTGTTCAAATTAGCAGAGATATATGCAAATATTGGCCAGATATAAGCTTGAATATATCTATAGATCGAAGTTTTTATATTGAATAGGCCCCGTACACTCACAAATCAGCTCACACTTTGAATCGCCAAAAGGGCTATTTTCAATAGCGGCCCCATCTCTCAGTCCGAGGGCCGAGATGCAAACGAGCTTATTGGCCGCTCAAGCAAATCACCAGTCAACCTCTTCCTCGTCATGCCTGTCATACGCTCCGGGTGCGATCAGCCCCTCCTCGCGCATCCTGGCCACAAACGCCGGCGCATCTCCGGTAAGATGGCTGCCATCATCCTGCGTGTGTCCGTCGTTATCACTGGCAGTAACCGGCAAGCCGGAAAGTTCTTTTACCCTCCGCAGAATTTCGCGCCCAAGACCTTGGCGGCACCAAGCGCGGTCGCTGTGGTCAAGATACGCCCATACTAGCTTCAGACATTCACCATCCTCGATCAGACGAAATACCAGCCTACCAAGTGGATTTCCCTGCTCGTCTGAAACGGAAGCACCGTAGTCATCATCTTCATCAATCGCGATGGTGACCGTTCGGCCATTCCTGCAAGAGAACTGTGATCTTTCCATCAACGGGCTTCCTTCGCCTCTGCCTGAAAGCCACACTTACCGTAGGCCTGCAGCAGTCGAATAGTGTCGTACCCGTCAATCAGACAGAAAATGCGCGGGTTGCCCATCTGCTGCGCGAAGGCACGCATTGTGCCGCGCACGGGCGGCGTGATCTCGTGGCAATGCTGGAGAATGAGAAGCTCCGCGGGTTCGGCGAACAGTCTGTTGATCTGGTCGCCATTCTTGCCCAGGTCCGCCATCGTCATGGGATGGAATTTCGCGGGTCCCTTGAAGGCAAAGGCGGTCGATATGCGGCGCCCATCTATACGCACCTGCGCTGAAAACAGATCGGACTGCTCCCCGCCCCAGTCGGGATTGACAGAGTTCTCGGCGATGATTTCTGCAAATGCCTCCTTGATCTCGCGTTCAGGAATATCCCGCAGCTTCGCCAGCTCCTTTTTCGACCGCACAGGCGGCACATCGCGGACGAGCGCAAAGCTGTCGATGCTGTCGAGGTGGACTTCCAGACGGTTACTCCAATGGTTCGCTATAATGCTGTGAGGCCCGAACAGGTCTGGCAGCGGGTCAGCCATCACCCATGGGATCGCCTCAATCCGGCCGCCCCCGATTTCGGTGGCTGCGCCAAGCACCATCAGGCGGCGCTGCCCAGAAAGCTCCGTCCACGCCGAATTCGATGTCAGGTGATCATGGTGAAACCGGACGGAGAGGATCAGCCCCTCCTCAAATGTATCGAGCTTGGCGTAAGCTTCGGCGGCCGGCGGTGTTCGTCCCTTGCGCAGTGCGGCGCTCACCTGGCTAAGCCCCTTGCAGAAATAGCGGTCATAGTGCGTGAACAACATTCCCGGCTTCAGCCTATCCTCAATAAGCAGTTGCCCAAGCGTCGGCGGATTGTGGTTGTGCAGCCATTCGGTCAGCCGGTTCTTTAGGGTTACGATCAGACTGATCTGCCGTGTTGCGTCTCCCAACTGGGAAAGTGCTTCAAGTCCCCGGAGATCGTACGCGATACTGTCGATGCCGATCAGCTCCAGCACGCGCCGGATATTGAGATACCAGCAGGTCAGATCGTAGTCGGGGAGTATTTCCGTGTCTGAATTCATCCTTGTGTCCATATCATCTCCGGGGACGATGATCTCTATGGTGGGCGTTAACCCCAAGTTCCAAGCGTCTGATTTTATCCACTAGGAAGGCCTGCGCTCGGCGAGGCTACGCGGCACTGATAACTCCTAGATGATCTAGAGGATGTGTATCGGGAACGGTCTCATTATGTAGGAATTGTTGATGTGAATTGGCCGCGAAGTTAGTCCTTAGCCAGTTACACTCCCATAAAAGAAAAGAATTAACCGCATTCCGGACCACAAGGCCATGAAACCCTTAAAAATAAAGCATTCTGGACGCTCGAATTTGTCATAATAATAAACTTAATTCTACCACCTAACAGCTGTCTCAATCATAGTCAGTTCTGGTCGAATTGAGCACACCAAACTTAATACACGAGTGAGGTTCAATCACTATTCCAAGGTAAATGATGTCGATCACATACACCATGACTTCAGAAATAACCGGTACTCCGTCAGTGAAGCTATCGACCCTTTCGCAAGACAATGAGCCCCGTTTTGACGGGACACAAATCCCAGAAGGTCAAGTTGCTCTCGACGGGGCAATAGCCGTGCAACTTCCGGTAGATAGCGCTGAGTTTGCCCACGATAGCAGAGGGGTCACCCTCATATACAGTTCAGGTGAACCAAAAAATAAACGTGTGGGGCGCCCCCGTACTCGAGCTTGGTACGAACGGGATCAAATTGGGTTCTTAAAGGTGTCGAGGTCCATCCCAAAGCGGGACGTAGAAAGGATTTTCGACGCTGACAGCCATGCCAAGAATATAGGCAAGCCACTGAATCAATTTCTCACAATTCGACCAGCGAATATTGAAGATATCGACCCGAAAGAGCGTTCGGCGTTCTGGACCAAAGAGCGAGAGTACCTCGCACAATGGTTCAGAGACGAGGGCGAGCGTCTAACACACATCTGGAGCCGTGAGAGCCGGTCGCCTAACGGAACGGGTGAACATCACCACATGGCGTTCCATGTTCCCACTCGTCTTGAAGCGAAGTTAAGGGCCTCATTGGAAACCCGCTACGGGGGCTCCCCCGTGTTTGATCTGAGAAGGGCGAGCACCTCCGCCAAACGCACCGAAAGCGGGCGCTATCATTCCGTCCCAGCGTACCTTCTCAAGGGTATGCACCCGCAAGCGTCGTTCCGGTCGAATCTGTCTCGTCGAGCTGGCGGTCCTATCGTAGGGAAGCGTGTAGGATGCAGCCGTAACCTCGATCAGAAGGCCGTTGCACAATGGCGGGCAATCAAGAGCCAGCGGGCGGCATGATCAGGATGCGCAGCGATCCCATCAAAATTGTCGGCCTTGGCCTTCCTGTCGAACTCATCAAGGCGATTGATCGCCTGGCAGACCGCGAGTTGATAAGCCGGGCGAGCTGGCTGCGTCGAGCTATCCTTGCAGAGTTAGCGAGGCGAAGCCCGGTCAACCGCTCTTAACCGCGGACAGAGGACTCGTTGCTTGGATTCAACGCCGGAACGCTTGAACATCAAAATGAGATATCAGGACGGCTCACCGGGCCGCCCCGTCCTGAATGCAAATGCGGCAAGTGCTGCTTAGATAGGACTAACGACGGAAACGCAGGGCCGACTAGCTAGGCCTATCGCCTTCCAGGCGGTCCGGCGGGGCCTCAGCCCTCGGGATAGGAATGGATGCTACGGCTTTTGCGAGCGTCCGCAGGTCGAAGTGACGATAGACGCTGGCAACCGAATCGGGCGAATGTCCTTGGATCCCGTCAGCCATGCTGTCCTGAATCCCGACCCTCGACGCGGCGGTCTTCCACCAGTGTCTTAAGGCGTGATTAGGGTCTTTCCTCGTGTCATTGAAGCCTTGTGTTCGGATCCATTTGGCAAGGTGGTTGGTCACCCCTTTGTAGGGGTGTTTCTTCTCCGGATCACGGCACAGCTTCTGATAGAAAAGCGGTCCTTCTCCGCGTTTTTTCACAAATTCGAGGAAACCTAGATCGATCATAAGAGGATGTAAGGGAACTGGTCGTTCGCTCCCCTCATTCTTCAGAGATCCGAAATCCTCAGCGGGCTGGATATCCAGGACAATCACGCCATTGACGCTCTTGACCCTTTCCGCCCAAAGCTGTGCTAGTTCACCAATTCTAGCGCCCGTTGTCGCCGCGAGCAACGGAAGCCAGCGTCGAATCGGGAGTCGCTGGCCTGCTGCTAGATCGACCAGACGGCACACTTCCTCGTCCGTATAAGGAAGCCTCTTCGTGCCAGCCTTTCGCTTGACCGTCATCTTGATTTCTTCAGCTGGGTTCGTTTTCAACCTCTTATTGTCGCGTGCATGGTTATAGAGGCATTTCACGCACGCTAAATAGGTGTGACTCACAGTCTTCGCGGTCAGCCCACGATCGATGAGCATATCTTTCCAAGCGACGATGTTTTCCGAGGTGACACGTGATGCAGAATCGTGACCAAGATGTGCTTTGAGAGACTTGATTACACCTTTCCAAGTCGTAACCGTACTGAACGATGGTTTGCTGTCTTTTTGCCAACGTTCGAACAAATCGTCGAGCGTGTAGTGTGTCGTCCCGGTAAATGTGGGAAACCTCTTTAAAACTAGATCATCCGAATAATCGTCGTCGGCGGCTGTGCGCTTCAGTGTTTCAGCGACAAGGGTTGAAGCGTTCGCGACCTTTATCATGAGCTTGGTCCGGGTTGCTTCATCGACGTTCAGTCCTTCGGACAGCAATACCCAGTTGGTCAAAAGGCCAAAACGGTGTTCCAGATCGACCTTGATCGTTGATGGCGGCAGCGCGTTGATCCCATCGGTAAGGCCCTCCCCGAATCGGGCGAGGGCAGCTGCCTCATCATCACTTTGGCCCGGTAACAATGGCGGCGCGTCCGATATGCGTCCCTCTCGGACCGCTCGATTGTAGCCCTTAAGAGCAGCCCATTTTTCCGGGCTGCCGGGATCTGCTTCGAATTTGTCTTTAAAGAGCCGGTAGACCGCGCCTGCGAGCGCGACGAGGTCCTTATTCGTGAGACTGGTTGGCCCTTTGCCGGACGAGTCGAACACCTTCTGAAGATAGGCCCGAGCGAGTGAGTCTCTGGATTCGGCAACGAGGCGGTCGTCTGTCTTCACCGAGAACTTGATGGTTCCGTTGATCAGGTAAGTGAACGAATGTGCTTTAGCGCCACGAAAGGCCGGAAAATCGAAAATGGCAAGCTTGCCTACTGCGCTGTCGAGATGCTGCTTTGGCACCCGCATTCGAAACTGCCAATGGCCCGAATCGGAGCGCTTATAGAGATAGGTCATGCGGATGCTCATGGTCGAAATGTGCCCGGTTTTGTGTACCGGTTTCTCGACCCTTCATCCTGAATATCAAGCCTTTCAAGGGCTTAGAATGCGGATGGTGCCCAGGAGAGGACTCGAACCTCCACGACTTGCATCGCTGCTACCTGAAAGCAGTGCGTCTACCAATTCCGCCACCTGGGCATGCCTGTTCGGCGAGCTTCGTTTAAGGCGGCGCAGGCGGCGCGTCAATTGCCTAAAGTGCGGCTTTGGCGCTAATCGCGCAGGCGCACCCCTTCACACGCGAGCGGCGTTTCATTAGAGACGGTCCAACATTCGTCCCCACCATCCATTCCCGGTGTCGCTTTATGCCGGGACAGGAGGCTTCCATGATCGCCCCGATCCGCACGCCCTCGCAGCAACTCGTCACGGTTTTCGGCGGATCCGGCTTTGTCGGACGGCATGTGGTGCAGGTGCTGGCGCGGCGGGGCTATCGTATCCGGGTGGCGAGCCGCCGGCCGGAGCGGGCGTTCTTCCTGCAGCCTCTCGGCACCGTCGGCCAGATCTATGCGGTTCAGGCCAACCTGCGCGACCCTGGCTCCGTGGCCCGGGCCGTGGCGGGAGCCGATCATGTGGTCAATCTGGTGGGAATTCTCCAGGAGAGCGGCCGCCAGAGCTTCGATGCCCTCCAGGCCAAGGGCCCGCGACTGATCGCCGAATCGGCCTCGCCGGCGGCCAATCTCGTCCATGTGTCGGCGATCGGCGCCGATCTTCGGTCGCAGGCCGCCTACGGGCGCACCAAGGCGGAGGGTGAGGCGGGCCTGTTCGCGGTCCGGCCCGACGCCGTGGTTTTGCGGCCTTCGCTGATGTTCGGCGCCGGCGACAGCTTCTTCACCCGTTTCGCCTCGCTGGCGCGACTGCTCCCCGTGCTGCCGCTCGCCGGCGCCGAGACGCGCCTGCAGCCGGTTTTCGTCTGCGACGTCGCGGAAGCGATCGCGTTGGCGGTGGACGGAAAGGTGCCGGGCGGCCGCATCTATGAGGCGGGCGGACCACAGATCAGCACGTTGCGGGACCTCGTCCAGTATGTGCTCGACATCACCGAGCGGCGCGCGGTCGTGCTCTCGCTGCCGAAGACCCTCGCGCGGATGCAGGGCAGTGCGCTCGGTCTTCTCGACCGGATCACGCTCGGCCTGCTGCCGGACGATCTCGTGATGACGCGCGATCAGGCGATCATGCTCGAGACCGACAACGTGGTCTCGGACGCCGCCATCGCCGAGGGGCGCACCTTGCCGGGGCTCGGCATCACGCCGACCGCCTTCGAGGCGATCGTGCCGTCCTACCTCGTCCGCTTCCGCCGCACCGGCCAGTTCGACCTGAAGCGCCATTCCGGGCCCGACGACACACTGCCGTTCCTGAGCCCGGATTCGACGCTGGAGAACCGGGCGCGGTAAGGCCGGAGACTCCGTCTCATGGGTTCGAGCGGATCCGCGATGGCGGGATGACCGTGCTGGTGCGGGAGGCGCTCAGGCGCTTGTGCACATGCACCATCAGGGCGGCGCCGAAGATCGGCGTCAGCAGGTTGAGGACCGGCACCATCACCAGGGCGGCGATGATGGCGCCCGCGGCAAACACCGTGCCGCGATTGTCCGCCCGCATGCGCGCCGCGTCCTCCAGCGACCGGAAGCGTCCCGCCGCGAGCTCGAAATATTCCCGGCCGAGCAGATAGGCGTTGGCGACGAAGAAGACGCCGATATTCACCCCCGGAATGAAGAACAGCAGCAGGGCCGCGAGGTTGACCAGCAACGACAGGCCGGCAAAGCGCAGGCCGTACAGAATGGCGCGGCCGACAGGCAGGGCCCGGCCGGGCGGATCGGCTGGAAAGTCGGTGCCCTCGACCACTTCGGCCACGTCGTCGAGAAAATAGCCGGCCACCACCGCCGAAACCACCGGGAGCAGGTAGGCGAGCGCCACGAACAAGCCGGCGCCCGCGAGAAAGAACGCGAAACTGTCGAGGATCGGGTAGCTGGCGCTGATCGAATGGCCTTGCAGGAAATAGCCGAAGAGCCGGGTCAGCCCGAGCCAGACGAGCACCAGGAGGGCCGCGGTTAAGGCAAGCGACTTCCACAGGATGCTGCGCAGCGGGGTTGAAAAAACCTGGCGTGCGGCTGCGTAGGCAGATTGAACCAGCATCGGTCGATCTCTCGGGAACAGGGTCGGAAATTTCTGCTTCGCGCCGGCAAGCGAGGGCCCGTCAGAGCATGCTGAGCAACACCCGGTCCGGCGGCTTGTGGCCGTCGATGAACGACTTGATGTTGACGATGACCTTCTCGCCCATGTCGACGCGGCCCTCCTGCGTCGCCGAACCCATATGGGGCAACAGCACCACCTTGTGCTGGCGGGCGAGCTTGAGCAGGCGCGGATTGACCGCGGGCTCCTCCTCGAACACGTCGAGGCCGGCGCCCGCGATGGCGCCCGCCTCAATCAGCCGGGTCAGCGCGGTCTCGTCGATCACCTCGCCGCGTGCCGTGTTCACCAGGATCGCGTCGGCCTTCATCAGCTTGAGGCGGCGGGCGGAGAGAAGGTGGAAGGTGGCGGGCGTGTGCGGGCAATTGACCGACACGATGTCCATGCGGGCGAGCATCTGGTCGAGGGATTCCCAATAGGTCGCCTCGAGCTCCTGCTCGATCCTGGCCGGGACGTGGCGGCGGTTGTGATAGTGGATCGAGAGGCCGAAGGCTTTCGCGCGGCGGGCGAGGGCCTGGCCGATGCGGCCCATGCCGACGATGCCGAGGCGCTTGCCGGTGATCCGCCGCCCGAGCATCCAGGTCGGCGACCAGCCCGCCCATTCGCCGTCCGGAACGATGCGCGACCCTTCCGGAATGCGGCGGGCGACGGCGAGAATCAGCGCCATCGCCATATCGGCCGTATCCTCGGTGAGCACGCCGGGCGTGTTGGTAACGGTGATGCCTCGGGCAAGCGCCGCCGGAACGTCGATATGGTCGATGCCGTTGCCGAAATTCGCGATGAGCTTGAGATCAGGCCCGGCCTTCGCCAGCAGGTCGGCGTCGATCTCGTCCGTCAGGGTCGGCACCAGCACGTCGGCGAGGGCCACGGCGTCGACCAGCTCCTGTCGCGAGAGTGGCTTGTCTTCGAGATTGAGCCGGGTGTCGAACAATTCGCGCATGCGGGTTTCGATCACGTCGGGCAGGCGGCGGGTCACGACGACGACGGGTCTTTTCTTCATGCTTCGAATGATCCCCAGCTCTCGAAAATCCGATGCGGCCAAGCGAGCTTCACGCTCCCTTAACCGTATCTCGGCGACTAAGAGCATGTGCCGCAAAAAGTCGACGGACCTTTTCCGGCGAAGTGCTCCAGGGCGGAGATCCCTCGCGTGGCGAAGCTCCTTCAAGCTTCTCTACCAGAGGCTCCGCCCGCCGCACAAACCCGAAGGTGAAGGAAGCCATGCGCAAGATCGTTTTGTCCATCGCGCTGCTTGGGTTCGGCGCGTCGCTGGCATCCGCCCAGACGCCGCCGGGCGGGCGCCTGGGAACGGGCCTTCCGGTGCCGCGCTATGTCAGCCTCAAGACCGATCGGGTGAATCTGCGCGAAGGGCCCTCGAAGGATCACCGCACCGCCTGGGTGTTCCAGCGGGCCGGCCTGCCGGTGGAGATCGTGGCCGAATACGAGACCTGGCGGCGCATCCGCGATGCGGAGGGCACGGATGGCTGGGTGCTGCACTCGCTCCTGTCCGGCCGGCGCACCGCGCTCGTGATGCCCTGGGCGAAGGCCGCGCAAGCGCCGATCCAGCTTCTCGATCGCGCGGAAGAGAAGGGCGGCGTGGTCGCCAATCTCCAGCCGGGCGTGATCGTCAACATCAAATCCTGCGACAAGGGCTGGTGCCGCATCACCATCGTGATGGACAACGCCCGCGACGTGGACGGCCATGTCCGGCAGGACAAGCTGTGGGGCGTCTATCCCAACGAAAAAGTCGAGTAACTCCCGGCTGACGACCGGACCCTGCGTTGACACCAACAAGAGAACCCGATGACGCTTTCCTTCAGCCTCAAGAATCTGCTGCCGCTCCTCGCCATCATCCTCGGCATCGCCGCCATCGTGGCGCCGCGCTTCCTCAACGTCGTGGTGGCGATCTTCCTGATCGCGTTCGGCATTTATGGGTTGGGGCTGATCCGCTAAGCCGCGGCCTTACGCGGTCCTGGCGCGCCCGAAGATCCGCAGGCCGAAGATATTGATGGCCAACCCCAGAACGATGATGGCGCCGCCGATGGCTTCGATCGGCATCATGACTTCGCCGAGAAAAAACGCGGAGCCGAGGATGCCCGCGACGGGCACCAGCAGGGCGAACGGCGTCACGGTGGCGGCGGGATGGCGCGACAGCAGCCAGGCCCAGATGGCGAAGGCGAAGATCGTCGTGGGGTAGGCCAGATAGGCGACCGCCCCGAGCGTGCCGGCGTCCAGATCCATCAGGGATGCCGCGACTCGGTCCGGCCCGTCGATCCACAGGGACAGCCCGAGCAGCGGGATCGGCGCCATCAGGCTCGACCAGACCACGAAGCCCAGCATGTCGATGCGCCCCGCGCGTTTGGAAATGATGTTGGCGATGCCCCAGGCGGCGGCGGCAACGACGGTCATCAGAAACGGCACGGCGCCGCTGCCGGCAAGGCGCGGCCACGCGATCAGGATCAGGCCAAGGCAGGCGACAAGCCCGCCGACGATCTGGTGGGGGCCGGGGCGCTCGCCCATCAGCACGGCGGCGAACAGGATGGTGAAGAACACCTGCGCCTGCATGACCAGCGAGGCGAGGCTCGCCGGCATGCCGAGCGAGATGGCGGCGAAAAGCAGGCCGAACTGGGCGATTCCGAGGAAGAAGCCGTAGCCGATGAGAAAGCGCCAGCGGGTTTTCGGGCGCGGCACGAACAGGATTGCGGGGAAAACCGCGAAGACGAAGCGCAAGGCTGCCAGAACCAGGGGCGGCGTTGCCGCGACCCCGACCTTGATGACGACGAAGCTCAGGCCCCAGATGAAGGCAACGAGGATGGCGAGCAGGATATGAGTGAGCGGCATGTCGAAACGTCAGCGCCTCGATGGCCGCGGGTCGGAAAGGGGTTCAGGAAGCCTTGCGGCGCAGGCGGACGATCACCTCGATGCCCGCCACTTCCATTCCCGCAGGGGGCTCCGGCAGTTCGGTGACGCTGATGCCGGCGCTCGGCATGTCCACGAGTTCGCCCTCGTCCTCGAGGAAGAAGTGATGATGCTCGCTCGGATTGGTGTCGAAATAGGACTTGGCCCCGTCAACCGCGAGCTGGCGCAGCAGGCCGGCCTCGGTGAACTGGTGCAGGGTGTTGTAGACGGTGGCGAGCGACACCGGCACCCGGGCGCGCGTCGCTTCGTCGAACAGCACTTCGGCGGTGATGTGTCGGTCGCCCTTGCCGAACAGCAGCCAGCCCAGCGAGACGCGTTGGCGCGTCGGGCGCAAACCCACGCGGCGCAACTTGTCGCGCAACTCCGAGAGTGGACATCCACGCCGCTGCAGCGGCTGGGACGCGGAGTCGATATAGGCTGAAAGTGGGTCGGTCATCGTCAGAACTGTTGAGCCGGAACTGTTTGCTGAAAAACGGCTTCTACCACCTCAATGATAGGAAAGCGAGCGCTTCGCCGCAAGGCTGCGCCGGGCCGATGCGACATTCGCCCGGCTTCCCCAGCGCGAGATTTGCGGCGCGGCCAGGAATCCCGATAGCCGAATCGCCGCCCTTTGATGGACGCTCAAGCCTGTGCTACCAGAGCCCCAATTCGACGGTTCCGGGTAGTCCGGGACCTAAATGACAATGTGTTGAGAAGGATCGGCATCCGGCATGGCGCGCCAGTCGAGCTTTACCTACGAAGAACTCCTGGCCTGTGGCCGGGGAGAATTGTTCGGTCCCGGCAATGCGCAATTGCCGCTCCCGCCCATGCTGATGTTCGACCGCATCACCTCGATCGGCGAGGATGGCGGCGCATATGGCAAGGGCCATGTGGTGGCCGAACTCGACGTGCGGCCGGATCTCTGGTTTTTCCCCTGTCATTTCAAAGGCGATCCGGTCATGCCGGGCTGCCTTGGCGTCGACGCCCTGTGGCAGATGGTGGGTTTTTTCCTTGGCTGGTCCGGCTCGGCGGGCCGCGGCCGTGCGCTTGGCATCGGCGAGGTCAAATTCGCTGATCAGGTGCTGCCGACCCACAAGAAGGTCGTGTATGGGGTCGATCTGAAGCGCGTTTTTCGCTCCAAGCTCATCCTCGGCATCGCCGATGGCTGGCTCGAGGCCGATGGCCGCCGGATCTACGAGGCCAAGGACTTGCGGGTCGGCCTGTTCCAGGCGGACGCTGCCGGCGGCTAGTTCGCCACCGTCCTGCTCCGGCCCCATTTTCAGGGCTTGACGTTGAGAATGACCATTGCCGACCTTATTCTTTGAATCGGGGTTGGCAGAATGTTTCCTTTGAAGAGGTAGGCTATGAGACGCGTCGTCGTCACCGGAATGGGCATCGTCTCGTCCATCGGCAACACCACGCAGGAGGTGCTGACCTCTTTGCGCGAAGCGAAATCCGGCATCACGAAGGCCGAGGATTACGAGAAATACGGCTTCCGTTGCCAGGTGCACGGCAAACCGACGCTCAATCCGGAGGAACTCGTCGATCGGCGCGCCATGCGTTTTCACGGCCTCGGAACGGCCTGGAACCATGTCGCGATGGATCAGGCCATCGCCGATTCGGGCCTGTCGCCTGAGGATATCTCTCATGACCGCACCGGCATCATCATGGGTTCGGGCGGTCCCTCCACCCGCACGCTGATCGATGCGGCCGATATCACACGCGAAAAGGGTCCCAAGCGCATCGGGCCGTTCGCCGTGCCGAAGGCCATGTCCTCGACGGCCTCCGCGACCCTCGCCACCTGGTTCAAGATCAAGGGCGTGAATTATTCGATCTCGTCCGCCTGCGCGACCTCGAACCATTGCATCGGCAATGCCTTCGAGACCATCCAGATGGGCAAGCAGGACATCATGTTCGCAGGCGGCTGCGAGGATCTCGACTGGTCGATGTCGAACCTGTTCGATGCCATGGGCGCCATGTCGTCGAAGTACAACGCCACCCCCTCCACCGCCTCGCGCACCTATGACGCCAACCGCGACGGCTTCGTGATCGCAGGCGGCGCGGGGGTTCTGGTGCTCGAGGAACTGGAGCACGCGCTGGCGCGCGGCGCGAAGATCTATGGCGAGATCGTCGGCTATGGCGCGACCTCGGACGGTTACGACATGGTGGCGCCGTCAGGCGAAGGTGCGGTGCGCTGCATGCGCATGGCGTTGCAGAACGTGACGGCCCCGATCGACTACATCAACCCGCACGGCACCTCGACGCCGGTCGGCGATCTGAAGGAGATCGAGGCGATTCGCGAAGTGTTCGGCGCCGGCGAGAAATGCCCGCCGATCTCGGCCACCAAGTCGCTCACCGGGCATTCGCTCGGCGCGACCGGCGTGCAGGAGGCGATCTATTCGCTCTTGATGATGAACAACGACTTCATCTGCGAGAGCGCGCATATCGAAGAACTCGATCCGGCGCTCGCCGACATGAACATTGTTCGGAAACGGATCGACGACGTCAAGCTTGATACGGTCCTGTCCAATTCCTTCGGCTTCGGCGGCACCAACGCGACGCTTGTCTTCAGCCGTTACAAAGATTGAGACGACATCACGTCCGCTGCTTGATATGGCGACGGGGGCAGGATCGTTCAGGTCGTGCTCTCGGCTGCAAGGTCGTCGCGACAAGAACAAGCAGCCATCAAGGGGATATTGAGTGAACGGTCTGATGCAAGGAAAGCGCGGCCTCATCATGGGCGTCGCCAATGACCATTCGATTGCCTGGGGCATCGCCAAGACGCTCAGCCAGCACGGTGCCCAACTCGCCTTCACCTACCAGGGTGAAGCGCTCGGCAAGCGCGTGGCGCCATTGGCGCAATCGCTCGGATCGGACATTGTGCTGCCCTGCGACGTTGAGGATATCGCATCGGTCGATGCTGTCTTCGCGGAGCTCGACAAACGCTGGGATGGCCTCGATTTCGTGGTTCACGCCATCGGCTTTTCGGACAAGGCGCAGCTCAAGGGCTCCTATGTGGACGTCACCACGCGGGACAATTTCTCGCGCACCATGGTGATTTCGTGCTTCTCCTTCACGGAGATCGCGCAACGTGCGGCGAGCCGCATGAAGAATGGCGGATCGCTGCTGACGCTCACCTACGGCGGCTCCACCCGCGTGATGCCGAACTACAATGTGATGGGCGTTGCCAAGGCCGCGCTGGAGGCGAGCGTCCGCTACATCGCGTCCGATCTCGGCCCCAACGGCATTCGCTGCAACGCCATCTCGGCGGGGCCGGTGCGCACACTTGCGGGCGCAGGCATCGCCGATGCGCGCCTGATGTACACCTACCAGAAAGCTCACGCTCCTTTGCGCCGTACGGTGACGATCGAAGATGTGGGCGGTTCGGCCCTCTATCTCCTGTCCGACCTTTCGAATGGCGTCACGGGCGAGATTCACTATGTGGATTCGGGCTACAACACCATCTCGATGCCCCGCCCCGACGTGCTGAAGGCGCAGGATGCGGCGGGTGTGACGGGCGACGAGGGCTAGATCACGGTGAGTTTGAACCGAATCGGTCCAAACTCGTGAGACGTGATTCGATCCGAAAAAGGCCGTAATGCCCCGCTTCAAGAGGACGTGAGGCGACGCGATTCTCCCCGATTTGCGTTGTCATCCCGGCTGCCGCAAGGCATCACGGGCATCCCTTTTGTCGCTGTTCGGTGATCATGATTTTCCTGTCGCGCCGCATGCTCCTCACCGGCCTTGCCCTTTCGGGCATCGCCACGAAATCCAACGCTCAAGCAGCGCCGGAGGCGCAGCGGGTTCCCATCGAACTGGTGGAAGATACGCTCGATCTCGGGTCCGCCGTCAGGCTCGGCCATGCCCGGGGCGACGTGATCATGGTCGAGTATTTCGACTACAATTGCCCGTGGTGCAAACGCTCGGCCGGCGACCTGCCGGCGTTGCTCAAAGCCGAGCCCGATCTCACCTATGTGCTGGTGAATTTCGCCGTCCTGGGCAAGCCTTCGGTGGAGGCGACCCGTGCCGCCCTCGGCCATCTGCAGGTTCAGGGCCCGGAGCAGTATCTGCCGTTTCACCTCGCGCTGTTCTCGTTGCGCGGCGTCGTCAACGGCGCGCGGGCAATCGCGGAGGCCGAACGGCTCGGCGGCGACCGCAAGCGCCTGATCGAGGCCGCCGACAGCGATCGTACGACGCAATGGATGAAGGACGCCTTCACGCTCGGCAACTCGCTCGGTCTTGTCGCCACGCCGTCATTCCTGGTCGCGTCCGACGCCTATGTGGGCGGGATGACGCTGGCCCAGAAACGCGAAGCGATCGCGAAGGCGCGCGCGTAGCGCCGCCTTTCGACCCCGCCTTGGCCCTCCCCGCAAGGGGGAGGGAAATACGGGAGTTCAAACCAGCGTGAAATCCATGCTGATCTCGGCATTCAGCACCTTCGAGACCGGGCAGTTCTTCTCGGCGGCCCGTGCCAGCTCCTCGAACTTCGCCTGGTCGATTCCCGGAACACTGGCCCGCAGGGTCAGGCGCGACTTGCTGATCTTGAAACCATCGCCGTCCTTGTCGAGGGAAACGGCCGCCTCGGTGGCAAGCTCGGTCGGGGTGAAGCCGGCGCCTTGAAGCTGGAAGGCAAGCGCCATCGTGAAGCAGCCGGCATGGGCGGCGGCGATCAGTTCCTCGGGGTTGGTCCCCTTCTCGTTTTCGAAACGCGTCTTGAACGAATACGGCGTCGCGGACAGAACGGCCGAGTCGGTGGTGAGGTGGCCGGTGCCGTCTTTGCCCGTGCCCTGCCAAACTGCTTTTGCCTTGCGATCCATGCCCGTCTCCCTTGGTTGAGGTCGCCCCTCATGTAGCGCGGTCTGCGCGGGAAACCACCCGGCGGGTGAAATGTGGATCTCGCATATTGTCCCAATGGCCGACTTGCCCGCTGGAACGGCGCCGATAGGGTAGTGGGCACCGGGATGCCTTTCGCGCCCGACGAAAGCCGAGCGACGCCCATGGTTCGCACCATCCTCGATGGCCTCTACCGAGCGGCGGGTTATCTCGCGGGCGGTTTTCTCATTCTCATTTTCCTCCTGATGCTCGGGCTGTCGCTCGGGCGTCAGGTCAACATCAACATTCCGGCGGGCGACGATCTGGCGTCGTGGTCGATGGCCGCGATGGCGTTTCTCGGCCTCGCCCACACGTTCAAATCGGGCGAGATGATCCGCGTCGGTCTGATGATCGACCGCTTTCACGGCCGCAAACGCCGGGCGCTGGAGCTTTTCGCGCTCACGGTCGGGGTCGGCTTCGTCGGCTTCTTCGCCTGGCACGCGGTGCAGCTCACCTTTGACAGCTATCGCTTCAACGACATGTCGCAGGGCGTGATCGCGGTGCCGTTATGGATTCCGCAGCTGGGCTACGTGACCGGCCTCGTGATCCTGTTCGTCGCCTTCATCGACGAGTTCGTCCATGTGCTGCGCGGCGGCGATCCGCGCTACGAGAAACCACCGGCGACGACGCCCGAAGAGGTCATCGAGCGCGCGATGCAGAGCGGGGTCTAGAGGATGGACCTGATCGAAATCTCCGGCCTCCTGCTGTTGCTTCTGGCATTTCTGCTCGCCGGCGGCGTGTGGATCGCCATCGCGCTCATGGCCTGCGGTTATGTGGGCATGCAATTCGTCGGCGGCGGCATCCCGGCGGGGTCGGTCCTCGCCACCACCATCTGGGGCAATTCCGCCTCCTGGACGCTGGCGGCCTTGCCGCTCTTCATCTGGATGGGCGAGATCCTGTTTCGCACCCGTCTGTCGGAGGAGATGTTTCGCGGATTGTCGCCCTGGCTCAACTGGTTGCCGGGCCGGCTCATGCACGTGAACGTGCTTGCCTGCGGGTTGTTCGGCTCGGTCTCGGGCTCGTCGGCCGCCACCTGTGCGACGGTCGCCAAGATCGCCCTGCCGGAGCTGAAGAAACGCGGTTATGATGAGATGGTGAGCTTAGGCAGTCTCGCGGGCGCCGGAACGCTGGGCATCCTCATCCCGCCCTCGATCACCATGGTGGTCTATGCGGTGGCGGCGAACGTCTCGATCATTCAGATCTTTCTCGCCGGCTTCCTGCCGGGCCTTCTCGTGATGGCGCTCTATTCCGGCTACATCGCCGTCTGGTCGCTGCTCAACCCACACAAGACGCCGCCGGCCGATCCGCCCATGTCCTTTCGCCGGAAGCTCGCGGAATCCGCCAACCTCATCCCCTGTGCGCTGCTCATCGCGCTGGTGTTCCTCACCTTGCTGCTCGGGTGGGCAACGGCGACCGAATGCGCCGCCTGGGGCGTGCTCGGCTCGCTCGCGATCGCCTGGTGGTCCGGTTCCCTGTCGTGGGATTCGTTCTGGGCCAGCGTCATGGGCACGACGCGGATCACCTGCATGATCATGCTGATTCTTGCCGGCGCGTCGTTCATGTCGACCTCCATGGCCTATACGGGCATCCCGCAGGCGCTGGCGGTGTGGGTCGACAACATGAACCTCTCGCCCTACGCGCTGATTGCCGCGCTCACCGTGATGTACATCCTGCTCGGCACGGCGCTCGACGGAATCTCGATGATCGTGCTGACCACCGCGGTCGTGATCCCGATGGTAAAGACGGCGGGCTTCGATCTCATCTGGTTCGGCATCTTCCTCATCCTCGTGGTCGAGATGGCCGAGGTGTCGCCGCCGGTCGGCTTCAACCTGTTCGTGCTCCAGACCATGTCGGGCAAGGATTCGTACACCGTGGCGCTGGCGGCGTTGCCGTTCTTCTTCCTGCTCGTTGCGGCCGTGGCGATCATCACGATATTTCCGGATATCGTGATGGTCCTGCCGAGAATCGCGTTTCCGGATTAACATCGTTCATAACAACCAGAGGACGCCGAACATGAGACACTGGACACGCTTCTCCGTCGGCCTTGCGGGCGCGTTGCTGTGCAGCCTGCCTGCCGTGGCCCAAACCAAATGGAACCTGCCGGCCGCCTATCCGACGGACAATTTCCACACCGAGAACCTGAACCTCTTCGCCAAGGATGTGGCGGACGCGACCGGCGGCAAGCTGCAGATCACCGTTCATGCCAACGCGTCGCTCTTCAAGGCGCCGGAAATCAAGCGCGCAGTGCAGACCGGCCAAGCGCAGATCGGCGAGGTCATCCTGTCGCTCCACGAGAACGAGGACCCGATCTACGGCCTCGACGTGGTGCCGTTCCTCGCCACCTCCTTCGATCAGGCGCACAAGCTCGGCGAGGCGCAGAAACCCGCGCTCGAGAAGAAGCTCGCGAGCCAGGGCCTGATGCTGCTCTACACCGTGGCGTGGCCGCCGCAGGGCATCTTCGCCAAGAAGGACATCAACACCGTCGAGGATATGAAAGGCCTGAAATGGCGCGCCTATAACGTGGGAACGTCGCGCATCGCCGAGATCGTCGGCGCGCAGCCGGTGACGATCCAGGCGGCCGAGCTGCCGCAGGCGCTCGCCACCGGCGTGGTCAATTCGTTCATGTCGTCGAGCGCCACCGGCTACGACACGAAGGTGTGGGAATCCCTGTCGCATTTCTACGATACGCAGGCTTGGCTGCCGAAGAACATGATCTTCGTCAACAAGGCCGCGTTCGATGCGCTCGACAAGCCGACCCAGGAGGCTGTTCTGAAAGCCGCCAAGGCGGCCGAGGAACGCGGTTGGAAAATGGCCCAGGAAAAGACCAAATGGTACATGGAGCAGATCGCCGCCAAGGGCATGAAGGTCCAGCCTCCCGGCCCCGAGTTGAAGGCGGGCCTGCAGAAGGTCGGCGAACAGCTGACTCAGGATTGGCTGAAGAAAGCCGGACCTGACGGGCAAGCCATCGTGGACGCCTACAAGAAATCCGGTTCGTAATTCGCCATGAGGCCGAAGGCGTGCGCGATGTCTTCGGCCATTCGGCCGGAATATGCGGGCGCTCCGTGCGCCCGACACGATCGTTCAAGAAGGATCGGCTATGTTCGCCAACTCGGCGCGGCTGCGCCCGCGTCTGCTGGGGTCCGCGTTGGCGGCCGTCACTGTGTTCGTACTCCTGCCGTCGAGCTGGCCGTCGAACTCGCGATACCTGGTCTCGTGGGATATCGGAGTCGTGCTCTATCTCGTCTTCGCCGCCCGTCTCGCCGGGCAGTTCAGCACCGAGGCGATCCGCAAGCAGGCGAGCGTCGAAGACGAAGGCGCGCTGGCGATCCTCATCCTGACGGTGTGTGCAGCCCTTGCGAGCCTGGCGGCGATCGGGGCGCAACTCTACGGGATTCACGAGGAGCGGGGGGCCGAGCAGGCCTTTCGCCTTGTCCTATCGGGTGTGACGATCCTGTGTTCGTGGTTCTTCGTCCACACCATCTGGGCGATCCACTATGCGCATGAATTCTACGGCGATGAGGGCGAGCGGCGCGGACTCGTGTTCCCGCATGAAGGCCAGCCCGATTACTGGGACTTCCTGTACTTCTCGTTCAACATGGGCGCGGCGGCGCAGACCTCCGACGTGATGGTGGTGTCGCGCAAGATGCGCCGGCTGGTGCTGGGTCACACCATCCTGTCGTTCCTGTTCAACACGATGATCCTGGCGCTCGCGGTGAATGTGGGTGCGAGCCTGATCTAGAGCCTGATCCGGCGAGAACTGAATCCGCCTCTAGCCATCGGTGTCGCTCTCGGCATCGATGATTCGCTTGGCGATCCCGAAGCCGAATCCCGCCCGCGCCAACGCCGCCAGGTCCTTGTCGCGAGAAGGCGCCCGATCGGCCACGCGATACGGGCCGAGCCTGCGGCGGCGCGCGAAGGCGAGCGCCGCCTTCTCCTCGTCGTCGTCATCGCCCTGGAGCGCTGCTGTAATCGTCTCGCCGTCGACGCCCTTGATCGACAGCTTTGCCCGGATGGCCCGCGTCGAGCCGCCGCGCCGTCGCAACGTCGCGACCCGCCCCTGCGCATAGCGCGCATCGTCGACGAGCCCGATGCGCAGGCTTTTCGCCACCACCTCGTCGATGGCCTCGCGAAACTCCGTCGCGTCTTCACCGCGCAGGCGACAGCGATTCGCGACTTTGCGGGTGAGGACCCGACGCAATTGCTCGGCGGAGGACGCGTAGCGCTCGAGATACGCCATCGCGGCACGCTGGAGATAGGCCGGCGTGACCTTGCGAGGCGGCTTGCGGATGGGCTTCGCGCCGGCGTCGCTCAAGGGTGGGACGTCTCGCCGGGGTCTTCGACCTTGCCGCGCCGCTGCAATTGCAGGGCCACGAACCAGCACAACGAAGCCCAGGCCGCTCCCACCGCCCAGCCGGCCAGAACGTCACTCGGCCAATGCACTCCGAGATAGACGCGGCTCATCCCGACCAGGAGCGTGATGAAAACCGCAAGTCCCATCAGGAAAGCCTGAATGCGGCGGCCTTCCTGCACGCGCGTCAACAGCGCGCCGAGCGTCAGATAAACGACCGCCGACAGCATGGCGTGACCGCTCGGAAAGCTCGCCGTGTAGACCCGCGCGCCGTGGGGCACGAGATCCGGCCGCGGGCGCTCGAAGCCGAGCTTCAATCCCGTCGACAGCATCATCCCGCCATAAACCGCCACGATCACGAGCACGGCCGCGGCCCGTTTGCCGGACAACATCAGGTAGGCAAGGGTGGCGAGCGTCACGATGGCCAACACCGCGTAGCCCCCAAGGCCGGTGATGTCGCGTGCCGCCTCCTCGAGCCAGGCGGGACCCAGCGGGTCGGCGAGATTCTGTGGGTTGCGCAGGGCGAGCAGGAGGGCGCTGTCGAAGGTTTGCGTCTCGCCCTCACGGACCTCGTCGGCGATCGCGATGAACGCCCAGGCAAAAAACCCAAAGCCCGAAAGCGACAGCAGCGGGCCGATTTCATTGAGGCGGAGGCGGAGCCAAAGTCGGGTCGCGGGGGCGATCAGGAATTGCATGAAAGGAGAAATAGAGGGGTTTTTCGCGGCTGGCGAGAGCGGCGAGGCATCAATTCCCCAGCCGCGTCCGCCACGCCTTCGGCACCACGATATCGGTCAATCCGAGCCATCCCGCCATCCGCCGCAGCTCGGCGGCAAGCGCCGGCGCAATCTCGTCGGGCTTCGCGTTCGCCTCCGGATGGATCGAATGCACCAGAAGCCGGCCGCTGGCCCGGTCGGCCTTGAGGTCGATCCGCGCGACGATGGTTTCGCCGAGCAGGAACGGCAGGCAATAATAACCGAATTGGCGCTTCTCCGCCGGCGTGTAGATCTCGATGCGGTAATGAAAGTCGAACAGGCGCTCGGTCCGCGTGCGCTCCCACACGATCGGGTCGAACGGTGACAGCAGCGCCTCGGCGGCGATGCGACGGGGCAGGCGGGCGTTCGGGTCGAGATAGACCGGTCCGGTCCAGCCATCGACGGTCACGGGCAGCAATTCGCCTGCTTCCACCAGCTCGGGGATGCGGGCTTTCGCATCCGCGACCTCGAGCCGGAAATAATCGCGCATGCATCGCTCGCTGGCGATGCCGAGGGCCTGGATGGACAGGCTGAGAAGCCGCCGCTGCGCCTCATCCTCGCGGGGCGTCGGCGTGTTGAGGACCATTTCGGGCAGGACCCGCTCGGGCAGATCATAGATCCGCTCGAAGCCGCGGCGTGTCGCGGTCGTGACCTCGCCGGCCCAGAACAACCATTCGAGCGCCCGTTTGCCGTCGCTCCAGCCCCACCAGGAACCGCGGCCCTTGCCACCGCCGGAGAGCTCGCCGGCGCCGATTGGGCCGCTCTGTTCGATCTCGCGCCGGACCTCCTCGATGAAAGCGTGATTCTCGCGACCGAATTTCGCCAGCCCGCCATAGATGCTCTCGCCGCGCGAGGCCCGGGCCATGCGCCAGCGGAACAGCGGATGGAGATCGAGGTGGATCAGGGATGCCTCGTGGCCCCAAAATTCGAACGCCGAACGCTTCTTCGGATGGTAGGCCACATGATCGAGGAGGCCGCGCTCGTAGGCGCCGATCCGCGAGAACAGCGGCATGTAATGGGCGCGCACCAGAACGTTGACCGAATCGATCTGGAACAACTTCGAGCGCTCAAGCGTGCGCTTGACGTGCCGGGCGCTCGGCGCATCGGGCCGCGCCTCGCCGAAGCCCTGCGCCGCGAGGGCGATTCGCCGGGCTTGAGACAGGGAAAGTCGTGTGCGGACGGTCATGAATTCCGAGACAAGGTGGGACGATGAGGTAGCGCCAAACCGTACCGATCGGCAAGCGAAGGCTTCAACCCCTCGCTTCTCGGCGCCCTCCGCTGCATATCTGCGTTGCAACTCGACGCGAGACAAGCGGCCGCTCGCATCCTAAACCAGCTCCCCGAAGAACGATGGACGCAATGGATCAAGCGACACCCACCGGACCGACGACGGCCAGCGAACCGCTGACCCAGCGCGAAATCCGAATCATCATCATCGGCCTCATGGTCGCGCTTCTGCTGGCGGCTCTCGACCAGACGATCATCGCCACCGCCTTGCCGACCATCGGACGCGAGCTTGGCGATCTCGAACACCTACCTTGGGTGGTGACGTCCTACCTTCTCACCGCAACCGTCGCGACGCCGCTCTACGGCAAATTCAGCGACGCGCATGGGCGCAGGATCACGATGCTGATCGGCATCGTGGTTTTCATCCTTGGCTCAATCGCCTGCGCGCTCGCTCCCTCGATGCTGATTCTCATCCTGGCGCGTGGGCTGCAGGGACTCGGGGGCGGCGGGTTGATGGCCTTGTCGCAGACCATCGTGGCCGATCTGGTGCCCCCGCGCGAGCGCGGCCGTTACCAGGTGTATTTCGCCAGCGTGTTCATGACGTCGAGCCTTGCGGGCCCGGTCCTCGGCGGGTTCTTCGCCGAACATCTGCACTGGTCGATGATCTTCTGGATCAACTTGCCGCTCGGCCTGCTGGCCTTTCTCATTTCGTATCGGGGGCTGAAGCGCCTGCCGCGCTTCGAGCGGCCGCACAAGCTCGATTGGTTCGGCGCCTTCCTGCTCGTCGCCGCCACGGTTTCGATCCTGCTGGCCCTGAGCTGGGGCGGGATCCGCTATCCGTGGGCGTCGGTGCAGATTCTGGCAGCCGTCGCCCTCTCCGCCATGTGCTGGGTGCTGTTCGGCTGGCGCATGAGAACGGCCACCGAACCGCTCATCCCGGCGGGCGTGCTGCACAACCCCGTCGTGCGCATGGGTGTGCTGGCGGCCTGTTTCGGCATGGGCACCTATATCGGCCTGACGATCTACCTGCCGGTCTATTTCGAGACCGTGCGCGGCCTCTCGGCCAGTCATTCGGGCCTTGCGTTGATCCCGCTCATGGCCGGCACCGTCATCGGCGCGAATGTGTCGGGGCAGATGATGGCGAAGGTGACCCACTACAAGCGCGTGCCGGTCATCGGGCTGACGGCCTCGCTGGTCGGCACCGGCATTCTGGTGTTAGCCGAGCCTCACTTGTCCTTGGTCGGCATCGAGATCGTGCTGGCCTTCCTCAGCGTCGGGCTCGGCACCCTGCTGCCGGTCAGCACGGTGGCGATCCAGAATGCCGTTCGGCCGCATGAGCTCGGCACCGCGACCGGGGTGGCCAATTTCTTCCGCTCGATCGGCGGCGCGTTCATCGTGGCGATTTTCGGCTCCATCATCCTCGGCCTGTCGGGCGTGGGCGGCGCTTCGAGCTTCGAGGCGGTCGGGCCTGCGGCCGCTCTCCACGGCGCCGACCTCGCCGCGGCCTTCCGCTATGTGTTTGCCGCCGCCTTCGTGGGTTTCGGCCTGGCGCTCTTCTTCCTCGCGCGCATGAAAGAACTCCCCCTGCGGGGCAGCGCGGTTCGGGCCGCCGAGGCCGCCATCGCGGATTGAGTCCGCCTAAGGCCTCATTGGGCGCCTGCGGCCTCTTTCGGACGCCTGCGGCCTCTTGCCCTGTGGAGCGTTTCGAGGCCCTTCGCTGACTCACCGGCAGATGTGCTAAGCGGAGCACCACGAAAAGGGCGCTGAGAGGGAGGCGAATGAAGGTCGGCATCGATATGGGGCAGGTGTCCTCGAGTTTGGCGTCCGGGGCCGCAAACGGCTCGTCGGCCATGCTCGATCTCGAGGAGTTGCTGGCGACCCGCCTGCTGGTCCAGGGCAATTCCGGCTCGGGCAAATCGCACCTGTTGCGCCGCCTTCTCGAACAGAGCGCGCCGATGGTGCAGCAGGCCGTCATCGACCCCGAGGGCGACTTCGTCACTCTGGCCGAAAAGTTCGGCCATGTGGTGGTGGATGCGGCGCGCAGCGAGGGCGACCTTCAGCGAATCGCCGCCCGCGTCCGCCAGCACCGGGTCTCGGTGGTGCTCAACCTCGAAGGCCTCGATACCGAAGCGCAGATGCGCTGCGCGGCGGCTTTTCTTGGCGGGCTGTTCGATGCCGATCGCGACCTGTGGTATCCGATGCTGGTGGTGGTCGATGAGGCCCAGCTCTTCGCACCTTCGGCCGCCGGCGAGGTCTCCGACGAGACACGCAAGATTTCGCTGGGGGCGATGACCAACCTGATGTGCCGGGGCCGCAAGCGCGGGTTGGCGGGCATCATCGCCACGCAACGGCTGGCAAAGCTTGCCAAGAACGTCGCGGCCGAAGCCTCGAATTTCCTCATGGGCCGAACCTTCCTCGACATCGACATGGCGCGCGCCGCCGATCTGCTGGGCATGGAACGCCGCCAGGCCGAGATGTTCCGCGATCTCGAGCGCGGTCATTTCGTGGCCTTGGGCCCCGCCTTGTGCCGTCGCCCCGTGCCGGTTCGCATCGGCGAGGTGGCGACCTCCGCCCGGAGCGGATCGTTCAAGCTGATGCCGCTGCCGGAGCAGCCCAAGGAAGAGGCGCGCGATCTCATCTTCACGGCGGGCGACGATGAAATCGTGCGGCCGGTCGTCCAGCGCCGCGCCGCCCCGCCACCGCCTGCTGCCACCAACGACCTTCTGGCCCAACTTGCGCGCTCGCGTCCGGCTGCGGCCGAGACAGCACCCGAGATGACCGCGGAATCCAAGGCCGAGCGGGAAATCGTGCTCGACGCGATCCTGCGCGAGATCCTCGCCGATTCCGAAGCCGCCTTTCGCACCGTGGCGGTGCTCTATCAGGACTTTCTGGTGCGCTGCCGCATCCGGCGCGTCAGCGGCGAACCTCCGAACCTGCCGGCGTTCCGTCGCCGGTTGGCGGTCGCCCGCGCGGGCGTCGATGCGGAGACGGCGGCCGGCGCCGAATGGGGCCGCGCCATGACCTTTGCGTCCGACCTTGCGGAGGACATCCAGGGGGTCTACCTGCTGCTCGCCCGCGCCGCCCTGACCGGTGCCACCTGCCCGCCCGACGGGGAAATCGCGCGGTCCTGCGGCAGTCGCTCGCCGGGGCGCGCCCGCCGGCTGGTTGCCTATCTGGAAAGCCGCAATCTCGTGGTTACCCGCAACGATCCGCGCGGCCTGCGGATCATTGCCCTGCCCGATCTCGGCTGGGAAACCGGTCCGGGCGATCCCAATGCTTACGAGGAGCCGGTCGCCGCGCCCGACACCGGCGATCTTTTTGCCGTCGGGTAACAGCCGATTGCGCATTTGATTTGCGTTTTCGCAAACTGAAATTGGCGGATGCCGGGGTCGCGTGTGCGCCGCCGCAACCCTATCTTCATCGCATCACGAATGGAGATGCGCCATGAAGCTGACCGGAATTCACCACCTTACCGCCGTCTCGGCCGACGCCCCCGGCAACCATGCTTTCTACACGCAGGCGCTCGGCATGCGGCTGGTCAAGAAGACCGTCAATCAGGACGATGTGAGCGCCTATCACCTGTTCTATGCCGATGGGATTGCGTCGCCCGGTTCCGATCTCACGTTCTTCGATTTCCCCACCAAGCGCGAGCGTCGCGGCACGCACAGCGTCGTCCACACCGCCTTGCGGGTGAACGGCAAGGCGACGCTTAAATGGTGGAAGGATCGCTTCGACGCTCAAGCCATCGCCCATGAGGGCATCGTCGAACGCGATGGCCGCTTGTGGCTCGATTTCGAGGATCATGAGGGACAACGGCTTGGCCTTGTCGACGATGGCGGCGCCGGCGATGCCCACCCGTGGGACCGCAGTCCGGTACCGGCCGAACATCAGATTCGCGGCCTCGGGCCGATCACCATGAGCGTGCCGAAGCTGGAGCCGACCGCCCGCGTCGTCACCGATGGCATGGGCATGCGCGCATCGCGCGAATACCGGCGTGGCTCATCGACCGTGCAGGTTTTCGAAATGGGCGAAGGCGGCCCGGCGGCCGAACTGCATGTGGCGGTCGAACCGCATCTCGATCCGGTTCATCCGGGAGCGGGCGGCGTCCACCATGTGGCGTTCCGCACGCCCAACGAACAGACCTATCTCGAGGCGGCCGAACGGCTGCGCACGATCCGTGCGCCGTCGAGCGGGCCGATCGATCGCTATTACTTCAAGAGCCTGTACTTCCGCGAACCCAACGGCATCCTGTTCGAGATCGCCACCGACGGACCGGGCTTTACGACCGACGAGCCGATGGACACGCTCGGCGAGCGCCTCGCCCTGCCGCCCTTCCTGGAGGGTCGCCGCGCCGAAATCGAGGCGGGGTTGAAGCCGCTCTAAGCGGCCAGAATATCCTCGATGATGCGAACGACATCGGCTGCCTCGCGAAAGGTTGCGAGGCGGCTGGTGCCGGTCGACATGAGTTTCGCCAACTCGGCGATCTGCCCGGCATCGGCGCGAGCGGGCGCGATGTCGCCGCTTTCGTGCTGAAGGCGAAACCATTCGCTCATGACCGCCGAGCCTTTCGACCCTTTCACCTCGAAACGATTGAGGTCCTCGATCTCGCCTTCGACGGCGCCGTCGATGGTCATCCGGCACGCCGAAAATTGCAGCACGGCCTTCACCCGCGTCTCGGTGCCTTGAGCGCCGCGCTCGACCGTGGCTTCGTGCAACCGTCCCGGCCCAAAGAGGCGAAGCGCGAGGAATACCATGTGGGACATCACCTCCCGGGTGAAGCCGCCCTGTTCGGGTCCCGCGAGCCAACCGCCGGCGCCCTGTTGCCAGCCTCTCGGCCAGGTCCGGAACCGCACCCGCAGATGTGCCGACAATCCCTCCCCGAGCGCGCCCGTCTCGACGAGTTCGCGCAGGCGGATTGCGGCAGGCGCGGTCGCGAACGGAAAATTGACGGCGGCCGGCACACCGGTCCGCGTCACGGCATCAAGGCACGCCTGGGCAGAGAGGAGCGAGGGCGCCAGCGGCTTTTCGCAGAACACGGCCTTGTTGGCGCGCGTGACCGCGTCCACGAGCTGTTCATGGGTCGAGGGCGGCGTGGCGATATAGACGCAATCGACAGCAGGGTTGTCGATCAGTTCCTGGGCGCTTCCCGCGCGTGCCACGTCGACATCGATCTCGCCCGGATCATAGCCGGCGATCACCTGGAAATCCGGACTGGCGCGGAACCCCTCGATGTATCGACGGCCGATGACACCAAGACCAAGGACGCCGATGCCCAACATAGCTGCTCACTTCCTGACACTAGGGAAGGGTCGCTATAGCCGGTTCATCGGACGACTTCCAGAGATGGGGGTCGACGATGACGGACGTTGTTCCTAGGGCCGAGTTCTGTCACCATGCCGTTGCGGAATCGAAAGGTCGGGGCAGACAGCGCCGGCCGGATTTTCGCCGGGAGGTCGTCGATGGCAGGCTTGCGCGCATGGGTCTCGGCGGGTTGCGTGGCCACCTTGATCGGGTTCGGCATCGGGCAGGCCGCCGCGCAACAAGCGGGCGCGATGCAGGATCGGATCGACGAACTGGCCCCGGCTTTCGAGACCTATTTGCAGGCCGGAATGAAGGCCGCGAATGTTCCCGGCGTCGCGGTCGGCATCGTGCACGGCGACAAGCTGGTCTACACGAAAGCCTTCGGGGTCAAGGAGCGGACAAAACCCGACCCGGTGACGCCGGACACGATTTTCCAGATCGGCTCCACCACCAAGGCTTTCCTAAGCGCGACGCTGGCGCAGGCGGTGGATGCGGGCAAGCTCAAATGGGACGATCGGGTGGTCGACCGGATGCCCGAATTCCAGCTTGGCGATCCATGGGTCGGGCGCGATTTCCGCATGCTCGATCTGCCGGCGCAGCGCAGCGGGCTCGGCCCCTATGTGTATGACGGACTTGGCCTGCTCGGCTTCGACCAGCAAACCATGATCCGCGCGCTGGAGGATGCGCCGGCGGTCGGCATCTTCCGCTCGGATTTCGCCTATCTCAACATCCCGCACATGATCGCCGGACGGATTCTGGCCGAGACCTACGGCGTGGCTGCCTGGTCCGACGTGGTGAAAAAGGGCATCCTCGATCCGCTCGGCATGGCCGCCACCTCATGGACGCCGGAGGTGATCGAGACGGCGCCCGACCATGCTGTCGGTCACCGCGCGACCGACACCGATCCGGTGGCGATTCCCTTCCATGCCTCCTTTCCGTACGGCTTCGGGCCGGCCGGCAACCTGAACTCCAATGTGCCGGATGTGTCGCGATGGCTGCGGATGCAGCTCGCACGCGGGATATTCGGCGAGAACGTCATCGTGTCGGAGGCCAATCTCGACGTCACGTGGACGCCACGGGTGGCGATGACCGAGCGCGTGTCCTACGCGGTCGGGTGGGTGGTGACGGCGACGCCGAACGGGCGGATCATCTGGCATAACGGCGGCACTACGGGTTTTGGCGCCCATGTGGGCTTCGTGCCCGATCGCGACATCGGTCTCATCGTGCTGTCGAACCTCGAAAATAACGGATTTCCCGATGCGGTCGCGCAATGGTTCTACGATCGCCTCATGGGCAACCCGCAAGTCGACAATGTGGCGCTGATGCTCACTGCGCTCCACGCCAAGCAGGATCAGGCAAAGCGGGTCGCGAATCAAAAGCCTCTCGGGACGATCCCGCCTTTCGGCCCTTATGCCGGCACCTATGCGTCCCGCGTGTTGGGCGACGCCACGGTGCGAGAGGTGGACGGGAAATTGCAGATGGTTCTCGAGACGTCGGAGGCTGTGCTCGATCTCAAGCCCATCGCGCTCGATACCTTCGAGGCACGCCTGCAGCCTTCCGGCGCCTTCGCGGTCGTGGCGGCGATGACGGGCGATGATGTGCTGACGCCGGTCCGGTTCGAGCGCGACGGGAATGGCGTCATCACGGGACTTCGCTGGACGGCGCCAGCCATGCCGCAACTGTTCGAGCGCCAACGCTGATCCGGAGATTCATCATGACGACACCCCGAGGATTCGCGTTCGCCGCAGTCACGCTGCTTGCTCTTGTGAGTCTTGCCGATGGAAGCGCGTTTGCATCCGGACGATCGGTCCCGGCGACCGGAAGAATACCTCTTGTCCACAAGGTGCAGATGCAAGGCCTGCTTGAGCTGTTCGCCGATGACCAGGACGATTACAGCCACGACCGGCACTACGATTTCGACCGCTACCGCAACTCCACCAGCCGCAAGGAACGCATCCGCGATTATTACCAGATGCAGAAGGATGCGCAGAAAGATTACTGGAAGGCCCAGAAGGAAATGCAGAAGAACGCCATCAAGCGCCAGCGCGGGTGGTGAGGCTCACTTCAGCAGATTCACGATCGAAGGCGCCCCGAGCGAGACGCCGGAGAGAAACAGCAGAACGAACACGATCCGTCGCATCGTGGCGGGCGAGACCGGAGGCGGCCAGCGGCGCGCGGTGTGAGTCGCCGCCATCACGACCGGGATCGCCAGAAGGCCGGTCCAGGCTGACCCGGTCGGCAGATTGCCGGAGAAGCCCACCAGCGAGATGCGGAAGACCGCGTTGAGGGCAAAGATCGTCACAAGGGTCTCGCGGATCATCACGAGCGACATCGGCTGACGGTAGAAATGATAGACGAGCGGCGGCCCGGCGGTGGAAAACATCCCGCCCATCAGGCCCGCGATGCTGCCGAAGAACAGGAACGAGGCCGGGCCCGATTTTTGACGCAACGGCTCCGGCCGCAGCGCCAGTTGCAGGCTCGACACGACAATGATGATGCCGAGAATGAGACGCAGGATGTCGGCACGCGTATCCGCCAGCCATTCGAGCATCGCATAACCGGCAAACAGCATCGGAACGCTTGTGGCCATGACGAGCCGGAAATCGCGCCATGAGACGTCGCGCCAGCCCTTCAGCAGCATCTGAATCGCGTTGACGAAAGTGAGCGCGCTGACGAGCACCGCGGCATCCGGAAGCGAGAGCAGCCCGGTGAGCGCGATTCCGCCCATGGTGATGAGCCCGAAGGCAAATCCCGTCAGGGTCTGGGCATAGGCGGCAACTCCTGCGAGCAAGAGAAAACCCAACAACTCGGCAGGAGACATACGCCAGAAATTCCTCAGGTCGATGACAGCTCGGCGAAGGGCCGAATCGGCGCGGGCGGAACCGGCGGCTCGCCTAAGGGTGGGGCAATCGCCGCCATATGGCCACCCAAAATATCGCCCGCGGTCGGGGAGCCGCATCGGACAACGATCAGGAGAAAGAAGCGGCGGCGCCGTCTTCGAACTGATAAGGATGGCGTCATCGAGGGACCAGTCAGGCCATAAAATGGAAGCACTTTTTGCAAACGAGAGGCTGTCGACGATTCTCCCGGAGGATGGCGTTCGAGGAGCGCTTGCCGGGCGAGTGTGGCGGCCCGGCATCGGGCCCTCCGTGGTGTCGATCCGGGACGAGGGTGTCATGGACATATCGGCGTCGTATTCGACCATGAGTGCGCTGGCCGCGCTCGACGACCCAGCGCGCAGGTTGAAGACCGCGCCCGGCGACAAGATCGGAACGGTCGAGGCGATTCTGGCGAATACGGTGCCGGACCGACGAGACACCGCGAAGCCCTGGTTCCTCGCGCCGGTCGACCTTCAGGTCATCAAGGCGGCGGGCGTCACCTTCGCGGTCTCGATGCTGGAGCGTGTCATCGAGGAGCGGGCGCGGGGCGATGCGGGCGCGGCGGCGGCAATCCGCGCCGAGGTCAACCGTCTCGTCGGCGATGATCTCAGTCGGCTCAAGCCAGGTTCGCGCGAGGCCATGGATCTGAAGGCTGTGCTGGTCGCGCAAGGGGCCTGGAGCCAATATCTTGAGGTCGGCATCGGTCCGGACGCGGAGGTCTTTACCAAGGCTCCGACCCTGTCGGCGATCGGCCCCTGCATGGAGGCCGGCTACCATCCCAAATCCACATGGAACAATCCGGAGCCCGAGGTCGTCATCGTGGTGTCGCCGGAGGGAAAGATCGTGGGCGCGACGCTTGGCAATGACGTCAACCTGCGCGACTTCGAGGGCCGGTCCGCATTGCTTCTCTCCAAGGCCAAGGACAACAATGCGTCCTGCGCCATCGGACCCTTCATCCGGTTCTTCGATGACAGTTTCTCCCTCGACGATGTGCGACAGACTCACGTGACGCTGACGGTGGAAGGCGAGGATGGCTTCCGGCTTGAAGGGTCCTCGTCCATTGCAAAGATCAGTCGCGACCCCGAGGATCTCGTCGCGCAGACCATCGGCCCGAACCATCAATATCCCGATGGGTTCGTGCTTTTCCTTGGCACGATGTTTGCGCCGACGCAGGATCGGGATGAACCTGGCCTGGGATTTACGCATAAACCGGGCGATATCGTCACCATCGCGGCGCCCAAGCTCGGCGCGCTGGTGAATCGCATGAAACAAAGTTCAGACTGCGAGCCCTGGACGTTCGGTCTTGTCGCGTTCATGACCAATCTGGCGCAACGCGGTCTCATCAAAGTCAACTCGGAACAATGATCATGACTCTTCAGGAAAAAAACTTCATCGCCGGCGAATGGATCGCGGCGGCCAACGCTGCACCCGACGTCAATCCTTCGAACACCAACGACGTGGTGGGCGAGTTTGCCCGCGCGGATGCCGCCGATGCGGAGCGCGCTATCGAGGCCGCGCATGCGGCCTTTCCCGCCTGGGCACGCTCCTCGATCCAGCTGCGGCACGACATCCTGAAAAAGGTCGGCGACGAGATCGTCGCGCGCAAGGACGAACTCGGCCGCCTGCTGTCGCGTGAAGAGGGCAAAACCCTGCCCGAGGGCATCGGCGAAGTGATGCGCGCGGGACAGATCTTCCAGTTCTTCGCCGGCGAATGTCTCAGGCTCGCCGGCGACAAGCTCGCATCCGTCCGACCCGGCGTCGATATCGAGATCACGCGCGAGCCCATCGGTGTCGTCGGTCTGATCACGCCGTGGAATTTCCCGATCGCCATTCCGGCCTGGAAGATCGCCCCGGCCTTGGCCTACGGCAATTGCGTGGTGTTCAAGCCGGCCGAGCTCGTGCCGGGATCGGCGCATGCGCTCTCCGACATCATCGCCCGCGCCGGCGTGCCGGCGGGCGTGTTCAACCTCGTCATGGGACGTGGGTCCGTCGTCGGCGAGGTGATGCTCAACAGCCCGCGCATCGCCGCCATCTCATTCACCGGCTCGGTCTCGACCGGACGCAAGGTGGCGCAGGCCTGCATCGCGTCCGATCCGATGAAGAAGATGCAGCTCGAGATGGGCGGCAAGAACCCGCTCGTCGTGCTTGACGATACGGATCTCAAGGTCGCGGTGGAATGCGCCGTCAATGGCGCGTTCTTCTCCACCGGCCAGCGCTGCACGGCCTCGTCGCGGTTCATCGTGACGGAGGGCGTCCACGATCGCTTCGTCGATGCGGTGACGGAACGCATGAAGGGACTGGTTGTGGACGACGCGTTGAAAGCGGGCACGCAGATCGGGCCGGTCGTCGATCAGAACCAGCTCGAGCAGGATCTGCGCTATATCCGCGTGGGTCAGGATGAAGGCGCGAAACTGGCCCACGGTGGCGAACTCCTCAATCGGGAGACGCCGGGTTTCTATCTCGCTCCCGCGTTGTTCGTGGATGTGGACAACCGGATGCAGATTGCGCGCGAGGAGATTTTCGGACCCGTGGCGACCGTCACGCGCGTGCGCAACTACGAAGAGGCGCTGGAGATCGCCAACGACACGCCATTCGGATTGTCCTCCGGCATCTGCACGACCAGCCTGAAATATGCGGGCCATTTCAAGCGCAATAGCGAGGCCGGGATGGTGATGGTGAACCTGCCGACCGCGGGGGTCGATTATCATGTGCCGTTCGGCGGGCGCAAAGGATCATCCTACGGACCGCGCGAACAGGGCCGTTACGCGCAGGAATTCTACACCACCGTCAAGACGGCCTATCTGGCCGACGGCAACTAGTCGCTGCCGCGATCACTGGCGGAGGGTTGATCCTCCGTCAGTGGCCGACGGCCATCGGGTGCATCCACCCCGGCGTCGCCTACGAGGGCGGACCAGATATCCCAGAGCTGAGGCCCGCGAGCGGCGTGACTGTCAGCTCGGAAAGATCTGTCTGCTTTCGGGGGCGCGGATCGATGCCCGCTTGACTCGCAAATTTGATGCATCATAATCCTTTCCAAAGGGAAATTGGGCGCCCTAATAATATTGAGGCGCAAACCCGAACCATCGGCTTGAGAGGAACGTCGTCATGAGCAAGACGCTCATTGAATATCCTGAACAATCCCGAGTTTTGCTAAGTTATATAGTTAGCTAACATTCTAGGATTATTTGGCTTCACGCATTTTTACTGCCAGTCCCCGCTGTCCGATAAGCACGAGCCTGGGGTTGCGGTGAATTTTTACGCCATGAATGCCCGCTCTCCAGGGGCGGACTCTTGTCTGTGACACGACGTTTGAAATCAAGAACAGCAGCAACCAGAGGCTACAGAGGGAAATGATGATGAAAACGAGGCTTAGCTTGTTGGCCGCCGCAGCGGGATTGTTTTGCGCCGGCGCGGTAGGAGCGATCGCGCAGGAGGCGCCGCCCGTCAAAGGCGGCGCGCTCAACATGATCGCCCAGCCCGAGCCGCCGATGCTCATGGTCGGGCTCAACACGCAAGGTCCGACGCTCTATGTGGGCGGCCAGATCTATCAGAGCCTTCTGACCTACGGCACCGACCTGAAGCCGCTTCCGTCGCTCGCCAAGTCCTGGGTCGTGTCCGACGATGGGCTGACCTACACGTTCACGCTGCAGGACAACGTCAAATGGCATGACGGCAAGCCGTTCAGCGCCGACGATGTGGTGTTTACAGCCGACAAGTTCCTGCGCGAGGCGCATCCGCGCTGGCGCCTGATCGCCACCACCTACGTGGACAGCATCACGTCGCCCGCACCCAATCAGGTCGTGTTCAAGCTTAAGAAGCCTTTCTCGGCCTTCCTGCATGCCTTCGAGCTGAGCTCGTTCCCGATCATTCCGAAGCATCTCTACGACGGCACGGATTATCGCACCAATCCGGCCAACCAGACGCCGATCGGCACCGGGCCGTTCAAGCTGAAGGAATGGAAACGCGGCTCCTACATCCATCTCGTCCGCAACGAAGATTACTGGAAGCCCGGCAAGCCTTATCTCGACGAACTCTATTTCCGCATCATCCCCGATTCCGCCTCGCGTGCGGTCGCCTTCGAGAAGGGCACCGTCGACGTGCTGCGCGGCGGTGACGTCGAAGGGTTCGAGGTTCGCCGGCTGATCAAGCTGCCAGAGGTGGAAAACACCACCAGCGGCTGGGAAAACTACGCGCCGCTCGTCTTCATGCAGATGAACCAGCGCAGCATGCCGTTCTCGGACAAGCGCGTGCGGCAAGCGATCATGCATGCGATCGACCGCGAATTCATCGTCAAGAACGTGTTCTTCGGTCTCGGCAAGGTCGCCACCGGCCCGTTCGCGTCAACCACCTTGTACTACACGCCTGACGTTCCGGCCTATCCGTTCGATCTGCCGAAGGCGAAGAAGATCCTGGCGGATGCCGGCATCAAGCCAGCCGACTACACCATCCGCCTGATGCCGCTGCCTTACGGCGCCGCCTGGGACCGCATGTCCGAATACGTGAAGCAGCAGATCGAGCAGCTTGGGTTCAAGGTCGTGATCCAGGGCGTCGATGCCGGCGGCTGGTCGCAGAAACTCGCCGATTTCGATTTCGACCTGACGTTCAACTTCACCTATCAGTATGGCGATCCGGCGCTGGGCGTCGCACGCCACTACCTGTCCAACAACATCATCAAGGGCACGCCCTACGGCAACAACCAGAACTACGTGAATCCGAAGGTCGACGAACTCTTCGGGCTTGCCGCCGGTGCGGTCAGCAAGGATGTCGCCGCCAAGGCCTACACGGAAGCGCAGAAGATCATCGTCGACGAAGTGGCGCTCGGCTGGCTGTATGAGATGCAGAACGTCACGATCAACCGCAAGAAAGTGAAGAACCTCGTGAGAACCGGCATTGGCCTCAACGAGTCCATGGACGAGGTCTGGATCTCCAAGTAAGCGCTGCATGCGACCGGGCCGGCATTTTCGTGCCGGCCCTTCTCACGCTATGCCGCCAGGGGAAAATTTTGAAAACACTGGATTTCCTGTTTCAGCGCTTCGTCAAGGCGATTCTGGTCGTGCTCGGGGTGGTGATTCTCAACTTCGTGCTGATCCATATGGCGCCCGGCGATCCGGCCTCCGTCCTTGCGGGTGAGGCCGGCGCGGGAGACGCAAAGTTCATCGCCCAGCTGCGCGCCCAGTTCGGCCTCGACCAGCCGCTCTACTGGCAGCTCTGGACCTATCTCAAGGGTGTCCTCACGGGTGACCTCGGTTATTCGTATCGCAATCAGGTTCCGGTCATGACCCTGATCCTCGATCGCTTGCCCGCCACCCTTCTGCTGACGGGCTGCGCCTTTGTGTTCTCGCTCGTGCTCGGAATTCTGCTCGGCGTCATTGCGGCCTATCGCCGTGGAAGCATCGCCGACAGCGTGGTGATGACGAGCGCGCTCGTGTTCTACGCCACCCCCCTGTTCTGGATCGCCCTGATGTCGGTCCTGGTTTTCTCGCTGCATCTCGATTGGCTGCCGCCCTTCGACATGGAGAGCATCGGCGCCAACTACACCGGATGGGCGCGGGTTGCGGACATCGCGCACCATCTCGTGCTGCCGACGGTGACGCTCGGGCTCTTCTTCACGGCGGTCTATACCCGTCTGACGCGCGCCTCGATGCTCGAGGTGATGGCGCTCGATTTCGTGAAGACCGCCCGCGCCAAGGGCGTGCCGAAGGCACAGATCATTCGGCGTCATGTGCTCCGCAACGCCATCCTGCCGGTCTTCACCTTCGCCAGCATGCAGGCGGGTCAGCTCGTTGGCGGCGCGGTGCTGACCGAGACGGTCTTTGCCTGGCCGGGCATCGGCCGCCTGATGTTCGACGCCCTGCTGCAGCGCGATTATCCGGTTCTGCTGGGCGTCTTCCTGGTGACGGCAGCGGTCGTGGTCCTCGTCAATCTCATTACGGATCTTCTCTACCGGTTCGTCGACCCACGCATCGAAGCGGCAAGCTGAGGAGCGGCATCATGAATTTTTTCAAGCGATATGCCCGCAATTACGGCGCCCTCATCGGTCTTGCGATCCTGTTTGTCGTGGTGGTGCTGGCCTTCGCCGCGCCGCTTATCTTCCCCGTCAGCCCATGGCAGAGCGTGGGCGACCCCTTGCTGCCGCCATCCGAAGACCCGGCATTTCCTTTTGGGACCGACATGCTTGGGCGGGATATTGCGGCGGGGCTCGCTTATGGAGCGCGGGTATCGCTGCTGATCGGGGTGATCTCGACAGCCGTCGCGGTCGTGATCGGCGTCTCCATCGGCGCGCTCGCCGGCTTCTACGGCGGCCGGGTCGATGACCTTCTGATGCGCTTCACGGAGTTCTTCCAGACGATCCCGGCTTTTGCCATGGCGGTCGTTCTGGTGGCGATCTTCAATCCCACCATCGTGTCGATCACCTTGGCGATCGCGGTCGTATCATGGCCGCCGGTGGCGAGATTGGTCCGTGGTGAGTTCCTGAGCCTGCGTTCGCGCGAATTCGTGCAGGCCGCGGTCGTGATCGGCCAGAGCGGGCCGCGCATCATGTTCACCCAGATCCTTCCCAACGCGATCTCGCCCATCATCGTGACCGCGTCGCTCATGGTGGCGACCGCCATCCTGACGGAGAGCTCGCTCTCGTTCCTCGGCCTTGGCGACCGCAACATGATGAGCTGGGGCTTCATGATCGGCGCGGCGCGCACGATGCTGCGCGAGGCGTGGTGGATGAGCGTGTTTCCGGGTGTCGCCATTCTGCTGACGGTGCTGGCCATCAACCTCATCGGCGAGGGCCTCAATGACGCGATGAACCCGCATCTGCGCGGACGGAAGGGCTGAGATGAACGCGCCACGCACGCCCCTTCTCCGCGTCGAGAATCTGTCGATTCCCCTGCCAACCGGCCTTGACCGCGAATTCGCCGTCGAGAATATCTCCTACGATCTTCATGCCGGTGAGATCCTGTGCATCGTGGGTGAATCCGGATCCGGCAAATCCATGACCGCCAATGCCATCATGGGGCTGCTGCCGGATTACCTGAATCCCTCCGGCGGCAAGATCCTGTTTCGCGGCAAGGACCTGCTCACCATGCGCGAGTCCGATCTTGAGCAGGAGCGCGGCCGCTCCATGGCCATGGTGTTCCAGGAGCCGCTTTCGGCGCTCAACCCCCTGATGAAGGTGCGCGATCAGATCGCCGAGGTGATGGAAGTTCACGGGGAGCGGAACGCCGAGACCCGGGATCGCCGTGTGCTCGATCTGCTCGAATATGTGGGCCTCCCGGACCCGGCGAATTTGCGCGATGCCTATCCGTTCCGTCTGTCCGGCGGGCAGCGGCAAAGGGTCATGATCGCGATGGCGCTGGCGCTCGAACCGGCGCTTCTCATCGCCGACGAACCCACCACCGCGCTCGATGTGACGACGCAGGCCCAGATCCTGGACCTGATCCGCCGCATCCAGAAGGCGAAGGGCATGGGCGTGATGTTCGTGACGCATGATTTCGGCGTCGTCGCCGACATCGCCGATCGCGTCGTCGTCATGGAACGCGGCATCGTCGTCGAGCAGGGGCTTGCCGAGGATGTGCTGAACCGTCCCAAACATCCCTACACCCGGCGCCTGATCGCCGCTGTCCCGCATCGCGAGGCCCATGATGCGAAAGCCGCAGCAGAGGGCGATCTGATTCTTGATGTGCGCAATCTCCGCAAGACTTACCGCAGCGGGGGCGGCTTCTTCTCCAGGCCGCGCGTGGTCAACGCGGTCAATGACATCAGCTTCACGTTGCGGCGCGGCGAGACGCTCGGCGTGGTGGGTGAATCGGGCTCGGGCAAGTCGACTCTCGGGCGCTGTTTGTTGAAACTCACCGAGGTCGACGGCGGACAGGTCCTGTTTCGCGGAAGCGACGTGGTGCCGCTTTCGGCCGGTGCCTTTCGTCCCTTGCGTCGGCACATGCAGATGGTCTTCCAGGATCCTTTTGCGTCCCTCAATCCACGCCAGACGGTCGGCCGCATCCTGACCGACGGCCCGGTTGCAAACGGCGTTTCCTACGCGGATGCGGAGATCAAGGCGCGCGAGTTGCTGGCCCTCGTCGGATTGGAAACATCCGCCTTCGATCGCTACCCGCAGGAATTCTCGGGCGGCCAGCGACAACGGGTCGGCATCGCACGTGCTCTCGCGCTTGATCCTGAATTGCTTGTTGCGGACGAAAGCGTATCGGCGCTCGACGTGTCGGTTCAGGCGCAGGTGCTGGAATTGCTGCAGGACCTGCAGCGCAAGCTGAACATCGCCATCATCTTCATCACGCACGACCTCAGGATCGCGGCGCAGATCTGCGATCGGATCGCCGTCATGTATCGCGGCGAGATCGTGGAATCCGGGCCGCCCGAACAAGTTTTCGACGCGCCGCAGCACGCCTATACGCAACGCCTGATCGCCGCGATCCCGGGTCTCCACTGGAACCCGCGCCTCGCGGTGCTCTGACGACCCCTCGAAGGAGAGTACGATGATTGAATCGCCTATGCGGCCCGGTGGCGAGATCCTTGTCCGCCATCTCATGCTGAACGGCGTGCGGCGGGTCTTCATGGTGGCGGGCGAGAGCTTCCTGCCTTGCATCGACTCGCTCTACGCGCATCGCGACGAGATCGCCACCGTGTCATTCCGGCAGGAGGGCGGCGCCGCCTATGCGGCGGAAGCCCATGGCAAGCTCACCGGAGAAACCGGAATCTGTTTCGTCACGCGCGGGCCGGGCGCGACCAATGCCAGCATCGGTGTTCACACCGCCTATCAGGACGGCACGCCGATGATCCTGTTCGTCGGACAGATCGGCTCGGACACGGTCGAGCGCGACTGTTTCCAGGAGGTCGATTACCGGCAGATGTTCGGTCCAATGGCAAAGTGGGTCGCCAGCATCGACCGCACCGACCGAATTCCCGAATTCGTCGCGCGGGCCTTCCAGGTCGCGCGCAGCGGGCGTCCGGGTCCGGTGGTGCTGGCGCTTCCGGAAGACACGCTCTGGGGCAAGGCCGATGTGTCTGATGTACCGCCAGGCCCGCGGGCTCACCCGCATCCTGCGCCAGCGGAGATCGAGAAACTCGCGTCGCTCCTCGAGGAAGCCGAGCGCCCGTTCATGATCGTCGGTGGATCCGGCTGGAACGACGACGCGCTGGCAAAGGTACGCGGCTTTGCCGAGCGCTACGATCTGCCGGTCGGCGTCGCTTGGCGCCGTCTGGAATGCTTCGACAATCGCCACCCGAATTTTGCCGGCCATATCGGCTACGGCATGGACCCCAAGCTTGCGCGCCGCATGGAGGATGCGGATCTTCTCCTCGCCGTGTGCACGCGTCTCGACGAGCCGACGACCGAAGGCTATGTCCATGTCACCAGCCCGTTGCCGCGGCAGCGGCTGGTGCATGTCCATGCGGATCCGAACGAACTCGGGCGGGTCTACCGATCGGAGCTCGCGATGGTGGCGGATCCGACGGGTTTCGCCGCGGCGGTCGCGACGCTGTCGCCGACGGCGAGACCACGCTGGGCCGGTGCCGCGAAGGCCGCCAACGGAGAATACCAGGCAACGCTGAAACCAGGACCCATGCCCGGCGAGACAAACCTCGCGGAGATCTCGGCCTCCTTGCGTCAGACGCTGCCGCAGGATGCTTGCATCACGCTCGGTGCCGGCAACTTCGCGCTGTTTCCACACCGTTTTCTCCAGTTCTCGGGGCCCGGCACGCAGGCTTCCCCGGTATGCGGCGCGATGGGCTATGGTCTGCCGGCGGCCATCGCGGCGAAGCTCGCTTTCCCCGAGCGCACGGTGATCTGCTATGCGGGCGACGGATGCTTCCAGATGACCATGCAGGAACTCGGAACGGCAGCCCAGAACAAGCTCGGCATCGTCATTCTGGTGTTCAATAACGGCATGTGGGGCACGATCCGGCAGCACCAGGAGCGTGAATATCCTGCCCGCGTCTTCGGCCTGTCGCTGACCAATCCGGATTTCGCGGCGCTCGTGCGCGCCTATGGCGGACACGGCGAGACGGTGGTGCGCACCGAAGACTTCACACCCGCATATGAGCGGGCGCTTGCCTTCGCGCAGCGCGAATCGATGCCGGCTTTGATCGAAGTGCAGTACGATCCAAACGGAATCACGCCCGACACGACGCTCACGGCGGTGCGCGATGCCGCGCTCGCGAGAGCGGTCGCGTAAATCAAGAACCCGAAAGAGGAGCAAGGCTCGATGCGAGCGTTCTTTCACCCCGACCAAAGCCTGCACGACCCCCAGCAATTCATGCAGGTGGGCCGCATCCGCGACCCGAAAGACTTGCCGAGCCGCACCGAAGCGCTGCTGGGTGCGCTCGCCAAGCGCGGGATCGCGCCGGAAAAGCCCGCCGATTATGGCGTCGAGCCGGCGCTGACCATCCACACGCAGCCTTATCTGGATTTTCTCGAAAGCGCGTATGAGCGCTGGCGGGCTGTTCCCGAGGCCGGGCCGGAAGTCCTGCCCAATGTCTCGCCCTATTGGAACGGGCGCCCGGAATGGCAGAGCCGGCCGGCATGTCGCTCGACCTCGATCGTCGCCCAGGCGGGCTATTATCTCGGCGACATGGCGGTGCCGATCGGACCGAAGACGTGGACCTCCGCCCTGAGATCCAGTCACTCGGCGGTTGCCGCCGCCGATGCGGTGATCGGGGGTGCAGGCGCCGCTTATGCGCTGTGCCGCCCGTCAGGCCACCACGCCCGAACCGACCGCGCCACGGGCTTCTGCTATCTCAACAATTCGGCCATCGCCGCCCAGCGGTTGCGCGGCCGCTATCGCAAGGTCGCGGTGCTCGACGTGGACGCGCATCACGGCGACGGGACGCAGGAAATCTTCTACCGCCGCGCCGACGTGCTCACCGTCTCGGTCCATGTCGATCCCAATTCCTACTATCCTTATTACATCGGCTATGCCGACGAGCACGGCCATGGTGAGGGAGAGGGTTACAACACCAACATCCCGCTCGCGCCCAAGGCGAACGATGCCGCGTTCCACGCGGCGGTCGACAGGGCCCTGGAGAAAGTCCGCGCTTTCGGCGCGGAGGCGCTCGTCGTCGCCCTCGGCTATGACAGCCATCGCGAGGACCCGATTGGCTTGCTCGACGTCTCGACCGAGGGCTTTCGCGGCATCGGTGAAAGAATCCGCGCGATCGGCCTGCCGACGGTCGTCGTGCAGGAAGGCGGCTATCAGATCTCGGTGATCGGCGATTGTCTCGCACAGTTCCTTGACGGGCTTCGCGAAACCGAAGCACCTTATGGCAAGTAGACGACGTATTTTCAGTTCGGAAGGGATCAGGCAATGAAACAGGCTCTCCAGTTCTACATCGACGGATCGTGGGTTTCTCCGGTGGGAAGCGCGACGCTCGAGGTGATCAACCCGGCGACCGAGGAAGCCTATGCGCGCATCGCCATGGGCGAGAAGGCGGATGTGGACAAGGCGGTGGCCGCCGCCAAGCGTGCGTTCGGTTCCTTCTCCCGCACCAGCCGCAAGGAACGGGTGCAGCTTCTGGAAAGCGTCATCGCGACCTACAAGAAATACGCCGACGAGATGGCGGCGGCGATCTCCGACGAGATGGGCGCGCCGCTGGAATTTGCCAAGCAAGCTCAGGTGGGAGCGGGGCTCGGGCACCTGTCCCAGGTTCTCGAGGTGCTCAAGACCTACGAGTTCGACGAGGTGGTCAACAACACGCTGATCACACGTGAGCCGATCGGTGTGTGCGGCTTCATCACGCCGTGGAACTGGCCGATGAACCAGATCACCTGCAAGGTCGGCCCGGCGCTGGCCACCGGCTGCACCATGGTGCTGAAGCCGAGCGAAGTGGCGCCGATGTCGGGATTGCTGTTCACCCAGATCATCCACGAAGCCGGCGTTCCGGCAGGCGTCTACAACATGGTCAATGGCGATGGCCCCTCGGTCGGCCAGGCATTGTCCACGCATCCCGATATCGACATGGTGTCGTTCACCGGCTCGACCCGCGCCGGCATCGCGGTGGCACGCGCCGCAGCCGATACGGTCAAGCGCGTGTCGCAGGAACTCGGCGGAAAATCACCCAACATCATTCTTGCCGATGCGGATTTCCTTCGCGCCATCACCCACGGCACGCGCCAGTGCTTCAGCAATAGCGGCCAGTCCTGCAATGCACCGACGCGCATGCTGGTCCCGGCCGACCGGCAGGAAGAGGTGATCGAGATTGCCCGGAAAGTGGCCGAGCAGACCGTGGTCGGCGATCCTCGCGCGGCGACCACCACCATCGGCCCGGTGGTGAGCAAGGTTCAGTTCGACAAGATCCAGGCGCTGATCGAGGCGGGCGTTGCCGAAGGCGCGCGTCTCGTCGCCGGCGGCCCGGGTCGTCCGGAGAACCTCAATCGCGGCTACTACATCCGCCCGACCATCTTCGCCGATGTGCGCAACGACATGACGATCGCGCGCGAGGAAGTTTTCGGACCTGTCCTCGCGATCCTGCCTTACAGCAGCGAGGAGGAAGCGATCGCCATCGCCAACGACACGATCTATGGCCTCTCGAGCTATGTCACCGCGGGTAATCTCGATCATGCGCGCTCGGTTGCGCGCCAGATCCGTGCCGGCATGGTGCATATCAACGGCGCGTCGGGTGATCTCGCCGGCGCCTTCGGCGGCTACAAGCAATCCGGCAACGGGCGCGAATGGGGCAAGTTCGGCTTCGAGGACTTCCTCGAGGTCAAATCGATGTTCGGCTATCAGGCCGCGTAAAGCCAGGAAGGGTCGGGAACCGGTCGACGGATCCCGACCCTTCGGGCGGCCGCGGTCTTTCGAAAGGTAGGAGCGATGTCAACGTTTGCGGGATGGTGTCGTGGATTTTGAGTTCAAAACCATCGACCACAACAACCTCGGCGAGGTTGTCTATCAGCACATCGCCGAGGCCCTGATCAAAGGGGCGCTGAAACCGGGCGAGCGTCTCAAGATCCGCGATCTCGCGCAGGAGATGGGCACCAGCGTCACGCCCGTGCGCGACGCCATTCTCCGTCTCGTGCACGAGGGTGCGCTGTTGTTGAAGAGCCCGCGCGACATTCGCGTGCCGGTTCTGCATCAGGATCGCTATCTCGAAATCCGCATGATCCGCCTGAAACTCGAAGGGTTGGCAGCCGAGCGTGCCGCCGCCAACGCGAAGCCTTCGGATATCGAGCGGCTGGAGAGGCTGATCGAAGATAACGAGCAGGCACTCGCCCGAAACGAGTTCGCGCGCGCCACGGAAATCAACCAGATCTTCCACTTCGAACTCGCCAATATCGCGGCAATGCCCATTTTGCGCGGCATATTGCAAAACCTCTGGCTTCAGATGGGCCCCGTGATTGCGGCGGCCTACGAGGTTGGCGGCAGGACCATGATCGAGCACCATTACGATGTGATGGACGCGATCCGGCGACACGATCCCGTCGCGGCCAAAAACACCATTCGCGAGGACATTCTCAGCGGTGGCGGCGTCATTCTCAACAGCAAGATTCTGCTCAGCGATACGCCTTGAGCGAACGACCGCTCCAGGTCCATAAAGGATTTCTCCACGTCATGGCTTTCTCCTCCTCCAACCAGGTCAACATCGAACGGTTCTGGACGACGATCGAGAAATCGGCCGAGATCGGCCGGGGTCGCGAGGGTGGGCTGTCACGGCTTGCCTTAAGCGATGCCGACAAGACGATTCGCGATGTGTTCGTGCAATGGTGCCGCGAAGCCGGGCTGACGGTCACGGTCGATCAGGCCGGCAACATTTTCGCGCGCCGTGCAGGGCTGGACGACACGTTGCCTCCGGTGTTGATGGGAAGCCATCTCGACACGCAGGCGAATGGCGGGCGGTTCGATGGAATCCTTGGCGTCATGGGCGCGCTCGAAGTGGTGCGGACCTTGAACGATCTCGGGCACCAGACGCGCCGGCCGATTGAAATCGTCAACTGGACGAATGAGGAAGGTGCGCGCTTTTCTCCGCCCATGACGGCCTCCGGCTGTTTTGCCGGCGCGTATGATCTCGATTGGGTGCATCAGCGCCCGAGCGACGACGGCGCGACCTTTGGCGACGAACTTCGCCGCATCGGCTATCTCGGGGATGCTCCGGTTGGCGGCCGCGATCTCGATGCCTATTTCGAGCTGCATATCGAACAGGGTCCGATCCTCGATGCCGAGAAGGTGCAGGTTGGCGTCGTGACGCATGCCTACAGCTCGCACGGCTTCATCGTCGAATTCAAGGGCGAGACGGCGCATGCGGGGCCATGGCCCATGGAGCGCCGCCGCAATGCATTGGTGGCTGCAGCGCGACTGCTCGTTGCTGTCGACGACCTCGGCTGGGAACACGCCGCAGCGGGCGGCAAGGCGACTGCGGCGCGCATCGTTGCGTGGCCAAACAAGGCCGGCATCCTGTCCGATTGGGCGCAAACGGTCTGCGACGTGCGCCACGACGATCCCGCGGCCGCTGCCGTGATGGCCGAGCGCGTCGAACGCGCGGTCGGCGAAGCGGCCGCACGCGCCGGATGCACCGGCAAGGTACTGGAGCGCTGGGAGTGGGGCGGTCGCATCTTCGACGACGCAATGATCGCCGGTGTTCGTCGTCACGCGGACGCGCTCGAATACAGCACCCGTGACCTGCCGAGCCAAGCCGGGCACGACGCCTATTTCCTGGCGCGCGTTTGTCCGACGGCCATGATCTTCACTCCGTGCAGGGGCGGCGTCACGCACAACAACAACGAGCTCGCAACCCGGGAGGATCTGCTGCCCGGATTGAATGTTCTGCTGCACAGCGCGACCGAGCGGGCCAATCGCTAGCCATGATGCACGGAACGGGTTGGGTGCAGGATCGTGCGCGGGAGACGGCTCATCCACGCCCATAGGCGGTCCTCGTCGACGCCACTCCGTCGATAATCTTCCGGTAACTCACGTTGCCGGGAAACACGCTGCAAACAGAAGGCGACTCATCTTGAGAAAAAAAGATGCATCATGCATCATGATCTCTGTGAAACGCCGAGGAACTCCTACATGACGACGACTCAGCTCCCGGACATCGTTTCCCTTCTCGACACCGCATCGCCGGTTCTCTCGATGCCACAAGTCGGAGAAATCGCTCGCGATGTGTTCGGACTCACCGCCGCCGTCAGCGAACTTGCCGGCGAGCGGGATCGCAACTTCCACCTTCGCGTGGGCGAGACGCATTACGTCCTGAAAGTCAGTAACCCGGCCGAAGACCGGCAGGTGATCGACTTCCAGACCGGCGCCTTGCTGCACATTGCCTCCGTCGATCCCGGCCTGCCGGTGCCGCGCGTGATTCCGACGCGCTCGGGAGCGGCCGAATGGCTGCTCACCTGTGCTGGCCAGGAACCGCGCGTAATCAGGGTTCTGTCGTTCCTGCAAGGCGAACCGCTATACCGGGTCCCGACCAGCGCCATGTTGAGACGCAATCTGGGACGTGATGCAGCGCGGCTCGACCTCGCATTGCGCGGCTTCTTTCATCCGGCGGCCGGCCACGAGCTGATGTGGGATTTGAAACATGCAATCCGCGTGCGCGATTTGCTCGTGCATATACAAGACAGGGAGCAACGGGCACTGGCCGAGCGCTTTCTCGACAACTTCGAAACCAACGCGCTGCCCGTGCTGCCGCGCCTGCGGGCTCAGGTGATCCATAACGATCTCAACCCGCACAACGTGCTGGTCTCGACCAGCGAGCACAGCCGCATCGCCGGCATCATCGATTTCGGCGATATGGTTCATGCTCCGCTCGTCAACAATCTCGCCGTCGCCGCCGCCTACCAATTGGCGTCGACAGGACATCCGCTCGAGGCGATGGCCGATCTGATCGCCGCCTACCACAGCGTCCTGCCGCTAGAACCGATCGAGCTCGAAATCCTGTTCGACCTGATCGCCACCCGAATGGTCCTGACGGTGGCAATCACCGGGTGGCGTGCCGCGCGCCATCCCGAGAACGAGGCTTACATCCTGCGCAACAACCCACAGGCCTGGGCCGGACTTGAGCGGTTTGATTCCCTGACTCGGACCGACGCGCAGGCCTATCTGCGCCAAGCCTGCCACGCGGAGTGACGAACATGACGATGATCAATGCCTATGACCCTGCCAACGCGGCCAATGTCCCGGCCCACGAGCAGGAGATGATTGCGCGGCGCAGGCGGCTTCTCGGTCCGGCCTATCGGTTGTTCTACGCCGATCCCGTCCACGTCACGCGCGGCGAAGGCGTGTGGCTCTACGATCCGGAGGGCCGCGCCTATCTGGACGTTTACAACAACGTCGCGTCAGTCGGGCATTGCCATCCGCATGTGGTCGCAGCCTTGTCGCGACAGGCGGCGGTGCTGAACACCCACACGCGCTATCTGCACGAGGCGGTTCTTGATTATGCCGAGAGGCTGCTTGGATATTTTCCGCCGGAGCTCGAACACGTCATGTTCACCTGCACCGGCAGCGAGGCGAACGATCTCGCGTTTCGTGTGGCGAAAGCTCATACGGGCGGCACTGGTTTCATCGTCACGCAATTCGCCTATCACGGCGTCACGAACGCCATCGCGGAGATGTCGCCCTCCCTCGGCAGTTCCATGATCCTCGGCAATCACGTCCGCACGGTGCCGGCGCCTGATGCGTATCGGAGCGAAGGACAGGATGTCGGCGCTGCATTCGCCGGTCATGTGCGGCGGGCCATCGACGACATGCTGGCGAACGGCATCAAGCCCGCGGCTCTGCTGGTCGACACGATCTTCTCCAGCGACGGCGTCTTCACGGATCCGCCGGGTTTCCTCGCCGAGGCCATCGATGTGATGCGCAAGGCGGGCGGGCTCTTCATCGCCGATGAGGTGCAGCCTGGATTTGGTCGCACCGGCGCGCACAGGTGGGGCTTCCAGCGTCACGGTGTCGTTCCCGACATGGTCACGCTCGGCAAGCCGATGGGCAACGGCCACCCCATGGCGGGCATGGTTGCGCGCCCGGAAGTCCTCGCGGCGTTCGGCGAGCGCCTGCGATACTTCAACACCTTCGGCGGCAATCCCGTGTCGGCGGCCGTGGGCATGGCGGTGCTCGATGTCATCGAGAGCGAAGGGTTGATCGAAAACGCCGCGAAGGTCGGTGCGCACCTGCGCGGCGGGCTTGAAAGCCTGGCGAACACATATCCCATTATCGGAGATATACGCGCCGCCGGCCTGTTCGTCGGCGCCGAATTGGTGCGGGATCGCCGCACACGGGAGCCGGCCACGGAGGAAACCGCGCGCATCGTCAACGGACTTCGCGCCCGGCATGTCCTCATCAGCGCGGCGGGTCCGGCAGCCAATGTTCTCAAGATCCGGCCGCCGCTCGTCTTCTCGAAGGACAACGCCGATCTGTTTCTCACCGCCCTCGACGATGTCCTGGCGGAGGTCGTGGGCCGGTAGACCCGACCCACGCGCGCTGGTCGAGAGCGATCAGGCCAAGGCTTGCTGGAAAGCGTCCGGCCGTTTGACTTCGATTTCCACGAAGGCGATCGGATGCTCCGAGCCGTTCATGACATCGTGCTCGATTCCGGCCGTGCGCATGTACGATTGGCCGGCGACGAGCGGGACGTCCCGCGCGGAGGTGCCGTCATGGAGTCGCAGGATTCCATCCGTCAGCATGATGACGAAGTAGGGCCATTCGTGCCTATGCCAGCCGGTCACCGCACCCGTTGCAAAATCCCAACGCGTGATGCGGATATCCGCGTCATCCTGCTGGACCGTCGGGACGGCGGGGATGGTGCATTTGAAAGCCATGTTTTCCTCTGAGGCTGCGAGCGGACGATGCGGCTCGGGGTTACGGATCATTGTGCGGCGAGCCTGACGAGTGGAGCGCCGATCATCCTGTCGCCGAACGGCGAGATGGAAGCAACACCGATGCGGCGGCGCCGATCACCAGGACGAGACCGATGAAATCGGCGATTGTCGGCTGCTCGCCGAGGATCAGCATGGCGCCATATACGCCGACAGGGGGAACCATCAGGGTGCCGAGGCTCGCCGTCCCGGCGGGAACATGCGCCAGGATCGCATACCACAGGACATAGGCGAGCGCCTGCGAGAGAAGAACGTGATAGAGAAACGCCAGGATCGTCGCATTCTGCAACGAATGCGGCAGAGAGAGATCTTCGAAAGCCAGCATTCCGACGGTGGCGCAGGCAGCGCCGATGAGCAGTTGCCACACCGCGATCGTCAGCGGCGGCGCATCGACGGGGAATCGCTTGCTGACGATCGTACCCAGCGCCCAGCAGATGCCGGCCGTCAGCGAAAGAAAGACCCCCGCGGTGAGTTGCCCGGCCCTCAAGAGCGGCCAGCCGAGAGCGATCAATCCTGCGACGCCGAGGCTCAGCCCGAGGCACCGTCGGCGATCCAGTGGTTCGGACAGAAAAAACCGCGCGAACACCACGGTCCAGATCGGCATCGTGAACGTGACGATTGCGGCGCGCGAGGTCGGCCCGGACAGCTGCGCGAACGCCAGGAGAATGTTGAACGCGGCGATCGACAGCAATCCCGCGACGGCAAGCCGGACCCAATGTCCGCGCTTCACCGCCAGGGAGTTGCGCCGCATCACCGCCACACCTGCCAGAATGACACCGCTGAGGGCCATGGCGCCGGCGCGAAAGGTCCAAGGATTGATCTCGACCAGCGCGATCTTCACCGCCGGCCAATTGAAACCCCAGAGCAGCGCCAGGAGGGGAATCGCCGCCTTGTAGTAGCCAGCCGAAACGGGTCGGGACGATTCCCTTGCGCCGAGCTTCACGACGTCTTGATCTCGTAGGTGACCCATTTTGTACGGTCTGCGATGCGATCATAGGCGGAGCGTGCACGATAATTGTCATCGGCGGTGATCCAGCGGATCACCGTCCAGCCGCGAGCGCGGCCGGTTTCGACGATGGCGTCGATCAACGCCTGCGCGGCGCCGGAGCCGCGCGCTTCCGGGGCGACGAACAGATCGTCGAGAAAGCCGCCGGTCGATGCCGCCAGCGGCCGGGCGAACGGGCGAAAATGAGCAAGGCCGATCGGCTGCCCCGCCTCGTCCAGTGCGACAAGGCCCTGCATCTCGTGGGCCGGATCATGGAGCCAGCTCCAGACGGTCGCCCGCATGTCCGGCGTCTGCGCGACGCGATAGAACGCCGCATAACCAGCATAGAGCTTCTCCCATTCCGCACGATGTTTTTCATCGGGCTCGACAATGCGAAGCGGGCGCGCCGGCTTGCCGTGCGCCATGCCGGACGATGCGAGGTCGCCGTTCGTGGTATTTTTCATCATTTCTTTCCTTGCTGTCGATCCGCGCTTGCACCGGGAGCTTGAAGGCGCTCGCCAATTCGGTCGGCGGCGTGTTTCAGGATGTCGAGATGCCGGGGCAAACCGTCCGTGACAATGTCCGCCGTGAGACTCGTGATGCTCACGGCTCCGGCGAAACCTCCGCCTCGATCGAAGATGGGAACGCCCAGCGCCGCAAGTCCGATATAAAAGTCGTCCTGCGCCAGTTCCCATCCTTTCTCGCGAATGGACCCGGCGGCCTTGCGCAGCTTTGCGGGTGCGGTCTCGCTCAACGGCGTCCGCCGGGGCATCTCTCCCGCAAGGCTCCGTTCGCGCTCCTCGTCCGAAATGTAGGCCAGAATGATACGTGGACCGGCGCCGCAATTGAGAGCCGTGCGCGCACCCACCGCGAACCATGTCGCGTCGATGTGGAACAAGGGAGCGCGCACGCGATCGACACACAGGGCGGCGTCGTCGTGATGGACCCACAGAAATGCAGATGCGGACGTCAGTTCCGTCACCTCGGCGAGAATCGGCGACGCGATTTCGCGCAGATCCAGCCCGACCTGAACGGCCGATGCGATTTCGCAGATTCCGGCATCGAGCATGTAGCGTTGGGCGCGCGGGTCGAAACTGACGAGGCCGGTCATCGAAAGCGTGTGCAGAATGCGCCGGGCGGTTCCTTTGTCGAGTTCCGCGATCTGCGCGAGTTCCGTCAAGCTCAGGCGCGGACGATCCGGCGTGAAGGCCCGCAATAGCGCGACGGCCCGTTCCACCGACCGCACAGGCGGCACTCCGGGCTTCTCCCGAATCCGTTGCAGCATCCCACCAACGTTCGTCAACGCTCTTGCCCTTGAGGGTGCCATCCGGTGACACCGTGCGTCATAGATTGACACAAGCGTTCGCCCTTGCAAATACTTCCGCGTCCTCAGAAATCGTATTCACAGCTGTTGCGAGCAGTCCCATGACTCTAGATGCCGAACTCCGTAACAAGATCATCGCCTCGGTCGAAGAGGGTTTCGCCGATCAGCTGACCTTCACGCAGGAGATGATCCGCTTTCCGTCGGTTCGCGGCGCAGAGCACACCGTGCAGGATTTCGTGTTCCGGCAGCTGGCGGACCGTGGCTACGTGATGGACCGGTTCGAAATGGACCGCGCCGCGATCGAAAGCCATCCGGGTGGTTCTCCTTGGTCGGACGAGCATTCGGAAGCGCCGATCGTCGTCGGCATCCACCGGCCACGCGCGGAAACCGGTCGCTCGCTCATTCTCCAGGCTCACGTGGACGTGGTGCCGACGGGGCCTGCGGAAATGTGGACGCATGCGCCATTCGATCCGGTGATCGAGGGCGACTGGATTTACGGTCGCGGCGGCGCCGACATGAAGGTCGGTCATGCGGCCAATATCTTTGCCATGGACGCCCTGCGCCGGATCAGCCTTCAACCGGCCGCCACGGTCTATGTGCAATCGGTCGTCGAGGAAGAATCCACCGGCAACGGTGCGCTGATGACGCATTTGCGCGGCTACAAGGCCGACGCGGTGCTGATCCCCGAACCCGAGGAAGAGAAGCTCGTGCGCGCCAATGTCGGCGTGGTCTGGTTCCAGATCGAGGTGCGCGGCCATCCCGTGCACGTGCGCGAGATGGGAGCAGGCGCCAACGCCATCGACGCGGCCTATCGGGTGATCGCCGAATTGCGCCGGATGGAGGAAGAGTGGAACACCCGGAAGGTTGGGCGGCCGAATTTCGAGAACGAGGCGCATCCGATCAACCTCAATGTCGGCAAGATCGAAGGCGGCGATTGGGCCTCCTCGGTTCCGTGCTGGTGTCGCCTCGACTGCCGGATCGCGATCTATCCGGGAACTTCGGCCGAAGACGCGGCGCGTGAGATCCGCGAGCGCCTGGGGGCCTTTGCTCGAACCGACGCCTATTTCGCCAACAATCCGCCGCTCGTGACGTTCAATGGCTTCCATGCCGAAGGCTACGAACTGGCGCCTGGCTCGGAGGCAGAGGCCGTGCTCGCCGGCGCCCATCAGGACGCCACCGGAAAACCGCTTGAAAGCTTCATGACGGCAGGCTATCTCGACGCCCGCGTCTATGCGCTCTACGACAAGATTCCGGCTTTGTGCTACGGTCCGAGTTCCCAGAATATCCACGGGTTCGACGAGCGTGCCAGTATCGCGTCGATCAAGCGCGTCACGACCGCGATGGCGCTCTTCATAGCGGAATGGTGTGGAGTGGAAGCAGCATGAAACCTTGTGGCGCGGCGTCTGGTTGCAGATCCGTTTGAGGCGTGAAAAACGCGCGCCTTCCCCCCCTCGTCGCTCTCCGCGCTTTCGACGCAGTCGGCCGAAGGCAAAGCATCCGCGCCGCCGGCGATGAACTCGCGGTCAGCCACACGGTGGTCTCACGACACCTGCGCAATCTTGAAGACTGGCTCGGCGTGAAGCTCGTCGAGGCGCGCGGCCGCGGCCTCGTTCTCACCGCCGAGGGCGCGCGCTACCACGCCCAGATCGGCCGCGCGTTGGAAGCCATTGCGCGGGCGACCGCCGACCTGCGTCCGACCGCGCGGCGGACACTCGCCATCTGGTGCTTTCCGGGCCTGGCAAACCGGCGCCTGCTTGCTCACCTGCCGGGGCTGGAGGCGCGGCTGCCGGACTGGGAGATCGTGCTCCATCCGACGCTCGCGCGCTGCGACCTCGCGCGTGGGGAAGCCGATGCCGAAATCGTCTACCTCGACAACGTGGAGAGCACCGATCGGCTGCGGGCGGAGCTGCTCGCCCGGCCCCGGGTGTTTCCGGTCGCAAGCCCCACATTCATGGCACGCTACGCTGGCGTGGAGACGATCCGCGACCTTCTCCGCCTTCCGCTCATTCACGAGGATTCGACGGACCAGTGGGACCGTTGGCTCAGCCTTGCAGGCGTCGATACGCCACCGACGCTCAGCGGGCCTCGGCTCTGGCACGCGCATCTGGCGATCGAAGCGGCGCGCCTGGGCCAGGGCGTCGCATTGGCCAACGAGATGCTGGTGGAGGAGGATCTCAAAACCGGGGCGCTGATCGAGGTCGTGCCCTCGGATTTGCGCCTTTGCGGCTACTACCTGGTCGCTGCGGCGAGCCGGTGGGAGGAGCCCACCATGGTGGTCCTGCGCGAGTGGCTTCGCGGTCTTGCTCCGCAGGCACTCCCTTCGCGGAAATAGGTGCATAAAAGGCACCGAACCTGCGCAAACTAAGCAGTTGTTGCCGGGATCGCTTGTCGCGAAGCTGTCGCGAAATCGCCGCTAACGCCTGGAGCACAATATGCCGACCAACTCAGATCTTTTCGCCCGTCGACAGGCCGCTATCGTTCGCGGCGTCGGGAATGCTTCGCCGATCTCCGCGGCGCGGGCGCTCAACTCCGAGATCTGGGATGTGGAAGGCAAGCGCTATGTGGATTTTGCCGGCGGCATCGCAGTTCTCAATACGGGCCATTGCCATCCGCGGATCATGGATGCGGTCCGCAAGCAGATGGATTGCTTCACCCATACGTGTTTTCAGGTGCTGATGTACGAGCCCTATATCGAGCTCGCGGAACGCCTCAATGCGTTGGCGCCGATTTCCGGGCCGGCGAAATCCATCCTGTTCACGACCGGCGCGGAGGCGACGGAAAACGCCGTCAAGATCGCCCGCGCCGCAACCGGCCGCTCCGGCGTGATCGCCTTTACGGGCGGTTTCCACGGCCGCACCATCATGGCCATGAGCATGACCGGCAAGGTAGTTCCTTACAAGAAAGGTCTCGGTCCGTCGGTTCCGGAAGTCTGGCATGTTCCGTTCCCGGTTCCGCAGCACGACGTGACCGTTGAGGATGCGCTCAAATATCTGTCGTTCCTCTTCAAGGCCGACGTCGATCCGTCGCGCGTCGCGGCGATCATCATCGAGCCGGTCCAGGGCGAAGGCGGTTTCCACGCTGCACCCGCCGAATTGATGCGCGCCTTGCGCCGGATCTGCGACGAACACGGAATCATTCTCATCGCGGACGAGGTGCAGACCGGTTTCGGCCGCACCGGCAAGATGTTCGCGATGGAGAATTACGACGTGTCGGCCGACATGATCTGCGTCGCCAAAAGCCTCGCCGGCGGATTCCCGCTCTCGGGCATCATCGGCCGCGCGCCGATCATGGATGCGGCCGAACCCGGCGGCCTTGGCGGCACTTATGCGGGCAATCCGCTTTCCTGCGTGGCGGCGCTTGCCGTCCTCGATATCTTCGAAGAGGAAAAGCTCCTTGACCGCTCGAATGCCATCGGCCAGCGCCTGAAAGCGGGTCTCGAGGCTCTCCAGCGGCGCAATGATCTCTTGCCGATCGCGGCCATTCGCGGCCCCGGCGCCATGGTGGCTTTCGACATCGTGAAGGAGCGCGGCAGCGACGCGCCGGACGCGGCCGCGACCAGCCGAGTGACCAAACGGGCCTTCGAGAACGGCCTTGTTCTGCTGTCATGTGGCACGAACGCCAACACGATCCGCATCCTGGTTCCGCTGACCGCGTCCGACGACATCGTCGACGAGGGACTGGGGCTGCTGGAGAAAGCTCTGGCGGCCTGATCCCTAGGCTTCACGGCGAAGACTTTTTGAGTCGCCGAAGCGTCGGAGCGCGCTATGGTTGGCATTGAGACCAATCTTCTTGCGACCAAATTGCGTTGCTGAAAAGCGATGCGATTTGCGCACCGGCGTCAACGCGTTCACGGAGCCTGACACACATGGTCCGGGCCGATTGGACCGCAGAGTCCACGGTCCCGATCCAGGACGCCGAGAAGCGGCAGTGGTGCTGCCGCTTTCAATCATTCTCAAGGAGGGAAGTTATGCGAGTGACGACATTACACAGACGGGCAGTGATGTTCGCGGCGGGGATGAGTGCGCTGTGCTGGGCGGCCGGTCCGAGCTATGCGGCCGAGCCGGTGAAGATCGGCGTTGTCGCGCCGCTCACGGGCCCGGCGGCCAATTCGGGCATCTCCCTGCGCCAGGGCATGGAACTCGCCGCGGAAGAGTGGAACGCCAAGGGCGGCGTGACCATCGACGGCCAGAAGACCCCCGTCACGGTGATCTTCGAGGACTCCCAGTCCCGCCCCGAGGTTGGCGTCAGCGCCGCGCAGAAGATGATCAATCGAGACAAGATCGATCTCCTTATCGGCGAGGCATTTCACAGCTCGGTCACCATCGCGCTGATGGAACTCGCATCGCAGTTCAAGCTCCCGATTCTCAGCGGCGAGCCGGTCAGCACCGAAATTTCCAAGAAGGTCGAAGCCGATCCCGAAAAGTACAAGCTCTTCTGGAAGGGTGATTTCAACAGCGAGGCTTATGGCGAAGCGCTGCGCGACGTCTACAAGAGCATCGCCGCCACCGGCACCTTCAAGCCGAAGAAAAACACCATCGCGTTCGTGGTGGAAGATACCGATTATGGGCGTTCCAACGCGGAGATCACCGCCGACCTGTTCAAGAAAGAGGGCTGGAATGTCGTCGCGCTTGAAACCGTGCCGCTGGGCCATGCTGACTTCTACCCGCAGCTGACCAAGATGCGCTCGCTCCAGCCCGACGTGCTGGTTTCGATCTTCACCTCGGTGAATTCGGGCGCAGGTCTCGTGAAGCAGTTCCAGGAACTTGGCGTCAGCGCCCTGCACCTGGGCGTCTATTACCCGCTTCGCTCGGAATTCTTCGACCAGGCCGGCGCTGCCGCCGAGGGTCTGGTGTGGGTGCCGATGCAGTTCGACGCGGAATCGAACAAGGAGCACGCGAGCTTCGACAAGCTGATCAAGCAGAAGTTCAAAACCGCGGCTTCGTCCGATCATGCCTTCGGCCACGGCATCCTCAATGTCGCTCTTGGCGCCATCGATTCCGCGGGTGCGCGGGACGCCACCAAGATTTCGGAGGCTATCGGCAAGACGAACTACAAGGGCGTTCACGGCACCTGGGCGTTTGATCAGAAGAACCACACGGCGAAATCGGGCGCGGACTTCATCCCGGTGCCGGCCGCGCAGGTGCAAGGCGGCAAGAACGTGGTGATCTGGCCGGAGCAACGTGCTGCCGGCAAGTATCAGCCTCAGCCGAACATTCGCTAAGGCGAAGAACAAAAGTGGGAGAGGAGCCGCGCGCCCTCTCCCACTTTCCCATGATACCTGCGTCCGCCCGACGGAACGAACCAGGATGAGCATGACGAACAATCCACTTCTTGAGACAAAGAGCATCCGCAAGAGCTTCGGCGGCGTTGTGGCGGTCCGGGACGTGTCGTTTCGCGTGTCGCACGGAGAAATCCTCGGGCTGATCGGCCCCAACGGCGCCGGCAAGACAACCCTCTTTCACGTGATCGCCGGCAAGGAACAACCGACGAACGGCACCATTCATTTCAAATCCCAGGACGTCACGGGCTTGCGTCCCGACCAGCGCTGCCATCTTGGCATCGCCCGCACGTTCCAAATCCCGCAGCCGTTCTCGCAGATGACCGTGTTCGAGAACGTCATGGTGGCGCTGCATTTCGGTGCCGGTCAGCATACCGGCTCTCTTGAGGACGAAGCGTCTCGCATCCTTGCTCGGGTCGGACTCGATCGGTGGGCTTCCGAGGAATCCTCGTCGCTTCCATTGGGAGCGCGCAAAAAGCTCGAACTCGCGCGCGCTCTGGCCACCAAGCCGACGCTCCTGCTGCTTGATGAGGTGATGGGTGGCCTGCGGCCGAATGAGATCACCGAGGTCATGGCAACGATCAGGGAGGTGCGCGAATCCGGCGTGACCATCATCATGATCGAGCATGTGATGCGGGCCGTGATGGGTCTCGCCGATCGCATCATCGTGCTGCATCACGGCGAACTGATCGCCGAGGGATCTCCGGCCGAGATCACGCGCAACGAAGCCGTCATCGAAGCATATCTTGGGGGCTCGGCACATGTCTCGTCTTGAACTCAGCCGCGTTTCGGCATTCTACGGCGACGCCCAGGCCCTGTTCGATATCGACCTCGTGGTGGAGCCTGGCGAGATCGTCGCGATCATCGGCTCGAACGGCGCCGGCAAGACCACGGTCCTGCGCACCATTTCGGGTCTGGTGAGGCCGCGCGAAGGTTCTCTGCAATACGACGGCCGGGACCTCGCATCGACGCACCCATGGTCAGTGGTGTCGCACGGCATCGCCCATGTGCCCGAAGGCCGCCGCCTGTTCCGGGACATGAGCGTGCAGGAAAACCTCATGATGGGCGCCTACCACCGCAATAATGCGGCGGACGGCAAGGTCGATCTCGATCGCGTCTACACCCTGTTCCCGCGTCTCGCGGAGAGGCGTGATCAACTGGCCGGCACCATGTCGGGCGGCGAACAGCAGATGGCGGCGATCGGGCGTGCGCTCATGGCAAGACCGCGGCTCCTCCTGCTTGATGAACCCTCCCTCGGCCTCGCACCCAAGATCATCGAAACCGTGTTCAAGACCATCCGCGAGATCAACAGCGAGGGCGTGGGCATCGTCCTGGTCGAACAGAGCGCGCAGCTGGCGCTTGAAACGGCACAACGCGCTTATCTCATGGAAAACGGCCGCATCGTTAAGACCGGCAGTGCCTCTGACCTGATGAACGACGACGCAGTTCGCGAAGCCTATCTAGGCCTCTGACAGAGACCCCGGAGAGAGAAACACAAACCATGTTTTCAATGCCGCTGCCGCTCTTCGCCGAGCAAATTATCAACGGTATCGTTCTCGGGTCGATGTACGCGCTCGTTGCGAGCGGCCTGACGCTGATCTGGGGTACGATGCGGATGCTGAACTTCGCCCATGGCGAGTTCTACATGCTGGGCGGGTACTTTTTCTTCCTGCTCATATCGTCCCTCGGCTTGCCGCCGGCCCTGGCGGTACCGCTCGCCATTTCGCTTGTCTTCCTCATCGGCCTCGCCGTGCAGCGGCTCGCGGTGCATCCGCTTCTGGGGCGTCCGCAATGGGAATTCAGCACGCTGGTTGCGACCCTCGGCGTCTCGATCTTCCTGCAGAATGCAGCCCTTCATATCTGGGGCGAGCGGTTCAAGACGGTGCCGTATTTCATCAACGGCACGATCGACATCGTGGGGATGCGCCTGTCGTACCAGCGATTGCTGATCCTCGCCGTCGCCGTCGTGGCGATGCTGGCAATGTGGTATCTCCTGCGCCGGACCCGGTTCGGAATGGCGCTGCGGGCGACCGCGATGGATCGCGACGCGGCGATGCTTTACGGCGTCAACGTCTATCGCGTGTTCACGATCACCTTCGGAATCGCGGCTGCGCTCGCGGGCCTCGCCGCCACCATGCTGGCCAGCATCAACTCCATCAGTCCCTGGATGGGCGCTCCCCTGATGCTGAAGGGCTTCGTGGTCGTCGTCCTCGGGGGGCTCGGCAGTTTTCCGGGCGCCATTGTCGGCGGCATCATCATCGGCATCGTCGAGACGCTCGGCGTCATCACGTGGTCTTCGCAATGGCGCGAGGTCATCTCGTTCACTGTGCTGATCCTGATTCTCTGGTTCCGGCCCTGGGGCCTGTTCGGCGTGAAGGAATCCTAAAGATATGACCGCGCCCGAGAACAAAAAACCTCTGAACAATCTCCTCATCCTGATCGGCATCGCGGCCGTTCTGGGCGTCGTGCCGCTGGTGACGCAGGAGGCGTATTTCCTCCACATCTGCATTCTCGCTCTGCTGTTCGGCGCTCTCGCGTCGAGCTGGAACCTGATCAACGGCTATGCGGGCATCTTCACCTTCGGCCATCAGGCGTTCTTCGGCCTTGGCGCCTACGGGTCGGCGCTCATGAGCATGAAGCTGGGCTTGAGCCCATGGGTGACGATGTGGATTGCCGGCGTCATGTCGGCCGCATTGGGATGTCTCATCTCGCTGCCGGTGCTGCGCATCCGTTCGATTCCCCACATCGCCATCGTGACCCTCGCCTTCGCCGAGATCGTGCGCATCGTCTGCTCCAACCTGACCGAGTTTACGCGCGGTGAGCTGGGGCTCTGGGGCATTCCTCCCTTCACATCGTTTTCGCTGCCGCTTATCGGCCCGGTGACGTTCGATGCGGCGCACAAGGTGGCGTATTTCTACGTCGTCGTCCTCCTGTGGCTTTTGATCGTCGGCATCACCTACTGGATCCTGCGCAATCGCTTTGGCTTCGGACTTCGGGCGATCCGCGATTCGCAAATCGCGGCAGAGAGCCTTGGGCTCAATCTCACCCGCTACAAGACCATGGTGTTCGCCCTGAGTTCCATGCTCGCTGGTGTCCTGGGCGCGTTCTACGCTCACTACGTGCTCATCCTGACGCCGAGTTCGGCGCTGGGTATCGACATCATGATCCAGATCGTCGCCATGACGTTGATCGGCGGTATCGGGCGCCTGCTCGGCCCCACCATCGGCGCGTTCATTCTCACCTTCGGGTTGGAATGGCTGCGCGGGTTCGGCGAATACCGCATGCTCATCTACGGCGTGCTTCTCGTCGCCATCGTGATGTTCCTGCCGAAGGGGCTGGCCAGCATGCGGTTTGGCGCATTGCGTCGCCGCAAGAGCACGCCGTCGCCGTAAGCCGGCGAAACAAGCTCACGACCAACGAGGGTGCCGACGCGCTGGTGCGTTCGGGCACACAGAAAAGGAGCCGGACTTATCATGGTTGATTCCGATACCTCTCGCCGAATCTGCGACGCGGTCGATGCGCATTTCGATGCCCAGATTTCCACCACCAAGGATTTCGTCGCAATCCCCAGCACGCGCGGCGCCGAAGGCCCATGCCAGGATATGATGGCCGATCTCCTGCACCAGCGCGGCTATGAGGTCGACGATTGGAAGATCGAGATCGACGACGTGAAAGACCTTCCCGGGTATGGCCCGATCGAGCACGACTTCTCCCGCGCCCGCTCCATCGTGGGGACCTATCGGCCGGAGCGGACGGCGGGCAAGTCGCTGATCCTTCAAGGCCACTGCGATGTGGTGCCGGCGGGGCCGCTCGACATGTGGGACACGCCGCCCTTCCAACCGACTGTAAAGGACGGCTGGCTGCATGGCCGCGGCGCGGGCGACATGAAGTCCGGCACCATCGCGGCGCTTTATGCCCTCGATGCGCTGCGCGCGGCCGGGCTGAAGCCCACCGCCCGTATCCACCTGCAATCGGTCATCGAGGAGGAGAGCACCGGTGTCGGCGCCCTCTCGACCCTTCAGCGCGGCTATCGGGCCGATTGCTGCCTGATCCCAGAACCGACCGACGGCAGGCTGATCCGCTCGCAGGTGGGCGTCATCTGGTTCCGCCTCAAGGTGCGCGGCCGCCCGGCGCACGTCGCCCAGGCCGGGTCGGGCTCCAACGCCATCAAGGCGGCCTATCATCTCGTCCAGGCTCTCGAAGGGCTCGAGGAGGAGTGGAACCGGCGTGCTGCGACTGATCGCAACTTCAAGGCGCTGACGCACCCGATCAACTTCAATCCGGGCATGATCAAGGGCGGCGAATGGGCTTCCAGCGTCCCGGCCTGGTGCGATGTCGATTGCCGCATCGCAATCCTTCCTGGTTGGAGGGTGTCCGACTGCCAGACGGAAATCCTCGCCTGCATCGCCGAGGCGTCGCGCCAGCATCCGTTTCTGGCAGGCAGCCCGCCGGAAGTGGTCTGGTCGGGGTTCCTGTCGGACGGTTTCGAGCTCACGGGCGCCGAGGAGCCGGAAGCGGTGCTGCGGCAGGTTTACGGATCGGTTTTCGGGGGCGAGCTTGCGGATGCCGCGTTCACCGGCCTCACCGATACGCGCTTCTATGGTCTCAACCACGGCATCCCGAGCCTTTGCTTCGGCGCCAAGGCCGATCAGATGCACGGTTTCAACGAACGGGTGGAGCTCGATTCGCTGCGCAAGGTGACGCAAACCATGGCGTTGTTCGTGGCCGATTGGTGCGGGGTGGAAAGGGCATGACGATGGAAATCCTGACGCTGCCGGTCGCAGAACTCACCGCGCGGTACCGCAGCAAGGCGCTCTCGCCGGTTGAAGTGACCGAGGCGCATCTCGAACGCGCCGAGCTGGTGGACGCACAGCTCGCAGCCTTTCAACTCCTCACTCCGGATTTGGCGCGGGAGCAGGCGCGGGCGTCCGAAGCACGATGGCGTGCGGGCACGCCGATCGGGGAGCTCGACGGCGTTCCCGTGACGATCAAGGACAATTTCGACATTGCGGGCCTGCCGACACGGTCCGGATCTCTCACCACATCCGACAAACCTGCGACCGACGACATGCCGAGCGTGGCGCGCCTGCGCGAAGCGGGCGCCGTCTTCATCGGCAAGACGACGACGCCGGAATTCGCCTGGAAGGGCATCACGGACAGCGCCTTGCGCGGCATCACGCGCAATCCCTGGAATCCCGCGCACTCACCGGGCGGCTCCAGCGGCGGCGGCGCGGCGGCGCTGGCCGCAGGCGTCGGAGCGCTCGCGCTCGGCAATGACGGCGGCGGTTCCATTCGCATTCCCGCCAGCCTGAGCGGGTTGTTCGGCATCAAGCCGACCTTCGGCCGGGTTCCCCATGCGCAGACCGGCCTGTTCTGCACCCTTGCGTCCGGCGGGCCGATCGCACGCTCGGTTGCGGATGCGGCCGCCATGCTGCAGGTCCTCGTGCAGCCCGACGATCGGGACTATTACGCCGTTCCTGCACCCGCGCCGGATTGGCTGGGCAATCTTCGGGCCGGAATCAAAGGCATGCGGATCGGCTACTCGCCGGCGCTGCAGGGCATCGAGCCATCAACCGAGGTTTCACGGGCGATCGCCAAGGCAATCGAGCTTGCGCGAGAACTTGGCGCCGAGATCGAGGATGTCGGCCCGGTTCTCGAGCCGCTGCGGCCGATTTTCGAGGAGCATTGGCGCGCGGGATTTGGTGCGCGGCTGCGGGATGTTCCCCGTGACCAGTGGGATTTGCTCGATCCCGGTTTCCGGGAGCTCGCCGAATCTGGGTTGAATGTCAGCGGTGAGGCGTTGAACCGGGCGGAAATCGCGCGGGCGAAGCTGGCCGAGAAAATGGCCGTGTTTCACCGCCGCTACCCGATCCTGCTGACCGCGACCACACCTGTTACGGCGCCGCGCGCCGACATTCTTTACAATGGGCCGGATTATGACCGCTGGCAGGTCGCAGTTCCCTACACCGTGCCGTTCAATCTTACGGGCCAACCGGCGGCCTCGTTGCCTTGCGGCCTCTCAGCCTCCGGACTTCCAATCGGCCTGCAGGTCATCGGTCCGCGCTTTGCCGAGGGTCTTGTCATGCGCGTGAGCCAAGCGCTCGAATCCGCGATCGGCTTCGACACGCGTCCGCCGCAAAGGTGATGCGGCAGGCGACCCGGAGGACGACTTTGATCACGCAAAACTTGCCGCCCATTGAGCTTTCGGTATCGTCACCGTGAAGGTGGAGCCGCGACCCTCCACGCTCTCCGCGCGGATGCCGCCTCCATGGCTCCGCGCGATGCGCCGAGCGAGGTTCAAGCCCAGTCCGGTTCCCCTGTGGCGGGCGGCATTTCGTGCACGGAAGAACGGTTGAAAGAGCTTTTGCAGATCGGCCGCAGGAATGCCGATGCCAGAATCCTGCACCGATATCACGAGGTTTTCCCGGATGATCGAGCCTTCAATCCGGATGATCGTGCGTTGGGGTGAATATTTCGCCGCGTTGCAGACAAGAATGTTCATCATCTGCTGCAGCAGAATGAGGTCGCCGAACAGGTTTTCGGCAGACGGCGAGATGTCGATGTCGAACCGGCGCCTGGGTTGGGCAAACCGGACCTGGTTGCAGGCGCGCGAGACGATATCGGGCAGGGAGCATATCTCCTGCTCCAGAGCCACATGCCCGGTCTCCGGGCTGATCCGGTCCAGCAGGCCTTGGACCAGTAGCAGGAGTTCGCCCGCCGCGTCGCGAATCCTTCGGCTGCGCTCGACGACCTCGCAGGCTTTCTGGGCTTTCGAATGGCGAATGAGACGCTGTGCAGCCCCGTCGATGACCGCAAGCGGCGTGAGAAGCTGGTGGGCCAGGAGCGTCAGGACATCGGCATCGATCAACGCAAGACTTCCCGAGCCCGGGACGAGAGGCCGTGTGGAAAGAAGGTATTCGGGGAGATCGGCTCGTTTGGGCAGATTGAGCCAAACACTCGGACTTGGTATTTCGGTCATGTGGCAGCCAAAGCTTCTTCGCGTTGCACATTGATGGCGAAGGGAAGCGCGGATTGGCTTCGCCTTACGTCACCTGCACATCGATAAGTCGGCACCCTCCCATTTACATCACCCCTATGGGTGACGGCGTCTCACCTCGATCCGGATCCGGCGGCTTCGGGCGATCCGGATCTATCTCTTTGTTTTGCCGGGAGAATTCTTGGCAAAATGGGATTCGCTTCGAGGGACCAGGATCTAGCGCTGTGGGGGGATCTGCGTGAAGACGAGCCGCACGAGCTCCTTTTGCTGCGATGTCCCGGTCTTTGAGAAGAGGCTGCTCAACTGGGTCTTAACCGTGTTCCGGCTGACCCCGGCCCGCTCGCAGAACTGATTGACCGTCTCGCCGCCGGCCAGACCCGCCATCAATCGTGTCTCGGCATGGGTCAGGCCATAGGCGTTGCGAATTTGGTCAAGGGCTGACGCGAGGACGGCCCGGGGTGCCCTGACCATCATCAATACGGTCGGCTCAGGCGCCCAGATGCGGGCCTGAACCGGAGGCAGGAGCATCACCTGCAGCGGCTCGCCACCGCGAGCGGATGGAAGCGAGAAGGTCTTGGCCTGCCGGGTGTCGATGACGTGCTGGATATGATGCGCCAACGGAATATGGTTCTCGATCACGCATCGGAGACGGCCGGCAACGATGCGAAGCTCGCTGCCATCGTCGAGCAGAGATTGCGCCGCCTCATTGAGCTCCGTCACGATGCCGCGGCGGGTGACGGTAAATGCCGCCGTTCCGAGCTTGTGAAGAGCCACATACCCGATCGCCGCCGACGCGCTCAATTCTTCCAGGCGCTTGCCCATCGTGACCGACTGACGGAAATGGGGCGCGAGTGTTTCCAGAATGCGATGAGCCGAATCGCTATACTCGCCGTCGCGCTTCGGCCGAAAAAACGTGAGAAAAACCGATGAGTTGTCGTCGACCCGCATGGAAATGCCGGTCGAGTGGTGGAAACCGTTCGGACGGAACCAATCGGCATAGTACTCCGCGCGGTCGAAATCCCGCCGCTCCATCAGCGACTCGATAGGGTTTGCTGTACCGTCCGGACGCTGAAGGGCGCGCGGAATGATCGGGTTCCGGCCGGCATAATGCTGCTGGTAGCTGCGAATGGCGGCCATATCCACGTCCTGGCGAGCCAGCAGCGTGATGGCGGACGAATGCAGGTCATGAATGAAGAAGACCGAGGAGCCCCGCAGGAGGACGTTTATCTTCTCCGAGATCTGCGGCCACACCGCGGGCTCCGCAGATGCTTGGTAGATCAGTTCGATCAGCTCAGACGTCGATTGAAAGCTCATCCCGGCGACACGGCCCCGCAGCCAAAAGCTCCATAGATTTGCGTGAGTTCGCGCGGTTCCGCCAGCATTTATTCAGTGGGGAACAAGAACTGCGCAAGAGCAAGCGGGAATTTTGTCGGTGTTGCGTTACCTTATCACGCGACTTCTGCGGGCTGGAATGCCAGCGCGCCTCGCATGAGAAGGGCAACCAGGTCAGTTTGCCGGCTGGTATGGGTTTTGCGAAAAAGATTCTGCAGGTGGAACGAGACCGTGGTGGGTGAGACCCCGAACTCCGTTGCAATCTCATCGAGGCGCTTGCCATCCGTGAGGGCAACAGCGAGCCGCGCTTCTGCGCGAGTGAGGTCGTACATCCGCGAGACCATCTCGGCGGAAAGCCGCGGGCGCATCTCCGGATCGACGACGAGCACCGCGACAGCGGGGGAATCGATGGCGTCCCGGACGCCAAGGGGGCAAATTTGCAGGATCAGGGGCCGGTGCATTGCCCGTGAGACCGTCACCATGCTGCCGTTGCTCGGTCCCGCAAGAGCATTCTGGATGGCCTGTTTCAGGTTGCGCGTGCTCGTTGCCGAGGTCGTTCGCAGGCCGCGAGCGGAGAGAACGAGACCGTCCTCGCCCCGCGTCATCCGCTGAGCAGTGCGGTTCATGGACTGCACTTGCCCGGTGCCGTCGAGAAAGATGACGCCGCTCGACATGCCATCGAGCGCGTTCGCCACACCCGCGAAGGCATCGCGCGTTTCCACGATCGCCGCCTCCAGCATCTCTCTGCGTTCGCGTTCCAATTGAGCGACCGTATTGCGCCGCATCCGCGCGACCTGGCCGAGCCGCGAGCCGATCGTCGCCAGCATCACATCGTAATCGACGGGCTTCAAAAGGTAGTCGTCTGCGCCGACGCTCTTCCCCTGAATGACATCATGCTTGTCGTTCAGCACTGAGAGAAACACAAACGGCACGTCGTCGAGATCAGGACGTTTGCTGCGGATCGCGCGGAGAAGGTCATAGCCGCCCATGATCGCCATGGTGATGTCCGAGAGGATCAGGTCGGGCTTGCAGGTCTCCAGCCTCTTCAGTGCCTCTTCGCCGTTGGTTGCCTCCTCGACACGATATCCCGCTGCTTCAAGTTCCTCGACAATGTCGGAGCGCAGGCGAAAATCGTCCTCGACGCACAGAATTAGCCGGCCCTTCGTTCCTATATCAAAGTCGTTCTTCAACATTGAACTATCCATTGGCTATCAGCAGATGATGATTGTCTTTCGGGATTGTGTTTCGTTTCGGTGACATTGCTGGGTCACGGGAGGCGGATGGGAATAAAACGATCACTCTCCCAGCTTCATACTCTAGGCACCTTCCAACATCGATCAAAATACCTGTGCGCGTGCTGCGGAAGAAAGCCTACCGGTTAGGAGAAGTCCCCCTGTGAACGCATAGGAAAAAACGATAGACGGCAGAGCAAAAAGTTCAATCAGATCAGTATTTTGGAACGTTATACAAACGCATTCGTCGCGAACGCGCCTGGTGGAGAAAACCGATGTCGGGAAAACCGCCCAAACCTATACGAACGCATGGTTGCGGATTGGCGGCAGCATTTAATCAGGGTCCCGTGCATCGAAGCCATGACCGACTTCACCTTGAGAATAACCGCACATGATGTTGCTGCCACGAACCAGGCGCCTGATCAGGTACTCGGTGGACCCCTACCAGCACGGCCTGAAGCTTCAGCTTGAAGACTATACCGGCAAAGTGACGCCCATCGCCTTGTCGATGGATCAAGCCTACGACCTGGCCGACGACCTCGACAAGTTCATCGCCGACGCTCAACGCGAGGCGCGAAGAGCGTCGAAACGAACTGGTGTCACGGGATGATGTCCGCGCCGGGAGCTCACGCAATCGGCGTGCCTCCGCCGCCAGCCGAATGACCGCTGCCGAATTGCAAGGACAACGCGCATGCCGACGAAGCTGATGTTGGCCGCTGTCCTGTTCGTGCTGGGGCCGATTTGCAGCCTTGCCCGAGGCGCCGATCTGCCCAAGCCGAGCGGCAGCGTTATCCTGACGATCACCGGAAGCATTCAATCCACGAACAGCAGCGAAGGCGCTGTGTTCGATCGCGAGATGATCGAGAGCGTCGGCATCAAAACGCTGCGAACCTCGACCAACTGGACCGACGGCGTGAAGGTATTTGAGGGGGTCCTCATGCGCGATCTCATGGCGTCTGTCGGGGCACAAGGCTCGATCATCACGGCCTTGGCTCTCAACGATTATATGGTCGAGATCCCCATGACGGACATGGCACGATACGACATGCTCCTGGCCTTCCGCATGGATGGCAAAGATCTCGTCACGCGCGACAAGGGACCTCTGTGGGTTGTCTATCCGCGGGACCAGGAGTCGACGCTGCGCAACGCGCAACATGATTCCCGCTGGATCTGGCAATTAACAGCATTGACGGTCCGGTGACATCGCGATTCCGAATTTCAGGGGCGGTCTTTCTGTCGACTGCGGCGATCGTCGCGCTCTTCATTTCACTGATCGTGGCGACCCACGGCCTAGTGCAAATCGAGCGCGACCTCGACAAGGGTGTGGGCGAGGACATGGCCTGGACTATCATGCAGGCTCAGCTTGAAAGCATCCGCTTTACCGAAGCGCTGACGCGGTTTGTCAATGGTTACGAAACCACCACGAGCGCCCACCTGGAATTGCGCCATGATATTCTTGCCAGTCGCCTGGCGCTTTTCAACGAAGGCGAACCTAAACGCTATCTGGAGCAGGTTGGCGTGCTCGCGAGCCTGCAGGGTCACTTATTGGCTTTCGACGATGTTGCCCGGGAGGTTGCAATGATCACCCGCGGCGACCGCGCTCGTGAGGCTGCGATGCTGCAGAAAATGCAGCCATTGACAATCGCCGTGCGGGAAACCGCCAACAGAAGTATGCTCGCAAAACGCGGATTGGAAACCGAACTGCGCGCGCAGCATCGATGGATAGTGATCGAAATTCTGATCTACATGTTCGGCATCATGATCAGCGGCCTCATCCTTGCCATTCTGATCATCCGCTCCCGCCAGGAGATTGCGGCGGCCAACGAGACTTTGCGTCAGGAGCGCGACCTCAGCCGCATGTATCGGACGCTCGTGTCGATCGTTTCTCACCAGTTCCGCACGCCGCTCGCCATCATCGACTCCAGCGCTCAGCGCATCAGACGGCGCGGAACGTCAATGGACGCGACGGAAATTGGCGCACGCACGGATTATATTCGGCAAGCTATCTCAAGTCTTTCCCGCCTGATGGACAGCACGCTCGATGCGGCACGGCTCGATCGAGGAGAGATCAACTTCAAACCCAGAAAAATTGATCTCGGCCGCTTGATCAGCTCCCTCCGGGAACGTTATCAGGGAGAGGAAACGGAACGGATTCTGACGACCGATGTGTCGGGCCTGCCGCCCACCGTCACATGCGACCCGACCCTGATCGAGCAGGCCCTCTCGAATATTCTCTCGAACGCGCTGAAGTACTCTGAAAACAGCACGCCGGTTCACATTCGTGCCTGGGCGGAGCGCGACCAGGTTCTGGTTGCGATCGACGATTCGGGCATCGGCATTCCGCCCGATGAGGTCGACAGGGTTTTCGAGCAATTTTTCCGTGCGCGGACGGCAGAGGCAATCGCCGGGACCGGCATCGGCCTGTCATTCGCCCGCGAGATCGCGCGGCTGCATGGAGGCGACATCGGTGTCACCAGTGAGGAAGGTCGCGGATCCACATTCACGTTGCGCCTTCCCGTTTGCGGCGAGATCAAACACTAGAGCGCCGCGCGCGCCGCAGTGAGTCCCGCTTTCGTCTATGTGCGCTGCCGCACCCAAGAATATACTCTCATGGATACCTCGGCGTTCATACGGGGCTTATCGGAGTCACTTGAGATTCAAAAGGGCATCGATCATTCGCTAAGGGATAGATGCCAATGACATTTCGAATCTGGGGTACCGAGGACGTCGTGCGCCAAGGCGCCGGGAGCAGCGTGGACCGGGACGTCGTCGCGCATTTGCCAAATGGCGGGTACGTGGTCGGGTGGCGTAGCGCCAACGAGAACAAAATCTTCTTTCAGCTTTACGACGGTGCCGGCGCCAAGGTCGGCGGCATGCAAGCCGTCGTCAGCGACAGCGCCACGGCTCTGCAGACCATGGCGGAAATCAAGGCGGTCGGGACAGGCGGGCAATTCGCCATCAGTTGGAACGAATCCGCGGGCACGCCCGGCAGTTCCGCCATCAAGACACGTGTTTTCGACGTCGACGGAACCCCGCTCACGCAACAGCCCGTCACCCTGGCGAGCAATCTCGCGCTTGAAGGATCGTCGGCGCCATCGATCGCTCGCGCGGGGAATAACGGCTTCGTCACCGTTTACGACGACGGCAACTCGATCCAGATGGCCGTTCAGGACCTCGACGGCAACGTAACCAACACCATTCTGATCGCGACCGGGGTCGGCTTGCAGTCCCCCGACGTCATGGTCATGGCCGACGGACGCTATGTCGTCACCTACGCGACTGGAAACGGCGGTACCCAGTTCAAGATCGTCGACGGGTTTGCGTCTCCGGCGACCGACGTTGGTGGAAACGGTCAATATTCTGACGTGGTAGCAGCCGGGAATAACGGCTTCGCGGTGATCTACAGCACCGGCGCCAATGTCATGGCGCGTTTCTACAACATGGCCGGAACCCCCGGCGCCCTTGCGACACTCACCACCAACGGGCTGGCCGACGGGGATTTCGTCAGCGCGACCGCGCTTCGCGACGGGCGAGTTGCCGTCGTGTACATCGCAAACAATGCGGGCGATAACGGCGATGTCTTCCTAAGGGTCGTGAATCCCGACGGAACGATGACAGAGCCACTCCTGCTCAATGAGGGCGCCGCAAGGGACGGCACGGGGCAGCAATACAGGCCGTCAGTGACCGAGATGTGGGACGGCCGCGTCTCCGTCACCTGGCACGATCCGACGGTCGGCAATGGGAAGATCTCGACCCAGATCGTCGATGTTCGTACCGCCGCTGTGGTTGTCAACGGAACGGCACGCAATGACGTGTATGCCGGGTCCGACTACGACGGCAACGTCCTGAATGGCGGGGCAGGGAACGACAAGCTGATCGCCGGAAGCGGCTCGGACATCTTCGATGGTGGCGACGGCATCGACGTCGTGTCCTACGAGCGAGCGGCGGCCGGTGTTGTCGCCGATCTCGCCGCAGGTGGCGCCGTCGGCGATGCTCGCGGCGACACATATGCCAAGGTCGAGAACCTGCGGGGCTCGTCGTTCAACGACACGCTCTATGGAAATGCGGGCAACAACCATGTGGCGGGTGCGGGCGGCAACGACGTCATCACGGGCGGCGGTGGGTCGGACACGCTTGATGGCGGCGCCGGCGACGACACTTACTTTCTCGACGGCGGCGATACGGTCATTGAGGCTGCCGGCGGCGGCCACGACACCATCATGACGAGCGCCAACTTCAACCTCAATGATGCGCCGGCGGTCGAGAATGTCGTCGCGACAGGCGGCGCAGCCTTGACGTTTATCGGCAACGACTTGTCCAACACCTTGACCGGCAACACCGGCGCGGACCGCCTGGAAGGCGGGGGCGGCGACGATGTCTTGAATGGATCGGTTGGCGCCGACGCCATGCTCGGCGGCCTCGGCAACGACACCTACTATGTGGACAACGTGGGCGACCAGGTCGTTGAGACCTCCGCGGGGGCCGGTCGCGACCGCATCGTCACCGAAGTCTCCTATTCGCTCGGCAGTTTCGTGGACGATCTCTTCGGCGTGGGCAGTGGCAGCCTGGTGCTCAAGGGCAACACATCGGCCAACACGATTGCGGGCAGCGCAGGATGGGACAAGCTCTATGGAAACCTGGGCATCGACGTACTGAGCGGCGGCGCAGGCAAAGACACGTTCGTGTTCAACACGAAGGTGGACAAGAAGAAGCTCAACGTCGACAAAATCACGGATTACAACGTGAGGGACGACACGCTTTGGCTCGACAACAAATACTTCAAGAAATTGGGCAAGAAGGGCACCGAGACCAAGCCGGCCGCTCTCAAGAAAGACTTCTTCACCATCGGCACGAAGGCCAAGGATGCCAATGATTATGTCGTGTACGACAACAAGAAGGGCGTCCTGTATTATGATGCAGACGGCTCTGGAAACGGCGCCGCGATCCAGATTGCAACCCTGAACAAGAAGCTCAAGATGACGTACAAGGACTTCTTCGTCGTCTAAGAGTCAAAGAAACCGCAAGGCCCGGCGGCGTCCGTCGGGCCTTGCGCCTCATCAAGACCCTTTGCCCACCGTCATTGCTGATCGAAACTCCGCGTCTTCGTCGACGAAGGCCGCGTCGGGACCGGCGCCCACCGCGTCGAAAAACCGGCTGACAAAGCACCGAAATGCGGCGCACAGCGCGATATCGCAGATCTGACGATCGGTGAATCCCACGGATCGCAATCGTTCGATGTCGAGCGGCGAGATCCGGGACGCATCTCTGGTGACCTTCTCGGCATAAGCCAGCATCTCGACATCGCGGTCCGACAAGCCGGCGCTCCGGAAATCTCGCTGTACGGCGAGGACTGCCTCTTTTGATCCCAGATCGCCAATCAGTTGCTTGCCATAGACATACGAGCAATAGGTCGATGGGATGTGCTTTGCCGCAATGAGCGTGATCAACCGCCATTCCCGCAAGCCGAGCGAGAACCCCGAGCGGATTTTGTCGGAGAAATCGGTGTAGATCGGCAGAAGATCCGGTCGTGCGGTGAAGCATTTCGTGGCCGCCATGACGAATCCCATTTGCGACTCCTGTCTCGCGTAGATCTCCGCGACCCTGTCGGTTGCGTCCTCGTCGGCGATCGTTTGCAAGAACATCTGCACCCTCCGAGTGAAGCTGTCACCGAGGTCAGTCTAGCAGAAAATGCCCATGACACTCGATCGTAATGCGTCCGTTATGTTCCAAAGGTACTCTCCGTCGAAGAGAACGGCATCATGATCGAAGCGTGGTCCTGGATTCAGGGACCGTTAACCAGCGGCGTTCGAGTGTGCCCGCAGGCAAGCAGGCCGTTCGTGGATTTAAAGCCCAGCCGAGATCTGTGCGGGCTTGCGGCGCTGCCCGGATGATCGTTTGATGCCGCGACCGGCACGTCGCCACGAACGGGAGACCCAGACAGATGCCAATGCGTTTTCTCTTGCCTCGCACTCGCATCCTCCGGGCGGCTTTGGCATGCCTTCTGCTCTCGATCGCCGACGGCGCGGTTGCTCAGGGCGGCCCCAAAGCCATGCCACCGCCCGAGGTTTCGGTCGTCGAAATCAAAGCAGGCCCCGTCCCCCTGACGTTCGAATTCGCCGCGCGCGTGGCGGCGTCTCGCGAGGTGCAGGTCCGCGCACAGGTCGGCGGCATCCTGCTGAAGCGCAACTTTGTCGAGGGCGCGGATGTCGAGGCGGGCGAGGTACTCTTCGAGATCGATCCCGACGTCTACAAGGCCGAACTTGCCAAGGCCGAGGCGCAATTGCAGCAAGCGGAAGCACAGCTTTCCCAAGCCTCCCGCGACGCTGACCGCACGACGCGCCTGCTTGCAACCGGGTCTGGCACCGAGAGGGCTCGTGACGACGCGTTGTCGGCGCAGGAACTCGCGCGCGCCTCCGTGGCCGGCGCGAGAGCCCAAGTCAAAGCGGCTGAACTGCAACTCAGTTATACCAGAGTGACGGCGCCCATCAGCGGCACGACAAGTCTCGAGCGGGTCCCCGAAGGCAGTCTCATCAGCACCTCGGGGGATGCCGGCTTGCTGACCCGCATCACGCAGGATGACCCGGCTTTCATCAATTTTGCCGTCACCGAGAGCCAGTTCTCATGGGTGCGCGCCCTTCTGGAGGCCCAGGGGCAATGGGATCGCGCTGCCGATTTCGTCAAGCTCAAGATCGTGTTCGGTGATGGACGGGTTTACGACAAGCTCGGCACCATCGATTTTCTCTCCAGCGGGCTCGATCCGGAAACCGGGACGTTGCGCCTTCGCGCCGTGGTTCCCAATCCCGAACGGCGGCTCCTTCCGGGGCAGTTCGTTCGCGCCGTCGTGACGGGGATCACGCTCAACGACGCCATCGTGGTTCCGTCTGTGGCCGTCTCGCAGGGTCCGCAGGGGACTTTCGTCTACGTCGTCAATGGCGAGGGCAAGGCCGAGCTCAGGCCGATCACGCTGGGACGTGAGGTCGAGGCCGGCTGGGTGGTCGATCAAGGCCTGCGAGCCGGTGACCGCGTCGTCACCGAGGGGCTCGTCAAAGTTCGTCCCGGCGCCCCCGTAAAGGTCACCGCCGCCGTGGCGCAAGGCATCAGGCCATGAACCGCTTCTTCGTCGACCGTCCGGTTTTCGCAGCCGTCATTTCCATCGTCATTGTGCTCGCGGGCATCGTGGCGATGCGCATACTCCCGATTGCGCAATATCCGGAATTGACACCGCCGCAGGTTGTCGTGAGCGCGAACTATCCGGGCGCGAGCGCGGAGACCATCGCCCAGACGGTCGCAGCCCCGCTCGAGCAGCAGATCAACGGCGTCGAGGGCATGATCTACATGCAATCCTCGAATTCCAGCAGCGGCGAGATGCAACTCACCGTCACCTTCGCGCTCGGGACCAACCCGGATCAGGCGACCATCAACGTCAATAATCGCGTGCAGCGCGCAACGCCCACCCTGCCGCAGGAAGTCACCCGCCTCGGCGTGACGGTGGACCAACGCTCCACCTCGATCCTCGGCATGGTGGCGATGTTCGCCAAAGACGGACGCTACGACACGACTTATGTGGGCAATTACGCGCTGCTCAACGTGGTCGACGAACTGAAGCGCATCCGCGGCGTCGGCGACGCGACGATTATCGGGCAGCTCGATTATTCCATGCGGATCTGGTTGCGGCCGGACAAGCTCGCGCAATACTCACTCACCCCAACCGACGTTGCGGCGGCGATCCGGGAGCAGAATGCGCAATTTGCCGCTGGCCGTTTCGGCGACACACCGAACGATGCCGCGACCCCATTCACCTATTCGGCGACCACCCAAGGTCGCTTGCCCGACGCGGATGCGTTCGGCAATGTCATTCTCCGTTCGGATGAGAATGCGGCGACACTCCGGCTCCGCGATGTGGCGCGGGTCGAGCTCGGGGCGGCCAGCTACTCGACCGACAGCAAGCTCAACGGCACTCCTGCGGTGCCGATCGCCATCTATCTCCAGGCCGGCGCCAACGCTCTGAACACCATGGAGGCCGTCAAGAGCCGCCTGGACGAACTCCAGTCCAGTTTCCCGGCGGGGCTGACCTACGACATTCCCTACGACACGACCAAATTCATCAAGGTGTCGATCGAAGAGGTCATTCACACCTTCGTTGAGGCGATCATTCTCGTCATTCTGGTGGTATTTCTGTTCCTGCAGAATTGGCGCGCGACGCTCATTCCGGTCATTGCCGTGCCGATCTCGATCGTCGGCACCTTCGCCGGCATGTATCTTCTCGGCTTCTCGATCAACCTTCTGACGCTGTTCGGACTGGTGCTTGCCATCGGCATCGTGGTGGACGACGCCATCGTGGTTCTGGAGAACGTCGAGCGCATTATGCAGACCGAACGCCTCTCGCCGCGCGAAGCCGCTATCAAGGCCATGGGCGAGGTGACGGGGCCGGTGATCGCCATCGTTCTGGTGCTCTGCGCCGTCTTCATTCCCGTCTCATTCATGGGTGGGCTTGCGGGCAACATGTACCAGCAATTCGCCGTCACCATTGCGATGTCGGTCATCATTTCGGGCGTTGTGGCGCTCACGCTCACACCCGCCCTTTGTGCGCTGATCCTCAAGCCCGGGCACCAGGAGCCGGCGCTCCCATTCCGCGTGTTCAATCGCTTTTTCGAGCGGCTGACGACGGGTTACACAAGCGGCGTCGGTTTCTTCGCCAGGCGGTTCGCCATCGGACTTCTGATCTTCGTGGGCATTCTCGCCGCCACAGGTTTCCTGTTCCAGACTGTGCCCGGCTCGCTCGTTCCCGATGAGGACCAGGGCTATCTGATCGGCGCCACCATCCTGCCGCCCGCCGCCTCGCTCCATCGCACAACGGTCGCCATGGATCAGGCATCGGTCAATCTCCGGCAGCACCCTGCCGTCGAGAACGTGTTTGCGATTGCGGGCTTCGATCTTCTGTCCGGTGGTCTCAGGCCAAGCGCCGGCACAACCTTCGTGACCCTCACGGATTGGGGTGAGCGCACAACCCCGGAACTCGATGCCCGCAATCTTTCGGGGCCGTTCGTGGCCATGAATGCCGGCATCAAGGACGCGCTGACGTTGTTCTTCAATCCGCCGCCGATCATGGGCTTGAGCACCACCGGCGGGTTCGAGCTTTATGTGCAGGACCGGACGGGCGGCGGCGTGCAATCGCTGGCGACCGCGACCGCGCAGCTCGTCGACGCGGCCTCGAAACGTCCTGAACTCGCCGCTGTTCGCACGACCTTCGATACCAACGTTCCCCAATACAAGCTCGATTTGAACCGCGATATGGCGAAGGCCCTGGGCGTACCCATCAACTCGGTGTTCGAGGCGATGCAGAGCACGTTCGGCAGTCTCTACGTCAACGACTTCACCCTGTTCGGGCGCAATTACCGCGTGACCCTGCAATCGGAAGCCGCCTTCCGGCAAGCACCGAAAGATCTGCAACAGGTCTTCGTGCGTGCGCTCAGCGGCAGCATGGTGCCGTTGAGCGCACTCGTGACGACCGAACGGGTGGTCGGTCCCGATCAACTCGAGCGCTTCAACGCTTTCGCGGCCGCCAAGATCACGGGCAATCCCGGAGCGGGATACACCTCTGGTGAGGCCATCGCGGCGATGCAGGAGGTGGCGCGGCAGACGCTTCCGGAGGGTTTCCAGATTGCCTGGACCGGCTCGGCCTATCAGGAACTGGAAGCCAGCGGGTCGGGCACCCAGGCGATGGTGTTCGGCATCATCATGGTGTTTCTCATTCTCGCCGCTCAATACGAAAAGTGGACGCTTCCGCTCGCGGTCGTTCTTGCCGTGCCGTTCGCGCTGTTCGGGGCGCTGCTCGCGATCTCGCTCCGCGGCCTGACGAACGACGTCTATTTCCAAATCGGGTTGGTGACCCTCGTTGGTCTTGCGGCGAAGAACGCCATTCTGATCGTGGAATTCGCGGTTCTCAAGCGCCAGGAGGGTGTCGGTGCACTGGAGGCTGCGGTCGAGGCGGCGCGCCTGCGCTTCCGGCCGATCGTCATGACGTCGCTCGCCTTCATTCTCGGTGTCGTTCCCTTGGCAATCAGCAGCGGTGCAGGTTCGGCGAGCCGGCATTCGATCGGAACCGGCGTGATCGGCGGCATGCTGCTGGCGACCTTCGTCGCCACCTTCTTCATCCCGATGTTCTATCGCCTGGTCGCCTGGCGCGAGCCAAAAGCGAGGGACGCCGTTCCGGCGCCCACGTCGGCTGCCGAGGAGGTCCCCCCGCATCTGAGATAACGAGATCTCGGGAGCAGACGCACACAACCCGCCGGAATGGCCGGCGGGTTGTGTGTGAAAGTCGATGCGCGTTCTAGACGTCGGAACAGAAATCAGACGTCGAGGTTCGCCACGCTCAGCGCGTTGTCCTGAATGAATTCGCGACGGGGCTCGACCACGTCGCCCATCAGTTTCACGAACAGGTCGTCGGCGTCCGTCACGTCCTTGACACGCACCTGCAGCAGCGAGCGCACATCGCGATCGAGCGTGGTTTCCCACAGCTGCTGTGCGGTCATTTCGCCAAGACCCTTGTACCGCTGGAGCTGCAGGCCCTTGCGGCCAGCGGCGAGCACGGAGGTGAAGAGGGTCAGCGGACCATCGATCTGCATCTCGTCGCCCTTGCGGACCAAAGCGGCCGGCTTGGCATAGACGTCCTGCAGCGACTTCGAGCGCTCGTCGAGCTTCTTGGCTTCCTGGCTGGCAATCAGCGCCTGATCCAGCACCGAGACCTGCTTCACGCCGCGCACCGTGCGCCAGAAGACGTAGCCGCCATCGCGCACTTCGCCGACCCAGCCGCGCTCGAGTTCTTCCGAAATCAGGTCGAGGCGCTGGGCGATATAGGTGGCGGCAGCCGGGCCGCGTTCGGGATCTTCCACCACGTCCGGGCGCAACGCGCCGGCGATCGCCGCCTGCTCGACGGCACGACGGTCGTAGCGCGAATGCAGGCTCTGCAGGACCTGTCGAATGAGACGGGCCTCTTCGATCAGTCCCTTGAGTTGCTCGCCCTGAAAGGTAAGGCCGGATTCGAGGCGCAGGAATGCGTTGTCGATGCCAGAATCGATCAGGAAGTCCTCCAGCGCGCGCTCATCCTTGAGGTACAGCGCCTGCTTGCCGCGCGTGGCTTTGTAGAGCGGCGGCTGCGCGATGTAGAGATGTCCGCGCTCGATCAGTTCCGGCATCTGCCGGAAGAAGAACGTCAGCAGCAGCGTGCGAATATGCGAGCCGTCCACATCCGCGTCGGTCATGATGATGATGCGGTGGTAGCGCAGCTTGTCGGGGTTGAACTCCTCGCGGCCGATGCCGGTGCCGAGCGCCGTGATCAGCGTGCCGATCTCCTGACTTCCCAGCATCTTGTCGAAGCGCGCACGCTCCACGTTGAGGATCTTGCCGCGCAACGGCAGCACGGCCTGGAAGGCGCGATCGCGGCCCTGCTTGGCGGAGCCGCCGGCCGAATCGCCCTCGACGAGGAGGATCTCGCATTTCGACGGATCGCGCTCCTGGCAATCGGCGAGTTTTCCCGGCAGCGACGCGATGTCGAGCGCGCCCTTGCGGCGCGTCAGTTCGCGCGCCTTGCGGGCCGCCTCGCGGGCGGCGGCGGCTTCGACCACCTTGCCGACCACATTGCGCGCTTCGGCCGGGTGTTCTTCGAACCAGTTGCTGAGCGCCTCGTTGACGACGTTCTCGACCGCCGGGCGAACTTCGGACGAGACGAGCTTGTCCTTCGTCTGCGAGGAGAATTTCGGATCAGGCACCTTCACCGAGACGACGGCGGTCAAACCCTCGCGGCAATCGTCGCCCGTGAGCGAGACCTTCTCGCGCTTGGTTAGGCCCGAGGATTCGGCGTAGCCGTTGACTTGGCGCGTCAGCGAAGCGCGAAAGCCCGCCAGGTGCGCGCCACCGTCGCGCTGAGGGATGTTGTTGGTGAAGCAAAGCACGCTCTCGTGGTAGGAATTGTTCCACCACAGCGCGACCTCCACCCCGATGCCGTCGCGTTCGGAGCGAATGACGATCGGTTCGTGGATGAGCGGGGTCTTGGCGCGGTCGATATAGCGCACGAAGGCTTCGATGCCGCCTTCATACATAAGATCCTCGCGCTTGCGCTCCGCATGGCGATTGTCGGTCAGGATGATGTGCACGCCGGAATTCAGGAAGGCCAGCTCGCGCAACCGGTGTTCGAGCGTGTCGTAATCGTACTCGACCATCGTGAAGGTGTCGGTCGAGGCGAGGAAGGTGACTTCGGTGCCCTGCCGCCCTTGCGCATCCCCGACAACCGCGAGCGGCGCCACCGATTCGCCGTGGCGAAATTCCATCGCGTGCTCTTTGCCGTTGCGGAAGATACGCAGCTTCAGATAGCTCGACAGGGCGTTGACCACGGAGACGCCGACCCCGTGCAAACCGCCCGACACCTTGTAGGAGTTCTGGTCGAATTTACCGCCCGCATGGAGCTGGGTCATGATGACCTCGGCGGCCGAAATGCCCTCGCCGGTGTGGATGTCGACCGGGATGCCGCGGCCGTTATCGGTGACTGTGACCGAACCGTCGGCGTTCAGCGTCACGGTGACCTCGGTGGCGTGACCGGCCAGGGCCTCGTCGATGGCGTTGTCGACCACCTCATAAACCATGTGGTGCAGGCCCGAACCGTCATCCGTGTCGCCGATATACATGCCTGGCCGCTTGCGGACTGCATCGAGGCCTTTGAGCACCTTGATGGAATCGGCCCCATAGGCATCGACATTCATGTTCACAGCGGGTTCGGCCATTTGGAGTCCTTAAAAGCGCACGGCGGGAGAACCGAGCACGCGGTCTTTGATTCGTAAGATCAACTATTTAGTCATGAAACGTTGAAATTTCACCCCCGCGCGTGTACGCGCGCGGGGAATGCACCGGAAAAACCGTAGCAAAAGGGCTTTTTGATGGATTCAACGCGCCGCGATCGCCGCTGCCGCGCCGGCCATCGCCGTGCCGGTCATGCGGTTGAGGGCCTTGATGGCTTTCGGGGTGGTAAAGAGCCTGCGGGCCCGCAGCGCCAGGACGATATAGGCGCCAAAAACCGCGGCCAGCACCGCCAGGGTCGCGCCGACGAGCTCCGCGTAGCCCAGCACCGTCACCCGGGAGAGGTCGAGGAGGGTCGGCAGCAAAGCGAGGTAGAACACCATGACCTTCGGGTTGCCCATGGTGATCGCGAGCCCGCCGAGGAAGAGCTTTGCCGGGTGCTCGAAGACCGTGTTGGCTTCGATCTCCCGGACGACCACGGGAGCGGTCCAGAGCTTCCAGGCGATCATGAGCAGGTAGGCGATGCCCACCCATTTGATGACCACGAAAACCTCATGGAACGTGTGTGCGAGGGCGGCGAGGCCGACGACCGCAAAGGTCAGCCAGACCACATCGCCGACCGCGACCCCGGCCGTAAACGCCACCGCGCCCGCCGTGCCCCGACCGAGCACCCGCGCCACGATGGCGGCAACGCCAGGCCCCGGGGAGGCGGCGCCGATGAAAAGCGCAGTCGAAAACACGAGCAGTCCGGCGAAGTCCATCGTGAGAAATCCATAGGCCGGGGAGCGGCCGATGGATATTCTACCGCAGGAGCGGTGGCCTGTACCAGCACGCGCATTCGAGGGATCTGTGTCGCTGATGGCAGGTAACCAACAGGGGGAGAGTATTCCCTCCTGATGGGATATAAGGCTGGTGCTGGGCCTCAAAGCGAAAGGACGCGCAATGGCAAAGAACACGATTTGCCTCTGGTACGATAAGGACGCCGAGGCGGCTGCCCGCTTCTACGCCGAGACCTTTCCCGATAGCGCCGTGAGTGCCGTCCATCGTGCACCCAGTGACTACCCATCCGGCAAGAAGGGCGACGTGTTGACGGTCGACTTCACAGTCGCGGGCATTCCTTGTCTCGGCCTCAATGGCGGTCCGGCGTTCAAACATAGCGAAGCCTTCTCGTTCCAGATCGCCACCGACGATCAGGAGGAAACCGACCGCTACTGGAACGCCATCGTGGGCAATGGCGGCCAGGAAAGTGCGTGCGGCTGGTGCAAGGACAAGTGGGGCATCTCCTGGCAAATCACGCCGCGCGTGCTGACCGAGGCGATGGCGGCCGGCGGTGATGAAGCAAAGCGCGCGTTCGAGGCAATGATGGGCATGAAGAAGATCGACGTCGCCGCGATCACGGCAGCGCGACGCGGCTGACGTTCCTCTGTCGACCCATCAAGATGTGGCGGATCCTCAGGCGCCAGTCCCGACGATTTTTCCGTGTTTCAGGGACTAATCGACGATGAAGAGTTTGGCGCCCGTTGCGGTGCGCGAGCGGTGGGGCTCCGCCTCATCCGCCACCTGATAGCTCTGCCCTTCGGTGAGGGTGAACGAGCGGCCGTCGTCGAGTTCGGTAACCAGCTCGCCCGCGAGAACGAACAGGATGTGACCCTTGCTGCACCAGTGATCGGCGAGATAACCGGGGCTGTACTCGACGATCCGCACCCGAATTGCGCCGAATTGCCGGGTGCGCCAGAGCGCATGCCCCTCCTCGCCTTTGTGAATTGTGGGTTCGACGAGCGACCAATCAGTGGTGCCAAAAGGAATATCCGACATCTTCATGGCACCGTCATAGGGAGGTTGGCCCCCCTCACGCAAGGGGTCAGCGGCGCGATCCTCAAGGGAGGAGCGGCCGCACCATTCCGGGCGTCACCTGAAGAACCTCCGCGCGGCCTTCGAGCCCGGCAAAGAGGTCAGGATCGGCCCCGGTCATCCAGACCTGACCGCCCAAGGTTTCCAGGGTGGCGAACAGGCCCGCCCGGCGGCGGGGGTCGAGATGGGCCGCAACTTCATCAAGGAGGATGAACGGCGCAATGCCCGTCATGCTGCCGACGAGTTGCGCATGGGCCAGCACGAGGCCGATGAGCAGGGCTTTCTGCTCGCCGGTCGAGGCGAGGCTGGCGGGAATATCCTTCGGGCCGTGGCGCACCAGCATGTCGGTCGCCTGCGGGCCGACGAGTGTGCGTCCCGCGGCCCGGTCGCGCGAACGGTTTTCGTGCAGGATTCGCCGGTAGCAATCCTCGGCATCGACGGCGGGACGCGTCGCCACGAGGGTGTCGATCTCCCCGTCGAGGCTCAAGGTGGCGAAGGGAAACGGCGAATCGTCGTCGCGCGTCGAAAGAATGAGCGCCGCGAGGCGCTGCACGGTCTCCCGGCGGGCCGACGCGACCGCGATCGCAAGTTCCGCCACTTCGCGCTCAATGGCGTCGAGCCAGAGCCGGTTGTGGGGGCTGTCTTCGAGGATGCGATTGCGCGACCGCAAGGCGCGCTCGAGCGCATTGACCCTGGCCCCGTGCTCCGAATCGACGGCCAAGACGAACCGATCGAGGAAGCGTCTCCGGTCGCCGGCGGGCCCGCGAAACAGAGCATCGAGATCGGGCGTCAGCCAGACGATGCGCAGATATTCGGCGAAAGCGGAGGGCGACGACACATTGGCGCCGTCGACCCGGCAGATGCGGGCGGCACGCGCCTCCGTGGTGACGCGCTCGAGCCCGGTTCCGAGGCGGTGGTCCCCGAAGGCCGTGTCGAGGGTCACGGAGATCGCAAAACCGCCGGGACCCGGCTGGCGCGCCATCTCGGCAAGGTCGGCCCGGCGCAAGCCGCGGCCGGGCATGAAAAGCGACAGGGCTTCGAGGAGGTTGGTCTTGCCCGCGCCGTTGTCGCCGACCAGCGCCACGAGGGGGTGCGACACCGCAAGATCGAGGCTCGCATAGGTGCGAAAATCCTGCAGGATCAGGCGCGTGATGAGTGGGGGACGGGTGGGGTGTGCTGCCATGACAGGTCCCCTGTTTCGGTGAGCGGACCCGAAAGATCAAGCGGGAGATCCCCTCACCCTCGCTTCGCTCGACCTCTCCCCACCGGGGAGAGGTTAAGTGCAGATGCGGCCTCCTCATCACCTCTCCCTTGGGGAGAGGTCGGACCGCAGGTCCGGGTGAGGGGGATGCGCGGCGTGAAGGGGCGGTTGCGTCTACACCCGCATCGGCATCAGCACGTAGAGGGCCGATGCCCCTTCGCGATCCTGCACGATGGTGGGCGAACCGGGATCAGCGAGCTTGAACAGGGCCGTGTCGCCGTCGAGCTGCGCCGTGATGTCGAGCAGATAGCGGGCGTTGAAGCCGATATCGATGGGCGCCGCGTCGTAATCGACCTCGATCTCTTCCATCGCGCTGCCGGAATCCGGGTTGGTGACGGTGAGCGTCAGGCGACCGTCCGCCAAGGCAAGCTTCACCGCCCGGCCGCGTTCGGACGAGATCGTCGAGACGCGATCGACCGCCTTGGCGAAATCGCTCCGCTCGACCGTCAGCATCTTGTCGTTCCCGACCGGGATGACTCGCTGGTAGTCGGGGAAGGTCCCGTCGATCAGCTTGGAGGTCAGAACGACGCCCTCGAAGGTGAGACGCACCTTGGCGGATGACAGCTCGATCACGACGGATTCGCTGCCGTCCTCCACGAGCTTGACGATTTCCGCCACCGCCTTGCGGGGAATGATGACGCCCGGCATGCCGTCCGAACCGGAAGGGGCGGGCAGTTCGACACGCGCCAGCCGATGGCCGTCGGTCGCCACCGCGCGCAGCATGGTGGTGCCCGATACATCGATCGTGTGAAGATAAATGCCGTTGAGGTAATAGCGCGTCTCCTCGGTGGAGATCGCGAATTGGGTCTTCTCGATCAGGCGCTTCAGATCGGCCGCCGACAGGGTGAACCGATGCGGCAGGTCACCGGCTGCAAGATCCGGGAAGTCGCTCTCCGGCAGGGCCTGCAGCATAAAGCGCGACCGGCCCGAACGGATCTGCATCTGACTGGCATCGCCGGCCATCTCGAGCGAGACCTGGGCGCCATCCGGCAATTTGCGGACGATGTCGTAGATCATGTAGGCCGGAACCGTTGTCGAGCCGGCCTCGCTGATATCGGCCGGAATGGTCTCCGTCACCTCGATATCGAGATCGGTCGCCTTCAGCCGCAAGGAGCCGTCTTCCCCGCGCAGGAGAACGTTCGACAGGATCGGAATGGTATTGCGGCGCTCGACGACCCGGTGCACATGCCCAAGCGCCTTCAGCAGAGCGGCTCGCTCAACAGTAACTCTCATAGTCCAACACCCGTTTTCGTTGGAATTATTGGCTCAGACCGGCACGTCCCGCGATGCGTGGCGACCGCCGGTCAAGCGGGGTGCAAGAGTGGCGAAGGTTGGCCGTAAAAGCAAGGCCATGACCGGGCGTCCTGAACAAGGCATCGCGGGCCCGCGCCTTTGCCTATTCCTGCAGCATGCGCTTGAGCAGCTCGACCTCGTCGCTCAGGGTATTGTCCTCGCCCAGCGCCTTCTCGATCTTGCGCACCGCATGCAGAACCGTGGTGTGATCGCGACCGCCGAAGCGTCGGCCGATTTCCGGCAGTGACCGCAAGGTCAGCACCTTCGACAGATACATGGCGATCTGCCGCGGACGCACCACCGCGGCGGTGCGCCGCTCCGACAGGATGTCTGAGCGGGAGACGTTGTAGCGCGAGGCCACCAGCTTCTGGATGTCCTCGATCTTGACCCGCTTCGGCTCGCGATTGCGGACGAGATCGCGGATCGCCGTCTCGGCGGTCTCGAGCGTGATGGCCGATCCGGTCAGAGTCGCGTGGGCCAGCAGCCGGTTGACCGCGCCTTCGAGATCGCGGCCATTCGCCGTGATGGCGCGGGCCACATAGGCGACCACGCTCGGGCTCACGTCGAAGGTTGGGTGAACGATCTTCAGGGCCTCGATCCGGGTGGTGAGGATAGAGGCGCGCAAGGCCTCGTCCAGCCCTCCGACCTCCACTACCAGGCCGCCGGCAAGGCGGGAGCGGACGCGCTCGTCGAGGGCCTCGAGGTCGGCGGGCGGACGGTCGGCCGCCACCACGATCTGCCGGCCGGCATCGATCAGCGCGTTCAGCGTGTGGCCGAATTCCTGCTGGATCTGCTTGCCCTGGATGAACTGAACGTCGTCCAGAATCAGGAGGTCGATGCCGCGCAGGCGCTCCTTGAAGGCGAGCGATGTCTGGGCCTTGAGGGAGGCGACGAAGCCGTACATGAACCGGTCGGCGGTGAGATAAATCACCCGCCGCCCTTGCGAGCGCACTTCATGTCCGATGGCGTGGAGGAGGTGGGTCTTGCCGAGGCCGACGCCCGCATGAAGGAAGAGCGGGTTGTAGATGGCCTGACCGTTCTGATGATGGGCGACCCGATCGGCGGCGGCGTGCGCAAGCGCGTTGGAGCGCCCAACGATGAAGCTGTCGAAGGTCAGGCGCGTGTCGAGCGGCGCGCCGCCGAGCTCGTTGGCATCACTGCGTTCGTCGGGCATGGAGGCGGACAGGGGTTTGGGGTCGCCGGCGGCGGGCACGCCTGCAAGGATGGGTCCCGTGCCGAGACGGGGAACCTCGGTGGGGCGACGCAGCGCGGATTGATCCCGGCCGACGCCGCTGCGGACCGCGATGACGACGCGATCGAGATGGGCTGCCTCGGTGCGATAGAGAGCCAGAACGCGATCGGTATAGTGCGACTCGATCCAGCTTTTCAGGAACCGGGTCGGGACCGTCAGATAGGCGCAGCCATCGACCACGGTCTCCAGTTCCAAGCGTCCGAACCAGCTCGAGAAAATATCCTCGCCCAACTCCGCCCGGAGCCGGCGCTTGACGCGCGCCCAGGTCTCCGCCGCTCCCTGGTCTGCCGCACCCGCAACGCCGCTCTCGGTCGCCGCCGCATAGGCGCGGTGATCCTCGCTCCGAAACATCAAAATTCCTCCCCTAAGGGCCATGGCGAAAAAGCAATGGTCCTTACGCCCCGATTTGTTGCCGACCGACAAAAAAACTGCACCGCGCGGCTGTCCAAACACCCGGCGACATAACTCTACCAAAGATTATCGTTTACTATTCTGCCCGGACAATCTGGAACGAACGCCCAGTTTTACAACCGTTCAAGTTTCATCAAGAGAAGCCGTTGCGCAATGCTGAGCCAGTTCTTGCTTCGTCGTCGCATGAAACAAAACACTATCCCCGCAACCGGGCTTTATACCCTGAGACTTGATTGGATGACTTCGCGGCGGACCGCTGAAGTGAGGTGACCTTACACAGGGGGTCAGGGGGGTGCAACACGCTCAAGCCAGATGCCAATGCTGGAAGCCGGCCACAGATGCCCACAGCCCCGTCCACAGCTTTTCCCGCACACCGATAAAGTCCTGACTTCGCAACTGATTCAGTGTTCCGGGAAGGGGGGTGCGGGGGGCGTCAAAAAAGGTTTTGGCGCAATGTTGATTCAGGTGCGATTCGGGCTCGCCAGGTGCGGGATTCGGATGCCTTGCGAACCTTTGCCTGCTAAACTGTTGAATATATTCGGGCTTTCCTGCGCGTTTTAAACCTGATCTCGGCCCAAAGCACCCCTTGAAGCGACCCCGGAGTCAAGGGGCAATGTGGATAAGTTGCGGGGTCGAAAAGTAGGGTACGGGCATGAAAAAACCCGGCTGAAAAGCCGGGTTTGAAGGGTCGTCCTCAAGGTCGCCCCGAGGGGAATTTACGCAGTGGCTTCAAGCGCCTTGACGCGGCTTGCCAGGCGCGAAACCTTCCGCGACGCGGTGTTCTTGTGAAGGATGCCCTTCTGGGCCGCCCGCATCATCTCCGGCTCGGCGGCGCGCAGGGCTGCTGCCGCATCCGTCTTGTTGCCAGTGGCGAGTGCTTCCTCAACCTTGCGGACAAAAGTCCTGACACGGCTGCGACGCGACTTGTTGATCGCGGTACGCTTCGCGATCTTGCGGGTCATTTTCTTGGCCGACACGGTGTTGGCCATGGGCCTGTCCTCGTCATTAAAATCCGATACGCCGAACCAGGCTCAATACAGCCTTGGCGGCGGTCGGGTGATTGCATGGAAACCGGAAAGCCCGCTTCATGCGCGGGCTCATGTGGAGCGGCTTATAGACGGCAGCGCGCGGAACGTCAACGCTAGAGTCGGATTCAGCTTCCTCGAACCTGATCCGGCTCTACCGCTTGCTTTGCCGCATGATCTTCGGCGAACCGGTATCCACTTCGCCGGATCAGGCTAGCGCGTGTCCGCGCGTCAAAAAAGCGCTGCGAGTCCCTGCCGCCATGGGTTGGCGGGGTCGAGAAGCAGGCGCAACGCCATCAGGCTCGACACCGCCACGAGCAGTGGGCGGATGATCCTGACCCCGAAGCGCATGGCGACTCGCGAGCCGATCTGCGCCCCGATCAGGGACGCCCCCGCCATCACGAGGCCGAGGGGCCACACGACGGTGCCGGTCGCGCTGTACAGCATGAGGCTGCCGAGGTTGCTCGCGAGATTGAGCAGCTTGGTGTGGGCGGTGGCGCGCACGACCCCATAGCCAAGCAGCATCACGAAGGCGAGCATATAGAAGGAGCCGGCGCCGGGCCCGAAGATGCCGTCGTAAAAGCCGATGGCGACGGGCGCGGTCAGCCCGAAGGCAAGCGACGTCATGCGGGCGCTGGCATCCGCGTCCTGGACCTTGCGCGAAAGCGCGAAATAGAACGCGATGACGATCAGCAGAACCGGGATCAGGATTTCGAGGACCGGGCGCGGCAGGAACTGCACGCAGAGGGCGCCGGCGATGCCGCTCACGAAGGCGATCAGCGCGAAACGCCAAGCCTGACGCCACTGGATCAGGCCCTTGCGGCCGAAGGTCCAGGTGGCGGACGCGGCCGCAAAGGAGCCCTGCACCTTGTTGGTGGCGATGGCCTGGGCGGGATCGAGCCCTGCGAGCATGAGCGCCGGGACGGTCAGCAATCCGCCGCCTCCGGCAATGGAATCGACGAAGCCCGCCAGCAGCGAGATCGCAGCCAGGGCCGCGAGCATATCGATCCCGATATCGCCCATGAGAGATGCCGCCCGTAGGTCAGCTTGACTTGAATTGGGGAGCGCGCTTCTCGATAAAGGCCTTCATGCCCTCGCGCTGGTCGTCGGTGCCGAACATGGCGTGAAACACGCGGCGTTCGAACCGCACGCCTTCGGCGAGGGAGGTCTCGTCGGCGCGATCGACGCTCTCCTTCGTCATCATGACGGCCGGCCGCGACATCGACGCGATGGTCTCGGCCGTCTTGATGGCCTCCGCGACGAGATCGGCCGCCGGAACGATCCGCGCCACCAGACCCGAGCGCTCCGCTTCCTCGGCGCCCATCATCCGGCCGGTGAGGCACATGTCCATGGCCTTCGCGCGGCCGATCAGGCGGGTCAGGCGCTGCGTCCCGCCCATGCCGGGCATGACGCCGAGCTTGATCTCGGGCTGGCCGAATTTGGCGGTGTCCGCCGCAATGATGAAATCGCACATCATGGCGAATTCGCAGCCACCCCCGAGCGCAAAGCCCGCAACCGCCGCGATCATCGGCTTGCGCCGGCTCGCCACACGGTCCCATCCCGCGAAGAAGTCGTCCACATAGGTGTCCGGATAGGAAAGCTCCGACATTTCCTTGATGTCGGCGCCGGCCGCGAACGCCTTCTCGGAGCCGGTAATGACGATGCACCCGACATTGCGGTCGGCATCGAAATCGTCGAGGGCCCGGTTCACTTCCGTGAGGAGCGTGGAATTGAGGGCGTTAAGGGCCTGCGGGCGGTTCAGCGTGACCAGCCCCACCTTGCCCCGAGTCTCGACGATGATCGTGTCATAGCTCATGCGATTGCCCCTCAACGGATGACCGTTCACCGGTTAAGCGAGGCCTCGCTTCGCGGCAAGGAAAAACGGGCAAGGCGCGCACGCTAGAGTCGGATTCAGCTTCCTCGAATCTGATCCGGCTCTATCTCTCTGTTTTCTACTTCGCCGGATCAGGCTCTAGGGGCCGACCACCCGCCGATAGAGGTGCCATGTGGCGTGGCCCAGAATGGGAAGCGTCACGGCGAGCCCGAAGAAAACCGGAATGAAGCCGATCGCCAGCAATGCGGCGACGATGAAACCCCAGAGGATCATCGTTCCCGGATTGGCGCCCACGGCCCGGATCGAGGTCTGGATCGCCACCGCCGCGCTCACGTGCCGGTCCACCAACATCGGGAACGAGAAGACGCTGATGGCGAGCACCACCAGGCTGAATACGAATCCGACGGCGTTGCCGATGACGATCAGCATCCACCCCTGACGCGTCGTCAGGACGTCGCGCAGAAAGCCGGTGAGAGAGGCTGGCACGTAGGCTCCGAAGATCGCTAGATAGAGCGCCTGCGCGACTGCCAGCCACACCAGGAAGATGCCAAAGAGCAGCAGGCCCACCAGGATGATCGATCCGATGGCGGGCGAGCGCATGACCTGCGAAGCGCCCGACCACGTGATGTCCTGGCCCAGTTCCCGCCGCCGGCTCAGTTCGTAGAGCCCGATGGCCGCCACCGGCCCCAGCATGGCAAAGCCGGCCATCATCGGGAACAGCAAGGGCAGGATGTTATTGCCGAAGATCGCCGCTGCGAGCAGCAGGCCGAGAATGGGATAGATCAGCGCCACAAAGAACGCGTGAGTCGGCATCTCGCGGAAATCGTCGACGCCTTTCTTGAGCGCGTCGCTCAGGTCGGAGGTTTGAATGTGACGGATCTGCGGAAGCTCCACCTCCGTCTCCAGATCGGGCATCGTGGGGAATTTCGCCATGGCCTTACCTCGCAAACCAGATGAACCTGAACGCGGCGGCTTCTCGACCGATCTTGCCGGTCGCGGCAGCGGCATGTCAAATGAACGGCATGCAGCAAGCTTGAGCGGGTTAAACGCGCAAGCGTGGCATTAGATCCGCAAGCCCGAGGGATTTCCCCGCCGACGACGAGGATCAGTCGCGCGGCCGGGGTGTGCCGTCGACAGCGACAACGAACGAGATCGCCAGCAGAATTGCAAGAGCCGACGAGACGATGGCGGTGGCAATCGAGGCACCGCCGCAACCCTCGATGCGGGCGGCGATCAGCGCGGCATCGGGAAACACGTTGGCGCCGATGGCGGTGACCGCCTGAACGGCCGTCACCAGACCGGCAATCAGCGCGATCCCGCGAAGGCCCGGCATCTTGGTGGCGGTCAGCACGGCGATCGCGAGGAGAACGATGGTCGCGGGTGCGAAGAGGCGGTCGCCGACCTGATGCCAGAGCGACGCATTTATCAGCCTGTCGAAATCCTCGCCCAGCACCTTGTCGCAAACCTCCGCCATCGCGGGCGAGCCCGAGGCGAACAGGACGAGGCTGGCATGAAGAAGGCGGCTCATGCGCCGCCTTCTAGCTCATCGGTGCGGTGAGGCAAGCGGACGCTCTCAGGCCGCGAGCGAGGATTGCGGCGCGGCGGCGCGGACATCCGCGTCCACATGGGCCTCAAAGCGCTTGAAGTTCTCGTTGAACATCTCGACGAGGCGTTTCGCCGAATGCGCGAAGGCTGCCTTGTCCTGCCAGGTTTTCACCGGGTAGAGGATATGCGGCTCGACGCCCGGAACCGAGGTCGGCACCGCAAAGCCGAAATACGGATCGCGACGGAAATCGGCGCGCGACAGGGATCCGTCGAGGGCGGCCGTCAGCAGGCGGCGCGTGACCCGGATCGGCATGCGGCGGCCGGTGCCGTACTGACCGCCGGTCCAGCCGGTATTCACGAGCCAGCAATCCACATGGTGCTTGGCGATGAGATCACGCAGCAGGTTGCCGTAGGCGGAGGGATGCCGCGGCATGAAGGGAGAACCGAAACAGGTCGAGAATGTCGCCTCGGGATCCTTCACGCCCTTTTCGGTGCCGGCGACTTTCGCCGTGTAACCGGAGAGGAAGTGATACATGGCTTCCGCCGGCGTCAGCTTGGCGATGGGCGGCAGCACGCCGAAGGCATCGCAGGTCAGCATGACGATGTTCTTGGGGATGCCGGCGCGACCCGTCGTGCTCGCATTGGGAATGAAATCGAGCGGATAGGCGCAGCGCGTGTTCTCGGTCTTCGAGGCATCGTCGAAATTGGGCTCGCGAGTGATCGGATCGACCGTCACGTTCTCGAGAACGGTGCCGAAACGCTCGGTGGTGGCGAAAATTTCCGGCTCCGCCTCACGCGACAGGCGGATGGTCTTGGCATAGCAGCCGCCCTCGAAATTGAAGACGCCGTAGGGTCCCCAGCCGTGTTCGTCATCGCCCAGGAGGATCCGGTCGGGATCGGCCGACAGGGTCGTCTTGCCGGTCCCGGACAGGCCGAAGAATACCGCCACGTCGCCGCCATGGCCCACATTGGCCGAGCAATGCATCGGCATGACGTTCTGGGGCGGGAGCGAGAAATTCAGATAGCTGAAGACCGACTTCTTCATCTCGCCCGCATAGGAGGTGCCGCCGATGAGCACGATCTTGCGCGTGAAGTCGCAGGCGATCACGGTCTCGGAACGGCAGCCATGGCGTGCCGGATCGGCGCGGAAGGACGGCAGGTCGATGATGGTGAGTTCAGGCACGAAGCTTTTCAGTTCGCCGCGCTCGGGACGGATCAGGAGATTGCGGATGAACAACGAATGCCACGCATATTCGGTGAAGACCCGCGTCTTGACCCGGTAGGACGGATCCGCGCCGCCCTGGAGATCCTGCGCGAACAATTCCCGGCCCTCCGCATGGGCGAGGAAATCTTCCAGCAGCGTATCGAACTGGCCCGGCGAGATGGCGCCGCTATTGTCCCACCAGACGGTATTCTCGGTGGTTTCGTCGCGCACCACGAACTTGTCCTTGGGCGAGCGGCCGGTATGCACACCGGTCTCCGCCAGCAAGGCGCCACCCTTCACCAGCTGGGTTTCGCCGCGCACCAGGGATTGCTCATAGAGGGCAGGCGCCTCCAGATTCCAGAAAACCTTCTTGAGGTTGCGGAGGCCGATGGCTTCAGCGCCCTGCGCGCTGTTGAAGACGCCGATAGTTTCCACTGAGACTTCTCCTGATCGCCGGCCGGTGTCAGCAGCCGTGTCATTTGCCGGATAGGCTTGAATATAGGCTCGCGGACGAGCGTGTCGTCCGGCGCGGGCTTTTTCTTTCAGAGATCGGGCGGGCTCGTCAACACACCTGTTCCATTTCGTTCCGTTTTGCCGGTTTCCGGCGCGTGCACCCTCCGTTCATCCCCCGTTCCGGCTTCACCTTTATGATCCCGCCACTGGCAGAGGAGTGAGGAGAACCTTACTTACGCCATGAGAAAGGCGCAGTTCGGCACGTTTTGGGGCTTTCTGCGTTACACGAGGCTACGCTGCGGCGTGGCCATCCGCGTTCAGATTTAAGGAAGTCTCATGCCAACGATCGCTCTCGTCGACGACGATCGCAACATCCTGACGTCGGTCTCCATCGCCCTCGAAGCCGAGGGCTACCGGATCCAGACCTATACGGACGGCGCCTCGGCCCTCGACGGGTTGAAGCATGCTCCGCCGGATCTCGCGATCTTCGATATCAAGATGCCCCGTATGGACGGCATGGAATTGCTGCGCCGCCTGCGCCAGAAATCGGACCTGCCGGTCATCTTCCTGACGTCCAAGGACGAGGAGATCGATGAGTTGTTCGGCCTCAAGATGGGCGCCGACGATTTCATACGGAAGCCGTTTTCGCAGCGCCTGCTGGTCGAGCGCGTGAAGGCGGTCTTGCGTCGCTTCGCCCCCCGCGACCAGATGCAGACCCGCGAAGCCGACGCCAAGGCGTTGGAGCGCGGCCAGCTCAAGATGGATCCGGAGCGCCACGCCTGCACGTGGAAGGGCGAGCCGGTGACGCTGACGGTGACGGAATTCCTGATCCTGCAGGCGCTCGCCACCCGTCCCGGCGTGGTCAAGAGCCGCAATGCCCTCATGGATGCGGCCTATGACGATCAGGTCTACGTGGACGACCGCACGATCGACAGCCACATCAAGCGGTTGCGCAAGAAGTTCAAGTCCGTTGACGACAGTTTCGAAATGATCGAGACCCTGTACGGCGTCGGCTACCGGTTCCGGGAAGGCTGACGCTCAACGTCCTTGTGAGTGGCATGAAGGTTGACCTCAATCTCGCCGAGGCCGCGGCCGACGATCCGCCTGCCCCGCGCGGCGCGATGGTTCGGGTCAGGAAGCTCGGCCGCTGGCTCGCTCAACGGGCCTCCTCGAGCCTGACGCGGCGCATCGTGGTGCTCAACCTTGCGGGCCTCGTGGCGCTGCTGGTCGGCTTCCTTTACCTCAATCAGTTTCGGCAAGGGCTGATTGAGGCCCGCGTGCTCTCCCTCGTCACGCAGGGCGAGATCATCGCCGGCGCGATCGCCAGTTCGGCCACCGTCGAGACGGACGCGATCACCATCGATCCCGACCAGCTCCTGCAGATGCAGGCCGGCGACACGGCTCGGTTCAACGAGGAAGTGCCGTCGCTGGAATTCTCGATCAACCCTGAGCGCGTCGCGCCCCTGTTGCGACGTCTCGTGACGCCCACCCAGACGCGGGCGCGCATCTACGATCGGGAGGGTTCTCTCCTGCTCGATTCCCGCACGTTCTATTCGCGCGGCGACATTCTGCGGATGGACCTGCCGCCGATGGCGGATGAGGACCTGACCTTCATCGAGCGCACCTGGCAAAACCTTCGCACGTTGTTTCGGACCAGGAAGCGCCTGATCCTCGAGGAGGTGGGACCGGCCAACGGCAAGACGCTGCCGGAGGTTCAGCGCGCCTTTGCGGGCGAGCGCGCAAGCGACGTTCGGACCAATGCGCGCGGCGAGACGATCGTGTCGGTGGCGGTTCCGATCCAGCGCTTGCGCTCGGTCCAGGGCGTGCTGCTGCTGTCCACCCAAGGCGGCGATATCGACACCATCATCGCGTCGGAACGCTTCGCGCTGCTGCAGGTCTTTCTGGTCGCCGCCGTGGTGATGATCGTCCTGTCGCTGTTTCTCGCCGGCGCCATCGTGGGGCCGGTGCGGCGGCTTGCGGAGGCGGCTGAACGGGTCAGGCGCGGCACCAAATCGCGCCAGGAAATTCCGGACTTCACCGGTCGCTCCGACGAGATCGGCCACCTGTCGGGCGCCCTGCGCGACATGACGCGCGCGCTCTACAATCGCATCGACGCCATCGAGAGTTTCGCCGCCGACGTGGCCCATGAATTGAAGAACCCGCTGACATCGCTGCGCAGCGCGGTCGAGACGCTGCCACTCGCGCGCAGCGACGATTCGCGCGGGCGCCTGATGTCGATCATCCAGCACGACGTGCGCCGCCTCGACCGGCTGATCAGCGACATCTCGGACGCCTCGCGCCTCGATGCGGAACTGGCCCGCGCCGACGCGGAGCCGGTCGATATGCCCAAGCTGCTTCAGGCGGTGGTCTCCGTCGCCAATGAGCGCCGGCACAAGGACGATCCGGCGATCGCCCTGACCATCGACCCCGCTCCTCGCGACGCCTATCTGGTGGTCGGCCATGACAGCCGTCTCGGCCAGGTCTTCAACAACCTGATCGACAACGCGCGGTCGTTCTCGCCGCCCGACGAGACGGTCCGGATCCTCATGCGGCGGCGCAAGAGCGAGATCGAGATCCTGGTCGAGGATTCCGGTCCGGGCATCGAGCCGGATGCCCTCGACCGTATTTTCGAGCGCTTCTATACCGACCGGCCCGAGCAGGGCTTCGGCCAGAATTCCGGCCTCGGCCTTTCCATCTCGCGCCAGATCATCGAGGCGCATCGCGGTACGATCCGCGCCGAAAACCGCCCCGGGCCGCTGGACGAGCACGGCGAACCGAGGCCACTCGGCGCCCGCTTCGTCATCCGGCTGCCCGCCGTCGGCAAGAAATCGTAGGCTGCCGTGAGCCTGCCCGACACCATCCACGCCACGACGATTGCCCTCGGTGAGGCCGGAATCCTGATCCGGGGGGAACCTGGATCGGGAAAATCCTCGCTCGCCCGGCAACTCCTCGGCGACGCCCGCGCCTTGAGGATATTCTCTCTTCTTGTCGCCGATGACCGCACCCGCGTTGAGGAACGGCATGGCCGTCTGGTCGCCCGGGCGGTGACGGCCGTCGCCGGCTGCATCGAAATCCGCGGCATCGGGATCGTCCGGCGGGCGGCCGAACCGGCGGTGGTCGTGCGGCTGATTGTCGATCTCTCTGAGGGCGCGCCCGAGCGGTTGCCGGAGCGGACTGAGGGAACCGTCGCCGTGTGCGGCGTCTTGCTCCCTCGCATCCGGGCGCAAACTGGGGCAAATCTCACCGATATCGTGATGGAACACATCGGTGGCCTTTGCGACGCGCCCGTGACAGAGTGATGAAGTTTTTATCGGAACTGCACTTGCGCTCAGCTTCGCAGTGCACAAAATAGCGGCTCCGCTCACGGAGCGATCGGACCAGTAACATTATGATTGGCATGGTGCTCGTCACCCACGGGCAGCTCGCGACGGAGTTCAAGGCTGCACTTGAACATGTAGTGGGGCCTCAGGAGCAGCTCGAGACGATCACGATCGGACCTGACGACGATATGGAGACGCGGCGCAAGGACATCATGGCCGCCGTCTGTCGCGTCAATTCGGGCACCGGCGTCGTGGTGCTGACCGACATGTTCGGCGGAACACCCTCGAATCTCGCCTTGTCCTGCATGAACGGCAGCACCGTCGAGGTGGTGGCCGGCATCAATCTGCCGATGTTGATCAAGCTCGCCAGCGTCCGGGACGAGGAAGGCCTCGAGGATGCGGTTTCTCATGCCCAGGAGGCGGGCCGCAAATACATCAACATCGCGTCGCGCGTCCTCACCGGGAAATCGAGCTGATGGACCTTGACGAGGATTGCCCGCCTGCGCCGATCCCGGACGGTGCGAGTCATCGAGTTCTCCCGATCACGAACCGGCGCGGCCTTCATGCCCGCGCCTCGGCCAAATTCGTCCAGACGGTGGAAAAGTTCGACTCGGACGTCACCGTCACACGCTGCGGCGAGACGGTCGGCGGGCGCTCCATCATGGGCCTGCTGACGCTCGCTGCCGCCCAGGGCACCACCATCACGGTCACGGCCAAGGGCCCGGACGCCGTGCCGTGCCTCACGGCCATCGGCGATCTCCTCGCCAACAAGTTCGGCGAAGACGAGTGAATTTCCGCAAGATATAAAGATATCTTTATATCTTGATTGCCTCCCTCTCCGGTCTCTGCTAGAGACAGCGCCAATTCAACGACGCGAAGAGAGAATGCTATGAGCCAGGCTGCCCTGAAAGGCGCGAATGCGCAGGACTATATCGTCAAGGATATCGGCCTCGCCGATTTCGGCCGCAAGGAAATCTCGCTCGCCGAGACCGAGATGCCCGGCCTCATGTCCGTGCGCGAGGAATACGGCCCGAAGCAGCCGCTGAAGGGCGCCCGCATCGCCGGCTCGCTTCACATGACCATCCAGACGGCGGTGCTGATCGAGACGCTGAAGGCTCTCGGCGCCGATATCCGCTGGGTCTCGTGCAACATCTACTCGACCCAGGATCACGCTGCTGCGGCGATCGCCGCCGCCGGCATCCCGGTCTTCGCCTATAAGGGCGAGACCCTGCAGGAATATTGGGACTACACCGCCAAGCTGTTCGACTGGCATGGCGGCGGCACCCCGAACCTCATTCTCGACGATGGCGGCGATGCCACCATGCTGGTCCATCTCGGCCTGCGCGCCGAGCAGGGCGACGTGGCGTTCCTCGACAAGCCGAGCTCGGAGGAGGAGGAGATCCTCTTCGCGCTGATCAAGAAGCTGGTCAAAGAGAAGCCGAAGGGCTGGTTCGCGGAACTCGCCGGCGCCATCAAGGGCGTGTCGGAAGAGACCACGACGGGCGTCCATCGCCTTTACATGATGGCGAAGGAGGGCAAGCTCCTCTTCCCGGCCATCAACGTCAACGACTCGGTCACCAAGTCGAAATTCGACAACCTCTATGGCTGCCGCGAGTCGCTCGTCGATGCGATCCGCCGCGGCACCGACGTCATGATGGCCGGCAAGGTCGCGATGGTGGCGGGCTTCGGCGACGTCGGCAAGGGTTCGGCCGCCTCGCTGCGCCAGGCCGGTTGCCGCGTCCTGGTGTCGGAGGTCGATCCGATCTGCGCCCTTCAGGCCGCCATGGAAGGCTACGAGGTCACGACAATGGAAGATGCGGCGACCCGCGCCGACATCTTCGTCACCGCGACCGGCAACAAGGACATCATTACCCTCGACCACATGCGGGCGATGAAGGATCGGGCGATCGTCTGCAACATCGGCCACTTCGACAACGAGATCCAGATTGCGGGCCTCAAGAATCTCACGTGGCAGAACATCAAGCCGCAGGTCGACGAGATCGCCTTCCCGGACGGCCACCGCATCATTCTGCTGTCGGAAGGCCGCCTGGTGAATCTCGGCAACGCGATGGGGCACCCGTCCTTCGTGATGTCGGCCTCGTTCACCAACCAGACGCTGGCGCAGATCGAACTCTGGACCAATGCCGGCAAGTACGAGCGCAAGGTCTACACCCTGCCCAAGCATCTCGACGAGAAGGTCGCGACGCTGCATCTCGAAAAGATCGGCGTGAAGCTCACCAAGCTCCGTCCCGATCAGGCCGCCTATATCGGCGTGTCGGAGAGCGGCCCGTTCAAGCCGGATCATTACCGCTACTGAGCGGTATCCACATCCCAAGCACTTAAAAAGCCCGGCGCCGCCGGGCTTTTTTGCGTCGCCAGCTCTTCGGCCGTTCGTTGCCCGCCGTCATCAACGGCTTGTCCACAGGTTCTCCCCGGGATCTTCAAGCCGTCCTCAACCCTCTTCCTGCCGGAGTCGCCCGTAGTCTAAGGTGGGGGCGATTCGTTTCCGATCCGTGGATTTTGGCCGGTCGGGCGTTCTGTTCATCGCGTCGAAACCGTCTTGTGGGCAACATGTCCGACAGGATTGCTGAAATGGCCTCTTTCAGGGGCGAGAGGGAGTCTTGGGAGAATGCGCGGCAGGGTCCGGCGCCGCGGGCGCCCTGGCACAACGGGAGTGACGGCGGGATGGCGCGTCGCGGCCACGCGCTCGCCGCTCGCCACCGCCTCCCTCGCCACGACGCTCCTCGCGGGCTCCTCACTGCGCGCCCTCTCGAACGAAATCACCATCCCGTTCACAGATCGCACCCTTGTGCTCCCCGATGACCCAGGCGGGGTCTTGAGTCTTCTCGCGAGCTTCGACCTGCATAACGCCTATTTCGGCCTGTTCCTTGGCCTCGTCGCTTTTTCCGCCACCACTGCGGTGATGCTTGTGCGTGAACAACGCCGCTCGTCCCGTCGCGAACGCGGGTTGCGCGCCGAGATCGCCAGGCTGCGCGGCACGGACGATCTCGCGACGCTGCTCATGGGCTCGGAGCGACAGCTTCTGGTGAGCTGGCATGGGCGGGACGGGGAGCCGCGCTTCGAGGGTGACCCCACGATCGTCGGCGAGGGATCGCCGGCGCAGCGTGCCCTCGCGTTCGGTGCGTGGCTGTTGCCCGCCGACGCGGCGGCGGTGGATGCATCGCTCGAGCGGCTGAAGCAACGGGGCGAGGCGTTTCGTCTGACGGCGCGCACCACAACCGACCGCTTCATCGACGTCGAAGGCCGCACCATCGGCGGACGGGCTCTCCTGCGGCTGCGCGATGTGACGGGAGACCGGGCGGAATTGCTGCTCGGGCGTTCCGAACTCGCGAGCGCGCGGGGCGATTTTCGCGCGATGACGACCCTGCTCGATGCGGTTGCCCACCCGCTCTGGATTCGCGACGGAGAGGATGTCCTCGTCTGGGCCAATCAGGCTTATCTGCGGGCCGTCGAAGCGGCTGACATCGCGGATGCGACGGCCCGTTCGCTCGAATTGCTCGACCGGCCGACGCGAGAAGAAGCCGACCGCCTGCGCCGAACCGGCGCGACGTTTGCGGCCCGGGTTCCGGCGGTCGTCGCCGGCCAACGCTCGGTCTTGGATGTGGTCGAACGGCCCACCGGCAGCGGCAGCGCCGGGATTGCGGTCGATGTGTCCGAACTCGAGGCCGTTCGCGTCGACCTACAACGGCAGATGGACGCGCAGCTGCGCACGCTCGACCAATTGCCGACTGCCGTTGCGATCTTCGACGGCGGTCAGACCCTCATTTTCAGCAATGCCGCCTATCAACAGCTCTGGGGCCTCGATCCGGCGTTCCTCGCCTCGCGGCCGACGGACAGCGAAATGCTCGATCGTCTGCGCGCCGGGCGCAAGCTGCCCGAACAGGCTGATTTCCGCGCCTGGAAGGCCGACATCCTGTCCGGCTACCACACGGTCGAATCGACCGAGACCTGGTGGCACCTGCCCGACCGCCGCACCCTGCGCGTGGTCATCAATCCGAATCCCAAGGGCGGCGTCACCTATCTGTTCGACGATGTCAGCGAACGCGTGCAGCTTGAATCCCAGGTTCATGCGCTCACGCGGGTGCAGAGCGAGACGCTGGACACGCTGAAGGAAGGCGTCGCGGTGTTCGGCTCCGACGGCCGTCTCAAGCTGCACAATCGCGCCTTTTCCGACATGTGGGAGCTGTCGGCGGATCTCACCGCGCAGCACCCGCATATCGACGCGATCATTGACGCCTGCCGCCGCCTGGCGCCGCAGGACGAACCGTGGGTCGATCTTCGCGGCGCGGTCGCAGGTCTGGCGGATCTGCGGATGGGCATGGATTGCCGCATGGACCGGCGCGATGGCTCGGTTCTGGAATGCGCCGCGCAGCCGCTGCCCGACGGCGCGACGCTGCTCACCTTCATCGACGTGACCGCAAGCGTCAGCGTGGCCCGCGCCTTGACGGAGCGCAACGACGCGTTGGAGCGGGCCTCGCGCCTGCGCGATGAATTCGTCCACCATGTATCCTACGAGCTGCGTTCCCCGCTCACCAACGTGATCGGTTTCGCGCAATTGCTCGGAGACGAGACCGTCGGCACGCTCAATCTGCGCCAGCGCGACTATGCGGATCACATCCTGCGGTCCTCCGGCGCGTTGCTGGCGATCTTGAACGACATTCTCGATCTGGCCTCCATCGACACCGGCTCCCTCGAACTGACGCCCGAAGAGGTCGATATTCGCTCGACCATCGATGCTGCCATGCGGGGAATCGAGGATCGGCTCGCGGAAGCGTCGCTCACCGTCGATATCGACGTTCCGGACGACATCGGGTCGTTCGTGGCGGACGGGAAACGCATTCGCCAGATTCTCTTCAACCTCCTGTCGAACGCGGTCGGCTTCTCGTCATCCGGCCAGAGCATCCGCATCCTGGCGCGCAAGCGGGAAGACGAAGTGATCTTCCAGGTGAGGGACGAAGGCCGCGGCATTCCGCCGGAGGTGAAGGCCCGCATTTTCGAGCGGTTCGAAAGCCATACCCTGGGCACCCGCCATCGGGGCGTCGGCCTCGGCCTGTCGATCGTTCGCTCGTTCGTGGAACTGCATGGGGGCAGGATCGATCTCACTTCGGCACCCGGAATGGGCACGACCGTCACGTGTATTTTCCCCAATAGCCGCGACGAATCGCCCTCGGATGGTCGATCCGCGCAGAATGCGCTACCACCACTCGCAGCCGAATAGACTCGACGTCGCCGAAGCGCGACGACGACGAAGACGAAATAGATTGGACCTTATGCACGCGCAGGATTCATCGCTCTCCGGTTGGACAATCCTCCTGGACGACCATGCGGCGACCGAACGACTCGCCAGGATTCTCGCGGATGAACTGCGTGCCGGGGATCTCGTGACGTTGTCGGGCGGGCTTGGCGCCGGCAAGACGACGCTCGCGCGCGCCCTCATCCGCCTTCTCGCCGAGGATCCCGATCTCGAGGTTCCGAGCCCGACCTTCACGCTCATGCAGACCTACGAGGGACCTGCGGGCGCGGTCGTTCACGCGGATTTCTACCGCATCGGCGGCGGGCAGGAACTGGTGGAACTGGGCTGGGACGATGCGACCGAGAACGCCATCACGCTGGTCGAATGGCCGGAACGCGCGGACGACGCGCTGAAAGCGGAACGCCTGCATATCGACCTCGATTTCGCCCCCGGGACGGGAGGACGAGGCCGGATCGCCAGTCTCGGTGGTTCGGGCTCGTTCGCGTTGCGCCTGCGGCGTCTCAGGGCGTTCCAGGGGCTGGTCGAAAAGAGCGGCTGGGCGGATGCAACCCGGGCGCCGATGCCGAGCGACGCCTCCGTGATCCGCTCCTATGAGCGGCTGGTGAGGCCGCGTGGCGACACCGCGCTTCTGATGATCTCGCCGCCACGGCCGGTCGGGCCGCCGGTGCGCCGGGGTCGTCCCTACACCACCATCGCCAAGCTCGCCGAGACGGTCCACGCTTTCGTTGCGATGGACAAAGGCCTGCGGGCGCAGGGCCTGAGTGCGCCGCGCATCTATGGCGAAGACCTCGATGCGGGGCTGCTGATCGTCGAGGATCTCGGCAGCGAGCCGGTGGTCGATGCCGGCGGTCCGATCCCCGAGCGTTATGCCGAAGCAACGCGCGTGCTCGCCAAGCTCCACGCCACCGCGCTGCCGCAGGTTCTCCCCGTCGGCGATGGTACCGATCACACGATCCCGCCCTATGACCTCGAAGCCCTGCTGATCGAGGTCGAGCTTCTGACCGATTGGTATGTGCCGCACATCATCGGCACGCAGCTATCAGGATCGGCGCGCGCGGAGTTCGTCAATATCTGGACCGAGACGCTGCAGGAGATCATCGCCGGCCCGACGACCTGGACCTTGCGCGACTACCATTCGCCCAACCTGATCTGGCTGCCCGAGCGCGAAGGGCTCGCACGTGTCGGCATCATCGATTTTCAGGATGCGGTGCTGGGTTCTCCCGCCTACGACGTGGCCTCGCTGCTGCAGGATGCCCGCGAGACGGTTCCGCCGGATCTAGAGCTGAAGCTGATCGGGGTTTATGCCCGTGAGCGCCGGGCGGCCGATCCGCAATTCGACGTGGCGGCTTTTGCGCGGGCGTACGCGATCATGGGCACGCAGCGCGCGACCAAGATTCTCGGCATCTTCGCGCGGCTCGACCGCCGCGACGGCAAACCGCATTACCTCAGGCATCTGCCGCGGATCGAGGCCTATCTCATGCGCAACCTCGCCCATCCGTCGCTCGCCAAACTCAAAGGCTGGTATGAGAATTATCTGCCGCGCCTGATTCCGCACATCGACGATTCCCCTCCTGCCTGAACCAGAGCCGCCCTTGTCCCAGCCCCTTTCGAACGCACCCACCTCCGCCATCGTGCTCGCAGCGGGTCTTGGCAAACGCATGCTGCCGCTCACCGCCACCATGCCGAAGCCTTTGGTCAAGGTCGGCGGACGGACCCTGATCGACTTCGCGCTCGATCGGCTCGACGAGGCAGGGATGACCATGGTGGTGGTCAACGTGCACCATTTCGCCGACATGCTCGAGGCGCATCTGCGCACGCGCCACAGCCCTCTCGTGGTCATCTCGGATGAACGCGAGGCGGTTCTGGAAACCGGCGGCGGCGTCAAGAAAGCCCTGCCATTGCTGGGCGCCGCACCGTTCATTACCTTCAACTCCGATTCCATCTGGGTCGAGGGAGCGCAGCCGAACCTGTCGCGGTTGATGGAGGCGTGGGATCCCGCCGAGATGGATATCCTGATGCTGGTGGCACCGCGCGATACCAGCGTCGGCTATGAGGGCGAGGGCGATTTCGGCATGGCATCGTCCGGCCGTCTTCAGCGCCGCAAACCTGGTGAGCGCGTGCCTTTCGTGTATGCGGGAGTTGCCATCGTGAAGCCCGAGATGGTGCAGGGCACACCCGATGGGCCGTTCTCGGCCAATCTTTTCTACGACCGGGCGATTGCAAACGGCCGTCTCTACGGCCTTGAGCTCGATGGCCAATGGCTCCATGTGGGCGAGCCTCATGCCATCGCCGAGGCGGAAGCGTGCCTGACCGCCAGCGTGCGATGAGCGCGGGCGAGCCTCACGTTTTTTCGATTCCCCCCGGCAGCCCGTTCCTGCCGACCCTGGTGGATGCGCTGCTCGACGGCCGCCTGGTCGGCCCGCTGTCGCGGGACCCGGCGGCACTTGCCGACATCACCATCTACGTGCCGACCCGCCGCGCCACCCGCGCGCTGGTGGCGCTTCTGGCCGAACGCGGCGGCGCGAGGGCCCAGCTCCTGCCGCGGATCGTGCCCCTCGGTGAGGCGGACGAGGCCGAGTTCGAACTGACCGGACTGGAGGGCACGCCGCTTGAAGACGCCGCCACCCTGAAACCGCCGATCCCGCCGCTGGAACGGCGCCTGATCCTCACACGCCTGATCCAGCGCTGGTCGGCCCAGGTCGATCGCACGTTGCTGCAACTGGGTCCCGATGTGCCGTTTCTGGTGCCGGGCTCGCCGGCGGAGGCCATCAATCTCGCCGCCGATCTCGAAACGCTGATGGATTCCTTCACCACCGAGGGGATCGACTGGCATGCGCTGGAACTCGCTGTCGAGGCGGATTTTTCCGAGTATTTCCGCATCACGCGCAACTTCGTGCAGATCGTCAGCGAATACTGGCCGCAAATCCTCGCCGACCGGCAGGCGAGCGACCCCGCGGCGCGGCGCGGCGCCCTGATCGAGGCAGAGGCCCGACGACTCACCCGTCTGCGCCCCATGACGCCGATGATCGTCGCCGGTTCGACGGGCTCGATCCCCGCCACCGCCAATCTTATTGCCGCCATCGCCCGCCTGCCGAAAGGCGCGGTGGTGCTGCCGGGTCTCGACACCGATCTCGACGAGGATAGCTGGCGGAAAATCGGCGGCCTCGGGGACGATGACACTGATCCCGTTCACACTCATCCGCAGGCGACCTTGCGGAGGCTGGTGGACAGCCACCTGCGCGTCCAGCGCTCGGACATTGTCGTGCTGGGGAACACCACACCGGGCGCTAGAGCACGCACCCGGGTGCTGTCCGAGGCCTTGCGTCCGGCGGAGACCACCGATCTGTGGTCCGAGATCCCGCCGACCGAGCGTCAGTTCCTCGCGGAACTGGGATGTGAGGGGCTGGCGGTCGTCGAGGCGACTGACGAGCGCGAAGAGGCGCTCGCCATCGCGATCGCGTTGCGGCAGACACTCGACGACCCGCACAAGACCGCCGCGCTCGTGACGCCGGATCGGGCGCTCGCCGCGCGTGTTGCGGCTGAACTGGGACGTTGGGACATCGCGATCGAGGATTCGGCCGGATGCCCGCTGTCGGATACGCCATCGGGCCGCCTGGCGCGCCTCGCGGCGGAGGCTGCCGCCGAAGACCTGCGACCGCTGCCGGTCCTGGCGCTCCTCGCCCATCCCCTCGTGCGGTTGGGATGGCCGCGCGAGACCGTGGCGCGCGCCTCGGCGGTTCTCGAAATCGGCGTCTTGCGCGGCCCGGCCCCTGGCGAGGGTCTGGCAGGCATGAGAACGACGCTGGCCAATAACCGGTCGGACAAGGGCCGCCGCGCGCCGCGGGCGCGAAAGCGGCTTTCGGATGCGGACTGGGATCTCGCCGACGAATTGTTGCGCCGCCTGCAGGCCGCCTTCGAGACCTTTTCGCCTGTGCTGCATGGGAAAGGGACGCTCGATCTGATCGCCCTGACGGAGCATCATCGCCGAACTTTTGAAGCGCTCGCGGCAAAGCCTGACGACGACCAGGCGGGCGATGCGGGCGACCCCTCCGCGGAGGCCCTCCGGGCGCTCTTCGACGATCTCGAATTGTCGGAGATCCGGTCGGAGGAAGATCAGCCGCTGCAAGGGCGCTTCGCCGATTATCCGGCGTTCTTCACGACGCTCGCCAAGCAGCAGACGCTCAGTCCCTCGCCACGCTCGACCCATCGCCGGGTTAAAATCCTCGGTCTTCTGGAAGCCCGGCTTCTATCGGTCGATCGGGTCGTCCTGGGCGGGCTCGACGAGGGCACCTGGCCGCCGCGCACGATCACCGATGCGTTCCTCAACCGGCCCATGCGGGCGCGTGTCGGCCTCGCCCCGCCGGAGCGGCGCATCGGCCAGACGGCGCACGACTTCGTGCAGGCACTGGGCACGCAGGACGTGGTCATCACCCGGGCGCAGAAGCGCGACGGATCGCCGATGGTGCCGTCGCGTTTTCTACAGCGCCTGAAAGCCTTCACGGGCGAGACGATCTGGTCGCGGATGGTGGCGGCGGGCGACCGCTATCGCGATTGGGCACAGGTGCTCGATACGCCGCTTCCGGCACCGCCCCTCGCGCGGCCGCGCCCGCTGCCCGATCCCGCCCTGTTTCCGCGCAGCCTCAGCGTCACGGAAATCGAGATCCTGGTGCGCGATCCCTATTCGATCTTTGCGCGCCACATCCTCAAGCTCGATGCGCTGGACGCGATCGCGGTGGCGCCGAGTGCGGCTGATCGCGGCACGATCATTCACGATGTGCTGGGCAGCTTCGGGCAGGCCTACCCCCGCGAGCTGCCGGCCCACGCGCTCGAGGATCTGCTCGGACGAGGCGCGGATGAATTCTCTGCCCTGGCCGAGGCATTTCCTGAGCTTTATGCCGAATGGTGGCCGCGTTTCACGCGCCTCGCGACGGAATTCGTCGCCTGGGAAACGCGACGCCGGCCCGAAATTCTCGATATCTACGCCGAATGCTCGGGCGCCCTTCCCATCCCTCTTTCCGACGGCACGATCTTCACCTTGCGCGCCCGCGCGGACCGGATCGAGCATCGGCGCGACGGCGGTTTCACCATCGTCGATTTCAAGACCGGTCAGCCGCCGGGAATCCGCGAGGTCTATGCGGGATTCTCGCCGCAACTGACTCTCGAAGCCGTGATGCTGATGCGTGCTGCGTTCAAGGGCCTGCCCGCCGCGAAGGAAACGCCGGACCTGCTCTACATGCACACGACCGGCGGACGAAAACCCATGGTGGCGCGCCTGATCGAGCCGACAGGTGCGGAGAAACGTCCGGTCTCTGAAATCGTCGAGGAGCATGGCCGCCGTTTCGAGGGCATGATCGCGCGCTTTGCCAAAGGCGAAGCGCCTTTTCTGTCGCGGCCTTTCCCGAAATATGCGCGCCGCTACTCGGATTATGACCATCTCGCTCGCGTCAAGGAATGGTCGCTGGTCGGCGGCGAGGGGCTCGAATGAGAACCGATCTGGTCATCCCGCAATACACCAAGGATGCGCAGCGCCGCGCCGCCAATCCGCGCGCGTCGGCCTGGGTGTCGGCCAATGCGGGCGCGGGCAAGACGAAAGTGCTCACCGATCGGGTCGTGCGCCTGCTGCTCGACGGCTGCGCGCCCGGCCGCATTCTCTGCTTGACCTTCACCAAGGCGGCCGCTGCCAACATGGCGATCCGGGTGTTCGAGTTGCTCGGTCGATGGGTGACGCTCGACGAGGAGCGTCTGGTCGTCGAATTGACCGAACTCGAGGGGCGAGCACCCAGCCGGACCCAAGTGCGGCTTGCCCGCACGCTGTTCGCGCGCGCGGTGGAAACGCCCGGTGGACTCAAGATCGACACCATCCACGCTTTCTGCGAGCGGCTGCTTCATCTGGTGCCGTTCGAGGCCAACGTGCCGGCGCGCTTCGCGGTGCTCGATGAGAACCAGAGCGGCGAAATGCTCGCTGAGGAGACCGCCAATGTGCTGGCGGATTCGGCGAGCGGCGATTACCCGCATCTGCACGATGCGCTCGCGGTCATCAGCGTCGAGGCCGCCGGCGACAAGCTGAGCGCGGCGCTGAGCGCGGCCTTGCGCTGCAAGCGCTTCCTGCGCCGCCCCGACGGGATCGCGGCCGGGTTCGAGGATCTGCGCAAGGCGCTTGGTCTCGATCCTGGCGAGAATGCCGCCTCGGTCGAGCGCGCGATGCTCGAAGACGGGATTGCTCCCAGCGATTGGATGGCGCTTGCGGCCGAACTCCGAACCGGCAAATCGACCGACGAGGCACGCGCCGCATCGCTCGTTGCGGCGTCCCTGGCGCAGGATCCCGAAGAGCGGCTGACGCATTACCTGACGGTGTTTTTCACTCAGCAGAACACGCCGCGCAAATCGTCGTCGTTCGTCACCAAGGCGGTCCCGCTGCCTGTGGCGGAGCGGCTGATCGAGGAGCAGAACCGGCTCGACCGCCTCAAGTCGAGGCTCAAGGCGGCGCATGCCTGGCAGCGCACGAGCGCCCTGTTCATCCTGGCGGCAGAAATCGGCGCCCGCGTGGAGCAGGCCAAGGCGCGTTACGGTGCGCTCGATTTCCAGGATCTCATCGACAAAACGCTGGCGCTGCTCTCCCGCGGCGACACCGCCTGGGTGCTCTACAAGCTCGATCGCGGCATCGATCATGTGCTGATCGACGAGGCGCAGGACACGAACCCGGAGCAATGGGAAATCCTGCGCCGCATCACGGCCGATTTCACGGCCGGGTTCGGCGCCAATGGCGGGCGGGTGCGCACACTCTTTGCGGTCGGCGATCCCAAGCAATCGATCTACGGCTTCCAGGGTGCAGCGCCGCAGAAATTCGAGGAAAGCCGTCAGGACTGGAAGCGCAAGGTCGCGGAGGCGGCGCTGGCTTTCGAGGATGTGAGCCTGACGCTCTCCTTCCGCTCGACGCCCGCCGTGCTCTCGGCGGTCGATGCCACCTTCGCGGTGGACGCGCATTTCAAGGGCCTGTCGTTCGAGGACACGGCCGTAGGAACGGTGCACCAGAGCGCCCGTCCGGATGTGCCCGGCTGCGTCGAGCTGTGGCCCGTCGTCACGCCGCAGGACGAGGATGAGCCCGATGCCTGGGTGCTGCCGGTGGATGCGCCCGAACAGCAATCGCCGCCTGTGGTGGTGGCCGGCCGCATTGCCGATGTGGTCAAGCGGTGGACATCGACCGGCGACGAAACGGGCCGGATCTGGAAAGCCGGCGAGGTGCTGGTTCTGGTGCGCAAGCGCGGTGCCGCCTTCGAGGCGGTGATCCGCGCGCTCAAGGAAAAGGGCGTGCCGGTCGCGGGCGCCGACCGGCTCAATATCGGTGAGCATATCGCCGTGATGGATCTGGTGGCCGCGGGCCGCGCTGCGCTTCTTCCCGACGACGACCTGACGCTCGCCACCGCGCTGAAATCGCCCCTCGTCGGCCTCACCGACGACGACCTGATCCGCATCGCCGCCTATCGGGGAGACGATGAATCGCTGCTCACGGCGCTGCAACGCCATGCGCAAAGCGAAGACCTTCCGGCGCGCCGGGCCTGCGATGCGCTTCGGCACTGGCGCGAGCTGGCGCGGGAGCAGGGTCCGTTCGGGTTTTTTGCGTCGCTGCTGGGTCCCCTGCGGGGCCGCGCGCAACTGGTCGCCCGGCTCGGCAGCGAAGCAGGCGACGCCATCGACGCCTTCCTGTCGGCCGCTCACCAATCGGAGAAGCTCGACACGCCGTCCCTTGTGACCTTCCTCGACCGGTTCGAATCGGCCGACCACACGATCAAGCGCGATCTCGATTCGACCAACAATGAGGTCCGGGTCATGACCGTGCATGGGGCGAAAGGGCTCGAAGCGCCGCTCGTGTTCCTGTTCGACGGCTGCGCCACGAAGGGCGCGGATCCGGTTCTGCTCGAACTTCCAGCCGGGACTACTGGGACCGTTCCGGTCTGGTCGCCGGGGCACAACTATGATTCGGATGCCATCGCGGCCGCGCGAACGCTGCTGCATGAGAAAGCCGCCGAGGAACACAATCGGCTGCTTTATGTCGCCATGACACGCGCCAAGGACCGGCTTGTGGTGGCTCCCTATCTGACCAGCGGCAAGACTGTGAAGCCCGAGGCATGGTCCGAAATGATCCGCCACGGACTCGGCCTGAAACCCGGCGTCCTGGAACCAGTGGAAGCGCCGTTCGGCCCCATCGAGGTCTGGCGGGAAGGACCCGTCGCCGTCGCCGCGGTGGCGGAACCCGAATCCGCATCCGTTGCCCGTGCGGCCATGCCGGAATGGCTCACGCAGAAGGTGTTGGCCGAACCGGAACCGCTGCCGCCGATCCGGCCCTCGAGCGCGCTCGGTGCGGCCGATCGAATGACGCGCCCCGGGGACGGCCCTTACGCGCCGGAAGCGCGCCTTCGCGGCACCATCGTGCACGCCCTGTTGGAGCGCCTTCCCAGCCTGCCGCCGGAGAAGCGCGAGGCCATGGCGACCGCCTATGTGAAAGCAAGGGCGCCGAGGCTCGCCGCAGGGTTGCGTGAGACGTTTGTCAGCCATGCGTCGAGCGTCCTCCAGCATGCAGCCCTGGCACCGCTTTTCGGGGCGGGATCGCGCGCGGAGGCGCCGCTTGCCGGACGGATCGCGACCGCTGAGGGCGAGCTCCTGGTGTCGGGGCAGGTCGACCGGCTCGCGGTGCTCGAGGACGAGGTGCTGGTCGCGGACTTCAAGACCACGGCGCGCCCGCCGCGAGAAGGCGAGCCGCCACCGCCATCCTATGTAACGCAGCTCGCGCTCTACCGTCTGCTGCTGCAGGAAATCTACCCGGACAAGCGCGTGCGGGCGTTCCTGGTCTGGACTGCCGGTCCGGTCGTTCACGAATTGGACAAGGCCGAACTCGAACGGGCGCTTGCCCTCATCCATGCCAGATGAGGCAGGCCCGCTCGCTTGATTCCGGACGACCCGGTTCTTAACTTGGCGATAGTGTCCGCGGCTCGATACTGAGTCGCTTTGCAACAAAGGTGAATTCTCATGGCGACCGTTAAGGTAACCGATTCGAGCTTCGGCGATGACGTCCTCAAATCCTCCGAGCCGGTCGTGGTGGATTTCTGGGCCGAATGGTGCGGCCCCTGCCGCATGATCGGCCCGGCGCTGGAAGAGATTTCGGCCGAAATGAACGGCAAGGTGAAGATCGTGAAGCTGAACGTCGATGAAAACCCGCAGGTTTCGTCGAAATACGGCATCCGCTCGATCCCGGCCCTGATGATGTTCAAGGATGGTGAGGTCGTAGCCCAGAAGATCGGCGCTGCCCCCAAGGGCGAGCTCGCCAAGTGGATCCAGGCCTCGGCTTGAATTCGGGCTGCCGGGATAAACAAAAAGGGACCGCGAGGTCCCTTTTTTCGTCGGGAGGTTTCAATCCCTACTGAGGCAGCGTTCCGTTCGCCGCCAGCACCTCGCCCGCAAGGTACAGCGATCCGCAGATCAGGATCCGTGGCGGGTGGTCCCAGACGTAGTCGTGGAGCGATGCCAGCGCTGATTCTACGCTCGGCTGGACCGAGGTGGTGAGGCCGACGCCTGCGGCGATCGCCGCCACCTCGTCGGCCGGCCGCGCGGCGATCTGGCCGCTGATCGGCACGGCGATGACCTCGCGGGCAAGGCCGATGAAATTGCGGAAGAAGGCATCCGAATCCTTGGTGCCGAGCATGCCGACGATCAGCACCAGCGGCCCGTCCTTGCGCTCGCTCTGGTCGGCCATGGCGGCGGCGAGAACCCGCCCCCCGTCCGCATTGTGACCGCCGTCGAGCCAGAGCTCGCAGCCCTCCGGCGCGAGGCCGGGCAGCCGACCCTTCGTCAGACGCTGCAGACGCCCCGGCCATTCGGCTCGGGTCAATCCGGACTCGAAAGCCGAGGTCTCGAATTGCTCGAAACCGGCGGCGCGCAAGGCGGCGATGGCGGTGCCTGCATTGACGAACTGGTGGCGGCCGACAAGGCGCGGCCGGGGCAGGTCGAGCAGGCCCTTCTCGTCCTGATAAACGAGGCGGCCGCTCTCCTCGTGAACGGAGAAATCCTGCATGCCGACGAAGAGGGGCGAAGCGCCGATGCGCTCGGCCTCCGCCCGCAAGGTCTGGTCGGCGGGCAGGTAATCCTGCGGGGCGATCACGGCCGGACAACCGCGCTTGAAGATGCCGGCCTTCTCGCGGGCGATGCCCTCCAGCGTGGTGCCGAGATATTCCGCGTGGTCGTGGCCGATGGGCGTCACCACGGCGGCGGCGGGGTGGTCGATCACGTTGGTGGCATCGAACTGGCCGCCGAGGCCTACTTCCAGCAACAGCACATCCGCAGGCTCTTCCGAAAACAGCAGGATCGCAGCCGCGGTGGTGATTTCGAACACGGTGATTGGCTGGCCGGCATTGACCGCCTCGCAGCGGCGGAACGCCTCGACCAAACGCTCCTCGCTCACATATTGCCCGCCGTTGAGACGACCGAGCCGAATGCGCTCGTGGAAGCGCACCAAATGCGGTGACGTATAGACGTGGACTGCAAGCCCGGCGCTCTCGAGAATCGCGCGCATGAACGCGATGGTCGAGCCCTTGCCGTTGGTTCCCGCCACGTGGATCACCGGCGGGAGGCGGCGTTCAGGATGGCCGAGTTGGCCGAGCAGGCGCTGGATGCGGCCCAGCGACAGGTCGATGGTCTTTGGATGCAGCGCGAGAAAACGCGCGATCAGCGCATCGGAAGATTCCATGGTCGGGGCCCCTGTCGCGCAGTCGGAAAGTGAGAGCCCGGACGCGCGTGCGACGATGAAGTAAGACGTTTATTCAACCTGGAGCATGATGGTGGCCGAAAACCGCTTCACGCGTTTCGGCATCCTGCTCTAGGCGGCGATCGCCGGCGCCTTCATGAAGAGGCCTGCGAGGCGCGCGATGGTGGCTTTCAGGTCGTGCCGGTGCACCACCATATCGACCATGCCGTGATCCTTGAGATATTCGGCGCGCTGGAAGCCATCGGGGAGTTTTTCGCGGATGGTCTGCTCGATCACGCGCGGACCCGCAAAACCGATCAACGCGCCCGGCTCCGCAATATGAACATCGCCCAGCATGGCATAGGAGGCTGTGACGCCGCCGGTGGTCGGGTTGGTGAGAACCACGATGTAGGGCAGTTTCGCTTCGCGCAGGCGGCGAATGCCGACAGTGGTGCGGGGCATCTGCATGAGCGAGAGAATGCCCTCCTGCATGCGCGCGCCGCCCGAGCCGGCGAACAGGACGTAGGGGGTGTTCTTCTCCAGCGCCGTCATGGCGCCTTTGACGAAGGCTTCGCCCGCCGCCATGCCGAGCGAACCGCCCATGAAGCCGAAATCCTGCACCGCGAGGGTCATCGGAATGTTCTCGACGCGCCCGAAGCCGACCTTGAAGGCGTCCTGCTGGCCGGTCTTGGCGCGAGCGTCCTTCAGGCGGTCGATGTAGCGCTTCTCGTCGCGGAACTTGAGCGGATCGATCGCGACCTCAGGCAGCGCCACATCGAGCCATGTCCCGCCGTCGAACATCAGGCCGAGGCGCTGGGTGGCGGAGATCCGCATGTGGTGGTTCGAGCCGGGAATGACCCATTGGTTCGTCTCCACGTCCTTGTGGAACACGACCTGGCCGGTATCCGGGCACTTGATCCAGAGATTGTCCGGCGCTTCGCGCTTGAAGAGCGTCTTGATTCTTGGGCGAACGACTTCGGAGATCCAGTTCATGACTCTATCCTTCGTTCAGCGGTCGCCCGCAATCTGGGCGCCCTCTGGAACCGCCTCCTGCATCCTTGGAGATGCTGCTTTGCAGCCCTCAGGATGAGGATGCGGTTGATTTCACGCGGCTTCCCGCTTGCTCACCGAACGGACGCCCTCGCTCAGCTCCTTCACCAATGTGGTGACGGCCTCGACCGATCGCGAGGTGGCGCGATCATCGGCGTCGAGGGTGCCATTGAGGGCATCGATCAACGCCGACCCGACCACCACCCCGTCGGCTCCGCGCGCCACTGCCGCCGCGTGCGCGCCGCTCTTGACGCCAAACCCGACCACCACGGGAAGAGGGGTGTGGCGCTTGATCCGCTCCACCGCCATCGCGACCTTGCCGAAATCGGGGGTCGCCATGCCGGTGATGCCGGTGATCGAAACGTAATAAACGAACCCGGCGGTATTGGCGAGGACCGCCGGCAGGCGCTTGTCGTCCGTGGTCGGGGTTGCCAGGCGGATGAAGGCGAGGCCGGCCTCCAGGGCCGGCAGGCACAATTCATCGTCCTCTTCGGGCGGGAGGTCGACCACGATCAGGCCATCGACACCGGCTTGCCTGGCGTCCACCAGAAAGCGGTCGCGGCCATAGGTGTGGATCGGGTTGAAATAGCCCATCAGGATCACGGGCGTGTCGGCATCGCCCTCGCGGAAGCGCCGGACCAGCTCCAGGGTCTTGACGGTGTTCTGCCCGACCTTCAGAGCCCGCAGACCCGCCGCCTGAATCGCCGGTCCATCCGCCATCGGGTCGGTGAAGGGCAGGCCGAACTCGACGATATCCGCGCCGGCTCTCGGCAGGCTCTTGAGAATCTCAAGCGAGGTTTCCGGGTCCGGGTCGCCTGCCATCACATAGGTGACGAGGGCCGCGCGGCCCTCCCGACGGCATTTTTCAAAACGGGCTTCGATGCGTGTTGTCATGGGCACGACTCCACCTCTCCTTTTGGGAGAGGTCGGCGCGGAGCGCCGGGTGAGGGGTTAAGACCAAGCCGGAAAGGGCGCAAGGCCCTCACCCGCTCGCCTTGGGCTCGCGACCTCTCCCCGGTGGGGAGAGGTGAAAAGCGGAGCCTCAAATTCCTGCTCCGAGAATCTCCGCGATCTGCGGCATATCCTTATCGCCGCGGCCGCTGATGTTCACGACCATCAGGTGATCCTTCGCCTTCTTGGGCGCGAGCTCGGTCACCTTGGCGAGCGCATGGGCCGGCTCCAGCGCCGGCAGGATGCCCTCGAGCCTGGCGCAGAGCTGGAAGGCTTCCAGCGCCTCGTCGTCGGTGGCGGAGATATAGGTCACGCGGCCCATGTCGTGGAGCCAGGAATGCTCCGGGCCGATGCCCGGATAGTCGAGGCCGGCGGAGATCGAATGGGCATCGGTGATCTGGCCGTCGTCGTTCATGAGCAGGTAGGTGCGGTTGCCGTGCAGGACCCCGGGGCGGCCGCCCGTCAACGAGGCGGCGTGCAGCTTGTCGAGGCCGTGGCCGGCCGCTTCCACGCCGTAGATCTCGACGCTGCGATCATCGAGGAAGGGATGGAACAGCCCGATGGCGTTGGAGCCGCCGCCGATGCAGGCAACAAGCGAGTCGGGCAGGCGGCCCTCCGCCTGCATCATCTGCTCGCGGGTCTCGTTGCCGATGACGCATTGGAAATCGCGCACCATGGCCGGATAGGGGTGCGGACCCGCTACCGTGCCGATGCAATAGAAGGTGTCCGCCACGTTGGTGACCCAGTCCCGCAAGGCCTCGTTCATGGCGTCCTTCAGGGTGCGGGTGCCGGATTGCACCGGCACGACCTTGGCGCCCAGCATGTTCATGCGAAAGACGTTCGGCTTCTGCCGTTCCACATCGACGGCGCCCATATAGACGATGCATTCGAGGCCGTAGCGGGCGCAGAGGGTGGCGGTCGCGACTCCGTGCTGGCCGGCGCCGGTCTCGGCGATGATGCGCTTCTTGCCCATGCGGCGGGCGAGAAGGATCTGGCCCAGCACGTTGTTCACCTTGTGGGCGCCGGTGTGGTTCAGCTCTTCGCGCTTGAAATAGATTTTGGCGCCATTCAGGTGCTCGGTCAGGCGCTCCGCAAAATAGAGCGGGCTCGGACGACCGATATAGTGGGTCATCATCGCGCTCATCTCGGCATGGAACGCCGGGTCCACTTTCGCGTCCGCGTAGGCCTTCTCAAGATCGAGCACCAGCGGCATCAACGTCTCGGCCACGAACCGACCGCCGAAAATGCCGAAATGTCCGCGCTCGTCGGGCCCGGTGCGAAAGGAATTGGGTTGAGCCTGATTTGTCACGCCGGTCCTGCCTTACGCTGATGCCGCATCTCGAAGAGATGGCGTTATTTCTCGATGGGCGAAGCAGCGAAAGCCGCCCGCGCCGCCCTGATGAACGCCTCGATCCGGTCGGGATCCTTGATCCCTGGCCGGCTTTCCACCCCGGACGAGACATCGACCGCGTCCGGCCGGGCCAGCCGGATCGCCTCGGCGACATTCTGAGGCTCGAGGCCTCCTGACAACATGAACGCAAGCGCCGGGTCAAGCCCGGCAAGCAGCGTCCAGTCGAACGGCAGCCCGTTGCCGCCCGGCAGGGCATCGCCCGTGCGCGGCGGCTTCGCATCGAGCAGAAGATAATCGGCGATGCCCGCATAATCGGCGGCGGTTGCAAGGTCGCCCGCATCCGCGACGCCGATGGCCTTCAGGACAGGCCGTCCGAAGCGCGCGCGAATGGCGGCGACACGTGTGGGCGTCTCGGCCCCGTGCAGCTGAAGCATGTCCGGATCGAGCGCCTCGATCGCCTCCGCGATGGCCGCATCATCCGGGTCGACCAGCAGCACGACGCGTTGCGCGCGTCCCTTTGCTTGGTGGGACAGCGTCCGTCCGGTGTCGAGATCCACATGACGCGGGCTTTTGGCGAAGCGCACGAATCCGACGAGATCCGCGCCTGATGCGAGGGCGGCGTCGAGGGTCTCGGGCGTCGAGAGCCCGCAGATCTTGATGAGACGGTCCATGCCGGCGTCAGTCTATGCGGGCTTGGGAAGGCTGCGCCAGACCAGCATTGCCGCAGCCAGATCTTCCAGCGCCGTGCCGACGGATTTGAAGAGCGTGATGGCCTCGGGGGCGCGTGATGGACCTCGGGCGCAAAGGTCGAACAGATCGCCGCGCACGGCGCTCTCCGCAATCGCTCCGCTCCGCAAGGCGAGCGCCACGTCGCCGCCCTCGGATTTCGCGGCCTTCGTGTCCACATAGACCTGTGAGCGCTGGAGCGCGCGGTCGTCCACTTCGCGCATCATGAGATTGAACGCGCCGACCAAGTCTACATGCGTTCCGGCCTCCAGCCATTCACCCTGGACGATCGGCTCCCGCGATAGCGTCGCGCAAGAGACGAGATCGGCTTGGCGGACCGCACCTTCGAGATCGGTCGTCGCCGTGACGGGAAGGCCCTCATCCCGGAGGATCGCTGCGAGCGTCGCGGCTTTTTCGGGTTTGTGATTCCAGAGCATCACTTCGCGGATCGGCCTCTGGCTCATATGGGCGCGGATCAGGAACGGCGCGAGGGACCCCGATCCGACCATGACCATCCGGGCGGCCTCCGGCGGCGCCAGGAAGCGGGCCGCGAGCGCCGAGGCGGCGGCGGTGCGCCACACGGTCAGCCGCGTTCCATCGAGTGCCGCGCGAGGCGCACCGGTGGTGCCGTCCATCAGCAAATAGGTGCCGAGCACGCTCGGGAGGTTCTTCGCGCCGTTATCCGGGAAAACCGACACGACCTTCACGCCCAGAAAGCTGTCTGGAGATCCGGCACCGCTCCAGGCGGGCATCAGCAGGAGCGTCCCGTGCGACTGTGCGCGTTCGATCTCGTGGTGATGGCGGATCGGCGTGACCATGTCGCTGCGAAACGCATCAGCGAGCGCATCGATCAACGCCGGAAAGGTGAGGACCTGGTCGATTTCGGCGGAGGTGACGACGCGCATGATGACTCTAGAGCAGGGCGGAATGAGAGGGTGGAATCGCCGGCAGGCCAGAGGCCGGCTTCCCGGCTTTCAGCCGCTCGGTTTCGGATCGGAGTGTATTCGCCTCGCGCCGGTAGCGGCGCCGTTCGCGACGGTGCTTGCCCTCCGCGAGCCAGGCGGCGATTCCGCCGATCACGACGCCGACCATCACGGCGCCGAAGATCACCGCAAAGAGCGGCAATCCGATCGCGAATTCCGGCGCGGCTTGAGAAAACGGATCGAGCGACAGGGTCACCATCTGCCGATTCGCGACGGCAAGCAGCACGATCAGGATCGCAATGGGCAGAAGGACAAGCGCCTTCAGGAAGCGAATCACAGGCAATCCTCTCGGCTCATTGGGCGGCGGTCTTGAGGACCTTCTGCGGCACGTTGAGCCGCTGCCGCATCTCCTTGCCGGTCTTGAACACCGGCACGACCTTCTCGGAAATGGAGACCGATTCGCCGGTGCGCGGATTGCGTCCGGTCCGGGCGTCACGCTTCTTGACGGAGAACGCGCCAAAGCCCCGCAGCTCGACGCGGTCACCTCTCGCGAGGGCATCAGCGATGGTGTCGAGAATCGCGTTGACGATGTTCTCGACGTCGCGCTGATACAAATGAGGGTTCTGCTCAGCGAGTTTGAGCACGAGTTCGGATTTGATCATGTAACGGCTATATGGTTGACGCTGCTTTATTTTTCCGAAGGGTGCCAGACCGCTAAGAGACCGTCAAGCTGAGCCGCCTTCGCGCCGTCCGCGGCCCGGCGGAATGCCTCGCCGATATTCTCGAGACCGAACAGATCGGCGCCGGTCGCCGCCCACGCAAAGAGCGAGAAATCCCGGTCGCTGCGCGGCTTCCAGTCGCGAATCGGCAAATCCTTGCGAAGGCCTCTCTGGCGTTCCAGCCACATCACCGCGTCCCGTTCGCCGCCGACCGCGTCGACAAGTTTCATCGGCAGGCCCTGGTGACCGCTGAAAATCTGGCCGGTGGAGGCCGCCGCCAACTCGCTGTCGGACATGCCCCGGCGCTCGCGAACGATTCGCTTGAACCACTCATAGGTATCTTTGACCACCGATTCGAGCGCCGCGCGGGCCTCGGGGCTGGTCGGCTTGAAGGGGCTCGGCTCGGCCTTCAGCGGTGCGGATTTCACCTCCTGCACCTTGACGCCGACATGATCCATCAGACCCGACAGATCCGGATATTGGAACAACACGCCGATGGAGCCGACGAGCGATGTCTCGCGTGCGACGATATGATCGGCTGCGATCGCCGTGATGTAGCCGCCGGACGCCGCGGTGCCGTCGACGAAGGCCACCAGGGGCTTTTTCGCCGAGAGCGCGCGGATGTTGCGGAAAAGTTCCTCGGAGCCGGTGGTGGTGCCGCCCGGGCTGTTGATGGACACGACGACGCCCGAGACCGAGTTCGCTTTGCCGACGCGCTCCATCAGGTCGGCCAGGCGCTGGTTGCCGGCAATGAATCCGTTGACCGAAATCCTCGCCACGTGGGCCTGACCCTCGGTCACGCCGAACCGGGTGGCCGCCACGTAGCCGGCGATGCCGACGGCGAGAATGAGAGCGAGGATCCCCACCACGCGCCAGAAACTGAGCTTGCGGCGCAAACGGCGGCGGTCGGCAATGGCTTCGGCGTCGATGGTCATCGGTTGTGTCTCATGATGGTTGGGCCCGCGCGACAGGCGGCACCCTATTGCGAACCGAGATAGGGCGGCAAGAGATCAGGCCAAGAATGAATCCGTCGCCGAAACCTATTTTCTGCAGCAATGTCACACTCCGGATTGCGGCCAGAAGATCCAGAGCAACAGGATGGCGGCCAGGAGCCACAATGCCACGATCGCCCACATGCCCGCTTTGCTTGCCGGTCGCTCGGCCCGGTCCTGCGCGGTAACGCGGAACTCGGCCATGAGCGCCGGCGGAACCAGCCACACAGCAAGCAGGATGCCGAGGGGGACCAGGATCAAATCGTCGAGATAGCCGAGGACCGGGATGAAGTCCGGAATGAGATCGATGGGGCTGAGCGCGTAGGCCGCGACCGCTGCCGCCACGGCCTTGGCGTACCACGGCACACGCGGGTCCCTGGCCGCGAGATAGAGAGCGACGACTTCGGTCTTGATCGACCGCGCCCAGTTTTTCAACCGTGCGACCGGCCCCGCCTCATATCCGGATGGCATGGTGGCGTCCCCGCATCCCTGAACAAAAAAGGCCCGCGCGTGGAAAACGCGCGGGCCTTCGATTGAGCTTTTTCGGGCCCGCTTACTTCTTGTCGGTCTTGGCCTTGTTGAGGGCCGCGCCGAGGATGTCGCCGAGCGATGCACCGGAGTCGCTCGATCCGAACTGCGCGATCGCTTCCTTCTCTTCCGCGACCTGGAGGGCCTTGATCGAGAGGGTCACGCGGCGCGCCTTGCGGTCGAACTGGGTGACGCGGGCATCGAGCTTCTCGCCGGCGGCGAAACGCTCGGGGCGCTGATCGCCACGGTCGCGGGCAAGCTCGTTACGCTTGATGAAGGTGGAGAGGTCGGTGTCGACGATCTTCACCTCGATGCCGCCATCCTTCACCTCGAGAACCTCGCAGGTGACGATCTGGCCCTTCTTGATCTCGCCGGCTTCCGCGAAGGGGTCGCCGCCAAGCTGCTTGATGCCGAGCGAGATGCGCTCCTTCTCGACGTCCACGTCGAGAACCTGCGCGCGAACCATGTCGCCCTTCTTGAAGTCGTCGATGACCTGCTCGCCCGGACGGTTCCAGTCGAGGTCCGAGAGGTGGACCATGCCGTCGACGTCGTTCTCGAGGCCGATGAAGAGACCGAACTCGGTCTTGTTCTTCACTTCGCCTTCGACTTCCGAGCCGACAGGATGCAGTTCGGCGAAAGCCTCCCACGGGTTCTGAAGCGTCTGCTTCAGGCCGAGCGAGATGCGGCGCTTCACCTGGTCGACCTCGAGGATCACGACCTCAACCTCTTGTGAGGTGGAGATGATCTTGCCGGGGTGGACGTTCTTCTTTGTCCAGGACATCTCGGAGACGTGGATCAGGCCTTCGATGCCCGGCTCCAGTTCGACGAACGCGCCGTAATCGGTGATGTTCGTCACGCGGCCCTTGAGCTTGGCGCCGACCGGATAGCGGGCGGCGATGCCCTCCCACGGATCAGCCAGGAGCTGCTTGATGCCGAGCGAGATGCGGTGCGTCTCGTGGTTGATCTTGATGATCTTGACCTTGACCGTCTGGCCGATGTTCACGACCTCGGACGGGTGGTTCACGCGGCGCCATGCCATATCGGTGACATGGAGCAGGCCGTCGATGCCGCCGAGGTCGACGAACGCACCGTATTCGGTGATGTTCTTGACCACGCCGTCGATGACCTGACCCTCTTCGAGGTTGGCGACGAGCTCGGAACGCTGCTCGGCGCGGCTCTCTTCGAGAACGGTGCGGCGCGACACGACGATGTTGCCGCGGCGACGATCCATCTTGAGGATCTGGAACGGCTGGCTGACGCCCATGAGCGGGGTGACGTCGCGAACGGGGCGGATATCGACCTGGGAGCGCGGCAGGAACGCCACGGCGCCGTCGAGATCGACCGTGTAGCCACCCTTGACCTGATTGAAGATGGTGCCGTTGACACGCTCGTTGGCCTCGAAGGCCTTCTCGAGCTTGACCCAGCTCTCTTCCCGGCGAGCCTTGTCGCGGGAGATGACGGCTTCGCCGAGCGCGTTTTCGATGCGCTCGACATAGACTTCGACCTCGTCACCGACGCTGACCGTCTGGTCACGGTTCGGGCCGGCAAATTCCTTGAGCGCGACGCGCCCTTCCGTCTTGGCGCCGATATCGATGACGGCGACGTCTTTTTCGATCGCCACCACGATGCCCTTGACGACCGAGCCTTCGCTGATCTCGTTGGTCAGGAACGACTCTTCGAGCAGGGCTGCGAAATCGTCACGGCTCGGCGTATATTGTGTAGCTGCAGACATTGGTTCTCCTGAACGGCCCAACTTTAAGGGGCTTCACCGGCGGCTCGTGTGACGGGCCGCTTCCAACCGCCGCTGCCGGGAACGCCCCTGTCGGGCCAGGTCCCAGGCATGCCGCCATTTATTAAGGGGCGGGCCGGTGTCTCATCGACGGGTGGAAACGCATTCTCCGGCAAGGCGTCGGAAAGGACGAAGGAGGCACACTTTCGCGTCGCCTCAAGATCGTCACCGCTGGCGCCCTGTCGGATAGGACGCTCGTTTACTGCAAATTGTAGTCGGAAACAAGCGATTGCGTGTGATGGAGCGGCCCGGTTCGATTCTGGTTGCATGACCGGTGGGTTTCACACTGGTACATCGGCCCTTCGCGTCCGGTCGTCCGTGGCCCAGTCCAGCGCCCGTTCCAGCCGGTCATTGCCCCAGAACATCTCGCCATCCTCGGTGATCAGGGTCGGCGCGCCGAAAACGCCGCGCGCCTGGGCCTCCTCGCCGATCCGTCGCAGACGCAGCTTGGTGGGGTCGGATACCGCCTCGCTCAGGACAGCGGCAGCGTCCAGCCCGAGGCCTGAGAGGATATCGGCGATCACCGCGGTTTCGCCGATATCGCGCCCGTTGCCGAATTCCTCCGTGAAGACGAGGCGCGTGAAGCGCGGCGCCCAGCCCCGGTCCGATCCGACCAGCGCCACCCGGGCGCCGAGCAGGCTGTTCTGGGGGAAGGGTTTCGGGCGGCAGAACGGTATCCGCAAGCGCGCCGCCTCGCGCTCGAGATCGCGCCACATGTAGCGGCCCTTGCCGGGGAAGATGTTGAACGGCGACGTGGTCCACCCTTGCGCGGCGAAGATGGGTCCGAGCAGAAACGGACGCCACAGCAGACCGATCCCGGCCGTATCGGCCGCCCGCTCGATCCGCATCGCCGTGAGGTACGAATAGGTCGAGGCGAAATCGTACCAGAATTCGACGATGGGACGCTGCGCCATGGGGAGGCTCCTGCGGAGGCGAATGGTGAGTGGCAAATGGAAAGTAGCGCGCGAAACGGAAGGACGAGACTAAATTCGCCTAACACCCACCCCCATTCGCCATTCGCCACTCCCCACTCGCCCTTCCCGGTTGCACCCGCGCGGCATCCCGGGTAAGCCGCGAGCGTCATTCATTTCCGGGACGAACTCATGGCTTCGAAGCGCGTGAACAAGGTCGTGCTCGCCTATTCGGGCGGCCTCGACACCTCCATCATCCTCAAATGGCTGCAGACCACCTATGGCTGCGAGGTCGTGACGTTCACGGCCGATCTCGGCCAGGGCGAGGAGCTGGAGCCGGCGCGCCAGAAGGCCCTGCTGCTCGGCATCAAGCCCGAAAACATCTTCATCGAGGACCTGCGCGACGAATTCGTGCGCGACTACGTGTTCCCGATGTTCCGCGCCAACGCGCAATACGAGGGCCTGTACCTTCTGGGCACCTCCATCGCGCGCCCGCTCATCGCCAAGAAGCAGATCGAGATCGCCGAGCGCGTCGGCGCCGACGCGGTCTCCCACGGCGCCACCGGCAAGGGCAACGATCAGGTCCGCTTCGAGCTCGGCTATTACGCGCTGAAACCCGACGTGACGGTCATCGCCCCGTGGCGCGAATGGGACCTGCGCTCCCGCGAGCAGCTCATCGCCTTTGCTGAAGCCAACCAGATCCCGATCGCCAAGGACAAGCGCGGCGAAGCCCCGTTCTCGGTCGACGCCAACCTCCTGCACGCCTCATCCGAGGGCAAGGTGCTGGAGGATCCCAACGCCGAGGTGCCGGATTACGTCTATTCGCGCACCAACGATCCGGAATCCGCCCCCGACAAGCCAACGGTGATCACCATCGAATTCCTAAAAGGGGATCCCGTCGCCATCGACGGCAAGAAGATGGGCCCGGCGGACCTTCTGGCCAAGCTCAACGCCCTCGGGCGCGAAAACGGCATCGGCCGGCTCGATCTGGTCGAGAACCGCTTCGTCGGCATGAAGAGCCGCGGCATGTACGAGACCCCCGGCGGCACCATCCTGGCGCTCGCCCATCGCGGCATCGAATCCATCACCCTCGACCGCGGCGCGGCTCACCTGAAGGATGAGCTGATGCCGAAATATGCCGAGCTGATCTATAACGGCTTCTGGTTCAGCCCTGAGCGCGAGATGCTGCAGGTGCTGATCGACAAGAGCCAGGAATTCGTCACCGGCGAGGTCAAGCTCAAGCTCTACAAGGGTGGCGTTCACCTCATCGGACGCCAGAGCCCGTATTCGCTCTACGACCAGGACCTCGTCACCTTCGAGGAAGGCGCGGTCGCGTATGATCACCGCGACGCAGCGGGCTTCATCAAGCTGAACGCGCTAAGGCTCAGGACGCTGGCTCAGCGGAAGAAGAAGCTGGGGTTGTAGCGGCGAGAAAATTGGACCTCCGCCATTGATGTAGGCATCATGTGATGCATATATTGGTGCCTGAGGGGTTATGCCATGCGAACCACAGTTGCCTTGGACGATACCTTGATCCAGAAGGCGCGCGCCCTCACCGGAGTCTCCGAGAATGCTTCTCTTTTGAGAGAAGCATTGAAAGCATTGATCGAACGGGAAAGCGCTCGCCGGCTGGCGCAGCTCGGAGGCACCGAGCCTGATCTCTCACCCATTCCGCGTCGCCGACCTGATCCGTCGTGATCCTCGTCGACACGTCCGTCTGGATTGACCATCTCAAAGCAGCCGATGATGGGCTGGCCGGGTTGTTGCAACGTGGGCGCATTCTCATTCATCCGTTCGTGCTTGGGGAAATCGCGCTCGGAAACCTCCGTCAACGCGCGCTGGTTCTAGATTCCCTCGCCGACCTGCCACGAGCCGTGCGGGCGAGCGACGAAGAAGTTCTCGGCTTCATCGAGACGGCGGGATTGTCGGGTTCTGGCGTAGGTTACGTCGATGCGCACCTTTTGGCCGCGACAAGGTTAACTGCTGGCGCATCATTCTGGACCCGGGACAAACGATTATCGCAAGTTTCTCTGGCTCTGGGCCTGTCAGCGCCGGCCCCATGACCCCGGGGCGGTGAGGATCGAACCCGCTGCCCTATTGCCGCCGCAGCCTTATCCCTATATGGCAACGCAACCAATTTCCGCCCGGTTCGAGCCAGGGGCGCGGGGGATTATCCGCCGCGAACCGGGCCGTTTTGCATTGAAAGCCCTGAAAGCCTCCCCATGAAGCTGCGCAACATCGCCATTATCGCCCACGTCGACCACGGCAAAACCACCCTCGTCGACAAGCTCCTCTCACAGTCGGGAAGCTTCCGCGAAAACCAGCGCGTGGAAGAGCGCGCGATGGATTCGAACGATCTCGAGAAGGAGCGCGGCATCACCATCTTGGCCAAGGCGACCTCGGTCGTCTGGAAGGATACCCGCATCAACATCGTCGATACCCCCGGCCACGCCGATTTCGGCGGCGAGGTGGAGCGTATCCTGAGCATGGTGGACGGCGCGATCGTGCTGGTGGACGCGGCCGAAGGCCCGATGCCGCAGACCAAGTTCGTGGTCTCGAAAGCCCTCAAGATCGGCCTCAAGCCCATTGTCGCCATCAACAAGATCGACCGGCCCGACGCCCGCCACGTGGAAGTGGTCAACGAGGTGTTCGATCTCTTCGCGGCGCTCGACGCCACCGACGAGCAGCTCGATTTCCCCATTCTCTACGGTTCGGGCCGCAATGGCTGGATGGCTGACGCGCCCGAAGGCCCGAGCGATCAGGGCCTGGGGCCTCTGTTCGACCTGGTGCTCAGGCATGTGCCGCCGGCCAAGACCGAAGAGGGCCCGTTCCGCATGCTCGGCACCCTGCTCGAGGCGAACCCGTTCCTGGGACGCATCGTCACGGGCCGCATCTCGTCGGGCTCGGTCAAGCCGAACCAGTCGATCAAGGTGATCGATCGCGAGGGCAAGCTCGTCGAGACCGGCCGTGTCTCGAAGATCCTGGCGTTCCGCGGTCTCGAGCGCCAGCCGATCGAGATCGGCGAGGCGGGCGACATCGTGTCCATCGCGGGTCTTGTCAAAGGCTCGGTGGCCGACACCTTCTGCGCGACCGAAAACGACATTCCGATCCAGGCCCAGCCGATCGATCCGCCGACCGTCACCATGTCGTTCCTCGTCAACGATTCGCCGCTTGCCGGCACCGAGGGCGACAAGGTCACGAGCCGCATGATCCGCGATCGCCTGTTCAAGGAAGGCGAGGGCAACGTCACGCTGAAGATCGAGGAGGCGACCGACAAGGATTCGTTCTTCGTCTCGGGACGTGGCGAATTGCAGCTCGCGATCCTGATCGAGACCATGCGCCGCGAAGGCTTCGAGCTTGCGGTGTCGCGTCCCCGCGTGGTGTTCACGAAGGACGAGGCCACCGGCGAATTGCTCGAGCCCATTGAGGAAGTCGTCATCGACGTGGACGAGGAATATTCGGGCGTCGTGGTGCAGAAGATGTCGGAGCGGCGCGCCGATATGCTGGAAATGCGTCCCTCCGGCGGCAATCGCCAGCGTCTGGTCTTCTACGCTCCCACCCGTGGCCTCATCGGCTACCAGGGCGAGTTGATGACCGATACGCGCGGCACCGCCATCATGAACCGGCTGTTCCACGCCTATGAGCCCTTCAAGGGCGAGATTGCCGGACGCCGCAACGGCGTGCTGATTTCGAACGACAGCGGCGAGGCGGTGGCCTATGCGCTCTGGAACCTCGAAGATCGCGGTCCGATGATGATCGAGCCGGGCTGGAAGGTCTATCAGGGCATGATCGTCGGCGAGCATAACCGCGAGAACGATCTCGAGGTGAACGTGCTGAAGGGCAAGAAGCTCACCAACATCCGCACCACCTCGAAGGATGAGGCGGTGCGTCTCACCCCGCCGATCCGTATGACGCTGGAAAAATCGCTGGCGTGGATTCAGGAAGATGAACTCGTCGAAGTGACGCCGAAATCGATCCGCATCCGCAAGACGGTCCTCGATCCGAACGAGCGCAAGCGCGCCGAGCGCTCCTCGAAGGAAACCGTCAGCGCATGACACTAAAAAGGCCTCCCTCGGGAGGCCTTTTTTTGATCCCTACCCTTCGGCCTTGTCGGGCTGCCCTTTCTTGCCCTGGGGTTTTCGCCCGTCCGACGCTTGCGGCGCGGTCATATCCTCGCCGGCAGCGTTCTCAGCGGCGCGTCCTTGCGGTGTCAGGCGCGGGGCCTCGATATCCTTATCGGTCGCCCGTTTGCGGCTTTTCTCATGCTGTGGCATCTGCGGTCCTCTATCCGCTAGTCGAATCGGTGCCGTCCGGCTCGCCGGCCTCGGGCAGGGCCCCTGCTCCGGGGGTCGAACTCTCGTTCGTCAGGTCTGGATGCGCGTGTGGGCCCGCCGCCGGCAGTTCCGGAGGCGGCGCCTTGTTGTCAGATTTCGGCACGGTGGCGGGATCCGGCTTCTTGGGAGATTGCGGGTCCTGCTGACTGTTATTGCCGTAGCTTGCATGGCCCATCGGGCTGCTCCTTCGCATTAGCCTCGTAACGGCGATCACCAATCGGGTCGCTGGCTAGGAGTGCTTCTTCCGGCTGTCGCGAGAGGCTCGTTCCGAGAGAGACAGGCCGCCCGCCACTTTGCGGTCTTCCGTCGTGCCGCGTGATCCCATTTGGTCCGAGTGGCCGCCGGATGAGCCGCCCAGGGCCGGGTTGCCGCGCCCGTGCGGTGTGCCAGCCGCTGCGCTGGCCCGCTCCGCGTCGGTGAGACCGCCGCCTTCCTGCCGGACGATCGCCGCCTGTTCGTCCGTCTGACGGCCGCCGTTGACGGCGGGGCCGTCGCTGCTGCCGACGCGGTTGTCGTTCTTCTTCGGCATGATCAATGCCTCTCCTTCTTGGAGGGCTTGTCGTCAGGCGACAGGCTCGCGTCGCTCAGATGCTTGGTGGTCTCGGGGGTCTGGGCCGCCGTGAGATCGTCATGACCTTCATCGCGATTGCCCGCACCGCCCTGAGATTGCCGATAAGCGTCAGCCTCGCCGCCGGGCTCGTTCCACGCCTTGCGCATGGTCGCATTGCCTTCGGGACCCGCGTCGCGATTGGGATCCGGCGGGCTCACATTGCCGCCGCGTTGCTGGTTGCGGATCTGATCCGCGCTCTGGTGCTTCAGCGAATGGGGTGCGTTTCTTTCCGCCATGGGAACTCCTTGCGAAATCTGCGAAATACGATCTGCAAGAAGAAACCGGCCGGGCGGAAGAAGGTTCTGGTTGAGCTTTCGTGAAACCGCTTCTAGTTCGGTGCGAAGCGTTTCATGAAATCCGGCAGCGGGCGGCCCACCGAGAGCAGGAAAGCCGCCATCGGCGCCACCACCTGCCGCACCGCCGGCCTCGCGCCTATGCGGTCGCGCCACAGGAGAAGGTTGGGCGTCGCATCCGTCATGCCCGCGCCCATGCGGGCGCCGAAGAGCTGCGCCATGTAGAAAGCGATATCGGCGAACGAATACGAGCCCGCCAGATAATCGGCTTTGCCGAGTCGCGTTTCCATCTCGTCGTAAAAGCGCGCCGATGCCTCACGACTCGCGACCGCGGCAGGATCGCCGGGCGAATCCTGCAGGCCCATCAGGCGAATGATGGGCGGGAAGTAAACCTCGTCCGACAGATGCTCGATCTGGCGCGCCCGCGCCCGGTTCTCGATGTCGTCGGGCCACAAAGCGGGCTCCGGCCGGAAGTCCTCGAGATATTCGAAAATCTGCGTCGAATCGAAGAGCTCGAGATCGCCATGCACCAGCACCGGCACCTGTCGCTTGGGATTGATGCGCGCAACCTCGGGATGTTTTGGCTCATAGAGGCGCGCCATGTCGAACGGCACCATCACGAGGTCGAAATCGACGCCTTTCTCGATCGCCGCGATCTGAGCCTTGGCGCCGAACATGCTCAAAGGGCCGGAATAGAGACGGAAACGGGCGGGGTTCTTGCTCATGGCGGCATCCTTCAAGTCCAACTGAAAAAGGCGGCCGAAGCCGCCCTTGACCGGTTCATCGTTCGACGGTCACAAGCCCTCGAAGAGCGCGCTGGTAATGTACCGTTCGGCGAAGGACGGCGCGACGGTGACGATGCGCTTTCCCTTGAATTCCGGGCGGCCGGCGATCTCGAGGGCCGCCGCCACATTGGCGCCCGTGGAGATTCCGCCGGGAATGCCCTCCAGTTTCGAGAGCTTGCGTGCGAGGTCGAAGGAGGTCTGGTTGCCGACCGTCACGACACCGTCGATGACGGAGCGGTCGAGCACGTCGGGCACGAAACCGGCACCGATTCCCTGGATCTTGTGCGCACCCGGCTGCCCGCCGGACAGAACCGGCGAATCCTCCGGCTCGACCGCGAAGATCTTCAGGTCCGGAAGGCGCGGCTTCAGCACCTGGCCGACGCCCGTGATGGTGCCGCCGGTCCCGACACCGGCCACGAACGCATCGAGCTTGCCATCGGTGTCGTTCCAGATTTCCTCCGCGGTCGTCTGGCGATGGATTTCCGGATTGGCCGGGTTCTTGAATTGCTGCGGCATCACCGAATTCGGGATCTCCTTGAGCAATTCCTCGGCGCGCGCGATGGCACCCTTCATGCCCATCGGGCCGGGCGTGAGTTCGAGTTGCGCCCCGAGGAAAGCCAGCATCTTGCGGCGCTCGAGGGACATGGTCTCGGGCATGACCAGGATCAGCCGATAGCCGCGCGCCGCCGCCACGAAGGCCAGTGCGATGCCCGTATTGCCGGAGGTCGGTTCGATCAGCGTGGTGCCGGATTTGATCGCGCCCGATGCTTCGAGCGCGTCGATCATGTTGACGCCGATCCGGTCCTTTACGCTGGCGATCGGGTTGAAGAACTCAAGCTTCACCAGAATTTCCGCATCGACGCCGTATTCCTTCGGCAACCGGTTGAGGCGCACCAGCGGCGTATTGCCGATGGTCTCGGTGATCGAGCCGTAGATCCGGCCTCGGCCGGGCTTGGAAACGGTATCAGCCATGGGTCTCTCCTGATATGCGGCCAGCAGGTTAATCTTTATAGCGAAGCTTGTCGATAATAAGAGTATTTCACAAATCAGATCGTGAAATCCGCGGCAGGCAAATCTTCGGTGGCGCCCGCGGCCTGCGCGCGCGTGCACAAATCCTCGACCGTGACACTGTCGAGTTCCGCCAGAAACGCCGCGATGCCGCGCTCGACGAGAGGTCCGACGACCAGTTGGGCGAGCCTGGACTCGGGAAGCGGCGAAGGTGTGTCGTCCGCTTCCGCCGTCATGGTGATCCGCACGATATCGGCGGCGGTGATGCGGCGACGCTCGCGGGCGAGTTCGTAACCGCCGCGCGGGCCTCTCACGCCTTTCAGAACCGAGTGATGTACCAGCGCCTGCAGGACAGGCTCCAGATGCCGCCGCGGCAGGTTGTGCCGCGCCGCCAGCGCCTTGGCCGAAACCGGCATGGGGCGGGCATAGAGCGCGATATCCGTCACGGCCGAGATGGCAAGGAGCGATCGGCGCGACAGGAAATTCATGTCCTGCCCTGCGTCAGACCGGTCGACCCGAAGCCCGATCCGGCGCGGGAGGTCTCGTCGACGGCCTCGACCGTGGCGATTTCGACCGTGGTGACTGGCGCCACCACCATCTGCGCTATGCGCATGCCGCGGGTGACGGTGAACGATTCGCTCCCGAAATTGACCAGGATCACCTGCACCTCGCCGCGATAATCCGCATCGACGGTGCCCGGCGTATTCAGCACCGTGATGCCGTGCTTGAGCGCGAGCCCGGAGCGCGGACGGATCTGGGCCTCGAATCCGGGCTCCAGTTGCAGGATGAGGCCGGTCGGCACCAGCGCGCGCTGCAAGGGCCGAAGCACCACATCTCCCGCATTCGCCGCGACCAGATCCATGCCCGCTGCCCCCGGGCTTTCATAGCGCGGCAGGGGCAGGTCCTGCGCATGGGCGAGGCGTTGGATGCGCAAAGTATGCGTCATGGACGGACCTCGATCATGCGCGCGAGATGCGCCATCAGTTTCTCGGCGACGTCCGCTTTCGACAAGGTCGGCCAGGTGTCGACCCCGGAGGCGGTGACGAGATGCACGGTGTTCCGATCCCCGCCCATCACGCCGTTTGCCGGCGAGACATCGTTGGCAACGATCAGATCGCAGCCCTTCCGGGCGAGCTTTTTCTGCGCGTTGTCGATCACGTTCTGCGTCTCGGCTGCAAAGCCCACGACCAATTGCGGGCGACCCGCATTGCGGTGGGCGATGGTTGCCAGAATGTCCGGGTTCTCCGCCAGCGAAAGGGCGGGCAAGGCGCCGCCGTTCTTCTTGATCTTCTGGGTTCCCGCATTGGCGACGCGCCAATCGGCAACGGCCGCGGCGAAAATGGCGATATCGGCCGGCAGCGCCTGCTCGACGGCCGCCAGCATGTCGCGGGCGCTTTCCACCTGCACCACCGCGACGCCGAAAGGATCGGGCAGGTTCACAGGGCCGGACACCAAAGTAACCCGAGCGCCGGCGGCGGCAGCCGCACGGGCGATGGCGTGGCCCTGCTTGCCCGACGAACGATTGGCGATGTAGCGCACCGGATCGATGGGTTCATGGGTGGGCCCGGACGTGATCAGCACGTGCCGGCCGACAAGCGGGCCACCGGCCGCCAGCAACCCTTCGACCGCATCGGCGATTTCCAGCGGTTCCGCCATGCGGCCGAAACCGAACTCGGCCTCGGCCATCGCCCCCTCATTGGGGCCTACCAGATGAATGCCGTCGCCTGTGAGCGTCGCGAGATTGCGCCGGCTCGCCGCATGCTGCCACATGCGCACGTTCATGGCAGGCGCGATCAGGATCGGCAGGGTGGTGGCGAGAAGGACGGTGGTGGCAAGATCATCCGCGTGACCGCCCGCCATGCGCGCCATCAGGTTGGCGGTGGCCGGCGCGACGACGATCATGTCCGCATCGCGCGCGAGCCGGATATGGCCGATATCGGCCTCGTCCTCGCGGTCGAACAGGTCCGTGTGGCTGCGCTGGCCCGACAGGGCCGATGCGGCGAGCGGGGTGACGAATTCCTGCGCGCCGGCGGTCAGGATGCAGCGCACCGAGGCGCCGCGCTCACGCAGGCGCCGGATCAGGTCGAGGGATTTGTAGGCGGCGATCCCCCCGCCGATGACGAGAAGGATCCGTTTGCCCGACAACGCCATCGTCAGAAACCTCCGAACGCAATGATCATCAGCGACAGCGCGATGATCCACAAGGCTGCCGTGCTCCAGCGATTGCCGCGAGACTCTGCGCGCCCGATGGCCGAGACGCTGTCGCGGTCGAGCGCGACGCCCTCTGCCGCCAGATCCTCGAACCGGCCGAGAAGGCGCTTGGTCCGAAGCGCCATGTCGGGGAGATCGGTGGCAAGGGTCGCCAGCGTCCACAAGCCCTTGCCTGCCTCTTCGACACGGCCGATGGGGCCGAGATGGCGCTCCATCCACTCGCGCACCACCGGCTCGGAGGTGGTCCACATGTCGAGCCTGGGGTCGAGATTGCGCGCCACGCCTTCGACCACCACCATGGTCTTCTGCAGCATGACCAGTTCGATGCGGGTCGCCATGTCGAACAGGGACGTGATCTCGAACAGGAGTGTCAGCAGCTTCGCCATCGAGATTTCATCGGCGCGGCGATCGTGGATCGGCTCGCCGATGGCGCGGATGGCCTGGGCGAAATCCTCCACCGAATGATGCGGCGGCACGTAGCCGGCCTCGAAATGCACGCGCGCGACGCGCAGGTAATCGCGCTGGATGAAGCCCAGGAGGATCTCGGCGAGAAACCGCCGCTCCTTCATGCCGAGCCGCCCCATGATGCCGAAATCGACCGCCACCAGCCGGCCGAGATCGTCCACGAACAGATTGCCCGGATGCATGTCCGCATGGAAGAAGCCGTCGCGGATCGCATGACGCAGGAAGGATTGGATCACCGTTCGACCCAGCGCCACCCGATCCAATCCCGCTGCTTCGATGGCCGCGATGTCGTTCAGCCGGATGCCGTCGATCCACGTGATGGTCAGCACGTCGCGCGCAGTCAGGTCCCATTCGGGTTTGGGCACGCGGAAATCGGAGTCGTCGCAGGTGTTTTGCGCCAGCTCGGAAACGGCCGCGGCCTCGAGGCGCAAATCCATCTCGACCGAGACCGAGCGTGCAAGCGCATCCACGATTTCGACCGGCTTCAGGCGCCGTGCATCGGGCACCCACCGCTCGAACAGGCGGGCTGCGGCGCGCATGGCCTGCAGATCGCGCGCGAAGCCTTCGCGAACGCCGGGGCGAACGACTTTCACCGCGACCGTCAGGTCGCCATCAGCGGTACGGATGCGGGCCTTGTGCACCTGTGCGATGGAGGCGGCGGCGATCGGCTCGCTGAACTCAAGAAAGATATCGTCGAGGGGCCGGCCGAGCGCGCTCTCGACCGTGCGCACGGCCTGTTCGCGCGGGAACGGCGCCATGCGATCCTGCAGCAGCTCGAGATCGAGTGCCGCCGCGGCGCCCACGATATCGGGGCGCGTTGCGAGGAACTGGCCGAATTTCACGTAGGACGGACCGAGACGGGTCAGCGCAGCCGAAAGCCGCGCCGCCCCATCGCCCGCGCCGCGCCGCTCGATGATCCGGGCCAGGCGCAATCCCAGCCGCGCCGAAGGGGGCAGGGCGCTGGGGTCGATCAGCGCCAAGGCGCCTTCCCGTGCGAGAACGAAGCCGGCGCGTGCGTTGCGGGCAAGGTGGACGAGGCTGCCGATCACGTCAGATCTTCCAGCCGGAATGGATGTTGACGACGCCTGCCGTCAATGGACGATGCGTGACCCGTTTGAATCCGGCTTCCTCGATCATCCGCGCGAACACGGCGGGTGTTGGAAAGCGACGGATCGACTCGACGAGATACTGGTAGGATTCCGCATCCCCGGTGACCATCTGGCCAAGCTTCGGGATGACGTTGAACGAATAGGCGTCGTAGATCTTGTCGAGCAGCGGAACATCGACCTTGGAGAATTCAAGGCACAGGAATCGTCCGCCCGGCTTCAGAACCCGATGCGCCTCGCGCAAGGCCGCCTCGATGCGCGGCACATTCCGGATGCCGAACGCGATCGTGTAGGCATCGTAGGCCTTCGCTTCGAGCGGCAACTCCTCGGCATTCGCCTCGACGAAATCGATCCGGCCGGCATAACGCTCGCCGGCGCGCTCCTGCCCCACTTTCAGCATCTCGCCGTTGATATCGAGCACGGTCACACGAGTCTGCGGGCCTCCGGCATCGAGGATGCGAAACGCCACGTCGCCGGTGCCGCCGGCCACGTCGAGATGGCGAAACGGCCGGTCGCGGGGTGGCCGAACGGCGGTGACGAGGGTGCTTTTCCATAAGCGGTGCAGGCCCGCCGACATCAGATCGTTCATGAGATCGTAGCGGCCGGCGACGGAGTGGAAGACCTCGTTGACCTTGCGCTGCTTCTCGTCGAGCGGCACGGACTGGAACCCGAAATGGGTCTTCTCGTCGGTCATGGTCGTCACGCCTCACCTCAAAACCTGTGAGGCGATCCATAGCGGAAGCGCGCCCGAAACGCTATGTGAAGGCCGTCCTGAACCGCAGAGATGGTTGATGCCAGAGCTACCCGAAGTCGAAACCGTCCGAAGGGGCCTCGAACCCGCCATGGTGGGCGCCCGGTTCAAGAGCGTGGCCCAGCGCCGGCCGGACCTGCGCTTTCCTTTTCCCGAGCGGTTCGCCGAGCGATTGAACGGGCAGGAGATCACGGCTTTGGGGCGCCGGGCCAAGTATCTGCTGGCCGATCTGTCCTCCGGCGAGGTGCTGGTGATGCATCTCGGCATGTCGGGTCGCTTCCTGGTCGTGCAAGGCGGCGCGGAGATCCGACCGGGCGAGTTCCATTTCGATCCGGCACTCGGCGCGCATGACCATGTGGTGTTCGGCCTCTCGAACGGCGCGACGGTCACCTACAACGATGCCCGCCGCTTCGGCTTCATGGATCTGGTGCCCCGGTCGGACATCGAAACCTGTCGGCATTTCAAAGGCATGGGCATCGAGCCGCTGGGCAACGAATTGTCCGGCGAGACCATCGCGCGGCTTTTTGCCGGCAAGCGCACGCCGCTCAAGGCCGCGCTCCTCGACCAGAGGCTGATCGCCGGCCTGGGCAATATCTACGTCTCGGAGGCGCTCTTTCGCACTGGTCTGCACCCGGAGGCCGCCGCCGGCTCGCTTGTCACCGCGACTGGCCGGCCGAGCGAGAAGGCCCACCGGCTCGCCGATGTCATCCGCGACGTGCTGAACGAGGCGGTGATCGCCGGTGGGTCGACGTTGCGCGATCATGCGCAGGTCGACGGCACGCTCGGCTATTTCCAGCATCGCTTCCGAGTCTATGACCGTGAGGGCGAGGCTTGCGTGACGCCGGATTGCAGGGGCGTCGTTCAGCGCCTGGTGCAATCGGGCCGCTCGACCTTCTATTGCCCGAAATGCCAGCGACCGAGGATCAAAAGAAAATCAGCGTCGTGAGCAGGAAGACCGGCAGCAGGATCGTGCTCGACCACATGAGATAGCCGAAGAAGCTCGGCATCCTGACGCCGCCCCCGCGGGCAATGGCGTAGACCATGAAGTTCGGCGCGTTGCCGATATACGAGTTCGCACCCATGAACACCGCGCCGGCGGAGACGGCCGTCAGCGTGACGGCGCCCGCCCTCATCAGGTGCTGCGGATCGCCGCCGGCGAGCTCGAAGAACACCAGATAGGTCGGTGCATTGTCGAGGAACGACGACAGCCCCCCGGCGAGCCAGAAATAGGCGGCATTGTTGGGGCTGCCATCGGCGTGCGACACCAGCGCGACCAGTGGGGCGAAAACACCGTCGGAGCCGGCCCTCAGCATGGCGAGCACGGGAATGATGGTGATGAAGATGCCGGCGAAGAGCTTCGCCACCTCCTGGATAGGCCCCCACGAAAAGCCGTTTTCGAGGCGGTAGCGCTTAGGCGTCCGCGCGAGCGATGTGAGCGCCACCGCAATCATGACGAGATCGCGCAAGACGTTGGCGAGTTCCACATCGCTGCCGAGCACGGCAATGCGACCGAGATCGACGGTGGCACTCATCAGGATGGCGCCGATGATGATCGCCAGTAGCGGAAAGTTGATGCCGCCGGCGACGCTGACCTCGGTGTCCGGCGTCGGATCCGGCCTCGAGACGCCCTCCTTCCGGTAGATCACCCAATCCAGCAGAAAGAAGGTCGCCAGCAGAACGCCGCTGACGAACAGCGTCTCCCGCCACAGGTTCTGCGTCGTCCAGAAGAAATCGACACCGCGCAGAAACCCGAGGAAGAGCGGCGGATCGCCGAGCGGGGTGAGGGAGCCGCCGATATTCGAGACGAGAAAGATGAAGAACACGATCACGTGCACGTTGTGCCGACGATTGTCGTTGGCGCGCATGACAGGCCGGATCATCACCATGGAGGCGCCGGTGGTGCCGATCAGGCTGGCGAGGAGGGTTCCAAGAGCCAGAAGCGCCGTGTTGGCGACCGGGGCGCCGTGGATGTTGCCGCGAACCACGATGCCGCCCGCAACGGTGAACAAGGCAAGGAGCAGCAGGATGAACGGGATGTATTCCAGAAGCGCCGTGTGAACGAGGGCGTGCAACGCGGTCGATGGGCCGAGGATCAGCGCCATCGGCACGAGGACGAGGAGACCCCAGGCGGCGGCGATCTTGCCCTGGTGATGCTCCCAGGTGTGAGTCGCCAGCAAGGGCAGCAAGGCAATCGACAGAAGGATGCCGATGAAGGGCAGCGCCCAGAGGAAGCCGAGGGCGCGGCCATCAAGCTCCAACGCCATCGCGGCGCTCGGCAGCGCCGTGAGCAAGATCGCAAGCCCGAGGCTTGACGCGCGCTGGCGGGTCGTTTGACGCATGTATCCCCCGTCGTCCCCGGATTTCCGGTCCTTGATTGCCTCGGGTTCTAGGCGAATGACCGCCAAGCCGCAACGCCGGGCGTTAACGGACTGTTCACCATGATCCACACAAGGTAAACAGGGTTGCAAAAGCCGACAGGCGCCGCGTGAGAGCGCTCCGGGGGTCATCGCGAATGTGCCGCTTTCTTGCCTATCGGGGAGAGCCGATTTTCCTGACGGATCTCGTCTGCGCGCCCTCCCACTCGCTCGTCCACCAATCGCTCCACGCCGCCGAGGCCAAGACCGAGACCAATGGCGACGGCTTCGGCATCGGCTGGTATGGCGAGCGCCAGGTCCCCGGCACCTATCGCGAGGTCCGGCCGGCCTGGTCGGACGAAAACTTGCGCTCCTTGTGCGACCAGGTCCGCTCCGGCCTGTTCTTTGCCCATGTGCGTGCCTCGACCGGCACCGCCACCACCCGCGCCAATTGCCACCCCTTCGCGCATGGCCGTCATCTTTTCATGCATAACGGCCAGATCGGCGGCTATTCCCGCATCAAGCGCCGGATCGAAGCGCTGATCCCGGACGATCTCTATGAGACCCGCCACGGCACCACCGATTCGGAAGCGATCTTTCTTCTGGCGATCGCCAACGGGCTTGCGACGGACCCGGTAGATGCGATGGCGCGGACGCTGAAGCAGGTGCGCGTGCTCATGGTCGAGGCCGGTATCGCCGAGGCCCTCAAATTCACCGCCGCGGTGACCGATGGCGAGAACCTGTGGGCCTATCGCTGGTCCTGCGACGGCAACCCGCCGACGCTCTATTTCCGGGAGGCCGGGGGAAACCTGCTGGTGGTCTCCGAACCCATCGACGACAAGACGAAAGGCTGGCGCGAGGTGCCCAAAGGCTGCGGCCTCGTCGCGCGGGCCGGCAGCGAAACCCGGGTCCAGTGCCTCAACGAGGCGATGGCGCAACTGGCGGCATAACCCCCGTCATTCCGGGGCGCGAAGCGAACCCGGAACCCATATTCCAGAACCTCACCGGAATTATTGCCCCAAAAAGTCGCGCCTAATGCGGCGACGTGAGCGATTATGGGTTCCGGGTTCCGCTGCGCGGCCCCGAAATGACGAGGGCGGTCAGTCGTCCAATTCCGGATACCGCCGGAAGATGCCTTCCTGGTTGAACGGGATGCGGCGGTCGCTCGCGAGATAGGCCTTGATCCGCGGCCGCTCGGCAATCGCCGCATGGAGTGCCGTCACCAGGGGCGTTTTCTTCAAAGCCGCCGCCGCGGTCTTGGGGAAGGCATAGGCCAGGCCCTCGACGATCTGAAACAGCGACAGATCGGCGTAGGTCAGGTCGGCGCCGACGAGATGGTCGCTGCCCGACGGATTGCGGTCGAGAATATCCTCGAACCACCCCAGAAATTTCGGAATCCGGTTCTGGCGGAAATCCTCCGCGCGGCGAAGCGACTCCTCCTTCTGGTCCTCGTAATAGAGGCTGGAGCCGACCGGGTGGTGGGTGTCGTGCGCCTCGTTGACGAAATCCGCGATCGTGAGTTGGATCTGGTGCGTCCAGAGCCCACCCGCCGGATCCTTCGGCGCGAGGCCGTGCTGCGCTCCGAGGTAGAGCAGGATCGCGGCCGTCTGGCCGATGAGGCGGCCGTCGGCGCGCAAGAACGGCGGCGCGAAGGGCGGCGTCTCCGCGTCCTTCATCAACCGCATCATGGCTCGTGTACCCCCGGGGCCGCGCGCCACATCGACATAATCGGCAGCCGCTTCCTCAAGCGTCAGACGGACGAATTCGCCGCGCCCTTGAATCGTCGGCCAGTAGTAGAGTTCGTACATCATCGGCAGTTCTCCGCGTGCGGGGAGATGAACGCTCCTGCGCGCGAGGAGGTTCGGTGTCTCAATGCGCCTCGTCCCAGTTCTGCGCCGCGCGCGCATCCACGCCGAGCGGAACTTTCAAAGCTACGGCGGGGAACGGTGCGTCCGTCATCACGCGCGCAATCACCGGCAGCGTCGCGGCGATCTCGTCGTCCGGCGCCTCGAACACCAGTTCGTCGTGCACTTGCAGCAGCATCTTGGCGGAGAGGCGCTCGGCCTTCAAGGCTCCTTCCATGCGGGCCATGGCGCGGCGGATGATGTCGGCTGCGGTGCCTTGAATCGGCGCATTGATGGCCTGTCGCTCCACGCCCGCGCGTTCGTTGGGATTGCCCGACTTGATCTGCGGATAATGGCAGACGCGGCCGAACAGGGTCGTCACATAGCCATTTTCCCGCGTCATCTTCTTGATGTCGTCCATATAGGCGCGGATGCCGGGGAAGCGCTCGAAATACTGCTTGATGAAGGTTGCGGCCTCCCCATGCGGAATGCTGAGACGTTGCGCCAGCCCAAACGCCGATATGCCGTAGATGATGCCGAAATTGATAGTCTTGGCCTGACGACGCAGGTCCGGATTCATCTGATCGAGGGCGACGCCGAACATGGCCGACGCGGTGGCGGCGTGAATGTCGATGCCTTGCGCGAACGCCTCCTGCAATTGCGGGATGTCCGCGATGTGCGCGAGGATGCGCAATTCGATCTGGCTGTAATCCGCCGAGATGATCTTCGATCCCTCCGGCGCCACGAAGGCGCGACGGATCTTGCGGCCGGCCTCGGTGCGGATCGGGATGTTCTGCAGATTGGGCTCGGACGACGAGAGGCGTCCCGTCGTGGTCGAGGCGAGCGCATAGGACGTGTGCACCCGCTTCGATTGCGGGTGCATGTGCTGCTGCAGCGAGTCGGTGTAGGTCGATTTCAGCTTCGAGAGCTGCCGCCATTCGAGAATTTTCTCGGGCAGCAGATGCCCCGCCTGCGCCAGCTCGTCCAGCAACGTGGCGGGGGTCGCCCATTGGCCCGACGGCGTTTTCTTTGCACCCGGCAACCCCATCTTGCCGAACAGGATATCGCCGATCTGTTTCGGCGATCCGAGATTGAACTTTTCGCCCGCGATCTCCTGGATCTCATCTTCCAGCCGCGCCAGCGATTGGGCGAAATCGCCTGAAAGTCGACTCAGGATCTGGCGGTCGACCGAGATGCCGCGCATTTCCATCCGGCCGATCACGTCCACCAGCGGGCGCTCGAGCGTTTCATAGACGGTTGCGCGCCCTTCCGCCGGCAGGCGAGGCTTCAGCACCTGCCACAGGCGCAAGGTGACGTCCGCGTCTTCCGCCGCATAGGCGGTCGCCTTGTCGAGTTCGACGCGCTCGAACGACACCTTGCCCTTGCCGGTGCCCGCGACTTCGGCCCACGTCATCGGCGAATGACCGAGATGGCGTCTGGCCAACTCGTCCATGCCGTGCGGACCCTTGCCGGCATCGAGCACGTAGGAGATCAGCATCGTGTCGTCGAAGGGGCGCACCTCGATGCCGTGGCGGCACAGGATCACCCAGTCGTATTTGATATCCTGGCCGATCTTGAGAACCGACGGATCCTCGAGCAATGGCTTGAGAACCGCCAGCGCGTCGGCGAGCGGGATCTGCCCCGGCAGCATGCCGCCGCCGAACAGATCCGAATCGCCGCGATGTTGAAGCGGCACGTAGCCGGCCCGTCCGGGCTTGAGGGCGAGCGCAATCCCCACGAGATCGGCAAGGTTCGGATCGAGCGCGCTGGTGGCGGTGTCGAGCGCCACGTAACCTTGCTCGCGCGCCTGCGCGACCCAGCTCTTGAGCACCTCGATATCCATGATCGTCTCATAAGAGGCGGTATCGAACCCCTGTGACGACGCATGGGTGGCACGCTGCGCCGCGAGCTGCGACGGCGTGCCGACAAACCCGTTCGGTCCGGCCTCGCCGCTTACCGGCGCGGCAGGACTGGATCCTTCCGCTGCCGTGTCGGTCGCGCCGAGACGCTCCCATCTGATCGAGGCGCCGCCGGGCATCAGCCGCGGGTCTGGCTCGATGGCGGCGAGATCGACCTCGTAGAGGTCGGCGACGCGGCGGGTGATGGTGTTGAACTCCATCGCCTTCAGGAACGCGATGAGGGATTTTGCATCGAGGTCGGGAACCGGCAACGCATCGAGCGGCACCGGCAGCGGGGCCTCGCAATCGAGCGTCACGAGTTTTTTCGAGAGCCGCGCCATGTCCGCATTGGCAATCAGGGTCTCGCGCCGTTTCGGCTGCTTGATTTCGTCGGCGCGGGCGAGCAGCGTTTCGAGGTCGCCGAATTCCTTGATGAGCTGGGCGGCGGTCTTCAGGCCGATGCCGGGCACCCCCGGCACGTTGTCCGAGGAATCGCCCATGAGCGCCAGCAGGTCGCCGATCTTCTCCGGCGGAAGTCCTTCCCATTTTTCCGTGACGGCAGCCTCGTCGAGGTTGCGCTCCGCGCGGTAGCCGGGCTTTCCCTTCGCGCCCGATTCAAAATCGTAGAAGCACACGAGCGGGCCGACGAGCTGCATCAGGTCCTTGTCGGATGAGATGATCAGCACGTTGGCGCCGCGCGCCTTGGCCTCCTGCGTGTAGGTGGCGATCAGGTCGTCGGCCTCGTACCGTTCCAGTTCGATGGGATCGAGCCCGAAAGCGCGGATCGCCTCGCGCATGAGCGGCATCTGCACGATCAGATCGCTCGGCGGGTCGGGGCGGTGGCCCTTGTAATCCTCATAGAGCTCCTTGCGGAAAGAGCCCTCGGATTTGTCGAGAACGATCGCGAGGTGGGTTGGTTTCAGCCCTGCCGCGCCATCGCGTATGAATTGCAGCAGCTTGGTGACGAACAGGCGCACGGCGCCGGTCGGCATGCCGTCCGAAATCCGGGTGTTGTACTTCGAATCCTGGTTCATGGACTGGAAGTAGGCCCGGAAGATGAAGGATGAGCCGTCGACCAGGAAGACCTGGTCGCCGGCAGCGACGGGACGGGATGAAGCCATGGGTCTCGTTCGTAAGGAGGCGTGTGTCCCCACAGATAATGTTTTCGGGCCCCGGTGGCTATGGCGCTGCCCCGTTATGCCGCTTTCAATCGCGCCAGATCGAGGTCCATCTCTCTCAGCGCCTGCATGACGACGCCCTCGGTGAGGATGTCCATGGACGATTCCACCACATGAATGGTCGCCAGAGAGCGCAATTCCGGGATGGTCTGTGATTCGAGTGCGGCGTCGAAGGAGGGGCGCAGCAGGTCCATGGCGCGGGTTCCGGGGCCGCAGATGACGATATGGTCGGGTTCGAGCGTCTGGATCAGGATTCCGGCCGCATCCCCCAGCACCTCGCCGGCCTCGCGGAAAAGGTTGAGGAGCGCGGGATCGCCGGACCGCGCCTGCGCCACGACGGCGTTCATCGCGTCCTCGCTCGGAATGAGCAGGGTCGGAGCGGGACGATGGTCGATGAGTTGGGCGTCGCGGTGGAGCGCGTAATCGGCGAGAAATGCCTCGATGCAGCCGCGCCCGCCGCAGCGGCATTGCGGGCCGCTCCGCCTCAGGCGCACATGCCCGAACTCGCTGCCGCCCGAGCGTGCGCCGCGATAGAGCTCGCCCTGGACCAGGAAGCCGAGGCCGACGCCGTCGCCGATCATCAGGCAGGCCGTGCGGCCGGAGCGGAGAGCGGGGTCGCGCTGGGTGATGGCGAACGCCATGGCGCTGGCATCGTTCTCGATCAGCACCGGCTTGCCGAGACGCTGGCTCAAGCCCGAAGCCAGCGGCAGATCGCGGGTGCCGAGGACTGGGCTCCAGGCAACGACGCCGTCGCGGGTATCGACGTAGCCCTGGCAGGCGAGACCTACGGCCTTGACGCTGTTTGCGTCGTTGTCGCGGGCGAAGGCCGTGATGGTATCGGCGAGAACATCCATGAGCTCGTCGGCTTCGAGATTGCGCAGGGGCCGTTCCACGTGCCGGCTCGCCCGGTTGCGTCCGGCACTGTCTACCAGCCGTAATTCGATCCGGTTGAATCCCGTCCAGACGCCGACGACCGAGCCCAGGGTCGCGGCGAACGAGAGGCGAACCTTCGGCCGGCCGCGGATCAGGCCTTGGGTTGCGTCGCCGGTCTCGTCGCTCACGAGAATGCCCTCGTCGAGAAGGCTCGCGGTGAGGTCGGAGACGCTTGCCGGACTCATGCCGAGGTGCTGGCCGATTTCCACCCGCGCCAGGGGCCCCTCCCGCCGGAGGCAGTCGAGAAGCCGCCTGCGGGCGGTTTCGCGTGGGGTGAGCGCCAGAGAGGACATCGTTCTCTATTTATTCGCTGGATGAAAAAAACAATACGATAATGGCCAAGATTCGACCAAATGATAAGAGATTTGCTGCTTGAAGATCGCGTTTCCCCGGATAATTATTTCTCTGCTCGAATAATACCGATGGCATGCCTTGAGCCCATGCGTCCCGTTTGAAGAGGACAGCGTGCCACGACACACAGGGCTTCGCGCAAGGGAAGCGTTGCCCAAGGAGGAAGCCATGTTGTCCAAGAAGCACGTATTGATCGGCGTTGCGGCGCTTGCCCTGTCGACGTCCAGTGCGATCGCCCAAGGGAAAGGCCCGGTGGTCGGCGTCAGCTGGTCGAACTTCCAGGAGGAGCGCTGGAAAACCGATGAGGCCGCGATCAAGGGCGCGATCGAGAAGGCCGGCGGGACCTACGTGTCGGCCGATGCGCAATCTTCGCCCGCCAAGCAGCTCACCGACATCGAGAGCCTGATCGCGCGGGGCGCAAAGGCGCTGATCGTCCTGGCGCAGGATTCGGAAGCCGTTCGTCCGGCCGTCGACAAGGCGGTGGCGGAAGGGATCGCGGTCGTCGGCTATGATCGCCTCATCGAGAACCCGCAGGTCTTCTATCTCACGTTCGACAATGTCGAGGTCGGGCGCATGGAGGCGCGTGAGGTCTTCAAGGTGAAGCCTGAGGGCAATTACGTGTTCATCAAGGGCTCGGGCGCCGATCCCAACGCCAATTTCCTGTTCCAGGGTTCGATGGAAATTCTGAAACCCGCCATCGATGCCGGCAAGATCAAGAACGTCGGCGAGGCCTATACGGATGGCTGGCTTCCCGCCAATGCGCAGCGGAACATGGAGCAGTTCCTGACCAAGAACAACAACAAGGTCGACGCGGTCATCGCCGCCAATGACGGCACGGCGGGCGGCGCCATCGCGGCGCTCGCGGCGCAAGGGCTCGCGGGCTCGGTCCCGGTCTCGGGTCAGGATGCCGACAAGGCAGCGCTCAACCGCATCGCGCTAGGCACGCAGACTGTCTCGGTGTTCAAGGATGCGCGCGAACTCGGAAGCACGGCGGCCGATGTCGCGCTGCAACTTGCCGGCGGCAAGAAGCTGAATGAGATCAAGGGTTCGATGGCGTGGAATCTCGGGCCCAAGAAACAGGCCATGACGGCGATCTTCCTCAAGCCCGTGCCGATCACCAAGGACAACCTCAACGTCGTGATCGATGCCGGCTGGGTGACGAAGGACGTCGTTTGCCAAGGCGTGAAGCCCGGTTCGGTGAAAGCCTGCAACTAGGCTCGCGTCCCTCGTAATTCCGGGGCGATCCGGCAAGCGCCGGCGATCCATGCGCGCGGCGAATGTCGCCGGACCATGGATTGCAGGCTTTGCCCGCCCCGGAATGACGCCTGATCGCAGGATGTCCTCTCATGACCGCACCGACTCTGCCGAGCGCCATCAAGACGATGCCGGGGACGACGGAAGGCTCGATTCTGTCGCGGCTTGAAATCGACGTCCGCATGCTCGGCATGCTGGGTGCCCTCGCCGTCATCTGGATCGGTTTCGATCTTCTCTCGGGCGGCGTCTTCCTGACGCCGCGCAATCTCTGGAACCTGTCGGTCCAGACGGCTTCCATCGCCATCATGTCCACCGGCATGGTGCTGATCATCGTCACGCGCAACATCGATCTCTCGGTCGGCGCGATCCTCGGTGTCGTCGGCATGATCATCGGCGTGGTGCAGGTGCAATGGCTGCCGGGATGGCTCGGGTTCGGCCATTGGCTCACCGCACCCATCGCCGTGTTGCTGGCCGTCACGGTCGGCGGGTTGATCGGATTGTTTCAGGGTTGGATGATCGCCTATCTCGCCATCCCGTCCTTCATCGTCACGCTGGGCGGATTGCTGGTCTGGCGCGGCGCGGCATGGTGGGTCACGACCGGTCAGACGATCGCGCCCATGGATGGTCGCTTCAAGGCTTTCGGCGGCGGCGTCGAAGGCGCGCTTGGGGCGAATGCCACGTGGATCATCGCCGCCATCGCTTGCGGGCTGATCATCGTCGGGCTCGGGCTCTCGCGGCGGCGCCGCATCCGCTTCGGATTTCCGCTGCGTCCCCGCTGGGCCGACGCCTCCATCGCGGCTTTCGCCTGCGCGGCGGTGATTGCGGCAGCGTCGCTCGCGAACGCCTATCCGCTGCCGGGGGGAATCGCCCGGCGCTGGGCGGAAGAGAACGGGATCGCGTGGCCGGAGGGCGGCCTGTTCATTCCGCACGGCGTTGCGCTGCCGGTGGTGATCGCCGTCGTGGTGGCGTTGCTGATGACCTTCCTGGCGAAACGACTGCGCTTCGGCCGCTACGTCTTCGCCATCGGCGGCAATCCTGAAGCGGCGGAACTGTCCGGCATCAACACGCGCTGGACGCTCATGAAGGTGTTCGGCCTCATGGGCGTGCTGTGCGGGATATCGGCCTGCATCTCGACCGCGCGCCTCAACGCGGCAACCAACTCGGCAGGCGCGCTCGACGAATTGTACGTCATCGCCGCGGCGGTGATCGGCGGCACGTCGCTTGCAGGCGGCGTCGGCACCATTGCGGGCGCCGTCCTGGGCGCCTTGGTGATGCAGTCGCTGCAATCCGGCATGGTGCTGCTCGGCGTCGATACGCCGCTGCAGAACATCGTCGTGGGCGCCGTGCTGGTGCTGGCGGTCTGGCTCGACAGCCTCTATCGCCGCCGGATCAAGTGAGGGAGGGCATCATGCAGCCGATCGAGACAACTCCGCTCATCGAAATGCGCGACATCTCCATTGCGTTCGGCGGCATCAAGGCTGTCGACGACGTGACGGTCGATCTGCATCCCGGCGAAGTGGTCGGCCTGCTCGGTCATAACGGGGCGGGAAAATCGACCCTCATCAAGATCCTGTCCGGCGCGTACCAGCCCGACGGCGGCGAGATCTACGTCAATGGCGAGCGCGCCGACATTTCGACGCCGCGCGATGCCAAACGGCACGGCATCGAGACGATCTACCAGACGCTGGCGCTCGCCGATAACATCGACGCCGCCGGCAACATCTTCCTCGGGCGCGAGGTGCTGACGCCCTACGGCACCCTCGACGACGCCACCATGGAGGCCGAGACCCGCAAGGTGATGGCGCGGCTCAATCCGCATTTTCGCCGCTTCAAGGAGCCGGTGAAAGCACTCTCGGGCGGCCAGCGCCAATCCGTGGCGATTGCGCGCGCGATCTATTTCAACGCACGCGTGCTCATCATGGACGAGCCGACCGCGGCGTTGGGGCCGCAGGAAACGCAGCAGGTGGCGGATCTCGTGCTGCAACTGAAGCGGGAAGGCATCGGCATTTTCCTCATCAGCCACGATATTCACGACGTCTTCGGACTTGCCGATCGCATCAGCGTGATGAAGAACGGCAAGCTCGTCGGTTCCGCGAAGGTCACGGATGTGACGCAGGATGAAGTGCTTGGCATGATCATCCTTGGCAAATGCCCAGCAGGCGCGAAGCCCGGCCCCGGCGCGAGCTGATTGCCGCCGCTGCAACGACGAAAGCACGAACGATGACCCAGACGATCTATGGTTCTCTCAAAGGCAAAACGGTTCTCGTCACCGGCGGAGCGAGCGGCATCGGCGAAAGTGTCGCGGAGGCTTTTCATGCGCAGGGCTGCCGCGTCGGGATTCTCGACTACAACGCCGAGGCCGGCCAAGCGCTGGCGCAACGTCTCGGCGAGCACGCGCATTTCGAGCATAACGACGTGCGCGACATCCCGGCGCTGCAGCACGCCATCGGTCGCGTGAGCGCGGCGCTTGGTCCGATCACGATCCTCGTCAACAATGCCGCCCGCGACGATCGGCATACCATCGATGAGGTTACGCCGGATTATTGGCGCGAACGCTTCGCCACCAATCTCGATCACCAGTTCTTCGCCACCCAGGCGGTGCTCGCGGACATGGACAAGGCCGGCGGCGGATCGGTGATCAATATGGGTTCCACAAGCTATCTCGTGAGCGAGGATTCGTTTGCCGCCTACAAGACCGCGAAATCGGCGGTCGTCGGCCTGACGCGGGCGCTGGCGCGCGAGTTGGGCCCGCGGCACATCCGCGTCAATTCCATCGTGCCGGGCTGGATCATGACCAAGCGCCAGATCGACCTGTGGCTCACGCCCGAAGGCGAGGCCGAGTTGCTCAAGCGGCAATGCGTGAAGCGTCACCTGATGCCGGAGGATGTCGCGCGCGTGGCCCTGTTCCTGGCCTCGGATGACGCAAGCGCCATCACCGCGCAGAGTTATCTGGTGGATGGCGGTTGGGTGTGAGCGTTCGGCTCGGCCGGCGGGTTACGCCCGCGTTGCCGCCTCGACGGGCGCCGCCGCATCGGCCGCATCGCGCTCGTGCTCGGTCTTCATCGTGTCGCGCCGGACGATGAAGCAAAGGACCACCAGCGGGATGCCGATGGCGGCGGTGGCGGTAAAAAGGACCGGGTAGCCATAGGCGTCGACGACCGCACCCGAGCTGCCGCCGATCAGCTTGCCCGGCAGCGCATAGAGCGAACTCAGCAGCGCGTATTGGGTGGCGGCGAAGCCCGGTGCGGTGAGGCCGGACATGTAGGCGACGAGCGCGGAACCGGCGAAGCCCGAAGCGAAATTGTCGATGCTGATGGACAAGACCAGCAGATCGAGCCGTGCGCCCTCGTTGGCGAGCCACGCAAACATCAGGTTCGAGGATGCGGCGACGACGGCACCGATGAGCAGCGTCCACCACAGCCCGATGCGGGTGAGCGCGATTCCGCCTGCGAACGCCCCCGCAATGCCGATCCAGACGCCGTAGAGTTTCGACACGTTGGCGATGTCGGCCTTGGAGAAACCAAGGTCGATATAAAGCGGGTTCGCCATGACGCCGGCCACGAAATCCGGGAGACGGAAGCACGCGACGAGAAGGAGGATCGGGACCAGGATCATTCCCTTGCGCCGGAAGAGATCGGTGAGCGGCTCGACGATCGCCCCGCCGAACGAAAGCCGCTTGGCCGCAGGCACGAGATCGACCCGCGGCGCGATCAGGGCGGCGATCAGGCCGACGCTCATGAGGCCGGCCATCGCCAGATAGGCGCTGCGCCAATTGACGAATTCGGCCATGTAGAGCGCACCGGCGCCGGCGCAGATCAGGGACAGCCGATAGCCCAGTTGCAGGCTCGCGGCCATCATGCCCTGGCGATCGGTCGAGGTGGCGTCGATGCGCCAGCCGTCGATGACCACATCCTGCGTCGCCGACGCAAAGGCGACAAGGAGCGCTGACGCGATGGTGAGGCCAAGACTTGTCGCCGGGTCGCTCATGGCGATTCCCACCAGCCCGATGGCGGTGGTGAGCTGCGCCAGCACCATCCAACCGCGCCGCCGCCCCAAAAGTTGCGCCAGGATGGGCACATCGTAGCGATCGACGATGGGGGCCCAGAGGAATTTCAACGAATAGGCGAGTGCGACCCAGCTCAGCATGCCGATTTCGGTTCGCGAGATTCCCGCCTCGCGAAGCCAGGCAGAAAGCGTGCTGAAGACGAGAAGAAACGGCAGCCCCGACGAGAAGCCGAGCGGCAGCATGAGGGCGATGCGACCATCGGTGAGGACATCGCGGAGGCTGAGACGGCGACGGGTTTCGGTCATCAACCAACCTTCAATTCGGAACGGCCAAAATCCCGCGTGAAACGTCAGGCTCGTCGGAGAAACCGATCTCACAGGCGGTCGTCAGCCTGTTAGCAACTACCGCTGAACCGGTCCAGACGCATGCGCGTCGATGTGGGCGACCACGCGCGGGTCGAGGCCCAGAGCGGCCGACAAATGCGCCAGAAACACCCGTTCGTCGACGCTGTTCGGCGTGATGATACGTCGCGCCGCCGTATAGGCCTGCACGGCCATGTCGGGAGTCTTCGCGGCAGCTGCCAGATCCGTCGCGCTTGCCGGATGGTCGAGCTCGTGCTCGATCAGGCGAGCGCCTTCGCCGTCGATTCCGGCGCTTTTCAGCGCGCCGAGAATGCGCGCCCGTTCAGCCTCGTCGATACGGCCATCCGATGCCGCAGCGGCGATCATCGCCCGCAGCACGAGCAGCGCCGTATCGCCAGCGGCGGCGGGCTCCGGCGCCGACAGAGCGAGGGGTAACTCAGCGGCCTGCCCGTCTATCAGCAGCGGATCATGATCGGGCTTCTTTACCAGACGGTTGAACAGGGCCGTGCCCTTGCTCATGGCGCTCGCGCCGAGTTTGCGGCCGGTTTCCGAATTGACGACGATTTTTGTCAATCCCATCACGGCCGCCGTCACCACGGCGTTGCCCTGCGGCGTCTTCAGATATTCCTGGGCCTTGCCGAGAAGCAGATCCGTCAAATCCGCTGGCGGGGGCGCGGCGGGTTTGGCCGGCTTCGGAACCGCCTCGCCGGTGGCAGCGGGCGTATCGGGTGGCGGGGGGCTAGGCCGGTTCGCGAGCCCGATCAGGTCGCTCAGGATCGTGCCTGCTCCGAGAGCCGGCGTTGCGGCGGGTTTGGCCGCCGGGGGCGCAGGCTCAGCCGCTGCAACCGGCGCGGCCGGAGGCGCTGCGGGCGTTCCCAGAGCTTCGAGCAGTTTCTTGGCGTCGAACATGAATTCCCCCACGAACCCATGGAATGTTGCGAAAAACGATAGTTAAAAACGGGACGCCCGCAAGTTCTTTTGCGGGGCGGGAAGGTCTAACGACGGAAATGGCGAGATTTCGCCCGATGCGACAGCCGGCCTAGAAGATCATGCCGAGCATGCTCCAGACCATCATGGCGCCCATCATGTAATAGATCCATTTGGGCATGCCCGAGGACCCGGCCCGTGCCGCCTGCCCGTCGACCGCGTTGATCAATTCCGTCTGCACCTGTTGCCCTTTGAGCACCAGCAAGGTCAGCCCCTGAATGGCTTCGGCCTGGGCGTTCAGGACGGCTGTCGCGTGCGGGTGCTGGGCCTGCGACTCGGTTTCGTTGAGGTGAGCGAGCGAGGTGCCGATCTTCCCGATCGCGCTGCGCATCACGTCGAAATTCTGGCTTTGCTCCGCCAGCAGGAGCCGCGCCTGTGTGACCGGATCATGGGTGTGCTTCTGCGCCGCCTGCGACAAGTGCTGCATCAGGCCGTCAGGCCCCTGCGCGATGACGCTCCGCACGGCCTTGCCGGCATCTGACGCCAATGCGGCCTGCGTGAGGCCCACTGCCTTGCCGACAATTTTGCCGGCGTCCGGCGTGAAGAGGGGCTCGCGCGTCTGTTCCATGATCGATGCCTTTGGCGAATGTCGCTCCGATGGAGCGCTTCCTAACCGTTTTATCGGCTAAAAGCTACACTCTATCGTTCTGACCAATTATTCCTTTGCGGAAGGTGCCTCTCTGTGCGTTGAAACACCCAGCGAAAGCGCGCCGCCGAAGCTGCGCGCTTTCGAGAGCCAGGCGATCTCCCGATCAGTAGACGATGACGGAACGGATCGATTTGCCTTCGTGCATGAGATCGAAGGCCGTGTTGATCTCGTCGAGGGGCATCGTATGGGTGATCAGATCGTCGATGTTGATCTTCCCCTCCATATACCAGTCGACGATCTTCGGCACGTCCGTGCGGCCGCGCGCACCCCCGAACGCAGTGCCTTTCCAGACACGGCCGGTGACGAGTTGGAACGGCCGCGTGGCAATTTCCTTGCCGGCCTCGGCGACGCCGATGATGATGCTCTCACCCCACCCGCGATGGCAGCATTCGAGGGCCTGGCGCATCACGTCGGTATTGCCGGTCGCGTCGAACGAGAAATCGGCCCCGCCGCCGGTGAGATCGACGATGGCCTGGACGACCTTGTCGTTGCCCACCTCTCGCGGATTGATGAAATCGGTCATACCGAATTTCTTCGCGATCTCGACCTTGCCGGGATTGATGTCGACACCGATGATCTTGTCCGCGCCGACCATGCGCGCGCCCTGAATGACGTTGAGCCCGATGCCGCCGAGGCCGAACACCACGACATTCGCGCCCGGCCAAACCTTGGCGGTATAGATCACCGCGCCGATGCCGGTCGTCACGCCGCATCCGATGTAGCAGATCTTGTCGAACGGCGCGTCCTCGCGGACCTTCGCCAGCGCGATCTCCGGCAACACGGTGAAATTCGCGAATGTCGAGCAGCCCATATAATGGAACACCTGCGCGTCATCGCAGCGAAACCGGCTGGTGCCGTCGGGCATCACGCCCTGTCCTTGGGTGGCGCGGATCGAGGTGCAGAGGTTGGAGCGCTGCGACAGACAGGTTTTGCACTGGCGGCATTCCGGCGTGTAGAGCGGAATGACGTGGTCGCCTGGCTTCAGCGTGGTGACCCCCGGGCCGACCTCGCGCACGATGCCGGCGCCTTCATGGCCCAAAATGGCCGGGAATTTCCCCTCCGAATCGAGTCCCGACAGCGTGTAGGCGTCCGTGTGGCAAACGCCGGTCGCCATCACCTCGACCAGGACTTCTCCCTGGCGGGGGCCCTCGAGCCGGACGGTCTCGATTGTGAGCGGCTTGCCTGCTTCCCATGCGACGGCGGCCCTGGTTTCCATGATGCTCGATCCTTGATGATTCTCTGGCGGACTATGGGAACCTGCGGCAAGTGAGGTCAAGAGAAGGGCATTTGCAGCCAAAGGGCTTCACATGGGGCAACGCTGTTGTATGTCGTCACGGACCATAGAACTCCTCGAGGACCAAGACCGTGTCAGATCTCCGCGCTGCGATCATCCCCGTCACGCCGTTCCAGCAGAACTGCACCTTGCTGTGGTCCGACGAAACCAAGAAAGGCGCGGTGATCGATCCGGGTGGCGATCTCGACCGTATACGCGAGGCGATTGCGCAGAATGGGGTCACGGTCGAAAAGATTTTGCTGACGCACGGCCATATCGATCATGCCGGCGCGGCGGCGGAATTGAAGGACGAGCTCGGCGTTTCAATTGAGGGCCCGCACGAGGCGGATCGCTTCCTGTTGGATCAACTGCCCGAAACCGGCCGCGGCTACGGGATCGCCAATGCGCGCGCGGTGACGCCCGATCGGTGGTTGCGCGACGGCGACCAGGTGACGATCGGCGATCTCACCTTGGATGTTCTGCATTGCCCCGGCCATTCGCCCGGCAGCGTGGCGTTCGTTGCGCCCACGCTGCATTTTGCGATCGTCGGCGACGTGTTGTTCAAGGGTTCCATCGGGCGGACGGACTTGCCGGGCGGCGATGGCGCGGCGCTGATCCGCTCCATCCGCGACAAGCTGCTGCCGCTCGGCGACGAGGTGGCGTTCATCTGTGGCCACGGGCCGACGAGCACGATCGGGGCCGAGCGCCGCACGAACCCATTCCTGCAAGGGGGTGAGCGTTAGAGGTTTACCTTCGGCGGCAGGACCCGCCCCAATTCGGCCGTGCCCAAAACCCGGTACTGGCCGGGACCGAGATCGTCCGGCAGGTCGAGCGACCCGATGCGGTCTCGGTGCAGCACGGTGACGTGGTTTCCAACCGCGGCGAACATGCGCCGGACCTGATGGTAGCGTCCTTCCATCAGCGTGACCGTGGCGCTTCGTTCCGAGAGCGTCTCCAGCGGGACCGGCAGCAGGGGTTTGTCCTCGCCCTCCAGCAACAGCGTTCCGGAGGCGAAGATGCCGGCCTCGTCGCCACGCAACGGTCGATCCAAAGTCACGTGGTAGCGCTTCGACACGTGGCTGCGCGGAGAGATGATGCGGTGCAGCAGCGCGCCGTCGTCGGTCATCAACAGCAGGCCGGATGTCTCCTTGTCGAGACGGCCGATGGTCGACAGGGCGGGGTCGCGGCGGCGCCACCGCTCGGGGAGCAGGTCATAGACCAGCGGGCCGGTTTCCTTATGCGAGCAGGTGACGCCCAGCGGCTTGTGGAGCATGAGCGTCAGACCGGGCGGCGGATCGAGCGGCTTGCCGTTGACGCGCATGCGTTCGGAAAGGTCCGGCGCAACGGTCACGCGCTGGTCCGGATCGTCGAGCTCGGCGCCGTCGAGCGTCACACGGCCCGATCTCACCATGTTCTGGACTTCCCGGCGCGAACCGTATCCGAGGTTCGCAAGCAGCCTGTCGAGACGAAGCGTCGTTGGCAGCTTGCTCATTTGCGCCCCTCGAAAATCTTGTAGCCCCCCGTCTCGACGATGACGACGACGCGCTTGAAGAGGGGTTTCAATTCGGCCTCGTAGGGCAGATGGCGGTTGGCCACGAGCCAGCATGAGCCGCCGGTGCGCAGCATAGCGGCCGCCCTGCGGATGAAACTCGCGCCCAGGGCGCGGTCCTCAGCGCCGCCATCATGGAAGGGCGGGTTCATGACGACGAAGTTGAGAGATGCGAGTTCGGGGGCAGATCCGCGAAGATCGCTCCAATCGATATCGACGCGCGAATCCTGGACATTGCGGCGCGCCGCCTCAACCGCGCGGCGGTCGATGTCGACCAGGGTCAGGTGCTGCACGTCGGCAGACCGCAGGATCGGCCGCGACAGATAGCCGATGCCGCATCCCAGATCCGCCCCACGTCCTGAGAAGGCCGGGAGGTATTGTTCCAGGAGCGCACTGCCCGGATCGACACGGTTCCAGCTGAAAATTCCCGGCTGGGACCAGAGCCCCAGATCCTCAAGAAGCCGCGGGGAGCCCTCAGTCATCGCCGCGTCGATACCGACGAGCGCGTCGGGACGCGTGACGACGCAGATACGGTGATGGCGGCGCGCGGTTTCAGCGACCTCGCAGCCGAAGGCCACCAGTTCCTTGCCCAACCGCGAGCCGCCCTTGTCCTTGGGCGCCAGCACCGTGAGGCGTCCACTGGGCGCGACCGCGCGCAAGGCGTGCGCAATGACGTATCGCCGCTCCATGGTGCCGGGGGGCGCCAGCATGAGCATGCCCGCCAGTGAGCCCGTCTCTTGCGCCTCGATGCTTTGGGAGCCCGGCATCAGCGGCGAAAATTGAATCGCCCCCTCCGGTCGATCGGCAAGATCGGTCGGCGGCACGCCATAGAGGCCTTCTGGTCTTGCTTGGTCCACGATAATCCTGTCCACGGTCAATGATCGTGTCCCTATAGAGCATCATCGGGCGGCGTGGATACCGGTCTGACCGGCGGGTCAGGAAATGGCTCTCGGCGAGGCCTGCGGCTTGTCAATCTTCCTCATCCAGAGCGGTGTGGGAATTCCGTTCAGGGAATAGAACTGATCGAGGCGCTGCCGATTCTTGCCGTTCTGCCGCAAGCCCAGGAAGGTCGCGGCGTTGGCACCGAAGAAGCGGTCGCTGGCAGAGGGGTCGAGGCCCTGAAGCACGGTCTCGAAACTTGACAGGTACGACCGGACCTTTTGTCCGATCAGGCTGGCCATGTTCCAATCGGTGCCGAACATGAGGCGGTCGTAGAGGGGGGCCGAACCAACCGCCAGCGAGTAGTTCTGCAACTCCGCCAGCTTGCGGCTCAGTTCCTTCGGACGGCTGAGGACCTCGCTGAAATATCCTGAATCGGCGTAGAGGTTTTCGCCGCGCTGGCCCGCTTTGCGCATCAGATCGATATAGGGCTTCGTATAGGGCGGTTTTCGATCCTGCAGCGGATCGCCGAAATGGCCGAAATTGACCCGCAGACGAGGAAAGAGAGTGATGGCTTCTTTCCAATGGCGGGCTGTTGCCAATTCTTCAAAATCATCGCAGGTGCCCATCGACTGGATGGTGTGGGTCATGATCGGCACGTCGAAATCCTCGCACCACCGGTAGAGCTCTGCCAGTCTTCCGTCGAGCTGATCGCCGAGGTCCGGCACCGCTTGCAGGCTGGCGGGCAGCCACGGGCGCTGCCAGAAATCCGGCTTTTGACGATGGATCTTACCGTTTCCGTAGGGCGCAAATCCCATCGGAGGATAGATCTTGATGCCGATGAAGCCCTTTTTGTGGACCGCATCCTGGGCCATTTCGAGCGGCGAGAAGGGACCCCGATGCATGACCGCGCGCATGGGACAGAACGGCGCGAAACCGTGAATGCGCCCGCGCGACAGAATGCTGATTTGCGACATCAGTCTGATCTGGTCTTGAACGCTCGTGGCGGTCGGGGACCCTCCTCCGAGCGGCCAGTCGAAATCCAGCAAATGGGCGACTGCCAAATCCACGTCCCGCTTTGGGCTGGAGCCAATCGCGCGAACGTATTCGAGCCAGTTCAGGCAGCGATACTGGCCTTGGCAGATAATGAAAGCCAAAACGCCGTCGACCTTCACCTCGCGCCCGCGAGCACGGAGCGCGCGTAGGCGGGGCCCGTGCTCGAAATACGTGTCGGCTTCTGGCAGGTCATCGAGGAGGCGAGCGATATCCGCGGCCTGCCCGGTTCTCAACGACCGCGCTTGTCTGGCGTTCGCGTTCCGTAACTCCTGAACGGTGTCGTCGTATCTTTCCCGACGGAGATCGTCGGCAACCGACTTCACTCCGCCGTCGGACAAGGCACGCCCGGGTTGGCAGGAATCGAATGCCTCCTTGAGCCGCGCGACGCCCCGCATTTCCTTGTTGTAGTCCGGGGTATGGGTCCACAAAAGACTTTGGATAGGGCCGCTGAGGAAATCGATCGCGCCTTTGAACTCACTGTCGCGCCCGATGACATCGGTCAAAAGCCGATTCACATGCACATCGGAGGCGTTGAACACATGAGCGTGCATGTCGATGGTGAGGGGTTTGTTCGGGTCGCCGGTGCGGAGGTCGGGGGAGCAGACATTGCCGGTTTGCCAATGAGCGCAGGAGGGGAGCCCCGCGATAGCCCCCGCCGATCCCAACGCGACCAGTAAACGGCGGCGGCTGATTTCGTTTTCGAACATCAACCTTTACCCCTTTTTTCCCTATCTATTTGGGTTATTAAGTGATGTTATCATAACTTCCCGGATTTGGGGATGGCTTGATGAATGTCGACTCATCGCCGGACAGTCTTACCCGCTTTGTTCCTGGTACACTTCTCGATTGGTCCGACGAATACAATCAAGATGCGGTTGATCCGCTACGTGAGGTGCATCTCGGTGCCCTGATGATTACTGACATCTCGGGGTTCACACGGCTGACTGCAAAGCTCTCCCGCGACGGCGGCAGTGCCGGCGCCGAACACATCAGCGAGGTGCTGAATACTTTCGTCACGAGGCTCGTGGCGCTTACCGAGCAGCAGGGCGGGCGCGTCCTGAGCTTCGAGGGAGATTCGATCGTCGCCGGCTGGAAGGCCGGGTCGGATCAGGACCTGGCGCTCGCCGCGTGGCGCGCCTGCTATTGTGCGCAGGTCCTGCACAAGCGGGCGGGGGGGCAAAAGGTCGGCGGCGAGGTGCTCGCCATCCGTTCCGGAGTGGCTGCCGGCGCTACCCACCTGCTCCACCTGATGACGCAAGCCCAAACCCGGCGCGTGATCCTGACCGGCCCCGCCTTCGATCAGGTCCTGCGTTGCACGGCTCTGGCGGAAAGCGGCGAAATCCTGATCGACGACGAGGCATGGGACATTCTGGGCCCGCATGCGGAGGGGACCGCGACCGAGAATGCGTCGGTCCGCCTCTTGACGGTCGATCTGCCGCCGGCGATGGCGAGCGCGATCTACCAGACCCCCGACGAGCCGCCTGCGCGACAGATCGACCCTGAACGCTATCTGCTGCCGGGTTTGAGATCGAGGTTGGCCTCGTCGCTGTCTCGCTGGCTGGGTGAATTGCGGACCGTCACGGTGGCGTTCGTGAGAATCGCCGAGCCCGGCCTCATCGAAGATCTCCCGCGGCTCGACGAGGTGCTGGCGGGCCTCCACCGGCAGATCGCGCGCTTCAACGGAGAGATCCTGAGAATCGACGCCTGCGAGGGAGAATTGCGGGTGCTCGTGGTCTTCGGCCTGCCAGGAAGCGCGCATCGCGACGATCCGAGACGAGCCGTTCTGGCAGCTCTCGGGCTGCAATCCGCGTACCGACATGACGGCATGCGTTTGTCGATCGGCGTTGCGACTGGCGAGGCCTTTTGCGGGGCGATCGGCGCGCCGCATCGCGCCGAATACACGGTGATCGGCGAAGCGGTGAATCGCGGCGCGCGCCTTTCGGCGACAGCGGCCGGGCGAATTCTCACCGATGAAACGACCGCAAGCGCGGCGGGGAATTTTGCGACATTCGATGGGCCTTGGTCGATTCAGGTTCCGGGCCTGCGGGTGCCGATCCGATCCTTCGTTGCTGTTCGCCCGACCGACAAGAGCGGCGCGCGCGAAGGTCACGACCTCGTCGGCCGGGAAACCGAATTGCGGGCTCTCGACGCCCTTCTCGACGCCAAGCCTCGACCGCGTCCGATCGTCATGGTCGGCGAGGCGGGCGTTGGCAAATCGGCGCTCGTCGAGGCGTTCATGGCGCGGTGTCGCGCGCAGGATATCCGTGTGCTGTATGGCGCCGCGGACGATATCGAGCGCGGAACGCCCTACTTTGCATTTCGGTCGATCATTCGAAACCGCCTCAGGCTGCAGGAGCAACGAGGCGTCGAGGCGCTGGCGGCAATCCGGGAGCACCTTAAATCCCGCGAGGAGCTTTTGCCGCTGGTTCCGCTATTGCGCGATCTCTTCGACCTCGGGCCGGCCGAGAGCGCGCCGGTCGACCAGCTGCCCGGCAGTTCGAGAGCCGAGAGCCTACGCCGTCTCATCTGCGATCTCCTGCTCGACTCGCGGGATGCTGTGCGGACAGTGATCATCCTCGAGGATCTGCACTGGGCTGATCCCGCATCGTTGGCGTTGATCGCCGATTTGGTCCGTCACCCCGGCCGCATTCCGATTCTGATGACCTCGAGAGAGTTTGGCGTTTGCGATGACATCATGGGCGACGAAGAGTTCACCCGTCTCCAGATCGAGCCGCTCGACGAGCAAGGAACGATGGAGCTGGTTCGACGCTCCCTAAAGCCGGCGGATGCGTCGGCTGCCACGCGCGAGCTGATCTGGGATCACACGGCGGGAAATCCGTTCTTCATCGCCGAGTTGTGCCGCGTCATCGACCAACGGCGTCCGTCCGTGCTCGGTGACAGTACTGCGCTGCGCGAGCCTCCTCAGGTGGCGTTGCCGCAATCGGCCCGCGCGGCCATTCTCAGCCGCACGGACATGCTTCCGCCAGACGAACAGGTGGTCCTGAAAGTTGCCAGCGCAGCCGGGGCCGATTTCTCGACCGACGATGTTCGTTGTACCGACATCATCCAGTCGGCGAATATCGACGTCGAGCCGTGTATCAAGAACCTGCTCGGCCGCCAGTTGTTGAAGCCCGCGACGCACGCGCCAGAGCGGCTGGTCTTCGGCCACGCCACCATCCGCGATGTGGTCTATCAGAGCATGCTCCTGGAACACCGCCGCGAGGTGCATGCCGCAATCGCCCGTTCGCGCGAACAGCGTGGGAGGTTGGAGACCGAGAGCCTTCCGTTTGTCTTGACCCAGTGGCAACGCGCGGGCGACAGACGCAAGGCCTTCGAGTATCTCGACCAAGTGGCGGAACTTCGATTGCGCCAATTCGATAACGCCACGGCGATCAGCCTCGTTGAAGAATTCCTGACCATTGCGGCGGAGGACCAGTTGGAGGTCCCGAACGCGCGGCGGGCGATGGCGCATTTGCTGGTCGGGGAGGCTAATCTCAATCTCGGCAGGGTCGATGCGGCCCTGCAAGCCTATCAGCAGGCACTGCCGCTGCTCGATCTGCCGTTGCCGCGGGGCCCGGTGGCGCTGGTCGCCGATCTCCTGCGTCAGATGCTCGGCCTGATGCTGCGCCGCCTGCGCCGTTCGGCCACCACATGGATCGACACCGCAGACGTCGTTCGTTCGATCCCCCGAGGCGATCCTTTCCTCCGCGCCGCCAAGGCGCACGAAGATCTGACCCAGATTTATTATTTCAGGAGCGAGAAGGCGCGCTTGCTCCACGCCACCTTGCGCGCCACCAACCTCGCCGAGCGATACCCGTGGATCACGCCGGTCCTTGCGGTCAATTATGCGAGTCTCGGTGCGATCTGTGGTGTCATTCCGCTGCGGGGACAGGCAAAAACCTATCTGGGTTTTGCCTCGCGCGTGGCCAAACGCGTCGGCAACTCCGCTACGGATGCGCAGGTGCACTTGCTGACGGGGCTCTATGAGACCAGCGTGGCCGAATGGCGCTCGGCCCAGCGCCATTTCGAAATGGGTCTCGATCATGCATCCCGCATGGGTGATTGGCGGCGATGGTCGGAGATCGCCGTCAGCCTGGAGACCATCACAAGTCCGTGGTTCCTCACGCCCATCTACCCGGGCGAAGCCGCGTGGGTGGACCTCGTCGAATCGATCCGGGCGACCGGAAAACGTCGCGACGACCTGCAGGTGCTTGGCTGCGGCCTCGTTGCCGCGTTGCGAGGCTACACGGTGGTGGGAAACGCACAGGCCGTTCGCGAATGCCGTGATGAATTGCGAACGCTCGTGGAGGAACATTCGGCCGGCATCGAGATGATCCACCGCCTCGAGGCGGCCGCCTATCTGGCGGCGGACGCGTTTGAGACCGGTTCCGGCGCGGAGGGCAAGGATTGGCTGGAGCGCGCCGGTTCCTATCTCGGCGCCATCAATCCGGCGATGAAGTCTCGAACGCTTCCGGCGTTGAGCGCGATCTTTGCAACCGCCGCTGCCTATGAGGGCGGCTCGGACGTGCCCGCAGTCCGGGAGATCTGCCGGAAGCTTGCGCATGTCTCGCAAATCAAACTGAGGCACTTTGCCCGCGTTTATCCGATCGGACGACCGCGCGCCTGCCTTTGTGGCGGCGATCTTGCCTTTGCGCGAGGCCGCCTGCCGAAGGCTGCGCGCCTGTGGCGGCACGCGCTCAAGGAAGCGATCAGGTGGGAAATGCCTGTCGATGGTTGCGAGGCGCTCAAACGGCTGCGTGCGACCGGCTCTGCCATCACCGGTGATGACCTCACGGCTGCGGGCGTCGTGCGCCGGATTCTCCCTGCGCGCGCGTCGGAATGGCGCGAACTGATGGAGGCCTCGCGTGTGGAAAACGCTTGAACGCAAGCCGCGGGTGCTCGTGGTGCTGGCGCATTTCGACGAGACGCGCAACCCACATGGCCGACCGCACTTCGTGCCTCAGGGCGTCGGCCATGCCTTTCTCGCCGGGGCATTCGACCGCAACAACGTGGACGTCAAACTCTACAGTGAATTTCACAGCGGCCCCCTTCTGAACGAGAAGGCGCTCGCGTGGCCCGACATGCTCGTGCTCACCGGCGTCACCTCCTCGTTCGACCGGATGAAGCAGCTCACCGCTTATGCGCGCACGCTCTCGCCCGGTTGCGTTGTGGTGGCTGGCGGCCCCGCCGTTCGCAACCTGCCGTCATTCAGCGCGCACTACTTCGATTACGCTTGCCAGGGGGATGTCGAGGACCTGATGGGTATCGCCCTGGAGGTCTTCGGCGCCGCGGCCGTGCCCGAGTGGCATGAACCGCGGTTCGATCTCTTGAACTGGGGCGGCCCGGTGAATTACGTCGAATCGAGCCGCTACTGCAATTTTCGATGCACGTTCTGCGCGCTGACGGGTGAGGGACGGTCCTACAAGACGTACGATCTGGCGTCCATCGAGCGGCAGATCCGGTCTCAGCGGCGCAAGAAAATTCTGTTATTCGTCGACAACAATTTTTACGGCAATGACCGGTCGTTCTTCCGGCAGAAACTCGATCTTCTCGCCGACCTTCGGCGCGAAGGAGTCGTGCCCGGCTGGATCGCCCTCGTCACGAGCGACTTTTTTGCCGATCCAGATAATCTCGTGCGGGCGCGCAAGGCCGGATGTCTCGGTCTTTTTTCAGGGGTCGAGAGCCTCAGCGACGAGCAGATCAAGGTCTACAACAAAAAACAGAATCTGATTCAGCCGCAGATCAGGATGATCGAGTCATGCCTCGAGGCCGGCATCGTCTTCCAGTACGGCCTCATCTTCGATCCCTCGACGCAGAGGCTCGGCGCAATGCGCCGGGAGCTGTCTGCGATCCTTGGCACGCCATCGATTCCGCTGCCGGCATTTCTCAGCCTGACGATCCCGTTGCTGGGTACGCCCTATTTTCAGAGTTGCGCCCATGAGGGACGGTTTCTGCCGCACGCGAAGCTGCGGGACATGGATGGTTTCACGCTGATGACGAAGCCGATCGACGATCTCGAAGCCGTCGTGCCCTTTGTGCGCAACATGGAGAAACTCGGAGGGCATAGCCGCGACATCCTCCGGCACAGCCTCGGCTTCTACAAATCCTACCGTCATTCGCTGTCAGCGCGTCAGATGATCGCCTCCGTCGGCAATGCCGCGCGTCTTTGTTTTCCGCAGATCATCCACAACCGTCGACATCTCGTGCCGCATCGCGACGAAACCCTGACATACGTCACGACGACCCAGCCGCTCGGGCCCCTTTACCGACCGAGCTTGCCCGTCGGGGAGATCTACCGCGATCATTTTCTTCCGACGATGATCACGGATGCCGAAGGTGGCTTGCATGCCCACATACTGGCGAATGCGACACCATCTTCGCCCGCCCGTGCGATCGACGCCGGGCTGCCGGTTTGACGGGCGGCTTCACGATTTCACAGGAAGAACGGCCGTCGCTTCGATTTCCACCAGTGCCTTTTTCTCGACGAGACGCACCACCTGAACGAGGGCCATGGCCGGGTAGTTGGTTCCCAGAACCTCGCGATAGGCGCGTCCCAGCTCGCGCAGATTGGCGAGATAATCGTCGATGTCGACCACGTACCAGGTAAGGCGCACAATGTGCTGCGGCCCGGCGCCGGCCTCCGCGAGGATCGCGCAAATGTTCTCGAAGGTCTGGCGCGCCTGCGCGACAAATCCTTCGGGGAAATTGCCGCTCTCGTCCCAGCCGATGATTCCCCCGGTGACGACGAACTTGCCTTCGGCCATCATGCCGTTGGAATAGCCGCGCGGCACCGGCCAGTTCTTCGGGTGCAGAACTTCGGCGCCGCCAGCGGTGAGCCGGTCGGCGGGCGATGTGCGGGCGGTCACGGGTATCTTTCCTGGCATGTCTTCCCTTCGCGCGCCGAACGGGCGGCGTCCGTCATCTTGATGAACTCGCGGGCGATCACGATCTTCTGCACCTCGGTCGCGCCTTCATAGATGCGCAATGCACGAATTTCGCGATAAAGTTCCTCGACCTTCACCCCCTTCGTGACGCCAAGGCCGCCAAAAATCTGCACGGCTTTGTCGATCACCGATTGGGCGCACTCGGTCGCGTGCATCTTGGCCATCGCAGCCTCGCGGGTCACCCGCGCCGCGCCATGGTCCTTGGTCCAGGCGCTGCGGTAGACGAGGAGGGCGGAGGTATCGATCGCCGTCGCCATGTCGGCCAAGGCAGCCTGCGTCATCTGAAGATCCGACAACGGCGCTCCGAAAAGCTGTCGCGAGGACGCATGCATCAAGGCGTCGTCCATGGCCCGGCGTGCGAAGCCGAGGGCGGCGGCGCCGACCGTGGCGCGGAACACGTCGAGCGTCGCCATCGCGACCTTGAAGCCTTCACCGGGCCCACCGACGCGCTTTGTGACAGGAACCCGGCAGCCGTCAAAGCGCAAGGTCGCGAGAGGATGCGGCGCGATGACGTCGATCCGGCTCTCGATCGTGAGGCCGGGCGTATCCGCGTCGACGATGTAGGCGGACAATCCGCGCGCACCGGGTGCTTCGCCCGACCGCGCAAAGACCACGTAATGGTCGGCAATGCCGCCGTTGGAAATCCAGGTCTTGAGACCATCAATCCGCACGTGATCGGCCCCGTCGGGCGCCGCCATCGTGCTCATCGCCGCCACATCGGAGCCGGCCTCAGGCTCCGAAAGCGCGAAGGCCGCGATCGCCTCCCCGCGCATCACCGGCGGCAGATAAAGCTGCTTCATTTCGTCCGAGGCGAACAACGTGATCGGCCCGGTACCGAGGCCCTGCATGGCGAAAGCAAAATCCGCAAGGCCATCGTGATAGGCCAGAATCTCGCGGGCAAGGCAGAGCGTCCGCACGTCGTAAGTCGGCGTGAGGCCGCCATAGGCCTCCGGAACGGTGGCTCTGAGCCATCCCGCCTCGCCGAGCCTGCGGACGAGGTCGCGGCATGAGGCATCCACATCATGATGATCGACGCTGTGGCGAATTTCGTCGGCTGTCCAAGCGCTGAGGGATCTGGCGAAGTGCCGGTGCCGCTCCTCGAAAAATGGCCAGGACAGAAAGCTCGAATCGATCACGGTCAATCTCCCCGGAAAACGGGCTTCTCTTTAGCCGCGAAGGCGCGATAGGCGCGGGCGAAATCCTCCGTCGTCATGCACAAGGCTTGCGCGATCGCCTCGGCTTCGATGGCCTCCTCGACGGACATCGCCCATTCCATGGCGAGCATCCGTTTGGTCATGGCGTTGGCGTAGGTGGGGCCGGTGCCGATCTGGCGTGCGAGGACCTGCGCCTCGTCAAGCACGCTTGATTTCGTGACGATGCGGCTGAAAAAGCCCCAACGTTCGCCTTCCTCCGCGCCCATGAAGCGACCGGTGAAGAGGAGTTCGGAAGCGCGCCCCTGTCCAAGGATGCGCGGAAGAATGGCGCAGGCGCCCATATCGCACCCGGCAAGGCCGACCTTATTGAACAGAAACCCAACCTTCGCGTCGGCGGCGGCGAGACGCAGATCGGATGCCATCGCCACGATGGCGCCGGCTCCCGCGCAAATTCCTTCGACGGCGGCGATGATCGGCTGCGGCGCGGCGCGCATGGCCTTCACCAATTCGCCGGTCATGCGCGTGAACGCCGTCAGTTCCTTCGTGTTCATCTCGACCAGCGGCCCGATGATTTCGAACACGTCGCCGCCGGATGAGAAATTGCCGCCCGATCCGGTCATGACGATCGCCTTGACGCCGTCATCCTTGGCGCAGGCATGGAAAAAGTCCGTCAATTCGCGATAACTCTCGAAGGTGAGCGGATTTTTCTTGTCCGGCCGGTTGAGCGTCACGGTGGCGACCGGACCGTCGACGGCGAGAAGGAAATGCTGGGGGCGGTAGCCTGAAAGCGGCAGCGTGACCGAATTGGCATATTGCATCATTCAACGTCCCCGTGGACCGCCTGTCGGGCGGATCGTTTCGTCTTGGCCAGGAGCCGCATGAGATCGGCCTGATCCTTCTGGCTCAAGCCACCAAAGAGTTCGGCAATCCAGCCTTCGTGCTCGGTCGCGATCGTCCGGAACTCGGATTGTCCGGCGGGAGTCAGGCTGATCATCTGCGCGCGACGGTCCGTCTCGGAAACGCGGCGGTCGATATGACCCGATGCGACGAGCCGGTCGACGAGACCGGTCAGGTTGCCGTTCGACACCATCATGCGTTTCGACAGGTCGGAGAGGGTCATGCCGTCCGGCGCCTTGTCGAGTTGGGCCATGAGGTCGAAACGTGGCAGCGTTACCCCGAACCGATCCCGCAAACGACGGCGGATCTCACCTTCGATCAAGGTCGAGCAGGTGAGAAGGCGCAGCCAGAGCCGCAACTCGTCACGATGGTCGTCCGGCATCTCCACGGCGTTCGTTTCGGCGTCGAGAGGGATCATGATGTTGTTCATGTCAGATCTCTCCACCGGCCACCACGATGGCTTGTCCCGTGACCGACCGTGCGCCTTCGCTACACAACCAGAGCACCGCATCGGCCACCTCGGCGGGGTCGATGAGGCGCTCCTGCGGGTTGTGCTTCACGAGCTCCTTGAGGGCTTGCTCGCGGGACCTGTCGGTTTTCGCCATGATGCGCTCGATACTCTGCGCGACAAGATCGGTGTCGGTGAATCCCGGGCAGACGGCATTGACGGTCACGCCGGTTTGGGCCGTCTCGATCGCGAGCGCACGCACCAAGCCGATCACCGCATGTTTCGCGGCGCAATAGGCGGTCACATAAGAGTAGCCCTTGAGCCCCGCTGTCGACGCTACGGCAACGATGCGTCCGAAACCGCGTTCGGTCATCGTCCCCAGCACGGCCTGCGTCACATTCGTGACGCCAAGCAGGTTGACATCCAGCATCTGGCGGAAGATTGCCGGATCCGTTTTCAGGAACGGCACGGAGGCAGCGCCTCCCGCATTGGCAATCATGAAATCGACGGGCCCATGGCGCGAGACCACATCGCGGATCGCACCTCGCACAGCCGCGACATCGGTCACGTCCGCCGCAGCCGCGCTCCGGGCATCCCCCTCGGCCATCGCGCGCTCCAGCGTCGCGCGATCGCGCCCGATGATCGTCACCGTCGCGCCGGCCTCGCAAAGCGCCTTTGCGATCGCGCGACCGATGCCCCTGCCGCCGCCGGTGACGACTGCGTGCCGCCCTTCAAAGCTTTCCATGCCCATCATTCCGCCGCGAGAGATTTCTCGCCGGCCTCCATTTTCAGTTCCGCCCGCGTCTTCGGCTTGCCGCGGATCTTGAGATCCTCGAGGTCCTGCCGGTCGCGAACGGAGTTGCGGAAGATCTGTTCTTTACCCGCCAGATACGGCGCTGGGCAATCGATGGTCTTGGCACCATACCAGGCCGCAGCCTTCATGGTGAAGAACGGGTCCACTAAGTGGGGTCGTCCGAGGGCAACCAGATCGGCGCGACCAGCCGCCAGGATGGTATTGACCTGATCGGCGGTCGTGATGTTGCCGACGCACATTGTGGCGACCTGAGCCTCGTTGCGGATCTGATCCGAGAACGGGGTCTGGAACATGCGGCCGTAGATCGGACGAGCTTCGGAGACCGTCTGTCCGGCCGACACGTCGACGAGATCAACGCCGTGCTGCGCAAAAGCGCGCGCCACTTCAACCGCCACGTCGCCCGTCACGCCGCCTTCGGCCCAATCGGTTGCCGAAAGACGAACCGACATGGGCTTGTGCGCCGGCCATACCTCACGCATGGCGTCAAACACTTCAAGCGGGAAGCGCAGGCGGTTCTCGATCGAGCCGCCATACTCGTCAGTCCGGCAGTTCGTCAGGGGCGAGATGAAACTGGCCATCAGATAGCCGTGAGCGCAATGCAGTTCGAGCATGTCGAATCCCGCACGGTTCCCCCGCTCAGCCGCTTCGACGAACTGCGTCTTGATAAGGTCCATGTCGGCGCGAGACAATTCGCGCGGGACCTGGCTGTCGGGGAAATAGGGGATTGGAGATGCCGAACAAATGTCCCAGGCGCCCTCCTCGAGCGGCCGGTCGATGCCCTCCCACATGAGCTTCGTGGCGCCCTTACGTCCCGAATGTCCGAGTTGCAGACAGAATTTCGCGGCCGAGTGGCTGTGCACGAAATCGACGATCCGCGTCCAGGCCGTCTCCTGCTCGTCGTTCCACAATCCGGTGCAGCCGAGCGTGATGCGCGATTCAGGCGAGATGCAGGTCATTTCGGTGAAGACGAGTCCCGCCCCTCCGGTTGCCCGTGCGCCGTAATGCACGAGATGCCAGTCGCCTGGAACACCTTCTTCGGCCGAGTACATGTCCATCGGCGACACGACGACCCGATTGTCCAGGACCATCTCGCGCAAGCGGAGGGGCTGGAACATCGGCACGTCGGGCTCATCGACAGGCACGTCGAAGCCGCTCTGGCGAACCTGCTGGGCAAACATCCGGTCGACGGCCGCGACGAAGGCAGGCGCCCGCAGGCGGAGGTTGTCATAGGTGATCGCCTTGGCGCGCGTCATGACGCCGAACGAGAACTGCACCGGGTCGAAATCCCAGAAGCGCGCCAGATGCTCGAACCAGACCAGCGACACATCGGCGGCGTGCTGGGTCTTTTCGACCTCTTCGCGGCGTCCGGTCTCATAGAGCGACAAAGCGCCGGTCACGCTGGGATCGCGCTTGAAGGCCTCGAAGAGGGCGATGGCGTCCTCCATCGCAAGCTTCGTGCCGGAGCCGATGGAAAAGTGTGCCGTCGCCTTCGCGTCGCCGATCAAAACCTTGTTGCCCATCACCCAGCGCTTGTTGCGGATCATCGGGAAATTGCGCCAGATCGAGCGATTGATCAGAATTTTATGATCGCCGAGGAACCAGCCGAAGATTCGCTCCATGAGCGCCGCGCCCTCGGCCTCGCTCTTCTCGGCAAGTCCCGCCCGGACAAACGTCTCGGGGTCGGTCTCGAAAACCCAGGTCGACCGGTTGGGTTCGTATTGGTAGGCGTGCGCGATGAATGGCCCCCACTCGGTGTCCTGGAAGATGAACGTGAACGCGTCGAGCGGTCTGGTCGAACCCATCCACGCGAACTTGTTCGGACGCAGATCGACCTCGGGTTCGAAATGTTCGGCGAAATGGTCTCGAAAACGGCTGTTGGCGCCATCCGCAATGACCACCAGATCGGCATCGCCAAACTGGCGCTCATCGTCCACATCGGCCTCATAGCGCAACTTGACGCCGAGGCTGGAGGCGCGCTCCTGCAGGATAAGGAGCAGGGTCCGGCGCGAGCAGCCGCAGAAACCGTTGCCGCCGATGCGATGCTCGGTGCCCTTGAAGTGGATCGCGATATCATCCCAATAGGCGAATTCGCGCGTGATACGCTCGTAGCTCGGCCGGTCGTATTTCTCGAAGTTATCGAGGGTCGCGTCGGAAAAGACGACGCCAAAGCCGAATGTCTCGTCGGCGCGATTGCGTTCATAGACAGTGATGTCCGCATGCGGCCACTGCTTCTTTTGCAGGATCGCGAAATAAAGCCCCGCGGGGCCGCCGCCGATTATCGCCGTCTTCATGAGCATCATACCATTGCGTCGATCAGATTTTATTATAAGCTTAAAATAATTTGCAGGCAACTTCGATCGCAAACCCGTCAGGCAAAGGATTTTGCGTCCTGGCGGCTCTCATGACTCTCTGCAATCCGGCGAAGCGCGAATCGTTGGAGCTTTCCGGTCTGGGTCCGCGGGAGCGCGTCCACATATTCGATGGCGCGGGGGTATTTATAAGGGGCGATCTCCGCCTTCACGTGCTCCTGCAGCATTTTTGTCAGGTTCTCACTGGGCGTGAAATCCGAACGCAGGACGACGAACGCCTTCACGATCATGCCGCGCTCGGCGTCCGGCGCTGCCACGACTCCGCATTCGGCAACCGCCGCATGGGTCAGAAGCGCCGCCTCGACCTCCGGTCCGGCGATGTTGTAACCGGACGACACGATCATGTCGTCGGAGCGGGCCTGATACCAGTAATAGCCGTCCGCATCCATGATGTAGGTGTCCCCGGTCATGTTCCAGCCGTCCTGCACGTAGCGGCGCTGCCGGTCATCGGCCAGATAACGACAACCGGTCGGTCCACGCACGGCGAGGCGACCGATGGTGCCCGGAGGAACCGTCAGACCTTCGTCGTCGACGACCTTCGCCTCATAGCCGGGCACCGGCTTGCCCGTGGCGCCGGGGCGGATCTCGCTCTCGGTCGCCGCGATGAAGATGTGCAGCATTTCGGTGGCGCCGATGCCGTCCATCAACTTCAGGCCTGTCGCCGCCTGCCATGAATCGAAAGTGTCCTTCGGCAACGGCTCTCCGGCGGAAACGCATTTGCGCAAGCTTGAGATGTCGTGGTCCTTCAGCTTCGGCAGCATCGCCCGGTAGGCCGTGGGCGCGGTGAAACAGACGCTTGCCCGGTATTGTGCGATAGCCGAGAGCAGATCCTCCGGCCCCGCCTTTTCGATGAGGACGGTCGACGCACCGACGCGCATCGGGAAAAGCACGATGCCGCCAAGGCCGAAGGTAAAAGCCAGCGGCGGCGAACCAATGAAGCGATCGCCAGGTCCGGCTTGCAGGACGTTGCGCCCATAGGCATCGCAGATCGCCAGGAGGTCACGGTGAAAGTGCATGGTGCCTTTCGGCTCGCCGGTGGTACCCGAGGTAAAACCGATCAGGGCCACATCGTCGGCGGCGGTTTCAACGGGCTCGAAGTGCGGCGAGGCGGCATCCATCAGCATTTCCAGGCTGTCGGGCGCACCGGACCCCCAATACACGATCCGCTCGAGTTCCGGCGCGAAGGATCTTGCCGTCTCCATCTCGTCCGCCAACCGGTGGTCGCAGAACGCCAGGCTAATGCCGGCCCTGATCGCGGGGTAGGCGATTTCTTTGGCGCGCAGCAGTGGCATGGTCGCCACCACGATCCCGCCGGCTTTCAGCACCGCGAGGTAGATCGCCACCATCATCGGGTTGTTGGCCGACCGCAGCAGCACGCGGTTGCCGGTCACGAAGCCAAGCTTCTCCACGAGCACGTTGCAGATCCGGTTCACCTGCTGGTGCAACTCGCCATAGGTAAGGGTTTGCCCGGGGCTGACAAGACACGGCTCGCCCGCCCGCCCCTCGCGTATCCAGCGGTCGAGAAACGCCTCGGCGCAATTGAGGCGGTCAGGATATTGCAGTTCCGGACGTGTAAACAGCAAAGTGGGCCATTGGTCCCGAGGCGGGAGATTGTCGCGCGCGAAGCAATCGAGATGAGCCGTGTACGCCATCGTCCGTTCCTCTGCGGGGCGGAAATAAGCCGCTTGAAGAAATCCGATATTTATTTAAAGCTTCAAATAATGTTTTGGCAATGCCGAACAGAAACCCTTGCGCTGGCAGGCTGCCGAATAGGAGTATTCTGAAGGCTGGAATTGCGGCTACATTAGCGCCGACCATCGCCATGGCGACGGACGTCGCGGCGGACAACGAACACGCCGCACGGCAAACCGTGCGCGGGGAACTCACAATCGGGAGAATGGCATGAATGTGACTATCAAGACCCTCGGCGTTGCCGCCGTCCTCGGCCTCGCAGCAACACCCGCGCTGGCCCAGGAGAAGGTGAAAATCGGCTTGCTCCTCACTCTTTCGGGCCCTTCGGCCGTGCTCGGCCAACAGGCGCGCGACGGGTTCCAACTCGCGGTGAAGGACCTCGGTGGCAAGCTCGGCGGGCGCGATGTCGAGGTGATCGTCGTGGACGATGAGCTCAAGCCCGACGTCGCCGTGACGAAGGTCAAGGGCCTTCTTGAACGCGACAAGGTGGATTTCGTCGTCGGACCGATCTTCTCGAACGTGGCGGTTGCGGTTCACAAACCGATCGTCGACTCGAACACGTTCTATATCAGCTCCAATGCCGGCCCTTCCAACCTCGCCGGCAAGAGCTGCAGCCCCTATTTCTTTGCGACCTCCTACCAGAACGATCAGAACCACGAGGTTCTCGGAAAGGTGGCGCAGGATCGCGGCTACAAGAAGGTTTATCTGCTCGCGCCGAACTATCAGGCTGGCAAGGACGCGCTCGCGGGCTTCAAGCGGCACTTCAAGGGCGAGATCATCGAGGAATCCTACGTTCCTCTGAACAACCTGGATTTCCAGTCCGAGCTTGCCAAGATCGCATCGCTGAAGCCGGATGCGATCTTTACCTTCATGCCGGGCGGCATGGGCGTGAATCTGGTCAAGCAATATCGCGCGGCGGGTCTTGCCGACCGCATTCCGTTCCTGTCCGCGTTCACGGTCGATGAATCCACCTTGCCGGCCCAACAGGATGCGGCCATCGGAATGTTCGGGGGCTCCAACTGGGCGCCAAACCTCGACACGCCGCAGAACAAGAAATTCGTCGCAGATTACGAGGCGGCGTACAACTCGGTTCCGGGGTCCTATTCCATGCACGCCTACGACGCTGCCTTGCTGATCGACAGCGCCTTGAAGGCAACCGGCGGCAAGACCGACAACAAGGACGCGTTGCGTGCAGCCCTCAAGAAGGCCGATTTCAAATCTCTGCGCGGCGACTTCAAGATCGGCGCCAACGGCTTTCCGGTACAGGACTTCTATCTCGTGAAAGCGGCAAAGCGCCCCGATGGCAAGTTCCAGACCGAAATCGTCGAGAAAGTCTTCGATGACTACACGGATGCCTATGCCAAGGAATGCGCGGCGACGAACTAGGCCTCGGCTCTTGCCACTTCTTGCCTCGCCTCGTTCCAATCTCATGTCAGGGACGAGGCGGGCCCCTGTCGACGCGCAAGCTCATCGACCTCTCGTGTGCCTCAAGCGGCCAGCGAGGCATCGGCTCGTGCATGTGTCGTACCCAGTGAAGCGCCTATGACACCGACACTTCTCTTCGTCCAATCGCTGAACGGTCTCCAGTTCGGACTCATTCTTTTCCTGATCGCCGCCGGTCTCACGCTCGTTTTCGGCGTCATGGACTTCATCAATCTGGCGCACGGCGTCCAGTACATGGTGGGCGCCTATCTGATGGCGGCGTTCAGCGCGTGGACGGGGAATTTCGGATGGGCGCTGCTGCTGGCACTGCCATCCGCACTGGCAGTCGGGTTGTTGCTCGAGGCGCTGGTCTTCCGTCACCTGTATGATCGCGATCACCTCGACCAGGTGCTCGCCACATTCGGCGTCATCCTGTTTCTGAACCAGGGCGTAAAATTCGTCTGGGGCGCGGCGCCTCTGAATGTGCCTGCTCCCGAATGGCTGTCGGGTTCGGTCGAGCTCGCGGATGGCCTGCTCTATCCGGTCTATCGCCTTGCCATCATCGTCGCGGGCCTCGCGGTCGCGGCCTTGCTTTACGTTCTGGTCAACCACACGCGAGTGGGCATGTTGGTGCGCGCAGGCGCGTCGAATGCCCCCATGGTCTCAGCCCTCGGCGTCAATATCCGACGGTTGTTCATGATCGTGTTCGGCTTCGGCGCCATGCTGGCGGGATTCGCGGGCGCCATGGTGGCGCCGATCCTGTCAGTCGAGCCGGGCATGGGCGACAACATCCTGATCCTTGCTTTCGTCGTCATCGTGATCGGCGGCATCGGCTCGATTCGCGGGGCATTTCTCGCAGCTCTGATGGTCGGGCTGGTCGATACGGTCGGCCGTTCCTTCGCGCCCAATCTGCTGCGGCTGTTTCTCGATCCTGCCACGGCGAGCCAGACCGGGCGTGCGGTCGCGCCCATGCTCATTTACATCTTCATGGCGGCAATCCTGTTCTTCCGGCCGGCTGGCCTATTCCCCGCGAAACGCTAGGACGGGCCGATGACAGAACTTGCGCAAACGAGATCCGCTCCGGCCCTGCCGTTCGGCCGGCGATTTGAACTCGTCCCCGTCATCCTGTTCGCGGTGTTCGCCGCGGGACCGATCCTTGCATCCGCCTCCGGCGCGGAAGGGTACGTGCTGTCGCTTCTCACCCGCGTGATGATCCTGGGCCTTGCGGCGATGTCGCTCGATCTCATCCTTGGCTATGGAGCGTTGGTCAGCTTCGGGCACGCGGCCTTCCTGGGGATCGGGGCCTATGCGGTCGGCATTCTCGCAAGCCACGGATCGGAGGACGCGCTGGTGCAGATCCCAGTCGCGCTCGCCGCCTCGGCCGGCTTCGGGCTGGTGACCGGCGCCATCTCGCTGCGGACCAAGGGCGTCTATTTCATCATGATCACGCTGGCGTTCGGCCAGATGCTGTTCTTTCTCGCCACCTCGCTCGCAGCCTACGGCGGTGATGACGGGATGACGCTTCCGGAACGCAGCCGTGTTGCCGGCACCGCGCTGATCGAGAGCGACGTGGCGTTCTACTGGGCAAGCTTTTTTTGCCTGCTCGTTACGTACGCACTCGCGCGCGCCGTCGTGGCGTCGCGGTTCGGGCGCGTCTTGCGGGGAACGCGCGAGAACAGCGTGCGCATGGAGGCGATCGGGTTCCAGCCATTTCGCTACCAACTGGCGGCTTACGTGCTCAGCGGCATGATGGCGGGTCTTGCCGGCTGCCTGCTCGCCAACCAGACCGAGTTCGTCAGCCCCGCCTACATGACGTGGCAGCGCTCGGGCGAGCTGATCTTCATGGTCGTGCTCGGTGGGCTTGGCACCCTGCATGGCGCCATTATCGGAGCGGCGGCATTTCTGCTGCTCGAGGAATTCCTGCCCGAGATTCTGCACACCCTCGGCTTCATGCTGCAGGAAGACATGCGTGCGCGCTTGGTGGAGAACTGGAAGATGATCTTCGGGCCGCTGCTGATTCTCATCGTGCTGTTTGCCCGCGGGGGAATCATGGGGCTATGGCGGCGAGGCCACCATGGTTGAACCATTGCTCGAACTGCGGCATCTCAAGAAGAATTTCGGCGCGCTTGTCGTCACGGACGATGTCAGTCTCGCGGTCGAGCCCGGCGAGCTGCACGCGATCATCGGCCCGAACGGCGCCGGGAAGACGACGCTGATCCACCAGATATCGGGCTTTCTGTCATCGGCGTCGGGCGAGGTTCTGCTTGGTGGCCAGGACATCACCCGCTTGTCGATGCATGAGCGCGTCAGGCGCGGGCTCGCGCGGTCGTTCCAGATTACCTCGATCCTGCCCGGTTTCTCCGCTCTCGAGAATGTCGCGCTCGCGGTTCAGGCGCGCTCCGGCTCCAGCTTCCGGTTCTTTGGCGATGCATCTCGCGAACGGGGACTGAACGAGCTCGCCATGGATTGTCTCGAACAAGTGGGGCTCGGCGATCGCGCTTTCGCGACAGCGGGTTTTCTGTCGCATGGCGAGAAACGCCAGCTCGAACTTGCCATCGCCCTGGCGACCAGGCCGAGGCTGCTTCTTCTCGACGAGCCGTTGGCCGGAACCGGCCACGACGATTCGCAGCGTGTCGTGGAGACTCTCAGAGCCCTGAAGAGCCGCATCACGATCGTGCTTATCGAGCATGACATGGATGCGGTGTTTTCACTCGCGGACCGGGTCAGCGTCCTCGTGTATGGACGCGTCATTGCCACCGATACACCGGTTGCGATTCGCGCCAACGCCGAGGTGCGAACCGCCTATCTCGGCGAGGAAGTCTGATGCTGTCGGTCCGGCACTTGCAGGCATCCTATGGCGCCGCCCAGGTCCTGTTCGACGTGTCGCTGGAGGTGAAGGCCGGCGAGGTCGTCACCCTGTTGGGTCGGAACGGCATGGGCAAGACCACGACGATCCGTTCCATCATGGGTCTGCTTCGCCCTAAGGCCGGCGAGGTGATGTTCGAGGGCCGCCTCGTCACTGGCCGCGAGCCGTTTCATGTGGCGCAAGCTGGGATTGGCCTCGTACCCGAGGGCCGGCAGATTTTTCCGACGCTGACGGTCGAGGAAAATCTTGTGGCAACGGCTGCGGCGCGCCATGGCTCGCGGCGCTGGACCCTCGACGCCGTCTATCATCTCTTTCCCCGCTTGAAGGAGCGCCGCGGCAATTTCGGAATGCAGCTTTCCGGAGGCGAGCAGCAGATGCTGGCGATCGGTCGCGCGCTGATGACCAACCCGAAACTCATGATCCTCGACGAGGCGACCGAAGGCTTGGCGCCGTTGATCCGCGCAGAAATCTGGGATTGTCTGAAGCGACTCAGAAGCGAGCATCAATCGATCCTGGTCATCGACAAGAATGTGGATGCGTTGACGCATTTTGCCGATCGGCATGTGATCATCGAAAAGGGCCGCTCGGTGTGGACAGGCACGAGCGCTGAACTGAGCAGCGACGCGGGTTTGAAAGATCGATATCTTCACGTCTGAACGGAGCAGGCTCGCATGATGCCCAATGCCGAGATCGATCTCGAGGCCGAATACAACAACCGGGCGCGCGTGCCCGACCACGGCGTGCACATCGCCGCATGGTATCGCGACGCGGCGGCCTACCGCGGCAGCGCACGCTGCGAGCTTGATCTCGCCTATGGCCCCGGCGAGCGGCACCGTGTGGATTTCTTCCACCCCGACGACGAGGCAGGTGGGCCGGTCGTGTTGGTGATCCATGGCGGTTATTGGCAGGCGCTCGATAAATCCTCAGCAAGTCATCTGGCGCGGGGCGCCAACATGCGAGGGCTGACCGTCGCCGTGCCGAGTTACGATCTCGCTCCGTCGGCAAGTCTTGCCGAGATTGTCGGTTGCATCGAGAGAGCATCGGATTTCATCGCCGAACGCACGCAGCGGCCGCTGGTGGCGGCGGGGCATTCCGCCGGCGGTCATCTGGCGGCCTGCCTGATGGCGCGGCCCGGCGGGTCGCGGCGACCGATCCGCGTCGGCATGCCGATCTCGGGATTGTTCGACCTCGCGCCGCTCGTCTCCACATCCGTCAACGCCGCATTGGGCCTGAGGCCCGAGGAGGCGCACCGCCTGAGCCCGCTTCACTTGACCCCACCCCAGGATGGACGGCTCGTTGCCGTGGTGGGCGGGGCCGAAAGCAGCGAGTATTTCCGCCAATCGAGAGAGGTGGTTGAAAGATGGAGCGCGGCCGGGGTCGATGCCCGCGTTCACATCGTGCGGGGCGCTCATCATTTCGACGTGATGGTGGGTCTTGCCGACCCGAGCGATCCGCTGGTGGATATCCTCGTCTCGCTTGCGGCGGATGCGTGACCGACTTTCTACTTCAAGGCTTCCACGCGCGCAGTCGCCCGCACGACCCCGAGCGCCAGGGCATGGCGGTAGAGCTCCCGGGCTCGTTCGGGGTCGCTTCGGATACCGACGGCTCCGATGGTCGACAGGGCATTGGGATCGAATGTCTCTGCGAGCAGGAACGTCGCTTGTGCGTTGCCGTCTTCCTGTGCCCGTTCGAGCAGGAGGCGCGCGCCGCTGACGTCGCCGCTGCGAAACAGCGCTTCCGCCCTCGCGATGAGGCGGTCGTCTGACGGCAAAGGCGGTGTGGCCCGCGCTATCGCGTTCTTGTCGGACGCTGCCGCCGACGTGGCAGCCTCGCCATCGACGGGTGCCGCGATGGCCCCGGTGGTGACAACAGATTGCCGTCCTGCAGAATCATCGGCCGGACCTGCCATCGCGATGCCTTCCAGCGAAAACACCCACCGGTTAGCTTTGACCTCCTGCCTCTCCGTGGTTTCCTGAAGCGCTCGCATCTCGTCGACCCTCGCCGCCCACTCGCGCGCCACGTCGTCGCCACGCTCCCTCTCGCGCACCAGCGCCTGCTGAAGATTTGCGATTTCGCTTGCGGCGGACATGGATTCACGCTGTCGCGCGGCGCGGAGAGTCGCGAGCTCTTTGCTAACCGCCGCGAGTTCGCGCGCCGCCGCCTCCGCCCGCTCTTCCTGGCGTTTCAATGAGGCCTGCAATTCAGTGGTCGCGGCGGACATGGATGCGGCGTCCTGTTCCCGCGAGGTTTTCAAGGCCTGGAAGTCGCGGTTGACCGTATGCAATTCGTTCGCGAGAGCAGCGGCGCGCTCACGCTCAGTCTCCAATGCCTCTTCCAGTGCGGTTGTCTCCACGGCGTTCACCGCCGCAGGCTGACTCAAGGCCGACGCCGCGTCTCCCAGATCGTCGGGTAGGCTTTGCAAAGCCGCCATCAATGCCGGATGAGACACCCAATCGAGAAGGATCGACGCCAATGTGCCGACCTCGATTGCGACGGTAAGCTTGTTCGCCGCAGACCTCACGTCGCCGCTGCGAAGGAATGCCCGCAACTCTCCCGCGAGCTGCTTCTGCTCCGGCATAGGCACGAGCAGCGGCAGCAGCGAGCGGATCTCCTCGGGACTGATCGGAGGCCGCTCGCGATCCGGCGCAGATTGCTGGCCCGGCTGAACGCCCACCTGAGTTTCAGCTCGCACTTCGCCCGCGACCAGAAACGCACTTAAACCCGCAATCAATGTGAGACGCAATGTCGAAGAGTTTCGTCCAATCATCTCGGACCTCTTTTTGTTTTTCCATCGCCTAGTTCTGGCGGGCGCTCCCCCGCGCTGCTCTCTGGCGTTCGGTCTGCCATGCAAGGAAATCCCGGAAGAGGATTTCGCGCTGGGCGGGTGTAACCATGGCTCCGCGGCTGCTGAGGAATGCCTCGAAATTCTGCAGCTGAGAACCGGTCGCGCTGGTCGTGAGCCGGTCGAGCCAGTCCTGGGCCGGTCTCACCCGCTGCCATCCCGGCACTTCGGCCGCCAGATTGACTTCTTTCCATTTCGGATGGCGGCCGGGCTGCAGGAATTCGTCGAACCGCGAGAAGAACGCGTTGACGAACTTCCTGACGCGGTTGTAGCGGTCCGAATTCTCGGGCCAGTTGAAGGCCGCCAGGAGGCTGCCGACGGCGAGCGTCTCGACAGGCTTGTCCGCATCGATCAGCCGGGGATAGTCGGTGTTTGCGAGGCGAGCCGGGAAGTAGGTCTCGGCGATCTCTCCCTCGAACGGGATCGGCAGCAGGTGAAACCGTCCCTCTGCCTGAAACTCCGCCATCGCGCGAACCGGCCGACCAGCGACATAGACGGCGGCCTGGATCTCGCCTGCCCGCAATCGTTCGTAGGATGAGCCCTGATCGAAGGTCGTGAGTTCAGGCTTAATACCCAGTTTGTCGAAGATGATCCGTGCCGTCAGATTCGTGCCGCTTCCCGCCTTGTCGATATTGACCTTGCGGCCATCGAGTTGACGGATGTCCGTGATGTCCCGACCGGTGAGGATGTGAACTTCCTCGTTGTAGAGGCGCGTGATGAAACGCAGTTTTCGGACCGCGTCGTTTTGAAGGTTCTCGGCTTTCAACTGCTCGCGGGCATCCATCTGCACGATGCCGATATCGACGCCGCGCAGGAACATCACGTCGCGCAGGTTTTGCAGCGACCCTCGCCCGATGATCGGAAGCACACGCAAGTCATCGCCGTCGAGGACATTTGCCAGATCGGCCGCAATGCGGATGTACGTGCCATCGGCCCCGCCCGAGATGATGCCGACGGTACCCGAATTGATACGGGCCGAATTTGAAAGCGGCGCCGGCTGAGCCGATGCCTCGAGGCTGCCGGCGAGAAGCGAGAGAGCGACGACGGCGGCTTGCCACAGCCTCGCGCCGGCGCTCGATCGATCGTTCAACGGATCATCGGCGAAGATGCCGCCGGGAACTCTCCTCGACATATTAGTCCTCCCAGAACTGGCGCTTGAACCGCGTCGGCCTAAAACGCCGACTTTCCCGGGTTGCGCTCATGTACTCTCTCGCTGACTTCAAGAATAGAAGCCAGATGACGATTACCGTAAGCCGATCAATCGGTTGGTCAATACGCTGTCGTAGGGAAACCAATAATCCAAAAGAGCTACAGGAATAGCTGAGATGCCAAATACAGTATTATGTTTTTTCCTGATGAGCGAAGACTTACTTATTTTGAACCCCCCGGACGGAGAACAATCTCAACGCCCAGCAGGGAAAGGCCACGGCAGGTCGCCAGGAGGTTGCCCTCTCTGCCTCAATCGGGTAGTGAAATCATCAGGTCCACGGCCTCAAGCACCCGTAGCTCAGCTGGATAGAGCGTTGCCCTCCGAAGGCAAAGGTCACACGTTCGAATCGTGTCGGGTGCGCCAAATTTCCTCGACCATCAAATCACCATTCGCGGCAGTCCGGTTGGGGTCTCGAATTGGGCGATCCCGGTTCGCTCCTTCGTTGACATGTCCAGCCGCGGTTGGAGACGCGCCCGCGATCTTCAAAAGCGGCTCGCATGAGGCCGTCGAGGCGAGCGCAACACAGCGATGCTGTGGAACCTTCCAAAATGCTCCGCCTCGCTGAAAAAAATCCGCTATTCTCCACCGCAACACAGGGGAAAACGATGGCTGAGACAGACCTGATGCATGATCCGACCGAGCTTATGACTCACCTTGAGGAGGCTTCCGGCACGCTCGAGCGGGGTTTTCTCAGTCGTCTGGCGGCGCTGCGCCATTCGGGGGAAGATTGGACGAGCCTGCAGGCGACGCTCCAAGCCAAGGGTCTATCGCTCGGCTCTCTGATCCTGTTGCTCGTGGGCACAGCGCTTGTCACTTATCTGCTGATCGTAGCAATCCGGGTTTTCCTGCGGTCGCGGATCGGGAAGGATCATGGCTGGAAACGCGGTGCCATGGTGGTGGCATCGACGGCGCTGGCTCTCGTGTTGATTTTCGTCGCGACGCGATTTGCGACGGCCGATCCCGACCTTCGGCGCGTGCTCCGGATATGGGCGTTTGCCATTGCGCTCTTTTGCCTGATGCGCGCTGCATTGATGGCGATGTTTGGTGCCAAGCATCAGGAAGCGGCCGTGGTTGCGGCGCCGCCGGCGCATCGCTTCCGCGACACCGTCAGCTTCGCGATTCTCTGGGCTCTCGTCGGCATTTCGATCAGCGCGACATTGCGGGTCTACCAGGCCGGGCCGGGCTTCAGGGATCTTGTCAGCACCCTGTTGGTGGCCGCCCCCGTCACCTTTCTTCTCGCTTATGCCTACTGGCGCCATCGGACGGCGGTCCGCACGCTGATTGCGCCGCCCGATACCCAATCGCGCGGTCGGCGTCGCCTCGCCGCGAGTTGGCCATGGATTGCCATCGCGGTGCTGGTCCTGACGGTGGTGGTCCTCGAAATCGGGTTTACTCTCGGACGCCCCTTGCCGCCGCTGGCGATCGTGCTCACGCTCCTTCTCGTGCTCGCGGCTCCCCATCTCGATGACATCGTCGCGCGGTGGAGCGAGCGCGGAATTGCCTCGCCGGACACTTCGATCGTCGCCCTGGCGCTACGCCGCACGACGCGGTTCGTGATCGCAATCGCGATCCTGTGCCTCCTTGTCTATCTATGGGTCGTCCCCGTGCTGACGGCGTTTGGCGTCGAAGCTGCCGCCGTTGCCCGATCGGTGACCGAACTCGGCCTGATCGCGCTGGTGGCAGCGTTCCTGTGGAATGCGGTCGGCGCGCTCGTAAGCCGCGCGGCGCAGGCGGAGGGTCATGGCGCCTCGTCGGAGGAGGTCGAGGGTCCACGAACCCGTCTCGGCACGCTTCTGCCGCTTCTGAGCGGGGTCGTGAAAATGACCATTCTGTCCGTGACGCTCCTGACGTTTCTGGTCGCCATTGGCATTAACGTCTGGCCCATCATCGGCGGCTTGAGCATCTTCGGCATTGCCATCGGTTTTGGATCCCAGACGCTCGTCAAAGATGTGGTTTCGGGACTGTTCTTCCTGATCGACGACGCCTTCCGGCTCGGCGAATACATCGAAACGCCGGGGGCCAAGGGCACGGTCGAGAAAATCTCGGTGCGTTCGGTCAGCCTGCGCAACGCCCGCGGCGCGCTGGCAAGCGTGCCTTATGGCCAGATCGGCAAGGTGATCAATTTCAGCCGTGGCTGGGTCATCGAGAAGCTTGTCTTCCGGGTCGCCTTCGATACGGACGTGGAATTGGTCAGAAAACTGTTCAAGACGATCGGGCAGGAGATCGCAGACGATCCGGAATTGAGCCCGGATCTTCTCGAGCCGTTCAAGAGTCAGGGAATTTCGGCGGTCGAAGACGGCACGCTGATCATCCGGGGAAAATTCAAGGCACGTGCCGGCAAGCAATTCGCCGTCAAGAAGGCCGTATTGACCGCGGTGCAGAAGGCGTTCCGCGAGAACGACATCCACGCGGTGCCAAAGCCCATCGGCTCAATGACAGCCCCGTGAGAAACAATGTCACGGGTGGCGGTTTCCTTGGTGGTTCGTTAACGGGCTTGTGGGAGGTTTCCCGGCGGCCTTGCGAGGCGGCTGTAATTTCGGAGAGCGCTCGAGGCGATGTCCACCTGGCGAGATGAGAGAAACGAGAAATCCCGCGCGCGGCTCGAGCGCCGGCTTTCCGATCTGTTCCCGCCCTGCGTCCTGTCCCACGCGATGCGGCAACCATTGACGCCGCCGACCCAGCGACTGGCGGTCGAATCCTACTGGCGGCATCATCCCCTGTTGGCTGACAGGCTTTGTCGCGCGCTCGCGGCCAGGAGCGGTACGCCACCGGGTTGGGTCTGGCGGCTCGGCAGCGGCAAGGGGGGCGATGCGACATCCTTCCGGGCACCGCCCGCGCCGTATCGAGAGCGGAAATATTCGCTGGGTCCGGGCCATTGCTGCGTCTGCGGGCAACCGGTCTACCGGCTCGGGTGGCACGCGGATTTATGGGGCGACGGCACCCCCAACAAGAATGCAACCTGGCATTCGGCCTGCGTTGTTGCCTGGAAGCTGTGGGCAGCGCCGACGGCCTATCTGCGAATTCTCAAGCTTCGCCAGCAGCGCAAATGCCCCAGCACCGGGAAGCGGTTGCTGAAAACATCCGAGGTCGACCATCGCGTTCCGCTTTTTTCCGTATGGGCGGAGCACCGCGAACGACCCTGGCCGGAATTGCTGGCCTTCTGGGGTGCGCCCAACCTGCAGGTCATCAACAAGGCGGCCCATTCGGACAAATGCGCGCAAGAGGCGGGATTGCGCGCACAGAAGCGGGCAGCGGTTGCGGAGAGCCTCGCATCGCCGCAACCCCGCCAAGCCGTCGGAGACATGGTCTCATGATCTCCATGTTCATTGTTGGAATCACCGGCGGTCTGGTTGCGGCGTATTTTGCCTGGCCGTATGGCTGGCTTGCGGCGGCTGGCGCCTATGTGGCCGGCGGGACGCTCTGCGCCCTCGTCCCGGCGATCATCGGGTGGCGTCAGGAGGTCGCGCGGGAGCGCTCGCTTATCGATGCCCCGGTGTCGGAGCGCGTCGCGCGCGAAGACGCAAGACACGGCTAGAAAGCGAACGCGACTGAGATTTCTTCGGATTAATAGTGCGGAGGCGGCGGCTCCGGCGCAGCAGGTGCGCCTGCATTGTCGGCTGCTTCCCGCACTCGTTCGCCCAGATTGGCGAGGCGGCGGGTCAGGGCGTCGATCTGCTTCCACTGCTCGGTGATGGTCCGGTTCAGGTCCTCGATGAGTTGATCCTGATAGGAGAAGCGCATCTCCAGCGTGTCGACACGGGCGCGCAGATTATCGATTTCACTCACCGGCGTTTTCTTCCCTGGGGCTGGCGCGCTCCACCAGACCGTGAGCAAGCGCAATGCGTTCATCGAAGACGAAACAGTCGCCAGCCCAACGACTCTCGGCCTCGGGAACGGCTTCCAGATATTTCAGGATGCCACCTTTCAGGTGATAGACCTCCTCGAATCCCTGCGACAACATGAAAGAGCTCGCTTTCTCGCACCGGATGCCGCCCGTGCAGAACATCGCCACCTTCTTGTGTGTGCGCGGATCGAGTTCGCGGGCGACAAAATCCCGAAATTCGCTGAAACGCCCGATCCCGGGATCGATCGCACCCTCAAAGGTGCCCATTTCGACCTCGAACTGGTTGCGTGTATCGACCAGCACCAAATCCGGTTCTTCGAGGAGCTTGTTCCAATCCTCCACCGCGACGTAGGTGCCAACCCTTTCCGTGGGATCGGTCGCTTCGTGCCCAAGCGTCACGATTTCTTTCTTGAGCCGCACCTTCAGTCGCCGGAAGGGCATCTCCGCGGCGGTCGAGAATTTCAGCTCGAGGTTGTCGAGGCGCCGTTGAAAAAGTGGTCCGGTCCGGCACTCTGCCACGAAGGAATCGATCGCCTCCGGGGCGCCCGCAATGGTGCCGTTGATGCCCTCATGAGCGAGCAGGATCGAACCCTTCAGGCCGAGATCGGCACAGAGGTGCTCAAGCGGCGACTTGAGATCCCGGAAATCCGGCAAGGACACGAATTGATAAAGGGCTGCAACCTTGTACGTCATCGCGGTGGTTTATCAGGAGGCGTCGCGTCAGGAAAGCGCGTCGGGCCGGCCTGTTTGTCGCTCCAGTAGCATGATGCCGAAAAGTGTGTAGCGGTTTTCGGACCACATCATGCTCCAGCTTATCGTGATCTAGGGGAACCGCTGGCGGATCGGCGCCGCCGAGCAAGCCGGATCGCCGGCACCTCCTGCGCCGCACGCAACGGCGCCGCCCCATTCGCTGCTCTGCACCGTCACCTCATCGCCCTCAGCCCGGATGCTTGCGGTGCTGACGGAGCCCGACACGGCGCAGCCTGCGAGACCCAGAGCGAGCAGGCAGGCAATGGCGAGAGTGGCACGCGACATGCAGAAGATCCCGAGGCGAGAGGTGCGGATGAACGGCCGCGCAGAGGCCGCGGACGCAAATCGACCCTCGGACAGGATTTTGGCCAAACTGCGAAAGCGTTCGGAGCAGCCTTCCCTGGCTGGCTCTCTCAGCGATTCATCAGCCAAGCATGGTCGGGATCGTTATGGAATTTCCAAACCCGCTTCGGCCCCGCCATCACGTTGAGATAATACGACTCGTAGCCGTGCGGGGCGCCGACCGGATGATAACCCTTCGGGACCAGGACCACGTCGCCGTCGCTTGCCGCCAGCGTTTCGTCCAGCGACCGGTCGTCCGTATACACCCGCTGGAGCGCAAAGCCCGAGGGCGGGTTGAGGCGGTGATAATAGGTTTCCTCCAGGAACGACTCGTCCGGCAAGGCATCCCGATCGTGCTTGTGGGGCGGATAGCTCGACCAATGGCCGGACGGCGTGATGACCTCGACCACGAGCAGGCTTTCGGCGGGCTCGGTCTCCGGCAGAATGTTGCGGACATGGCGTGTGTTGGTGCCGGTGCCGCGGGTTTCCTGCCCGACCTGATTGGGAGAAATGATGCGAGCGGGGAGTTTTCCCTCCCCCGGCGCGGTGCAAACCGCGATCTCGCAATCGGTTTCGGCGGTCAACGACCATTCCGAACGGGCGGGCGCATACAGCGACCATGGGTCCGGTTCGAAGGGCGATTCGCGTCCGCCGATCAGGCCGAAATCCTGTCCCGCCGCCGCAACACGCGCCTTGCCGGACAACATGACGATGCAGGCCTCCCGGTCTTCCGTTTGCCGCTGCAAACTCTGTCCGGCATTGAGGCGATAGACGTCAAAGCCCACATAGGTCCATCCGGCCGAGGCCGGCGTGATGGAATGCACGCGGCCGCTCGAATCCGGCCGGCTCGGTTTGACGAGAAGCCTCGACATGTGTTCGTCCCTCTATCGCAGGCCAGCTTCCGTCAGGAAGCGGGTCAGATTGGCATAACCCATCTTGGCATAGGTAAGCGGATGGGCCTTTTTGGGATCCTGCTCCGCCTCGATGACAACCCAGCCGCTATAGCCCGGCAGTTCCCTGAACACGGACACGAAATCCACCATGCCGTCGCCTGGCACCGTGTAGACGCCTTCGAGGACGGAATCGAGAAAGCTCCAATTCTCGGCCTTCGCCTTTTCCATCACCGCCTTGCGCACGTCCTTGGTGTGAACGTGGCTGATGCGCGAACGATAGCGCCGCGCGAGAGCCGCCGGATCAGCGCCGCCCCAGGTGGCGTGGCCGGTATCGAGCAACAGGTGGGCGGCGTCCCCGGTCGCGCTCATGAAGGCGTCGATATCCGGCTCCGATTCGACGATCGTGCCCATGTGGTGATGATAGACGAGGCGCACGCCTTCCTTCAGCGTCTGCTCCGCCACCTGCGTCACGCGCCGTCCATACTCGGCCCAGTCCCCGCTCTTCATCACGGGACGCTGCGACAGAGGTTTCGTGCGGTCGCCATGGATGGCATTCGAGGTCTCGGCGAAGACGAGCACGTTCGAGCCTATCGCCTTGAGCAGATCGAGATGGGGGCGCAGCGCTTTCATCTCCGCCTCCGCATCACGCAGGAGAAGCTCGGCCGAATACCAGCCGGACACGCACGCCATATGGAAAGGTGCCAGCGCCCTCTTGAGCGCTTCGGGCTCGCGGGGAAACTTGTTACCGAGTTCCATGCCGACGAAACCGGCCTCCTTCGCCTCGGCGAGGCAGACCTCCAACGGGGTTTCGCCGCCGAGTTCCAGCATGTCGTCATTGGACCAGCCGATTGGATTGGCCCCGATTCGGATCGTCATGTGTTGTATTCCCCAATTGATCAATCGCCGACGCGTTGCGCCGAAACAGCATTCTCATACGCCTTGCGGGCTTCATTCACCTGTGGCCGCACGGATACTTCCGGCACCGCAACGTCCCACCAATGCCCTCCCGCATCGGTCGCAGCGAGCGGGTCGGTGTCGATGACGATGACCGTCGTCACTTGCGCCTGGCGGGCCTTTTGCAAAGCGGTCTCGAGTTCGGCAATGCTGCTCACCTTGATGGCGCGAGCCCCGAGGCTTGCCGCATGCGCCGCAAAATCGATGTCGGGCAGTGTCACGTGCCGGGTGTGCTGCAGCAGATTGTTGAAGCTCTCCGAGCCGGTCGCCCGCTGCAGCCGGTTGATGCAGCCATAGCCGCGATTATCCAGCAGCACGACGGTGAGTTTCTGGCCAAGCATCACCGATGTGGCGAGTTCGGAATTCATCATCAGATAGGAGCCGTCGCCCACCATGACGATGACCTCGCGTGCCGGGTCGGCCATCTTCACGCCGAGGCCCCCCGCGATCTCGTAGCCCATGCACGAATAGCCGTATTCCATGTGATAACCGAGCGCCTGCGCGGCTTTCCAATGCTTGTGCAATTCGCCCGGCAAGCCGCCTGCGGCACAAACAACGATGTCGGATGGCGAGGTATTGCGCTGCACGGCGCCCACCACTTGCGCGTCCGAAGGCAGTTCCGCATTGGTCGGATCGGTGTAGCGCGCGGATTCGTCGAACCACCGTGTCTTCTCGGCCCGGGCTTTCGCCGTCCACGCGTCCGGCGCTTTCCAACCCTGGAGTGCTTCGCCCAACGCCTCGAGTCCGGCCTTGGCGTCGGAGACGAGCGGGAGGGCGTTGTGCTTGGTGGCGTCGAAGGTCTGGACGTTCAGGCCGATGATGCGACGGTTCGGGTTCTTGAACAGCGCCCAGGAGCCGGTGGTGAAATCCTGAAGACGCGTGCCGACCGCCAACACCACATCGGCTTCCTCCGCGAGCGCGTTCGCCGCTCCGGTGCCGGTGACGCCGATGGAGCCGAGATTGGCCGCGTGATCGTGGGGCAGGCTCGATTTCCCGGCCTGCGTTTCGCCGAGAGGGATTCCATGCTGTTGCGCGAAGTCAGCGAGTGTCCGTTCGGCACCCGAAAACAGCACCCCGCCGCCCGCGACGACGAACGGTTTCCTAGCGCTTCTGATCAGCGCAACCGCCTGTTCAAGCTCCGACAGGTCGGGCCGGATGCGGCGCTGCATCCAGATTTTTTCGGCAAAGAAGCTCTCGGGATAATCGTAGGCTTCCGCCTGCGCATCCTGGCACAACGCCAATGTCACGGGGCCGCACTCGGCGGAATCGGTGAGCACGGTCATGGCGCGCTGGAGCGCGGGGATGATCTGCTCGGGGCGTGCGATGCGGTCGAAATAGCGGGAGACCGGCTTGAAGCAATCGTTGGCCGAAACCGTCCCGTCCGAGAAATCCTCGATCTGCTGCAGAACCGGGTCGGGCCGGCGATTGGCGAACACGTCGCCGGGCAGCAGCAGCACCGGCAGGCGGTTCACATGCGCCACGGCCGCCGCCGTCACCATGTTGGTTGCGCCGGGGCCGATCGACGTTGTGCAGGCCATCATCCGCCGCCGCCGCGAGGCCTTGGCGAAGGCGATGGCGGCGTGCGCCATGCCTTGTTCGTTGTGGCCGCGAAAGGTCGGGAGCTGGTCGCGCACGCCGTACAGCGCCTCGCCCATTCCCGCCACGTTGCCGTGGCCGAAGATCGCCCACACTCCCGCGAAGACCGGCACGAGCGTCCCGTCGATCTCGGTCTTCTGCGCCGTCAGGAAGCGGGCGATCGCTTGCGCCATGGTGAGGCGGATCGTGCTCATGGGTGCTCCTTGTGGAATGTGCGGGTTCGACCGAATTGGCATCGTCACGCAGCCTTTGAACGACCGGCGATGCGCTGCCAGGACTCGACAAGACGCCGGAAGCGGCCCGCCATGTCGGCAACGGCCGCCTCATCGTCGATCTCGCCCTTCAACCATAGGCGCGCGGCCTCGTTGAAGATCGTGCGCCCGACCGCGAAACCCTTGACCAGGGGTTCGCTTGCCGCCGCCGCGAAGGCGGCTTCAAGCTCTGCCTCCGGCGCCTCGAGTCCAAGCAGCACGATGCCGCGGCAATAGGGATCGTTCGTCTTGATCACAGTGCCGATCGCGCGCCACGCGGCGGCATCGGTCTGTGGCTCGAGTTTCCACCAATCGGGCTTGATGCCGAGATCGTAAAGCCGTTGCACCACGATGGCGACTGTGTCGGGTCCGAGCGGTCCATTCTTGCCTGCGATGATCTCGATCAGCAACTCGCGGCCGACCTTGCGCGCGGCGTCGTAAAGGCGGAGCAACTCGCGTTCCTGACGCTCCTTCATGTCGGGCGGATCGTCGGGATGGTAGAAGCACAGGCACTTGATGGTGTGCCCGACAGGCCATTCGATGAGTTGCGCGGCAAGGCTTCCGCCGCCCTCGAAATCGAGCGGGCGCGAGCCCGGCAGCTCGACCGGGCGACCGATCCAGAAAGGGTGGTCGGCTGCGCGAAACAGCGCCTCGCGGCCATAGGTGCCATCCAGCAACATGCCGAAACCGGGGCGGCCGTCGGCCACCCGCGCCGCAGCCTCGACTGCCAGCACCTTGAAGTCGCGCACCCGCTCGACCGATGCACCGACCTCGTTCGCCATCGCCTCCAGCTGCATGCGATGATCGATGGCGAGCGCCATCAGCGTGGCGGGGGCGGGGCGCCGCGTCGTCGCCCAATGGATGTGGTTGATGTCTTCGTCGAGACGAATCGCCTTGTGGCGGCTGCCGTGTTGCAGGAAGTGCCGCAGTTCCGGAAAGGTCGGAATCTCCGGCGAGCACAGAAGGCGCGAGACCGCGAAAGCACCGCTGGCATTGGCGTAGGCGCAGCACGTCTCCAAGGGTTCGTCCATCAACCAGCCGCGCAGGAAGCCCGATAGAAAGGCGTCGCCGGCGCCAAGGACGTTGAAGACCTCGACCGGAAAGCCGGGTCCCTTGACCCCATCATCGAGCGCGTCGGGGATGGGGCCGGGAAACACCACGCAGCCCATCGGGCCGCGCTTGCACACGATCGTGCCCCGGGAGACCGCCCGAATATTGCGAATGGCCTCTAATGTATCCTCGGAGCCTCCCGCGATGTGCAGCTCTTCTTCGGTGCCGACAATGAGGTCGCAATCGGCAAGGATCGGTCTGAGATGCTCGGTCACGGCCTCGGAGCGCACATAGCGCGAATCGCCGGCGGCATGCCCGAGAAGACCCCAGAGGTTGGGGCGGTAATCCACGTCGAAGACCACCTTGCGGCCATTCGCCTTGGCGATGCGGATCGCCTTTCTCTGCGCCGCTGCCGTATTGTCGCGCGAGAAATGCGTTCCCGTGACAACGACGGCGCCGGCCGAGGCAATGAAATCCTCGTCGATGTCGTCCTCGTGCAGCGCCATGTCGGCGCAATTGTCGCGGTAGAAGATGAGGGGGAACGAATCCTCGTCGCGCACGCCCAGGATCACCAGCGCCGTCAGCCGCTCCGCATCAACCACAATCCCTTGCGTGGCAACGCCCTCGCGCACCATCTGCTCGCGGATGAAATTGCCCATTGGCTCGTCGCCAACCCGCGTGACGAGTCCGGATTTGAGCCCGAGCCGCGCGGTGCCGATGGCGATGTTGGCCGGACAGCCGCCGACCGCCTTCGAGAAGGACGCCATGTCTTCCAGTCGTCCACCCACCTGCTGGCCGTAAAGATCGACCGAGGAGCGGCCGATGGTGACGACATCGAGAACAGGCTTCATGGTATTCCTCCCGGAACCGGCCTAGAGCCAGATTCGAGCCTTATCGCGGCGCTTGCTGCTGTAGAATGTTTATTCTATTAGCATCTTGAGCTGGAACATCAATTCTAAACTTGCCGCTGAGCCGGCAAAGAATGTCGGGGGTAACATGATCAGGATCGCCGTTCTGGGCGCCGGCCGCATCGGCCGGATTCATGGCCGCAACGCCGCCAACCATCCGGATGCACGCCTCGTGGCGGTGGCTGATCCACATGCGCCTTCGGCGCAGGAACTCGCGGCGGCCACGGGTGCTGACGTTGCGTCGCTCGACGATATCGTCGAGCGCTCGGACGTCGATGCCATCCTCATCTGCACGCCCACCACCACGCATGCCGATCTGATCGAGCGTGGCGCACGCGCCGGCAAGGCCGTGTTCTGCGAGAAGCCGGTCGATCTGTCGAGCGCGCGGATCGAAGCTTGCCTCGGCATGGTCGAGAAGGCCGGCACGCCGCTGATGATCGGGTTCAACCGCCGCTTTGATCCGAATTTTGCGAACCTGCGCCGACGTCTCGCCGATGGCGAGGTGGGCGAGGTCGAACTGGTGACGATCCTGTCGCGCGATCCGGGCCCGCCGCCCGTCAGCTACATCGCGACATCCGGCGGCCTGTTTCGCGACATGATGATCCACGACCTCGACATGGCGCGCTTTCTCCTGCTCGGCGACGAGCCGGTTGAGGTGCATGCGGTCGGCTCGTCGCTGGTCGATCCGGAAATCGGCAAGGCGGGCGATGTGGATACGGCCGCCGTGCTGCTGAAGACCGCGAAGGGCCGCATCGTCCAGATCTCGAATTCCCGCCGCGCCACCTACGGCTACGATCAGCGGGTGGAGGTTCACGGGTCGAAGGGCATGATCCGCGCGGGCAACATCCACCGCACCACGGTCGAAGTGGCCAATGCGGCCGGAGTCACCGCCGATCCGGTTCAGGATTTCTTCCTCGAGCGCTACGCCGACGCTTATCGGGCGGAACTGGGCGCGTTCCTGGCGGCTGTGAAAGCCGGCAAGGCCTGCGAGCCCACGGGCCGCGACGGGTTGATGGCGCAGCGTCTCGCTGATGCGGCGACTGAGTCGGCGCAAAGCGGCAAACCGGTGCGGCTGTAAAACGACGGCCGTGGCGCTCGCCCTATCGCTCTGCGCGCTTCTCCGCAGTGCCGACCGCGAGCGCCATCGCCAGTGCGAAGGAAGCCGATAGCGAGCGAAAGGCGCCGAAATCCGATTCGGCGACCTCGAGCCACACGCCGGCACTGGGAACCAGCGGACTGAACGCCGAATCGGTGATCGCCACCACCGGAATGTCGCGCCGAGCGGCGAGTGCGGAGAGTTCGGCGGTGACGGGCGCATAGGGTGTGAAACTGATCGCCAGCACCGCATCCCGTTTGGTCGCCGTTGCCAGTTGTTCCGGTCCCAGTTGGGCGATGTGATCGATCAGGATCGCCCGCACGCCGAGTTTGCCGAACGCATAGGCGCAATAGGCCGACACCGGAAAGACACGCCGCGCGCCGAGCAGATAGATCGTATCCGCCTTGGCCAGCGTCTCGATCGCCCGGGACAATTCCTCGGGGCGGACCGAATCGCGCATTCGCTCGAGAGAGACGGCAGCCGCGGCGGTGAAGCCATCGAGCAGCGACACCGCATGCACGTGGTGCCCCTCCGCCTCGCGCAATCCTCGCAGGCGCTCGCGATAATCCGGGAAGCGCTCGCGCAGCCGATCGCGGAACAATTGCTGGAGATGAGAGAATCCCTCGTAGCCGAGGCTCTTGGCGAAGCGCACCAGCGTCGAGGGCTGCACGCCGGCATGCTCGGCGATGCCCGCAACCGTCCCGAACGCCATTTCCTCCGGGTGAGCCAGGGCGAAGCTCGCGAGTTGCTTGAGCCGCTTCGGCATCGCCTCACGGCGGCTCAATAGCAGCGTGCGAAAGCCCTCGTAATCGTCCGGAATAGCGTCGACCGCCATCTCTGAGCCGTCCGCCATGATCGTGTCGGTCTCCCATCGCCGTGTTTTCAGCCTGAAGCGGGGACCTTGACACCGATCGGCTAAAAATGGAATAAAAATTCTAAAGAGAGAAGTAAACGGCTCGACCGTTCTGTTTCGGATCGAGCCGCAGAGGGAACGCCAGTTTCGCCCGATGTACTGAACGCATCGGGAATTCCTTCTGCCACCTCAACGACGCGACGGTTTGAAAGTCGCGCTGTTCATTGCAACCGGAGCCTCCGGACGATGAACCCAGGCAAACCCATCTCGGGAGGAAACAACATGAAGTCACTTCTCACAGGTCTCGTTGCAGCCGCGGCAGTCTCGGCGACCTTCACGCTTGCGACCGCCATTCCGGCCGCCGCCCAACAGAGTCCGCGGATCATCGTCGTCAGCCACGGCCAGGCCAATGATCCATTCTGGTCGGTGGTCAAGAACGGCGTGACGGCGGCAGGGCAGGATATGAAGGTGCAGGTCGATTACCGTGCGCCCGAGACCTTCGACATGGTCGCCATGAGCCAGCTCATCGATGCGGCCGTAAACCAGAAGCCCGCAGGGCTCATCGTGTCGATCCCCGATGCCTCGGCTCTCGGCCCGGCAATCCAGAAAGCCGTGGCAGCCGGCATTCCGGTGATCTCCATGAATTCCGGCTCGGACGTTTCCAAGAAGCTCGGCGCGCTCCTCCACGTGGGCCAGGACGAAGTCGACGCGGGCCGCATCGCCGGCGCAAAGTTGAAAGAGATGGGCGGCAAGATCGGCATCTGCGTGAACCAGGAGGTCGGCAACGTGTCGCTCGACCTGCGGTGCAAGGGCTTCGCTGAGGGCTTCGGCGGCAAGGTCACCGTGTTGCCGGTCTCAAACGATCCCACCGATATCCGCGCCAAGGTCAAGGCCGCTCTCACCTCCGACGGGTCAATCGACACGATTCTAGCGCTGGGCGCCGGAACAGCCGGCGAGCCCTCGGTGGCTGCCGTCAAGGATGTGGGCAAGTCGGGCGTGCGCGTCGCGTCTTTCGATCTCTCGGCCAATTTCCTGAAATCGATTGCGGCTGGCGAAGCGGCATTCGCGATCGACCAGCAGCAATATCTGCAGGGCTATCTGCCGGTCACGTTCCTGGCCCTCAACGCAAAGTACGGCCTGGTCCCCGGCGGCAACGTGCCCTCAGGTCCGAATCTGATCACCAAGGAAAAAGCCGCGCAGGTAGTCGAATTGTCGGCAAAGGGCATCCGCTAGGCTTCCCAAAGTCCCGCAGCCCGCGGCTCGTCCGTGGGCTGCGTTTTTCCAAAGCGTGATGGAGGCGGGAATGGCGCATCTCGAACAGCCGACAGCGGGCGGTCCCGCCGCAGCGGTCGAAACGCCACGCGATGAGCGGCTGAAGGCGGCGTCCCTCGCCACTCGCCTCATGCGCCGCCCGGAGCTCGGCGCCGCGGCGGGCCTCGTCCTCGTCACCCTCTTCTTTCTGTCCACCGCCGATCCGTCCATGTTCACCCTTGCGGGAGTCATGAACATCCTGACGCCGTCATCGCAACTCGGCATCCTGGCGATCGCCGCCGCGCTGTTGATGATCGGCGGTGAATTCGATCTTTCCATCGGATCGATGGTGGCTTTTTCCGGCCTGATATTCGGTTGTTTCCTGCTGCTCGTGGGGCTCCCGTTGCTGCCGGCGATCCTCGCCACGCTCGTTGCAGCGGCGTTCCTCGGCGGCATCAACGGCCAGATCGTGATCCGCACCCGGCTGCCATCGTTCATCGTCACGTTGGCGTTCCTGTTCATCTTGCGCGGTCTCTCGCTCGTCGGCTTGAAATGGGCGACGGGCGGCTCGACGCAGATGCGCGGGATCGGCGAACAGGCGGGCGAAGGCATCGTGCGGGAGATGTTCTCCGGAAACGCCTTGGAGGGACTTTTTGCGTGGCTTGCCGCGAACGATATCGTGGCGAAGTTCCCCAACGGGGTCCCGACAGTGAGCGGCGTTCCGGTCTCCATCATCTGGTTCGTTCTCTTTACCGCGTTCGCAACCTGGATCCTGCTGCGTACCAAAGCCGGCAACTGGATTTTCGCCGCAGGCGGTGATGCCAATGCGGCGCGCAATTCGGGCGTTCCGGTCGACCGGGTGAAGACAAGCCTGTTCATGCTGACCGCTTGCGCCGCGACGCTCGTGGCCGTCCTGACGGTGCTCGATGCCGGATCAACCGATGCCCGGCGCGGCTTCCAGAAAGAATTCGAGGCGATCATCGCGGCCGTCATCGGCGGCTGCCTGCTTACCGGCGGTTACGGCTCGGCCATCGGCGCGTTTTTCGGCGCCATCATCTTCGGCATGGTGTCGATCGGCCTCACCTATACGCGCTTCGATTCCGACTGGTTTCAGGTCTTCCTCGGCGCGATGCTGCTGCTGGCCGTTCTGTTCAACAACTTCATCCGCAAAAAAGTGACGGGAGAACGTTGATGGCCTCTACCGACGCGCTGATCGACGTTCGCAACCTCGTCAAACATTTCGGCTCCGTCATCGCCCTGTCGGGCATCTCCATGACGGTGCGCCAGGGCGAGGTGATGTGCCTGCTGGGCGATAATGGTGCCGGCAAGTCCACGCTCATCAAGACCCTGTCGGGCGTGCATAAGCCGAGCGACGGCGAGTTTCTGGTCGAAGGCGAGCACGTCAATTTCACCAGCCCGCGGGACGCCCTCGATGCGGGCATCGCGACGGTCTACCAGGATCTTGCGATGATCCCGCTCATGTCGGTGACGCGCAACTTCTTCATGGGACGCGAACCGACAAAAGGGATCTGGCCTTTCCGCTATGTGGATTTCGACCATTGCGACGAAGTCACCCGTGAGGAAATGAAACGGATCGGGATCGACGTGCGCGATCCCCACCAGGCGGTCGGCACCCTTTCGGGCGGCGAGCGCCAATGCGTTGCGATTGCGCGCGCGGTCTATTTCGGCGCCAAGGTGCTGATCCTCGACGAACCCACCTCGGCGCTGGGAGTCGCTCAAACCTCGATGGTGCTGAAATACATCCATCAGGTGCGCCAGAAGGGCCTCGGCGTCATCTTCATCACCCATAACGTGCGCCACGCCTACGCGGTGGGTGACCGTTTCACGGTGCTCAATCGCGGCAAGACTCTCGGAACGTTCGACAAGTCCGGCATTCAGATCGACGAGCTGCAGAATCTGATGGCGGGCGGCAAGGAGCTGCAATCCCTGTCGAACGAACTCGGCGGCATGGTCTGAGGCTTTCAAAAATGGCATCACTCGGCGTTGGTTTGATCGGCTCCGGCTACATGGGCAAATGCCACGCGCTTGCGTGGAATGGGGTCGCGGCGATTTTCGGCGACGTGGAACGCCCTCGCCTGGCGGTCTTGGCTGAGACATCGCCGGAACTCGCAGTCAGCAGGGCGCGCGAACTGGGCTTCGTGCGCGCCACCGCCGACTGGCGCTCGCTCGTTTCCGACCGCGAGGTCGATGTGGTGTCCATCACCACACCCAACGCGTTCCATCCCGAAATGGCGATTGCGGCGCTGGAAGCCGGCAAGCACGTCTGGTGCGAGAAGCCGATGGCGACGAGGCTCGCCGATGCGGAGCGGATGGTTGAGGCCGCTCGCGCATCGGGCAAGGTCGCGGTGCTCGGTTACAACTACATTCAAAACCCGATGATCCGCCTGATCCGACGCCTGCTTGACGAGGGCCGGATCGGTGAGGTCAATCACGTCCGGATCGAAATGGACGAAGATTTCATGGCCGACCCCGAAGCGCTGTTCTTCTGGAAGAGCGAGGCTTCGTCCGGCCACGGGGCGCTCGACGATTTCGGGGTTCACGCGCTGAGCCTTCTGTGGGTGATGTTCGGCGGCGTCCGTCGGGTGTGCGGACACATGTCGCGGCCTTACTCCGATCGTCCACTGGCGGGCGGCGGGCGGCGCGCGGTCGAGACCTACGACATCGCCAGCACGTTGATCGAACTCGAAAACGGCGCATCCGGCCTCATCGCGCTGAACCGGTCGGCCTGGGGCCGCAAAGGTCGATTGTTCGTTCAGTTGTTCGGCGCGAAAGGCACGATCGTTTTCGACCAGGAACGCATGAACGAGCTTCAGCTCTACACCGTGGGGGACAGCGAAACACAAGGCTTTCGCACCATCCTGGCCGCGCCCCATCATCCGCCCTACGACAAATTCATTCCCGCTCCCGGTCACGGTCTCGGATTCAACGATCTCAAGGTCATCGAATGCCGCGAGCTCGTCGGGCGCATTCGGGGCGAAGCGGCATCGCTCATCGATTTCGAAGATGGCTTTCGCATCGAGCGCACGGTGGATGCGATGGCGCGCAGCGCACATTCCGGCACATGGGTCGAGGTGGGCTAGCTCTCCGTCATTCCGGGGCCGCGAAGCGGAGCCCGGAGCCCATATTCCAGACCGGCCATGGGCAATCCACCTCCGTCGGAATGCGGGGCATCATCCGGCAACGTTAGCGTTTATGGGTTTCGGGCTCGCGGCACAGCCGCGCCCCGGAATGACGGCGCGACCTAGTCGGCGTGTTCGCGCACCACCGTCAGAAACGCATCTGCGTAGCGGTCGAGCTTCGCTTGCCCGACCCCGTGGATCTCCCCGAACGCACCAGCCGATTTCGGGCGTTTCACCGCCATGTCGACAAGCGAGCGATCCGAGAAGATCACATAGGCGGGCACGGCCTCTTCTTTGGCCAACCGCGTCCGCAGGGTCTTCAGCGCGAGCAGCAGCGGATCGTCGCCGGGCACCACGGACTCGGCCGCCATCACACCGCGCCGGCTCTTCCGCTCACGTGGCTTCATCAACACATCGGCGCGCAATTCCACCGGTTCGAGGCCTTTCAACACCGCGACGCCGCGTTCAGTGATGGTCCAGCGCCCATATTCGGAGAGTTCGAGAGCGATAAGACCGAGCGCGTAGATCTGGCGAAGGAGTGAGCGCCATTCGGTCTTCGAGCGGTCCTTGCCCACACCGAATGTCTTGAGGCCATTGTGGCCGAGGCGAAGGATCGCGTCGGTCTCTTCCCCCATCAGAATACTGATGATGTGTTCGGTGCCGAAGCGTTCGCCGGTGCGCACGATGGCGGACAGGAGCTTCTGCGCCTCGATGGTGCCGTCAAATAAAACGACGCCATCGATGCAGAGATCGCAATTGCCGCACGGCTCGGTGGTCTCGCCGAAATAGGCCAGAAGTGTCTGGCGGCGGCAGCGTGGTGCCTCGCACAAAGCCACGAGGGCGTTCAGGCGCTGTCGCTCGACACGCTTCTGCTCTTCCGATGCGTCGCTGTCCTCGATCTGCGAGCGGCGCAGACGCATATCGTCGAGACCGTAGAGCGTCAGGGTGTCGGCGGCCTCGCCGTCGCGCCCCGCACGGCCGATCTCCTGGTAATAGGCCTCAATGGATTTGGGCAGAGCCGCATGCGCGACGAAACGCACGTCAGGCTTGTCGATTCCCATGCCGAACGCGACGGTCGCCACCATCACGACGCCGTCCTCCTGCAGGAAGATGTCCTGGTTTTTGGCCCGGTCCGCCTGCGCCATTCCGGCGTGATACGGCATCGCCCGGTAGCCCGCCTGGCAGAGGGAATCCGCCAACTTCTCGGTGGCGTTGCGCGACGCGCAATAGATGATGCCGCTCTCACGGCGGTGTTTGTCGAGAAAGGCGAAGAGCTGTCGCTTCGACTGGTCCTTCGATTGCATGGCGAGCCGCAGATTCGGGCGGTCGAAGCCGTGGATGAAGATGCGCGGCTCCGTCTCGAACAGCCGGTGCATGATGTCGCCGCGCGTGGAAACGTCGGCGGTGGCGGTCAGCGCGATCGTCTGCACGCCACCGAGTCTGCGGCGAACGTCACCCAGCAGCGCGTATTCGGGGCGGAAATCATGTCCCCACTGCGACACGCAATGGGCTTCGTCGATGGCGAGCAGGCTGACGCCGGAGCGTGCGAGCCATTCGGTGGCATTCGAATTCGCGAGGCGCTCGGGAGAGGCATAGAGCAGCCGCATCCGGCCATCCCGCACCGCGTCGGCGACGCGCCGGTTCTCATCCGGATCATTGGCAGAGTTGAGGCTTCCCGCCTCGACGCCGAAATGGCGCAACGCCGCAACCTGGTCGCGCATGAGGGCGATGAGGGGCGAGACCACGAGCGTCAGGCCCTCGCGCACCAAGGTGGGCAATTGATAACAGAGCGATTTTCCCGCCCCGGTCGGCATCACCGCCAGCACATCGTGTCCCGCAAGGACGGACCGCACGATGTCTTCCTGACCATCGCGAAAGGTCGAGAAGCCGAAGACGTCGTGGAGAATTTTAAGCGGGTCGGTCACGGTTCCGGTGTGGCCGAGGGTCTGGATTCGGTCAATGCGGCATTGGGAATCTTCAGGAAAGCGAGAACGCCTCCGGCCGCCGCGACGGCGGTCGAAAGCGTCGCCTGCAGCAGGTAGCCGCCCGTCGGCGCTTCCCAATCGAGCATTTCGCCGGCAACGAATATGCCGGGCACCCGGCGCAGCATCAGATGGTCGTCCACTTCCGCGAAGGGAACGCCGCCCGCGGTCGAGATCGCCCGCTCCAGCGGCTTCAGGCCGGTCAGGCGGAGGGGTGCGGCCTTGATGAGGCGCGCGAGGGCTTCTGGATCGGCCGGCAGGTCCGTGCCGCCTTCGCGCAACAACGCGATGTCGAGGGGCGACAACCCGGCCGCCTTGCGCAGAAACGTCGAGGTGGATTGCCCTTTCCGCGGAACCGCCAGTCGGTTGATGAGCGATTGCAGGGAAATGTCCGGCCGCAGATCGACGCTCAGGATGGCCTCGCCGTCCCGCTCGATGGCATTGCGCAGCGGCGCCGAGAGCGCGTAGACCGCGCCGCCCTCAAGCCCGTCCGCGGTGACCACCGCTTCGCCCCGCACCGTCACGCCGCCGAATGTCAGGGCAATACGCTTGAGGGGCTGACCCTCGAACCGGGTGCGCAGAAGGTCGGACCAGGCCACCTTCACGCCCATATTGGCGGGCCGAAGTCTGGTGATCGGCACGCCGCGGGCCTCGAGGAGCGGCACCCATGCGCCGGTGGATCCCAAGCGAGGCCAGCTCGCGCCGCCGAGCGCCAGAACGACCGCATCGGGGCGTGCGGTGACGATCTCGCCGGCCGCGTTCGTGAAAAGGAGGCTGCCCGCCTCGTCCCACCCTTGCCAGCTGTGGCGCAGGGCGAAGGCAACACCGAGCGATTCGAGGCGGCGCAGCCAGGCGCGCAACAGGGGCGATGCCTTGAAGGCCTTGGGAAATACCCGGCCGCTCGAGCCGACGAAGGTTTCCTGGCCGAGGCCCTCGCTCCAGCGGCGAAGCGCCTCCGGCGGGAAAGCCTCGATGGCCGGGCGCAAATGCGGCAGCGCCTCGGCGAAACGCACGACGAATCGGGCCAGATCCTCGCTGTGGGTCAGGTTGAGGCCGCCGCGCCCGGCCATGAGCAGTTTTCGGCCGACCGATGGCATCTGGTCGTAGATCGTGACCGCAAGGCCCGCTTGCGCCAGCCTTTCAGCCGCCATCAATCCGGCAGGACCGCCGCCGATGACGGCAACACGAAACGAGGATGGTTTTTTTGACATGCGGTGAGCTGACGCGGGAGGCGTTATGGACCCGACGCGCACGGCATGGCATGCAGCGGCATCGGATCGGCGGCACGTCCACATGACCGCCATTGCGTATTTTATCAAGGGGAACGGCCGAAGATGCCGGCCTCAGGGGAATTCCATGAAGGCTTTGTCGTTTGTCTTTCTGGCCGTCCTGGCTGTCGCCGGATGTGCCGGCCAGCAGCTCCCCGCCTCCCACCAGGTCACCGGGAGCACCACGACTGACGCCGCACAGGCCGCGTCGTTGATTTCAGCCTATCGCGTCTCGCAGGGATTGAGCCCGGTGACGGTCGATTCCCGTCTCAACGATGCTGCCGAGCATCAGGCTCGTGCGGTTGCGGCGGCCGGAAAGCTCAGCCATGGCCGTTTCGGCAGCCGGATGGAGGAATTCGGCGTCCTCGGCTATTCGGCCGAGAACCTGTCCGCCGGATCGTCGACAGTCGACGGTGCGATCGGTCGCTGGAAAGCCTCATCGGGCCACAACAGCAACCTGCTGATGCCTCAGGCAAGGCGGATCGGCCTCGCACGGGCGGATGCGAATGGAGGCTATGGCCGCTATTGGGCCCTCGTGCTCGGGCAATAATTTTAAGCGGCACAAACTTGACCGTGGCGCGTTAGGGGCTTGTTCCTTCAGCGCGGGCGCCCATGACATACCAACAGATCCTCGCCTTCGCCGTGGTCGCCGGGATGATGGCGCTCTTTGTGTGGGGCCGTCTGCGCTACGACATGGTAGCGGCGCTGGCCCTGCTCACGGCAGTGCTCGTCGGCGTCGTGCCGGCCGACAAGGCTTTCTCCGGGTTCAGCGACGACATCGTCATCATCGTCGCTAGCGCGCTTCTGGTGAGCGCGGCGGTCGCCAAATCGGCGGTGCTCGAGGCCGGTCTCGATCGTCTGGCGCCCTACCTTCGCACCACGCAGCTTCAGATCGTCGTGCTGGTCGGCGTCGTAACGGTGCTGTCGGCCTTCGTGAAGAACGTCGGCGCCCTGGCGATGATGATTCCCGTGGCGTTCCAGATAGCCCGCCGCACCAACACGCCGCCGTCGCAGTTCCTCATGCCGATGGCCTTCGGGTCGCTTCTCGGCGGGATCGTGACGCTCATCGGAACCTCACCCAACATCATCGTGTCGCGGGTTCGGAGCGAGATGCTCGGTGAGCCATTCGGGATGTTCGACTTCGCGCCTGTGGGGATCGGCATCGCCATCGTCGGCGTCACGTTTCTGGCCTTCGGCTATCGCCTCCTGCCGAAGGACCGCAAGGGCGCGGCCAACCTGGATGAAGCACTCAATATCAAGGATTACGTGACTGAGGCACGGGTTCCGGCGGATGCGGACATTGCCGGCAAGACGGTGGCCGACCTGCTCAAGATGGGCAAGGGCGACATCAAGGTTGCGGCGATCATTCGAGACGAAACCCGCAGTTCGAGCCCCTTCCCGGATGCGCCTATCCGCCAAAACGATTTGCTGATGCTGGAGGGGGAGCCCGATGCGCTGGAGAGCGTGGTGGCTCGCTCGGGCCTGAAACTCAGCGGCGAACACCGCCGCCCCGACAAGCAGGAGACCGACGAGATCGGCGTGATCGAGGCGATTGTCGGTCCCAACTCGGTGCTGACCGGCGCCTCGGCCGAACGCATCGCGCTGTATGAGCGCTATCAGGTCAATCTCATCGCCGTCAGCCGCAGTGGCAAGCGCTTCACCGAGCGTCTGCGCGACATCACCCTGGGGACGGGGGATGTGATCGTTCTCCAGGGGAATCTCACGAGACTTCCCGACACCCTGAAAGATCTTGGCTGCCTTCCCTTGGCCCAGCGCGCGATCCGGCTGGGCAGCGCGCGACGGAGCTTTCTTCCCCTGGCGGTTCTGGCGGTTGCGATGGCGCTCGTCGCCTTCAATCTGCTGCCGGTGGCAATCGCGTTTTTTGGCGCCGGCGTGCTTCTCGTGTTGTTTGGCTCACTCACCTTGCGCGAGGCCTACGAGACGGTGGAATGGCCGATTCTGGTGATGCTCGGGGCGCTCATCCCGGTGAGCGAGGCGATTCGCACGACCGGCGGGACAGAACTCATCGCCGCGTGGCTTTCCTCTGCGGCAAATGTCCTTCCGCCGACCGGAGCGCTTGTGCTCATCATGGTCGCGGCAATGGCCGTGACGCCGTTTCTCAACAATGCCGCGACCGTGCTGGTCATGGCGCCGATCGCGGCGAGCTTCGCGACGCAACTCGGCTTCCGTCCCGATGCTTTCCTGATGGCGGTCGCCATCGGCGCGGCCTGCGATTTTCTCACGCCCATCGGCCATCAGTGCAACACGCTGGTGATGGGACCGGGCGGCTATCGATTCGGCGATTACTGGCGCCTGGGGCTGCCGCTCTCGATCATCGTGGTGGTGGTCGGAACGCCCCTCATCATGATCTTCTGGCCGCTGCAATGAGGAACGGAGCGGAGGAGCGGCCGTTGCCGGGCTTTTTGTTGGGGTTTCTCAGTGAAAAATCGAGGTGAGCAGCAGGCCGAGCCCGGTCAAGGAGGATCCCATTGCGACAATCATGGACCAGCAATGGAGGCGATCGCGCTCTTCCTGATTGAGGAGAGGGCGCGTGCGCGCATCGGAGCGGCCCAGGATGAACGTGTTATGGCGCGACGGCCGCGCCGGGGCGGGCATGATTCCGAAGCCCGCGCGCTCGGCGAGACGCGGGCGCTCATAACGGGACGGGGCGGGTGTGAATATCGGGTCGGGAGAGGTCTGCGGGCCCATATCCATCATCGCGTTTGGGTGGTGCGTCATGGGCTCAGCTTGGATGAGAGCGATGAACGCGCGGTAAATCTTCGGCGCGGTTCCGGTTCCTGGTGAACAAAGCGTTGATCGCCCGCCAGAGAAAAATTCGTCCCTGGGCCGATCCATTGCGACCAAGCAACGCCCCGCATTTTCGCATTTTATGCAATGTGATATCGATCTTGCTTCGCGGAGCGAGGTTCGGAGTGCGCACATTGCAAAAATGGATGGGGGCTGCAGGTCTCGCCGCCCTTGCTGCGGGCTGCACACCCTCGGGCGGTGCCGACATCGCCGCCCGGCTCGATCCGACCGGCGTCGTCGGCACGGCGCGGGATCTGAGGCCGAATTCTGAGGTCCCGGATGATTCGGGCAGTATCGATCTGAGCCTCATCGCGCCGCGACTCGACGCCGTGGCGGCTGGCGACCTCTCCCGGCCGGACATGGCCGGTGCCATCGATGGCCGGATCAGCCAGGCCATGACGATGCAGACCCTGAACCTCGCGGCTTCGGTGGCGAATGCGGGCGTCGGAGCGGCCATGACGGGAGGCGCCAGCCTCGCTGCTCCCAGCCTCCTCATGCAGGCGGCTGGAACGGGCTATGCGGTATCGAAGATGAGCGAAGCGCGGGGTCAGGTGCGGGGCACGATGGCGCGCGCCGAGGCGGAACGCGCGGCCGCGCGGATCGTGCCGGACGCGGATCGCCCCGCCGAAGCGCAAGCGATTCTCTCGGTGATCGACGGCGCGGGGCGCAGCGCCGCCTGGCAGAATCCAGCGTCGGGCGCGTCCGGCAAGGTGACGATCAAAGCGCTCAACCGGTCGCAGATGCCGGGGGACATCCGCTGCCGCCTCGTGGTGCGGGAATGGCGGGGCACCGGCGGCTCCCGCCGCGGCAACATGATGGCCTGTGCCAACCGCGGCGTCTGGTACGATCTTTCG
>NZ_VCMV01000064.1:30446-31681 GCF_008757455.1 Microvirga brassicacearum | reverse complement strand
TCCGATCGCATACGATTACCAATCATGAAAACTTGAGACTTCCCCGACTGGCGTGTGCAATGCCAAGAGAACTTAGCTCACTACGATCGCTTTCCAAGCGTGGCTTGAAAGCCTGCGGACCGGGTTTCGAACGAAGAACGGTCGCACCCCGCTTAGTCTTCGCAAGTCAATTGACCCTTCCTGTCAGGGCGGAAATTTACAATTTCCCTTAGATATTAGACATTTTTTCTCGACGATATTCGTATATTTCCGACGACGATGCGCGTATACTTGCGACAAGATTAGGAGGTCGCCATGATTGCGCGGCTCAAGTCCTATGTTTCCTACGAAAACGAAGCGATCTTTGGTGCTGCTCTGGCATTGTTGTTCTGCGGAGCGGTGATCCTGGGGCTCATGTGATGCTCTCCCAGGTGCTGATCGCGCTCCTCATGATGGCAGGCATTCTCGCCATCTACATGCTCATGATCAAGTATCATTGGTGAGCACTGATCCGGTCGCGGTGTCTCTAGCGTTCACCGCCAGTAGCGGCGGCAAAGGCAGACATCCTTTCGGATCACTTCTCGTGAGGAGTCTCCTGATCCGGCGACGCAATTCCGTCGTCGCCATAGCCGCGCCGCCCGTTGAGCTTCGTCTTCGAGATCGGTGCGGCGCGATCTTCCAACATCCTCACGGCTTTCCAGACGGAGTTCACAACTCTCTGAGTGACGCTGAGGGGGCTTTTGCTCATGATTGGCTCGCTTCCCGACGCCCGTAGCGGCGCTGCGGCAGTTGGCTTCCTCGGACTTAACCGGGTGTTTCGGAATCGAGCGCTTCGGAGAACCCGACCGTCAATACGTGCTGATTGGCTCTATCCATGATCTCGAAGCGCCAGCGTCGCCGCTCCTCGCCCTTCTGATCGCCTTCTGCAATCAAGTCGCGGGCGCTGGCGAGCGCCTCCTTTCGAACGGCTTGAAGGTCAGAGCGCGTCACCCCTTCCGGGTCTTCGATAACGCCACCCTCGGTCCTAATATTGAAGTAATAGAGAGCCGTTTCTAACTTGTTCGTAGACGGGTGGTCCGGCTCACAGGAGCGGTGACCTGATCGAGGTGCGCCACCCTCATCGTCCCACCTTTTGAGGTCCTGACGCTGACTTGGGTGCTTCGGAGCGTTACTCATATCGAAACGATAGAACCGTCGCCGGGCTTTTTGATGACGTTGATGACAGTCTCGCAAAGTTAGTTCTTAACCTGAAAGCC
>NZ_VCMV01000064.1:30082-30436 GCF_008757455.1 Microvirga brassicacearum | reverse complement strand
TGCCCGGGCTCCAAGGCAACGATCCGGCGCACGATGTCAGACATCCGGTGGCCCCTCATATCAGATATCCCGGAGGTCTTTCGGTAAACTCATCCAGGTCGAGCACGATCGTCAGCCGCCTCGGCTCGCTCCTCCGCCTCGCGCAAGCAGCGCCTTCAGATCGAATCTGAAGATAACCATCATAAGTTTGCAGTGTTGAAACTTAAAAATAGTCGTTTCCTGAACAGAAGGCTGCAATCAGACGCATTACAAGTTGTGTTTTTACGATGGTTGTCTCGGGTTTGTAATGGGATCGATGGAGAAATTACCCGTAAATAGTTGTTATTGCCCCTTGTTAATACTCGGAGTTGTTCT
>NZ_VCMV01000064.1:29920-30072 GCF_008757455.1 Microvirga brassicacearum | reverse complement strand
GGACCTTCGTTTGATCGCATCTGATAATGAGGAGAACCTCGGTGTTGCTCTGACCAGCGGGCGCCCGCCACCTTCAACGGGTCCGTCGCGCGATGATCCGGACCGCTGCACGATACCCAGAATGTAACCCAAGGATCGTCAGCGAGATGTTG
>NZ_VCMV01000064.1:23340-29910 GCF_008757455.1 Microvirga brassicacearum | reverse complement strand
GGACCTTCGTTTGATCGCATCTGATAATGAGGAGAACCTCGGTGTTGCTCTGACTAGCGGGCGCCCGCTACCTTCAACGGGTCCGTCGCGCGATGATCCCGACCGCTGCACGATACCCAGAATGTAACCCAAGGATCGTCAGCGGGATGTTAAGCCAGTACTGCCCTCCAAAGCCGACCGTGAATGCAGGTGAACCCATTGGACCCGGGTTTGCAAGGGTTTGAGGTTGCCATCGCCTTGCACGTCTGCCCGGGCTCCAAGGCAACGATCCGGCGCACGATGTCAGACATCCGGTGGCCCTTCATATCCGATATCCCGGAGGTCTTTCGGTAAGCTCATCCATGTCGAGCACGATCGTCAGCCGCCTCGGCTCGCTCCTCCGCCTCGCGCAAGCAGCACCTTCAGATCGAATCTGAAGATAAAACGATCATAAGTTTGCAGTGTTGAAGCTTAAAAATGGTCGTTTCCTGAACAGAAGGCTACAATCAGACGCATTAGAAGTTGTGTTTTTTCGATGATTGTCTCGCATTTGTAATGGTATCGATGGAGAAATTACCCGTAAATAGTTGTTTTTGCCTCTTGTTAATACTCGGAGTTGTTCATAAATACTAAAGGCGCAGGCCATGCGGCTGCGTGATACGGACGGCCAGGCCCTAAGGGCGGACCCTTCGCATGTCCCTCAAACGATGAGGTCATGCTATGTGTACATTCGATTTTTCACCCCTCTACCGCTCAACCGTCGGGTTTGACCGGATGTTCTCCCTGCTCGATCAGGTCGGCGGCGTGGAAGGCCCGGTGCCGGGTTATCCGCCCTACAACATCGAGCGGACCAATGAGAACAGCTATCGCATCTCGGTCGCAGTTGCCGGTTTCGGCTTGGCTGATCTCTCGATCGAGATAAAGGAGAACAGGCTGTCGATCCGCGGCGAGAAGCAGCCCAAGGATAAGACCGGCCAAGTGCTCTACTTAGGCATCGCGGCGCGGACTTTTGAGCGTAACTTCCAGCTCGCCGACCATGTCGCTGTCGAGGGCGCGAGCTTGGACAACGGGCTCCTAAACGTCGAGCTTGTGCGGGAGATCCCAGAGGCTATGAAGTCTCGGGTAATTCCGATCGCGAGCCCCAGCAAGCTCCTGGAGGTCCAGCCGACCCAGGTCGCTGCCTGAGGCTCCGCCCAGTTGAACGTGGGAGCGCCCCGGTTTCTGGGGCGCTTTCGCTTTGGCCAGCCGCGACGAGGGTCTTCTTAGTTGGGTTTTGACCCTCATTCTTCTATTATAGCGTTTCCGACAGCGGGTCCGTCGCGATAGGGCTCCGGGAACCCCGAGCGGCCCTACCGGGATGCCGCCGATCCGCTGGAGCGTGTCCAACCCCAGCATTGGGGAGCGGAACCCATCAACCGGACGTTGAAGCTGGCCGTGGATTAGCTCGCTGTAACTTATCAAAAGTTTGGAAGCACATAGGAGCACGGCATGTCAGAGCAGCAATCACCGCTCGATTCCTTGAAAATTTTCCGTGAACTTTTGGTCGAGGAGCGACGGAGGGTCGTCGTCAAGGCGTTGAAGCTCCACAAAGAAAACGGCGAAGGCGGCGACGGCTTTGGACTGGACATCCAGTTGGCCCAAGAGCAGATCGAGGCCGTGGACCATGCCATCGCAGACGAGACTCTGTTGCAGCCGCCGATCCACTAGCCAGGGGAGGGCATGGACGCCCCGATCAATGGAACTCATACGGTCGCCTTGGGATTAACCGGCATTCGGTAGCAAAGACCACCAAGCGCCCCGGTAAGCGACTGATCCAAAAAGATTTCAGTCACTCCGACAGCCATGGAGATTTGGCGAGGCATTGAAGCCCACCTCATTCCGAGGGACTCTCCAAACACGTTGGCTACGTAAAAGGTCCAAGGAAGATGGGAAAGCGGACCTCCACCGGTTCCGTTCTACGACCGGGTTTGACCCCATCTCGGACGTTGCGTCGGGTCAGTCTCAACGTCTGGAGAGGGACCGATAGTGGAATGTCAGCTTACTGGCGCGTATGCGCGGATAGCCGACAGTCCGCCTATCTGGGCCAGATTGCCCTGGTGCGTAATCAGCTGGTTAACGCCCTTATATTTCGTCGACACCGTTTCTCCGTGCCAGCGCAATGAGATGAGGACACAAAGCTGAGGGTTGCAGCAAGCGCTGCCGTGTGGTGTGTTCGATGTGACCTACCTATTCTAAGGAAAAGCTGTGAGCACCGACGCGCCAGAAGATATTCGGGATGACGACGTTCGAAAGGACGAATTCGATTTGGCGCTGGAGGAAGGGGTCGAGGATGAAACGCTTCTTGATGATCCTGGCGCGACCAAATTTAGCATCTCAAGTTATGGTGCCGACTATACGGTAGACAGTCTGGTGAAGCGGATGCGCGGAGAAGCATTTCGCGTTCCGGATTTTCAGCGTCAGTTTGTTTGGACCTACAAGCACGCGTCGAAATTCATCGAATCCCTTTTGATGGGCCTGCCGGTCCCTGGGATATTTCTATACAAAGAGGCTGATACCAACGAGCATCTAGTAATCGACGGGCAGCAACGCCTTCGGACGTTGCAGGCCTTCTACGACGGCGTCCTTCGTGGGAAGGAATTCAAGCTACAGGGCGTTCGGGAGCCGTGGCTCAACCGGACTTACAAGACGCTTGATCCTGCTGACGTGCTGAAGCTCGACGATTCAATCGTCCATGCGACCATCTTTAAGCAGGACAAGCCAGAGGACGTGCTGGACAGCATCTACTTCGTGTTCGAGCGCATCAACACTGGCGGCATCCGCCTCTCGCCTCAAGAAATCCGCAATTGCGTCAGCCTTGGCCCGTTCATCAAGCGCGTCCGCGAGCTGAACCAATTCCCTGCGTGGCGAGCCGTCTTTGCCAGCCAGAATAATCGCGCAAAAGACGAAGAGCTGATAGTAAGGTTTTTTGCATTGTATCGCGATGGCGAGAAATATGCTCGCCCAATGAACGGCTTCCTGAACAAATTTTCGGCCGCAATGAACGAAGTCGGCATGGATGAGCTGGATCGGCTGTCTGAAGTTTTTCGTACTACGATTGATAAGGTCAATTCTGCGATCGGTCCGCGCGCATTCCGCATCATCCGCGCGCTGAACGCCGCCGCCTTTGACGCTGTGATGGTGGGTTTGGCGAAACGACTCGATGCTGGCCCCGCACCCTCTGATGGGGAGGTTGGCCGTGCCTACGAGACGCTGGTCAACAACGACGAATTTAGACAGGCCTGCGAGCGTGCAACGGCCGATGAGGAGAATGTTCGTAAGCGCTTGGCACTTGCGACCGCTGCGTTCGCTGGCATCTAGTGCAGCACGCGATCGAGAGCCGTGAACGAAAGCTCGATGCATTTTTCGCACGGGCGATGAGCGCCGGTAATGATGAGCTAAAGTCAGACTTAGCGCGCTTTGGGGCCGTTCTGGTGTGCGGCTATGTCGAACGATGCGTTGAGGTCATCATTCTCCACCGGCTTACAACGAGGGCTCAGCCTAGAGTTTTACTGTTCATAAGATCGCACTTCAAGAAGGGCACGAATTACGATTGCGAGGCTATATGTCAGCTCCTGATACGCTTCGACCAGAACTGGGAGACGGCGTTTCGCTCAACGATCAGCAGGAACGACCAATGGTCCTCGTCGCTCGCATCAGCCTACGCTCTCCGCAATTCGATCGCGCATGGCGGCGACGGGAATAAGGGGCTACCCGGTGTTGAAGCACTCTACACGGACTGCAAAAACATCGTTGTCGCCCTCGTAGAGGCCACGAACAATTAGCACGAGACGGGTCTTTCGCCGCTGTCCAAATGCTGGTGAACAGATGGGCCTTGCCGACGTCCTGGATCGGCGTCGGCACCATCGAGAATGGCAGGTTTCGGGATCGACTAACGGTCTCCTCAACGGCGAAGAGGCGGCGCGAAGCCGAAGGTCCGGTTTTTCGTACAGGAAACCAACTTCCGTTTGTGGCAGGCAGAAAGCGGACCTGCCCTAGTCCTCACGAACGCCTTTGAACGATGGGTGCTGCAGCTGCGTTATCAATGCACTGGAAGTCGAGCAATCCAGGCGCGGCCGCAACCGGACGCATGGCGTGAGAGGTGCTTTCGCCAGTTAAGAATTGGACAAAAAATTGCGTTCTCTTGTGGAGAATGCCGCTCCGACTCCTTCCCCAAAATTCCGGCCTCGCGCCGCAGCCTCGAAAGTGGATCGGGCATTTTCAATCTCGCCTTTGCCTGTCAGCGCGGAGTGGCAGGCTTTCTGGGCCGCAAGGCAGATCGGATCGCCATACGCCGACTTCGGCCAGTGATAGAGCAGAATCTCTGCCGCCTCTTCGACGTGAGAGATTTCCTGGCATTGGCCGGTCTTGATCAGCACAGCGACGGGAGCGGAAAACCACAGGTAGGGCATGCGGCGAAGGATATCAGACCGAAGCGCACTGAATCTTACGCCTTCGGGGTAGGCTCCTTGGTGAAATTGATCGTCGCCGCGATTCTATCGGGCCGTTCGCCACCGTTGCGATGCTGCACCGCGGCCGCTCCCGCATTCCCTGATGGCTCGATAAAAATTGCCAGCCTTCGCCGTGAGGCTGCCCGCGGGCGGTTTCAGATCTAGCGGATCGCCGGCAAGGACATGACGACCCTCGCGGACCGGTGCCTCGTGAAGCCCTGCCAGCCCGACTCTGGCTCAGACCTGCCAGCAAAGACCGCGCCGCCATCTGGGTCATCCTCGACCAGCGACGCCAGGACAGCACGGGCTGCCCTGCGGATTCCGACGGTAGAGCGTTCACCTGTGAGCGCGGAAAAATGCTGTTCCCAGCGACGACCTGAGCGATCACCGCTGCGATCTTCGCTCCACCCTTCGCCGACGGTTCAATCGGATTGGCATAATCGTCAGGCTCATTGAAGACCAGCCGCAGGTCGACCAGTGGCAACCTTCGGGAAAACGCCTCCCGGGTGATACAGTCGTTGAACAAAGACAGGCCGGTCCGGAGAAGTCGCTACTCGCGAGGATCGGGAAAGCGTCCGTCGTAGATGGTGCAAAGTGCAACCGGGAGGCGTTGCTCCATGATCGCGCTCACCATTTCGCCATAGCGGGCCGCGAAGTCTTCATACACGGCAGTGAGCTTTCCCATGACCTCGGCCACGGAGCGAGCTGCCTCGCGCAGGAGGCTGATATTTGGGAGCCCGTCGTTGCCGCCTGCACTCACGATTAGGTAGTCCGCATCGCCTGCGATGGTGCCAAGTTGACGCTCCACGTCGCCGCTGACAGCTCCATCGACAGCACGCAAGGAGGAGTATCCCCCAGTGTGGTTGAGGGATGCTCCGGGTTCCAAAGCATCCCGCCACGGGCTAGGTTACTGGAGCGGGGCCGGTGACGAGAACGGCCTGTTGGCATCCACGACGAACAGCGCGAACTCACGGAGATCCTCCGAGCCGCTGTTCGACACCACCATCGGCGTGTCTGTTCCATGGCCCACCATGCCCTGGCCAGCGGTGAGCCGGGTCACGCCGTGCGGGGTCTTCTGGGACAGCTCTCCCTTGAGCACGTAGAACGCCTCTGAACCTGGGTGCGTGTGCGCGGCCGTGGCGCTGCCCTTCGGCCCGCCTGCCTCGTTGATCCGGAGGAGATACTCCTTGGCCTCGATCCGGGGGATCGGACCCATCTCAGCGACCTTGCTGCCTCCCTTCGAGACCACACCTGCGGCACCGAGCGTGAAGAGCCAGACCTTGCCGTCATACTCGGCCATAAGGCCCAGAGGACCGGCCGCCGCCTGCGCCTGCTCCTTCGTGTCGAAGGTATCGATACGCCAGAACAGGTCCCCAGCCGGCAACTCCGCCACCTTCTTCTCGGCCAGCGGCTTGACGAAGAAGCTCTGCTGCGCCGGTAACGGCGAGGACAGGATCAGCAATCCCGGGATCAATGCTGCGAGGAGCCTGCGTTTCATCGTACAACCCTCCCATGCCGGACGAGCCGTGGCACGAGCGCGTGGTCCCATCCGGAAGTCCATTCGACCTAGGTGTACTCAAGCGCCGCGTCGCCACGGCGCCCCATGACCCATGTTGCTCGCATTTGGCTAAATATCCAGTGCTGACGACGCATCAGACACGACGCCATGAACGGGCCGCGCAAGCGGCCCTTCTTTGTCTCAAGCGGCCGCTGGAAGTGTTATTGCTCAGGTTTCAGGTATCTAAGGATGAATTTGCTGACTTGATTGATCGCTACTTTTAGCGCCTCGGTGTTCCCACCATAGGAGGCACCTCGTTGCATGCAAGTGCGCAGGTATGGCTTAATTTCCACGGGCTTGATCAGGGTGCCTGTGTCCCAGCGCTGAGCAATAACTGCGGGCTCTAATATAATATCGAGACCGCATTCCCTTGCAGTCTGCGCCCGCGGTAGAAATCTCAAGGGTGTTGGTAAATCGAAGCCGTGATGGGCTCCATCAAGGATGTGGAACTCGACGGGCGTCCCTTTCTTCTCAAAGAACGCCGCGTAGCGCCGGCAATGATCGGCGGGTGTAAAATTATCTTCACGCCCTAGCAGGAAGAGGATG
>NZ_VCMV01000064.1:0-23330 GCF_008757455.1 Microvirga brassicacearum | reverse complement strand
ATACGGTCGCCTTGGGATTAACCGGCATTCGGTAGCAAAGACCACCAAGCGCCCGGTAAGCGACTTGCCATGGAGATTTGGCGAGGCATCGATTTACAACCGGTGATTTGAAGCCCACCTCATTCGAGGGACTCTCCAAACACGTTGGCTACGTAGAAGGTCCAAGGAAGATGGGAAAGCGGACCCTCCACCGGTTCCGTTCTACGACCGGGTTTGACCCATTTCAGACCTTCTCTGATTAGTTCTCCCACTCGGCTCTACATTCCATAACGTCCCGTTCCAGGCTCGCCAAGATCTCAGGCTAGCCGACCTATTGGGATGATCTCCTTAGCCTCAGGGTAAAACGGATCCCCTTCCCAACTCCCGAGCCACGTCTCAACCACCAATTCGGACGCTGCAATTGAGGCCGCAAGCTCTTCCTGTGACGTGTAGCGGATCTGTGCTGATGCGGAGAATGCTTGGCCCGTCGCAAGAACCCGGTAGCCATTCTCATAGGTCAGTATGTTGGTGGCCTCGTCATAGGTAGGCTCGTTCCAAGCCTCGATTGTACCGAGCTGCGGATGTTCGAGCTGATGCAGACTGTTGTGGCGGTTCCGGCCTTCCCACGTACGAAGCCTGGGATTGCGGCTGTCGAAGATAAATCGGCCGTTCGGGTTCAAATGGGTTGCAATCGTCGCCAGAGCGGCCTTCTGATCCTCCTGGGTCAAGAAGACCTGGAATACGTGACCGGTGAGGAGGACGAGGTCGAACCGTTCATCCAATCGCACAGTGCGTGCATCGGCTTGGACCCAAGTGACTTTGTCACCCCCTGGACGGTTACGCCCGACTTCCAACATGGCGGCCGCCGGATCAACGCCAATCACCCGCCGCCCCTGGGCAAGCGCCACAGCCAGCTCGCCTGTTCCGCACCCTAAATCGAGAACAGAAGCCGCATTAGATGCGAGCGAGGTGCAATAATCGAAGTCGACCCACCATTGGTTTGTCAGGTCGTAGAATTGGGCCAGATCCGGATCGCGGTATAGAGGGTCTTCTGTGAGGTCCGTCATCCAGTTCCACCCTCAAGAGTTGCTAAATCTCATCCATAAACTCGTCGAGAAAGCCCCGAAGTTGTTTATGCCTCAACTGCGCCACTCGGGCACCGGCACCCGTTTGAAACCCGGAAGCCAATTTCAGAAGCTTCGTTTGGAAGTGATCGATCGTGTACCGCTTGTCATAATAAGGGCGATTGCGGGGCGTTCTGATCGACAGGGTCATAAAGAGTGCTGCCAAGTCGGCCAGCGAATAAAAACAACGGGCTGTGTCAATCATCTACATCGTGATTGACCAGAAGCCCTCGACGGGGCGTCTCGCCCTTTGCAAAGGTCGCGGTATACTTGTTTTATCCGCCTAAAGTAACGGCACGACGGGTAATCTTCATCGATTCTCTCCAATGGGATGGTTGATTCCACGAGGGGGTATTTTCCAAGTACGTAGGCGTCGGTCGCGAGCCAGAAATCCTCCAGACCCTCACCGATTCCCGGAAACGCTCCGCTCTCGGCCAGGCGGATTGGCTCATTGCAGCGCCCGCGAGTGAGCTAGCTCCGCCGAACGTGACAGACCAGCGAGTAATCTTCGTTGGCACCTCCACATGGGCAAACGGACGTCAACGCTCCGAAGCGCCGTCGCAATCAGGGTATATTCCCAATCAGAAGGACGAGTCTTATCATTTCGCGCCAATCGCGGCGGCTTAGCTAGAGTATTTTCATTTTGTTTAGGCTTATGTGCAGCAGCTTTGAAGTAGTATTCGCATCGTCGGGTGTGAAGGCGTCGAGGATTGTGCCGATGGCTCGCCGGAGCTCTTCGAGAGTTCGCTCGCCGGCTTTTCGCAGGCGCCTCGAAGTCGGGACTATAGGGAGGCAGGAAGACGAGCGCGACTCCGGTTGCCTCGATCGCCTGACGTTGCGAGCGTTCCGGCCGATAGGAGAGCGAACCGCACGCAAGTCATCCGAGAACCAACTTTCGAAGGCCAACCACCGGCGACCTTCCGAACGTCTGAAACCGGCGGCCGCGCCACTCTTCCCCGAGCCGTGTGGATGGTCTCGGGCGGGTACCAAGCGTCCGATTCAATCTACTAGATCGCCATCATGTTTTGTCACCTGTCCTCCTTGATTTTTCTAAGACAAGTATCGGATCGTTCTTTAAGCCTCTTAAGGCCTGTTCCGCAGCGCCGATCAACATCGCGTTGTTCAGTGCCGCGGGCACGATCGTGACGGGTTCTGTCCGGGCGACGACTGACATAGCGAGTGCCTCAGTCAGGATCGATGGAAAATGAGCAGCGATCGGCGCGAGCGCACCTGCCAATACGACACGGTCAGGCGCCAACGTATTGATGAGGCTGACAAGGCCAATCTTGAGAGCATTTATACAATCGGAACGCAGAAAATGAGTCCGTTCTTTTAGCGTAAATGTAGAGAGCTTGGCACTTACTTCGCCCGGTGTACCGCTTCCCACACCACCAATTGCATTTTCGATCGCGCGCCCACTGACAAACAGTTCGAGACATCCTCGCGAACCACAAGCGCACCGGCTACCGGAGGGATTTACACTGAGATGGCCAGCCTGAAGCATATGGTCACCCGTGGAACCGTTGCTTCGCCCACGAGAAATCATTGCTGCACCAAGTCCGTTAGGCTCGGACGTCAGATACAAGAGACGTCCAGCGCCCCTGCCAGCGCCACAACTGTATTCGGCTAATGCACCTAATGTCGCGTCATGATCAATGGTGATAGGAACCTGAGATCCAATATGTTGCTTCAAGACCGACACGACAGGTACGTCGTGCCAGTCCAACGCCAAGACATTTCTGGCGATCGCGTTATCCCTTCCAACGATTCCCGGAAGCGCTATTCCAATTCCGCAAAGGGGCGATTTGCCAGGCGCCTCGATACTTCGGATACACTCGGCAATCGTTGACAGGGCCTCTGCTGCGCCAAGTTCCCGCACATTTACCGATCTTTCCATATACGATTTGATGTTACGTGAAAGATCCACGGTCGCGATCTCGATCGCTTCGGCTCGAACATTCAAGGCAATCGCGTAGCCCCCACTGGGGTTAAGCTCAAGGCGGGGAGAGGGACGACCCGCAACGCCGGGCGCCACGACCGCCGGAAATGTTTTGACGAGATTCAGTCGCGAGAGATCCGCTATCGCGGCCCCGACAGCGCTCCGAGCGAGCTGAGTGTCCAATGTGGCCTCAGCCCTGCTCATCGACCCGAATCTGATGAGCGAGTCCAAAAGACGTCCGTTTGCTGTTTGCGACATCAAGATCCGGGTGTTGCGATCAAATCGAAAAATGAGGCTTGACTATTTTATTCTTTGAAGAACAAATATCCCACATTCGAGGCTTCACTGCAACCAAGCGATGAAGACCGGCGTCTGGCATGTTCAGGGCGATTAGTCGATGATTTGCAGACCGTGCGCTCAAGAGAAATGGATTCGTGGGGTTCATTTCCCTACTCATCTCACACCGTCGAGCCTCAGGCTCACGTCCGTGCAAGACTGGCCTCGAGTTTGCCTTTTGCAGTCTGTTGGCACCCGCACGATGACGTTCGTCGCCGGGGCGATGATCCCACTACATCGAGCAATACAAACTCGCAGCATGGCATAGGTCAACATACAGCGAGACGGATGATTTTTACTGCGTAAAGGACCCACGACCAACAACTCCGGAGGCTGAAAATGGCTGACTATCCGTCAAGAAGACGATTGTTGCACCGCGCGTTTGGAATTGCTGCGTTAACACTCCCATTTGCAAGTACGATGGCGCTTTCGCAGAGCGGAAGCATCGATTGGCAACAAGCTAAGGGCACGTCTCTGTTCGTGGGCATGAACAAGCACGTGTATACGGATACGATACTTCCTTTCATTCCAGAGTTCGAGAAACTGACTGGGATCAAGGTGCAGGTCGAGTCGTACTCGCAAGACGAATATATGAATAAGCGCCTCGTTGATCTCTCATCCGGGGCAGGAACCTTCGACGTGGTGATGATGGATCAATCCATCGTTCAGTACAGCAAGGCCGGTTGGGTCGAGCCTCTCGACGCCTACCTGGTAAATCCAAAATTCGTCGATGCGGCAGCCTATGACGTGAATGACTTTCTGCCCTCGCTGACCAAGAACACTTTCATCAACGACAAGCGATTTGCGCTGCCGATTACCGGCGAAGCCCAAATTTTGTATTACCGAAAGGACGTTCTTGAAAAGGCCGGGCTCGCCGTTCCGACCACTTTCGATGAGCTCTACAAGACAGCCGTAAAGCTAAACGATCCAGGCAAAATGGCTGGTATCCTCTTGCGCGGCGAGAAGATCCACACGGCATGGAACAGCAGTGGTTTCGTCTGGTCATACGGCGGCAAGATTTTCGACAACGCCGCAAACCCGACTAAGGCGACTTTCGATAGCCCGGAGGCTATCGCTGCCATCACCATGTACGCCAAACTCCTTCAGGACGCGGGTCCGGTCGGCGTAGGCAACTACACTTGGTACGAAACGGTGTCTGACTTCCAGCAGGGCAAGGCCGCTATGTACCTAGATGCTTCCGTCTTCATGTCGCAGATCGAAGACCCAAAGAAATCTACGGTCTCAGGCAAGGTCGGCTACGCGGGCATGCCTGCGGGACCGGCAGGTGCAATGGCCAACACCGGTGCCTGGATGCTCAGCATGAGCGCTTCTTCAAAAAACAAGCCCGGTGCCGCACTCTTCCTGTCCTGGATTACAGGTAAGGAAACGAGCTTGAAGATTGGTGAGGCCGCAGGAATTGGCGCGCGCAAATCGGTTTTCGAGGCACCTTCCTTGAAGAAGAAGTATCCGGCCGCATGGGCTGACGCCACCATAAAGTCGATGATGCCCGTCGAGCCAACACCCGGACCGCCTCGCATCACTGCGATCGACGAATGGCTCGACATATATGGCGGTGCCGTGAACGCGACGATCCTGAAGCAGGCTGACGCGAAAACCAACCTGACGGCGGCGGCCGAAAGGATGGACAAGGCCCTGGCGCGCTCAAAGTAGGGTTATGACTCATCATCTCGCACTTGATATGCGACTTCCTCAATCTGCCGTCTAATCACGAGTGAGATGATGAGATCCGTTGCGTCCGACGCTCTGACGAGAATGCGAACTTGGCTGCTGCCCGCCAGCTTTCTCGCTCCTGCCTTGATAGTTCTCATCATCATTAATGTCGTTCCGCTTTTCTACACGATCACGACGAGCTTCCAATCTTACTACCTGCCTCGAAGCTATGATCGAGGCTTTAATGGACTTGAGAACTATACGGAGCTCATCTTCGACAAAAGGTTTTGGGCCGCGCTAGGGCGCACCGCCATCTTCGTGACCGTCTCGCTCGCCATCGAGGTGGCACTGGGTTTTGGCATCGCTCTCATGCTGATACGCCAGCGCTGGGGCCTTGGAGCCTTACGTGGACTGATCTTGCTACCGATCATCGTCACCCCAATCGCAGTGGCATTCGTCTGGCGATTGCTGTTCAGCCCAAGCCTTGGGCTGCTCAATTATCTGTTGGGATATGTGGGGCTTGGGCCATTCGAGTGGATATACAGTCCGAACCAGGCGTTGCCAGCGCTAATTCTGGTCGAGGTCTGGCAACATACCCCGGAACTCGTCCTCATTATCTTCACCGGGCTCCTCACCCTTCCTGACGACCTGACGGAGGCCGCCATGATCGATGGGGCCAATCCGTGGCAGGTCTTCATGGCGATTAAGTTGCCGTTGCTTAAGCCGATCCTGATGGTCGGCATCGTTTTTCGCGTCATCTCGCTTCTGAAGACCTTCGACGTTTTCTACATCGTCGGGCGAGGTGGCCCTGGTACATCAACGGAAACTTTGGCCCTCTACGTTTACGCTACGGGTTTCAGCTTCCTTCGCATGGGTTACGCGTCCGCGCTCGCGATGGTTCTTTTTGCCATCGTTCTCATTACGACCATTCTCATTGTACGATGGGGAGACGTGAAACTTGGCTAGTGCACATCATAACGATCGTCCTGTCTCTTTTGGCGATGTCCTAAACACGATCGGCCTTATCATCGTGGCGATTGTGTTCATCATGCCAATATTGTGGGCGTTCCTGATGTCACTGAAGACGCGCGCGGACGCCCTCGCCATGCCGCCGAAATGGGTCTTCACGCCTACATTCGAACATTATCAGACCGTCTGGAGCGATGGGTCGCTTTTGGCTTATACCCAAAACAGTCTCATCGTGACCCTTTCCGCGACCGCGATCGGACTGCTCCTCGGCGTCCCAGCCGCCTACATGCTGGCTCGCATGCGATTTCGCGGTAAGCGGAGCCTGCTCCTGGGCATCCTCAGCACCCGAATGATCCCACCGGTCGCCTTCATCGTTCCATTCTTCGTCATCTTCACGAACCTTGGGCTGAAAGACACTTATACGGCGCTCATCATTGTCTACCTCACAATCATTCTGGGATTCGTGATCTGGATGATGCGCAGTTACATCCTGGAGATACCTCTAGAGCTCGAAGAAGCAGCGCGGATCGATGGATGCAGCCAATGGCAGACTTTTCGTTTCGTGGTGCTCCCTCTTTGTCTTCCAGGTCTCGCGACATCGGCGATCTTCTCCTTCATTTACGCCTGGAATGAGTTTCTCTACGCGATGATCCTAACGAACCGGCACGCGAAGACGCTGCCACTTGGGATCTATAACTGGGTCTCCTACGAGGAGGTGCGTTGGGGCGAGCTGACGGCAGCCGCCGTGCTCGCCATGCTTCCCGTACTGGTTTTCTATTTCTTCGTACAAAGGGCTCTCGTGAGGGGCCTGACTATGGGTGCCGTCAAAGGTTAGGCGGCTGTGCATCTGCAAGGGACTGGAAATAAGCAATGAGCAATATCGACAAGAAACTGGGTCTAGTTACCAAAATTCGAAACGAACATTCAGACATCATTTCCGGCGTCCATGACCTTGGTTTCAACCTGTGCCACTTATCTGCGTACAATCCGGGCATGCTCACGGATGAAATCCGAGATCATTTTCGCAAAGAAATGAAACGGCTGGACGTCGAGGTCACCGGCTTCTGGGCCGGCTGGTCGGGGCACGTGGTTTGGGATTTTGTCGAGGGTCCGATCACCACGGGATTAGTACCCCCGCATCTACGCGAGGAGAGGGTTGCCCTGACGAAATACGCGTCGGATTTCGCGGCCTCTCTTGGCGTTAAAATGGTCATGACGCATATCGGCTTCGTTCCTGAGGACTGCAATGATTCTACTTACAAGTCGCTGGTTCCGGTTGTCAGGGAGATCGCAGAGCATTGCCGATCCAACGGGCAGGATTTCTGTTTCGAGACCGGGCAGGAGACGCCCACGACGCTTCTCCGTCTTATCGAGGATGTGGGGATGGAGAATGTGGGCGTTAACTTCGATGCGGCGAACCTAATCGTCTATGGAAAGGCCAATCCGGTCGATGCCATTGATATTCTGGCTCCTTACATTCGTCAGGTGCATATCAAGGATGGCCTCTATCCTGTCGATAGCAAGAAGCTCGGCAAGGAAAGCCAGCTTGGCGAAGGCCAAGTCGACCATCCTGCATTGTTGAGAAAGCTGGTGGCCATCGGTTTCGACGGGCCCTGGATCATAGAAACCGAATTTCAGGGCGACACCCGCAATGCTGGAATTTTGAAGGCCAAGGACCAGCTTAAAGAATGGTTGTCGGCCCTCTAGATCCAAGGATCGAGGCCAACTTCTATGGACGTTTCACCTGCCCGGAGAAGCTCGAAGGCGACTTCCCATCTGAGACAAACGAAAGCATCGGCATGACTGAGCGAAAACGAGTTCTCGTGGTAGGCCTTGGCAATATGGGCATGTCGCACGCGCTTGCCTATACGCGCATCCATGGGTTCGAAGTGGTCGGAGTTTGTGAGCGACGCGTCGCGCAGCGCGTTCTGCCCCCTGAGCTCGCAAATGTCCGAACATTCGCCGATTTCGACACTGCCCTCTCCGAACTAAGACCTGAAATCGTCTCTATCAACACGCAGGTCGATACCCACGCGCCGTTTGCCATCAAAGCTATGAAGGCGGGAGCGCATGTCTTCGTTGAAAAGCCAGTGGCTGAAACAGTCGCCGACGCGTTGGAAGTCGTTGATACAGCCCGAACGACAAACCGCAAACTTTTGGTCGGCTATATCCTGAGACACCACCCCTCGTGGATAAAATTCATCGATCTGGCGCGCGGTGTTGGCAGCCCTTACGTATTCCGCATGAACCTGAATCAGCAGTCAAGCGGGCCCGAATGGGCGGCACATAAGCGATTGATGAAGTCCATGTCGCCAATTGTGGATTGCGGTGTCCACTATGTCGATGTCTGGTGTCAGATCACGAAGGCCAAACCTCTGCGCGTCCACGCCCTCGGAGCCCGGCTGTCAGACGAGATTGCGCCCGGAATGTACAACTACGGACATTTTCAGGTGTCGTTCGATGACGGCTCGGTTGGCTGGTACGAAGCGGGTTGGGGACCAATGATGAGCGAGACAGCTTTCTTCATCAAAGACGTCATCGGCCCCAATGGCTCAGTGAGCATCGCGATGACGGAGACTATGGACGGTGTAGAGTCATCCGGCATTGATCAGCACACGAAGACCAATCGAATCCGGGTTCATCACGCCGACCTCGACACATCCGGGGCTTTCAAACGCTGCGACGATCTGGTGGATACCAGTGACGAACCCGGGCATGACGACCTATGCGAATGGGAACAACGCTACCTCCTGAACGCAATCGATAACGATGTCGACCTATCAGAACATATGGAGGATTGCGTGAAGAGCCTGCGCATCGTCCTTGCGGCCGATCAGTCAGTGAGAACCGGTCAGATTGTGGCTATCGAGAGTTGACGGTCACTAAGATCGATCCTGCGATGAGGATGAAGAATGGCACCGGTTACAATCCGCGATGTTCGCAAGAAATTTGGTCCCGTCGACATCCTGCACGGTGTTACGCTTGAAATCGAGGAAGGCGAATTCGTCGTACTGGTGGGTCCTTCCGGCTGCGGGAAGTCGACTCTCTTGAGGATGATCGCCGGACTGGAACATATCACCACCGGTGAAATCGTTATTGACGATCGAGTAGTCAACGATCTGTCGCCGAAAGATCGTGACATTGCGATGGTTTTTCAAAGCTATGCCCTCTACCCGCACATGACAGTCGGTGAGAACATGGCTTTCTCTTTGAGGCTTAAAGGCGTCGGGCGAGATACTCAGAACGAGCGGGTCAAATCCGCGGCGGGACTCCTGGATCTGTTGAATAAACTCGATCAATATCCACGCCAGCTTTCCGGAGGGCAGAGGCAACGGGTCGCGATGGGCCGGGCTATCATCCGTGATCCTAAAGTCTTCTTATTTGACGAGCCACTTTCCAATCTTGATGCAAAGCTGCGGGTGTCAATGCGCGCAGAAATAAAAAGTCTGCATCAGCGCCTAAAAACCACAACAGTCTACGTGACACATGATCAAGTTGAGGCCATGACAATGGCCGATAAGATCGTGGTGATGAACCGAGGCTTGATCGAACAGGTCGGTGCGCCGCTGGATCTATACGATCGACCGGACAACCTTTTCGTAGCCGGGTTCATCGGGTCCCCGGCAATGAATTTCTTCGAGGGTTCGATCGAAGATGCTCAAGGAACCAAATTGTTTGCAGCTACTGACGGAACTCAGTTTGCGATCGCGCAGGACCTTGTCGAGGGATCCGGGCATCCAGCCGTGCTAGGGATCCGTCCCGAGCACTTCATTCTTTCCGACGCTGGATATCCTGCGGAGATTATTCTCGTCGAACCGACGGGTGCTGAAACTCATGTCCTCGCAAAGTTGGCGGGCCAGATTATCACCATTGTCTTCAATGAGAGACATAGTTGTTCCGTCGGAGACACTATCGGCCTACGGGTAAAAGACTCGTCCGGAATGGTTTTCGACAAGCACAGCGGAAAGCGCTTAACCGGCTCCGTATTCCGACGTTGAAAGCATGACGTCGCGATGGATAAGTGCCTTGTAGAAAAGTCCACTCGTGAGGTGTTGGCCCTTTGGCGGCTGTGCTCTCGCCTGGTTTCAAAAGGTCAAATGCCCAAAAAGTGCCGACCCAGAAGTCGCTCGTTGCGAGGGGTCGGCTGGAACAATCAGGCTTTTATGGGGTCCAAATAAACGGTTGAATGAGTCCTGCCGCGGCATCCAATGAAGATTAGTGGGGATTCGTTCGCGAGACCGAGTCAAGGGACCGAAGATCAGAAAGCGGCGGGCGCGATCGATTGCGAATCCTTTAACTCTCTTGGCGGAAGGGCGAAGGACGCTCTCGACGATTCCGGCGGATAGCCGATCCATTTGTCCCAACTGGAGCCAATGCGCTCTTGCTGCGGTCGTACGGGTTGCGGCTTCGACAGGTCGTGCCGCCCCGCGGCGATCTCCGCCTTGAGAACGGCAGCGACGTAGTCGACCTGATCTTCCGACAGCATCGATCCGTATTTTGATGGTACGAGTTCGCCGATGACGAAGAGTGTATTGCCCGGTCGCGCGGTGGCATTGTATTCAAGCCAGCCTTGGTGCCCCTTCTCGTCCCTGATCGTGTGCTTGGCTGCGCCGTTCGGGCACACGCGGACGCAATAGCTGTTGGCCATTTCAAACCCTTCATAAGGACTCGTATCGCGCGGGTGCCCACTACGTAGGCGGAGGCGTCGCGCGAACTCGGACAAATGACGACGGAAAAACGAGCCAAATGCAACGTCAAGCGCAATTCCGCCGTCGATCACGCGATCCGTCAGACGACGGACCGCCCTTCCATCTACTCCCTCATCGCCGCGGCGTCACGCACCGTCAGGTCGGGAAATTCGGGATCGCTTCCTACGTGGGGATCGATCTTCCACGATCTCCTGCATATACGCCCGGGCGCCATCTCGACGACAACCGATACCCGATCGGCCGTGTAGCGTTTCTCCGGCGCCGTCTCGCAGGAGAGAGTCATCTCGCTAGTGGTGCAGATCTCCCCCATGTCGATCCCGCTCAATTTCGCTAAAACGTCTGGGGCGAGGAATACGCGGGGAGCGTTTTTCAGCGTCGATCCCACATGCCGCTCGGTGCGTTTCACCGCGATCGCGCCATTGACCGCCTGGCGCACGCGGCGAACGACAGCCCATCGCCGAGCGAGTTCGTGGCCGCGCCACTCGCGCGGCACCTCGGGGAACTGTTCGAGATGAACGGACGAAGGGCGCCTTTCGAGGAATGCTTCCTCCATCGTGAACGGCAGCATTGGCGCGAGCCACCTAACGAGGCAATCGAATAACACCTCGATTACGGATAAGGCAGCCCGGCGTTTCGAGGAGGACTTGGTATCGCAGTAGAGCGCGTCTTTGCGTACGTCGAAATAAAACGCCGAGAGGTCGGAGGACATGAAATGCGACAACGCGCTCACGACCTTGCGGAATTCGTAATCCTCGTACCCTCGACGAACGACCTCATCGAACTCGACCAGACGATGAAGCATCAATCGCTCGAGTTCCGGCAGGTCCTAGTAAGGAACTGGCGTGCCTTCAAAATGCGCCAAGTTCCTCAACATCTAGCGCAGCGTGTTCCTGAGCTTTCGATAGGACTCGTCGGTCGTCTTCAGGATCTCCTGACCGATCCTGAGGTCATCCGTGTAGTCCGACGAGACTACCCAAAGGCGGAGCATCAAATCCCGGATGCGATGAGCAACCTGGAGCCTGACCCCAATGGACCAGATCTCTTTAGCTTTCAGACGCGGCTTGGGTCCAATCAGCTTGCCCCCGGTTCCATGGTGTGGTGGCTCGGCCAGCTTGGTCAGCGATACAGTTTTGCATTGCAGTGCTCATGAAGCGAAGCCCCCGCAATAAACCTTGGCCGCGCTTGCCGGCAGGAAACCAGTCCAGGCGTCCTCCGAGGATCTTCGTCAGCTTACTAAGGGGAAGTCGGACGTCCCGTTCTTTGCCCCGATATCCGCCCTGACCCGTATGTATGCGAGCTGTTGAGCAGCACTACTCGCCAGGCTATTGGCACTAGGCACGCGAGCTATAGGTCGCGTGGCCGCTTTGTCTTATCGGAGATCTTCTCGAAGGGGTTCGCTGCTCCCTCGGTTAAGAGGTAGCATCCGCGGGCTCCGTTAGCGATGCCATGTCGATCACGAAGCGGTACCGCACATCGGAGCGCTCCATCCGTTCGAAAGCCTCGTTAATCTGGTCCATTCGGATCGTTTCGGACTCGGGCAGGATGTTCTTGCGGGCGCAGAATTCCAGCAGCTCCTGCGTTTGGGCGATGCCTCCGATAGGCGAGCCGGCGACACGCCGCCGCCCGAGCAGGAGCGGCACGGATGACATCTCGTCGAGCGGGCCAACCTGGCCCACGATCACCAGCGTGCCGTCCACATCAAGCAGCGGGAGGTACGGGTTGAGATCATGCTTGTTCGGGACAGTATCGATGATGAGATCGAAGCCGTTGGCGGACTGCATCAATGCGTCCGGGTCGGTCGAGACGAGAAGGCGGTCGGCTCCAAGTACGAGTGCGTCAGCGCGCTTGTCGGGCGTGCGGCTCATGACGGTCACCTGAGCACCGAGGCCGCAGGCGAGTTTCACCGCCATGTGGCCGAGACCGCCCAAGCCGATCACGCCTACACGGCTGCCCGGACCGACATTCCAGGTGCGCAGGGGGGAATAGGTGGTGATGCCCGCGCACAGCAACGGGGCTGCCCGGGAGAGATCCAGGCCTTCGGGCACGCGTAGGACGAATTCCTGCCGGACCACCACGTGCTTGGAATAGCCGCCCTGCGTCAGCTCCTGCGTGATGCGGTCAAGGCCGCCATAGGTCATCGTGTTACCTTCGCGGCAGAGCTGCTCCTCGCCTCTGCGGCACTGGTCGCAATGCTGGCAGCTATCGACCATGCATCCGACCGCCACGTGGTCACCCGCCCTGAAGCGAGTGACCTTGGGGCCAACCTCGATCACACGCCCGACGATCTCGTGGCCAGGCACGACCGGGTAGTTCGACCAGCCCCAGTCATTGCGCGCCCAGTGCAGGTCCGAGTGGCAGACTCCCGCATAGAGGATCTCCATTGTGACGTCGTTCGGGCGCAACGCACGACGCTCGAAGCAGAAGGGCTTGAGCCGGGCGCCGGCAGATGGGGCGGCGTAGCCGAAGGTCTTGTAACGAAAGCTTGCCATGGTGTTATTCCACTCGTTGGTTGGCAGGTTGCAGGGCTGGTAAATGGGTTGGGCACGGAACCCGACGTCGTGCCGACCGCTGGTCCGGTCCGGTCCCGGGCAGCTCACTCCCGTGCGGGCGACCCCGCACGCTTCGCCACGAAGGCTAGGAGGCCAGCAGCGACCAGCATGGCTGCGCTGGCGGCGAAGGTGCTCTGGTAGCCGCTCACGTCGAACAGAATGCCGCCCACGGTCGCACCCAGCGTGATCGCCAGTTGGATAGCCGCGACCATCAGCCCGCCGCCAGCCTCAGCGTCCTCGGGCAGGGTCCGGGTCAGCCAAGTGTTCCACGCCACGGGAGCCGGGGTGCCGACCAATCCCCAGGCACCAAGCAAGGCCGCTGTGGCCCCGATCTGACTTCCGAGGGCGATCAGCCCGACGGCGATCACGGCCATCGCAAGCGGAATGGCGATCATGACACCATACGTGCTGTTCTTCAGGAAGGATCCGATGAGGAAGGTCCCAACCAAGCCCGCTGTTCCGAGGAGAAGCAGAACCAGAGACAATGTCGACACATCGACACCGGTCACCGCCTCAAGGAAGGGCCGCAGGTAAGTGAAAAGAGCGAACTGGCCCATGAAGAAGAGCGTCACCGCCGCCATGCCGTAGGCGACCACGGGCTTGCGGAGCAGCTTGAACACGTTGCCTGAACCCGTCGGCCGCTCGGAGTGCATGGAGGGCAGGCTCGCCAGCAGCCAAGCCAGCGCAATGGCTGCCAGGGGTACCACGCAGAAGAAGGCTCCACGCCATCCGATATATCCGCCGAGGAAGCTCCCGAGCGGTGCCGCCAGGGTGGCGGACAGTGCGGTCCCGCCTTGCAGGATTGCCAGCGCCCGGGGCACACGTTCCTCCGGAACGAGGCGCATCACGGCCGCGGTCGACATCGACCAGAACCCGCCGATGGCAATGCCGAGGACGGCCCTGCCAGCCATGAGGATCGTATAGTTCGGCGCGAAAGCTACGACCGAACCGGAGACGATGAGCGACAGGGTCAGGATGAGCAGGACGGTTCGCCGATCCCACCTCGCCGTCAGACCCGAGATGAACAGGCTCGTGAGCACGGCGAAGATGCCTGAGATGGAGATGACTTGTCCGGCTTGGCCCTCTGTCATGTGCAGGTCGGAGGCTATCGGCGTCAGGAGGCTGACCGGCATGAATTCGGAGGCGACCAGCACCATGCAGCACAGCGACATGGCAAGGACCGCGCCCCAAGCTGGCGTGCGGTCAAGTATCGTGTCGCTTGCGGAAGCGAAGCCTATGGACATTAGGTTCTCGAAATCTCGTTGTGCGCAGTGGGCAAGACCCAGAGCCGCAGAAGGGAACGGCAGCCATAGCCGGCGAACCCTGAAGAAGGTCCAGCGGCGCGTGGCACTCGGACCTGAACATAGGCCGCTCGTTGGAAGGCGATTAGGTGCTGAAAGGCGCATGGACTTATTAGCAAGAATCATCAATTCCCTGCCGCCAGACGCCGGTTTATCGTCGATCAGGCACCGATCCCGTCCTTCCGTTTCAGAATGCGATTGATGAGCCCAGCTAATAGGCTCATGCGCCGCAACGCCCCTAATTCATGGCTGCTCTGATTGCTACTGTCCGATCGCGACCAGGCTTTGACCTGGCGAGGAAAGGACATGTGTCGGATGAAGCAAAGGATTTGGCGTTTGGGATTGTCGTCGGTGTCCGTCGCAACGGCTGCTGTGTGCGGATACCTGATACTGCCGGACGGCAAGGGGCCGACGCCAGCCCGTGCCGAGACGAATGCAGTCACGTTCCCGCCGCTCGAGCAACTCGAGCACTACACGACGGTTCGCCGTGGCGTGACCCGTGAGCACATGCTTACCAGCCGTGCCGCGCTCGATGCCATCAAGGCCAGCCAGCCGGTGCCGACGGGAACGCATGTTGTCCTCGTCGACTACCAGAGCGATGTCCTGCATCGGTATCTCGTGTCTGAGAAGATGGGCGACGGACCGGAGGACTGGCAATATCAGTGGTTCTGGCCGGATCGCTCGATCAAGGGCGATGAGAACACGGCCCGTTGCTACTCGTGCCATCAGTCCCGCCAGGACCGGCAGTTCATGTTCACCTTCACCGACGCGCTCAGCTTCAAATGATGGCGCCTGCATTCCTCTTGAAAGCGAGCACGCCATCATGAAGGTGATTGTCCTCAAGCGGCTTGTGCTGCCTGCCGCAATGGCCATTCTCCTGCTGCTCGCGCTCGCCTATTGGTGGCTGGAAAACCTGCCACACGAGATTTTCGGCACGGTGCTGTTCGCGTTGTCCGGTTGGCACATCGCCGTGAACCGGACTTGGTTCAGGAACCTGCTCAGGGGACGGTACGATACGCGCCGGACGATCACGCTCGTGCTCCATCTGCTGCTGATCGCGACCATGCTGGTCCTCCTGGTGACGAGCATTGTGATCTCGAAATCGGTATTCGAGTTCCTTCCCATTCCGGACAGCATCTACCTGCGCGATGTGCACTGGTTTGCAGCGTACTGAGTGATGGTCATCGTCGGCGCCCATCTCGGGCTGCACTGGTCACGGGTCATGGCGATGGTGCGCACGACCTTGAGGCTCTCGCTGGGGGATTCTGCAAGAACGTTGGTGCTCCGCATCGCAGCGGCACTCCTGGCTGGGTTCGGCCTGTGGAGCTTCTCAGTTCTGGGGGTATGGGGCAAACTGACGTTCACCTACAGCCTTGACTTCTGGGACTTCACCGCCGCGGTGACACCGTTCTTCGGACATTGGGCGGGGGTGGTGAGCCTTCCGGCCATCATCACCCATTATGGAATGATGGTGCTGGGAAGTCGCCGTACCGCACCCAAAGCCTTGCAGCAAGAGCGGCAAGCCGGCGAAGCCGCGTCAAGAGATGCGGCACGTGCGTGAGCCTGCCCGCCCAGCTCCCGAATATCCGGGATCATCCCCGATGGCGCAGCGCCTCCACCAAGGCAACGAAAGCGGGCGAGGACTGGCGGCGGCTCGGATAGTAGAGATAGTAGGGGTCCCAATAGGGGGAATACTTCTCGAGGACGTGCACGAGCCGCCCCTCGGCGATGTATGGTCGGACGATTTCTTCCATCATGTAGGACAGCCCGAAACCGTCGAGTGTCGCTTCCAAGACATCGAAGCTGTTGCTGAAGGCCAGTTGACCCTCAACACGGATCTTGATCTCGCGCCCGTCATCCTCGAACTCCCATTGGTAAAAGCCACCAGATGTCGGAAGGCGGAAATTGATGCATGTGTGGCCGACGAGGTCCTTGGGGTGGAGCGGTTTCGGGCGCTCGGCGAAGTAGGACGGGGTGCCGACGACTGCCATGCGGAGATCCGGGCTGATCTTGGCGGAGATCATGTCCTTCGCGAGATGCTCGCCCATGCGTACGCCGGCATCGAAACGCTCGGTGACGATGTCGGTCAACCCGTTGTCCTGAACGAGTTCGACATTGATGTCCGGATAGTTCGGAAGGAAGCGTCGCAGCTTAGGCCAGAGAACGTACTTGATCGCATAGTCGGCCGCCGTGATGCGGATGGTCCCTGCCGGCTTGTCGCGCAGCTCGCTGAGGGCTTCCACCTGGGCCTCGATCTCGTCGAAGTGCGGGCCGATGCTCTCAAGCAGGCGCGCGCCGGCTTCCGTGACGGAGACGGCGCGGGTCGTGCGTGTGAGAAGCCTGATGCCGAGCCGGGCCTCGAGCAGGCGGATGGTATGGCTCAGAGCCGATTGCGAGATGCCCATTTTGGCTGCGGCCCGGGTGAAGCTGCGCTCCCGGGCGACGGCCAGGAAGGCGATCAAGTCATTGATGTTCTCACGCGGCACCCAGGAATTCCTCTCATGGACATATGATCAAATATAACGATGTTCAGGAGAGAACACACCAATGAGCGAATGCTGGCCGGCTTGGTGCTTCGCGAACACCCAAGAACTCATAACCGCATGTCCGATAATTTGCCTGGATGCGCTTTATTTCGCACGCTCGAGTCGGACGGTGACCGGACCGGGACGATCAAAGATCGAAACATTGCCTGTCATGTTGCCGAGGATAATGATGCCAGGCTGGGGCACACGGCCGCTGCGATAGTAGATCACGAAGTGATCAGGACCCCAGAGGCCGAGTGTTCCGGTCGAGAAATCCTGCTGCCGCGAGCCCCCGGGCAACGGCGACGGCAGGTTGCCGGTCTTTTCTTGGCGGAGATGATCGGACATGTCGATCGTGAGCGGCAGTATCCGGACGAGCGACCGCGTCGCGTCATTGTCGACCAGATCAGCTGTGACATTGCCCCATTCGGAGGAAATCAGAATGCGCTCTTGCGCCATTGCATTTCCTTTCAGCATCAGCGCGAGGCCGACTGCAATCAGAATTCGATGTTGCATATGGTGACTCCCCTCGAGGTTCTGACATGGTGCAGCGATCGGTCCCGGCACCGCTTCACGCAGAAGTGGAGCACGATCATTGCGTACTTGATCTCCCAAGGGATGCTCTGTTGTTCCATGCCCGCAGGCTCACGGAAATGGCCGCATCTGTCCGGCTGGACGGGTGCGGCCAAGAAGTTGGCGCTCGATTGAATTCAGGCCATCAGACGGCGCGCATTTAAGCCAGGTGCTGTTTGAAGAACGATGTCAGCCTATCAAACGGAATCTTGTCCATCTGGTCATAAAGATCAACGTGGTCTGTATTTGGCACAATCACCAATTCCTTGGGATCGGAAGCCACCTTGTAGACATCTTCAGAGTAATAGCGTGAGTGGGCGTTTTCTCCTGCCACCAGCAGAACCGGGCGCGGGGAAATCATCTCGATGTTTGCATACATCGGAAAGCTGAAGAACGACATGGGGGTCGTGGCGGTCCAGGCTGTTGTCGAGTTGATGCCCTTTGGATGGAAACCGCGCGGAGTTTTGTAGTAGTTGAAGAAAGCGACCAGAACCGGGTCAGGATTTGCGGGCAGGGTTTCAGGAAGTACACGCTGCCCTTTCACGATATTACCCTTCTCGTCAATCGGGACTTCGTGATAACCCAGCGCATATTTGCCGCTTTCAGCATCGACCCAGCGCTGCTGGCTGATGTAGTCAATGACTTTCTGGCGCTGTTCCATCGTATAACCGTCTTTATGGCTGCGGCTCATGCTGCGAGACATGTCATACATGGAAGCTGTGGCGACCGCCTTGATACGCGAGTCGCTGGTGGCGGCGGTCAGTGCCATGCCGCTGAAACCACAAATGCCAATGGCACCGATGCGGTCGCGGTCAACGTTCGGCTGGAGGCCAAGAAAATCCACGGCAGCGCTGAAATCCTCGGTGTTGACGTCCGGCGAAGCCATGTTGCGCGTTTCGCCACTGCTTTCCCCGGTATAGGAAGGGTCGAATGCCAGCGTGACGAAACCCCGTTCGGCCATGGTTTGCGCGTAAAGACCCGACGCTTGTTCTTTCACCGCACCAAAGGGGCCGCTGACAGCAATCGCCGCCAGCCTACCGCTGGCGTTCTTCGGCTGGTACAGGTCTGCCGCTAGGATGATGCCGTAGCGGTTCTTGAAGGTGACTTTCCTATGGCCAACCTTATCGCTTTTGGCGAAGGTCTTGTCCCACGTGTCACTGAGATTCACTTGCGACTGCGCGACGGCTTGACCCGAGGCAGCTATACCAACGCTCAAAGCGGCCATACCGGTGCCCGTCATCTTCAGGAGGTTGCGCCGGTCGAGGCCGACCTTCCGGTTCACCAAGGCTTTGGTATCAATCTTCATGTTCATGTCTGGATCTCCTTTGACTGTCGAGAAGATAGTCCAGACGAGGTGATGAGATTAGACACGCTCCTTCGCTTGTACTTATGAGGCGGGCTCATCAATCGCGTCGATCCTGGCTGCCGTCCTCCGATCCCGGTTGGTAGCCCAGACTTGCCCGGATCACCGATACTGCTCGTCGGTGACGTGCTCAAGCCAGTCGACGTTCTTGCCGTCGAGCATGTTCGTGATGGCAATGTGGCCTACTCCGGTCGTTGCGGTGGCTCCGTGCCAGTGCTTGACACCGGGCGGCGTCCAGATCACGTCGCCAGGCTTGATCTCCCGCTTCTGGCCACCTTCCTCCTGCACCCAACCCGTGCCGGACGTGACGATGAGGACTTGGCCGGCCGGATGGGTATGCCATGCGGAGCGCGCACCTGGCTCGAAGGTGACGTGACCGCCCGACGACGTCGTGTGCTCGTTGGCGGCGTACAGCGGGTCGACAGTCACCGATCCGGTGAAGGTCTGTGCAGGTCCCTTCGCGGAGGGACGCGAGCCGTTTGGCGAAATGACGGTGCTCTCCGCAACGGCTGGGGTTACGGCGAGAAGCGCGAGCGTAAGGGTGGCGCCGAGAAGATTCCTCATGTCTGTCCTGTCTCCTGTGCCAGGTTGTGGAAAGAGTACCTACAGCGGAAGGGGCCGCCGTGATCGGGTGACCAGAATGAGGGTCCGCCGCACCCCTGGTCGATGCTTGCGTCATCGGGGATTGCCGAACTTGTCGGGGGCTGGCGGTGAGGTCGATCGGCTAGGATATCGTGATGGTAACCCACCCCCTGACCTTGTCGCCGATCGAGCACAGCAGCCCGGCTTCCGGTGCGGGTAGGCTTTCGGTCCCGCTCTCACCGGCGACGTAGAGGTCCCGTGGCTGCATGGGGATATCCATGGCCGACATTCCGGCCAGGAGAACGGTGAGGAGCGCAGATGCCACGACCAATTGTGGGCCGATCGGTTTGGCCCCATCTATCACATCGACGGCATAGTCGGGATTGTCACGATGTAGGCTGCTTGGCATCTGGAAGTTCCTTTCGATCTTTCGCTGCGCGACGACAGCCATGGGGGAAGTGGATCCGATCACCCTTCGGTCGGACCACTCGTCAATCCACCCGAAGGCGGTCGCGAAGGCCTTGGCTATCAGCGGCGGCCCTCGAAGACACCCTTGGCCACGGGAAGCGCCGAGAACACGTTCGGCCAGCCGGCATAGAATGCGATGTGCGTCAGGACTTCCGAAGCCTGCTCCTTCGTCAGACCATTATCCATGGCCCTGTTCAGGTGATACGGAATCTGGGCCACCTGTCCGGAGGCAATCAAGGCGCTGACCGTGACGAGGCTCCTGTCGCGGGGGATGAGGTCCGGGCGCAACCACAGGTCCTTGAACAGGAGATCAGTCGTGTACTGCACGACACCCGGTGAAACTTGCCCAAAGTTCTGCTGCACACCTGTGGCCCGCTGGGCTTCGGCGGCCTCGTTGAGCGGAAGCAGTTGCGGCGAGGCCGCGGGAAGTTGGTCGGCGCCGATGCCTCGCTGGGTGAAGACATCCTGCCCGGCGGCAACTGCCGACATGGCATTCCCCCAGCCTGAGTAGAAGGCGAGGTGAGTGATGATCTCTGAGATCTCGGCGGGCTTGACGCCGTTGTCGAGCGCGAGGGCAATGTGACGTGGCATCTCGTCAGCCTGATTGCGCGCGATAAGCGTCGCGACGGTAACGATGCTGCGGTCGCGGAGCGTGAGACCTGGCCGTTTCCAAAGACCCTCTTGGATCGTGTTAATGGCGTACTTCTCCAGCGCTGGCGAAACCCGGCTGATGTCGATCGAGGTCGCCGATGGAGTGCTTTGGGCCTGATTGGCATGGGCCAGTGATGCACCAAGGAGGGAGAGCGACGTCAGTGCCGCTGCAATCAGTCTCATGTCCAGGTCCTCTCGATCGCGTTGAGCCATCGGCACGACAGCAGCCGCGCTCCACTGACATAACGTAGGTGCCAGTTTGGCTGCGATTAGCCTTCCAATCTCGATAGGACTTATCGTTCTCGCTCATGAATGCGGTGAATGTCCGGAAGGTGTCCGGCCCGCCGATGAATTCAGGGTCACTCACGTTGCGATATGAACGAGGATGTTCTGCTGTCGGCCCCGGAGCTGGATCTCGCGGGATGACTGGAACCTCATGCTCCACTCCGGATCTCCCGCCGCCCGGATGCAATCCTCTGAGGCGATGATCGAGCCGCCCACCGCCCGGGTCCTCTCCTCGAGCCTGCTCGCCACGTTCACAACGTCACCAACAACGGTAAACTCGATGCGCTCCCTGCCGCCCAGATTTCCCACCGTCACCGGACCGCAATGGATGCCAACCGACACACGAAGGGGATCCGCACCACGACCGGATCTTTTCCGGTTCCAGCGGTCAATCTCATGCTGGAGTTCGAAGGCACAGGCGAGCGCGCGCGCCGGCGCGTCCGGTTGCAGGCCGATGGAGCCGAAGGTCGCCATGAAGCCATCGCCCAGATACTTGTCGAGCGTGCCGCCATGCTTGAACACGACGGCGCTACTGCGCTCCTGAAAGCTGCGCAGCAAGGCAAACGTTCGCTCGGGCGAGAGGGTCTCGGTCAGCTTGGTGAAGCCGACGATGTCCGCGAACAGGACGGCCACCGTCCTGGTCGCCGGATCTCCGAATGCCGTCCCGCCGCGTCGGGTGAGCGCCTCGGCCACGTCCGGAGAGACATAGCGCGCGATCCTGTGGCCGAAGCCGATGGTCCGGCTCTTCATGTCAGACATGCGCCGCCTCGCTGGTCGGAAGGATCAATCCCGAACCTAGTACCATTCTGGGCAAGGTTATGCACGGCACAGGTTGATGCAGAAGATCGCCGACCCCGATCTTGACCGAATGACCGCTTGTGGCACTAACCGGAAGTTGATCGAACTTCTGCCAAGGACTGGTAAGCGGACCTTCGGAGGACGCGCGGTGCTACCGTGTATGACCCTCTCCGAAAGTGCGAGTGGGGCACAATACCGGCTCCACAGACGTTTCTTATCAATGTGGCAGCGCGGGCTTGAGCGTGAGATAGTTCTTGCAGCCTTGCAGGACGATGCGCTCAACAGTCATGTCTAAGGTCCGCTGGGGTGAGCAACACAGGCATGCCAAGGACAAGGGGGATCTGAGGAGTCTCACATGCAATCGCCGGACGAATGGCAAATCCCGCAGAAATTTCAGCCGGATCCGAGGGCGTTTGCCTACGACCTCCAAAGCGCGCTGGATGCCGTTGTGTCCTTGCGTGCCAGGATCCCAGCCGATGCGTTCACGGCCGAGACGCTCGGTACGGAGCGAGCAGGTCAAGGCGCAGTGATCCGTGACGACGGTCTCCTCGTGACCATCGGATACCTGATTACCGAGGCCGAAGAGGTTTGGCTTACGACAAATGAGGGCCGCCTCGTTCAGGGCCATGCGCTTGCCTATGATTACGAGAGCGGTTTTGGTCTTGTGCAGGCCCTTGCACCGCTGCGCGTACCGGTGTTGGCGCTGGGCGACTCGCGGCGCTTGGCCTCCGGCGACCCGGTCGTGGTCGGCGGCGCCGGCGGGCGTTCCCACTCGCTTGCGGCACAGGTCGTCACCCGCCAGGAATTTGCAGGCTACTGGGAATACCTCCTTGACGACGCGATCTTCACGGCGCCTGCGCACCCCAACTGGGGTGGCACGGCCTTGATCGGGCCGCGCGGTGATCTCGTCGGCATTGGGTCGCTCCAGCTTCAGCATCAAGCATCGGGCGGGCGCATCGTGCCACTCAACATGAGCGTGCCGATTGACCTTCTCAAGCCGATTCTGGACGACCTCCTGACACGCGGCCGTATCAACCGCCCGCCACGGCCTTGGCTTGGATTTTACGCTACAGAAGATGCGGGCGATCATGTCATGATCATTGGGATGGCGGGCGATGCTCCAGCGCAGCGGGCAGGTCTACGGGCCGGCGATCATGTTTACGCGGTCGCAGGCAAGGCAATTGTATCGCTCGCAGATTTCTATCGTGCGATCTGGGTCCTTGGGCCGGCCGGTATCGACGTTCCGCTGACGCTTGAGCGCGAGGGCGACATGTTCGACGTCACAGTCACGTCCGCTGACCGCAGCCGCTTCATGAAGTCCCCCAGATTCCAATAGACGGCGACCGGCAAGCGGACCTTCCGGAGGACGCGCTGTATTACCGTGTATGACCCGTCTCGGACGTTGCGTCGGGTCAGTCTCAAGGGTTGGAGGGCCGGAACGAGACTGGCGGCTAGCAGCGAGTACACGCTAGCGGTCGCTGAAGCCGACCGTTTGCGCCAAAGCCTCG
>NZ_VCMV01000063.1:3142-103389 GCF_008757455.1 Microvirga brassicacearum | reverse complement strand
GCGCGGTCACGCGGAAGACAGCGTATCCGTGCTCAAAGGCATTCGCGACCGCGCCCACGCCGCCGGGATCGAGGTCCGTTATGCCGCCGGTTGCGACCTCACGTGCCGCAACACCGAGCAGCTTCCCGCTGCGATCACGGCGGCGCGGGAATCCGATCTCGTGATCGCGGTCTTCGGCGAACCGCAGGAGTTGTCCGGAGAGGCTGCGTCGCGCGCCCACCTGACGCTGAACGGCAAGCAACCCGAGATTCTCGAAGCGCTCGCTGCCACCGGCAAACCCATCGCGCTCGTCATCATTGGTGGACGTCCGCTCGAACTCGGTCGACTTCCGGACAAGCTAGCGTCCATCCTCATGGCCTGGTACCCGGGGACCGAAGCGGGCCCCGCCATCGCCGATGTCCTGTTTGGCGATTACAATCCAAGCGGCAAGCTGCCCGTGAGTTGGCCCCGCGCGATCGGTCAACTCCCGCTCTATTACAATCGTCTCCCGACCGGTCGTCCGACGCTGCCCGAGAACCGGTTCACGGTGAAGTATATCGACGAGGCCATCTCACCGCTTTACCCGTTCGGCTGGGGATTGAGCTATTCCCATTTCGCGTATTCGGATGCCGCCGTCATCAAGGCCGAGCTTGGCGCGGACGACGTCCTCGAAGCTTCCGTGACCATCACCAACACCAGTTCGCGGGCGGGTCAGGAAGTGGCGCAGCTCTATATCCGCGACCCGGTTGCAAGCCGCAGCCGGCCCCTTCGGCAGTTGAAGGCTTTCGAGAAGATCCCGCTCGATCCCGGCGAGGCGAAGCGGGTGACGTTCCGGGTGCCGGTCAGGGATCTCGGATTCCATCTGGACGACGGAACCTATCTGATTGAGGAGGGGATCATTCAGGTCTTCGTGGGCAGCAACTCGAGCGCCGGCTTGGTCGGCGAAGCGCACATCACGGAGACGATCCGCATTCCATTCACCGACAGTCGCGCCGGCCTGTCGACGCCGGCCGCGCAGTAGTTGCCACTCCGCGTCGCCAGACGTTCGCGCCCTCATGGTTGCGGCCGACGGGCCGTCGTCCCAGCGTCACACGATCCTCCTACATAGTCTCGCCCCGGTCCCTTCCCAGCGAAGCCGGATTGTGGTTTGCTGGCTACATAAGAACGCAGAAAGCGTGTCCGGGAGGCGACGACGACCGTGGGTGCACCTGTGTCTGCGGCTATCGCTATCGATAGCCTTCATGTGAGCTATGGCAACCAGCGCGTGCTGCATGGGGTCGATCTCACTGTTGCTCCCGGCGAGTTCATCGCGATCCTTGGTTCGTCGGGCTGCGGGAAGACGACGCTGCTTCGAACCATCGCGGGTTTTCAGAAAGCATCTCAAGGGGCGATCCGCCTGTTCGGCCGGGATGTGGTGAACATGCCGCCTGAGAAGCGCGGCATGGCGATGATGTTCCAGTCATATGCGCTCTGGCCGCATATGACCGTACTCGGCAATGTCGGCTATGGCTTGCGGCTGCGTGGGGTCGCGAAGGACGAGATCCGCACACGGGTGGCAACCATCCTCAAGATGCTGAACCTCTCAGGGCTTGAGGACCGCAAGGTCACCAATTTATCGGGCGGACAGCGGCAGCGGGTTGCGTTGGGGCGGGCCCTTGCCATCGAACCCGAGATCCTGCTGCTGGACGAGCCCCTGTCGAACCTCGACGCCAAGGTCCGACTCCAACTGCGCTCCGAAATCAAATCGCTCCAGAACCGTCTCGGCTTCACGGCTGTCCACGTCACGCACGATCGTGAGGAAGCCATGACCATGGCGGATCGCATCGTGGTCATGGACGCGGGCAAGATCGCACAGATCGGCTCGCCCAAGGAGGTCTTCGATCATCCGAACTCACCGTTCGTCGCGAGTTTCATGGGAGCGGAGAACACCATCGGCCTCGATATCCGAACGTCCGGCGCCGGCGTCGAGGTCGCGGTCGCGCACGGAAACCCCACCTCCTGGGACGGTGCGGTTCCGCTCGGGCCGGTCACGGCTTATTTCCGCGACGACGTGGCATCGCTCGACGGGCCGGATGCCCGGATCGACGGGTCCATCATTCTGCCCGGACGAATTACGCAGAGAACGTATCCGGGCGGACATTACAGGTACGTGGTCGCGATCAACGACCGTCATTTTACCGTGACGGACGATCACTACCACGAGCTCGATGATGCGGTGGGCCTGCGCCTGCCGCTCGCATCGCTGCACCTGTTCCCCACCGACACAATCAAGGGAGAAAACCATGCATAAGAGCTTACTGGCAGCTGGCTTCACGGCCATCCTGCTGACCAACCCGGCGAGCGCCCAGACCCTCAACGTGGCGACCGCCGGCGACCAGAACATGGTCGACTATATCAAGGACTATCTCGGGCCGATGTTCGAGAAGAGCCACCCGGGCGTCAAGGTCGTGGCCGTCGGCACCGGCCCCGGCGATGGCGGTTCGCAGAAGATCTTCGAGAAACTCGACGCCCAGAAGAAGGCCGGCGCCAACTCGGATTTCGACGTGGTCGTCATCCACCAGAAGGCCGCGGGCACGATGGTGAAGGATGAACTCCTCAAGAAGTACCGGGACACGTTGCCGACCGGCAAACTGGTCACCCGCGACACGGCGAACAATTCGCTCGGCGCCGATGTGAGTGGCTACGTCATGCCGATGTTCCATTCGCAGACCGCGATCGCCTACAACCCGGATCTCGTCAAGGCACCGCCCAACAGCTATGCCGAACTCAGCGAGTGGGTGAAGAAGAACCCCAAGCAGTTCGGCTATAACGGCATCAAGGGCGGCATGTCCGGCGTCGCTTTCGTCACCGGCTGGGTCTCGGCTTTCGGCGGCGACGCGGCAAAGCTCGAAACCGGCCCCTACGACGCCGCCACCAAGGCCACTTGGGACAAGGCGATGAGCGACCTCAAGGAATTCAACAAGAATGTCGTGATCACGCCCGGCAACGCCGGCACCCTCGACATGTTGAACCGCGGCGAGATCGCCATGGGCCCGGTCTGGGTCGATATGTTCTACACCTGGAAGGCCGAGGGCAAGCTGCCGCCCAACACGCGCCTGAAGCTCGTCTCACCGGGCATGCCCGGCCAGCCGATGTATTACGCGGTTCCGGCCAAGACCGGCCAGGAGAAGCTCGCGGCCGAGTTCATCGCGCTTGCGACGAGCCCTGAAGTACAGGCCGAAGGCATCGTGAAGCGGTTCAACTGGTATCCGGGCATCGACGCCAAGAACGTGCAGCCTAAACTCGAGAAGGCCGACTGGGACAAGCTCTTCGTCGACATCACGCCTGAGGCGCTTGCCGCCAACGGCAAGCCGTTCCCGATCGGGCCGTACTTCAACGACATTCTGGAAACTTACGAGAAGAAAGTCGCCAACTGATCGCTGCGTGACGCATCGACTCCTCGCGGGCGGCCTGCACTCATCTGCGGACCGCCCGTTTTCAGCCGCCTCGGGAGGCAGCTCAAAAAATGACACGCCCGTCCTTCTTCGGCCTGATCCTGATTGCGCCTGCTCTGGCGATGATCGCGGCTTTGTTTCTCTATCCGCTCGGTTTCTCATTGACCTCGGCATTCACCGTGCCCGGCGGCGGATTTTCGCTGACACATTTTGAAAAGGCGATCGATCTCTATTCGACCGACATTCTGTTCACGCTCTTCATCGTCATCACATCGACCCTGTTGACCGCGCTTTTCTCGATCGCCATCGCGGGAACGCTGACGCTGGGTGAGACGCCGTGGCTGATTTCCTCGCTGCGATTTCTTTATCGATGGCCCCTTTTCATCCCGTTCATTGTCGCGGCCCAGTGCATGCGCACGTTCCTCGCCAAGAACGGCCTGATGAACAATTCATTTGTGGCCATGGGGATAATGGAACCGCTGCAGGCAACGAGCTTCCTTGATTGGCGCGGCATCATCATCACGTTCGTGTGGAAACAGGTTCCATTCGTCACCCTGATGCTCGCCGGCGCGATGGCATCCATCGATCGAGCAACGATCGAGGCCGGCCGCAATCTCGGCGCATCGCGGTTGCGCGTGCTGATCGAGATCGTGCTGCCGCAGGTAGCGCAAACGCTGCTCGTCGGCCTTGTCCTCTCCTTCGTCACCATGCTGTCGGTGCTGTCAGTCCCGATGATGGTTGCAGGCTCGCAACCCACGATGATGACCGTCGACATGGCATTTCGCATCAATTCCTACGGTGACTATGCGACCGCCAATGCGCTCGGCGTCATCTCATATGCCATCGCCGGAGCCGTGGCTTGGATCTACCTGCGACACAACGTGAAGCGTGAGATCGCCGCATGAGTATCGAGACCCAGGCGAGCACGGCGATTCGACAGGGTTCCGTTCCGGCTCTCCGGGGAGTCGCATCGTCCTCGCGGCGCGGCTTTTCGCCTTTCGCCGTAAGAGGATGGGGCGTCTTGTCGACGATCCTCAAAGGGCTCGGGCTTGCGGTTTTTGCATTCGCGCTGTTTGGGCCGCTGGCAAACCTCGCGCTGTGGTCGGTCGCGGAGCGGTGGTATACCCCGTTCAAGCTTCCGGTTACGTACGGCATGCGATATTGGGAGGTCGTCTTCCGCCCGACGGGGGACGCCATGTCGTCGCTGGCGACGAGCGTGAGCATTGCTTGCCTGACGGTCGTCGTCGCGCTCGCAGTCTCGGTCCCGGCGGGATACGCGCTGGCGCGCCTGAAGCTCCCCTTCCGCACCGTCCTGATGATCGTTTTCCTGCTGCCGCAGGCGTTTCCGTCGGTCGCGATCTACATCAACGTAGCGCGGGTTTTCTACAGCCTTGGATTGACGGGTACGATCCCCGGCGTCGTCCTCGTCCATGCCGCACACGGGCTGGTCTATTCAGTCTGGATCGCCGCGGCGGCGTTCGCGGCGGTCGACAAGGATCTGGAACTGGCAGCGCGCAACATCGGCGCATCGCCGCTGCGAACGTTTTTTACGATCACGCTGCCGCTGGCGGCACCCGGCATCATGGCGAGCGCGATTTTCGTCTTTCTCGAATCCCTCGACGAATTCACCGGCACGTTTTTCGTCGGTGTGCCGCAGGTCACGACGCTGCCGCTGCTGCTCTACAACGCCAGCATGGGCGGCAATTATCAGATCGCGTCAATTACCGCGCTGATCCTTCTCGTCCCATCCGTTCTGTTCATGATTTTTATCGAACGTTTTCTGAAGGCCGACGTGTTAAGCAAGGTCGGCCAATAGCCGGCTCGTCGCGGGAAAATCCCTTAGTAAATCGCCGGATCGAGCGTGAACAGCTCTTGCGCGCGTCCCACGCCGCGCAAGGCGAAACGCCCGAGCGACACGAAATCCTTCCGGTCTTCCGGCAAGGTTGCGGCAACAAAATCGGACGACATGGCGACGCCGCGGTCGGCCGAGCGGCACATCGAGGCAATGCGGCTGACCTCGTTGACCGCCGGTCCGACGACCGTGAAATCAAGGCGGTCCTCGCTGCCGATATTGCCGTAGAATACGTCTCCGATGTGCAGGCCGAGATAGACCGAGGTGACCGGCCGTTCTTCCGCGCTTCGGCGTGCATTCAAGATCTTCAGGCGCTCGCGCAGGCTCGCCTCGGCGCGGAGCGCGCATCGGCAGGCATCGCCTGGATCACCGGCTTTAAAGATCGCAAGCGTGCCATCGCCGATCAATTTCAACACGTCACCGCCCGCCTCATGGATCGACGAAATCACCGCGTCAGCATAATCATTGAGGAGCGGAATGACTTCGTCTGGTGCCGCCGTGTCGGTAATCGAGGTATAGCCGCGCAGATCCGAGAACCAGAGAACGGCGTTGATACGATCCGCTACGCCGCGCGAGATGCGACCGCTCAGGACGCGCTGCCCGGCATCGCGCCCAAGATAAACTTCCACCAGTGTGCTGGCGATGCGGGTGAGGGACGCACATTTGATGGCGAGCGCGAGTTGGGGCACCAGTGTTCTCATCGCCGCAAGCCCGGCTTCGCTGAAGCCTTCAGGACGGCTGGTGGCCCAGTGCGAATAGAAACAATCCATGTCGCCGATGGCGCCGTCGCTTGCAAAACGATGAACGAGAGCGAGATAGTCGGTGTGGCCCGCTTCCTGAAGGGTCTCGAGATTCAGAAAGCCGGCCGTCTCGCCTTGACCGAGCTTGAGCCGGACCTCGTCGCGTTCCGTCGTCAGCATGTGATAGAAGACGCTTCGCTGCCAGTTGGCTGCCGCCTCGCCGTCGTGGGTGCGGCCATATTCCAGGACCGGCTCTTCCTCGACGCCGTCGTTCCGCCAGCGGAAGGCGCGTCCTTCATAGACCGGGTGGAGCGTGTCGATCAGCGCCAGGGCGCGTGACAGATCGAGCCCGACCGCCTGGCATTTCTGGCAGAACCCATGCAGGAGCTCGGTTTCCGACGCACCGCCAAGGCCGCGTTGGATGATCCATGCGGATATCCGTTCGATGTGGCTTTTGTCCATCGGCCTATTCTGGGCCACCCGAGGCAAAAATCCACCCGTGGATTGGCATCTAACGGAAATCCCGCGTCTTGATCCTGATTCCGCTTTCAGGTCGGAGATCGAGAATATCGGTCTCGCGCGGCTTTCGCCCAAGCGGAGGCGTGTCGCGGGAATCCGGCCCGCCGCCACGCTTTGCTTCATCGCCGCGCCCGTGCGGGAGCGGGAAAGCCTTCTGGCGATTGCCCACGCTCTTCAGGAGATCGGAAAGGTCGATCATGTGTTCGGCCACCACATGGATCACGTCGCCCTCACGCTGGACCCGTCCTCTGCAGGCAACCATGCCGGCAGACAGGATCAAGCGTCGTTGCTTCTCGAAGAGGGACGTCCAGATGACGAGGTTCGCAATATCGGTTTCGTCTTCGATGGTCATGAACATGACTCCTTTGGCCGACCCCGGCTTTTGCCGCACGAGCACCAGCCCCGCGACCGTCACCCGCTGACCGTCACGAATCGCCTTGAGCCCCTCGCAGCGCATCATTCGTCGCGCATCGAGGTCCTGTCTGAGAAAAGCAACCGGATGCTGGCGAAGCGTGAGACCTTTGGAGCAATAATCCTCCACAACCTCCCGCCCTTGCGTCATAGGCGTGAGCAAGACCTCCGGCTCGACCGATTCCGGTCGCAGGCGGTGGTCGCGGTCATCAGCCGCAGCGAAAAGCGGCAAGGGCCGATCACTGAGGCCTTTGACCTGCCATAACGCATCGCGTCGGTTCAGTCCGATGGAGCCGAAGGCATCGGCTTCGGCCAACCGCTCGAGGGCCGCCACCGATACGCCGGCTCGCCGCCAGATATCCTCGGCCGATTCGAACGACGCCTCGCCACGCGTGAGAGCGATCGCCGCGCCCTCCGTCTCGGCCAATCCCTTGGCCATTCGCAACCCAAGCCGTACAGCAAACCGGCCGCCCACGTCTTCGAGCGTGCAATCCCAGCGTGAATGATTGATGTCGATCGGCCTGACCTCGACGCCGTGCTGCTGCGCATCGCGGACGAGTTGCGCCGGGGCGTAAAAACCCATCGGCTGGGCATTCAGGAGCGCACAGCAGAACACATCGGGATGATGGCATTTCACCCAGGACGACGCATAGGCGAGGAGCGCGAAGGAAGCAGCGTGGCTTTCTGGAAAGCCATAGGAGCCGAACCCTTCGAGTTGCTTGAAGATGCGCTCTGCGAAGTCGCGGTCATAGCCGCGGTCCAACATTCCATCGATGAGCTTCTGTTGAAATTTCGACACGTCGCCCTTGAACTTGAACGTCGCCATGGAGCGTCGCAGCTGATCCGCTTCGGACGGCGTGAATCCGGCGCATTCGATGGCGACCCGCATCGCCTGTTCCTGAAAAAGCGGTACGCCGAGCGTCTTGCCGAGCACTCTTTCCAGCTCCGGTCTCGGATAGGACACGTCCTCCATTCCCTGCCGCCTGCGAAGATAGGGGTGCACCATGTCGCCTTGAATCGGCCCCGGCCGCACGATGGCGACCTCGATGACAAGGTCATAGAATATTTTAGGTTTCATCCGCGGCAGCATCGCCATCTGCGCGCGACTTTCGATCTGGAACACGCCGACCGTGTCAGCCTTGCAGATCATCTCGTAGGTCGGCGAATCCTTCGAGGGGATCGACGCAAGGGTGTGCTCCACACCCTTATGGTCGCGCATTAGATCGAAGGCCCGCCGCATGCAGCCGAGCATCCCAAGGCCCAGCACATCGACCTTCATGAATCTCAGCGTCTCGATGTCGTTCTTGTCCCATTCGATGACCTGCCGGTTTTCCATGGCGGCCGGTTCGATCGGCACGAGATCGTCGAGACGATCCTGCGTCAGCACGAATCCGCCCGGATGCTGCGACAAATGTCGAGGCGAACCGATCAATTCCCGCGCCAGTTCCAGGGTCAGCCGCAACCGCGGATCATCAAGATTGAGGTTGAGATCGTTGACCTCCTGCTCACTGACCCCTTCCGTGCTCCACCCCCAGACGAGTCCCGAAAGTGCGCCGGTCACGTCTTCCGGCACGCCCAGAACCTTGCCGACCTCCCGAACAGCACCGCGCGCGCGGTAGCAACTCACGACGGCGGTGAGCGCCGAACGCTGACGGCCATAGGTGTCGTAGATCCATTGGATGACTTTCTCGCGCTGATCATGCTCGAAATCCACGTCGATATCGGGCGGCTCGTTGCGCTCCTGGGAAATGAAACGCTCGAAGAGAAGCTCCGATCGCGCAGGGTCGATAGAGGTGATAAAGAGCACGTAGCAAACTGCGGAATTCGCTGCCGATCCCCGCCCCTGGCATAGAATCCCCTCCGATTCGGCATAGCTCACGATGGCATGGACGGTCAGGAAATACGGGGCGTATCGGAGATTTTCGATCAGCCGCAATTCATGCCGCAACTGCAGCGCAACTTTGCTGGGAACACCATTCGGATAGCGTTTTTGCGCGCCCTCCCACGTGAGACGCTCCAGCTTTTCCTGTGCGGTCTCGCCCTCATCCGTTTCTGCCGGATATTGATAGGCAAGCTCATCGAGCGAAAAAGTGCAGCGTCGCACGATCTCGGCCGTTCGTGCGACGGCTCCGGGATGGCGCTCGAACAGCCGTATCATCTCGGCCGCATCTTTCAAGAAACGGTCGGCGTGGCGCTCAAGGCGGAAGCCTGCAGCGTCGATGGTGCAGCCCTGCCGAATGCACGACACCACATCCTGCAGCATGCGCCGGCCGGGATGATGATAAAGAATGTCGCCGAGCGCAACTGTCGGCACCTTGGCGATCTGCGCCGCCTGTTCCACATCCCAGAGGCGCAGATGTTCGTTTGCCCCGAACCGGCGGATCAGCGCCATATAGGCGCGATCGTTGAATGTGCTCTTCAGGCGTCGCAGATCAGCCTGGAGTCTCTCGTTTGCGTCGTCGCCAAGCAGAACCGCGATGAGGCCCTCGCTCCAGATTTTGACATCATTCCAGCCAAGCGCGCATTTGCCTTTTCCCGCGCGGACTTTCCCAAGACTGAGCAATCGGCACAGGCGAGCATAGGCTGCGCGATCCGTGGGATAGACCAGCAACGACGTGCCGTCGGTGAGATCGAGCCTACACCCGACGACAAGGCGGATTCCGGTTTCTCTCGCGGCTTCATGGGCCTTCACGATGCCCGCCAGCGAATTGCGATCGGTGATGCCGAGCGCGTCGATCCCCAGCAGCTTCGCCTGCTCGAACAATTCGCGCGGGCTCGATGCGCCGCGAAGAAACGAATAATGAGTCGTGACCTGGAGCTCGACATAGGTCATGCGAAAATCCCGTGCAGCCACCACCGCGCGGATTGACCGGCCGGAGCATCGCGGAACAACCAGAAGCGTGCGCCTGTTTCGTCCTCGACGCGGTAATAATCCCGTAAGGCAAAATCACCTTGTCCTCCCCGCCACCATTCGCCGGTGATGCGTTCCGGCCCGTCGGCCTTGATCACGCGATGGCGCACACGCCGCCAGATGAAGAAAGCGGGCGGGTGATCGGGCAGCAGCGCGGTGGCCGTGACGAGTTCCGGGTGTTCGAGAAGACGCGATGGACGCGGCAATGTGTCGGACCACGTCTGCCCGGTGAGGGGAGCGAGCGCGGGAACCTTCTTTACCGATCGTTCGGGAACATGGCTCTCGACGGGCTGAAGCCGGTAGACGCGTCGTGGCCCCAATCGCGCCCCAAGTCGATCGACAAGGCGACTCAGATCAATGGCCGTCGCCTCGCCGCTCCTGAAATCCTGCGCTTCGACCTGATGTGCGCTTAAAGGCTCGACCTTGCTGGCAACAAGAATGGCCGCCTCGATTCCGAAACCCGGATCGACCAACTGCAACCGTTCGTCAAAGAGCTTGGCAAGGTGGCGCGCATCTCGCGTCGCCTTGGCGGTGCCGACACGCAAAGCCACGTTGCGACGATCGATGCGCTCGAAGATCAGATCGAGACAGCGCACACCGAGATCCTGCGGCGCAAGGTCCTGACAGAGAGACGCTGTCAGGCGGTTGAGCACGTGTTTGAGATCGTCCAGTTGCCCGATGGGTTCGGCAAAGGCCAATCGTCGGGATGGTGTCTCTTTCGGCACCAGCGGATTCAACGGTTCAAAAGCATGACCGTAAACCTGATCGAGGCGCAGGCCGACATCCTTCCCGAAGCGGCGCGTCATCGGCGCGCGCGGCATGGCGGCGAGCTGGCCGATGCGGTCGATGCCCAATCGGCTCAGGCCTTCGACAATCAGGGAAGGTAGCCGCAAACCCGCAACCGGAAGCCCTTCGACGGCGCCCATGATTTCGCCGCGTGGCACGATGGTCCGGTGGCCGTAGCGCGCCATCGCCCAGGCCGCGCCCGGCGTATCGGCGATGCTCGCCATGGCGTGAATGCCCTGCGAGGCAAGCCGCTGAACAAGATCGGCGACAAGTTTTTCTTCCCCGCCGAAGAGAGCCGACGAGCCCGCGATATCGATCCAGATTCCATCCGGCGGACAAGGCGACACAACGGGCGAATAACCGATGCACCACCGCGCCAGCTCGATCAAAGCCGCCTCGTCCTGTTCCGGCACGGCTTCAACGACATGGAGATTCGCCACCAGGGCCTGACCATGCGCCACTGTTTGCCCCACGCGCAAACCGAGTGCCTGCGCCGCGGGATCGACGGCGCCGATGAGACGTCGCGATCCTTGCGTTTCGACCGTCACCAGCGGCTCATCGGACGGCGGCTTGCCGCCATGGCGCCTGATCCGGTCGGTCGGCCAGGTCGGCAGGTAGAGCGAGACGACCCTTCGCATCGCAAGCCTCGAGAATCCAGGAATGGGGTTCGCCGCCTCGGCAGCGCAGAAGGTCCACATGCCAGCGGGCACGGGCAAGGCCCGGCGCCGGCGGCGCATGAGACATGAAAGGCGAGATCCGCCAGCGCGTGGTGGCGGCGCTGGGGAGAGTGGTCAATTCTTTCTCGGCCACGCTCCACCAGCGGCGCAGAACAAAAACCGGGACACCCGATGCTTCGGCCGCCAGTTGAAGGCGGCGTGAGGCGGTAAGGCCAAGCCGGGTGACCTCCCCGATCACTGCCGCAAGCCCCCTTTCCCGCAAGCCCTCCTCCATGGCCGGCAGAATGTCCCGCTCTCGAAATGTCTCCGCGTAGAGGACCCGATCGGGGTGCAGCCCCACATTCACCAGCCCCGGCGCGAACAGATCCCGCCGATTGAGGCACCACAAGACCGGCCCTTTAAGGCGGGCCGCAATCCCCGCCGTGAAAAGCGTGGCCGACCCGGAAAACTCCGCCGCGGATCCGCTCTCGGTGACCTCATGCAATGCCCCTCGCGCAAGTCCACCTCCCGGAAGCCTGATATCCACCTCCGCAACGCCGAACGGCAGCGCCTGATGAGGGCGGAACTGCCCATCCAGTCGCCTGATTTCCTGCCGCAACGCGGCAAAAACCTCCTTTCGTCCGGCACGCATGGACCTTGCCAACCCATTTACATTAATGATGTTCTTAGTTTGTTCTCATGAAGTCCGAGAGTCAACAGGACTCCTTCAACGCGCTCCCTGACCTCACCCGTGCCATGCTGGCAGCATGATCCATCAAGCAAGCCGGGTGCCATAAGAGACCCAGCGCCGAAGCTCATTCGGCGCCGGGGTATTTCTTCGTCTGATCTTCCTGCTTTGGAGGCCGCGACGAAAAGCGCCCGCTATTCGTCAACGCGTAATGACGACCTCGAGATATTCGCCTGGCACCACCATGGACTTGTCTCCCGAGCGATTGAACTCCTCGACGAGCGCCAGGAGATCCTGATCAAGAGCCGCTTGCTGCATCGGCGCGAGAGCGGCGAACGTCTTGAGCACCGGGCCGTAATAGGTCTTGAAGGTCTCCAACCAATGCTGCGGCGTGCGATATCGGAATACGAAATGCCGTTGCGCCGCCTTGACTGAGGCCACATGCGGCTCGAACAGTTCGGCAAGCCCCGCCCGGGTGCCCCACAATGCCGGCGACCTGGTGCCGGGAGGCGGCGGGACGTGCCTGCCGATCGTTTTAAACAGCTGCCCGATGAAGCCCTCAGGCGTCCAGTTCGCCAGCCCGATCTTGCCACCGCGCCTGCACACGCGAACCAGTTCGGCGGCGGCCCGATCCTGATCGGGAGTGAACATGACCCCGAATGTCGAAACGACCACATCGAAGCTTTCGTCCGCAAACGGCAGAGCTTCTGCATCGGCCTCACGAAACGCCATGCTGAGCCGTTCTGCGTCGGCGCGTTCCCGCGCACGATCGAGGAGCGCGGGAACATAATCCGTGGCGACCACATCACACCAGCGCCGTGCGGCGGCGAGGCTGACATTCCCGTTGCCGGCGGCAACATCGAGCACTTTCTGCCCGGCGCGCAGATCCAGCGCTTCGCAGAGCTCCTCGCCGACGATCTGCAGGGTGGTGCCGACGATCGCATAGTCGCCCGAAGACCAGGCTCCCTGCTGGCGGGCTTTGACCGCCTGGAGATTCACTGGTTCGGAGGTGGGGCTTTGGCTGATTGCAGCTGCGGACGTAACCATGATTCTCTCCATCGAACGGTTATTCTGCTATGCTGCCGCCTCGCCATGCGAAGGCGCCAGCTGGATCCGGCGTCACGCGCCGCGATTCCGAGTTCGCACCGTAACGGCCACTCGTGGAGACGAGCGTGGGAGCAGGCATGGAAATGCCCGTGGAATCGGAACGGCCGATCCCCACCGATGCTGCGGCCTTGCTGCAGGTGCGCCTCCTCGGGCCACTGACGATCAGCCGTGGGGGCGTGGTGCTGGCGCTGCCGGCCTCGCGCAAGGTTCAGGCGCTCTTCGCCTATCTCGCGCTTGCCCCGCACCCTGTCGCGAGAAGCCGGCTTTGCGATCTCCTGTGGGACGTTCCGAACGATCCACGGGGAGAGCTTCGCTGGTGCCTCAGCAAAATACGAAGTCTCGTTGACGAGCCTGGTCGGCACAGGGTCGACACGCAGGCCGACACCGTCAGGCTCGATCTCGCAGATTGTTGGGTCGATGCGATCGACATCGCCCGCGCGCATCACGACGGCATCGACACGCTTGCACCGGACCGGCTGCGAATGCTCGCTGCTTCGTTCGAGGGAGAATTGCTCGACAGCCTCGAGATCGACCGGAGCCCGGCCTTCTGCGGCTGGCTGACCGCGCACCGGCGTCGGTTCCGCAGCTTTCACGTTGCGGTGCTGGAGCACCTCGTCCGGAGCGCTTCGGATGACGAGGTTCTTGGCTATCTTGAAAAATGGCTGGAGCTGGCTCCCTTCGACCGTCGCGTGCACGAACTCCTTCTGAACCGGCTCGCCGAGCGCGGCCAATTTCGGGAAGGAGAGGAACATCTGGCGGCGACGGCCCGGCTGTTTGAGGCCGAGGGCCTCGACTGCGCACCGATCCGCGCAACATGGCGCTTGGCCAAAGCACAAGGAGACCGTCCTCCTGGCGCTCGCGTGGCTGCTTCCCCTGCCCTCATCGGAGCAGCCCCGGATGCCATTGTAACCCTCGCTCCCCGCCGGGCCTCCATAGCGGTGATGCCGTTCGCCGACGGGTCCCCTGCGGAGCGTGCGCGCGGCGGGGTTGCCGACGCCCTTGCGCACGACGTGATAACGCGGCTCGCCAAGCTGCGGAGCCTGTTTGTCATCGCACAGGGGACCGTGTTCACCCTGCATGAGCGGCGCGTCGGTCCCGAAGAGGCCGGCCGAATGCTCGACGTCGATTACGTTGTCGGCGGATCCGTGTGGCGCCATGACAAACGCCTGACCGTGACGGTCGACCTCACCGAAACACGGACCGCCCGAATTGTCTGGGCCGAAAGCTTCGACCACAAACTCGACGACGCGTTCTTCATCCTCGACGAGATCGGCAACAGGATCGTCGCGTCCATCGCCAGCGAGATCGAGATGACCGAGCGCAACCGGGCCATCCTGAGGCCGCCGAACTCGCTGGACGCGTGGGAGGCTCATCATCGCGGCCTGTGGCACATGTATCGATTCAACAAAACCGACAACGATCTCGCCCAGCATTTTTTCAAGATGGCGCTGCGTCTCGATCCGACCTTCGCGCGCGCCTATGCGGGCCTGTCCTTCGCGCATTTCCAGAATGCCTTCCAGGATTGGGAACAGCGCGAGCCGGAGATCGACCGGGCCTTCGAGGCCGCGGGGCAAAGCCTCATAGCCGACGATCGCGACCCGGCCGCGCATTGGGCGATGGGTCGGGCGCTCTGGCTGCGCGGTCGTCACAACCAGTCCGTTGTGGAACTGGAGCAGGCCGTCGATCTCAGCCCGAATTTCGCCCAGGGTCATTACACCCTCGCTTTCGTCCACTCGCAGGACGGCGATCCACGCGCCGCAATCGGGTTCTCCGACCACTCGCGCCAGCTGAGTCCGTTCGACCCTCTACTGTTCGGCATGCTTGGCGCACGCGCCATGGCGCTCGTGCGTCTCGGACGCTTCGAGGAAGCCGCCGATTGGGCCATCAGAGCGGCCGCCCGCCCCAATGCGCATGCGCAGATCCTGGCGATCGCCACTTATTCGCTGGCGCTCGCGGGCCGGCTTGACGAGGCGCGCGGCTATCTCGCCACCATACACAAGACGCTGCCTCGCTACGGAATCGGCGACTTCCTCACCGCGATGCAGTTTTCATCGGAAGGCGAGCAATTGTTTAGAGAGGGCGCAAGACGCATCGAAACAAATTAGTCGGCAAAAAGTCGAGGTTTCATAAGGTGCCGGGAGATTGCTCAGAAAATAAACTGTTCCGCCACTGCGCAGCGGTGAAGTCCCAAGGACACGGCAGCGGACGAGGCCGCGCGGCGAACCCCGAGAAGAGAACTCTTTCCCGACAACCTACACAATATGATCTTCTTGAACTCGCTGGTCACGGGCGGCAAGATAAAGGAATTCCGCGGGAAGCAACCTGATATACCCGTAGGAGGGTTACGCTACGGAGAATAAACCTCGACCTTTAAGGAACACACAATGCCAAATCAGCACGGCGATTTCATTTGGTACGAGCTCCTCACGTCCGATGTGGACGCTGCCGCCGAGTTCTACGGCGCCGTCGTCGGATGGCGGTCGCGATCCTTCGACGGCGCTCCCCACGGCTATCGCATCTTCAGTGCCGATGATTCCGATGTCGCCGGGCTGATGACAATTCCCCCCGAGGCTGCAGCGGCCGGAATGCGCCCTTGCTGGCTCGGATACATTGCGGTCGATGACGTAGACGCGGCCTCCAGGCGCATCGTCGAGGCCGGCGGCACGCAGCATGTTTCCCCCACGGATATTCCCGGCGTCGGCCGCTTCGCCATGCTCGCCGACCCGCAAGGCGTCATATTCTACGTGATGCGGGGAGCGACGGAAGAAACGAGCACCTCCTTCGCCTCCATGAAGGTCGGACATTGCAACTGGAATGAGCTTGCCACCAGCGATCAGGCGGCGGCGCTTGCCTTCTATGGCGGCCAGTTCGGCTGGGAGAAGGGCGACGCGATGCCGATGGGCGAGATGGGCGATTATCAGTTCATCACGCATCACGGTGAGACCCTCGGCGCGGTGATGACGCGAGCGGCCAACGGTCCGCCACCGATGTGGAATTTCTATTTCGGGGTCGCGGATATCGACATTGCCAACAAAGCGGCGACCGACGGAGGCGCTACGATTCACTACGGGCCGGCCGAGGTTCCCGGCGGGAGCTTCATCATTGTGGGAAGTGATCCACAGGGAGCGATGTTCGGTCTCGTCGGCCCACGCAAACCGTAAAGCGAACGTTTCGGTCCGAACCTCACCCGCCCGCAACTGCAGGGCCGAGAATATTTCTCAGCCCTCAAGGCGTTATGCCGGACATTTAACCAGTCCCCCGGGAGACCGCCGGAACCACCTGCCGTAAATGACTACAAGGGGTGATGCCGGTTCAAAGGCTGCCGCAGGTGCTACTATTTCTCTCTCGCCAAAGATGGCGAGCGTGGGAGGAACAGATGCCCCTATACCTCACCCGGTTCAGTTACACGCCAGCAACATGGGCGAAGCTCATCAAGAATCCCGAAGACCGCCGGGCGGCGGCCAAGCAGTACATCGAAGCCGTCGGCGGAAAGATGCACGGATTTTGGTATGCCTTCGGCGATCACGACGCCTACAACCTGTGGGAAGCCCCGGATAACGTCTCGATGGCCGCGACCGCGATGGCGATCAGCGCGGGCGGAGCGCTAAGCTCCCTACAAACGACGGTCTTGCTGACCGTCGAGGAGACACTCGCAGCCATGCAAAAAGCGTCGGCGATCAAGTATCGCCCACCGGGAGAGAAAGGTTAGGGGCACTCCAGGAGTACCTTGCACCGGATGGCGCCCCATCCGCTGGCGTGGTTGCCGGGCCGGAATGTCTGCTTATGGCGGGCCGGGACGCTTCCGCCGCGGGCTAAGATGCCCCTCAAAAACACTGGCGATCCCGGGAAGACTCGAACTTCCGACCTACGGTTTAGGAATCGATAGATTGCAACGTTCGGTGATTATACAGGGTTCCGGTCAGGTACGCTGGAATGAGCGTCGTTCCGTTCGAAAGATGGGGTCTGAAATATCTGGGACAGTGAAATCTGGTGAGCTGCGGCGGACGGGGGTGAAGCTGCGTCGAGGCAGGAAACTGCAACCGGCGAGCAACCGGCGCAAAAACTAAGAAGGCCTTCGCACAAGCGGGAAGTTAAGGGCCGCTTCCCAAAATGCTCTCGCCACCCTGGGCCGCGGTAGACCTTTCCGGTCGTCGGACTGCCTACCGATTTGCCCGAGAACGGAGATCAGCGCCGCCGCATGAGTCGTCGGGCGCTTGCTCCTTGGCACTCCCCACCAAAGCCCCTAAGACGATCTAATGGGGAACATGTCGGTCAACCAGTTACTAGACGAGGCAGCAAAGCGAAATTTGCGGCTCGCGCTGATAGTCACAGCACTCGATCTCGAGCTCCAGGCAGTCATCGCACATTTCACGCCCTTTGCCTCCGTCTTGGGGCGAGACGGCGTGATCTACGAGTGCGGGCTATTTCATGACGTTGGTCAGGACTGGCTCGTCATCGTCGCTGAGACAGGCGCAGGCACCCATCCTGCGCAGGGCGTGGTGACCAACGCTCATATTCATTTCGGGCCAGAGGTCCAGATCTTCGTTGGTGTGGGCGGCTCTCGAAAGGAGGACGTTCCAATCGGAAGCGTTGTCGTCGCCGACCACGTCTATATGCCATACAGCGGAAAATACGGTGACAAGGGATTTTCGGCCCGACCGAGGGAATTCCCCGCCCATCCCAAGTTGCTGGGAATCGCCCGTAAAGTGCGACGCGACAGAGCATGGGTTGAACGGATCAAAGACCCCGCTGACGGCAGGCTACCGGCGCTGAGCGAGTATCCGGTGGCGTTCCCACCCTTGGGCCACATCGCGCCCGCGGTTTCGACCGAAGCGGTAGTCGCCAGCACCAAAGGCGACCTCGCCGACCTGATTGCGAACGACTACGGTGACGCGTGCATCATCGAGATGGAAGGGTACGGCGCTATTTACGCTGCAAGCCAGGAGCTAAAGCCCGCCATCGTCATCCGCGGCGTCTCCGACATGGCGGAGAACAAGGAACCTGGGACCGACAAAATTCGACAGCCGATCGCCGCTTGCCACGCGGCCGCTTTCGCATTTGAGGTGCTAGTCCAATGGGGGCATTTCTACCCCCGGGTGTCCGCGCTGGTACCAGCTTCGCCGCATACGAGCGAAGCCGAGCTGCAGCAATCCTCAGCCGCCGACGCTCCGAATGGTTATGCGCCTACTGGTCCGCGCGCTATATATGTCCTCAACCTAGACTCCGAGTTGTCGGCGGTGACGCCTGCGCAGGTGGCGGCCATTGAGGCGATTCTGCGTGAAGTCGCGGGGGCGTCCAGCCTCACAATTGAGAAAATCGAAAAAGGCTCGGTTAGGCTCTTCGTAAGCGATCTAACCGGCACCATGGCCCGTGTGGACGTGCAGAAGCTCCGTGACGCTTTGGAGAGTCGGCTCGAACTCTACCTGTTGGGTCTTGCTCCCGAGCATGAGGTGCAGGAGCTGAGCGAGATCAGCGAAGAGCTCCTCGCGGCCTCTAGCGATCTCCTTTCCTGGCCGGCGACGCTGCCGGATGGCGACTGGATCGACCGTCCCGAGCTACAGCAATTGCTCAACATTATGCGTGAGAACGTGCGTAGCGTCACGGCGCTCATCGGCGATCCAGGGTCCGGCAAGTCCGCCCTTCTGGCGACTTTGGGCAAGATGCTTGTCGATCAGGGTTACCCGGTCTTGGCCATCAAGGCCGATCTGCTCGACGGTGAAATCAACAACGAGGCTGACCTGCGGGAGAGGCTCGATCTGTCGGATCGACCAAGCCGGCTTCTCGCGCGCCTCGCCGCGTTCCGCCCCACTTACCTTTTAGTCGACCAGCTAGATGCCCTTGCTGGGTACCTTGATCTACGGACGGGCAGGCTTAGCACGCTGCTTAACCTCGTGCGTCGGCTGGGTAGGTTGGACAATGTCCATATTGTCATGTCGGCGAGAAGGTTTGAGTTCGAGCACGACGTTCGATTGCGCTCGATCTCGGCGGAGAGCCTTAACCTGCAGCTTCCCGCTTGGAGCCAGGTGCTCCCAGTTTTGGAGAGCAAAGGAATCCAAGCTGCGGGATGGCCGGACGACTCTAAAGAGGTGCTGCGCTCGCCCCAAGCACTGGCAACATTTTTGCAATTGCGTGGGATCGAGCATTTGGGCCCGCTCGGAAGCTACCAGACCATGCTCGACCGGCTATGGTCCGAGCATGTTTTGAAGGGCACGAACGGCGTCGCTCGCTCCCAGCTTGCAGGATCCATCGCGGAGACCATGGCTGAGGAGGAAAGCCTGTGGCTCGTTCGGGCACGCTTCGAGGATGTTAGTCATGACATCGACGCTCTTATAGCAGCAGGTATCCTTACATTAAATGCGTCTGGTACTAGTATCGGTTTCGCGCACCAAACCGTTTTTGATTACGCCCTAGCCAGAGCATTTTCTCAAGGGAGGGGCCGCCTATCTAGCTATGTCCTGGCGCGCCAATCGTCACTCTTTGTCCGTCCAAAGGTCTGGGCAGCGCTTACCTATCTTCGCGGTGCGGACACGAACACTTACATTACTGAGTTGGGATCTATCTGGGGCGCTCAGGGGCTCCGCCGTCACCTTAGATTGCTACTCATCGACTTCCTCGGTCAACAGGTCGCGCCGACTGACCATGAGGCTCTCCTTATGGAGCAAGCACTCAAGTCGCCCAACGAACGAGCAGCCGCATTTCGCGCTTTATCGGGCAGCGCGGGCTGGTTCCAACGCTTCTCCCGGAGCTACTTCGCCCAGGCCATGAGTGAGGGTGCTCCAGCCGCAGACTGGGTGCTTGACGCTCTGATCGCCGCGTGGTCGAGCGATGCTCCACGCGTGACTGCACTTATTCACGATCATTGGCTACCAGACCCGGCGAACGATACGCGGGCGTGGCTTGCGATTCAGCGAGCGCCGAACTGGACCGACGAACTGCTCGAGATTGCGACTACCATCCTGAGTCGGACGGCGATCGCGCCCATTTATGTGGATCATTTGCTGGCAGAGCTCGGCGTTGAGCAACCCGAAATCGCACTCAAACTGTTGCGGGCAAGCCTGGCGCAGCAGCTAGAGTCTGCAAAGACAGCCGCTGCAGAAATCGCGGCCAGGACTGAGCCACTAGAATCGTCGCCAAGCGAGCAGATAGTCTGGTCCATGAACAATAACCCGCGCGAACCGATCAAGCGCCTCGTGGAGACGACTAATGATTGGGACTCTGTACCAGCGCTTGCCGAACGGGCACCCGCGCAATTCATTGCGATTTTATGGCCTTGGTACATCGAGACACTCGCCGCAATTCGCCGATACAGTGGGAATCGCGAAGAAAGGCTCGGTTATGCTCTTTTTTACGAGGCGGACTTCCGTTTCGAAGGCGAGAACAGCTCGGATCTCCCTGAACCGTCGTTACTAGCGGCCATCCGCACTGCGGCGGAACGACTTGCAATCGAAGCACCTGACGTCTTTCGCGCATGGGTCGTCGTGAGTAGCCAATTTGAATTTGCGCCCGTTCAGCGCCTGATTGCACATAGCTTCACCGCCAATCCCGCCGAGTTCGCGGCTGACGCGCTCGCGTTCATCTCACACGACCACAGGCGCCTCTACTTGGGCAGCATCGAGGATCAAACGGGGACCACAGCGCGACTTATCGAATCAGTGGCTTACCATTGGTCGGAGACGCAGGTTCTCACCTTCGAACTCATGGTCTGGAACTTCAAACCGCCCACTCAAACAGACCGGACCGATGCGCAATTTAAGCAGGCTTGGCAGAAGCTACTAAGGCGGATTCGGCTCGACCTACTGCGCTCTCTCCCCGCCCACTTGGCGAGCGAGCAGACGCGAAGAAGACTGGAGGAGGAGAAACGGGCGTTGCCGGGCGGTCGCCTGGGTATGGTCTCCTCTGGCGTGCGCTCGATCGGCTCGATTATGAGCGCATCAGAAATCAGCCGTGCCTCTGACGATGACGTCATCAATGCCTTCAAACTGCTTCCGGACTCGACGCATTGGAGTCACCCGCATTATTGGGAAAAAGGTGGCAATATCCAACTTGCCCGCGAGTTCGCAAACTTCGCCAAGGCGGAGCCTGAGCGCGCGATCAACCTAATCGACCGCTTGGAGGCCGACATTGGCCAGCGCGGGGCAGGCTACGCTTTGGAGGCGATGAGCGAGGCAGCAGACCCCACAAAAATGATGAAGGCGATCGTTGTCTTGGCCGATCGAGGCTTCGGAGCGACTGAATTCCGTAGCTCCGTAGCAATGGCTATCGATCGGTTGATCAACCGCAAAGTCGAAATCGACGAAGCCGTCGTTGACCTGTTCAGGCGTTGGCTGCTCGTGCCACCATCTGACGTGCGCGACTCCATCGAGGAAGCGGATGAGGAGGAACTAGAGGCTCCCGGCGAAACCAAGAAGGGCAACGGGGACGATCCAGATGTTAGAAGCCTGCTGTGGAGCAACGGTGGCTGGTCAAGTGTGCCAGGCGACCCCTACCCATTGCTGCAGGCGCTCGTCCGAATTTACCTCCGGCGAAATGACATCCCATCGCTCGTCGAAGTCCTAGATCAGGCGTTGAACAATATTTCCGACCGCAAATGTTGGCGTCACTTGCTTCGTTCGTTCATTCGCCTCCAACCGATCAACGGTGGAGACGCTACCGACCAGATCAGACTGCTGCATCGAATCCTTGATCGTTTCCCCGAATTCGTCGGTACGGCGGAACTAGCGTATCTGTTGGGCCACGTTCACTGGTGGGCACCCGACCTTGTCGAGAGTGAGCTACTCAGGTGGAAAGCCGCACAAGGAAGAACCGTCCGCTATGGTTATGGCGAGTTGGTTGCCCTACTTGCGTTACTTCATCCCGAGCGGCCCTGGCCAAAGGAAGCGCTCGCGGCAATTGAGCAATCCAGTGACCACGACGCCCGTGCAGGCGCTGCGACGACCGCAGTGAATCTGTGGACCGGAGAGGCTCGCCGAGCGCGCGCAACCGAGTTGCTCGTGCGACTCCTGCCTGCTGCCGCGGAAAGCGAGTGGTCTGCTGTCTTCGAGCTGTTTCGCATCGTGGACGATCTAACGCCAAAGGCGAGCACAATTGCCCTCTTGGACGCCATTGCGGACAATATAGATAAGGCTCCGCGGCTCACCTCGACCTTTGTCGTCGACAGGCTCGAGACCCTTCTTCCACACGAGGCTCGGCTGGTCGCCCGTATTGCCGACGGTTTGGTGAGGAAATGGCGGAATGAGCTCGGCGACATGAGGACGGGAACCGCATCCACTGCGCCTCAACTCGTGGACCTAGCCGTTACGCTGCACCGTCTTGGGCCGGCAACACGGGAGGATGGAACGCGCTTGTTTGAGCAACTGATCGATATCGACGCCCATATGGCGCGTGCGACGCTGGACGAGCTCGACAGCCGCTTTCGACAGGAGAGAGCACATAGGCGTCCGCGGCTGCCGAGACGACAGCGAACGCAGCGTCGTCGAACGCGGGCCGCCTAGGCTCCGCGCGTGCGAAGCTATTCTAGTAAGATGAGATTCTCGTTGCATTGACTCTCGCGTCGGCGAAGTGAGGTTCGTCGGCATCTAACAGAGGGTGACAGGCCGGCCAGAGCTACTCCCCTATCCGCCCACGCTCCGTGTATTCCTCTCTTTCACCCAACCTCAACGTACCCGTGCGTACGGAAGCCGCCTCCCGCCGTCGTGCAACGAAAGAACGATGGTAGGTTGGAGATGTCGCAGCAGCGTCTGCGCCGCAACAGTATGGAAATTTTCGCGGCTCGCGCGGCGTGTTTTATTCTTCTTCTCATCAAGAGGAGAACCAAATGAAAAGCCGGTCACTGCCCGTCGCATCCTTCGAACGACCGCTCACGCTGCGCGCCGCCGCAGAGGCAACCGGCCTACCCTACTTCAAGCTCCAGCGAGCGGCGCAGTCAGGTGCAATTCCGACCTATACGTTCTTCAATTCTAGAAAGTATGTAAAATTGAGCGACATCACGAAGGCCATGTCGGCTGCGAGTTAAGGGTCCCGAAGAAACACTGCCTATATGCTCTGGCCGCTGCGCCCGGGCCTTACCTGTCACCACCCTTAACCCATACCCCGCGCTCTTAGTTTCCATGCCCGTCGACATACCGCACGGAGGTTGCTGGGCCCGCAGTCTTTGCCTGGCTAAGGAGAACGTGCTTGCAGCGATGTGTAGTGCGGCGGCCATCACGCCCGGTTTGATGGCAACGTTCTCGTCGAGACCTTTGCCAAAAACGAGGCAACTGGATCCTCGTTGTGACATTCGACAGTGAAGATCCCTCCCGCTTGATCATCTAAACTAATGGCTCGAGACACGGCATTAAAGAAGATCGGCATTGCGTCACTGCGGACGAGCGTATTAACGGTTCGCATGTCGATGTTGTGACCATGTGCCACCGCAAGGCTAATCAGCATGGCACGGGACACGTTCTGTCTGACTTGCATCGGCAGGTCCAGCAATTCGAAAGCCAGTGACATGAGATCTGTTGCACCGAGCACAGAGCCGTTTGGAACGCGAATCGTTGCACGAGAAGGTTCAGCGGCCGCCCTAAGTAGCTGGGCCCGCGATGCAGCATCCATGCGATGGAGTTGGGGGATGCCCGCAGCTTTAAGGAACGCTGAAGAGACAATAATAGGTGTCGGCTGCAGATGGTGCTGTGAACCATGCACTTTCATTAGCTCATTCGAAATTTCCCATGCTCCCTGATCGAATGTTGCGTCAAAATAGCGGCGAGAGATTCCGACCGTTGACGGTGTTGGAACGCGGAGCGTTGACTGCCAATGTCCCACCGGCACGTGCTGCTTCATGCGCAGAAGTGCTGCTATTGCATTTGCCCCGAAACCGCTGCGGGCAAGCAAGCTGCCATTAGCGGCATGACCGTCATCACTTACGACACAGTCCGCCATGGCGACAACTTGGCCATCACGAGTGACGAGGACGACGTGATGTGGCTCCCAATGGCCTGTGGAAAACCGTTTGCGCACAATCTTGCGGTTAAGGCTGGAGACGAACTCTCTCGCTGCGGATATGTCATCTAAAATGTAAGCCATTTTCGGCATGCGTCTCATCCTCAGTACCGCCGGTGGTCGCATGAACTCCGGGTCAAGTACAAGAGTGCTGGTGTCTATGGTCGCTTAAGGAGCGACTTTGCCCAGCTATTACTGTTCCGAAATCCCAAATATGCGATTGGGCGATTGTCTCTTATCACTTGAAGTAAGATGCATACCTTCTCCCCCGCCACCTATACCCACCATTTTTTTATCTTTCACCCGCCCCTGACCTACCCGTGCGCACGGAGGCGGTCCCCGCTGGTGCTCAGCCCTCGAAGCTATATTAGTAGGAGGACGTGCCGCAGCGGCCGGCGTAGTACCTCCGCGACGGCTGGACGGGGCATAGGGCACGCATAGCGGAGCGGCGCGGCCAGCCCCGGAATAACCCAATCCGCGGCAAGATCCCATATCTAGTTGACAGAATGCAAAAGCATCTACATTTTGTATTCGCGAACGCAGTACCGCACCTGTCCAAGCGTTGCGAGGGTAGCCCCTCCTCCCGAGCGACAGAGCTACAGACCAGTGGTCGCATCAACGTACCCAGTCACTAGGGGGCGACGATGCATAGCTGGCCGATAGGCATCTCATCGCGTCTCCCCCGCAAATTAGGGGGCTCCAGATGCGAGACCAAGACAAGTCAATTTCTGAATTCGAAAAACTCTATACGATCAAGGCAGCGGCCGCAGAACTGAACCTTCACTATTGGGCTCTTTTAGGAGCCGTCAGTCGTGGGGATGTCCCCTGCTTCACACCCTTCAATCGCCGACGCCTCGTTCGCCTCTCTCAGGTAATCGCCTTCATCGACTCGTCGCGCCAGGGAGGCTCCGACGATGCGTAAGTTTCCTCGCCACCCCCAGGCCGGGACCCTCGACGAAGAAGACGTCTTACTGCGACCCGAGCACGATCCGAGATCACATGTGAATATGTTGGCTCAAGCGTCGCCCATTTTCTGGGCTCCGTCGCTCGCAGTCTACGCCGACGGCAACGGATTCGTCCTGGTCATCAAGAAGCAAATCGACTGAAGCTGGCCTGACCAAGCGGGCGGGATCGTCAGACCCGCCCTGCTCTCCCTCACCACAATCTGCGCCTTCCCCTCGTGCAGCGCCGCCTGCGCGATAGGGCACGGCTGACTTGAGAGAACTTGTATGCCCGACCACATTATTTCCGACACCGCCGCAGCGGTCGCTTTCCTTCAGGCGATGCACCCAAAGGGCTCCTGGCACCTCGTCGCCATGAAACCGGATGGTGCTCCTGCCGCTAAGACCTTCGGTCCCGACCAACTTGATGAAATGGCGGCATGGATCGAAGGCCGCCAAGGCGTCGAGAACCTTTACCACCACGTCAACACTCTGACGTCCGGCTTCCGCGACAAGAAGGCTAGGAAGGCGGACGTGGAGGCGGCAACATTCCTCCATGTCGATGTCGACGACCTCGACGCGCTCAGCCGCATCGAACGGTACGCGCCTCGGCCGACGGCGGTTATCTTCTCGGGTGGCGGCTATCAGGCGTTTTGGCGATTGGATGCACCGTGCAGCAACCTCGAACGGGTCGAGCGCTGTAACATGAGGATCGCCGCGGACCTCGGCGGCGACAACTGCCACAACGCCGACCGCATCATGCGGCTGCCGGGTACCATCAACGTGCCGAATGCCAAAAAGCAAGCGGCAGGACGGACACCTGCGCTGGCTTACGTCAGCGAATTCACGGACTGGGATCGCTCCTATCCGATTGAAGCCTTCACGGAGGTTTCGCTCGATCCGGAGTTGACCACACCATCGACTCCGCTTTCCGTCCACATCACGCCGGTCGGCCTCGATGTTCTGCCCGAGGGTGTAACGGCGGCAATACGCTCGGTGATCGAACTGGGCGACGATCCGGAGCGGCCGCAGAATAGTGAAGCGCCGCGCTACCCGTCGCGCAGTGAGGCCGTCTTTCATGTCGCGTGTGAACTTGTTCGCGCCGGTTGCCCTGAAGAAACTATTGCGGGTGTTTTTATCAACCCTCATCTCGGCATCTCGGCGTCGATCCTCGAGAGACGGGCTCCCATCCCTTATGCCCTTAAGCAAGCCCGGTCGGCGAAAGCGTCCATCGAGAATGGTTGGCCTGATAATGATAAACGAGGCCCTCGCGCGACGATGCGCAATGCTGCGGTCGCCATTCGACGGTTAGGCCTCTCTTGCTCCTTCGATCTTTTCCGCAATCGAAAGATCGTCAATGGAAAGCCACTGGAAGAGCACCAAGGCGAGATTAGCGACGATGCCTGTATGGCCCTGCGCGGGTTGATTATTGAGGAGTTCGGTTTTGATCCGCGATCGGAACATGTCCGCGACGCCGTTAACCTCCTTTGCCTCGAGAATGCCTTCCACCCGATCCGATAGATGCTTGATGGCCTCGTGTGGGATGGCATCCCGCGCCTTGATCGGTGGATGACCAACTACTTGGGGGCAGAAGATACACCTCTCAACTGTGCCGTCTCTCGGATCACTCTGATCGCCGCAGTCCGGCGCGTCCGACAACCCGGCGTCAAGTTCGACCAGATCGTTGTATTCGAAGGCAAACAGGGGTCGGGCAAATCCACGGCGGTGGCCATTCTCGCCGGGCCGGGAAATCACTCGGATCAGGAAATTCTGACCCTGGATGCAAAAGCGCAGATCGAGCTTCTGGAGGGCGTCTGGTTCTACGAACTGGGCGAAGTCGAGGGATTGAACCGCGCCGAGGTTAACAGGATCAAAGCCTTCGCCTCTCGAACAGTCGATAGAAGTCGGATGGCCTATGCGCATTATTCGACCGCACGCCCCAGGCAGGCGATTTTCATCGGCACCACCAACGATGACAAATACCTTCGCGACCAGACTGGCAATCGGCGCTTCTGGCCCGTGAAAACTGGCTTTATTGACCTTGAGGCGCTTCGGCGAGACCGAGACCAACTCCTCGCCGAGGCGGCGCATCGCGAGCGGGAAGGCGAAAGCATCGCACTACCCGAAGAGCTCTGGGACATTGCAGCGGTAGAGCAGGCATCGCGGCTCGAGGAAGACCCCTGGCTTGAAAAGTTGTCGGATGAGCGCGGAACAGAACACGGAGAGTTCGTCCGCGCTTATACTCACGAACTTCTCGAAATCAAGCTCGGCATTCCGCTGGAGCGACTGACGCAGGGCCACACCAAGCGCCTCGCCATTGTCATGCGGCATCTAGGATGGGAGCCGAAGAAATTTCGAATCGGCGACAAAACCGTTCGCGGCTACGAGAAACCAAAACCCGAGGGCCACCGAGACAAAGCATCACTTTGTTGAGCGTGGCGGGGTGGCATGTGTGGCATGGTCTATAGGCGCGCTGGAGTGTGTGGGCAGCGACGTTGTGCGAACCGCGGAGCCGCAGCGGCAGCGCACAGAGGTGCCGCCGCACATGCCACACCCGCCACGCCGCCACGGCCACACATCCGGTCCGTTTTCGATGGGCAGCCTTCGCTGACTTTTGCGACTGCCGCGAGACGACCTGTCGCCTAATGAACCGTAGTTCAAGCCCCGTCATTTCGGGCGTCACGGCGCTTCGAAATGTCCGGGTTGCGCGGAGGTTGCGCCCTTCATCTCCCGGAGGCCTCGCGTCACATCCAAGAAATTGTGCGGCCTCTTCCCGCGTGTTTTGATTTTCGGTTTTTCTTTTTCGGCGGGACGTATCATGGCATTCGAGTACAGCATCACGGAACGAGATCGGCCGCGAACGCTAAAATCGGGCGAGATTGTCATTCACCACCTCTACATGCTGAACTATCGCGATCCGCAGACCGGCGCGCGCCGCATCAAATCTTTCAAGCGGAAGAAGGATGCCCAACGCCGAGCCGCCGAGATCGCCGCGGAGGTGGCGTTGGGCACCTACGCATCGAAGCGCGTCAGTCTGACAATCGGCGAGGTAACGGAGCATTGGCTCGTGAATTGCGCCGGGAACGTCAAAGAGCGCACTTTGCGTGGATACCGTCATGTCGCTGGGTCGATCGTTGGCCCTCTGCTCATCGGCACGCCGCGGCAGCGGGCGGATTACACGGAGACTGGTGAGGCACCGGCGGGGACGAAGTTTAAGCCCCTGTTGGGCAGCATGAAGGTCACGGAGTTGACGACTGCCGATATTCGGGCGTGGCATAGGCTGCTGACGAACGAGGTCGGCACCTTCACCGCGAACCGCGCGAAGACCTATCTTCAGGCGGCGCTGGCGCTCGCGGCCGAAGATCACAACATTCGACCGCCCGCCATGCCGTCGAAATTGGGCAGGGGACGGCAAAAGGTCAAAAAGGCAATCCTTGGCCCCGAGCAGGTCTCGATCCTCCTCGGGGGCGCTCGCAACGATCCGGAACGCGGCATTTACTACGGGTTCCCCTTTCTGACAGGCACCCGGCCAAGCGAACAATTGGCACTTCTTTGGGAGGATGTCGATTTCGATACAAACGTCATCCGCATCCGGCGTATGCAGGAGCTCGACGGCGCCATCTGCGAGATGACCAAGACCTCCGCGGGCACCCGCGAAATCCCGATGAGCCCCACCCTGCGGGCGATGATGCTCGAATGGCGCGTCCGCTGTCCGCGGCGAGGTAATGAGCTGTATCGGGTGTTTTCGAGCCTCGGCCAACGGCAAGCTTGGCCCAAGCCGCGGACGGGCGGCGGCAACACCCTGCTCTACTCCAACTTTCGCACCCGTTTTTGGGCCCCGGCCTTCAAGAAGATCGGACTGCCCTATGTGTCGCCGCACTCGGCCCGGCACGCCTTCATCTCAACGCTTCAGGCTCAAGGTATTGAGATCGGCCTGGTCGCCAAACTTGCAGGCCATGCCAACGCCGTCGTCACCCTCAGTCATTACACGCAGGCCGTTCGTGGCGGCGAAGCGGCTCTCGAAGCGTTGGAGCGGGCCTACGCCTCAGCTGGGTAGCGCACGAAACGGATCGAAACCCAGTCCCCGGGTCGCTCTTCCCAAAGAGCATGCCACGGAGCTCTTGCGGCACCTTGCGGATTCAAGGCGTAGCCTGTCGAATGAATAGGATGTTGATTGATCGCGATCCAAGTTCCCACGTGTGTATCGACCTCCAGCACGACAGCCTGACCGGGTGAAAGTTCTTTGATTCGACACCGCAATGTGTCGTCCCCGCGAATGCGGTTCGCCCATATCATGTTGTCGCAAACTTCAACCTCGCCCGGCACTGCTCGCCTCCGTCTGCTGTTTAAGAGCTCGAATGACCCAATAAAGCACGTCAGCTCGAATGAATCAGCCTCAGCGCAAAATTGTGCGTGAAATCGGGGTGTGCCTAGCCATCGGCATCGATCCCTTAGAACTCTGCGGAGGGCCGAGGGCGACGACTGATCCCGCCTCGTCGCCGGCCGGCCTTCGACCCTCCCCCCAATTGATATTGTCAGCGTTGCTGCAACGGGGGCCCCAGAGACACCGGCCCATACCCGGGATATTGCATTGTCAGCGACGGTCGTCGTGCACTCTATTGGTGAAAACCAGAAGTTCGGTACCCGACGCCGAAGACGACTTCTAGCCCTTTTTGATGTTCCTTCGACGCACGTCGGAAGTGCAGACCTGACTGGAAGCGGGTCGCAGAATTTTCCAAGTTTCTAGCCGATGAATCGCGATGTAAATTTGCAACGCTACGCATTTTAATGTGTAACGCTCCGTATATGCGTTTAGTGACACCGTACGTAAATTCTCGCTCAGCGGGCCTTTACCTCCGTTCAATCCGGCAGCAACCCTTCCAAGCATTCTCAATCGGTGGGGGGAAAATGAAATACGGGTTGGTAAATGGGGCACGTCACGAAGCTGAGCCGAAGCTCCGTGGTGCCTGTCCGAACTGCGACGCAGAAGTAGTCTCCAGGTGCGGTCAGAAGCGGATTTGGCACTGGTCTCACCTCGGGAAACTCGAATGCGATCGCTGGTGGGAGCCGGAGACCGAATGGCATCGTACTTGGAAGGCTCTTTTTCCGCAGGAGTGGCAGGAGGTCATCCACGTTGCCGCTGAAGGCGAACGTCATATCGCGGATGTTAAGAACGACAGGGGCTTGGTGATTGAATTCCAGCACTCGCCCCTCGATCCCGAAGAGCGCCTTTCCCGCGAGAAGTTCTACGGGACAATGGTTTGGGTCGTGGATGGCATGCGATATAAGCGTGATCTTCCCGCCTTTCGTGAAGCCGTGGCAGAGGGATATATAGTCCACGACAGCCCTTTGTGCTTAGATCCTCGGACAAGAGCCGCGGCAATCGTCCGACGCTGGGCTCCTCTCCGACACCACGTGTTTATCGACTTTGGGGACGAAGATTTTCATATTGCTGGCTTTCGGGCTCCTGAAAAAGTCCTCTGGCAGTTTCTCTTCAATCGGGCAACCGGACGGGTTGTAATCGCTGCCGTTACGCGAGAGAGTTTCATGAAGTTTTGCTTGAATGGTAGCGAGTTGCAGCATCTCACAGTGGAACGTCACCAAGGGCCGCGAAGGCGCTACCTCCGCATCTCGCGGCGGGCCCGGAGGTGAGACCCCGGAATCGTCACCGGCAGCGGGTCACCGAGCCAGAGGTCACGCAGGTCACGCCGCCGTCGTTGCGGTTCAGTCCCGCCGCAATCGTGTCGAGGCCTTCATTGAATTGGCGAAGCGCCGCCTTCCGCTCCATGTCCATGGCGACCGGCGTCAGCGTCTCCATGCATTCGCGGTGCCGAGGCGATGTCTCGCCATAGCCGGCTTGAAAGCAAACGAGCTTTGAACGGGCCTCGACGCGCTGATCCAAGGTTTGGCACCCGGCAAGCATCGTGGCGATGGTGACGAAAAAGGCGAGTGAAGTCGGTTTCATGTTGAATTACCCCCAAACGGTCAAAAAACACAGCGGAAAATCACCAACAATTATCAGGGCAGCATGATCTCTCCGAGCATCATGCGACCGTTTTGACTTGAGTTTACTTTCTCGTTACCCGTGATCCAGTGGTTGGGGGCTTGACCGTATGGCACTACCGAAGAAAGTCACGGCGGATCACATCCGCCTCGCAATGGCTCGCATCGTTGAAACGGGTATCCCGTCGGGTGCATCTTCGACAAAGTTTGATGTGATCGACCCTGTAACGGAGATGCCACTTCCGCCCAAACTTGTAATCTCAATTGCCTCTGAATTCGCAAACGGTCAAACTTACTCTCGCCGAGAATTCTCCGGTGGAAATGAAGCGAACGATTTTCTGCGGGATCTAGGTTTTGAGATTGTGCGCAAGAACGAAGGCGCTCAGGTCGATATCAAAGACCTCGCACCGGGTGTGATCCTCACCAACGACCAACTTTCTAGGACGTTCAGTGTCGGAAACGCTGGCGGCATGCGGTGGTCCGGTAAGCACCAATGTCTGGTGATTATCGCTGACCATACCAAAAGCCTGTATGACGACCGTTGGGTAGGGGACGCTTTCCACTACACGGGCATGGGCCGCGTCGGCGATCAGACATTATCTGGACAAAACCTAAGGCTAGCGCATCACGAGCAAGACAACGTCCCGGTGCACCTGTTTGAGGTGTTCACGCGGAACGCTTACCACTACGCCGGACCTGTTAGGCTAACGGCCCCCGTCTATCGCGAGAGCCAAGTCGACGATGAGGGAACAACGAGAACAGTTCTGGTTTTTCCTTTAGCTCTGATAAGCGCCGGTGGGAAACCCATTCCTGAGGCTCGTGATATCCAACAAATCGAAAGAGCCCGACGTCGGGCCGTTCGCCCCAAAACCTTAGAAGAACTACTGTTGTTGGCCGGCACTCAAGGAAGCCATGAGCCTAACCGTCGCGAGACACTGGCAATTCAATTCATACGAAGCGCCGCGGTGGTAGAGCTGACAAAGAGGCTGGCCCAGGGCATATGCGATCTTTGCGCAAACCCGGCGCCATTTAGTACTCAGGAAGGCCCCTACCTTGAGTGTCACCACATTGTGCATCTCGCGCAGGGCGGCCCTGACACACTGGAGAACACCGTTGCTCTTTGCGCGAACTGTCATCGCAGGATGCATGTTCTCGATCGCGAGAAGGACGTCGCAAAGCTGAAACAACGGGTAGCACTTCGCAAACTATCAACGATTCACTTTAGCTCCGCGACCCAAGGCGGAGATCTGTAAGCTTCTGTGTATAGATCCTGCGCTGTTGCCAGTTTTCGTTGCCAAACGAGACATGGTCCATCAGCCATTGGGGTACTAGGAGACCAGGGGAACGCGGTGACAACGAGTAGGCGGGCGAAAAGCCGGGCAGTCAAACGCAAGGGCGCAACTAAGATCCGCCCCATCAACATTATGATCTCAAGCCGAAATCTAGCGGCTTTCCCCGCTGGTGAGACGACAACGCTTTCCGAGCTGCGCCGTGAGATCAAAGCGAAGCTGGAGGCGGCTACGTTATTCGGTCATCCGCTCTTCAACGTGTGGATCAATGAGGACGCGCCGGCAGCGACGGCGGCCGCATGGGATGAATGTATGCTGAGAGTGGATCAAGCCGACATTCTCCTCGTCATCTATGACGGAAGTGCTGGTTGGGCAGCTGGCGCCGGTGACATGGGCATTTGTCACGGCGAGTTTCAGCGTGCGTACAGCAGGACGCCCGCAAAGGTGCTCGTCATTCGCGCGGGATCTGAGGAAGATATTAAGTCGTATACCTCCGAGCGGGACCAGCGCTTCCAAGAAGATGTCAACCGGGCTGATCGGTTCCGCGGACAGGGCAATAGCTTTGAAGACGTTCTTAACGAAGTGGAACAGGCAATCGCTCACCAGGTCGCCGAGCTGGTAACGCTCGCGGCCAGCGAGGGGCGACGCAACCATTTCCATCTTGGCGAAGCATTGGAATGGTCGAAGCTCGATTACCGCGCGCGAGAGGAGCGGATATGCACGGTACTGGAGAGCGCGATCAAACAAAATGGCGGCGAGGTCATGGTGCCGCGAAACGCAACGCTTGACATCGACGGGGAGAAGGTCCTGTTCTGCCTCCACGCCGTTCCCGGGAGCATGTCGATTGGAGCGGCTCGCGAAATGATTGGGCGACCGTTCCTGCGCGATCATGAGCAGATCAGCGCACTCAAGTTGGCGGTTGGCCCGGTCCACCTCATTGGCTGCAATCGAACAGCAACCGAGACCCAGGCGGCAAGTCTGCTCGGGTTCCCTGATGCTACGATTGTGAGCGCTCCTTTCGGCATCTATGTCGCCGACGAGGTCCAAAAGGTGCAATTCGTTCTGCTCACAAATTGCCGGGACGACGCGACGACGCGCCTGGCGCTTCAAAAACTGGTTACTTGGCTCACGCAATCGGGAGAGGCGGCCGCGATGGTGACGCGCGGTGCGTCTCGCAAGCGCATCGTTAACGCGATCGCCGCCGAGATTAAGCATTAGTAATCGCAGAGGGATCGGCTGCCCCATCAGAAAGACCCCGCCACCCGCGCTGTCAATTCTTCAGGGCGCTTTAACTGTCACGTCCCGAAGATCGAACAGGCTTAGGCCATCTGGGGAAGCAATGCCGTTCCCGAACAACCATAGGTGCCGATCGTCGCCATCCCCAAGGATCGTGCCAACCGAGAGACCAAAGATCATTGCGGGGTCATTGAGCTTTTTTGCCTGCTCCTGAGCCATGAAGACTGCCTGAAGGTCCCCCGCGTCCAGGATTGGCCGGATGCCGAGCGGCGTAATTAGCGCCGCGACATACAAGTCCGAATGCGGGCCAGCAGCCCGTTGCTCCTGCGGCAGCAGCGGGCCGTCCTGTTGTTGAGCTTCGCGTGCGAACGGTGGCATTGCGGGAGAATCCAACGGCTGCGCTTCGATGTGCACAAGTTGCCCTGAGAGTTTTCCATTGCGTCGGAGTAGCGCCGGACGGCCGAAGCGAAGCGCTAGGTTCGCCGTCCTTCGTCTACGGATTGCGGACGCATGACTCGGCATGTCTTCAGGGGAAATCTCTTCTCCGTCCGCGGGTGGGTCCCATAGTAGCGAGACAGAGGGCCTCGGCCTCGAGTCTGTAGACCATAGGCTAGCCGCCACCCAGTTCTTTGTGGCAATCCGTCGCCCTGTCCGATCTTCCACCGTTACGCGATCGAACTGCTCCTTGCCGGCGCCGACGCAGGCTGGCGTCCCCCGGCGAAACCGATCGACGCTCCCAGTAAGATTGCCTTTTGCTTCTCCAAGCACGTATCCGTTTGCCCTTGGGTCCCAAGCAATCCAGTCGGGAATGTCTCCGCTTAGGATCCGACGGACCACTACTCCCGTTGAGGAAATTGTCGTGCGCTTCGTTCGCAGTCAGACGAAGTTGGTGAGACCGAGTCGGCTCGCCAGAAGCGCTCGCGCGAAGTAACGGCCATACAGAGCCGAATAAGCTCTTCGTAATTCTGCGCTCTCGCCAAGGTCGCCGGCCCAGCGCAGCAACACTTGATCGCGACGGCTGAGGTGCGCCTGGAACAGTCGGAGCCATGACGGTACCAACGGGCCGCCCTGAAAAGTCTCGTCAGCCGCCCCCCAAAGCTGCCCACCAGAGACTCAGCGGCTGCCGCCCAATGTGATCATAGGAGCTTGACGGGTCGACCACCCGCAGTTCGGTCCATCTATACGGCATGCTCGTCCGACTCCGATCCCGACTAAAATTATTCGACGCCTTGTATCGCCGGACCACTTCGTCATAGTTCAAATCGCATACCGTGGCTTAGCGAATGCGACGGTCGCTTGTGGTGCTGCTACAAGATCGTCTCTCTCAGGTCGAGAGCTCCAAGTTGATCCGGTCGTGCCAGCCGAGATAAGATTGCTGGCGGGCGAAGGCGTGGTATCGCCGGCGTTCCATTGGCCCTGACGCTGACAATCAATCTGGCCGAGAGGAAGTCGCTCACTATCCGCGAGACCAACGTTACGCCTCAGCCCTGACGAACTTGTGGAAGACGATTTATTGGAAAAACCGGAATAGCGAGTTCGCCAAATCTGAGTGAGTAGTTCGACTGCCATTCAAATTCCAATACCCTGCGTCCCGTCCCGGTAGACGGCTACCCGCACCAACTCCGCCGAGCTCCGGTCCAACGTCGGGCCATTCCCTCATCAACGAGCATCATGCCGAGGGACTTGCCGTCACGCATGAGGACCCGAAGCTTTCTGCCGTACACATCCTCGTCACGCCCTCCTGGATGGACAACCTCGAAGGGTCCGTCGTTGAGCAGTTCCAGAAGCCGCTCCTTGGCGCGATGGCCGAGCGCTGCCTCGGACGCGCATTTCGGTTCGGAGATCTCAGGCGTGTCGATGTCCGCGATCCGGATCTTGGTCCAGCCGTGCCGGATCGTATCGCCGTCGATCACGCATGAGCGCCGGATGATTGAGCTGCAAAGCGAATAGTCGCTTTCGCCAGCCCTCCCGATGGTTTTCTTGGAGGTTTCGCTTCCGTTGCTCCGTCCGAGTTGCGCGATCTCGCCCCCGCGATAGACATTGACGCCAACGCCTGTGTCGCCGCGGCCAGATAGCACATGGAACAGGAAAAAGCTGCCGATCCCTCCTAGGACGACCGCGCCGGACAGCAAGGGCAACGACGGCATCACACGTCCGACGGTTCCTGCGCTGCCGCGCTCGGGCAATCGAACCACCTTGCCGCGCGTGCGCCGTCCCCAAGGCCCGGTCTTGTCGCCCCGAGTCGACCCTCGCGAGAGACGGCGGCTGGTTTGGAAAGCGATGGCAAAAAGGGCAGAAACCGCCCAACTTCCCGCACAGGCGAGAATGATAAAGCCAACGATCGAGGTGTAGCGGTGCCAATCAAAATTGCCGGCTGTGACGGCAACAACCGCAAACATCACGCAGCCGATGCCCGCGACCCCGGCCATTTTTCTGGCCCGCCGCGGCGCCGGAATGCGCCAGCGGCTGTGTCTATGCCCCCGTCGGAATTGCATGCCCACCTTCCCCAAGGGAAGCATAAGCAAGCTCTACCTTAACGGCTAGGTTCCTTTTCCGTCATTTTGTATCGATTTGGGACTTGCAACCGAGAGGCAACCGCGGGCTCCGAACCGCCCTCTCAACCCCTCAAAAACACTGGCGATCCCGGGAAGACTCGAACTTCCGACCTACGGTTTAGGAAACCGCCGCTCTGTCCAGCTGAGCTACGGGACCGCACGGGGGATGATTTAACACAATTCGCGATCTCGTAAACGGGTGCTAGGCTGTCCCTGCTGAGCTTGGGAGGAGCGTTGCGGTTGGGGGGATGTTGCGCGTGAGGCGGTCGAGCCGCATGGCTGTGGCTACTGCGGGTTTGCTGCTCATCGTAGCGCCGGCGCGCATCATCGCCCAGACGAACGAGGCCGAACGTCCGGCATCAGCGTCGTGTCGGCACGAGGCGGTGGCGGATGTCATCGCTGCCGTCTCGGCGGAAAACGATATCGTCCTCACGAGCGGCGGAACGGTCAAGCTCACCGCGATCCGCCTGCCAGACAAGGGACCCTTCCGCGATGCCGCCGCCGCGTGGCTGCGCGGCAGGATCGGGGTTCGGGTGCTGGTTCAGGGCGCAGGCGCGCTGGACCGCTGGGGCCGACGCTCTGTTCGCCTCCGGCTCGCAAGCCCGGCAGAGCCGGCGCTCGATTTCGGTCGCGAACTCATCGAGGCAGGCCTTGCGCTGGCCGACCCCGGTGCGGTCGACACGCAGTGCCCTGACGATTTTCTTGACCGCGAGGCGATGGCGCGACAGCGAAGCCTTGGTCTCTGGGCAGATGCTGGCTATAAGCCTATCGCCGCCGACCAGGCAGACCGTCTCAAGGACCGAATCGGAACCTTCGTCATCGTCGAGGGACGGGTACGGAGCGTCGGCGAGCGCGCGCAATGGACGTATTTGAACTTCGGAGGGCGATGGGCAGAGGATTTCACGGTCATCATTCCGAAAAAGTCATGGAAACGGATGACCGATCGCGGCATCGATGCCGCGGCGTTGAAGGGGCGGCACGTCAGGGTCCGAGGCATTTTGGAGGCTTGGCAAGGGGCGTCTCTTACCGTTGAGATACCGGAGATGATCGAACGGCTGCCACGCTGAGCGGGTATGAGTGATACACGTCTGAAAATCGGAATGCGGATTGGGACTTTGCTCGTCGTCGGCTCGCTGGCCGCCTGCGCCGGGCTCGACGGTTCAGGGTCGCTTCCCGCCGATGCGCCGCGTACCGTGGGTGCGGAGCGCAGCCGCGACCGTGATCACGAGCGGCTCATTGCCGCCTTCGGGGGCGAAGCGCGCGCGCCGCAGGCTCAGCGCCTCCTGTCCGACGTCACCAAGCGGTTGATCGAAGCCAGCGACAGACCGGACGAGTCTTTTCAGATCACGATCCTCAATTCGTCGGCCGTGAACGCATTCGCGCTGCCGAATGGAAGGCTCTACGTTACGCGCGGGTTGCTCGCGCTGGCGAACGACACATCCGAAATCGCCGGTGTCCTGTCGCATGAGATCGCCCATGTGACCCTTCGCCATGCGTCGCAGCGCAGCGAATTGCAGGCGCGCTCCACCTTGATCAAGCGCGTGACTGAAAATGTTCTGAACGACGCCAAGGAGGCGGCGGCGATGCAGAACCAATCCCGCTCCACGCTGGCAAGCTTCTCCCGCTCGCAGGAGCTCGAGGCCGACCAGGCCGGCGTCAAGGTTCTGGCGCGCGCCGGGTTCGACCCTTACGGCGCATCCCGTTTCCTCGCGGCGCTCGGGCGCTCGGCGAGCGGCTCCGACGGCAGCGCCGACATGATGGCAAGCCATCCGAGCACACGGGAGCGGATCACGCTGGCGCTTCAGGCCGCCCGTCGCGCCAGCGCGCCTGGCGTCGGCGAGGCTGGTCGGATCGAGTACCTCTCGGCCCTCGAGGGGCTTGCCTATGGCGATGATCCCGCCGACGGGGTGGTGAGAGGCCGCCGTTTCATCCATTCCCGCCTGGGCGTCGCCTTTGAGGCGCCAGAAGGCTTCACGCTGGAGAACACCTCGCAGGCGGTGCTGGGCGCCTCGGCGGACGGCTCGCGCAGGCTCCTGTTCGATGCCGCCGACACGCCGAACGGGCAAAGTCTCGAGGAGGTCCTGCGCTCCACCTGGAACGACACCATCGAGCCGGGAAGCCTGCGGACCGAGACCATGAACGGCCTGCCGGTCGCAACCGCCCTGTCGATCGGCAAGGAATGGTCGTTTCGCCTCTCCGCCATTCGCATCGGCAACACCACCTTTCGGCTGATCATGGCGATCCGCAGCGGCTCGGGCGATCTCGAAGGCCTGTTCCAGCGCACGCTCGCGACGGTTCGGCAGGTCCAACCCGAGGAAGCGCGCGAGATCCGGCCGTTGCGACTCGAAGTGGTCATCGCGCGAGAGGGCGACACCGCCCAGAGCCTCGCCTCGCGCATGGCGATCGACCGCCCACTCGACCGATTCCTGTTGATCAATGGGCTCGATCGCAACCAGGCCTTGAAGGTCGGCGAGCGCTACAAGATCGCGGTCGAGTAGAAAACGCGGCCTGAAAGCAGACAATGCGCCATTTGCAATGGCGATTATACGAACGCGCCGGTTGCCTGTGGATTCTTCTCCAGCAGCGCGCGCTTCAGTTTTTCGAGGGCGCGGTTCTCGATCTGGCGCACACGCTCCTTGGAAATGCCAAGCCGCGTGCCGAGAAATTCCAGCGTGACCTGCTCTTCGTCTAGGCGCCGCGCCCGTAGGATGCGTAATTCCCGTTCGTTGAGCACTTCGAGCGCCTGCTTCAGCCAGAGCACGCGCCGCTCCGTGTCGATTACATTGCTGACGCTCTCGTCAGGCAACGGGCTGTTATCGACCAGGAACTCGACCCGCTCAGCGGAATTCGACGAATCTGCATCCATCACGGGAGCGTTGAGAGACGTATCGGGCGCGGACAGCCGTGCATCCATCAGGGCCACGTCGGCGCGCGAAACGCCGATCGCCTCGGCAATTTTCTCGTGCACCTCATAGGCGATCCGCTCCTCGCCGCCTCTGGTGAGTTTGGCGCGCAAGCGCCGGAGATTGAAGAAAAGCGACTTTTGGGCCGAGCTGGTGCCACCCCGCACAATCGACCAATTCCTCAGGATGTAGTCCTGCACCGATGCGCGTATCCACCATGTGGCGTAGGTCGAGAAGCGCACCTCCCGCTCCGGCTCAAAGCGTGCCGCCGCCTCCAGGAGGCCCACATGCCCTTCCTGGACCAAGTCGGCCATCGGCAGGCCGTAATGCCGGAAGCGCGCCGCGAGAGCGATCACAAGGCGCATATGCGCGGCGGTGAGTTGATGAAGAGCTGATTCATCACCATTGTCCCGCCATCGGACTGCCAGCAGTCGCTCCTCCTCTCGTTCGAGAAACGGAGCATTCATGGCAGCGCGGACAAACTTGCGACGAACCCCTGAGATTTCTCCCATCGCGTCCTCCCTTGGCTTCCTCTCAACGGCGACGGCGAGAAAAAGTTCAGGCAAAACAGCAAAGTTTGCGGAGATAGGCTGAATTGCCCGGAAGACAAGCGTTTCGGCACAAAAAACCCGGCACAAGGCCGGGCTTTCTTGCAAATGGTGGCAGGATGGCGATCAGGCCGCCTCTTCCTGAACGTCCTCGGCTTCCGCCTCGGCCTCGACGTCAACCTCGCCCTTGGCGGCGCGGCGTGGCGATTTGGCAAGGCTTTGTTCGATCAGCTTGAGGGACTCGGTGTCGGTGATCTTGTTGACGGCCGAGATCTCGCGAACGACGCGATCGAGCGCGGATTCATAGAGCTGACGCTCGCTGTAGGACTGCTCCGGCTGGGCATCCGAGCGGTAGAGATCACGTACCACCTCGGTGACCGCGATCAGGTCGCCCGAATTGATCTTGGCCTCGTATTCCTGCGCACGACGCGACCACATGGTGCGCTTCACGCGCGCCCGGCCGGTCAACACATCCAGCGCCTTTTCGATGAGAGCCGGTTCGGCGAGCTTGCGCATGCCCACGGTGGCAGCTTTCGCAGTCGGGACTCGCAGGACCATCTTGTCCTTGTCGAACGAGACGACGAACAATTCCAGCTTGAAACCTGCGATCTCCTGCTCTTCTACACTTGTGATACGGCCGACGCCGTGAGCGGGATAAACAATCGCTTCGCCGGTCTTGAAACCGAGGCGCTGGGCGGACTTCTTGGCGGTCGTCATGCGAGAGAGGCCTCCTTGCACTTCCTCACCGTGGGGCGAGGGTGATTTCGTTCAACCGGCAGGGTTCCGGAAGAACTATCATGATGATTGCGGACTATCGGCTTCCGCTGATATGCCTGATCGGGCCGTTAACTGAAAAAACGCCCATACCTTTAAAGATTGGCAGCCGAAACTACCTGAAGACAGCGGCCGTGCGTTTCGCTTCATGTTATGAACCGTCTGTCTGCGGAGTACGCACGTCGGGCACGAGTGACGGCATGGACGAACCCTATCACAGTTGGCCTCAAAAGCAAAAATATTTCAATGGTAGCGTTAAGATGCGGCCAATTGGCTCAAGCTTCCGATCAGTCACCTTCGCCCGGTTCGGGTGAGAAATAGTTCTCGAATTTGCCGGCCACCCCGTCGAATTCTTTGGCGTCGGGCGGCGCATCTTTCTTCTGCGTAATATTGGGCCAACTCTTGGCCAACTCGGCGTTAATTTTAAGCCATTGCTCGAGACCCGGCTCGGAATCCGTCTTGATCGCCTCAGCGGGGCATTCGGGTTCGCAAACGCCGCAATCAATGCACTCGTCGGGGTGGATGACGAGCATGTTCTCACCCTCGTAGAAACAATCCACCGGGCAAACCTCGACGCAATCCATGTACTTGCACTTGATGCAGTTTTCCGTGACGACGTAGGTCATGGCGGTCCTTCGCGGGCGGTTTCGGCCGATCTCGAAGCGCGGCGGCCGTCGCCGCTCTAGCTGCTGTGAGTGTCCCTGACAAGCGTCCCATCGTCGCTGTTGAGGTTGACGTAGAGCTGCCTTGCTTCCGGCGCAGGTCCGCGGCGCGCTCCGAGGTCGACAACACGCACGACCAGCGTCGTTTTCTCGAGGGCGATCGTGACCACGTCCCCGATAGCGAGGCCTTTCGCCGGATCGGTGCTGTGTTGGCCGTTGACCCGGACAAAGCCGCTGCCGGCAAGCTTTGCCGCCAAGGTGCGGGACTTGGCAAAGCGCGCGAACCACAGCCACTTGTCGAGCCGCTGTCTGTCCGCACGCATGAGGCCCTGGCCTATTTCTTCCCGTCTTCAAGCTGCGCCTTGAGGGCCAGCAACTTGGCAAACGGCGAATCGGGATCAGGCTGCTTTTCCCGCCGCTCGGGCGGATTGTCCCGCCGGCTGTCGAAGCGCTTCTCGGGACGTGGACCCCTCCGGTCATCAGGGCGACCCGGGCCGCGCGGCGGACGGTTCTGCGGCCGCCCCCCGTCGCCCTGCCCCTCGCGGCGCTCAGGGCGGTTATCGGGACGACGGTCGCGGCGCGGGGGACGATCCCCTGTCGGACGCTCTGCAGCGGGCGCTTCGCCGGCGGCACGACCTTCCGGCCTTGCCCCTTGCGCCTCGCCCTGGCGCGGCCGCCGATCGCCCCTGTCAGGTCGCCCTCGGGCAGGACGGGCATGTCCGCTTTCGTGGCGGCGATGCTGACGCCAGATATCGATGAGCACCGGCTCGGGCGCGGCTTCGTTCGGCTGCTCGGTCGCGGCCTCCGGCGCAGGTTGATCGGCGCTTGCGGCAGTGTCCAACGCGGTGACTGTTTCGGGCGTTTCTTCGGCTACCACTGCCGTGTCGGGGCTCATCTCGTCCGCGGACGGTGTCGGCTCCTCGGTTGCGGCCTCTGCAGCCGGCGCAAGGGTAGTCGGAACCTCGGACGGCTCTGTCGGCACCGTTTCGGGCGTGCCGGCCGCGACCGGCGGCTCCAGGGGTTTGGGAGGTGCCACCAGCGGAACTGTGATGGCAGGGCCCTCGCGGCGCTCGGAAGCGTAGCCGAGAGATTTCAGGATCGTGGCGAAATCATCACCGGCGCAACCCACCAGGGACGTCATGGCGACGGTTGCAACGAACCCGTCGCTATCCGCGGCTCCCGCAGGCGGTTCGCCGGGGGTTATTCCAGGACGGTAGGAAATCGCCGGCCGGATCAGGTCCGCCAACCGCTCGAGAATGTCGACTCGGACAGCGCGTCCGCCGCAGACCCGGAAGCCAGCGGCACGGTAGAGCCCAGCGGCGATTTCGATGTCGACCGGGATCGATGTCCGGCCGGATTGGGCGAGATGGGCAATCTCGTCGATGCCCTTCTGATCGAGGCCGCCATTCTGAAGGGCCCAGAGTTGCGTCGCCAGAATGCGGGGCGCGGGTTTCAGAAGGGCAGGCAGATAGAGGTGATAGGCCCCGAACCGGATCCCAGCCTTGCGCAAGGCGCCGCGGGCGTCCTGATCGAGCGATCGGACATCGTTGAGGACCTTCGAGCGTTCAAGAACTCCAAGCGACTCGACGATCTGGAAAGCGATGCCGCGCGCCAGACCCGTCAAGTCCTGCGAGGTTTCCAGCTCGAGAAGCGGCCCGAGCAAGCGCACGATATAGGCCCTGAGCCAGGCGCGCAGGCGCGTCTCGACCTTTTCGCGGGCGGCGCCGTCGAGATGCTCGTCGGACAGGATCCGGACACGCGGATCGAAGATCCGGTCGCCGGGCTCCATGCGCGCCACAGGATCGCCCATCCAGCGGATCGTACCGTCGTTGGACAGGACCAGCGTGGTATCGGGCGCCTCAGCGAACCTGTCGGCGCGCGCGCCGATTTCGCCTGCCAACGCCTTGCTGGCCGCATTGCGCAGGGTCTTGACCTCCGCTGTGTCCGCCAGTGGATCCGGCACGAAATGGAAGCCGTGCAGGTGACCGATATGTTGACCCTCGACGGTAACGTCGCCGGAGGTCGTGATTTCCGCTTCGAGCATCGTTTTCTCTCTCAAGCGCCGCATGAGAACGCTCGTGCGCTTATCAACAAAGCGCTGGGCGAGACGTTCATGTAACGCGTCCGATAGCTTGTCCTCTACCTGACGCGCAACACCCTGCCAATGCTCAGGATCACGCAACCAGTCAGGACGGTTGGCGACGAAGGACCAAGTGCGCACCTGCGAGATGCGGTTGGAGAGGGTGTCGATATCCCCGTCCGTCCGGTCCATCGCGTTGATATGCCGGGAAAACCAGTCGGGCGGCACGGCCCCATCCTTCATCAAGAAGCGGTAAATCTGGCCGACCAGATCGGCATGGATCTGCGGCGAAACTTTCCGGTAGTCGGGAACCTGGCAGATTTGCCAGAGCCGCTCGACGGCGGCCCTGGAGCGGGCAAACCCCAAAATGTCGTGTTCGCGGGCCAGAAGTTCGAGGGCCGCGACGTCCTCCCCCATCGGCGCCCGCACCAGCCCCTGCTCGCGCGGATGCTCCGCGAGGCTCTCCCGCAATTTGGCGAGGGAGGAAAAATCGATGTCCGGATTACGCCATTGCAAGATGCGCACAGGATCGAAGGTGTGGCTCTCGAGGGCCTCGACGGTCGCAGCGTCAAAGGGCGGGCAGCGGCCGGTGGTGCCGAACGTGCCGTCCCGCATATGCCGTCCCGCGCGTCCGGCAATCTGCGCCAGTTCAGCATTGTGAAGCTTGCGGAAGCGGAAGCCGTCGAATTTCTTGTCCGAAGCGAAAGCCACATGATCGACGTCGAGATTGAGACCCATGCCGACCGCGTCGGTTGCCACGAGGTAGTCCACGTCGCCCGATTGATAGAGCTCGACCTGAGCATTGCGCGTGCGCGGGGACAATGCCCCCAACACCACGGCCGCGCCGCCGCTCTGCCTGCGGATGAGCTCCGCGATGGAATAGACCTCTTCGGCTGAGAACGCCACGATCGCGGTCCGGCGCGGCAGGCGCGACACCTTCTTTTCACCCGCGAATGTCAGCTGGGAGAGCCGGGGGCGGGTCACCACATGAACCCCCGGCATCAGCGCCTCGATGAGGGGCCGCATGGTGTTCGAGCCGATGAGGAGGGTTTCGTCGCGTCCGCGCTGGTTCAGCAGGCGGTCAGTGAAAACATGCCCCCGATCGAGGTCGCTCGCCAGTTGCACCTCGTCCACGGCCACGAAGGAAAGGTCTAGGTCGCGGGGCATCGCCTCGATGGTGGAGATCCAGTAGCGCGGGCGATCGGGCTTGATCTTTTCTTCGCCGGTCACGAGGGCGACGTTGTGCTCCCCGACCCGCTCCACCACCCGCTGATAGACCTCGCGCGCCAGAAGGCGCAGCGGCAGGCCGATCATGCCGCTCTCGTGCCCGAGCATGCGCTCGATGGCCAGATGCGTCTTGCCGGTGTTGGTGGGCCCGAGAACGGCCGTGACGCCGCGCGCGCGCAATTGCGGAAGAAGGGAGCGACGGGCCATACGTGGTTTTGCGCGAAATCCCGGTGGGTGAAAGACGGCCGTTCCGGAAGTGACGGGCCGTCTTAAAGGGTCGATCCGGCCTGCGCCGGAAGGTTCACCGGCTATATGGTGACGACTGGCTACTCCGCCAACGGCACGGACGCGTTCTGGCTAGTCGAGCGTGATCGGAATGATTTTGGCGTCGCCTCCCAGGGACCAGCGCGATGCCTCGACGACGCTTGTGCCGACCATGGTCCGCACGGAGATCCTGACCGGAACGAGAATCCGATGGGCTTCCAGAGGCACCAGCCAGACCGACATGTCCTTGTTCTCTTCCATAAACTTGGTGCTGGGGCGGAGGGCACGATGGCCCGAAATCGGAACATATCGCGCTTTGCACACGAGAACCGGGCCTTTATACCCAGGCTTGTCCACAGTCTTGACGGCGTCGTAGCTCAGGACGACGTCGAACCGCGCAGCTCCGTCGAAGATCGGGATCGTGCGGTTGCAATTGGCCGAATCCATGAGGTTTCCGGCCGATACGGCCGGCATGAGAAGGGCACTGACGGGATCGACCACGCCCTTCTTGTCCCCATCTTTCACAGGCACACGGTCCGCTTTCTCATCGATGGGCGGGGTGATCTCGACGGCCGCGACGTCTCCGGCCGTGAGACCCATTCGCACCGTTCGCTGATCGCTGGACGAGCGTGACGTTACGGCAAAAGCTGCGGGTTGCGGCTTGGCGCCTGAAATCGCGCCCGACGCGGTGGCGGCGCCCTTGCCGCCGGTCAGCATCTTGGCAAGCCCCGAGAGCTTCACGGCCGCCTGCATCTTGTATTTCGGCCCGTCGAAGGTCGAAGACAGATCGGCCGTCCCGAGGGCGAGCCCCGCCAACGAGATGTCGTAGTTCACCTTCAGGGTCTGCGCCTCGGCGCGTGCGCCGGCGGCGGCCAGGATCGTGGCGATGAGAGCAGATGCGATGAGACGCATGAAACCTTCCCGGAGAATCGATCGACAGGCCCGACCAAAGCCCAATGGCACGCAATTCAGTATAGATCGTGGCGACCGGATAGCAAAAAATCCGACCGGCCGCTTGGCCTATTCTTGACGCGGCACCCGGTTTCGGCCTATAGGCTCGCACCTTCCAAGGACTTCTGGTGTCCGGCGGCGCGGGATCTGCGAAGCAAACCCGCTGCTTTTGACGCTGTGACGCCATTTTGACGATAGGATTGAACCATGTCGCGCCGTTGCGAACTGACCGGCAAGGCCGTGCTGAGTGGCCATCTCGTGAGCCACTCGAATCGCAAGACCAAGCGGAAGTTCCTGCCGAACCTCTGCAATGTCACGTTGCTCTCCGACACGCTGAAGCGTTCGGTGCGCCTGCGTATTTCCGCCAACGCGCTTCGCTCCGTGGAGCATCGTGGCGGCCTCGACGCCTTCCTCGCCAAGGCGAAGGGCGACGAGCTGTCGCAGAACGCCCGCACGATCAAGCGCGAAATCGAGAAGAAGCTCGCTTCGGCGAACTGAACCTCTCGACGACGGCATTTTGCAGGCGGGTGGCTTTGAAGCCGCCCGTTTTGCGTTCAGGACAAGCTTGAGTGGAACGATGAGCACATTGACCCGGTTTGATCGTCGTGATTTCGGCATTGCCCTTGCGGCGATGACCCTCGTGGTCCTGGCGTCGAATATCCTCGTCCAGTATCCCTTCGGTCATCTCGGCCTTGGCGATTATCTCACCTGGGGTGCTTTCACCTACCCGTTCTCGTTCCTGATCACCGATCTGTCGAACCGTCGGTTTGGTACGGCAGGCGCGCGCCGGGTGGTTTACGCCGGCTTCGTGTTGGCGGTGATCCTGTCCGTCGCTCTCGCCACGCCGCGGATCGCCATCGCGTCCGGGGCCGCGTTCCTGGTGGCCCAGCTTCTCGATATCCGGATCTTCGCAAGCCTGCGCAACCGTGCTTGGTGGCTTCCGCCCTTCGTATCCTCGGTGATTTCATCGGCCCTCGATACGGCGCTGTTCTTCTCGATCGCCTTCTATTGTGGCGCCATCCCCGGCACGGGCGTGGCCATCTCGGATCTTCTCGGCGCGGTAGGAATTGCGGATTCCTGCATCGCCCTGCCGTGGACGAAACTGGCAATCGCCGATTACGGGGTGAAGCTGCTCCTCGCCGCTTTGTCGATCGCGCCCTATGGCGCCATCTTGGCGGTGATGCGGCGCCCGTCTTTCCAAAAGGCTTAGGTTTCAGCCGGCAAGGGCGAATTCCAGCAGCAGAGTACGCTGAAAACCGTTGAAGTTGTCGTCGGATATCATTGTCAGGATGATATCGCGGCCCTCGCGATGGACCGCCAGCCCTTCCGTATTGTCGATCTGCTGGGAGGGGTCGCTCTCGAAGATGACCGCACCGTCGATGAGGCGCCCGGGGCGGATGGCGCCCGCTGGGATGCGGCGCAGACGAGTGGTAAAGCCGGCGAAAATCGAGAATCGCCGCTCAAGGAGCAGCAATTCGCCGTTCGGCAGAAACGCCATGTCGGAAATACCGAACCCATCCGAGCGCGCGATTTCGAACTCTCCCTGTGACGCGCCGGTGAGGATGTAGCCTCGCGTCACCTGATCGGAATCGGGCAGTCGTTCGGCCACTGCCAGCAGGGCGCCCGCAAGCGCCGAACCCGGTGGCGCGATGGCCAGTGCTTCGAGCCCTTCATTGTCCGCCAGGTCCGCGACGCTGGAGTGCAGCCCGATCGGCGCGCCTTGCGAGAATGCTTTGCCGTTCCACGCGAAGCGTATGACCGCGTGACGGCGCTCGACGCCGACAAATGCCGTGTTCCCCGCAATCGCAAGGCTCTCCGTGTCGTAGAATCGTGTTCGCCGCAGGCGCTTTCCGTTAGCGAGGGTCAGGGGCGTCAGGACCGTTTCGGCTAGTCCCGACAAATGCCCTTCGGTCGTCTCGACGCGCGCCCGCAGCCATTGGGCGTTATCCGCGAGGGCGACGAGATCGCGCCCGTTTGCTGAACGCCACAAGGAAGAAAACCCGCCGAATTCTTTCGCCGCGGAGCGCAGTTCAAGGCCCGAGCGGAAAGCCAGGTCGCCGAAGCGGACACGATCCGGGTCGGCGACCGAGAAACGGCTGATGGGGTTGGCCTGAACCGCGATGGGCGTGGCTTCTTGAAAGACCTGCGGGCGCTGCGCGAGGGCTCGCCCCGCAACCGCCACCGCCGCGATGCCGCCCCCGCCGATCAGAAAAGATCGGCGGCTCAGTCTCAAGCGTAGGCCCTGCGGCGAACGCCGGCGCGAGGAGCGGCGGGCGCCTTCTCCTCGAACAATTCGGCGAGTTTCTCGGTCATGACGCCGCCGAGTTCCTCGGCATCGACGATGGTGACGGCCCGACGATAATAACGCGTCACATCGTGGCCGATGCCGATGGCAATCAATTCAACCGGCGAACGGGTTTCGATCTCGTCGATGACGTAGCGCAGGTGCCGCTCGAGGTAATTGCCGGGATTGACCGACAGGGTCGAATCGTCGACCGGCGCGCCATCGGAAATCACCATCATGATGCGGCGCTGTTCGGGGCGTCCGAGCAACCGCTTGTGTGCCCAGTCCAGCGCCTCGCCGTCGATGTTTTCCTTGAGCAGTCCCTCGCGCATCATGAGCCCGAGATTCTTGCGCGCGCGCCGCCACGGCGCGTCGGCGGATTTGTAGATGATGTGGCGCAAATCGTTGAGTCGGCCGGGATTGGCCGGTTTGCCGCTCTGCAACCACGATTCACGCGCCTGACCGCCCTTCCACGCCTTGGTGGTGAAGCCGAGGATTTCGACCTTCACGCCGCAGCGCTCCAGCGTACGCGCAAGAATATCGGCGCAAGTCGCCGCGACAGTGATCGGCCGTCCCCGCATCGAACCCGAATTGTCGAGCAGCAGCGTCACGACCGTGTCGCGGAAGTTCGTGTCCTGCTCGTGCTTGAAGGTCAGCGGCTGGAACGGATCCATGACGACGCGCGGCAAGCGCGCCGGATCGAGCGTTCCCTCTTCGAGATCGAATTCCCACGCGCGGTTCTGCTGCGCGAGCAGGCGGCGCTGGAGCCGGTTCGCCAACCGGCCGACCACGCCCTGAAGATGGGCGAGTTGCTTGTCGAGATAGGCGCGTAGGCGGGTCAGCTCATCAGCATCGCAGAGATCTTCGGCATAGATGACCTCATCGAATTTCGTGCTGAAAGCCTTGTAATCGGGGCCGCGATGCTCGTTCGAGCGCGAAGGTGGGCGCATGGATTCGGCGGCGTTCTCGGAATCGGACTCGTCGGCCTCGTCGGGCATCTCCCCCGAGGGCCCATCGGAATCCTCGCTCGCGCCCTCCTCCATATCGTCGGTGGCATCCTCGGTGACGTCCATCTCGGCACGGTCGCCCTGCGATTCCTGCTCGGACTCACCCTCGCCCTGCTGCTCTTCTTGCTCGCTGTCGTTTTCGTCTTCGTTGTCCTCGTCATCCGATTCCAGTGACGAATCGTCGGCCATGTCGAGGGAGGACAACAATTCGCGGATGCCACGGGCAAAATCGCGCTGGTTCTCGATGTTCTTCATCAACGAATCGAGGTCGTCACCGGCGCGCTCTTCGATGAAGTCGCGCCAGAGATCGACGATCTTTGTCGCCGCGGCGGGCGGCCTGGCGCCGGTCAGGCGCTCGCGCACCATCAGCGCTACCGCATCCTCGATGGGAGCATCGGCGCGGTCGGTAATTTCCTCGTATTTGCCGCCACGGTGATAGCGGTCGTCCAGCATCGCCGTAATGTTCGAGGCGACACCAGCCATGCGACGCGACCCGATGGATTCGACGCGCGCCTGCTCGACCGCGTCGAAGACCGCCCGCGCCGCCTGGCCTTCGGGCGCCAGTTTGCGATGGATCGCACCGTCATGACAGGCGAGCCGGAGCGCCATGGAATCCGCGTTGCCGCGCAGGATCGCCACATCCTGCGGAGTCAGCCGCCGGGGCGGTTCAGGCAAGCGGATCTTTTCGCCCATGAAGGCAGGACGATCCGACGCGAAGGTCACCTCGAGGTCCGGCTTTCGCGCCAGCGCCTTGATGCAGCCGGCAATCGAGCGCTTCAGCGGCTCGGCCGGCGCTTCCTTCTTCTCACCCGGCTTGCGGTTCGAGATGGACATTTGAACCTTCAGGACAGAGCGATATTGACCGAACTTTCAGGCAATTCCTTGCCGAAGGAGCGCTGATAGAATTCGGCCACCAATGCACGCTCGAGTTCGTCGCATTTGTTGAGGAACGTGACGCGGAAGGCGAAGCCCGTTTCGCCGAAAATTTCCGCATTCTCCGCCCAAGTGATGACGGTGCGCGGACTCATGACGGTCGAAAGGTCGCCGTTCATGAAGGCGCTGCGGGTGAGATCGGCCACGCGCACCATCTTGTTGACGATGTCGCGTCCATCTGGATCTTCCTGATAGTGCTTCGCCTTCGACAGGACGATGTCGACTTCCTTATCGTGCGGCAGGTAGTTCAGCGTCGTGACGATCGACCAGCGGTCCATCTGGCCCTGGTTGATCTGCTGCGTGCCGTGATAAAGCCCCGACGTGTCGCCGAGGCCGACCGTATTGGCGGTCGAGAACAGACGGAAGGCGGGGTGAGGCCGGATCACACGCTTCTGGTCGAGAAGGGTGAGCTTGCCCGATTGCTCGAGCACCCGCTGGATCACGAACATCACGTCCGGGCGGCCGGCATCGTATTCGTCGAAGACCAGCGCAATGTTGTTCTGCAGCGCCCATGGTAGGATGCCGTCCTGGAAGGCGGTGATCTGCTTGCCGTCCTGGAGCACGATGGCGTCTTTGCCGACGAGATCGATGCGCGACACGTGACTGTCGAGATTGACGCGCACGCACGGCCAGTTCAGCCGGGCCGCAACCTGTTCGATATGGGTCGACTTTCCGGTGCCGTGATATCCCGTGATCATCACGCGGCGGTTGCGGGCAAAGCCCGCCAGAATGGCAAGGGTCGTTTCGCGATCGAAAAGGTAATCCGGGTCGAGATCCGGCACATGCTCGTCGTTGGTGGAGAAGGCCGGAACGTCCAGATCCGAGTCGATTCCGAAGACTTGCCGCACAGACACCTTCATGTCGGGCAAAAGGGTGGCGGTTTCGGTACTTGCCATTATCGGGGCCTCTCGGTCGGTTTTGTCGGGTGTCACAAGCGCTGAGGGTGTCTTAACAACCTCGCCGTGAGGGCGCAAACGTGATCCGCGCATTCCAGGGCTGTGTCATGTGACTTTTTTCACGCCAGTCCGGCGGTTTTGAGGATGTCATGCGCTTTGATGATATCGCGCAGACGCTCCTCGAATGATCGGTCGCCGCCATTCGCATCCGGATGGAAGCGCTTCACGAGCGACTTGTATTGCGCCTTGATGGCAGGTCCGTCGGCGGTCTCGTCGAGACCCAGAACATCGAGGGCCCGTCGCGCCGCGCCCGTATAACGAGGCCGCTTCGGCGCCGCGTCCACCCGCCGTCGCCGCCCTTGCGTAAAATCCTGCCCGTCGAGCACGCCGAGTGGATCGCTGTAGGCCCATTCGCGGGCTTTCGGCGCCTCTCCGTCCTCGGCCGCCTTGCCGGTGGGGTTCACGCCCATTGCCCAGGTGGGACGGTGACCGATGATCGCGTCCTTCTGGAAGGCTTGTACGGCGTTGTCCGACATCCCGGCGAAATAATTGTAGGATGCGTTATATTCGCGGACGTGGTTGAGGCAGAATTTCCAATACTTGCCCTCCGCCTCCCGCCCTTTCGGCGCGCGAAATTCACCCGGCAGCCTGCAGGTCGGATGCTCGCAGACCGGCCCGGTGACCTCCTGCGGCTCATCGCAGGCAGGCTTGATGCGGATGCGATCGAAGAAAGGCGAGTTGAGATTCATGATTGGGTGATTATGAGTGGCTTGAGGCAAAGAGCCAAGGCCCGAGCGCGTTTCGCCGCAGACCGATCCAGAAAAGGTTGACCAAAGACGATGACCCTCACCGATTGGATGACACAAACGTTGCAGGCGCAGTTGCGGCCGACTCGCCTGACTGTCACGGACGAGTCAGAACAGCACCGGGGGCACGGCGGCTGGCGAGAAGGCGGGGAAACTCACTTCCGCATCGATATCGTATCGGAAGCCTTCGCCGGCAAGAGCCGGGTCGAACGTCACCGCCTGGTCAACGAGGCGCTCAAAGGCGCTTTTGACCGGGGACTGCACGCCCTTGCCATCGGCGCGAAGGCGCCGGGCGAATAGAACGCCAGGGTTTCCGAAAAACCGCTTCGAACGCCCTATTTGATACGCTCCAGGACGCTCACATAATTTGCCACCGCGGCGCCGCCCATGTTGAAAATGCCGCCGAGGACGGGGTTCCTGACCTGGATCCCGCCGGCCTCCTCGCAGAGCTGCATGGCTGAGAGAACATGCATGGACACGCCGGTCGCGCCGATCGGGTGGCCCTTGGATTTCAGCCCTCCCGACGGGTTTACGGGCAATTTGCCATCCCGGTTCGTCCAGCCTTCCTTCACGGCTCGCGCGCCTTCGCCCCGCGGCGTCAGGCCCATGGCTTCGTATTCGATCAACTCGGCGATGGTGAAGCAGTCATGCGTCTCGATGAATGACAAATCCGACAGCCCGACCCCTGCTTGACCCAGGGCCTTCTGCCACGCTTCCGCACAGCCTTCGAACTGAATGATGTCGCGCTTGGACATCGGAAGGAAATCCTGCGCATGGGCTGTCGCCCGGAAAGCCACCGCCCGCGGCATCTGCAGGGCGGTCTCGGTGTCGGCGATGACCAGCGCCGCCGCGCCATCGGACACAAGGGAGCAGTCGGTGCGCTTCAGCGGACCCGCCACGAAGGGGTTCTTGTCGCTCTCGGCGCGGCAGAAATCGAAGCCGAGGTCCTTGCGCATCTGCGCGTAGGGATTGTCGACGCCATTTTTGTGGTTCTTCGCCGCGATCATCGCCAGGGCATCGGATTGGTCGCCGTAGCGCTGGAAATACCGTCCGGCGATTTGCCCGAACACGCCGGCGAAGCCGCCCTTGGTATCGCCATCCTCCGGCAGATAGGAGGCTTTCAACAGGATGTTGCCGATTTCCGGACCCGGCGTCCTCGTCATCTGCTCGACGCCGACCACAAGCGCGGTCTTGGCGCGCTTGGCCTCGATCGACTTGATGGCCTGATGGACGGCCGCCGACCCGGTCGCACAGGCGTTCTCGACCCGTGTGGCCGGTTTGAAGCGGAACTTGTCGCTCGCCTGAAAAACCAGTGAGGCGGTGAAATCCTGCGCCGAGAATCCGCCGTTGAAGTGCCCGAGCACAACCTCGTCCACATCCTCGGGCCCGATTCCCGCGTGCTCGAGCGCCTCATTGGTGACGCGCACGATCAGGCTTTCGACCGTCTCCGCATCATGCTTTCCGAAGGGCGTATGAGCCCAGCCGACAATACAGGCGGTCATGGCGGTCTCCGATTTGAGCTGTTGAGGTCAAGATGGGGTTGTTTTATCGACTCAGCAAGGGAAACTCCCCGCGGTTGATTCCAAACCCAGCACACGCTTGTGCGGAATCCCCTTCTGTGATTCCACACAACGACACCCGGAGGTTTAAATGCGTGCCAGCGATGCAAGCGCTGCGGTTGAGGCGCCTCGCCTGCCGATCGAGGTGGTCGCCGCCCTCATCCGCAACGTACAGGGCCAAATCCTGCTGGTGCGGAAGCGGGGCACCACCGCGTTCATGCAGCCGGGCGGAAAGCGGGAACCCGGCGAAGATGATCTTGGTGCCCTTGCCCGGGAACTGCACGAGGAAATCGGCTGCCGCATGGTGCCCGGATCGGCTGTCGCGCACGGGATCTTCGATGCGCCTGCCGCCCATGAGCCCGGCCGCACCGTCCGCGCGGCCATCTACAGCATTCATGTCACGGGCGACATCGCCTGTCAGGCGGAGATCGCCGAACTGATCTGGCTCGATCCCGCCGCGCCCGGGGACACGCCCTTGGCTGCCCTGACACGCGATGTGGTGCTGCCGCTCGTTGTCGAAGCGACCGGAAACGCTCAGGCGCGGTAGCTGCTACGTCTCCCTGCGCAGTTACCGCCATTGAAAGATATATCGTTTACCGGAATTCAGTGCTGCGCCCACAACAGCAGGCCGACGCCGACGATGATCAGCCCCATGCCGACGAGTTCGCGCTTCGTCGTCGCGTGGGACATGAAGCGGTGCGACACTAATTGCGCCATGAGCACCTCCACGAGGGCGAGCGTGCGCACGTTCGCGGCGGTCGTCAGCGCGAAGCCGATGAACCAGAATTGCGACGCCAAGGCGCCGAAAAAACCCGCCCCGAGGGAAGGTCGCCACGCCCGGAAGCTGGAAATCAGCGCCTTGCGATCGAAAATGCCGAGCCAGAGCACGAGGATCGCGGTCTGAAGCCCGAGGCCCCATGCCAGCGTCGTGGTTGCGCGCATAACGAAGGAGCCCTGCTCCAACGACAGGATGGCGCCGCGAAATCCGATCGCCGCAAGCGCAAAGCAGGCACCGGAGGCCATTCCGAAGATCACGGGCCGCAAACCGGCGTTTTTCAGGTCGGTGCCAGGCTTTACCGACATGATCAGCACGCCTGCAGTCGCGATGACGATCGCAAGCGCGATCGGCGGTGTGACGCGGTCGCCGAGCAGCAGTAGCCCGAAGAGGGCGACCTGAACGGGTTCGGTCTTCGTATAAGCGGTCACGACCGCGAACGACCGCTGGCGCATTGCCGACAGCATGAGCCCCGTCGCAAGGATCTGCGAAACCGCCCCGGCGAGCACATAGGCGAAGAATGCGGAGCTCACGCCCGGAATCATTTCCCCGCTGACCAGCCGGAGCATGCCAAGAGCGAAAAGCGCGAAAGGAAACCCGTAGAGGAACCGGACCTGCGTCGCGCCGACCGTGCCGATCGTCTCGGTCAACTTTCGTTGGGTGGCGTTTCGGGCAGTTTGGGCGGCCGCGGCCACCAGAGTGACGGGGATCCAGAGGAGTGAAAGGCTCATGTTCGATCTTGAAACCGCGCGGCTCTTGCCATGCTCTTGCCATGGAATCTTCAGACAGGGGTAGGGTTAGAGGCAAAAAGCCGTCCCGGCCTAGTCAAATCGACCGCCCGCGGTTAAAAATGCCTCGACGAAGTAAGCGGGGCCGATACCACGTTTCTCCCCAAATGACCGCTTTGAACTTGGAGCCGTTTCGCATGAGCGCAATCCGAGCCGTTCGTCTGGCAGCTTTCGCTTTCGCCGTTTTGGCCAGCGGATCAGCTTTTGCCGGGGGGCCTGCCCTGGTCGTCGACGTCGATTCCGGCCGGGTGCTGCATGCAGAGCGCGCGACCGACCCGTGGTTTCCGGCGTCCATCACCAAGCTGATGACGACCTATGTGGCTCTCGACCAAATCCGGACCAACCAGGCGAGCTTCGAGACATTGCTGACGGTTTCGGAAAGCGCCGCCGCACAGCCGCCTTCGAAAATGGGGTTCAAGCCTGGCACGCAGGTTCGCCTCGACAATGCCCTGAAGATCATCATGGTGAAGTCGGCGAACGACGTTGCCGCCACCATCGCGGAAAACCTCGGCGGCTCGACTGAAGGCTTCGCCGAACTGATGAACCAGCACGCAGCCCGCCTCGGCATGCGCGACAGTCATTTCGCCAATCCGCACGGCTTGCCCGACGAGCGCAACCAGACCACGGCCCGCGACATGGCTATTCTCGCTCGCGCGCTCATCAACGAGTTTCCCGACTATCAGGAGCTGTTCCAGATCGGCGCTATCCAATACGGGCGCCGTATCATGCGCAACACCAACGGCCTGATCGGTCGCTATGCCGGCGCCGACGGCATGAAGACCGGATTTATCTGCTCGGCCGGCTTCAACGTGGTGGCGAGCGCGACACGCAATGGACGCCATCTCATTACGGTCGTGATGGGAGCGCCGTCGGCCAACGAGCGCACCATGAAAGCCGCGGAACTCTTCGATCGCGGCTTCAACAGCCAGACCGGTTGGACAAATCCGACGCTCGCGGCCCTCCCCGAATCTGCCTCGACGACCCCGCCGGACATGCGCTCGGTTATCTGTGATCGTCGCGGCCCCGTGCCCAACGAGGAGGATAGCCCTACGACTTTGGCAACGGACCAGAACGGCGGTGTCCCGAATTTGTTTTCATCCGACATGATGTCCTTCGCGGGGGTCTCCCAGCCGACACGAACCAGTCTCGGTCCGCGCTCCGCTGTTCAGCCTGAGCGTGTGTGGGTCGGCCTGAATCCGCCATCCGAGAGTGAAATTGCCGCCGAGGCTGCCAAGGAGCAAGCCGCCGCGAAAGCGCGCGAGGCGAAAGCGCAAAAGGCGAAAGCCGCCACGAGCAAGGCTGCCAAGAACAAAACAAACGACAAGACGACCGACGACAAGACCACGGCGGAGGCTGACGACGAGCCGGCGATCGAGAATGCCAAGAGCAAAGGCAAGGCGCGCGCTACCATCAGCGTGAAACCGGTCGCCGACAAAGCCAACGCGCCGGCAAGCAAGCAGGCCGCCACGACGGAGCCTGCAAAGCCATCGGCCAAGGCATCAGCAGCCAAAGAATTGGCCAAGCCGGCCGCCAAAACTGACGCGAAGCCACAGAAAACGGCAACGCCCGCCAAAGCCAAACCCGTGGTCAATTGAGGCGGCGGGGCGCCAGCGAAGGCACCGCGTCAAGGTTCGCCCCGGCACGGTTCGCTATTGGGAAGGCTTGCAATCGGGCGTGAAGCGGGCGAACGGTGTGGCTTCATCGTGTTGGCCACCACATGTCCTCCTCATCATCCGCCAACGGTCTGCTGCTGGCCCTTGGGTCGGCCAGTCTCTACGGCCTGAACATCGTCTATGCCGGGGCGGCCACGCTCGCGGGAGTCCCGGGCCCGGCGCTTGTCGTCTATCGGGTGCTGCTGATGCTGGTGCTGGTCTTCGGCGCCGGGTGGTTGATGCGGCGTTCCCTTCGGGCTGAGCCGGGGGAGCGCGGCACAATCCTGGTGCTGGGAATTGCCACCGCTTTCGTAGGTCTCTGCTATCTCTCCTCCGTCGCCTTCATCCCCGTAACCGTGGCGACCGTTGTGTTTTATGCCTATCCCTCGCTCATCGTGCTGATGAGTCCCCTCGTCGACGGCACGCGCCTGACGCCGCGACTACTCGGGGTCGTCGGCCTGGCACTGACCGGCGTCGTCCTCGTCGTGGGACCTGTCTTCCACGGTCTTGACTGGCGCGGCCTTGCATTGGCGCTGGCGGCGGCCGCCGCAACCGCGACGCAGTTTTTTGCCGCCGCGCGCTGCCGCAAGACCACGACTCTCGCGAAGGTGTTTTGGGTGCACCTCATCGTTTTGCCGACCGCCCTGGCGGTGGGCGCGATGTCCGGCCAGTTGGCCTCACCCGCTGCATTTGCGCTGGCGCCTTTTGCGATCGCGATGACGATCGGGGGCTATCTCGTCGGTTTCGTCTTTCAGATCGCCGCATTGGGGCGCATTTCGGCGGTGGCGGCAGGGATCGCCTATTGCGTCGAACCCGTCGTTTCGGCGGTCGCCTCGACTTTGGTGCTGGGCGAAACCCTGACGCCGATACAAATTGTCGGCGGTGCCCTCGTGCTGGCCGCGATCATGGCCAATATCCTGTCAGAGCGGCAGCACGCCGCGTCCCTCGTTCCCACGGATTAAACCGATGTCCGATCGCGCCGCCGGCCCGCTCCCTCCCATCCCGCTGACCATCCTGACCGGATTTCTCGGCGCCGGAAAGACGACGCTGCTGAACCGGCTGGTACAAGATCCCGCGTTGCACGACACCGTCGTGATCATCAACGAGTTTGGCGAGATCGGCCTCGACCATCTGCTCGTCGAGACGGTCAGCGACGACATGATCCTGCTCTCGGCCGGATGTCTCTGCTGCACCGTGCGCGGCGATCTCATCGCGACGCTGGAAGACCTCCTGCGGAAGCGCGACAACGGACGCATCGGCCCGTTTCGCCGCGTGATCATCGAGACCACCGGTCTCGCGGACCCGGCGCCGATTCTGCACGCGGTGCTCTATCACCCCTACCTGTCGATGCGCTACGCCGTCGAGGGCGTGGTCACGGTCATCGACGCGGTGAATGGCAAGGGGACTCTCGATGCGCATGTCGAGGCCGTCAGACAGGCGGCCGTGGCGGAGCGAATCGTGCTCGCCAAGACGGATCTGGTGAACGACCCAGCCGATCTCGCCCGGTTGCGCGAGCGGCTGCACCAGGTGAATCCCGGCGCGACACTTCTGGACGCCGACGCTCCGATTGAAGCCATCGTCGCAGGTGGCCTGTTCGGTCTCGACGGCAAGATTGCGGATGTGCGCGACTGGCTGAAGGCAGAGGCTGTCGAAGAGGCGGAACATCGTAGCCACGCCCATCAACACGGCGATCACGATCATCACGGCCACCATCATCATGACGTGAACCGGCATGACGCCAGCATCCACGCATTCTGTCTGACGAGCGATCAGCCGATCCGCCAAGGCGCGCTCGACACGTTCCTCGATTTCCTGCGCTCGTCTCAGGGTGCGAAGCTGTTGCGCGTGAAAGGCTTGGTGGCGCTCGCCGAAGACCCGGAGCACCCGGTCGTCATCCATGGCGTGCAACACGTCATCCATGTCCCGGCCGTCCTGCCCCGATGGCCGAGTGAGGATCGCCGCAGTCGCATCGTCTTTATCGTGCAGGATCTCGCGCGCGAGCCGGTGGAGAAACTCTGGAATGCCTTTGTCGGGAGCCCGGGCATCGATCAGCCCGACGCTACGGCCTTGGCCGATAATCCGCTCTCGCTCCGACGGTAGCCCACGGCACGTCGGCTCATCTGATCCTAATTCACTTTTCGCTGATCCGCGGCAGGCAGAAACACGTCGGTGAAGATGTCTTCGACCGTAGGCTTATTCTTGTACTTGAATGTTAGGCCGATCTGTTCGAGCGACCTGGCGAAACGCTCCGTGTCGATGCCGCCCAAGCCGTTCGTCTTGACCCACGGGGTGAGGACGTTCTGCTCGAGCACCAGCTCGAGACGCTCGAGCTCTACCTCCTTCTTTGCGGCCTCATTGCGCTTGAGGACGGCATCGACAGCCGCGGAGGGATCCTTCACCGTGTCCTGCAGGCCTTTTGTGATCGCGCGCAGCAACCCTCTCACAGCTTCGGGTTTCTCTTTCGCGAAGGCCTCCGACACGACGATTGCGTTGCCGTAAAGATCCACACCGTAATCGCTCATCAGCAGGACGACGATGTCCTCGGTGGGCACGCCGCGCGATTTCAGGTTGATGTAGGACGACATCGAGAAGCCGAACACCGCATCGACTTCGCCTTGGGCGAGCATCGGCTCACGCACGGGGAAGCCTACATTCTCGAATTTCATCGTCGAATCGTCGATCTTGTTCACGGACTTGAAAATGGGCCATTGCGCGAAAGCGGCGTCGCCCGCGGGCGCGCCGAACACCTTGCCCTGCAGGCTTGAAACCTCGGTGCTGATGCCTCGGCTCTTGCGGCCAATGATGGCAAAGGGCGGCCGGTCGTAGATCATCATCACGGCTTTGATGCCGGCGTCGGAGTTCTCGTCGCGGAAGCGAACGAGGGAATTTACGTCGCCAAAACCTGCATCATGTGTTCCGGCGGCGACCCGCGCAATCGGCTCGCGTGAGCCCGCCGCCGTATCAATAGTGACGTCGAGGCCCTCCGCCTTGAAGTACCCCTTGTCGAGAGCGACCGCGAAGAAAGCGGCGGGACCCTCCCAGCGCCAGTCGAGGCTGAAGCGAACCGGCGTCTGCGCCTGCGCGGCGGCTGCACAAAGGAAGGCAGCGGCGCCCGCGATCAATCCGGTGATCGCAGCTCGCAACGTCCTCAAACGACCCAAACGCATCTGATCTTCGCCCTCTGTCATTTTCCTGCGGGCCTGCTGCGGGGAAGCTTGCCCACAAACGGCGCGGCTGAAGGCTGCCATGCAAGCAGATGGGCGCGGCGCGTCAAGGGATCCTAACGCCCGAACCGGCAGATGTCGCAAAATTGAGAGGGTGACGAGGTCGAGATGCGGCCGGCAGCTCCGGACATGACGGCCTCCCGCCCCGCCGCGAGATGCGGATTGCTCCGAGCAAAAGCTCGGCTGAAGGCGATTTTTGCCTTAGTAGTTCAACGCCACCTTGGCGTCTTCCAGCTGTACCACCGCCGCATACGCCGCGTGTTTGGCGATCGGATCGTTGGTTGCATCATAGACCATCTGCGCGTGGAGAATTTCCTTGTCGAGGATTTCCTGCGTCAGCTCTTCGGCCGGCAGCGCGCGCTCGGCCAGAACGGTGAGGCCGTTCTGGTTGATATCGGCGAAACCGCCGCGGACGAGGACGCGCTTGCCGTTGCCGGGCGTGTCCGTGATCATGAGAAAGCCGGTCTTCAGCGTCGTCATGGTCGGCGCGTGGCCGGCCAGAACTGTCATCTCGCCTTCGGACGCCGGCAGGATCACCGCATCCACCGCGCCCGAGAACAGGACGCGCTCGGGCGAGACGAGTTCGAAATTGAAGGTTGCTGCCATGGTGGTTCTCGTCATCCCATCCGCCGCTGGGCGGCACCGGATTCCTGCACTCTAGCGATTCAGCTCGCGTGAATAACCCGGACCGGCTTGGCCGATCCGGCGCAATACGTGGTTGGTTAAGCGGCTTCGCTCGCGAGGCGCTGGGCCTTTTCGACGGCTTCCTCGATGCTGCCGACCATGTAGAAGGCTGCCTCGGGGAGGTGATCGTACTTGCCTTCGACCAATCCCTTGAAGCCCTTGATGGTGTCTTCGAGCGCGACGAGCTTGCCGGGCGAACCGGTGAACACTTCGGCGACGAAGAAGGGCTGCGACAGGAAGCGCTCGATCTTGCGCGCGCGGTTCACCGTCATCTTGTCCTCTTCCGACAGCTCGTCCATTCCCAGAATGGCGATGATGTCCTGAAGCGACTTGTAGCGCTGCAGGATCTGCTGCACCTCACGCGCGACGTTGTAGTGCTCCTCACCGAGGATGGCGGCCGACAGCATGCGCGAGGTCGAGTCGAGCGGATCCACCGCCGGGTAGATGCCCTTCTCGGCGATCGAACGCGACAGCACGGTCGTGGCGTCAAGGTGCGCGAACGAGGCCGCAGGCGCCGGGTCGGTCAAGTCGTCGGCCGGGACGTAAATGGCCTGCACCGAGGTGATCGAGCCCTTGGTGGTGGTGGTGATGCGCTCCTGCAGGGCGCCCATGTCGGTCGCCAGCGTCGGCTGATAACCCACCGCCGAAGGGATACGGCCGAGGAGCGCCGACACTTCGGAGCCGGCCTGCGTGAAGCGGAAAATGTTGTCGACGAAGAACAGCACGTCCTGACCCTGGTCGCGGAAGTTCTCAGCGACTGTCAGGCCGGTGAGCGCGACGCGGGCGCGGGCGCCCGGGGGCTCGTTCATCTGGCCGTAGACGAGGGCGCATTTCGAGCCTTCGCCACCGCCGAGCTTGTTCACGCCCGATTCGATCATCTCGTGATAGAGGTCGTTACCCTCACGGGTGCGCTCGCCGACGCCGGCGAACACCGAATAGCCGCCGTGGGCCTTCGCGACGTTGTTGATGAGCTCCATGATCAGCACGGTCTTGCCGACGCCGGCGCCGCCGAACAGGCCGATCTTGCCGCCCTTCGCGTACGGCGCCAGCAGATCGACGACCTTGATGCCCGTGACGAGGATCTGGGCTTCGGTCGCCTGCTCCGCATAGGACGGGGCCGGCTGGTGGATCGGGCGCATGCCTCCTTCCGCCGGGATCGGGCCGGCTTCGTCCACCGGCTCGCCGATGACGTTCATGATGCGGCCGAGCGTAGCGGCGCCGACGGGCACCGAGATCGGTGCGCCCGTGTCGCTGACGTCCTGGCCGCGAACCAGGCCCTCGGAGGTGTCCATGGAGATGCAGCGGACCGTGCTCTCACCGAGCTGCTGGGCCACTTCGAGCACGAGGCGGTTGCCGCCGTTCGTGGTCTCGAGGGCGTTCAGGATCTCCGGCAGATGACCGTCGAACTTCACGTCGACGACGGCGCCGATGACCTGCGTGATCTTGCCGGTGGGCTTGTTGGCGGTAATGGCCATAGATGGCTCCTCTCGGGTGTCGTCAGAGCGCCTCGGCGCCCGAAATGATTTCGATGAGTTCCTTAGTGATCATCGCCTGACGCGACCGGTTATAGGTCATCGTCTGCTTCTTGATCATCTCGCCCGCGTTGCGGGTGGCATTGTCCATGGCGCTCATGCGGGCGCCCTGTTCGGAAGCGGCATTCTCAAGAAGCGCGCGGAAGATCTGGATGGTGAGGTTGCGCGGCAGGAGCGTCGCGAGGATCTCGCCTTCGTCGGGCTCGTAGTCATAGACCGCGTCGATCGCGGCGGCCTCCGCTTCGATCTGTGCCGGAATGATCTGCTGCGCCGTCGGAATCTGTGCGATCACCGAACGGAAGCGCGAGTAGAACAAGGTCGCGACGTCGAACTCCCCCTGCTCGAACAGCGCCAGCACCTTCTGGGCGATCATGTCGCCCTGCTCGAAGCCGAGCTGGCGCACGGAGCGAAGGTCGATCACTTCGATGATCTGTTCGGAGAACTGGCGACGCAGAACATCATAGCCCTTCTTGCCGACACAGATCATCTTGACCGTCTTGCCTTCGGCCATCAGCCGATTGGCTTGGTCGCGCGCCAGACGGGCGATCGAGGAGTTGAACGCTCCGCACAATCCGCGCTCGGCCGTGCACACGATCAGGAGATGAACGCGATCGGCGCCTGTGCCCGCGAGAAGACGAGGCGTTTCGGGTCCGATTGTGACACCGGACGCGATATTTCCGAGCACCACCGCCATGCGCTCCGCGTAAGGACGCGCGGCTTCCGCCGCCGACTGCGCCCGGCGCAGCTTTGCGGCGGCCACCATCTGCATGGCCTTGGTGATCTTCTGCGTCGCCTTGACCGAAGCGATGCGGTTGCGAAGGTCTTTCAAGCTCGGCATCGAGCAGCCCTACCTCTCCGGTGACCCGGTTCCTTGAGACGAACCTAAGTCCTTACGAGAACGACTTGGTGTAGTTCTGCACGACGTCCTTGAGCTTCGCTTCCGTGTCGCTCGAAAGGTCCTTCGAGGAGCGGATCGAATCCAGGATATCGACGTGTTTGCCGCGAACAAGCGACAGCAACCCGTCCTCGAACGACCGCACCCGATTGACGGGAAGGGCATCGAGGTAGCCGTTCACGCCCGCATAGATCACCACGACCTGCTCTTCCATCTTCAGCGGCGAGAATTGCGGCTGCTTCAGGAGTTCGGTCAGACGTGCGCCGCGATTCAGCAGGCGCTGCGTGGTGGCGTCGAGATCCGAGCCGAACTGGGCGAAGGCCGCCATTTCGCGGTACTGCGCCAACTCGCCCTTGATCTTGCCAGCGACCTTCTTCATCGCCTTGGTCTGCGCGGCGGAGCCGACGCGCGACACGGACAAGCCGACGTTCACCGCCGGGCGAATGCCCTGGTAGAACAGGTCCGTCTCGAGGAAGATCTGGCCGTCGGTGATCGAGATCACGTTGGTGGGGATGTAGGCCGACACGTCGTTCGCCTGCGTCTCGATGACCGGCAGCGCGGTCAGCGAGCCCGAGCCTTCGGATTCGTTGAGCTTTGCGGCGCGCTCGAGAAGACGCGAATGGAGATAGAACACGTCGCCCGGATAAGCTTCGCGACCCGGCGGACGGCGGAGCAGCAGCGACATCTGGCGATAGGCGACGGCCTGCTTCGACAGATCGTCATAGGTGATCACCGCATGCATGCCGTTATCGCGGAAATACTCGCCCATGGCGCAGCCCGCGAACGGAGCAAGGTACTGCATCGGCGCCGGATCGGAGGCGGTGGCCGCCACGATGATCGAATATTCGAGCGCGCCGTTTTCTTCCAGAACCTTCACGAACTGGGCGACGGTGGAGCGCTTCTGCCCGATCGCCACATAGACGCAATACAGCTTCTGCGACTCGTCGGTGCCCTGGTTGAGCGGCTTCTGATTGAGGATCGTATCAAGCGCGATCGCAGTCTTGCCGGTCTGGCGGTCGCCAATGATCAGCTCGCGCTGGCCACGGCCGACCGGGATCAATGCGTCGATGGACTTGAGACCCGTCGCCATCGGCTCATGCACCGACTTGCGCGGGATGATGCCCGGAGCCTTGACGTCCACGCGGCGACGCTCGGTCGCAACGATCGGGCCCTTGCCGTCAATGGGATTGCCGAGCGCGTCGACGACGCGGCCAAGCAGGCCCTTGCCGACCGGCACGTCGACGATGGCGCCCGTGCGCTTCACGGTCTGGCCTTCGGCGATCTCGCGGTCGGAGCCGAAGATCACGATGCCGACGTTGTCGGTCTCGAGGTTCAGCGCCATGCCCTGCACGCCGCTCTCGAACTGGACCATCTCGCCAGCCTGAACGTTGTCGAGGCCATAGCAGCGGGCGATGCCGTCGCCGACGGACAGCACTTGTCCCACCTCGGTGACTTCAGCCTCGGTGCCGAAGTTCTTGATCTGCTCTTTGAGGATCGCGGAGATCTCAGCGGCTCGAATGTCCATCAGTGGACCTCTTTCATCGCTAGACGAATGGAATTGAGTTTGGTGCGCACCGAAGCGTCCACCATGCGGGAACCCATCTTGACGATGAGGCCGCCGATGAGGCTCGGGTCGATTTTGACGTTCAACGAAACGTCAGCCTTGGCAACGTCGCGCAACGCCGCCTTGATTTCGGTCAGAACCTTGTCGGAAGGCTCTTCGGCCAGCACCACCTGCGCGCTGACGATGCCCTTCGAGGTCGCCACCAGATCGCGGAAGGCGCGGATCATGTCGGGCATGACGAAGAGACGGCGCTTCGAGGTGACGAGGCGGATGAAATTTGCCGCAAGGCCGGAGATGCCGGCCTTATCGAGAATGGCGCTGATGGCGTTCACCTGCTGCTCCACCGTGAAGGCAGGGCTGCGGATCAGGCGCTGGAAGTCGTCGCTGCCTTCGACCATCAGACCCAATCGGTCGAGATCGGCCGCAACGGCATCGACGGAATTCGCTTCCTGAGCGACTTCGAACAGCGCCGAGGCATAGCGCAACGCTACACCCGACAGGAGAGGTCCTTCTTGGGAACCGCTTTGCGCCACTTTTCGTCTCTCTCAAGGCCTAACGAATTTCGAACCTGCAGAGCCTTCGAGAGAAGGCCGCGGGGAAACCCGTCAGTCGGTGGAAATGAGCCAGAGCGGGAGTCTCTACGCCCCGTCAGGCGGGGGTGCACTAGCATGGGATTTTCCGAGGCGCAAGGCGATCACGCCCCCGCGGAGCCAGCCTTTTCCAGCAAACCGGGAGGCGGGCTTTCCAGTTCGAGCGTGGCGATCTCGCAATTCTGAAGCAGCCGCCCTGTCAGATGGTAGAAGAACGTGCCGTGCCCCACCACCGCGATCAACCGCTCCGGACGTTCCGAGAGCCACTGGCGGAAGCGTCGGACACGCTCGGCCAGAACGGCGTCAGGCTCGACCACGATGCCGCGCTCGTCCGGTTCGCCGTCCCGGTGCCACCAGATTTCCTCCAGATGGTCGAAGGCGAGATCCGGAAAGGCATCGCGCAGCAAAGTTGGGGAACGCCCCACGTCGCAACTGTTTTCAACCCGCTCCCGGTGAAGGCACTCGACCCGGATCCGGGAGGCCGACGGGTGCTCGCGAAACAACCCCAGGGTGGTCTGGATCGCGCGGGTCAACGGCGAGGTGACGATCAGTTCATAGGGCACATCCCGGACCGTTGCGGCTCTGGCTGCGACCTGCTCATGCCCGAGATCGGACAGAACGGCATCGAAATGCAGCGGGTCCGTCTTGCCCGCCTGCTCCCAATGGGCGTTGAAGGTGGATTGCCCGTGCCGGATGCAGTGGATGGTCTTGATCATGGTTTTTCCAGATTGAACGCTTAGAGAAAACTCTGCGGATCGACGTCGATGGCAACGCGCGTATTACCGCGCGTTTTTGGACAGCGCGCCATCCAGGCGCGCAGGTAAGCCTGCAGATCCACATCCCGCTCGGTCTTGACCAGCAGGCGATAGCGATAGCGTCCCCGGATCAACGCCAACGGCGCTTCCGCGGGGCCCAGCACGGTGATTCCGGCCGTGGGCTCGGCAACCTTGGCCATGGCTCGCGCATGCGTCTCGGCACCCTCCCGCTCGGTGGCGGAAACGATGAGGGAAGCAAGTCGCCCGAAAGGCGGCAGCCCGGCCAATTCCCGCACGCGTGTTTCCTCACGGTAGAACCGCTCGGCGTCGCCCGAAACCAGCGCCGCGATCACTGGGTGATCCGGCTGCCAGGTCTGCACCAGCGCCCGGCCCGGCTTGTCGCCGCGGCCCGCCCGTCCCGTCACCTGCTGCAGCAGTTGAAAGGTCCGTTCGGCGGCGCGCGGATCGCCGGAGGTCAGCCCGATATCGGCATCGAGCACCCCGACCAACGTCATGAGAGGGAAATTGTGCCCCTTGGCCACCAGTTGCGTGCCGATGACCACATCGAATTCCCCAGCGGCGATCGCCGCGAGTTCCGCCCGCAGCCGTTCGGTCCCGCCCGGAAAATCGCTGGAAAGCACGATGCGCCGCTTGTCCGGAAACAGTTCCGCGGCTTCTTCGGCGATTCGCTCCACGCCCGGCCCGCAGGGCACCAGCGAATCCACGGTTCCGCAGGCGACACAAGCCTGTGGCGTGCGTTCCACATGGCCGCAATGGTGGCACACCAGCGAACGCCGGAACCGGTGTTCCACCAGCCAGGCCGAGCAATTGGGGCACTCGTAGCGATGGGCGCAGGAGCGGCACAGGGTGAGAGGCGCATAGCCGCGTCGATTGAGGAAAAGCAGGGCCTGCTCCCCGCGCGCCAGCGTTTCGTGCATCGCGTTGATTAGGCTCGGCGACAGCCACCGCCCCGGCGGGATGGTTTCGCGCTTGAGATCAACCGTGTGGATCTGGGGCAATTGCCGCCCGCCGAACCGCTCGGGCAGCTGCACATGGCGATAACGGCCGCGCTCCACATTGGTGCGGCTTTCGATGGAAGGCGTGGCGGAGGCGAGAATCACGGCCGCGTTTTCGATTCGACCCCGCACGACCGCCATGTCGCGGGCATGATAATGGACGCCATCCTCCTGCTTGTAGGCGGTCTCGTGCTCCTCATCGACCACGATCAACCCGAGGTTGCTGTACGGTAGAAACAGCGCCGAACGGGCTCCCGCCACCACCTTTACGTCGCCCGACGCAATGCCCGCATGGATTCGCTCGCGTTTTCGCCCGGTGATTCCCGAATGCCACGAGGCCGGCTTGGCACCAAAGCGCGCCTCGAATCGGTCGAGGAACTGAGCCGTCAGGGCGATTTCAGGCATCAGGATAAGGGCCTGGCGGCCCTGCCGCACCGCCTCCGCCACGGCCTCGAAATAAACCTCCGTCTTGCCCGATCCGGTCACACCTTCCAGGAGGCTCACCGGCGAGGGGATGTCCCCCATGATCGAGACAAGCAGCGCCGCCGCGGCGCGTTGATCGTCGGAGAGGCCCGTCTGGCTGAAATCCGGGTCGGGCGGCTCCGCTGCACGCTCCGGCAGCAACGCAACCGTCTCCAGCGTCCCCTCATCCACCAGACCGTCGATCACGCCGGCGCTGACTCCGGCCTCGTGAGCCAGCTCGCGCTTCAGTCGCACAAGTCGGTCGGCTGCCGCATCGATGACCCGCTGACGCGTCGGCGTCATCCGTTTGGGCGGCGGCCCGGCCAGCCGCACGCCGACACGAATGACCTCGGCGCGTTCCGAATCGGCGAGTTTCAGGCCCATGCCCAGAGCCGACCCTTTGGGTGCCAGCGTGTACCAGGCCACCCAATCGAGAAATTTCCGCATTTTCGGCGAAAGCCGGGGCGCCTCGATAAGGTCCGTCACCGCCTTGAAATTTCCGCCCGCGCCCGGACGCAGCGCCCAAACCACGCCGACGACCTCGCGGGTGCCGAGCGGCACCTGCACCACGTCGCCTTCCTTCAGCGAAAGGCCGATGGGCACGGCATAGCTATAGGCCGTGTCCAGCGCCAGCGGGATGAGGACATCGGCGATGTGGCTTGTCATTCGGCTCGGGTTAACCTGTCCATATTATAGTGCCTGCCCTTGCACAAAGCGGGAACATGTCAAGCGGCGATTCAAAATCCACCCTCGATCTCGTCCTGCCGGGCGCGCCGGATACCCGCCAGGAGGCCGCGCAATGGCTGACTTCGCTTGCGAAGGAGCGCCGACTCTCCCCGAAAACCATCGAAGCCTATGGCCGCGACCTGCGGCAGTTTCTGACCTTTTTGACCGCCCATTTGGGCGAGCCCGCCAGCGTCAGGGCGATTCTCGGACTCAAGCCGCTCGATATTCGTGCCTTCCTGTCAGCGCGCCGCATGAACGCGGTGCAGAGCCGGTCACTCATGCGGCAGCTTGCGTCCCTGCGGTCCTTTGCGCGCCATCTGGAGCGGGAAGGACATGGGACCGCCTCGGCATTCGCAGCGATTCGCACGCCGAAAATGGAGAAGAACCTGCCGCGCCCGCTCTCGGCCGCGTCCGCCGTCGCGGTGACCGAAACAGAACTTCGCTCAGGCGGCGACCGCAAGCCCTGGATCGTCGCGCGCGACGCCGCCGTACTGTCGCTGCTGTATGGCGCAGGCTTGCGCATCTCCGAAGCTCTTGGCCTGCAACGGCGCGACGCGCCCATTGAAGGCATCGACTCGCTGACCGTAACCGGCAAGGGCGGCAGGATGCGCGGGGTGCCGATCATTCCGCCGATCCAGCGGGCGGTGGCGGAATATCTGCGTCTGTGCCCCTATGCCGTTCCGCCGGAAGGCCCGCTTTTTGTGGGCGCCCGAGGCGGCGTGTTGTCGCCGCGCATCATCCAGCTCGCCGTCGAGGAGTTGCGCGGCATGCTGGGGCTCCCCGACAGCGCGACGCCGCATGCCCTGCGTCACTCCTTCGCGACCCACCTGCTGGCGCGCGGGGGCGACCTGCGCGGCATCCAGGAATTGCTCGGCCACGCATCGCTGTCGACGACGCAGCTCTACACCAAGATCGACGCCACAAGGCTGATGGAGGCTTTCGATTCGGCGCATCCGCGGGCGCGGGCGAAATAGCCGTTCGCTTCGCCCGTCGCGGAGAGGGTCAGGCATCCGTCATCACATGTGGATCGCACGCTTCTCCACCGCGAGCGCTGCTTCTTTGACAGCCTCGGAGAGCGTCGGATGGGCGTGGCACGAGCGGGCGATGTCTTCCGACGAACCGCCGAATTCCATTGCCAGAACGGCCTCGTGAATGAGGTTGCCTGCTTCTGCGCCGATGATGTGCACGCCGAGCACCTTGTCGGTCGTCGCATCGGCAAGGATCTTGACGAAGCCATCCGTGGTGGCGTTCGCCTTGGCGCGGCCGTTGGCGGTGAAGGGAAACTTGCCGACATTGTAGGCAATGCCCGCAGCTTTCAGTTCTTCCTCGGTCTTGCCGACCGAGGCTACCTCCGGGAACGTGTAGACGACGCTCGGGATGACGTCGTAATTCACGTGTCCGGCCTTGCCGGCGAGAATTTCCGCGACCGCCACCCCTTCGTCCTCGGCCTTGTGCGCCAGCATCGGGCCGTCGATCACGTCGCCGATGGCGTAGATGCCCGTGACGTTGGTGGAGAAATGCGCATCGGTGAGAATACGGCCCTTGTTGTCCTTCTGGATGCCGATCTCCTCGAGGCCCAGCCCTTGCGTATAAGGAACCCGCCCGATCGCCACGAGAACCGCATCGGCGTCGATCGTCTCAGGTGCGCCGCCGGCAGCCGGTTCGAAGGTGAGGATTGCGCCCTTGCCCTTCCTCTCCACCTTCGTGACCTTCGCACCAAGTTTGAACGCTATACCCTGCTTGGTGAGCAGGCGCTGGAACTGCTTGGCAACCTCGCCGTCCATGCCGGGCAGGATGCGGTCGAGATATTCCACCACGATCACTTCGGAGCCGAGGCGGCGCCAGACCGACCCGAGCTCAAGTCCGATCACGCCTGCGCCGATCACCACCAGACGCTTCGGCACGCTTCCGAGTTCGAGCGCTCCGGTGGACGAGATCACGACCTTCTCGTCGATCTCGATGCCGGGAAGACGCGTTACGTCGGAGCCGGTGGCGATGACGATGTTCTTCGTCTCCAGAACCTGTTTCGATCCGTCCTCCGCCGTCACTTCCACCTGCCCCGCAGCAGCGATGCGGCCGGTGCCGATGAAGGCGTCGATCTTGTTCTTCTTGAGAAGGAACTCGACGCCCTTGGTGTTGCCGTCCACGCCTTCCTGCTTGAACGCCTGCATCTTTGCCAAATCGAGCTTGGGCTCGCCCACCACCACGCCCATCGCGGGAAAATGGGATTTGGCGTCCTCGAATGAATGCGACGCATGCAACAACGCCTTGGAGGGGATGCAGCCGATATTCAGGCAGGTGCCGCCATGCGTCTTGCGCTTTTCGACGACGACCGTTTTCAGGCCGAGTTGCGCCGCGCGAATGGCGCACACATAGCCGCCCGGACCCGTTCCGATAACGATGAGATCGTACGACATGGTTCGCCCCCTTGGACGTCAGGGCCGGGCTCGACCCGGCTGAAATCATTGAATGCCCGACATTTCGCCGGGCATGGGTTTGTTTGATTCTCAGAGATCGAGGACGAGACGCGCCGGGTCTTCCAGCGCTTCTTTCACCCGCACGAGGAAGGTCACCGCATCCTTGCCGTCGACGATGCGGTGATCGTAGGACAGGGCGAGATACATCATGGGACGCGCGACGATCTGGCCGTTCTTCACCACCGGACGCTCCTCGATGCGGTGCATGCCGAGAATGCCCGATTGCGGCGCGTTCAGGATCGGCGTCGACATGAGCGAGCCGTAGATGCCGCCGTTGGTGATGGTGAACGTGCCGCCCTGCATCTCGTCGATGGTCAGCTTGCCATCCCGCGCGCGCTTGCCGAAATCAGCGATCTTCTTCTCGATCCCTGCGATCGACAATTGATCCGCATCGCGCACGACCGGCACCACGAGGCCCTTCTCGGTGCCGACCGCGATGCCGATATGGTAGTAGTTCTTGAAGACCAGATCCTGGCCGTCGATCTCGGCATTCACCGCCGGCACGTCTTTCAGCGCCTGGATCACGGCTTTCGAGAAGAAGCCCATGAAACCGAGCTTCACGCCGTGCTTTTTCTCGAACACATCCTTGTACTGGCTGCGCAGGGCCATCACCGCGCTCATGTCCACGTCATTGAACGTGGTGAGCATCGCAGCGGTGTTCTGCGCGTCCTTCAGGCGGCGCGCGATGGTCTGGCGCAGCTTGGTCATCTTCACGCGCTCTTCGCGTGGCGCGTCTTCGGCTGATGACGGCGCGCGAGCCTGTACGGGGGCTGCCGGCGCGGGCGCCTGGGCGCCGCCTGTGGCGATCGCCGCCAGCATGTCGCCCTTGGTCACGCGGCCGTCCTTGCCCGATCCGGCGACCCGCGACGGATCGACACCGCTTTCGGCGGCGACCCGCGCGACAGCCGGACCATTGTCCTTCATGGCGGCAGCCGGTGCCGCAGCCTTCGGGGCGGCAGCCTTGGGAGCCTCGGCTTTTAGCGCCTCCGCAGGGGCACCATCTGTTTTGGGAGCCGGAGCAGCGGCGGCGCCGCCTTCGGTGATCGAGCCGAGCACCGCGCCGGGGCCGACGGTCTCGCCGTCCTTGGCGAGAATGTCGCCCAAGGTCCCGCTCGCGGGTGCATTGACCTCGAGGGTGACCTTGTCGGTTTCCAGCTCGACCAGGGGCTCGTCGGCCTTCACCGGGTCGCCAGGCTTCTTGAACCAGCGGCCAATGGTGGCTTCGGAAACGGACTCGCCGAGAGTGGGTACGCGGATTTCGGTGGCCATGATCGTCTTAACTGTTCGGGGCGGAGAGCCCATGGAAGGGAGCGGAGAAATTCGCGGCCATTAAGCCGCGAAAGCCTCGTCGAGGAAAGCCTGCAATTGTACCAGATGCTTGGACATCAGGCCGGTGGCGGTGGCGGCGGAGGCCGAGCGACCCACATAACGGGGACGATCGACCTTGGCTCCTGCAGTCTTGAGAACCCATTCGAGATAGGGCTCGACGAAGCTCCAGGAGCCCATGTTCTTGGGCTCTTCCTGACACCACACCACATCGGCCTTCTTGAAACGGGCGACTTCCGCCGCAAGCGATTTCGCCGGGAACGGATAGAGCTGCTCGACGCGCATCAGATAGACATCGTCGATGCCGCGCTTCTCGCGTTCCTCGCAGAGGTCGTAATAGACCTTGCCGGTGCAGATGACGACACGGCGGATCTTGTCGTCCTTCACAAGCTTGATGCCTTCAGCGCCCTTTTGGGCATCGTCCTTGAGAACGCGATGGAACGACGTTCCCTCGGCGATGTCGTCGAGGGACGAGACGCAGCGCTTGTGACGCAACAGGCTCTTCGGCGTCATCAGGATGAGCGGTTTGCGGAACTCGCGCTTCAACTGACGGCGCATGATGTGGAAGTAATTCGAGGGCGTGGTGCAATAGGCCACCTGCATGTTGTCCTCGGCGCACATCTGCAGCCAGCGCTCCAGACGCGCCGAGGAATGCTCGGGCCCCTGGCCCTCATAGCCATGCGGCAGCAGGCAGACGAGACCCGACATGCGCAGCCATTTGCGCTCGCCCGATGAGATGAACTGATCGAACACCACCTGCGCGCCGTTGGCGAAGTCGCCGAACTGCGCCTCCCAAAGTGTCAGCGCGTTCGGCTCGGACAGGGTGTAGCCGTACTCGAAACCGAGGACCGCCTCCTCCGACAACATGGAATTGATGACCTCGTAGCGGCCCTGTCCTTCCTTGATGTGGTTCAGCGGCGTATATCGTTCCTCGTTCTCCTGATCGATGAGCACCGAATGGCGCGACGAGAACGTGCCGCGCTCCACGTCCTGCCCCGAGAGGCGGACGCGGTGGTCTTCCACCAGCAGCGAGCCGAACGACAACGCCTCCGCCATCGCCCAATCGATGCCCTGGCCGGTTTCCATCATCTTCTTGCGGTTGTCGAGAAAGCGCTGGATCGTCCTGTGGACGTGGAAACCTTCCGGCACCGTGGTCAGGGCGCTCGCGATCTGCTGAAGGGTTTCAACCGGAACACCGGTCTGACCACGACGCGGATCATCCGAGTCCTCTCGCACGGCCTTCAGACCCGCCCAGCGCCCATCGAGCCAGTCGGCCTTGTTGGGCTTGTAGCCCTGCGCGATCTCGAATTCTGCATCGAGCTTGGAGCGCCAGGCGCTCTTCATCTCCTCGACTTCCGCCTCGCTGACGGTGCCCTCGGCGATCAGCTTTTGGGAATAGACCTCGAGAATCGACGGATGCGACCGGATCTTGCGGTACATCAAAGGCTGGGTGAAGGCCGGCTCGTCCCCTTCGTTATGACCGAAGCGGCGGTAGCAGAACATGTCGATGACGACGGGCTTCTGGAATTTCTGGCGATATTCCGTTGCGACCTTCGCGGCGAACACCACGGCTTCCGGATCGTCGCCGTTGACGTGGAAGATCGGCGCCTCGACCATCTTGGCCACATCCGACGGATAAGGCGACGAGCGCGAGAACCGCGGATCGGTGGTGAAGCCGATCTGGTTGTTGATGATGAAGTGGATCGAGCCGCCGGTGCGGTGCCCGCGCAGACCCGACAGACCGAGGCATTCCGCCACTACGCCCTGCCCCGCAAAGGCCGCGTCGCCATGAATCAGCAGTGGCATCACGGCGGTCCGGTTATCGGGTGCGCAGCCGTGCTGGTCCTGCTTGGCGCGAACCTTGCCGAGCACCACCGGATCGACGATCTCGAGATGCGAGGGGTTGGCGGTCAGCGACAGGTGGACGTTGTTGTCGTCGAAGATGCGATCGCTCGATGCACCCAGGTGATACTTCACGTCGCCCGAGCCTTCCACATCGTCGGGCGCGAAGGAACCGCCCTTGAATTCGTGGAACAGGGCGCGGTGCAATTTGCCCATCACCTGCGTCAGCACGTTGAGGCGGCCGCGATGGGCCATGCCGAGCACGATCTCCTTGCAGCCGAGATTGCCGCCCCGCTTGATGATCTGTTCGAGCGCCGGGATCAGCGACTCGCTGCCATCGAGGCCGAAGCGCTTGGTGCCCGTGTAGCGCACGTCGAGAAACTTCTCGAAACCCTCGGCCTCGACGATCTTGTTGAGGATCGCGCGCTTGCCTTCACGCGTGAAGGTGATCTCCTTGTCGGGTCCCTCGATGCGCTCCTGCAGCCACGCCTTTTCGGCCGGATCGGAGATGTGCATGAACTCGACGCCGAGCGTCTGGCAATAGGTGCGCTCGAGAATGGTGACGATCTCGCGAATGGTCGCGAATTCCAGCCCCAGCACGTTGTCGAGAAAGATCTTGCGGTCCCAATCGGCTTCCGTGAAACCGTAATGGGAGGGATGCAGTTCCTGGTCGTTCGGGCGCGGATTGATGTCGAGCGGATCGAGCTTCGCGTGCAGGTGCCCGCGCACCCGATAGGCGCGGATGAGCATGATGGCGTGAATGGAATCGCGCGTCGCCTGCAGCACCTGAGCCTGGTCGATAGGGCCGCCCTTGGCCTCGGCCTTTGCCTTGATCTTGTCGCCGACAGCCTTCTCAATCTGCGCCCAGTTGCCGTCCATCGCCGACACCAGATCGCCGTTCGCGGCAATCGGCCAGTTCGGCTTCTTCCACGATGCCCCACGCGCGCTCTGCTCAACCGCCTGCTTGTCGTCCTTCAACGCCGCAAAGAAAGCCTGCCACTCGGCATCGACCGAGGCGGGGTCTTTCTGAAAGCGCGCATAGAGATCTTCGATATAAGGAGCGTTCGCTCCATACAGGAAAGCGGTGTTGAGAAAGGTTTCGTTGGCGTCCTGGCGTGCCATGGCAATACTCGATCCAAATGAAACGAATTGACCGCCCCACCTAACGCCAGGGCGGTCAACGAATGGTTATTGGCCCTTGAGAAGCTCGACGAGGGTCTTCCCCAGGCGCGCCGGGGACGGCGATACGCGGATGCCCGCGGCCTCCATGGCGGCGATCTTGTCTTCCGCACCGCCCTTGCCGCCCGAAATGATCGCACCGGCATGGCCCATGCGGCGGCCCGGGGGGGCCGTACGGCCCGCGATGAAGCCGACCATGGGCTTCTTGCGGCCCTTCTTGGCCTCGCGCGCGATGAATGCCGCTGCTTCCTCTTCGGCCGATCCGCCGATCTCACCGATCATCACGATCGACTGGGTCTTGGGATCGGACAGGAACATGTCGAGCATTTCGATGAATTCCGTGCCCTTGACCGGATCGCCGCCGATGCCCACCGCCGTCGTCTGGCCAAGGCCCTCGCTGGTGGTCTGGAACACGGCCTCATAGGTCAGCGTGCCGGAACGCGACACGATGCCGACCGAGCCCGGCTTGAAGATATTGGCCGGCATGATGCCGATCTTCGATTCGCCGGCCGTGACGATGCCCGGGCAGTTGGGGCCGATGAGGCGCGACTTCGAGCCTTCGAGCGCGCGCTTGACGCGCACCATGTCGAGCACCGGAATACCCTCGGTGATGCAGACGATGAGCGGGATTTCCGCCTGGATCGCCTCGCAGATCGCATCCGCCGCGCCCGGAGGCGGAACGTACACGACGGATGCATTCGCGCCGGTCGCTTCACGGGCTTCCATCACGGTGTCGAAGACCGGCAGGTTGAGATGGGTTGAGCCACCTTTGCCCGGCGAGGTTCCGCCGACCATTTTCGTCCCGTAGGCAATCGCCTGCTCGGAGTGGAAGGTGCCGTTCTTGCCGGTAAAGCCCTGGCAGATGACCTTGGTGTTGTTATCGATGAGAATGGACATCTGAGCCTCTTACTTTCCGCCGCGAACAGCGGACACGATCTTCTGCGCTGCGTCGTCGAGGTCGTCGGCCGGGATCACGTTGAGGCCGGATTCGCGGATGATCTTCTTGCCCTCTTCGACGTTCGTGCCCTCGAGGCGCACGACCAGCGGAACCTGAAGCCCGACCGTCTTGACCGCCGCAATCACGCCGCGCGCGATCACGTCGCATTTCATGATGCCGCCGAAGATGTTGACTAGAATGCCCTTCACCTGCGGATCGGCGGTGATGATCTTGAACGCCGCCGTCACCTTCTCCTCCGAGGCGCCGCCGCCCACATCGAGGAAGTTCGCCGGCTCTTCGCCATAGAGCTTGATGATGTCGAGGGTCGCCATGGCGAGACCGGCGCCGTTGACCATGCAGCCGATGGTGCCATCGAGCGCAATGTAGGCGAGGTCGTGCTTGGACGCCTCGATCTCCTTGGCGTCTTCTTCGGTCAGGTCGCGCAACGCGACAATCTCGGGGTGCTTATAGAGAGCATTCGAATCGAACGAGATCTTCGCGTCGAGGCATTTGAGGTGCCCGTCCGTGGTGACGATCAGCGGGTTGATCTCCAGCATCTCCATGTCCTTGGAGATGAAACCGTTATAGAGCTTGGTGACGAGATCCCCCGCCTCCTTCGCGAGCGGCCCCTCGAGGCCGAGGACCTTTGCGACCAGCCGTCCGTGATGCGGCATGATTCCGGTGGCGGGATCGACCGAGAAGGTGTGGATCTTCTCAGGGGTGTCGTGGGCGACGGCCTCGATATCCATGCCGCCTTCCGTCGAGACGACGAAGGCGACGCGGCCGGTGGCGCGATCGACCAGCATCGACAGGTAAAGCTCGGTCTCGATGTCCGAACCGTCTTCGATGTAGAGGCGGTTGACCTGCTTGCCGGCCTCGCCGGTTTGAATCGTCACCAGGGTGTTGCCGAGCATCTCACGAGCGAATTTCTTCACCTCGTCGATGGATTTGGCGAGGCGCACGCCGCCCTTTTCACCGGCAGCGGCTTCCTTGAACTTGCCCTTGCCGCGACCGCCCGCGTGGATCTGGGACTTGACGACCCAAAGCGGCCCGCCGAGTTCCTTGGCGGCAGCCTCAGCCTCGTCGGCGGAGAAGATCGCCCGGCCCTTCGAGACGGGAAGGCCGAACTCTTTCAGGACGGCTTTGCCCTGGTATTCATGGATATTCATGTTTTCGCGCTTTCAGTTTGCGACTAGCGAATGGCGAATAGCGAGCGGTGAAAGAGCAGATGGTCCTTGGGGCTTTCCCATTCGCCATTCGCTACTCACCATTCACTCGTCACGCCAAAGCCGGGTTGATCTGCTTGCAGGCATCGACAAGGCCCTGCACGGACGCCACCGACTTCTCGAACATGGCCTTCTCGTCGCCCGAGAAGGAAACTTCGACAATGCGCTCGACACCGTTCGCACCGATGACGATCGGCACGCCCACATACATGTCCTTCACACCGTACTGGCCCGACAGATGGGCGGCGCAGGGCAGCACGCGCTTCTTGTCCTTGAGATAGCTCTCGGCCATGGCGATGGCGGAAGCCGCGGGGGCATAGAAGGCCGAGCCGGTCTTGAGCAGATTGACGATTTCGCCGCCGCCCTTGCGCGTGCGCTCGACCATGGCGTCGAGCTTTTCCTGCGTCGTCCAGCCCATCTTGATGAGGTCAGGAAGCGGGATGCCCGCAACCGTCGAATAGCGAACTAGCGGAACCATGTCGTCGCCGTGACCGCCAAGGACGAAGGCGGTGACGTCCTTGACCGACACATTAAACTCTTCGGCGAGGAAATGGCGGAAGCGCGCCGAGTCGAGAACGCCCGCCATGCCGACGATCTTCTCGGGCTTGAGGCCGGAAAACTTCTGCAGCGCCCACACCATGGCGTCGAGCGGATTGGTGATGCAGATGACGAACGCGTCAGGGGCATGCTGCTTGATGCCATTTCCGACCGCTTCCATCACCTTGAGGTTGATGCCGATCAGGTCATCGCGGCTCATGCCGGGTTTGCGCGGCACGCCGGCGGTCACGATGATGACGTCGGCGCCGGCGATGTCGGCATAGTCATTCGCGCCCTTGTATTTCGCGTCGAAGCCGTCAACCGGGGACGATTCGGCGATGTCCAGACCCTTGCCCTGCGGAACGCCCTCTGCGATGTCGAACAGCACGACGTCGCCGAGTTCCTTCAAACCAACGAGATGGGCGAGCGTGCCGCCGATCTGGCCAGCACCGATGAGCGCGATCTTATGACGGGCCATGAGATGTCCTTGAATGTTGGAAGGCGCCAAGCCTATTGAAAACGTGGCGCTGTTTGACTCAGAAATGGGTCACCATCAAGCCAACAAAAGGTTAAACGGTAAAGCGTTGCCCTTTCGGCCCGATCCTGGCACGACGGATCATGTGGAATAACGACGACATGACAAAGACTTAGGACCCATTGAGAGCCGCGAACTTTTTTGTTACAATTCTCAAAATTTGTAACTTACGCTAAACGTAGCCGTTGGCGAGAGTCCGCAGAATCGCGCGAATAAGGGCCCCGAGGCGATGATCGGCGAGGTCCGACGGCATGTCGGAATCGAGTCTGATGGCGACGGGATTGATGAACCGGAACGTCGCATCGGTGATGAACGTTACGGCGCGGTCCCGATCCCGCGTCTCGAACTTTCCCGTCCCCACTCCCTCGTCCAACACCCGCTCGGTCAATTGCCGCATGCGCGCTCGGTGCCGGCGGATAATGGGCCGGCGGGTCTCTGTCGCGGCGCAATAGACGTCGAACAGATGCGGATCGTCTCGAAGGAGGTCCCGGTGCGTCCGGGCCCAAGCCTGGAGCAACCGTTCGAGCTTGTCGTCCGCCGGATCGGGCGCGTCGGCGATGTCGGCGACCAGCGTCTCGAGGCGCTTGAGCCACTGCCCCGCCACCGCATCGATGAGGGCGGCCTTCGAGGGGAAATAGCGGTAGACATTGGCGTGCGTCATCCCGGCCGCGTCCGCGATGCTCACCACCGTGACCTGACGTGACCCAAAGCGCTTCAGATGATCGGCTGCGATTGTCAAGAGGCGCGCATCCGCCGGAATGGAGGCATCCAGCAACCGCTCCGACGCCTCCCCGCGCGGCCGCTTCATGTCTCGACGAGGCCGGTCGTCTGGCCCGAGCCCGCGGAATCCGGCTGCCCGTGCGGCAGGGCGAGATATTCCTCCGACCGCATCTCGATCAGCCGCGACACCGTGCGATCGAACTCGAAGGCCTCGCGTCCGCTATCGGCCCGATACAGGTCCGATGCCTCCGCCTCGGCCGAGGCGAGGAACTTGACGCGGGCATCGTAGATCGCGTCGATGAGCGTGATGAAACGTTTGGCTTCGTTTCGCCGGTCGAACGACAGACGCGGGATGTCCTCGACGATGACCGTGTGAAACCGCTCTGCAACAGCAAGATAATCGGAAGCACCAAGCGGCTTCGAGCAGAGGTCGCCGAACCGAAATCGAGCCACGCCACCGGCGGCCTCCGGGATCTCGACGGCGTGGCCCTTCACCGTCAGGGTCATCGCCTCGCCGTGGCTCTTGCCCGAAAGGCTGCGGAAAGCGCGGGTCAGCGCCTCGTGAGAGCGCTCATTCGCGGGAGTATGGAAAACTGCCCCGCCCGCCAGTTTTTCGAGACGAAAGTCAGTGCGGGCGGCAAGCCTCACCACAGCCATGCGCTCCTGCAGCAATGCGATGAAGGGCAGGAAAAGCGTGCGGTTCAATCCGCCCTCATAGAGCCGTTCCGGCTCCACATTGGATGTCGCCACCACGACGACGCCTGCGGCGAACAACGCGGTAAAGAGCCGCCCGAGGATCATCGCGTCGGCGATGTCCGTCACGGTGAATTCGTCAAAGCACAGGACCCATGCTTCCTCGGCAAGGGCCGCCGCGACCGGCCCGATGGGATCGTCGCCCTTGATCACGCCGGTTTTGAGCTGTGTCCGCCAAGCGTGGATGCGCTCGTGCACATCCGCCATGAAGGCATGGAAATGGACGCGGCGCTTGCGCTGAACCGGAAGCCCGTCGAAGAACAGATCCATCAGCATCGTCTTGCCACGGCCGACGGAGCCCCAGACATAGAGCCCCCGCGGCGGCGCGGGATTGCGTTTGCCGAACAGCCAACCCAGCGCGCTGGTCTTGCGCGCCAAACGATATCCGCTCAAGCCCTCGGCGAGCGTTTCGAGCTGCCGGAGCAAGGCGACTTGCGCGGGGTCGCGTTCGATCGCACTCTCGCGCACGAGCGCGTCATAGCGGGCGGTGATGGATTTCGGCGAGGAGAACTTGGGATTGGTCACAAACGACCGATTACCCGCCTCGGCCTCGAAGCGCAAACCGCTTTATCGCGCCAGCGTGAGCGGCGCGCCGGATTTCGCCAGCACGCCGTTGAGCGCACCCGACGTGCCACGCAGGCGCGCAGCAACGGAGCCGCCCTGCTGATAGAGATAGACCTCGCCGTCGCGATAGTCCCAGGCATTGACTTTAGACAGGTCCTGGTTCCCGCAGCCGGACGCGGAGGCCCGATAAAGGTCGAGCGCCGGAGAGCTCGACAGCTGAATGCGACAGGATCCGCCGGACGCCTCCCTGGCGGTCCAGTTGCCCACCATGGCCGTGCGGGTCGCCCCGGGGGCAGGCGCCGCCGGCGCGACAGGCGCCGATGCGGGGGGCAGGCCCGCCATATCGGTTGGCGGAAGGCCCCCGCCGCCCATCGGTGGCAAAGGCTGGCCGTCGATCGGGGCGAGCGGTGCCGAGGTGACGGGTCCTGACGGGACGGCTTCGATCGGCTGTTGCATGGTCATCGTCGGCGCCGCTGCAGCGCTGCGCATCGACGGACCACCGTAACCGCTGTCCATCCGGGCAGAGGAGCAGGCTCCGAGCGCGAGGGTTGCGCTGAGGGCGGAGAAGAGAAGAACGTGACGGTTCATCATGACCTCAATTTCAGTCCGGACCTCGTCAAATGGCAGCAATCATGGCTGTGTCAAGCAAAGCCTGTCCCGGAGAAGCCGAAGCGAGGCTGTTTGTTCCGCTGTCGGTCCGCCTGCAGCCTCGGTTACCCTTTGCGCCATCGCAAGCCCGCCAACCCGGATATCAGATGGTCCTCGCCACCATCATCTTCTTGATTTCGGCGATGGCCTTGGCCGGGTTGAGGCCCTTGGGGCAGGTATTGGCGCAATTCATGATCGTGTGGCAGCGATAGAGCCGGAACGGGTCGTGGAGGTTGTCGAGACGTTCGCCGGTGCCCTCATCGCGGCTGTCGATGAGCCAACGATAGGCCTGCAGCAGCGCTGCGGGTCCGAGGAAGCGCTCGCCGTTCCACCAGTAACTCGGGCAGGACGTGGAGCAGCAGGCGCAGAGAATGCATTCATAGAGGCCATCGAGCTTGGAGCGCTCTTCCGGCGTCTGGCGCCATTCTTTCTCGGGTTGCGGCGTTTCGGTTTTCAGCCACGGCTCGATCGAGGCGTGCTGCGCGAAGAAGGTCGTCAGATCGGGAACCAGATCCTTCAAGACCGGCGTATGCGGCAGCGGATAGATCTTCACGCTGTCGGCCTTGCAATCGTCGATGCCGAGCGTGCAGGCGAGCGTATTCTCGCCCATGATGTTCATGGCGCAGGAGCCGCAGATTCCCTCACGGCAGGAGCGGCGGAAAGTCAGCGTCGGATCGACATTGTTCTTGATCCAGATCAGCGCATCGAGAACCATCGGCCCGCAATCGTCCCGGTCGACGTAATAGGTGTCGATCTTCGGCTTCGCACCGTCATCCGGATTCCAGCGATAGATGCGGAATTCCTGCACGTGGTTCGAATTGGCCGGTTTTGGCCAGGACTTGCCCTCGGTGTAGCGGGAGTTCTTGGGAAGTTGGAACTGAGCCATGTCTATCCTCTTGCCGTCATGCCGCGCTGACGGTCAGTCCTCAATACACCCGAGCCTTCGGCTCGATATACTGGATCTCGTTCGACATCGTGTAGGTGTGGACCGGCCGGTAATCGATCGCAGTCTTGTGCGAATGATCGTCGAGCCAGGCCAGCGTGTGCTTCATCCAGGTCGTGTCGTCGCGGTTGGGGAAATCCTCGCGGGCGTGGGCGCCGCGTGATTCCTGGCGGTTGAGGGCGCCTTCCATCGTCACCACGGCCTGTCCGATCAGATTGTCAAATTCCAGCGTTTCGAGCAGATCGGTGTTCCAGATCAGCGAGCGATCCGTGACCTTGATGTCGCCGGCGCCGCTCCAGACCTTGTGGATGAGATCCTTGCCTTCCGCCAGCACCTCGCCGGTGCGGAACACCGCGCAGTTGTTCTGCATGGTCTTCTGCATTTCGAGGCGCAATTGCGCGGTCGGCGTGCCGCCTTTGGCGAAGCGAAAACGGTCGAGACGCGACAGCGCGAGTTCGTCGGCGTTTTTGGGCAGGTCAGCGTGCTTATCGTTCGGCGTGAGAATCTCGGCGCAGCGCAGGCCGGCCGCGCGGCCGAACACCACCAGATCGATCAGCGAGTTCGAGCCGAGGCGATTGGCGCCATGAACGGACACGCAGGCTGCTTCGCCGAGCGCCATCAGGCCGGGCACAACCGTATCCGGGTTGCCGTCCTTCAGCGTCAGCACCTCCCCGTGATAGTTCGTCGGGATGCCGCCCATGTTGTAGTGAACTGTCGGCAGAACCGGGATCGGCTCCTTGGTCACGTCGACGCCCGCAAAGATCTTGGCGCTCTCCGAGATGCCAGGCAGGCGCTCGTGCAGGATCTTCGGGTCGAGGTGATCGAGATGGAGATAGATGTGGTCCTTGTTGCGCCCGACGCCGCGTCCGGCGCGGATCTCCATCGTCATGGCGCGCGAGACCACGTCTCGGGACGCAAGGTCCTTGGCGGAGGGCGCATAGCGCTCCATGAAGCGCTCACCTTCCGAGTTGGTCACGTAGCCGCCCTCGCCGCGTGCGCCCTCGGTGATCAGGCAGCCGGCGCCATAGATGCCGGTCGGGTGGAATTGCACGAATTCCATGTCCTGCAGCGGCAGGCCGGCGCGCAGCACCATCGCGTTGCCGTCTCCCGTGCAGGTATGCGCGGAGGTGGCCGAAAAATAGGCACGTCCGTACCCGCCGGTCGCGAGGATCGTCATCTTGGCGCGGAAGCGGTGGATCTCGCCGGTGGTCTGGTCGAGCGCCACGACGCCGACGCAGCGACCCTCCTCATTCATCATGAGATCGAGCGCGAAATATTCGATGAAGAAATTGGTGTTGTTGCGGACCGCCTGCCCGTAGAGCGTGTGCAGGATCGCGTGTCCCGTGCGGTCGGCAGCGGCGCAAGTCCGCTGCGCGGTGCCTTTGCCGTAATCGGTCGTCATGCCGCCGAACGGGCGCTGGTAGATCTTGCCCTCATCGGTGCGCGAGAACGGCACGCCCCAATGTTCCAGTTCGTAGACGGCGTCCGGCGCATTGCGGCACAGATATTCGATCGAATCCTGATCGCCCAGCCAATCCGACCCCTTGACGGTGTCGTACATGTGCCAGCGCCAATCGTCCGGCCCCATATTGCCGAGCGACGCCGAGATGCCGCCCTGTGCCGCAACGGTATGCGAGCGGGTCGGGAAAACTTTCGAAATGCAGGCGGTGCGGAGCCCGGCCTGCGAGCAGCCGACGGTGGCGCGAAGTCCCGCTCCGCCAGCGCCCACGACCACCACGTCGAAGGTGTGATCGACGATCGTGTAGGCCTTGCCGTTCACGGCAGCACCCTTCGTTTCTTGGGCCATGAGGGAAGCTCCTTAAACCAGGATTCGGCCGAGGCTGACCTTGAGGATCGCGTAAAGGCAGGCAATCGCCACGACCGCCGCGTAGAAATTGTTCGCGATCAGGGCAGCGAGCCGCGGGCCGGTATCGTGGACGTAATCCTCGATGATGACCTGCATGCCGAGACGCATGTGCAGGCACACGGAAAGCACCGCAAGCGCCAGGATGATGGCGATGAGCGGGTGCGAGATCAGGGCGATGGCTTCGTCGTAGGACGAGCCCGCGAGAGCCGCCACGATGAGCACGAAGGCGATGATGAGGGGAATGTTGGCGATCGCCGTCAGGCGCTGCAGCCACCAATGCTCGACCCCGTGCCCCGAAGCGCCGAGACCTTGAACGCGGGAGAGCGGGGTCCGCATGGACATGCGATTGTCGGCCATGAACTCTCTCCGTCAGAACAGCAGAAAGGCGACAAGCCAGATCGCCACAGTCAGCGTGATCGAGCCGATAAGGGTGAAGCGGGCCATGTTCATGCGCTCGCCGGGCTCCATGCCGCGACCGGTGTCCCACACCAGGTGGCGAACGCCGCCGAGCATGTGATGCATCAGCACCCACGTATAGCCGAACAGGATCAACAACCCGATCGGCGACCCAAAGAACCACTGGACCGCGTCGAACGTCTGGGGGCCGGCCGCGAGCGCCACGAGCCAGATCGCAAACAGCGCGATGCCGATATAGAGCCCGGTGCCGGTCACGCGGTGGAACACGGACATCGCCATCGTCCACGTCCAGCGGTAGACCTGCAGATGGGGTGACAGCGGCCGCGGGGTCACCTTTACCTCAGCCATGGGCATTCGCTCCTGATCGCGCAGTTTGGAAAGTCTCGTATCTGAACCGCCACGGCACCGCAATGCGCGTTTGGCAATTGGACGCGACACAGAGTAAACTTCGTCAGTCGCGAAGTCTGCGGGAGGGAGCGCCTCAACGCAATTTGTAATAATTCTTATCTACCTTCGCGTTTCACGAAGGAACTCTATGATTTTCGACCTTACCGATCTTCGTCTCTTCCGCCACGTCGTGGAAGCCGGCAGCATCACGCACGGCGCCGAACGAGCCCATCTGGCCCTCGCGGCGGCGAGCACCCGAATCCGCAACATGGAGAAGTCGCTCGGCGCTCCGCTCCTCTTGCGCAGCCGGCAGGGCATCGTCACGACGCCCGCCGGTCGGACTCTCCTCCAGCATGCCCGGACCCTGTTGAGCCAAGCAGAGCGCCTGCGCGAGGATCTCGGCACCTATACGGGCGGGCTCGCCGGTCAGATCCGCATTCTGTCCAACACCAATGCGCTCACCGAATTCCTTCCCGAGGCGCTGAGCGCCTTTCTGGCCGAGCACCCGCAGGTCAGCATCGATCTGGAGGAGCGCCTGAGCGACGAGATCGTTGGGCTGATCGCCGAGGGTGTCGGCGATATCGGCATCGTTGCGGGGACGGTCGATACCGGCCGGCTGCAAACCTTTCCGTTCCGCAGTGATCGCTTCGTCCTGGTGGTTCCGAAGGGGCATCCGCTCTCCGAGGCTTCCGAGATCGCGTTCGCCGAGGTCCTCAACCATGATTTCGTGGGGCTCGACCGCGCCAGTGCCCTCCAGCGGTTCCTCGCCGACAAGGCCGGGCGCATCGGCAAACCGCTCCGCTTGAGGGTTCAACTGCGCAGTTTCGATGCGGTGTGCCGGATGGTGGAGGCAGGCGTGGGGCTTGGAATTGTGCCAGAGACGACGGCCCAGCGCGCCGGGCGAAGCATGGCTGTCGCCGCTGTGGCGCTGGAGGATTTCTGGGCCGCCCGCGATCTGACCCTCTGCGTCCGCGCGCTCGGCGAACTTCCATCGTCGGCGCTGCGGCTGATGGAGCACCTGCGCAAGGGCACGTGAATTTTCAGGCAGCGGCGTCCAGTGCCGGCATCGGCAAGCCGCGCCGAAGGCAGGCGGCCTCCAGCGTATTGCGCAGCAGGCACGCGATGGTCATGGGGCCGACGCCGCCCGGAACCGGCGTGATGGCGGACGCGACTTGTGCGGCTTCTCCGTAGGCGACGTCGCCGATCAGCCGGGTCCTACCCTCGCCCGCATCAGGATTCGGGATCCGGTTGATGCCCACATCGATGACAATGGCCCCCGGCTTGATCCAATCGCCCCGCACCATTTCAGGCCGGCCGACTGCCGCGACCAGAATATCCGCGCGGCGGCAGACATCCTTGAGATCGCGGGTCTTGGAGTGGGCGATGGTGACCGTGCAGTTCTGGCTCACCAGCAACTGGGCCATCGGCTTGCCGACAATATTCGAGCGCCCGATCACCACGGCGTCGAGCCCGGCGAGATTGGGCTGGACCGAGCGGATGAGCAGAAGGCAGCCCAGCGGCGTGCAGGAGACGAAGCCTCGCACCCCGGTCATCAGCCGGCCCGCATTGATGGGGTGAAAGCCATCGACATCCTTGGCCGGGTCGATCGCCTCGATGATTTTTTGCGTGTCGATTTGTAACGGAAGCGGCAACTGTACCAGGATGCCATCGACAGCGGGGTCGGCATTCAGGCGAGAGACGAGATCCAGCACCTCTGTTTCGGTAACGGAAGCCGGAAGCCGGTGCTCGAACGAGCGCATCCCGACTTCGACGGTCTGGCGGGCCTTGTTCTTTACGTAAACGTGGCTTGCGGGATCCTCCCCCACCAGAACCACCGCAAGGCCAGGGACCATGCCGTTCGCGGCGAGCGCCGCCACCGCATCGGCAACCCGCCCTCGCAGGCCCGCCGCGTAGGCTTTTCCATCGATGATCGTCGCGCTCATGTTTTCGATCCTGTCATCGCGGCGAGCCGCGTCGTCAAATCCTGCGCATCGCCTTCCACCACGAACGTCTTCAGGCGCGCCGTCGCGCCGGCCTCGAGCCTGACGGCGGAGGCCGGAAGGCGCAAAGCCTTGGCGAGAAGCCGCCTCACCGCCTCGTTGGCGGCTCCGTCTTCGGGCACGGCGCGCACCCGCACCTTCAGGACGCGCTGACCGTCCGCCATGATGTCGATGCCCTCGATGGCATCGCGCCCACCTCGGGGCGTAACGCGCACCCGCACCTCGAGCCCATCCGGGCGAGGCCGCCAGGGCAATTGCCCGCTCCTAGAAGGCGACCGGCAGGAGATAATCCTGAATCAGCTTCTGAATGAAGATGATCAGCAGGATCAGGATGACGGGCGAGATATCGACCCCGCCGAGATTGGGCAGGATGTTCCTGATCGGCCTCAGGGCCGGCTCGGTCACCGCATCGAGGAAATTCCAGATCGAGCGAACGACGTTACTGCGGGTATTGACGACGTTGAAAGCCACCAGCCAGCTCAGAATCGCCGAGGCGACGATGAGATAGACATAGAGCTGGAGGGCCATCAGAATGATTTCGAGCAGGGCGCGCATGGGGTTCTCGCGGGGGACGGACGTTGCTCATGTAACGCCCCTCGCCTGCGGGAACAACCCAACAAGGGCGGGAGGCCGCTTTTGCCGGAGGATGACCTCTCGCCCCTTGTCACCCGATTGACAGAGCAAAGGCCGGGAGCCTAAAAAGTTCGCCGCTTGGTCACGTCAGCGACCGGGGCTGTAGCTCAGATGGGAGAGCGCTGCAATCGCACTGCAGAGGTCAGGGGTTCGATTCCCCTCAGCTCCACCAAGTTGCCTTAGCCGCAGCCGGCGACGCTGAATAAGCGTATCGAACAGAGGCGCTTCCCAGGAGAAGGATGGGCCGAGGCGGTTTCCTCGAACATGGGAGCAGGAACGGGGAAAGAGCCGAGTTCTTTTGCGGGGACAACGGTCGACTAAAGCACGCTTCATTCCACTGTGTCGCGCCAGAACACCACCCAGACCAAGCGTCTCGTGGGGTTGTGCGCCAGGAGAACCTCCCTTCGAGCCGTTGCACCCTCGACATTTGCTTCAGCACGTGCCCGGTAAATCGGCCTGGTTGCACCGAGGAGAGGCCCGAAGCGGGTGATGAAGGGCGACAACTCGGCATAGGCCCCACGGGCGCTCGCCTGGACGAGGAGTTCTGCTTCGCCCGCTTGAAGACCGGGGAGATTGCGCAGGACGACTGAAGGAGCGAACTTTGGGTCAACGCCGCGAAGATTCGTCCAAACGGTGAAGACCGCTTCGAAGTCGCGGGCCAGAGGGCCTGCGCGATCATCAGGGTCGAGAAGGCCGCGCACGGTTTCCAGGCCTTGGCCGTCCCGGCGCATCGCAGCCAGCCGCCGAACAAGGCGATCGGCCACGACGCCGTCCCGGACCACCGCGCCCAGCACGTTGACCACGAGGTCCGAGTCACCGGAATTCAAGTCGACCTTGCCAGCTTCGGGCACAAGCGAGACGACGACCTCCTGGCCAGCGAAACGCCAGTAGATCGGCTTGGAGAGGTTGGACAAAAGGGGATCGTCCTGCCCTTCCAGAGCGGCAATGATGCGAGTGAGCCCGGCGTCCGCAAGCGCACTCGCCTGCACAAGGCGCCGTTCGATGGCGGCATTGGTGCGATCGGCACGTACGGTCATCGTCAGCGCGATCACGAGAGCAGATACGATCCCGATCACCAGCAATACGGAGAGCAGCACGAAGCCGCCCGGATCGCGTAGCCGGTCGGGCCGTTGCTCAAGGGGCATCGGCCGGCATATCCAACAGGACATCGATGTGCTGCTCCGAATTCTCAAGACGGACCTTGCGAGGCTCGATCCTCGCGACTTGCCAGCCGTCCAAATCGTCGCCCTCTTCAACACGCAGGGTCGCCCCGTCGCGCTCCAGCACCGCAATCCGACGGTGCTCGGTGAGCACGATGCCCAAAAGGCGCATGTTCGGGCTGGAGCCGATGCCCGGTGGATCGTCCTGCTCGGCAGGCGAGGGCCCGGCGCGAAAGAGCGGTCGTGCGAGTTCGGGTTGCTCGGGCCAGGAATTGGTGACCGGCAACAAAACAGAACTTTGCTTGAAAGCCGTACGACGCGACGCATCGGTGGATAGCAGTTCGTCCGCAAGTGGCCAAAAGGCCACGAGAAGCGCCACGTTGACGCCGATGAGTACGATACGCCGCGGCCTCATGGCGTAGACATTCCGGCCGCCGGCATGTCGCGGTAGGCGAGGATCGAAGCCGTCAAATCGAGCATGAGAGCTTCGTGGTCGCTTTCAGTCGACGGTCTATAGGAGATCCGAAGGCGCTCTAGAAAAACAGCCGGCGATCCTGATTCCAGAGATCTCAAAAAGGACCCGATGCTTTCGTCGCTGATGACCAGATGCAGGTTCCCACGAACAACGGGCAGTTTGCTGCTTGTCGTATCTGCCGCAAGAGAAATCGACTGTATCTCCGCATTGTGGCCCTGAGCGACCGAGCGGATAACCGCTTCCAACCGGGGAGCGGCTTCAGCGTCGTTTGCGGTCAGAAGGCCTGTTTGCGGATCAGGCGCCGCGGCGAGCGCTCGCGTCATGGCATCAACGTCGCGCGGGTCGAGGCGTTGCGCTCGCAGCTCGGTGAGGCGGATCTGTGTTGACGCCAGCGCAACACGGCGGTCGGCTCCCGCGCTTGCCAGCACAAGACCGCCACCTACCAGCAGCACCGCGGCGATCACGGCAAATGCAGGCCGCCAGCGCGTCATGGGCTGTTCCTCGCAAACTCGAAGGTCGCGGCAATCGAACGCGATCCGCGCGCCGGCTCGATCTTCAAATTCCGAAGGATCGGAATGACGCGAAGCGCCGTCAGGGCGGCATCGGGATTGATGCCGGAGAGATCGACCCGCCCTCGACTACTGCCGACTTCCAGTGTCTGAACGAGGGCGCCGTCCGGCAAGTGCCGAGCGAGAGCAACGAGAAGCTCATATGCGCCGACCTCCCGTGCGCGCCTTTCCGACACGGCTGCCCGGCGCGCGGCGAATGACGTGTAAGCCGCCTGGAGAGCTTGCATTTGACGAAACTGCACGACTTCCGACCGAAGGAGCGTTTCGGCCTCTTCAAGCCTTTCGGAGAGGATTGTTACCCGAAATGAGCCGAGAAGAAGGGCAAGAGAAATGGCCGTTATGGCGAGGACTCCGTCGATATGACGCGCCTTCCGAAGACGGGCCAATTTAGGTGTCGGGAGCGTCACGAATTGGTTCGGCATGGAGTCGATAACAAGCCGGTCTGCCGGGAGTCCAATGGCACCGAGGCGAGCGACCAGGGGATCGGCCTTAGTCTTCAGCACATAGTGGAGGCGAACTTTGGCCTGTCCCGCCTGAACCTCATCGACGGTCGCGCTCACATATACGTCGTCGGCCTGGAATGGGCTCCAAGACGGAAGTCCATATGCGATCGCTTCCGGCAGGCTCGTGAGTGCCGTCTCGGGGAGCTTAACGCTTTGTGTCAAGGTAAGCTCAGACGGTAGCTCCAGATCGACAGGTTGCTCATGCGCGGCGCGGAGAAGCCGTTGGAAAGAGGCTGCGGGTTGCCAACAGGCAGGTTCCTCTTGCCAATGGACTTGCAAATCTTCCTTCGTTGAAGGAACGAGGCTGGCCGTGAATCCTCCTTGTACGCTGCGGACGACGATGCGCGTTCCCCCCCGACGCGCGATGCGCGCCAGCGCAGGGCTGAAGAACGATGTCCACAGATCCGCCTGCTTCGACAAGACGGTAGAGAGCCGGATGCGCTTCGACCTCGAGGGTCCGTTCATCAGCCGAAACCTTCCAGCAAGCAGCCAGTTTGCCGTGGGTTCCGCAGACAGGCTGCCGGAAGATCGGCCTCAATCGGGATCACGAACACCCTGGGTGTCGAGGCTGCTCCGAACCGGAGCGCCAGCCGCAGCGCGGTCAAAGGTCCATCCCCGGCGCGCCACTGTGAACGCCACGTCGCCTTTCTTGAGGTTGGGCCTTTCGACGGATCGCGTTCGAGAGGCAGGTAGGCCAATGTCAACTCGGACACTCCTTCGGCGAGCAGCGTGCGTTGCTCCCGTCCTTTGTCGTCAACCCACGTCAGAACCACGTCCGATCGGGAGCGTTCGGCTTCCCGGCGCAAGCGGAAGGCGGCGGCCTGCGGAAGACTGATGATCGGCAGTCCGCTCGATGTCACGGTCAGTTCTTGCTCATCCCCCGCGACTGCCGAACGCAGAGGCACCCCGGGGACGAACGGGGGAGCGCTGTCCAGAAGAGTCCGAAGCACCCGCTCCACGATCGCAGCCCCCTCGTGCTCCCTGTCGCGACGCGTCGTTTCCGCACGACTGCGTTCGACGAACGTCACGAGTCCCACCAGGATCGATCCGGCGAGGCCCGCCACGGCGATCGCGACCAGGAGATCAACGACGGCGAACCCTGCCTCGTTGATCTTGCGGTGGGAAACGCTCATCTCGGCGTCCTCTTGAGGGTGACGACCTCAATGAGCGACGGCTTGGAGACCATCCGCTGCAGACGGACCTTGACCTGGAGCAGAGTCGAGTTGGGTGTCGCCGGCTCAGGCCCGAACGGCGTGGCGAGAATGGACCAGGTGCGGCCGTCTTCGAAAGTGCCCGATATTGTGCCGATCTCGAGCGGCAGATCGCGGCCGATCCGAGCCAACAACGTGCGTGCATGCAGGGCTACCGAGAGATCGGCGTCAGCATCGGCTTGCGCCCGCCGGTTCGTGGCGATCAACATCATGAGCGAGGCCGTCGTGCCAGCCAAAATCGTGAGAGCTACGAGCGCTTCGAGCAAGGTGAAGCCGGCGCGACGCTCATCAGTAATGCGCATGACGGATCAATCCGGTTAGCCATTCAACTCGATGAACGGAGGAGTAGCCTCCCGCCCGTATGGTGATCGCGGCCCCTGACCCTGTGCCGTCAGGCAGGAAAGTGACGGTCGGAGACGCAACAATCGGCAATCGGTCAGACTTCACCACCCACGTGACCCCCGGCGGCAAAGCACGCCACTCGGCATGAGCGAGGCGGTATCTCCCCGCGTCAGGATCGAACTCTACCCAGGTCATGCGGCTCTCGCGCCGTGCCTGTCCGCGCAGGTTCGTCAGCATGTTGTCAAGCCAAGCGCCAGCCTGCGCAAATCTGATACGGTCACGCGCGCTTGGCAGCCCGATCGCGGTGGCAGTTCCGATGAGCGAGAGGATCGTCAGAACGACCAGCATTTCGAGCAGCGTAAAGGCGGACTCAGTATTCGGACCAGCTCGCCACATCCCGATTCTCTTTCTCGCCACCGCCGGCCCCGTCAGCCCCGAAGCTGACAAGGTCGTACTCCCCGTGCTCGCCTGGCGCCTTGTAATGATAAGGGCGGCGCCACGGATCCGTCAGAATATTCCTGCTCCGCAGGTACGGGCCACGCCAGTTGGCAAGACCTGCGGGTCCATCGAGCAACACCTGCAGGCCCTCGCTCGTGGACGGCGCACGACCGACATCGATGCGGAAAAGGTCGAGCGCCGTCATCAGCTCCTGCACCTGAAGTCGCGCCGTATCGGCTTTGGCGCGGTCGAGATACCCCATCAGTTGAATCGATCCGAGCGTTGCCAAAAGGCCAAGGATCACCATCACCACTAGGATCTCGAGGAGCGTCATCCCGCTGTTGTCGTGATGGAAATGGTACCCTGCCCGGCGGAACCGGAGGGGATCAAAGATGTTAGGTGGCTTCTTCACTATGGACCCGCAAGTTCGTTGATGCCGAGAATGGTGGACAGCATGGCGTAAACGATGACGCCCGCTATGGCGCCGAAGCCTATGGTCATAAGCGGCGTCAGCATGACCGTCAGAGCCTTCAACTGTCGCGTCGCTCGCGCCTCATGCAGGGCGGCGGCCCGCCCGAGCGTTTCGGCGAGGCGGCCCGTCCTCTCTCCGACGCGGATCAGGCCGATGGCATCTTCGCGGAATACATCGCTCGCCGAAATAGCGTCCCCAATCGCTGCGCCGGAAACGATGGATTGATGGGCAGATTCGAGACCTGCACGGATGCGACGGTTGGCGACTGTTTGTAGCGCGATCAACATCGCGGCCGACACGACCACGCCGCCGTCCAGGAGAGAACTGAGCGTCCTCGCGAAACGGCCAGTCTCGATCGTTCTTACCAGCGATCCGAAGACCGGCATCCTCAGAACAAAGGCGTCGAGGCGGACGCGCCCGGCCGGTGTCAGAATGAGGAACACAGTGGCAAGCGTCAGCACGGCCGCGGCGACCAGCAGCGCAGCGCCGTAGTCACGCAGAATATGGCTGACGGCAAGAACCAACCGCGTCACCGGAGGAAGCCGCTTTTCGCCTCCATCGCCCATCAGCGTTTCGAGGTTGGGAACCACAACAAGCAAGAGGACTAGGATCCCGGCGCTCGCCGTCACAAGAAGGAACAGCGGATACAGGAGCGCATTCCGAACGTCTTCGGTCAACGCACGGCGAGCCATCAAGTCATCCCCAAGCCGTCGAAGAGTGGGACCGAGATTGCCCGCGGTCTCTCCGGCCCGCACGAGAGCTCGGTACACCAGCGGAAATGAACCTGGAAATCGACCCAGCGCCTCATGCAGTGCCGTGCCTGCCTTCACAGCCTCTCTGACGGCTTGAAGCACCTGCCGAGGGGCCGAGCGGCCCGTGTTGCCGAGCAATGCGAGGCTTTCCTCAACAGGAATGCCTGCTTCGACGAGTCCACCCCATTCCTGAGACAGACGCGCCAATTCCGCTGCTGCTAGAGGCCGCCTCAAGGTCACGTCGCGGTTGAGAATGGTCCAAAGCGAGGAAAGCCGCGAAGGCTTGCCAAGCCGAATAACGAAGAGGCCACGATCCTGCAGGAGACTGAGTGCATCCTGCAGGGTTTCGGCCTCGATGACGCCGTCGCGTTTTTCGTTTCTGGCTGTGGCAGCTAAAAAGCGAAAGCTTGCCATCATGTGGACCCGATGATCCGGACAAGCTCGTGAACGTCTATGAGTCCTGCGGCAACTTTTGCAAGACCATCGTCCAGCATCGTTTCGAAGCCGCCAGCCTGTGCGTCCTCGGAGAGGGTTGCCTCATCCGAGCGGCGCAGGAGATGTGATCGAAACGACGCCGTCATCGGCACGAATTCGGCGATGGCGATACGGCCCGCATGGCCCGTTCCACCGCAAGCCGAGCACCCAGCAGAACGGAAGCAGATGTCGCTCTTCAGGCGCTCTCCCCAGATATCCCGGAAGAACGGGTCGATTGGGTGGGGCTCGCGGCAAGCCTGGCACAGACGGCGCGCCAGCCGCTGCGCCATGGACGCACGGACCGTTGAAGCGAGAAGATAAGGCTCGATGCCCATGTCGACAAGGCGCGGCAGGGCCGCCACGGCGTTATTGGTGTGAAGGGTCGCAAGCACCAGATGTCCGGTCAGCGCCGCCTGATTCGCAACCGCGGCGGTCTCGCTGTCACGAATCTCCCCGACCATGATCACGTCCGGGTCCTGCCGGAGAACGGCTCGCAAGGCGCCGGCGAAGTCGAGGCCGATCTTTTTGCTGACCTGGATCTGGTTGATGCCATCGAGTTGATACTCGACCGGGTCCTCAACCGTCACAACGTTCAGCTCCGGCGCGGCAATCGACTCAAGAGCTGCATAGAGCGTCGTGGTCTTGCCCGAACCAGTAGGGCCCGTCACCAGCAGAAGCCCATGCGTTTGAGACAGGACCTGGCGGAGCGACTTGATGATCGGTGGCGACAAGCCGACAGTCGCGAAATCCAATGCCACGTTGGACCGATCAAGAACACGCAGCACCGCACCCTCCCCGTTCAGGTGCGGCATCGTCGAAACGCGCAGGTCGATCTCACGCCCTCGCCACGGCACGCGGATGCGCCCGTCCTGCGGCAAGCGCCTTTCGGCGATATCGAGACCGGCCATGATCTTGAGCCGAGAGATGATCGCGGCGTGGAGATGTGGCGGGGGTGTTTCAGCATCGTGCAAGAGTCCATCGATGCGATACCGTACGCGCACGCCCGTGCGCGTGCCGGAAATGTGAAGATCGGATGCTTTGCGCTCGATGGCCTGGTCGATCAATCGATGGACCATCCTGATCACCGGCGCATCACTGGCAAGGTCGCGGAGCCGTTCCACATCGAGATAGAGGCCCGACCCAACATCGATGCCGTCCTGGGATTCCGGCTCGGCGGCGGCGGAATGGTAGAGGCGCGCAAAGGCGGTTGTGAAATCCCCCGGTCGCGCTAGAAGCCGTATGACATCAAGGCCTGTCTTTTCCTTGATGGCCGCAGGACTGAACCTGTCGAGCGGATCGACCACGGCGAGGTGCAAAGTCGCGTCGTTCACGCGAATCGGGATTGCTTGTGCGTGAGCCAGGAAGGCTACCGGCAACGTCTCGGTGAGAAGCGCTTCCGTCGGGTATTCGTCGACGGCCGCAATCCTGAGGCCCGTCACCGTTGACCAAGCATCCGTCAGTGCAGCGTCAGGCACGAGTCCGAGCTTATTGAGGACTCGATCGTGGCGCTCACCACTTTCCGTTGCAGCACGGCGACCGCGCTCCAGGGCTTGAGGGGTCAAAGCCGCTCGCTCGGTCAGAGCCTTCAGCACGCGCTCGACAAGAGCCTCCTCCGCTTCAGGGAAAGCTTGGTCGATCTCCCCCGTCATGGGCTGATCCACGGTGCGACGCCTGCGACCTGAACAGTCCAGATCGTCAACGTTCCGGTGCATAGAAAAGGGCCGAACGGAAGCTGCCGCTGCGGATCGAAATGGCCGCTCAAGGTCCCGCGAAGCGTCAGAAAGATGAGCGCGGAGAGCGCTGATACCAGCAACAGCGGCGCAAGGCCTTGCCAGCCGACCCAGAGGCCGGCGCCGGCCATGAACTTCACGTCCCCGAGACCCAGGCCGTCACGTCCCCTGATGCTCCGGTAGCCGGAGCGCAGCGCCAGCAGCGCGACAACCCCGAGCGCGCCGCCGATGAGGCACGAAAGGAACGGCATTGTTTTGGCAAACGCAGCGAACATCAACCCGCCGCCGGCATTCGCGGTGTTCAAGGCATTCGGGATCACAAGCCGGCGTGAATCGATGACCGAGATCGCCAGTGAGACGAGAACCAGATACACGGCCGCAAGTAAAAGGAGGGTGCTGTCATCTGCCACGTGAGATCAGAGAATGAAGAAGTCTTTTGGTCCAAGAGCCGGCTTGTTCTTGAACATCGCTAACAAAACCGGCGATTTGCCGCCGCTCCCATCCACGTCGGCATACAAATAGCCCTTGCTCCGATCGTACAGGATACGGTCGTCGTCTTCCTGGGCCTTTGGGGCGCCCTTAAACTTCACAAAGGCTTCTGCCTTCAGCTTCCCTTTGCGCAGCCCGAATGCTTTTCCGACGAAGTGGATCTTGTCCTCTTTGGCCCTGAAATCAAGAATCGTATCGACACCATCGCTTCGGTTACTGAAGATAAAAATATCTTTGCCCTTGTCGCCCTTGAGTGTGTCGGCACCCCCCTTGCCGTTCAAAGTGTCCGCTCCCAAACTCCCTCGAATCGTCTGGCGGAATTCGTTTCCGACGAGTTGCAGCTGACTGAAGTCCGTGCCGAGAGCCTGAATCAGTTCGATCGGGAGCTTCGTCCGGAGCGTGAGGCTGACCGTCGTGAGGATTGTGTCCCTTCCCTTTCCGCTCTCTATGACGCGGTCTTGCGCGTTATCGACCATGAAAGTGTCGTTTCCTTCACCGCCATACATGAGGTCGGCACCGGTTCCGCCGTCCAGTGTGTCGTTACCCGCATCGCCAGTCAGAACGTCGGTTCCATCTCCACCAAGGAGACGGTCGTCACCTCCAAGACCGTTGAGCTGGTCCGATCCGCGGCCACCCGTCAGGGCGTCGGCAGACTCGCTGCCGATCCGAACCTCATCTGATCCTTTGACCGTGAGGACGAGGCGAGCTGAAGCCTCGTCGCCGGTGTCGTTCCTGGTCAGGTAGGTGAAAACGTCGGTTGCCGTTTCGCCGCCGATTAGATCGTCGGCTCGGTCAGCGTGATAGGTGAAGGTTCCGTCTTGATTGAGGATAAGCGAACCGTATTGCCCTGCGACAACGAGCGGGCCGGTCACGGCCTGCGATAATGGTGTGGCGATACCGGACACGGCACCGCGAATTTCCAGATCCTTGACCAGCGGAGGCGGCCGGTCAGGATCCACATCGTTGGTGAAGACATTGCCCGAAATGGTCGTTTCTTCGAAGATGAGGGCCGCGTCGTCCCCTGGCAGGAGAGGATCGTCCGATGACTTGATTTGGAACGTGGCAGTGTCAGCTCCGAAGGCCTGTCCATTAAGACTCGCCGTCGTCGTCATGGTCCGGGCGGCCGAACTGATGATCTCGTTGGGGTTGTCATATTCGACGTTGCGCAGAACCGCCGAGACGATCTCGTCGCTCGCCGCCCCATTGAAAAGGATCTCGAAAGACGTGGCCGAGAGGCGCGTGACGCTGCCGATGGTACTCCCGGAATAGCTCACATGGGGACCCGAAAGGCCGATCTGTCCTGCGCTCGTCCCTTGATGTCGCAGCGCGATGATTTCTCCCGGTGCGGCCCCGCCGAAATCGAACAGGAGCTTCACGCCATCCCATCCAATCCCGTCCGAAACCACCGAAACATCTTGATCGACAATCACGGGGCCTGATTGCTCGTCGTAATCGAGTGCATCGCCGTCGAAATTGGAGAATGTGAAGAGAGACTGCTGTAGAGGATTTTCCACCGTGATCTCGAGCTGAGCCGTAGCCTCGCCGCCTGCGGAACTCGTGATGTTGTAGGTGAACAAGTCCTGTCCTGAGCCGCCAGGCGGAATCGCGCTGGTATCGCTTGCCAAATATGTATAGGTGCCGTCCGCGTTCAGCGTCAGAGATCCGAATGTACCCTGAATGGACGCCCCGGCGGCAGCCTGGGGGTTCCCGCCGGAGGCGCCCGCATTGAATGTCGTCACGGTCAAGACCGCGGCGGCATCGTCGGGGTCGATATCATTTTGGGTCACTCGGCCCGTCAGAGACCCTCCGGCGGTCACCGTTCCGATATCCGCGTCCGCGACCGGATCGTCTTGCGTGCCTTCGGCCGTCACCGAAACGTGTGAAACCGACAGCACCGTCGTTCCGCTCGATAGCGTGAAGTCCACGGTCCCGTCAGAGGGTGCCTCGCTCGTATCCGCATAAGCGATGCGCCGAACCAGAGCCGCGATTGCATCGATCGTGGCGGCGGCGGAAAAAACGACGCTCAGAGGCTCGCCCGGTTCGTTGGACAGAACCCCAATCTCTACGGCTTCGAATCTCACCGTGCCGTCCGCCAAGATATCGATTTGGCCCGGTCCGCTGCCTCCGCCAATGACGGAAAGAATTTTGGATCCCGACGCTTGATCGAGCGCAACCGTCAGGACAACACCCTCGAGCGTGGGAAGCGTGCCGACCACGAGAGCGTCGGACCCATTGTCGAGCAAAAGCGGAGTGGAGCCTTCTCGGTAGATCAGCGTGTCGCCGTCGAGATTCGCAAACTTGAACAGGGGCGGAGCCGTGACCGCGAAACTGACCGTCGCCGTCGCTTCGCTTCCATCCTGATCGACGATCGTGTAGTTGAACGTTTCCGTCACCGTGTCGCCTGGAGCCACAGAACCCGCGTTGTCGGCCGTGTAGGTAAACACCCCCGTCGCATCGATGGTCAGCGTCCCGTATATCCCGATGACATCGACACTCCCCACGGCGGGAACCGGGTGCTCGATGCCGACCGTATCCGTCAAACTAACAACATCAAGGATCCCTTCATCCGGGTGGTCTGGATCGAAATCGTTGCCGGTGAGAGTGCCGGTGACGGCGTCATTGACGATGAGGGAGAACCCGTCGTCTTCGGCCTCCGGCGGATCGTCCGCCGGCGTGGCATTCACGGCCACGACTGCGCTTCCCAGGACACCGTCATCGTCCGAGAACTCGATCGTAATCTCGCTGAATGACTCCGGGGCGTCACCCGTATCCGCATAGGTGAGGTTCCGGAGGAGAGCCGTGACCGCGGTGACATCGTTCGTCGTCAGGATGATCGTCAACAGTTCGCCGGCCCCGCCGGTTGCCTCGCCGATTGGCGTGCCTTCATATGTGATGAACCCGTTCTCGAAGCCGACTTGCCCCGCCCCCATACCCTGATGGCGGACCGAGAGGATCTGAGTCGAAGACATGTCGCCGATGGAGGCGGTCAAAATCAACCCGGCGAAAATCGGAGGACTTGCCGCTACGGAAACTCCAGCTCCCTGATCGATTAGGACAGCACCGGATTGTTCCGGGTAGGTGAAACTATCACCGTCGAGATTCGCGATAGTGATAGTCGGCAACAATGCAACCGAATTCAAGCTGGGAACGGGGCTCACGATCCTACTCCGATGTGGCCACCAAACTAGGTCTTGTTACGAGATAACAAAACCTTGCGTTGCGAGTTTTCAACAAGAACGAGCGTTCGCGAGCCGTGGCTGTCGAGCTTGTCCGCGCCCGAAGCCACCAGCTTCTCGCCAAAGGCCCGGTGCACGCTCGAGGCGAGGGCGGCGCCGTCGGGGCGGGTCAGGCGGCGCAGGCTGCCGAGGTGGTCGCGCTGGACGATGGCGTCATGGCCCCCGGGAGAGGGCTGCAGCCGGATGTCGGGATGCGGATAGACCGTCCAGATCCCGGCGGAGGCCGGTCCCGGCGCGCGCTCCACGTCGGGGCCGAGGTAGAGCGTCGTGCGGCCGACCGGATCGTTCGGGTCGGTCTTGACGGTCTTCGTCAGCCGCGCCCCGTCAGGCCCGTACGCGAATCTCACCGTGGAGAGACCGGCCGCGATCTCCTCCGGCCGGTTCTCCCCGTCCCACGCGATAATCCGCCCGCCGCCCTGACGCAGGTTGCCGTTGGCGTCGTAGACCTGGGGCCGGTCGTTCATTTTCAGCCGCTGGGGAGACTTGGCGCGAGCTTTCAGTCAAGGGATCCAGGGAGTGGGTGGCTCGTCCGGCAACAGGCTGGTGATCTCACGGGCGATAACCCGGATTGCTTCCCATTTCGGGTGATCAAGTGTGACTCGCGGATCGGGATCGAGGCCGACTTCCGCCTGATAGGCCAGAATGGCGGCTTTTAACTGCGACAGCAGATCATAGATGCGGGCGTCCAAATTAAATCGCTGCTCGCGTATGATATTGTCAAGTTTATCGCCACTCAGTAGCCGATGAATTTGCTCTCCGGGAGAATCCATTAGGTTGAGATTAGATCCGAACCAAGAAGCATTCTGATATTCTCTATCAGAAATGGCATCTACAACCTCACTGAGGTCGGAATAATAGACGTTTCTCATATCTTAACTCTAAAATCTCATTGACTTGGGAACGTAAGTTCTCCCGGTCTTTGGTGAGCACCGCCGGATCTATTTGAGACAATATTACCGAGACTATCATAGTAATTGCCGTTGACCTGCACAGTTCCGTATGGCCCAGTATAGGACATAAATCCTGGATTCCCAGTCGAGAACCGCGCTTCATTATAACCTGGATTGTTTGGATCTCGATAGCTGACTCCTCTGTTGTTGTTCGCAGGTTGGCCGACCCAGCTTTCAGGCACGCCATAGGGATTCGGTCCGATCGGTTGCCCAATCCGGGCAGGGTCGGTGAACGAGCTGAACTGATTGGCTTTGGTCTGAGCTCGGGCAACGTCCGCTGGCGAAATATCTTGAATCGGATTTCCAAACCATTCGGCAACGATCGCTGCTAGAAGCCCAAGGGGCCCGCCCATCCGGCCCATAGCCGGCCCCCTCATCGGCGGCCCCATGTTGTGACCGATGCCGGGTTTGTAGGGCGCACATGCCTCTAGGGGACCAGGCGCAGGGCTGACCTGAAGGCCGTAAAATTCCTTTTCCTCCTCCGACCAATCGCCGCCTTGGGCGCCAGGGGCGGCGCTGTAGCTGCCGTCGGCGATAGCGGCTTCCTGGTCGCGGACCTGGTCTGTAGCGCTGTAGTGCCCATCGTTCATGTCGCCGCCGGCGCCGTAATCGGAACTGTCGTCCGAGGCAAAGCCCGACGGATCCTTGAGATTGATCGGATCATTCAGCGCATACGCATAGCGGTTCGTGCCCACGCCCGGCAGGGTTGGGTCGAGGCTGTCGGGCGACAGGAAGCGGCCCACTTTCGGATCGTAGTAGCGGGCGTTGAGGTAGACCAGCCCGGTCTCGGCGTCCTCGCGTTCGCCGATAT
>NZ_VCMV01000063.1:644-3132 GCF_008757455.1 Microvirga brassicacearum | reverse complement strand
GGGGCGGGTCAGGCGGCGCAGGCTGCCGAGGTGGTCGCGCTGGACGATGGCGTCCTGGCCCCCGGGAGAGGGCTGCAGGCGGATGTCGGGATGCGGATAGACGGTCCAGATCCCGGCCGAGGCCGGGCCGGGCGCGCGCTCCACGTCGGGGCCGAGATAGAGCGTCGTGCGGCCGACCGGATCGTTCGGGTCGGCCTTGACGGTCTTCGTCAGCCGCGCCCCGTCAGGCCCGTACACGAACCTCACCGTGGAGAGACCGGCCGCGATCTCCTCCGGCCGGTTCTCCCCGTCCCAGGCGATGGTCCGCCCGCCGCCCTGACGCAGCTTGCCGTTGTTGTCGTAGGCTTGAGGCAGACCGTCCCCCGCCAACGGCGCATGCGGACGCTGGGAGCCGGCGGTCGGGAACGTCGCGCTCATCGGCATCGGCCCCAGCCTGGGCCACCTATTCTAGGTCTGAGACTGATAGCGTTCTGGTAAAAGGCTTTGAATCTCACGGGCGATCGCCCGGATCGCTTCCCATTTCGGATGATCGATCGTGATCCGCGGATCCGGGTCGAGGCCGACCTCCGCCTGATAAGCCAGAATGGCGGCTTTCAACTTCAATAAAAGATCATAGACGCGCTCATCCAGGTTGAACCTGCGCGTCTCAACGATGTGGTCAAGCCGGCCCGCGCCAAGTAGTGCGTGGATCTGCTCACCTGGAGAGTCCATCAGATTGAGATCAGAACCGAACCAAGCCTTGGCCTGGTATTCGGCATTGGCTATGGCGTTAATGACTTCGTGGAAATTAGAGTAAATCGGATCATCCATATTACTATACTCTGAGATGCATTCTATTAATTCGGAAATGTGAACTCGCCAGGGCGCTGATACAGCATCAAGCCCTCGGTACTGTATAGTTCCTGGACTGCTTCCGGTTCGGGCAGCTGTGGGGTTTTTGACTGCATCTAAGATTGCATTGTGCGGTCTGGGCTCCTTGGCAGCACCGGAGGATGAAAGCAGAGTCGCACTTGGTCGATCTGGCTCAGCGTCCCGCCACTATCGGCATAAAAGTGATTAAGAACGGTCGCTCGCGTCGCAACCGCATGGTTGGCTTTCCAGGAGCCAGCAAGATTGACGAAGTGAGCCGGGTGGCTCGAAACACCCGGGCATTCAATCAATCGGCTTTTGAATTTGAATGTCGGTCAATAGAGCATTGTTTAGATCGCGAGAACTCACACTATCGCGTAGCGTAACGGGCGTAAGTTCTCGCAGCTGGCCGCGTTCCACACTATCGAAGAAAAAATCCTTTGTTACGCCAAATCTAACAACGATGCCCAAATGCTCTGAAAGCAATCCGACCTCCTCTAGAGAAGAGCGCTTTGGAAGGTGGCCGGCAAGAAAAAAACGGGCGCTTTGAAGGAACTCGTTTGGGAAAGCTCGCTCACCCAGATCGGCGATTTTGTCAAAAATTTTACTGGTCGTCGTGGCATACAAGGTAATACACCCCCAACCCGCGTGCTGCTCACGGCGTTTAGCCAGCCATTCTTCATTTTGTTCGTCAGTGTAACCGAGAAGCCAGCCCTCCAGTCGCTCAAGCGCTTCGTTCCATCGGCATTTTTCCAGAACGCGGCGGAACAAGAGGTAAGCTGGGATCCGCCAAGCTTCATGCGTCAAGGCATAAAGACGGACTCGGTATCCTAAAGCCGTTCTCCCTCCTATAACGGGTTTGTCCGTCCACGCATCAAATACTTCCTGCTTTACAAATAAACCTTCCTCCACATATTTCTCAAAAGCCTGTTCTGTACTGTCACTATCGTCAGCAAAGCTGGTGCCCGAGAAGACAGCTAATGGTTTTTTGCCTTGCAACATCAGTTCAAGCTCACGCCCAGTGTGAATTTCGTAAGTTAATTCATCCGTCCAATGGTGTGATGAGGTATTATTGGACTGCTTATTCTTTTTCATCTTAAAATTCTCTCATTTTCCAATATATTTGTCCAGATCTGCAGGGATTTTGATGTCGATCCCCCAGTTCCGCTTTGCACAATCCTCACAAACAAAGCCGGGCTTGACAGGGTTAGGAATCATGCCCCCTAAAGGTGTTTTGCAATCTGTACATGGCTGGACAGGAGATGGTTTCGCTCCTTTTACACCTCCTGTTACATCCACGTCTTCGTCATTCGGCTTAGGCGCGTTGTCCGGAGCATTAGTTTGTCCTGGCGCTTTATCTGGACCGAGACCATTGGCCCTGTCGGAAGCATAGGGGCCATTGGGGGACAGGCCGCTCGGTTCGGCGGGTTCAATGCTCGGGATATCGGAAGGGTCGCCCGAAGGACCGGTCGGATTTGATTCAAATCCTTTGCTATTTGCCGGATCGTCACCGTTCCCAATGCCCACCGCAGTGCCGCCTCCGGAAGAACTTCCTACTCCTCCGTCATACGAATTGCTGGATGGGCCCTGCGCGTCGCCCCAGCCCTTGTCATCCGGTCCATCGACTGCATATCCGGTT
>NZ_VCMV01000063.1:0-634 GCF_008757455.1 Microvirga brassicacearum | reverse complement strand
GACCGGCCGCGATCTCCTCCGGCCGGTTCTCCCCGTCCCAGGCGATGGTCCGCCTGCCGCCCTGAAGCAGGTTGCCGTTGTTGTCGTAGACCTGCGTTTCTCGAAACTCCTTGCCATCGAACAAACGGCTGACCGTCAGCGGCGCATGCGGACGCTGCGAGCGGGCGGTCGGGAATGTCGCGCCCATGGAACTCGGCCCGGTCTGGGCCGTCATGTTGCCGGCGATGTCATAGGCGAAGGCCTGCCGCGAATCCCCGCCGCCCCGCGCCGACGACAGCAGCCAATCGGCCTCGTTATAGGTGAACGCGAAGCTCTCGGCGCTCGGGCCGCGGATCGACAGGATCCGCCCGGCGAGATCGCGCGTGTAGGTGAGGTCGAGCCCCGGCCCCTCGAGCCGCGTCAGCCAGCCGCGCTTCGGATCATAGGTCCGCCGCGTCGTCCCGCCACCTTTGGCGTAGATTGTGGTCAACGGACGGTCGCTGGCATCGTAGGTGATCGCGTCGATCCGCCCCGGGATCGACGCGAGGCGTCCGGCGGCGTCATAGGTCCAGCCGTCGAGCTTGTCGGCGATCCGCCCCCCGCCCTCCTGCAGGTCCCATTCCCGGCCGCTCACCCGCCCACCCGGCTCGTACAC
>NZ_VCMV01000062.1 GCF_008757455.1 Microvirga brassicacearum | reverse complement strand
TGGGCCAGGGGGGGGGTGACGGCGCCATGGTGAGTCCAGCGTGGAGCTTGCACCCCCACCTCCAACTCCTCCCCACAAGGGGGAGGAGAGCCGGAGGGGCTTCCGCGCTTTTTGCCTGCGATCGGTTCGCGCACGACGTAGTCTCGATCAAGCGCGGGTTTCCCTCCCCCTTGCGGGGAGGGCTAGGGTGGGGGTGTCGGCTCCATTTTTCGATCCAGACGGCGCTGTGATCGATTCAAGTCCAGCGCTCACACCCCCACCTCCAACTCCTCCCCACAAGGGCGAGGAGAGCCCGTGGGGGCTTCCGCGCTATTTGCCTGCATCGTCCAACCGCCGGTCAAAATAGCCACCCGTCTCCCGCCTCGAAAAAAGGAACTAATGCAAAGGAACAAAACATGAACATTATCGATCAGATCGTCGAAGCTGTGATCAGCCGGGGCGATCTTGCTCATTTGGCGCTGTTCGCCTGGGCGAGCGGCGCCTCCGCGTTGCTGGCCATGACATTGCGCGACCTGCTCGCGACGAACCGACGGTTCGATGAATTCGTGCGCGAGCTTTCCGTCTTCAACCGCCGACAAAGGGGGAGTCAGCGATGACGTCATCGACAGCGCGTCCTGCGCGTATCCAGAAAGCGATCCGAAAACCGGGAGCGGCGCGCAAGCCGAAACCGGCGCACGATCGGGCGACGCTGATCTTTCGGGACTTCGTCCGGCAACTCGAGAAACTCGACACCCGGCCGGCGCGATCCGCCCGCGAAGGGGGGCGCTGATGGCGTTCGGGGCCTCGGTCCCGAGGGAAATCAAGCTGCTCAGCCAGCCGCTGCAAACCGTCGAGCTGAATGGTGTTTTCGACGGTTATGCGAGCCTCTTCGGCATCGCCGATCTCGGCAAGGACGTGGTGGTGCCCGGCGCGTTCCGGGATTGCCTTGCCGTGCGGGGCGTCGGCAATATCCGGCTGCTCTGGCAGCATGATCCGGCCGAGCCGGTCGGGCGCTGGCTCTCCATCGAGGAGGATCGGCGCGGCTTGCGCGTGCGCGGAAAACTCAATCTCGCGGTCGAGCGGGCCCGCGATATTCACGCGCTCATGCGCGACGGCGGGGTCGACGGCCTGTCCATCGGCTTTCGCGTCGAACGGGCGCGGGCGGAACGGCCGACCGGACTGCGGCGGCTGGAGAAGCTGGACCTGTGGGAAATCTCCATCGTGACTTTTCCCATGCTGCCGGGCGCGCGCGTGGAGACGGTCAAGCATGCGCCGCCGCATCTGGCCGAGACCATCCGCCAAACCGCCCTGCGCTTGTTTTCCTGAACCCGTCCTCTCTCCACGCGTTGTCCGAAAGTCGGCGGTGCGCTGCGGTTGCAAGTCGGTTCCTTGTCCGCCCAATCGGGAGACCTGTCATGAAGACATTATCGTTCGTCGCCCTCCTGGCCCTGGCAGTGGCGGGCTGTACGACCACCCAGGAACGCGTCGGCGGGGCCGCCGTTGGCGCCGGTGTCGGGGCGGTCGCAGGCCCGGTCGGCGCGGTTGCGGGCGCCGGGGTCGGCGCCGTCACCGGGCCCAGCGTCTCGCGAACCGTCAGGCGCAATACACGCTGATCGCGTCCGACGCGTTGAAAACCCAACCCGCCGCCCGGCGGGTTTTTTATTATCCCAACCGATTGAGCATCATGATCCCTGTTGTTGAAACCAAATCCACCACGCACGATGTCGCCTCGGCTTTCGAGGATTTCGCGCGCGCCTTCGAGGCCTTCAAGGACACCAACGATACCCGTCTCGGCGAGATCGAGACGCGGCTGACGAGCGATGTCGTCACCGACGAGAAGCTCACGCGGATCGACGCGGCGCTCGACGATGCCAAGAAGCGCATTGATCGTTTCATGCTCGAGCGCTCGCGCCCGCCGCTTGGCGTCACGAGCGATGCCCCGCGCGACCCGGCGCAGGCCGAGCACAAGGCGGCGTTCCATGCCTATATGCGCTCGGGCGAGGCCACCGGCCTCAAGCGGCTCGAGGAGAAGGCCCTCTCGGCCGGCTCCGGTCCCGATGGCGGCTATCTAGTGCCCGACACGGTCGAGCGCGAGGTGCTGCAGCGCCTGTCCGGCGTGTCGCCGATCCGCGCGATCTCGTCGGTTCGGGTGATCTCGGGCGGCCAGTACAAGCGTGCATTCTCGATCTTGGGTCCGGCCTCAGGCTGGGTCGGCGAGACGGCGGCGCGCCCTGAGACCGGCGGTCCGAAGCTGTCCGAGATGAGCTTTCCCGCCATGGAGCTCTACGCCATGCCGGCGGCGACGCAGACGCTTTTGGATGACAGCGTGGTCGATATCGACCGCTGGATCGCCGACGAGGTGGAGTCGGCTTTTGCCGAACAGGAGAGCGCGGCCTTCGTCCATGGCGACGGGGTCAACAAGCCCAAGGGCTTTCTCGCCGCTCCAACCATTGAGGATGAAATCTGGGAGTGGGGCCGCCTCGGCACCATCCAGACCGGCGGCGCGACCTTTCCGGCCACCAACCCGTCCGACGTGCTGGTCGAACTGATCTATGCGCTCAAGGCAGGCTATCGCCAGAACGCCGCATTCGTCATGAACCGCAAGACCCAGACCGCGATCCGCAAGTTCAAGGATGCGCACGGCCAGTATCTCTGGGCGCCGCCCGCAAGCCTGGGACAATCCGCGACCCTGATGGGCTTTCCTGTCGTGGAGGCGGAGGACATGCCCGATATCGCGCTGAATGCCTCCGCGGTGGCGTTCGGTGATTTCAAGCGCGGCTATCTGGTGGTGGACCGCGCGGGCCTGCGCGTCCTGCGCGATCCCTACTCGGCGAAGCCCTATGTGCTGTTCTACACGACGAAGCGCGTCGGCGGCGGCGTGCAGGATTATGCGGCGATCAAATTGCTGAACTTCGCCGCATAGAGCTTTTCCCTCCCCCTTGCGGGGAGGGTCAGGGTGGGGGGG
>NZ_VCMV01000061.1:15089-16813 GCF_008757455.1 Microvirga brassicacearum | reverse complement strand
TGCCGTCGGCATCGTAGTAGAGCGCGCCGCTCTTCTTGTCGTAGACGATCCGATCCTCGGCGTTCTTGGCCTTCTTGCCCTCGACGAACATGTCCTTGGTGAACTTCTTCGGCTTCGACAGCGAGCCCGAGCCGAGCTTGGTGAAGTATTTGTTGTCGAGATAGATGCTGTCGTCCTGATAGCGGAAGTCCAGGATCTTATCGACGTTGCTGCTCTTGTTGGCCTTGGTGTTGAACACGAACACGTCCCGGCCGGCCCCGCCGGTCAGACGGTCGTTGCCGAGGCCGCCATAAATCCGGTCATTGCCGGCCTCGCCGAAGAGATTGTCGGCGCCGGCAGCGCCATAGATGGTGTCGTTAGCCGGGGTCCCATTGACCTGCGACCCGTTGTTTTCGGTTTGAGGGGTGGAACTCGTCGAATCCGCGAATTTCAGGATGCTGATACCGTCGAGTGTATCCGTTCCATCGCGATTTGCCACCTTATCGGTGACGACCGTTTTTCCACCAACAGTCGTGATCGTATAATCACCCCGATTACCGCTAAACACAGCGGTGTCACCGCCTGCGCCGCCGTAAATGGTATCGTTTCCGCCCCTTCCCTGCAGCACATTCGCAGCGTCGTTGCCGTAGATCGTGTCACCCGACGCGCCTCCGACAGCGTTCTCGATCACCACTCCATTTGCGATCGTGAACCCGCCGGCTACCCCTGATTCCTTGGACAGGAAGCCGCCAGCATTGGGATCTCCGGTTACGAGGGTCGCCGCACGAAGATCGATGGTGACCGAAGTATGGACATTGGCAGATCTGATCGTGTCGTTACCCCCCGCATCCCAGATGCAGGCCCAGCCTTCCACTCCGAGAGCCTGGCTGAATGTCGGCAGCTCATAGACATCGTCGCCGGTATTGGTCGACATGTTCTTTCCGTAAAGAGCCTGCAGAGCCGCAATGTCAAAGGCGCCCAATTCCCCCTGTGCCCCGTAAGCTATATTACGGGAAACCCCGTCCCATCCGGGGTTGTCTGACATGACCGTCCAAACACCTTGATTCAGACCATGGGTGCCACGTGAGGAAGGGCTGTCGACGCCTGGGAAAGCTTCTCCTCCCGCATTGTAAGGGCTAGACAATCCGAGGCCTTGACCGATTGTTTTCAAGACCGTGTGCAGGCCATCGCCACCGAAGAGTCGAAAGCTCCAGGATGTTTCGAACGGATCGAAAAAGCCCCAAGTCTGCCCCGCACTAGGACTTTCGTGATATCCTTTGCCGTCGTAGCCGGCATCGTCTTTCCACCAAACTATGTCGGCGTCTTGGACGCTGTTCGCGTTAACGAATTTTACCCCGCAGACACTTTCATAAATGCTGGCCGCGTAGGAGAATGCTTCATATTCCTTTTCTACCCAGTCATGCCCAAACGCTAGGTAGTCGCCCCTAGGCCCGTGAGCGCCCTCAGCGGCAACCACATGGTTCCAGTCGCCGAACCAGACCTTGATAGGACCAGTTGACATATCCCACGCAGTGCCGCCCCGAATCAACGTGTCGACATACACATTACCGTAACCGGTGCCGGCGACATTTTCACGAATAGTAGCCATAGTATCCTCTCTCGAAATCAGGCTCGCAAGCTGTGGCTCCGAGCCCGTGTTTGCGGTCAGATGACGAAGAAGTCCTGGTAGGTGAGCTTGGTCTTGTTGGCGATGGTGGCGATCTTCACCTGGGCCTTGGTGCCGG
>NZ_VCMV01000061.1:0-15079 GCF_008757455.1 Microvirga brassicacearum | reverse complement strand
GCTCTTGTTGGCCTTGGTGTTGAACACGAACACGTCCCGGCCGGCCCCGCCGGTGAGCACATCGTTGCCGGCCCCGCCATAAATCCGGTCATTGCCGGCCTCGCCGAAGAGGCTGTCGTTGCTGTTGCTGCCATAGATGGTATCGTTGCCGGATTCGCCACGGAGCACATCCGGCAGCGGTGTGCCCTGGATCGTGAACGGCGTCGTCTCGCCGGTGTCATTGGTCACGGTGACGTTCACGTTCAGGCTTGTGGTGCCGCCGTAGCCATCACGCGCCACGATGGTCACCGAATGCGCCGGCTTGGTCTCGAAGTCGAGCGGCCCGGTCACCACCAGGCTGTTGCCGACGATGCCGAAGGAACCGCTCGATCCGGGTGCCAGGCTGTAGGTGAGCGCGTCGCCGTCAAGATCCGTGGCCGCCAGCGTGCCCACCACCGCGTTCGCCGGCGCGTTCTCGACCGTGATGGCGTTCGACAGCGACAGTCCCGTCGGAGCGATGTTGAACAACTCGGTCCCGTCGTTGAACTCGAGATTCCTGATGTTCTTGAGCGCATCGGTGTCGGTGCCGTTCTTATTTGCGACCGTGATGGTGTCGCCGCTGCGGGTGACGGTGTACTGCGAGCGCGCGCCGAAGAACACCGCCGTGTCGTTACCGGTCTCGCCATCCAGCTTGTCGTTGCCGGCGCCGCCGCTCAGCGTGTCGTTGCCGGCGCCGCCAATCAGCGTGTCGTTGCCATCGCCGCCGCTCAGCGTGTCGTTGTCCCCGCCGCCAATCAGCGTGTCGATGCCGACGCCACCATCCAGCGTGTCGTTTCCATGCCCACCCTCCAGCCAGTCATTGCCGGCGCGCCCGTCGAGGGCGTCGGCCCCGTCCATGCCAAGGAGGTCCTCACTGGCGTTGGAACCGAGCATCGTGTCGCCGAAGGTGGAGCCCGAGAAGGTCTCGATCCCGATATAGACGTCGCCGAAGGCGTCACCGGTGTTGTTGCCCGTGTTCCCGAGATCGATCCTCACGCCAGCCTGCGCCGTCCGGTAGCTGGCAATATCCCAGCTGGCGCCGCCGACCAGGGAGTCGGCGCCAGTGCCGCCGTCGAGTTCATCGCTGCCGGCGCCACCATCCAGTGTGTCGTTGCCGGCGCCGCCCTGCAAGGTGTCGCGGTCGAGGCCGGACTCCTCACCGTAGAGCCAGTTGTTCCCAGCGTCGCCGATCAGCAGGTCGGCATGCTGGCTGCCGGCCACCACCTCGATACTGTCATAGCTGTCGCCGGCCGCGTCGCCGGTGTTCAGAGCTGGATTGGCCAGATTAACCGTGAGCCCCCGGCTGCTGCTGCCGTAATGGGCCATGTCCATTCCCGGGCCGCCCATCAGTCTGTCACCGCCGGCCCCACCGGACAGGAAATCGTCGCCGTCGTTGCCCCAGAGGGTATCGTTGCCGCCTGCGCCGTTCAGGGTGTCAAAGTCGAGGTTCGTGCCGATATACTGATCGTTCCCCGCCGTCCCGATCACCGCCACGGGCGAGAACCGCGGATCGAAGATCTGCGTGGCGATGCTGCCGCGGCTTTCACCCGGCGCTTGCTCGATCCAGGACACCACGAAGCGGCCGTCGGCAAGTGTCGTGATGTGCGGATGTCTCTGCTCATCAGGATCAGGCGCATGGGCCAGAATGTCATCGCCCTGCCGCCCGCCTGCACTATCGAACGTCACGACGCGAACATCGGCTTTCTGCCCAATGATTACGTGCGTAAAAGCGACGGCGAATCCGCCATCGGCCAGGGCCGAAACGATGGGCTCCGATTCGCCTCCAAGTACTACCGAATCAATCCCGAACTCAGCGCCAACCGGGGTGCCGTCGGGTTGGAAGATGCGCGCTTTGAGCACATCATCATTCCAAACGACGACGATACGCCCATCGCGCAGAACGGTGATCGATGGATTCCCGGCATCAGCAGCACCGACCGCGATGTCCGCTGAGCCGGTGGGGGACGTTCCATCCGGCTTGAGGATCCGCAAATACGTCTGTGTCGGCGTAGGGCCATCAGGGTCGGAGCGGTACAGCAAAGCGAGGTCGCCGTTCTGTAACTGAGCGGAAAATGCCGTTGTCTGGCTGCCGGCGAGATTCCCGGTCGCCGTGAACTCGTCCTTGATCAGTTGTCCTGTGCCACTGAACGTGCGCCCCACGACGTCGCGATTGAAGGTGAGGACATCCCCTTTTTCGTAGAGCACCATGAAGCCGCCGTTCTTGAGGGCAACGACGCTCGGGTTGGAACCATATGCACCCGATGACCCCTTGCTGAGCGTCAATCCGCTCTGGCGCAGGGTGCCGTCGGCATTGAACACGGTCCCTTTTGTAAAACCGTCCTTATCCCACCATGAGACCACATAGCCGCCATCGGACAGAACGGTCATGCTGGTAGGGATGTCGGCACGCGCATTGGCCTCCCCCGGCATGCGGACCTCAGGGCTCCGCACCGCCCCAAACGGGTCGAAGGTCTGCATGCGCAATCCAGGCCCGTCCCCTCCGAACCAAACCCCGACGAAGTTCCCATCAGGAAGCGCCAGCATTTTGAAGGAATTGTTGGTGAGTGCAGCGTCAATGACGTGCTGGGTTCCCCATCGAACGGGCGCCGGCATGGTGGATCTCCCTTGATCTTGGGTTGCCGCTACGTGAAATTATGTTTCACGTATGAGCAGTCTTCCCTTCCGGCGCACCCTGCAAACACAGGGGGCAGCGATCATCACCTGAGGTGGCTGGCGCTGAAGGGGCGAACCGTGTGATCGCGTTGCGTTTGGCTGGGTCGTGCGTTTCGGTTGTGGGGAGGGGCCTGACGCTTGTCGTTGGCAGACATGAAAAGCGAGGGCCTGACGACGTAACCGGAACGTTCAATCGGGCAGCTTCCAACCAGTCATGATAAGCGTGGAGCGATTTCGCTATTTGGAACGAGCATGAAGCACTCTGCCTCTCAAACCTATCCTCCTAGATTTGACGGCGATTTCTGCGACCGTTTCCAGGACCTGCTGATCTGGCGCCGGGACGTTAGGAGCTTCCGACCCGATCCCGTTCCTCAAGCTCTCCTGGATCGTTTACTCGATCTGATCCAACTTGCGCCATCGGTGGGGAATAGCCAGCCTTGGCGATTCGTGTCCGTCGAGAGCATGAAAGCACGCGCTTTTGTAAGGGCTAGCTTTGAGCAATGTAACCGAGAGGCGCTCGCAGGCTTCACAGGCGAGCGTGCGCAAACGTATGCCGGATTGAAGCTCTCGGGTCTGGACCAGGCTCCGGTCCAACTGGCCGTATTCTGTGACGAGGCGACAGAACAAGGAGATGGGCTAGGGCGTCGTACGATGTCAGAGACTTCGACGTGGTCTGTGGTCGGCGCTGTCCATCTTCTTTGGCTGGCCGCTCGTAGCCGCGGCCTAGGCCTGGGATGGATATCGATACTGGATCCGGCTCGGGTCACCGAAGCTCTTGAAGTCCCGCCGGCATGGCGGCTGATCGCCTATTTGTGCTTGGGTTGGCCTCAAGAGGAGCATGACATCCCTGAACTGGAGCGCCTTGGGTGGCAACAGAGAACGACCCAAGGACGTACGGTCTTGCGCCGATGATCCTACTCCAACTGAGCAAGCCGTCGCCGGTTGAAACCTGGCTTGGCACCAAGCCGTATCTGCGCGCAACAGCCGACAAGTTGGCGCCCGGAAAAAACGCCCTTGACCGACGATAGGCTGTGGCAAACCCGAGGATTGGAGAGTGGATGAGCTCGCGCTAGGAGTTTGGTATACGTTACGCCAGACCGGCACACGCCGATGTGATAACGCTTCGCGCAAGCAGAAGTTTGAGTCCGACAAGTCTGCGCGTAGTCCGCTGTGGGGCCGTGCGTCGCGGCGAGCCCCTTAATGCTCGGAGAAGACCGCAGATCGTGATTGTTGAAATTGGACCAAGGCGGCGCGGATGAACTCGACTAACTGCTGTGCTGCAAGGGATAATGGACGCCGGCTGGATGTCAGTAGCCAAATATCCATCGAGGTCTTTGGAAGCAGTGGACGACGGATCAACTGATCCGATGGGTAATCCATTCCAACGAAGGGCGGGAGAATAGAGACGCCGATGCCGTTGGCGACGAAGCTGCAGGCCGTCTCCGACATTGGTACTTCAATCTGATTGCGCTTTTGTACGCCGCGCATCTGGAATGCCCGATCGATTGTCATCAAGGAGCAATCATCCCGTTCCAAGGAGATGAAAGGCTCGTTCCGCAAATCCTCCACTCCGACAGCGGATTTAGCAGCCAGCGGATGCTGTGCTGGCAGAAAGCACATGAGATCAAATCGCACAACAGCCTCGGCTGTCACGTCCGGATGGTCGAATGGAAGTATGCTGAGGCCGATATCGACCTGTTGCGCCATGACGAGTTCTGAGATGCGCGGTGAGGCCCGGCTTTGAAGCGTCAGACGCAGATCTCGCTGCTCAGCCAAAAAGGGCGAAAGGGCCCGCGGCAGGTAGCGCGAGGCTAAAGCCGGGAGCGCTGCGATTGTGATCTGACCCCACTCGCGGTTCCGGACGGCCGCTGCCACACGCTCAATCCGTTCCGTACCGGCGATCAGCTTCTCTACTTCCGCCGCCACAAGGCGTGCCTCCAGCGTTGGAACCAGGCGTCCATTGCTGCGCATGAAGAGTTTGAAGCCGCAGCTCTCACCAAAGCCCTTCAACAGCTTGCTGACGGCAGGCTGTGAAATGCCCAGTCGCTCGCCAGCATGCGTGACGGAGCCCGTTTCCATGAACGCATGAAAGGCTTCTATCTGTCTGATATTCATCGCATTTTCCCCAATCGTGCGCTGATAGGTCATGAATTTTGGTTATAATGGATGGCAGAAAAGCAATTTGACAATCATATTCTCAGCACTTCTAGTCCCTTCAAGCGTGCCTGCAGCAACAATAAACCAAGGGAATTAAGCGTGATGAAATCAGTGGTTTCCATGGGAGCGTTGGCGATCTTGATGTCGGCCGCGTCACCCGCTTTGAGCAGCAGCCTTGTCGTCTGCATCGAAGGAAGCCCAGAGACCTTCAACCCGCAGCTGACCAGCAACGCGACCACAAGTATTGTTACGGGTCAGATCTACGATCAACTCGTCTCGGTCAAGGCCGGCGGTTCGGAACTCGAGCCGAGCCTCGCCGAAAGCTGGTCAATCTCTGAAGATGGCAAGACCTATACGTTCAAGCTGCGGCGCGGGGTGACATGGCAATCCAACAAGACGTTCAAGCCATCACGTAACTTCAATGCGGACGATGTGGTCTTCAGCTTCGAACGTATGATGAGGGCCGATCATCCCTATTACAAAGTCAACGGCGGGAACTATCTTACTTTCAACGCTAAGCTGGCGGATGTTCTGACGTCAGTGAAGAAAATCGACGACCACACGGTCGCGTTCACGCTCAAGGAGCCGCTGGCGCCCTTCACCGGTATCCTGTCCCACCAGTCTCTGGTCATCCTCTCAGCCGAGTATGCAGAGCAACTGCTTAAGGCCGGAACGCCTGAACAATTAGACCTGCAGCCCATCGGCACAGGCCCGTTCCAGTTGCAGGTTTATCAGACGAATGCGGCGGTGCGGTTCAAGGCCTTCCATGACTCCTGGGGAGAAAAGACGAAAGATCCCTCACGGACACCGAAGGTTGATGATCTTATCATGCCGATCACGGTGGATGCACCGGTTCGTCTGCAGCGCGCGCAAGCGGGTGAGTGCCACATTGCCAATGCGCCCAGTCCGACCGATCGAGAGGTGATCAGGGCGAGTGCTAAGCTCAACCTTGTCGAAACGCCTGTCGCATCCTCTGGCTTCCTTGCCTTCAATTTCAAAGAGAAGCCATTCCAGGATAAGCGCGTACGTCAGGCACTTGCGCATGCCGTCAATATGAAGGGCCTCGTCGATAACGTCTTTGACGGCACGGGCACCGTGACAAGAGCCCTCATCCCAGCCTCTCTCTGGGGGCACAATGCGGACCTGAAGGGCCATTCGTACGACATCGAAAAGGCGAAGGCTCTGCTTGCCGAGGCCGGATATCCCAATGGTTTCGATACGCAGATCTGGGCACTTCCGGTGACACGTCCTTACATGCCGAACGGCCGCCGCGCCGCAGAACTGATCCAGGCAGACTGGGCCAAGATCGGCGTCAAGGCAGAGATTGTGACTTACGAATGGGGCGAGTACGTCAAGCGCGCACGCCAGGGCGAGTCGAAGACCGCCATGTTCGGTGGTATCTGGGACTTCCCGGATCCGAGCCAGATCCCGAACAATTATTTTACTTGCAATTCGCAGGGCAAACCAAGCCCGTCGAATATCGGCTCGTGGTGCAATGCCGCGTTCAGTGACCTGATTGCCCGTGCCGGACAGATCACCGACCAGGATCGGCGTGCGGATCTCTACAAGCAGGCGCAAGTCGTCTTCAACGAAGAGATGCCGGCTATTCTGTTCGGCAGCTCCTCGGCGCTGCTGGCCGTCAACAAATCGGTTTCGGGATTTGTGCCGGCCGTGTTCGGAACCAGCCGCTTCTCAGGCGTGACGGTGCCCTAATCCGATCCGACTTTTCAGAGCCGGGCGGGGAGGGCTGACGGGTTCCCCCCTCGATTTTACTGACCTTTGGGCCGCGTTTTAGAATCCGGCGCACGGCCCATTTCCTTTGCGGAGCTTGAAGATGCGTGTTGTCGTGATCGGCGCAGGGATTCTTGGATCCAGTGTTGCCTATCATCTTGCCATGAGCGGCGTTGACGTTGAGGTGATTGACGAGGTTCATCAGGGTAAGGCGACCCTGGCAGGGGCAGGAATTGTCTGTCCTTGGGCCACGAAGGTAACCGATCCGGAGTGGTATGCTCTCTATGCGGCTGGAGCCCGTTACTACGCGGATTTGGTTGAGAGTTTGACGCGCCGTGGAGAAACCGATCTTGGATACGGGCGCGTCGGCGCGCTCGTCGTGTCCGAAGATCGGAGTGAGCTGGATGCGGCGGAGCAGAGGATCCAGACCCGTATCGCTGATGCGCCCGAGGCTGGGAACGTGCGGCGAGTATCGGCCGCCGAAGCGAAACAGCTTTTCCCGCCGTTGCGCGAGGATCTCGATGGCATTTACATTCCGGGTGGCTCCCGCGTGGACGGCAGGCTTCTCGCTGCTGCCATGACCCGGGCAGCCATCGCAGCGGGAGCCGTTCTCCGCCACGATCACGTGTCGCTCGAACTGCGGGACGGGAGGGCACGCGGCATTCGCAGCGACGGAAGCCCGATCGAAGCGGACGAGATCATCGTCACGGCGGGCGCCTGGGCCTCGCAAATCCTGCGCCCGCTTGGATTGGAGCACCCCGTCCGCCCGCAACGAGGGCAGATTGTTCACCTGCGCCTGCCGGGGGTCGAAACACGCTCTTGGCCCGTCCTGCTCCCGATGACCAGTCACTATATGCTTTCCTTTGACGACTCCCGTGTCGTGATCGGCGCAACGCGGGAAGACAACGCCGGATTCGACTATCGAGTCACGGCCAGCGGGCAGGCCGAGGTGCTCAATGCGGGCCTTGCCATTGCGCCCGGGCTTGCGTCGGGAACCATTATCGAAACACGGATCGGCTTCCGGCCCGCAGGCGACAGTTTCAAACCCATCCTCGGACGTGTCGCGGGGTTGGAGGGACTTATCGTCGGCAATGGCCTCGGAGCGGCTGGCCTGACCATAGGGCCCTATGCAGGACGTTTGCTGGCTCAGATTTGCATGGGTGAGAAACCGGACACCGACAACGCCCTCTACGCTCCCGCATCGGCGTGAACCACGCTCGTTTAAAATTAAAGGACAATCAATGACCGAAATCATCCGCCACCGGAAGCATAAGATCATGCATGGCGCCGTGGAGCACAACGGAGTGCTCTACTTCGGAGGGCATGCCGCCAATGACCTGTCGCGGGGAATGGCAGACCAGACCCGGGAGGTCTGCACCAAACTCGACAAGTTCCTCGCCGAACTCGGCTCTGACAAGACCAAGATCCTCGCTGCGCGAATCTATTTGAGCGACATGTCGCAGAAGGAAGAGATGAACAAGGCCTGGCTTGAATGGATTCCCGAGGATGACCTCCCGTCGCGAGCCACGATTGGCATTGCAAGTCTCGGCGATCCCAATCGCTTGATCGAAGTGATCATCACAGCCGCACGATAACAGACGCTGCGGTCGATTCAGCAATGAGATCGGGCTGCGGAGCATTTTCTTTGCCCGCAGCCATTCCTTGAGAGGCTTGTCGACTGAGAATAGCCGTCACGATCCTGGTCGGCCTATGGGACAGCAGATATGGCAGAAAAGATCAGCCGGATTGATGATCGCTACGCGATCAACGAAAAGTACGCGACGTTGCGTGGAATCCACCGCGACGCCCAGCGGCACCTGTCGGAAGTCGAGTGGAATTATCTTTGGTGTGGCACTGGCGACGAAGTCACCCTCAAGGACAACACGGCAGCGTTCGACCGTTACCGCTTTGTCACTCCGCTATTCGCCGGGATCGACAATCCCGATACCCGGACCAATGTTCTGGGATTCGATCTGAGCTTTCCCGCTTTCATAGCACCGTTCGGGGGAGAGGCCGTATTCCATCCTGACGGACACCTTGCCATCGGGCGTGCGGCAGAAGCAGTTGGCATTCAGCAGATGGTGCCGGTTGCCGCATCGTTCCCGCTTGAAGATATTGCGGCCGCTTCCTCCGTGGCGTCGGTATTCCAGATGACCTTCGTCGGCGACGAAGATGCCGTCATGGATCTCGCGGAGCGGGCCAAGAACGCCGGCTACAAGTACCTCTGCATCACATATTCCCCCGTTAGGCAATGGCGGGAGCGGATGATGGAAGACCGCTTTTCCATCCGAGGCGAGAGCGGCCCTGCCAACTTTGGGCCGGGGCGGTCCGATCCGGCCGCCCTCGTCGAACTGCTGGAATTCACACAGCCGCGCTGGAACTGGCAGCAGGTGGCGCGCGCCATTGCCCATGCGCCTCTCCCGTGTATCCTCAAAGGTGTCACGAGTGTCCAGGACGCCCATGCGGCACTCGATGCCGGTGCGGTTGGGCTTTATGTCTCGAATTACGGCGGTCGCACGGTTGATCGGACGCCCGCAGCTCTGGACGTCCTGCCGTCCATCCGCAAGTCGGTGGGGCAAGAGATTCCAATCATCTTCGACTCGGGCATCCGCCGGGGTAGTGACATCGCCACGGCACTCGCACTGGGCGCGGACGCGGTTGCGCTCGGTCGTCTCATCGGGCTTGGACTAGCGGCCGATGGCGAGTACGGAGTGCGCCGGACCCTCGAACTCCTGCAGCGCGAGTTCTGGACGACGCTGGGCCATTTGGGCTGCTCCCAGGTTGGGGATCTCAGCGAGGCAGTTCTTTACCATCCCCCCGCAGATATGGCCCGCTAAGGAAGCATTCTCAACCTAAAAGCAGGAGGTCCGGATCTGGCACATTGCTGAAGTGTCGCGTTGGCTCGCTCACAGCCGGTAAGCTGACGTCAATCACGAAAGTCGAAATTTGACGAGTACGGGCTCCGGGCGAGATAGAGTTACGAACTCTCGACATGCGCAACTTTGTTGCCGATCAGGTTTAGCAAGTCTCGGCGGTTTCAGGTCCTTGCAACCGCCGAGATATGAGCAGGGCGATTCAAACCCGGAATTCCGACCACAAGAGCAGCAATTCAAGCTGGTTGCGTGTCCCCGCAACCAGCTTGAATTGTCGACCAGCATAAGCCGGATCCGAAAGGGTCCGGCTTGTTGCGCTCGCGCCGGCTCACTGGCGGTCGGCCCTGATCGAACAATTGCGAGCGTCGGCGACTTCTTGCTGCTGTCGGCGCTCGCACGATCCAGCCATACACAGCACAAGGATGCGGACGAGGTCCCCGCTCAAGACGCCTTCCAGTCCACCGCCGGACGTTCCTGTGCCGTCACGGTGATGCGTCCGATATCGCGCGGATCAGCCTCATGGCTTGCTCCCGTGTTCGAGCCCTCCAGCAGGAGCTGAAGCTCCGCAACCTTTGCGCCGATAGACGGCCGTCAGGTTGATCGGCCGGCAGACCGATCCGCGAGCAGAACCTGCACAGGAGCAGGTTGCGTCGAAATCGACCTTTCTAGGAAAAACCGTTCGGACGAGCACCGAGCCGTGAATCAGAATCGGGCACTAATGCCGAGGATTGGTCCATGCTGGAGCATGTCGAACTCGTAGCGCCGCCGGCCTTCGCCCTGGGCATAGTCCACGGAGAGCGCCCGATAGCCGACGACGCCGGCGAACGTGATCCCCTGGTAAGTTGCGAACTCAAAGCCATAGCCGCCGACCGCCTGCCAGGAGAAGTCGCTGCCGACGCCGAAGCCGCCGATATCGCCGCGAAGGAAGAGTTCATGGCCCGGCGCCACCGCATAGCGCATGCGGGCGCCAATCACCGGATCGAGCCAGTCGACGGACCCGGAACGGGCGAACGCCCGGGCTCCGGCAAGCTGTAGGTCGCCGATGTCGACCGCACCCGCGATGTCGAACGAAACGTCCGCCTCCTGATACCAGTAGCGGGCGCCGCCGAGGATATCGAACGCCAGCGCTCCTGAGCGGGCGACTTCGTAGGCGGCGCCGATTTCGACGATGGCCATCTCGATGTCGAGGGCGAGCGACGTGCCGAATGTTCCGGTCACACCGGGCGCGGGCGAGCGGCTTCGGACGTTGCCGCCCTCCACCCCGATCTTGGTCCAGACCACGTCGCCGTAGAGGGCGAAGGGGCCGCGGCGGGCCTCGACGGTGCCCATCAGCGCCACGAGCGTATCGCTCTTCTCGACGATGTCGATGAAGCTTGCATCGACCTTCACGGAGCGCCCCCGCACGGTCTGGGTGCCGTCCATCCCGATGAGCCAGCCATACGGCACGAAACGGAAGCTCCACGATGGCGGCATGGGCAACGCCTCGATGAAGGGCGGCGTCGTCGGCACATCCGCCGCAAGAGCCGCCGAACCGGAGGCGGCCACAACAGTCCAGATCGCCAGGGCTCCGGACAGCCGGCGCGCAAGTTGATGCATTGAAGTTCTCCCGTTCCACATTCGCCAGGCAGCGTGTTCCATCTGAGCCATGTCCCGTCCAACAGTCCAGCCGAGTTTTCTTTTCCGGCAATCGCTGTGCTGGATCTGCATCATCTCGCGGCCCCGTGGGTTGGGGGCAGTGGCAACTCGGCAACTGCATCCAGGACATCGGCGCTGCTCGTGGCGATGTCTCGTCAGTGTCGCTCGTCACCCGCAGAAGACTAGTCGGGAAAATCCTGAGACTTTCGTGGGAGAACCCTGAGACTCACGCCCACGACTTACGCTTGTATGTCCGATCTGGCGACGTCCCCCTTCGGAGAGGCTTCCCGAGACGTTTTTCCTATCGGCCCTCGACAGCCAAGCGCCTCAGGGTTTAACCTGCCCCGCAAGGATTGAGGGCCCCTGTCGCAGCCCCAATGCCCGTTGCGTTGGCCCCGCGGCTGGACATCGATTTTATGTCCGATGGAACCGCCCAGCTATCTGCTCGATCGAACCAGGGTTCGCTGCCTCGCTTGCGGAGGCAGGTCGCGCTAGCCTTCACGGCGATCGTCCTTGCCGCATGTCTTGTCGCGGCGGCTCTGCTGGTCTCGCGCGCGATGGTGGAACGAGATGGAATCGAGCACCATGCCGGTCACGCTGCGGCTGCGCTCTCCTTCGGCTTCGATCAGGAGGTGGCCGCGGTCAACTATCTCCTGAAGGGCCTGTCGAAGTCTCCGGCGCTCCTGTCGGGCGATGCCGCGGCCATCTACGACCAATTCAAGGCAACGCCAGTTCCGGAGGGCTCCTGGCTGAACCTGAACGACCGTCAACACCTTGCGGCCGTTCGGGGCGCCGCTCCCGAGGCATATGGACTTCGAAAATTACCAGAAACAGCTCGACCGCATTCGGGACCGGAGATGGAGTGTCTCCGGCCGGATGATGGGCTTGGTGAAGGGAGACACTGTCGTGGCCCTGAGTCTCCGGCTCGACGAGGCGGACGGGCGGATGTCAGGCTTCATCACGACGGTCCTGTCGCAGGCACGGCTGGGCAGGATCTTGGCGGACGAAACAGTGTCGGCCGGTTGGACGAAGGGCCTCTACGACCGCAAGCTCCTGCCGATCGTAACCGAACGCGATGGGCAGACCGAATCCGACATCCCTGCACCCCCGGCGCTGGCCGCCCGCCTTGCCGATGCCGGCCCCGACAGCACGATCGAAGGGACGGTCGAGGCGACGGACGGGGGCGGCGTGCCCGTCCTCGTCGCCTACCGACGCTCGGGGGCGACAAATTGGACGACTACGGTCGCGGTGCCGCTCACGGACCTCAATGCCCCGATCGTCGGCGCATTGTGGCAGATGGCCGGACCCGCGGCCCTGCTGGTGCTGGCCGGAGGACTGGCGGCCTTGTTCACCACCCGCCAGATCGAGGAGCCCCTTCGCACCATGTCCGGCCAGGTCATCCGTGCGCAGCGCCAGGTCGGCGTGCTGTCGGATCAGGTGCTCGCACATGAGGAGGAGGAGCGTCGGGCCAAGGGCCTGCTCCAGGCCTCCCTCGACGCCCTCTCGGCCCACATCGCCATATTGGACGCAGGCGGAACGGTGATAGCCGTGAACAGGGCGTGGCATCGCTTTGCCGGCCGCAACGGGTATCCTTCGGCCGGACACGGCATCGGGCTCAACTACGTGGACGTTTGTCGCTCTGCAGCCTCTGGAGACATCGATGCCCTGCTCGTTGCTGAAGGCCTTGCGGCTCTCCTGAACGGGGCGCGGACCGAGTTCAGAACCCAGTATGCCTGCGGCCACCGCTGGTTCCTGCTGCGGGCGGCGCGGTTCATGCACACGGGTGCGGTCCACGTCGTCGTTGCCCACGAGGACGTCACCGATCTCATTCTGACGAAGCGGGATCTCGCCGAGACGGCCGACCGCCTCCTGCACCTCCAGGACGAGGAGCGGCAGCGGATCGGCGCCGAGCTCCACGATTCCACGACTCAGCACCTCACCGCGGCGGGACTTGGCCTCGCCCGGGCTCACGTTCTGGCCTCCGGGCACCCCGACATCCAGGCGGCCCTTGGCAGCGTCGGGACCAGTATCGACGAGGCGCAGCGGGAGATCAGGACGCTGTCGTTCCTGCTCTATCCTCCCAACCTCGAACGCGACGGACTGTCGCTCACCCTGCGCGACTTCGTCCATGGCTTCGCCCGCCGGGCAGGACTGATGGCCCGAGTGCGCATCGACCCGGCGATCGACCCGGCCGATGCGAACGTGTGCTGGGCCATGCTCCGGGTCACCCAGGAGGCCCTGGCCAACGTCCGCCGTCACGCCCAGGCCAGCCGGATCTCGGTAGATGTCCGTACCGAAGGCGATATGCTGCGCCTGCGCATCTCGGACGACGGGATTGGGTTGTCGACGAATTCATCTCCTGCCTCCCGGCCGAGGCTCGGTGTCGGAATCCCCGGCATGCAGGCCCGGGTCCGACAGCTCGGGGGCGAGCTGTCGGTGACTGGCGGGCGAAGGGGCGTGACGGTCCACGCCGCGATGCCGCTGGTTTTCACGGCGGACGGCGCGACCTTGAAGCCCTCGGGGGCACAACCCGAGCCGAAGTCAGGGTTTACATCGATGGCGGGACGGGAGCCGTCACGCTAGTCTGGCCGAACGCTGAGAACCGGGGCGCGCCGATGACCCGAATCCTGATCGCCGACGACCACGACATCGTCCGGGACGGCCTGCGCGCCCTCCTCGAGACACGAGCTGATTGGACCGTCGTGGCCGAGGCCTCGAACGGACAGGAAGCCTTGGAACTGGCCACTGCGACCCAGCCGGACGTTGTTATCCTCGACTATTCCATGCCGATCATGAACGGGGTCGAGGTTGTCAGGCAACTTCGGGCGCGGCGCCTTCGGGCGGAAGTGCTGGTCTTCACCATGCATGACGACGACGGAGTAATCCGTGAGGCCCTTCAAGCCGGCGTCCGGGGATACCTGCTCAAGGCAGATGCCCGAAGCCACCTCGTCGAAGCGGTCGAGACGCTGGCGCGGCACGAGGCCTACATTTCAGGCAAGGTCTCGGGGGCTCTGCTCGACGCTGTCCTCGACGGGCGGAGCAGGACCGGAAGTCTGTTGACCGCCCGCGAGCGCACGATCGTCCAGCTCATCGCCGAAGGCCGAACGAACAAGGAGATCTGCCCGCTCCTCCAGATCAGCATCAAAACGGTCGAGACGCACCGGGCCTCCGCACTCCGCAAGCTCGGAATCAGGACCACGGCCGACCTTATCCGGTACGCCATCCGCAACCGCATGATCGAGGCCTAGGCCAAAATCCCGGAAAAGAACCTGAGGCGACAAACCGGGAGTTCCGTACCTTCGTCGATGCGACGGATCATGTCACCATCGCGGAGCGGGACCCCGATCCTGACGACTATCCCGGCGCCCTGCCGCACATGCCGAAGGCGGGCTCGCTCATGTTCAATCCGCCGAACCACCCCGTGGACCTGCGGGACTGGAGCCAATGGTGGACGTTTCGCTTCGGAGCGACGTGGCGCAAGCCCTACGGCCCGGGCTCCTCGATCAAGGGGCTCGACGACCACCCGGTGGTGCACGTCGCCCATGCCGATGCAGAGGCCTACGCCGCGTGGGCCGGCAAGAGCCTGCCGACCGAAGCCGAGTGGGAATTCGCCGCCCGCGGTGGGCTCGACGGGCCGAGTTCGCCTGGGGCGATGAACTGGAGCCGGACGGCCGCCAGATGGCGAATTTCTGGCATGGCGAGTTCCCGTACCAGAACCTCTCGCTGGCCTCCTATAAACGCACGGCTGCTGTCGGCACCTTTCCGCCTAACGGATACGGCCTCGTCGAGATGATCGGCAACGTTTGGGAATGGACGAGCGACTTCTACACGCCCAAGCACGCGGACGATGCCGCGAAGCCGTGCTGCATCCCCGCAAATCCGCGCGGCGGGCGCGAGGACGAGAGCTACGATCCGTGCCAGCCCGAAATCCGCATCCCGCGTCTATGCCCAGCCGAGTCGAGACCGCCGACATCGTCGGCGGTCTCGACTAC
>NZ_VCMV01000060.1 GCF_008757455.1 Microvirga brassicacearum | reverse complement strand
TGAAAAGGCCGCCTTCTGGGTGTTCCACGGCACGGAAGACGCGGTCATCCCATTGTCCGACTCCGTCGTCCTTTATGAACGGCTCAAGGGTCTCAAGCGCAATGTGCGGTTGAGCGTCTTGGAGGATGCGGACCATACCGCGGTCGAGGCAGCCGCCTTGAATGATGCCAAGATGTGGGAATGGCTTCTGAACCAGCGCCTCGACAGCGCCGCAAAGTGACAGATCCAGGCCTAGGACCGATGAGCCAGGGCCGCAGCTCCAAGGGAACGGCGCCAAAGCGAGCAGGTTCATTGTCTCGGGCCCAGGTCATCGACC
>NZ_VCMV01000059.1 GCF_008757455.1 Microvirga brassicacearum | reverse complement strand
CACCCTAACCCTCCCCACAAGGGGGAGGGAATCCCCGCCGTCCCGCCCGACGAGCCCGCCCGCACACCTTGCGGCAATCCTCTCGTTGCAGGCTTGCTTCCGGCCCGCTACATCGGGCTGATGATCCGCGAACTCGCCAATCCGACCCGCTTCATGCGCCTCAGCGGCCTGCTGCTGCCGTGGCTGTCGGGAGCGGCCGGGATCCTGCTCGCGGTCGGGCTCTATCTCGTCTGGTTTGCCTCGCCGGCCGATTACCAGCAGGGCGAGACCGTGCGGATCATGTACATCCATGTGCCGGCGGCCTGGCTCGGGCTGTTCTTCTACATGATCATGGCGGCCTCCGCCCTCGGCACCCTCGTCTGGCGCCATCCCCTCGCGGACGTGTCGCAGAAGGCCGCCGCCCCCATCGGCGCCGCCTTCACGCTGATCTGCCTCGTCACCGGCTCCCTCTGGGGCAAGCCCATGTGGGGCACCTATTGGCAATGGGATGCGCGGCTCACCTCCATGCTGGTCATGCTGCTGATCTATGGCGGCATCCTCGCCCTCTGGCGCGCCATCGAGGAGCCCAACCGCGCGGCGCGCGCGGTGTCGATCCTGACCCTCGTGGGCGCCGTCAATGTGCCGATCGTCAAGTTCTCGGTCGATTGGTGGAACACCCTGCACCAGCCGGCCTCGGTCTTCCGCCTCGACGGACCGACCATCCACCCGTCGATGCTGGTGCCGCTCCTCGTCATGGCGCTCGCGTTCACATTGCTAGGATTGGCGCTTCACCTGTCCGGCATGCGCACCGAAATCCTGCGCCGCCGCGTCCGTACGCTCACCATCCTCGAGGCCGAGCGCCTCGATGCGCAGGCGGCCTGACCATGCCGCACGCGGTCTTCATCGCCGGGGCCTATGGGGTGACGCTGCTCATCGTCGCGGGCCTGATCGTGCGCGCAGTGATCGATTTCCGGCTGCAGAAGCGCGCGCTGGCGAGACTCGAAGCGCGCGGCGCCGGGCGCCGGTCGGCCCGCCAAAAAACACCGCAAGGAGCGGCGTAGCGCCATGACCGCAAGCGGTCGCGATGCTGTCCCCGCCCCGCCGGCTCCGGAAAAACCACGGCGCCGCATCCTCTTCCTGTTGCCGGTCGTTGTTTTCGTCGGCCTGGCGCTGCTCTTCGTCTTCCGCCTCGGTGGCGGCGATCCCTCGCAGGTGCCCTCGGCTCTCATCGACAAGCCGGCGCCGAAATTCACGCTCGCGCCGCTCGAGGGCTTGGTCGCCAACGGCAAGCTCGTGCCGGGCCTCTCGGATGCGGATTTCCGCGGCCGGGTGACGGTCGTGAACGTCTGGGCCTCCTGGTGCGGCCCGTGCCGGCAGGAGCATCCGTTGCTCGTCGAGTTGGCGAAAGACCCGTCGATCCAGGTCGTGGGCATCAACCAGCGCGACAATCCCGACAATGCGCGCCGCTTTCTCGGTGCGCTCGGCAATCCGTTCGCGGCCGTCGGCACCGACCCGAAGGGCCGCGCCTCGATCGATTGGGGCGTCTACGGCGTCCCCGAAACCTTTATCGTCGGCCCCGACGGCATGATCCGCCACAAGCATATCGGACCGCTCACGGTGGAGGCGATGCCGGGGTTCATGGCGCGCCTGAGGAAAATCCCGCCCGCTTGAGCCGAACGATCGCTACGTCGAGAGCGCTCAGGAAAGCCGAACGGTCCCTCGGCGAGAAAGGCCTCGGCCCGCCCGAGACGTCGCCCATGGCGCGCAGATCCTCCATCAGGTTGCGCGTCGCCAGCGCCATGCCGATGGACGCTTCGGTGAAAGGCCGCCCGGTGGGGCCGATCACGTCGGCGCCGGCCTTGACGCAGCGGCTGGCGAGAGGAATGTCGGCCGTCACCACGATAGCGCCGCGCCGGGCGCGCTCAGCGATCCAGTCATCCGCGGCATCGAATCCGGCGCCGACGAGGACCCGCTCGATGAGCGGATCGCGCGGCACGTTGATGAAGCTGTTCGCCACCACGAAGACAGGGGTTCGGTGGCGCTCGGCGACCCGGTAGATTTCGGGCTTCACCGGACAGGCGTCGGCATCGATGTAGATTTCGATGGCTTGAGGTGGCGTCGTCATCGATAATAAATGTCCCGCATCGAGCACTGTTTCGCCAGAATCCAATGACACGTCCTGCGACATCAGGCGAGGACCTGACGGTTTTTAGAAAGTTCGCCCAACCGTGAGACCGACTGACGGTTCCCCGAGCCGCAGCCATGTGCCCCTGCGGCCGCGGATCGCCTCCGCGTGGATGTCGCTCCGGCACTTGCGCACCACCCACCAGATCAGCGAGGCGACGCAGCGCCTGATTCGCGAGGCGGACGTGGCAGCCCTGCGCCGGGCCGGCATCGCCCGCATGGTCGTCGCCGCGCTCCTGATGCTCACCGTGCTGCTCGCGACCGCCGGCCTCGACATGTCGCCTGCCGCCCACAAACAGATTCGCGCGGCGACGCTGACGCTCACGCTGTTCGGCGCGCTGGGCTGGGCCGGAGCGTGGCTGGCCTCGCGGCGCATCGCCGTCAACAAGCTGCCGGCGGTCACCGCGAGCATCGACGCGCTGCTGGTGCTGGGCAATCTTGCCTACAGCCATTGGGGCATCGGTCTGGAGGGCAATCTGTTTTCGATCTTTCCGGTCACGTGGGTGGTGCCGATCACCATGGCGGCGGCAGCGATCCACTATCAGCCGCGGCTGCAGATCTATGTGGCGGCCGTCTATGTGATCGGCCTGTCGCTCTTGGCTTTCGCCGAGCCGATGATCGATCTAAGCGGAGCCGGAACCGATCTCGGCGAGCTCGGCGGTTTCTTTTCACCGCAAGCCAACCTCGTGCGCGTCGTGATGGTGCTGGCGGCCGCGCTGATCCTGATTCTCGTTGCGCGCCAGGGTCGCCTGCTGCTCGAACGCGCCGTGCAGGAGACGACCTTGCGGGTCAACCTCACGCGCTATCTGCCGCGCGAACTTGCACCGATCCTGTCCGATCGGGCCTTCGACGCCTTGCGGGCGGGCCAGCGCATCACCGCCACGCTGTTGTTCGTCGACATCCGCGATTCCTCGAGCTTCGGCGAGAACATGGATCCGGCGCGGCTTGCCATCTTCATCGCGTCGTTCCGCCGCCGGGTGATCCAGGCCGCTGCCATGCATGGGGGCATGATCGACAAGTTCGCGGGCGACGGCGCGCTGATCCTGTTCGGTGTGCCGGAGGCGAAGCCCGACGACGCGGCCCGGGCGCTTGCCTGCGGCCGCACGCTGCTCGATCTCGTCGAGCGCTGGAACGCCAAACGCGGATTCGAGCCGCCGTTGCGGGTGGGGATCGGCATCCACACCGGCGAGATGTTCTGCGGCGTGGTCGGAGACGCGGACCGGCTCGAATTCACGGTCCTCGGCGAGACCGTCAATACCGCAGCGCGGATCGAACAGGCCACCAAGGCCGTCCGTTGCGACTGCCTCGTATCGCAAGAGGCCGTGGTGGCCGCGGGCGAGGAAGCCTTGTGGACCGAAGTCGAGTGCCCGCCGCTTCCGGGCGTCACGCGCAGGCTCGTGCTGATGGGGCCGAAGGCGGGCCCTGCTTAGAACCGCCGGCGTTTGACCCTCCCCACAAGGGGGAGGAGCGCGCGTGGGTGCTCCGTCCCCGGCCCCTAAGCTTCCTTCTTGTTCGCGTCGTAGCGCAGCAGCAGCGGCGTCTGTGCGAGGGCGAACACGATGGTGAGGGGCACGATGCCCAGCACCTTGAAGCTGACCCAGAAATCCCATGTCTGCGTCCGCCAGACGATTTCGTTCAGGGCCGCCAGCACGAAGAAGAACAGCGCCCAGCGGAGCGTGAGCTTGCGCCAGCCCTCATCGGTCAACTCGAACATGCTGTCGAGCACGACCTGCAGCAGGTTCTTGCGAAAATAGAGGCCGCCCAAAAGGATCACGCCGAACAGGGTGTTCACGATGGTGGGCTTGAGCTGGAAAAAAACCTGATCCTGCAGGTAGAGCGTCAGCCCGCCGAAGATGAGAACCACGATTCCGGAGATCAGCGGCATGATCGGCAATTTGCGGATCAGCCCATAGCTGATCGCCAGCGCCACCACGGTCGCGACGATGAACAGGCTGGTGGCCGCGTAGACGCGCTGATCGTCCACATAGCCGAACCGGTCCGCATACGCATTGGCGAAGAAGAACAGCGCCAGGGGACCAAGTTCGAGGACCAGCTTGAGGAGCGGCGGGAGGCGTTTTTGATCGGTCATTCGGGTCTTTTACATGAAGTTCGGGCGAGAGGGATACTGACGGGATGGCGCGGGAACGCCGACGCGCTCCCTCCCCCTTGCGGGGAAGAGTTGGAGGTGGGGGTCGAAAAGCGGGATCCACGCGCATTGGAGTCGAGACGAAGACGGCGTTGCGAGCGTCATTTCAGAACCGCACGGCCAGTCGACCCACTCCCACCCTCGGTCCCTCCCCGCAAGGGTGAGGGAAGAATGTCGCGCTCAACCATGCTCCAGTCCCGCGATGGCGCGGGCGAAATCCCGGGCCGCGAAGGGCTCCAGATCCTCCACGCCCTCGCCGACGCCGATGAAATGGACCGGGAGACCGAATTTGGCCGCCAGCGCCACCAGGATGCCGCCCCGCGCCGTGCCGTCGAGCTTGGTCATCACCAAACCGGTGACGCCGGCGATCTTCTGGAACAGCTCGACCTGGCTGAGCGCGTTCTGGCCGACGGTAGCATCGAGCACCAGAAGCGTCGCGTGCGGCATGGCCGGATCGCCCTTCTTCAGCACGCGCACGACTTTTTCCAGTTCGGCCATGAGGCCGGCCTTGTTCTGCAATCGTCCCGCCGTGTCGATAATCAGCACGTCCGTTCCGGCCGCCTTGGCCTCCACCAGCGCATCGAAGGCAAGGCCCGCCGCATCCGACCCTTGCGGGCGGGCGATGACGGGGGCGCCGACGCGCTCGCCCCAGACCTTCAATTGCTCGATGGCGGCGGCGCGGAAGGTGTCGCCAGCGGCCAGCATGACGCTCAGGCCCTGCTGGCGGAATTTCTGCGACAGCTTGCCGATGGTGGTCGTCTTGCCGGCTCCGTTCACCCCCACCATGAGGATCACATAGGGTTTCGTCGACCGGTCGATGACGAGCGGCAGGGCCACGCCGGCCAGCGTCTTCTCGACCTCCTGGGCAAGGATCGCCCGGACCTCGTCGGGAGCGATTTCCTTGTCGTAACGGCCAGCCGAGACCGCCTCGGTGATGCGCATGGCCGTGGCGACGCCGAGATCCGCCCGCACCAGCGCGTCTTCCAGCTCCTCGAGGGTGGCGTGATCGAGCTTTCGCTTGGTGAACAGGCCGGTGACGCTGTCCGACAGGGAGGACGAAGTCCGCTTCATGCCCTGCGACAGCCGCTGCCACCAGCTTTGCGGGGCGGGCAACGGCTCGGTGATTGAACCAGCAGCCGGCGCCGGGGTGAGCGGCGCCAATGCGGCCGGCCCCACATCCTGCTCGATCGGCTGAAGATCCGCGCCCGCGATCTCGCCCGCTGGCGGCGCAGGCGGAAGGTCGGGCGACGACGGCGTGACGACAGGCTCGGGCGCTTCCGGGGCGGTGACGGCCGTGGTGAAGGCAAGGCCGGCCTCTCCCGGGCCGGGCGCGACAGAGGTCGGTGCCTCGGCGACGGAAGGCTCGGCCGCCGTCGGCTTCGTCTCTTCGTCCGCCGGGCGACCGAACAGACGCGAGAAAAATCCGGGCTTGTCGGGCTTGGTGTCCGCCATGGAGTGTCGCCGCCTCTTTACTTGATGTGCAAGCCTCGATAGCCGAGGCCTCATGAATGCGGAAGAGATAGTATCGAGGCTGCTCTTTCGCGATGCCCTGATGCTCGTGATCGACAAACCCGCCGGATTGCCCGTCCATCCCGGCCCCAAGGGTGGCGAGACGCTGACGCATCATCTCGATGCCCTCCGCTTCGGTTTGCCGCGCCGGCCCGAGGCGGCCCACCGCCTCGACAAGGACACGTCGGGCTGCCTGATCCTCGGCCGCCATCCGAAGGCGCTCGCCCGGCTGAACGATCTCTTTCGCCGCAACGAAGTCGACAAGGTCTATTGGGCCGTGGTGGAAGGCGGCCCGGCCGGGGACGAGGGCGAGATCGACCTGCCGCTGGCACCGAAATCCCCCGATCGCGGCTGGTGGATGAAGGTCGACCCGAAAGGCCAGCCATCGCTGACGCAATGGCGGGTATTGGGGCGAAGCGCCGAGGAACTCTCCTCCCCCTTGTGGGGAGGAGTTGAAGGTAGGGGTGCCAGCGGCGAACCCTCGAGCGTGGAATCACCACCCCCACCCCTGACCCCTCCCCACAAGGGGGAGGGGTCAGGGGT
>NZ_VCMV01000058.1:1856-7078 GCF_008757455.1 Microvirga brassicacearum | reverse complement strand
GGCGATGTTCTTGGCGAAGGCTGATGTAAGAGAGTTACCAAACTGGTCGGAGAGACCGATGAGTGTGTTGAAATGGCGTTTGCGATCCTCGGTGACCGGGTCGTCACCTAAATCGCCAGGTTTTCTCCTGTCGCTCATTGTGCGGATTCTCCAGATTATTGGACTTGCAACGCTCCTGAGCGCCTGTGTGCACAAGGCCAGGAAGCCCGACTTGGTTTTCGACTCAGGCAAACTCTCTGAGCAGGAATGGGAGCTCGCTGACAAAACATGCGAGTTCGAGGCGGCTAAAGCCGTCATCCCCATCAAGATCGCCGAAATCGCGGGGGAGCAATTTCGTAGAATCTACATTTTGTGCGTCGAATCGAAGGGTGTGAAATATCTTGGAACAGAAGATAGATTAGGAGTTTCGCAGACACCGCGTTGAATTCAATGGTCGTACCGTTCCCACAAGATAGCTGCTTATAAAACGGACGATCGGCAGCGGCGCCAGCGCCATCTTCAGCCCGGTTTCCACAAGAGATCGCCGCACCGACTTCAGCACATCATCAAACTTCTTGCCCTCGGCGATGTTCTTGGCGAAGGCTGATGTAAGAGAGTTACCAAACTGGTCGGAGAGGCCGATGAGTGTGTTGAAATGGCGTTTGCGGTCTTCCTCTAAAGGATCATCGGTTTTACTCAGGCGGCTTTGTCGCCAAGTTATCGGCCATCGTCTATCCCTTCGTCCTTGTGGCTATGGTTTTGTCGCTTCCCGGCTGTCTAGCGCGCAACAACAGGCCTCACTTGGTCTTCGATCTTGGTCGGCTGTCGCAGAACGAATGGCAACAGATCGATAAAGAATGTGATTTTGAAGCTGAGAAGGCGGTCATTTCCGTCAAAATTGGAGAGATTAAAGCCGAAGAGAGGCAAAGAATTTTCATTCTGTGCGCGGAAGCCAAGGGTGCGAGATTTGTCAGAGCAGAGTACCGATGACGTGTGCATTTTCAGCCTGCGTTCAGATTATGAAACATTGTATCTATGGTGATCTCATGATCGGAGAACGCTATGGGTGTTATAAACGGCAAGCATCTTCAGACACTGCACGGCAGGCAGAAGGGTCCTCGAACCGGCGCGACATATAAGGAGCGCCTCATCCGATCCGGACCCGCACTGGTGCGGACAAGCGCCATCTCGGGCTTGTACCTGTGCATGACGGCCTGCATGTCCATCACAACCCCCATGACGGCCCCTATGTTTTTCAAGACGGCAGGGCTTACTGACGAACGATGGAACAGCGTCCGGAAGGAATGCAACTACGAAGCGGAGAAGGCTGTCGCCTCCGCTGGTCCTAAAACACCCGTCGAATACAAGCGCAATCGGCTCTTTGTCATGTGCGCCGAACTCAAAGGAGCGAAGTATGTCGGGTATGCAAGTTTGCCCGTGGAGCAATGGAACGCAATCCGCAAGCTTTGCACCGAGGAGTTCGAAGCTGCGATCGCCGGCCTGCCGGAATCGCGCAGGCGCGGCGAATTACGGGACGAACGGAAATTCGAATGCGTCAAGCGCAACGGCATCTCTCTCCACGACGGATTTCCTTCGTAGAGTATGACCTGGCGGGTCTGCGTGCTTCGAGACGGGCTTCGCCCTCCTCAGCATGAGGAGTGTGGGAGATTGCCCCACCTCATCCTGAGAAGTCGCCGCGTCTTGAGGAATCCGGCAAGTTTGCGCCCGTCGAGACGACCCCTCCGGCCTTCACCCATCGGGAAACGCCACCATCAGCCGTTCGAGATCTCCCCGCCCGGCGGGCGCGAGGCTTTGCTTGCAGGTATGCGCGTTCCAGGCCGCGATCAGCTCGCGCGGCGTCGCGCGCCAGAACTCTGTCGGACTCCACCGCAAAACGCCGAGGCCCAGCGCCATCGCGTCTTCCCACGGGAACGGCTCTCGCGGGAAGGGCTGGCGCGCGCTCATGCGGTCTGCGGCGGCGGAGGGTTTGGCGAAAGCCCTCCTTCGGCGCCAGGCTCGTGCGCGCCGAAGGTGCTCACCAGAAGCGCCACGATGGCTTGCGCCACCGGCTCGATGCCCTCGCTCAACGCGAGATTGGCCACCTCCTTGTCGCTGATCGCATGGCCGCCGCCGCGCAAACCGAGGCCGAGGATCGTCAGGAGATCGCGGCTCGACAATCGCCCGGTGCCGAAGCGCTCGGCCAGCGCATTCAGGTCGTGCACGCCGAACGCATCCTCGAGCTCCGCCAACGCGCCAAGCGTGAGGCAGAGCGTATAGCGTTCATCGCCGAGGCACAGCGCAACCTCGCCTCTTCGTCTGTTTGCCATCGGATGCCTCACAACGCCACGAAGGTCAGCGCGCCGGCTGACTCGAACGACATTTCGAACGTCACTTCGCCCGCATGGTCGCCACGATATTCAAGACTGGTGATCAGGAACGGCCCCTCGATGCGGCCGAAATCCGGAATGACGATCTGGTAGCCGAGCGCTTCGCCGTCGAAGAAGACCTGGCGCATGCGGGCGTCGGATGCGTCGTCCTTGAACACGCCCGAGCCGGTGATGCCGGCGCGGCGAACGCCGACGCCCGCGAGCAATTCGCGCCAGCGGCCGGCGGATTCCGAATTCGTCACGTCGACGGTCTCCGCGTTGAACGCCACCTGGCGCGTGCGCAAGCCCGCCACCGTGACGAAGCCGGATGCGCCGTCGCTGATCTTGATGAGCAGGTCCTTGCCTTTTTGAGCCGGCATATGAATGTCCCTTGGTTGAAACTTCGCTTGTTGCGAAAAATCAGAAAACTTCCGTCACGGCGCGCAGTCGCAAGGTCGCGCGGACGAGTTGGCTTTCCTTGTCGCGCATCGATGCGATCTCGGTGACGCGCAGGTTGATGAGGCGCTGGCCATCGAGGGCGAGCGGCGCATCGTCGAGAATGGCCGCCATTCGCTCGGCGGCCGCGAGAGCATCCCGCGCGCTGCCCGGCTGAGCCCACACCACGATGGCGAGATCCTGCTCATGGCCGCGATCTGAATCGGTCGACCAATCGGCGGCCTTTACATCGCCGAACAGCGCGTAAATGCCGGATGCGGCGCGGGGCGGTTCATCGTAGAGGCGCAAGGACCCGCCCATCAGGCCAAGTAATTCCGCGTCGATGACCGCGCGGTCGAGAATGGCGCGACGCAAAGCCAGGATCGGACTTGTCATGCGCGCATCTCCTCGACCAGGCAGACCAGATCGCGGCGTGATCCGTCGGGATCCGATGTCGCCCTGATGGCAAAGCGACGCAACCCGAGCGTGAGGCGCATGGCACCGGTGACCCCATCGCGATAGCGAAGGGTGATCCTGTGCGTGAGCGCCTGTTCGGGCCTGTCGGCGCGCACCCGCTCGCTGCCGGAGAGCATTTCCATCGCGCCCCAGACTTGCGGGCCCGATGCGTAGGAGCGGATCATGCCGCCGAATCCATCCGGATTCTCCTGCGGCAATTCGAGAATGAAACGGCGCGCTCGCGCACCGATCGGCTGTGATCTGGTTTTCATGATGAAGGCTTTGCGAAATGCGATGCGTCAGAGGCGCGGTCGTTGAAAGGGGGCGATCAGCGCGAGCGCCTCGGGGGGCGGGTTCTGCACACCCGCCACGTCGCCGCGGTTCTCGAACCATTGCGCGACGATGATCTTGAGCGCGAGCCGCAAGGTCGCCGGCACGTCCTCGGCCGCGGGGCCGTAGCCGGCGCGAAAATCGATCGCGATGCCGTGGCGGGACCGGCCGGGCTCAGGTGTCGCGTTAAACCAGACCAGCGGCGGATCCTGCAGGCTGTCGACCTCGAACGCGTCGGCGGCAAGCGGCGTGGCGATGCCGGCCTCATCGAACACCTCGATCTTCTCGACGGCGATCAGGGGCGACAGCGGCAACGCGATGGACCGCGATGGCGGCCAGGCGTGCAGCAGCAGCCGCCATTTCTGCGCGACGAGGACACGGCGCGAAGCGGTTTCCACCACGAGGCGCGCCGCTTTCACCAAGCCGGCGATGAGATCATCCTCCGCATCGTCGTCGACGCGCAGATAGGCTTTCATGTCGGCGAGTGAAACGGGCTCGACGGCGGGCCCTTCGACGAGTATCGGAAACATCGGAACAGGAATCCTTCTTCATGATCAAACGGCTTCTCCGCCCGGTCCTCGCGGCCAGTCTCGCCTTGGTCTTCGTGGCGCCTGCGGCGCATGCCATCGTGGGCGGGGCGGAGGATGCGGGGTTGCTGTCGCGCGCCAGCGTGATGGTGCTGAGCTCGAAAGGCGGCGTGTGCAGCGCCGTCGTGGTGGCGCCGGATGTGGTGCTGACGGCCGCCCATTGCGTGACGGGCGCGGATGAGCACCGGGTGCATTTTCGCGATGGGGCCGGCGAGCCAATCCTCATCGTGCCGGCGGCGAAGGCGGTGCATCCGGGCTATGACGCGAAGGCGATCGAGAAGCGCACGCGTTCCATCGATCTCGCGCTGGTGCGGCTGCCGGAGCCCCTCCCCGCGCGGTTTGAAACCGCGACGCTCGATCCCGCGAGGCCCGCGAAGGGCGATCCGGTCACGGTCGCGGGCTACGGCCTCGCGCGCGATGGCGATGCCAAGACGACCGGCACGTTCCGCGCCGCCGACCTGACCGTGATCGAGCCCTATGGTCCGAGCCAGATCCTGCTATGGGTGCAGGGCAAGGGCGCGGCCGGGGCCTGCCAGGGCGATTCCGGCGGGCCGATGACGGCGGGCGATACGGTTGTGGCCATCACGAGCTGGTCGGCCGGAACCAAGGCGAGCCGCTGCGGCGGCATCACGCAGGGCATTCTGCTCGGGGCGCAGCGCAGCTGGATCGATCGCGTTGTCGCCGGCTGGCAGCGCGCCGCCCAATGGAGCGGCAATTAGGCGGTGGACTTCTGCGACCGCGCAGAACATCCTCACTGCTCGACGCTTCCCAATCATGGCACAGCCCCCCGTTCGTTGATGGAAAATGCGCGCATTCATTTGTCTCACACTCGCCGCCCTCGCATGTCTCGCCGCACCCGCGAACGCCGTCGTTCTGGGAACGCCGTCGCGCGATGCGAACGGCGTCAGGCGCGGCGTCGTCGCGGTTGAGAACTCGAGCGGCGAGTTGTGTTCCGGCGCACTCATTGCCCAGGATCTCGTGCTCACCGCCGCTCATTGCGTCGTCGACGAGGCATCGTACCGCATCGTGTCCGTCGACCGCGCGTTCAGGGCGCAGGCGTTGAACGTGG
>NZ_VCMV01000058.1:0-1846 GCF_008757455.1 Microvirga brassicacearum | reverse complement strand
GTGCGCATGGGGGCTCCGGGGGGGTGGCGAATGGGGAGTGGCGAATGGCGAGTAGTGAGTGGGGAGTGGTGAGGATCGGTGAGTGCGGAGACGGCGAACAGTCGCTTCCCCGTCATTCTGGGGCCGCGAAGCGGAGCCCGGAACCCATAAACGCGGCAGTGCCGAAGACGCGGCGACGGTAGCGATTCACGAGAAACGTCAGCGCGTCTAGGTTCCGGGTTCCGCTTCGCGGCCCCGGAATGACGGTGCGAGAATCCCACTCACTACTCGCCATTCGCCATTCGCCATGCCCCACTCACCACTCACACCACAATCTCCACCAGCGGTATCTGCGGAATCGCGCCCGCCTCGAACGCCGACAGGTCGATATCGAGTTCGTCCGTGTCGAAGCGCACCGGCACGTCGAAGGCGTAACCGGCGGTGATGATTGCACCCGGCGCGGGCGGGCTCGCGAAGGTCACGATGCCGGTCGTGGGATCGCACGCGAAGGCGGATCCGACGCTCTGCTCCACGCCATTCACCGCAATGCGCACCGACGTGCCTACGGGCTTGGTGATAAGGCGCTGATAGGGCGCATAGGAAGCGCCGTAGGTTTTCGTCAGCGCGAAAGATCCCCTCGCGCCGTCGCCGGTGCCGATGCGTTGATCGAGCGGCGTCGGTTCCTGCGAGGGCGCGCCGGAGCGCCAATCGGTGCGGTCGCGAAAGCGGAAGCCGATGAGCCGCCCGCGCCGCTCCTCGAAAAAGGCGATCACCGTATGCAGCGCATCGATGCTGCGCACGCCGAGCCCCGCATCGTAGCGCCGGCGCGATTGTGCCCAGCGGCTGTTGCGGTGCTCGCGCCCGGAGGCGAGCGTAACGATGTCGGTGCGCCGCACCGGCCCGCCGCGACTGCCGAGGCTGACGTCGAGGGGAAACCGGACCTCGTGAAATTCGGAAGCCATGACAGATCCTGATATGCGTGAAACGGAACGAAGGCGCGCGGCGTTGACCCATCGCCGCCGCTTCGCGAAGGATGTAATCCCATGGGTCAGGACCGCGATTTCCTCGAAGAAGACTTCCCCGGGAAGGCTGAACGGATCGAGACGCTGAAAGCCGCCGACGGGCACTTCGCACGGCTGGCGGAAAAGTATCGCGATCTCAATCGCGATATTCACCGGCTCGAAATCGTCCTCGATCCCGACGCGGAGGAAGAACTCGAGGAACTCAAGCGGCGCCGACTTCTGGTGAAGGACGAGATGGCCGCGATCATCTCAGGCGCAGAGACCTGAATGCCTACATTCCGCGCTGGCCGCGCGCCACCGCGCGAGCGAGTGCTGCCGAGACTTGCGCCTCCGAGCGGCGGAAGCTGTCAGCATCGGGCGTCGACACATTCACCGTCACCGACATCGGCCGTCCGCCGCCCCCACCGGAGCGGACGCCGAGACGGCCATCGGGCCCGCGCGCCAGCGGCATCACCGCCTCCGCGCCCCTCTCGCCCATGACGCCAAGCCCGCGACCGAGCGGAAAATAACTCGGCGTGCCGACCACGCCCCCTTGCGCGAACGGCATCACCTGGCCGCGCGAGAACACGCCACCGTTGGCGAACCCGGGAACAGGCGGCCCGGCGGCCGCCGCGGCATTGCCGCCACCGCCGCCAAACATGGAGCCAAACAGCGACCCGATGCCCTTGACGAGCCCGTCGAGCAGGCCGCCCGAGCCGCCGTCCGACGAGCCCCCCATGAGGCCGGTGGAGAGCTGCTTCATGCTCTGGCTGAGCCCGATCTGCAGCGGCGCCAGCGCCATCTTCAGCCCCGTTTCCACAAGAGATCGCCGCACCGACTTCAGCACATCATCAAACTTCTTGCCC
>NZ_VCMV01000057.1 GCF_008757455.1 Microvirga brassicacearum | reverse complement strand
CGTGCTGAGGCCGTTCGTGCTGAGGCCGTTCGTGCTGAGGCCGTTCGTGCTGAGACCGTTCGTGCTGAGGCCATTGGTGCTGAGGCCGTTGGTGCTGAGGCCGTTCGTGCTGAGGCCGTTCGTGCTGAGACCGTTCGTGCTGAGACCGTTGGTGCTGAGACCATTGGCGACTTCTGCCGCAACTGCGGGAGATGCCGCAGAGATCCCGAGGGCAATGGCCGCAACTGCAATATGAAAATGAACCGACATTATAGTCTCCATGGGGTTAGCGAGCACCTTCCTGGTTCTCAGCAAGCCTCGCGAAGTGGAGTGTATAAGTAATAACGTTGCTGTAAAGATATAAAGTAGCAATCTTTCTTCATTGACTCAGTTTTTCATAAGTTTTGCATTCTTCAGCTGAGTCTTCCCAAGTTCATTCAATCGCAAATTGCAGACGTGCCGTAGAGTCCGCTCCGCCACCGAAGAATCATTTGAGTAATGAACGCCCGCCGCCGCTCGTCATGCCCGGCTCAAAACCGGCATCCACATGAGCGCAGTTCAGGCGGCGTCTTCCAGATCCGCGGAATCCCGCGATACATGCGCCACGGCATCGCGCAGGGTCTGAAGGCTCGCACCCGGCTTCGTGCCTTCGGTCGCGAGATGGCGCCGGTAGGCGCGGGCACCGGGGCGGCCGGTGAAGAGGCCGAGCATGTGGCGGGTGACGGTGTGGAGCCGATGGCCCTCCGCCAGCCGCGCGGCGATATATGGCTCATACGCCTCGATCGCCTCGAAAGCGTCGGCGACGGGCGGCTCTTCGCCGTAAAGCTCCGGATCGACCGCGAGCAGGATCTCGGGCTCGTGATAGGCGACCCGGCCCAACATGACGCTGTCCACATGGCGCAGATGCTCATGCGTCTCGGCCATGGTCTTGATGCCGCCATTGATGCCGATGGGCAGGTTCGGACGTGCCTGTTTCAGGCGATAGACGCGGCTATAATCCAGCGGCGGAACATCCCGGTTTTCCTTGGGCGACAGACCCTTCAACCAGGCCTTGCGGGCATGGACGACGAGCTCGTCGCAGCCCGCCGCGACAACGGCCGCGGTGAGCGTATCCACCGCCTCTTCCGAATCCTGATCGTCGACGCCGATCCGGCATTTCACCGTCACCGGCAGCGAGACGGCGGCCTTCATGGCGGCGACGCATTCGCCGACAAGCGCCGGCTCGAGCATCAGGCAGGCGCCGAAGCGGCCGTTCTGTACCCGATCGGAGGGGCAGCCCACATTGAGGTTGATCTCGTCATAGCCGAAATCGGCGCAGATCCGCGCGGCCTTCGCCAGATCGGCCGGATCGGAGCCGCCAAGTTGCACGGCGACGAAATGCTCCTCTGCATCGAACCCCAGCAGACGCTCGCGCGGGCCATGCAGAACCGCTCCCGTCGTCACCATCTCGGTATAGAGCCTCGCCCGGCGCGACAGGACGCGGTGCAGCGACCGGCAAAACCGATCACTCCACTCCATCATGGGGGCTACGGAGAGTTTGTGGGTCATGAGCGGCTTGTCAGTCGTGCTTGTGACTATCGTGAGCGTGGCCGCAACCGGGGCCGTGCTCATGCTCGTGCCCATGCCCATGGTCATGACCGTGCTTGTGGCCGTGGTCGTGGTGATGATGGCCGTGATCGTGGTCGCAATGGTGGGCGCTCTGCTCCGGCTGGAAGCGGCGCTCCACCGGGGTTGCGGTGCAGCCTTGCCCGCGGGCGAGTTCCACTAGCGCGGGGTTGTTTTCAATGTAGAGCGCATCGCCCGCAAATTCGGCGAGCCCGTGCTGGCTGCCGAGATGCCAGGCAAGGCGCATGAGGCGGAGCGGGTTTTCGGCCCGGACCTCCAGCAGCTTTTCGGCTGCGGCCTTCACCTGGATCAGGCGGCCATCCTCGAGCCGCAGGGCATCGCCGTCGTTGATGGTGGTTTCCATGTCGAGATCGAGATGAATCCCGGTCCCCGCCTCGCCCGTCCAATGGGCATGGCGCTTGCCCCGCGCCTCGTGGTCGAGCGTGATGGTATCGACGACACGGTCGAGCTTCACGGCGGGCTTGCGAACGATGGTGGTCACGCGGGACATGGTTTTTCTCGTGCGATGATCGGCAGACCCACAGATAGGGAGCCGTTGGCCGGTTTCCTAATAACTCACCTTGTCGGCTTTGTCCGCCCAGGCGTCGAACACCGCCCTGGCCTCGAGGCTCGGCACGTGATCCATGGCGATGATCCGATCCGAGGCGGGTTTCGGGATCTCCTCGTAGATCAGGCTGTCGTCGAAGCCGATCTCGGCCGCGTCCACCCGGGTATTGGCATAGACGATCCGCGAAACCCGCGCCCAATAGGCGGCGGCAAGGCACATGGGGCACGGCTCGCAGCTGGTATAAAGCGTCGCCCCCTGCAGGGCAAAATCGCCCACCGCCTCGCAGGCGAGCCTGATCGCCGTCACCTCCGCGTGCGCGGTGGGATCGTTGGCGGAGGTGACCCGGTTCCAGCCTTCGGCCAGAACCTCGCCGTCGCGCACGATCACGGCGCCGAACGGGCCGCCGGCTCCGTCATTCATGTGCTCGCGCGAGAGCGCCACGGCGCGGGCAAGGTGGCGCAGGTCTTCATTCTGGTGGTCGGTCATGGGGCGCTTTTATCGCGTGGCGGGATGGGAGGCGAGAGATTTGACGTCGCGCGCTCCCGCATGTGGAGAAGCTGGGCCGTCACCGAGGCGGCGATCACCGCCGGGTCCTTGTCGGCAATGCCCGACACGCCGATCGGGCAGACGAGCGCCGCGATCCGTTCACGGTCGATGCCGATCTCGCGGAAGCGCTTCTCGAATCGCGCCCGCTTCGAGGCGCTGCCGATCAGGCCGACATAAGGGAAATCGCGCTTGAGTGCCGCAGCCGTGATCGCAAGATCGAGGGGGTGGTCGTGGGTCATGACCAGCACGAAGGCGTCCGCGGGTGCTCCGGCGATCTCCGCCTCGGGATCCTTCAGGCGAATGGCGCTCGCGTTCTGCGGGATATGCAGCGGGAAGGCCTCCGGACGGCTGTCGAACCAGCGCACCGCGAAAGGAAGCGGCGCCAGCGCCAGCACCAGCGCGCGCCCCACGTGGCCGGCGCCGAACAGCAGCAGCGGCGTGCGGTTCTCGCCGTGGGTCTCGCGCCATTCGGTCCACGTGTCATCGCCGACGGAGGAGGAAAACTCGCGCCGCACCCGCCCGTGATCGAGGCGGCATTCGAGGACAAAAATGCCCTTGTCCTCGGCAGCGGCAAAGCGCTTCACCTGCGCGAGGTCATGCGTATCGAAGGTCTCGATGAGGATCTTGACGCGCCCGCCGCAGCATTGCCCGAGATCGGGGCCGAGGGCTTGATCGACCATGCGCGCTTCGAACTGGCGTTGACCGAACATCTCGCCGGCAATCGCCAGCATCTTCATCTCGAGCTGTCCGCCCCCGATGGTGCCGTGAAAGGCACCGTCCGGCCGCACCGCCATGCGCGCGCCTGCTTCGCGCGGCGCCGACCCTTTCACATCATGCACGCTGATCATCGCCGCGGCCCCATGCGCGGTGAGAAAATCGGCGAGGTGCCGCCAGATCTTCACCCGCCGCCTCGTTGGCCCATCGGCCTGCCGCGCAGTGCTTCGCAGGCGCGCAGGATCGCCTCCGGCGTCGCTGGCGCATCGAGTGGGACCGGCTGCGTCGGATCGACAGCGTGGATTGCATCGGCAAGCGCGCAGAAGACGCTGTTGGCCAGCATGAGCGGCGGCTCGCCGACCGCCTTCGAGCGATAGATCGTCGATTCGCGGTTGGCGTTTGGATAAAGCGCGACGCGGAAATCCTCCGGCACGTCCGACGCGACGGGGATCTTGTAGGTGGACGGCGCATGGGTGAGCAGGCGGCCTTGCGTGTCGAAGACCAGTTCCTCGGTGGTGAGCCAGCCCATGCCCTGCACGAAACCGCCCTCGATCTGGCCGATATCGATGGCCGGATTGATGGAGCGCCCGACGTCGTGGAGAATGTCCACGCGCCGCAACTGGTTCTCGCCCGTCAGCGTGTCCACGACGACCTCCGAGCACGCCGCCCCATAGGCGAAATACAGGAACGGGCGGCCCGTCGCGGTCGCGCGATCCCAGGTGATCTTCGGCGTCTTGTAGAACCCGGCTTCAGAGAGTTGAACGCGCGCGAGCACGCATTTTTTGACCAGCTCCGCAAACGGCAGGCTCTCGTTGCCGATGAAGACGCGATCGTCGCGAAATTCGATCTGCGCCTCCGGCACCCCAAACGCTTCGGCCGCATGCGCCGTCATGCGCCGCTTGATCGCGCCCGCGGCGATCCGCGCCGCCATGCCGTTGAGATCCGAGCCGGACGACGCCGCCGTCGGCGAGGTGTTGGGGACTTTCGCCGTGGTTGTGGCGGTGATGCGAACGCGCTCCATCGCGATGCCGAACTCCTCCGCCACCACCTGCGCCACCTTGATGTAGAGCCCCTGCCCCATCTCGGTGCCGCCGTGGTTCAGATGGACGGAGCCATCCTGGTAGACATGCACCAGCGCGCCGGCCTGGTTGAGGTGGACGAGCGTGAAGCTGATGCCGAATTTCACCGGCGTCAGCGCGAGACCGCGCTTCATGATCGGCGACGACGCATTGAACTCCGCGATCTCCTGGCGCCGGGCCCGATAGTCGCTGCTGCGCTCCAGCGTCTGCACGAGCCCGTGCAGCGTGTCGATCTCCTCCACCTCCATGCCGAACGGCGTGAGGTTGCGATCCGCTCCATAGAAATTGGCATAGCGCACATCGAGCGGATCGCGCCCGGTCGCCCACGCGATCTCATCCATCACATGCTCGATCGCCAGCATGCCCTGCGGCCCGCCGAAGCCGCGAAACGCGGTGTTCGACACGGTGTTGGTCTTGAGCCGCTTCGAGCCCACATGCACCGCCGGCAAAAAGTAAGCGTTGTCGGAATGAAACATCGCCCGGTCGACGACGCCGCCAGAGAGATCCGCCGAATTGCCGCAGCGCGCGAGATGCTCCACGTGATAGCCGGTCACGACGCCGTCGTTGTCGAAGCCGACCTTCCAGTCGCTGCGAAAATCATGCCGCTTGCCGGTGAGAACGAAATCGTCGTCGCGGTCGAGACGCAGCTTGCAAGGCCTGCCGGTGACGCGCGCCGCGAGCGCCGCGGTGACGGCCCATTGCGTCGCCTGACTCTCCTTGCCGCCGAAACCGCCGCCCATGCGGCGGGTTTCGCAGGTCACATAGGCATCGGGAATGTCAAGCACGCGGGCCACCACATGCTGCACTTCGGTGGGATGCTGCGTCGACGAATAGACGAAAATGTCGCCGTCTTCGCCGGGGATCGCAAGCGCGATCTGACCTTCGAGATAGAAATGCTCCTGCCCGCCGACGCGAAACTGTCCTTCCAGCCGATGCGGTGCGTTGGCGATCGCCGCATCCGCGTCGCCGCGGCCGAAAGCGTAATCGGGCAGGACGGTCTCGGCCCGCTCGAGCGCGTGTTCGACGGTGATGCTCGGCGCCTCCGCCTCGGTCTCGACCTTCGCGAGACGAGCTGCGCGACGCGCGATGTCGCGCTCGATGGCGACCACAGCGAACAGCGCCTGACCGTGGAAGCTGATATCGCGGTCGGCAAAAAGCGGATCATCGCCGAAGGTCGGCGACACGTCGTTCCGGCCCGGAATATCCGCCACCGTCAGCACGGCGACAACGCCCGGACAGGCGCGTACGGCGGTGAGATCGAGCGACAGAAGGCGCCCGCGCGCTATCGGCGATTGGCCGATCGCCACGTGCAGCGTGCCGTCCGGCTCGCGGATATCGTCGATGTAGTGAGCCGTGCCCTGAACATGCTTGATGCCGGAATCGTGCGGCAGCGCCTGACGGATATGGCGGAGGGGCTCGGCGGTCGCGACGGTCTCGACGGTCTCTCCTCCCCCTTGTGGGGAGGAGTTGGAGGTGGGGGGGTTGGCGCGAGCTGCGGAAAGGTCGGCGCTCGCACCCCCCACCCTGCC
>NZ_VCMV01000005.1 GCF_008757455.1 Microvirga brassicacearum | reverse complement strand
AGGGAACGGCGCCAAAGCGAGCAGGTTCATTGTCTCGGGCCCAGGTCATCGACCAGGAAGTCCAGGCCTTTCCTGAAGACGCCCTCCGACTGGATGGAGCAGATCATCCCACCTACGCCGATCTGGACGACGCCCAAGAGGGGACCCGTCAGCGCCTGGCCAGAGGGGCGGTGGGCACCTTCGCCCTTCTGCTCGGTATTGCATTTCCATAAACGGCTTACCCGAAAAACGGCTTACCCGAACTTCTCGTCGTAAACATTGATGGATATCGCACGCACGGACTCCAGGCCCGGAAGGTCTCAAAATGACCCGGAGCGAACCTTCCCTGATTAGCTCTCCTATGAGACTCTGCATTAGGTCCCGTTCCGCGAAATGGCGAGCAATAGCCAATCTATCTTGGCCGATTGCGCCACTCTTCACGAGTGATCTCCCATACTTCCGCAGGAAAGCGACCTGACACGTAGTCTCGTTCGCACATCTCAACAATCCGCATTGTCTGACGCTCCGAGATCCGGCGAGAGCGCTCGTTTGCGACAGCTTTCGGTACTTGGAGAACAGGCCGACCCAATGTCTCGAACCAGAAGTCTGTGACTGCGGAGCTGGCTTCCAACATCAAGCCTTGCCCTTGCCAGTCCGGGTCGATCCAGAAGCCACGATTGTTGCCGGGCTTATCCATAAGACTGATGATACCAACCAGTTGCTCAGACTCGACCTTAGGCCTGATCGGCCAATGCCATCCTGTTTCCTTCTCCATAGCCGGGAGCGCATGATCCCGAATGAACGCCAGCGCTCCGTCTGCTGGATACGGCCAAGGGATCTCCTTGGAGAGGAAGCGAACGATTTCCCATCGAGGAAAGCGTTGTTGCACAGCCTCTGCGTCAGCAATTTCAAGCGGGCGCAGCGGGAGGTATGTTACCGTGCATGATACATCCTTGAAACCTGTAACGTGGTTGATGGTGTGCCCCGGCAGCGGTGCCAGGGCCCGGCGGGATGCTCATGGGGCCTGCGTGGAGGGGGCACAGGCCTGCAAACTGAGCTTCCCGCGGTGGGTAGATCGTTGTCGACGTGGACGCTCAGTGCGGCTTGGTCGCGCTCCACTGTTTGGCGGAACCGCCTGAAGCGGAATCTCGTCCAGCTCTCGATTCACCTGAGGCCGGGGTTGCAACACAACCGGCTCGGACGACTGTTCAGCCTGCGATTTTACGTATCGGGAGAGGCCGACCTTGATGGCGATCAGCGCGGGCGCGGCGACGACAAAAAGCAGGGCCACTGCATTGAACGCCGTATCGAAGGCGATCACGGTGGACTGACCTGTAACGACCCTGCCCAGCAGGCTCATGGCGGCGCGGCTGGCGGCCACGGCGTCCATTCCTTTTGCTGCCAGCATGGCTGTTGTCGTCGTCAGCCGCTCACTGACCGCAGGAACGCCTGCGGTGACGTGAGAGCCCAGCACCGCGACGTTGCCACCGACGTTATGGTCGATCAGGGTCTGGAGCCAGGCGACTCCCATGAGGCCACCAAGCTGACGCCCCGAGTTGAAGAGACCAATCCCGGACGCAAGATTGCGGCTGCTGAGATTGGTGAAAGCGATCAGGGTGATTGACAGAAACAGAAAGCCGAGACCCAGGCCACGCAACAGGATGGCTGGCATCATGTCGTCCGTGCCGCTTTCGCTGGTCGAGCCCGACAGCATCCACATCGCAACCATGATCAGCACGATTCCAAAGGGCACCGTGGCGAACGGAGGAACGCGGCGGGCCTGTATGAGGAAGGCGGCGATAAGGAGCGCTCCGACAAAAAGGGCGCCACTTGGCAAAAGGAGCAGGCCGGCATCGGTCGGCGTGAACGCGAGGACGGAGACGGCGAATGAAGGGATCAGGAACGCGCTCCCGAACAAAGCGGCGCCAGCAACAAAGCTGACGACAAAGGCAAAGGTGAAATCGTCAGACCGGAACGAGGTAAAATCAAGCAGGCCCTGATCCTTTGCCATGACTTGTTGGCCAAGAAAGGCCAGCAGGGTGGCTGTGCCGATCACCGTCAGCCACAGAATTCGTGGCTCCTCGAACCAGTCCCATCGGCTGCCCTGACTGAAGACATAGGTGAAGCAGAAAAGCGTGACCGAAATCAGGACAAAGCCGATCCAGTCAAACGGACGACGCGGGGTCGTCGCGGGCGTTGGGCCGTCCGCAATCAGGAGCAGGCCAGCGGCTGCCAGCGCTACCGGAACAACGCTGAAGAAGATCCATGTCCAGGAGTGGGTATCGAGCAGCCAGCCTTGCAGGGGAGGGGCGATCGTCGCGGGCGCAACGACCGACCCCATCGCAAACAGGGCCTGAAGGATCGGCTGAGGTTTTGGATAGGCGAGAAAGATGATCGCCTGCCCTCCGACAAGCAGGGTGCCGCCGGAAAGGCCTTGTATGATGCGGAGCGTGACCAGCAGATCTAATTGCGCTGTGATGGCGGCAATACCGCAGGCTGTGCCCATGAACAGGGTTGAACCGATGATCAGACTGCGCGGGTTGATCCGGGTCATGAGCCAAGGGGCGGCCATGAAGCCAATGAGCTTACAAGCGGTGTATCCGACATCGAGCCAGGCGAACTCATCCGGCGTGGCATAAATATCGCCCATGATGTCGCCGCGTCCGAGCGACAGGACGGTACTGGCTATCGCCTCCGTCAGTGTGGCAAGCACGATGCCCGCAACAAGAAGGGCTCCTGTCGCAGGCTTGTCGCGGCTCGGCAGGGCGACGACGGCCGTGGTCATGAGCCGCTTCCTTGGGTGATCTCGACCCGCGCAGACAGGCCGGGCACGAGGCGACCGGGCAACGGATTGTTGGCAAACCGGATCTTGACCGGAACCCGCTGGACGACGCGAACGAAGTTCCCAGTCGCATTGTCCGTGGGGAGCAGGCTGAAGGCAGATCCACTCCCGGGTGCAAAGCTGTCCACGACACCTTCAAGCGCCTCATTCGGATAGCCATCGACGGTGATCCGGGCGCGCTGACCGGGCCTGATACGTTCGAGCTGAGTTTCCTTGAAGTTCGCCACGATCCACACATCGGCGACCGGAACGACATCGAGCAGGGAGGCGCCCGGCGCAACAAGCCGGCCGACTCGGACCTGGCGGTTGCCGATAACGCCGCCGACTGGCGCACGGACCACGGTGTTGTCGAGATCGATCTGGGCGAGATCGCGGGCGGCCTGTGCCTGTGCCACCGCGGCCACGGCCGCTTCGCGCTGGGTCGCAAGGACGGCGATGCGGCGCTGCTGGGCCTCTACCGTTGCCGCCGCCGCCGACACGCCCGCCTCGGCTCGCAATCGCGCCGCGTCGCTTTCATCGATCTGGGCCTGGCTGATGGCGTTGCTGCGGATCAGCTGGCGGTGACGGTCGGAGGCCTTGGTCGCGCGGTTCAAATCGGCCACAGCCGAATGCCTCTGGGCTTCGGCCTGCCGGATGAGCGCATGCTGAAGTTCGGTCTCCGCATCGACATTGGCTAGGCGAGCTTGGGCAGCTTCGATATTGGCCACGGCTTGCGCAAGCCGTGCGCGGTAGTCCCGATCGTCGATCCGGAACAAAACGTCACCCGCACGGACGGCTTGGTTGTCCTCAATTTCTACCGCCGTGACGTAGCCCGGAACCTTTGGGGCGAGGGAGGTCACGTCGCCGCGGATGTACGCGTTGTCGGTCGATGTCTCGCCGCTTGAACGAGCCCAAGCCCATCCCGCAGCTGGCACCACCACGGCGCCGAGGCACAGCAGCAGACCGATCCTCTTTGTCTTGTTGAGCTGCGCCACGGCGCCCTCCGGTAATGGGTGTTACCATTCACAGGTACGGTAATGACTGTTACCAGTCAAGAGGAGGTCGTGACCTAGTGCAGCCGCATCACAAGCATGCCCGTCCAACGGAGATCGCGCTATTGAGCCGGTGGCTTAGGCGCACACTCGATAAGTCTACAATGACTAAACCGAAGGTTAGGTAGGGTGCCCCGTTGACAGATGCGGTAACGAACGTTACCACTCCAGTGGATACATCGGAATAAGAGGTTGGAAGCCTGTGCTTGCAGCAAAGTCAGGACGGCCAAGCAGTCGTCGGGAAGCCCTTCTACGAGCGGCTGCGGAGGTCTTCTTCGAACAAGGCTACGCGGCGGCAAGCATCGACGCGATCATCGAACGCGCCGGCGGATCGAAGCGCAACATCTACAACGAGTTCGGCAATAAGGAGGGCCTCTTCTTGGCCATCGTTGCCGAAAACGCAGACAAGGCGCTGTCGACCTTGGCGATCGAGGAGATCGAAAGACACGATTTGCGGGCGACGCTGACAGCATTCGGTCAGCATCTCATGGCCATTTACATGTCGCCCGCCTTGATTGGTGTTTATCGGATTGCTGTCACCGAGGCCAATCGCTTCCCTAATCTGGTGAAGTCGTTTTATGAACAAGGACCGGGCCGAGCTGCGTCCCAACTCGCTGAGGTGCTTGAAAGCGCCACGGAACGAGGGGAAATCCGGGCGGATGATTGCCCGCGCATAGCCGGGCATTTTGTCGGCATGATCCGCGACAACCTTCATCTGCAGGTTGTTCTCGGACTTCGCCCGCCCCCGTCGGATAAAGAGGTGCGAGAGGCGGTCGCTTCCGCCGTAGAGATCTTTTTGAACGGCGTTCGACCTGGCCCGGACAAGTAGCATGTCCTTAGCCCCAACCCTTTTTTTGATGGCACTGCCGCTCGAGGATGCTTCCTTGTCTCTTGTGCAACTAACTCATGATGGAGCGAGATGAACCTATCAATCCGGCAAAAGAGGCATGACCACGCTTGGGTAGTCTAGGCAACACAATTTGAAAGGTCAGAGAGATGCGCTTCCGTTGCGAGCCTGGGGTAGAAGCATGAGTTCGACGGCCCAAAACTTCGGGACAGATGCTATAGTCAGCACTGACAGGCCCCAGGCTTTCTTTGTTCGGCAGGAGCAGCCGATGACGAGAGTGTCTCACTCACCGACCGAAACTTTCTCCGATGCCATGCATGCGCTGCAAATTATTGAAAGCATGCCCGGCCATGCGTGGTCGGCCGACGCCGCCGGAAGGTTCACTTACGTCAGTCCAAGTATCCTGTCGTTCCTTGGCAAGGCACCCGTCGACCTCAATCCTTCCGGGAATGAGGATGAGTTCGGCTGGCGTCGAGCCATCCATCCCGATGATTATGATCGTGTCGCCGCCCGGTGGCGGCATTGCCTTGAAACCGGCGATCCTTATGACATTGAGCATCGCCTGAGGTGTGTCGATGGAGTCTATCGCTGGTTCCGAATCTCAGGACGCCCGTCCCGCGATAGCCAGGGGCGCGTTACCCAATGGTACGGCACAACGATAGACATTGAGGACCAAAAGCGGGCCGAGGCGGCGTTGCGCGATAGGGAGCGGGAACTTTCCCAGCTCGTGAACATGGTTCCGAGCCATGTTTGGCGTCTCACACCTGAAGGCGAGCCGACCTTCTTCAACAAGCGCATGGTGGATTATCTCGGCCTGGACGCGACGGATACGGACAAGCCCGGTATGAGCCGACTGGAGGCGGTCATAGAGTGCGTCCATCCGGACGACGCGGCGGCGTTCCGGGACACCCTCCACCGGTGCCTTGCCACGGGCGAGAGTTTCGCGTTGCGGTATCGCCTGCGCCGTGCCGATGGCATCTACCGCTGGATGTCGAGCCGCGCCGAGCCGCTGCGAGATGTTGATGGCAATATCGTCCAGTGGTACGGGCTCTGTCATGACATCGACGATCAGATGCGTGACGACGAGGCCTTGCGGCAAAGCGAGCAGCAGCTTCGGCAGATGATCGACGCCGTGCCGGTCCGCATCTGGAGCGCGACGCCCACGGGCGAGATCGTCCACTTCAACAAGCAGTACCGTGATCACTTTCGCTCCGTCATCGCGAATTTCGACGATTCCGTAGAGCCGCGCATCGAAACATTGCTACGAGAGCTGATTCATCCCGAAGATGCTCCCGAGGTGCAGCATACGTTATGGAACTGTTTCGAAACCGGCGGCGGGTGCGTGATGCGGTTTCGGTGGCGGGAGAAAGATCGCCTCTACCGGTGGGCGGAGTGCCGGGTCGCGCCTCGTCGTGATCAAGACGGAGCAATTGTGCAATGGTACGGAGTTTCTCTCAATGTCGACGATGAGATGCGAGCGCAGGAGGCGCTGCGGCGGAGCGAGCGGCAGCTTCAGCAGATGATCGACACCGTGCCGGCTGTCATCTGGTGTACGACCCCGGAAGGGATACCGTGCTATCTCAACAAGCGGGCGACGGATGTCATCGGCATCACGTTGAAGGATTTGATCGCGCCTGACGGCTCGCGCTACCTGACGGTCGTTCATCCGGAGGACCGGGACGTGGTGGATCAGGCGCTCGCACGTTCGATCGAGACGGGCACGTCCTTCGTGGGGAGATATCGCCAACGCCGATCCGACGGCCGTCATCGCTGGGTCGAGAGTCGTGCGGAACCGTTGCGTGACGACTCCGGCAAGATTGTCCAGTGGTACGGCGTGAGCGTCGACATCGACGACTTGGTGACCGCACAGGAGGCCTTGCGTGACCGGGAGCGGGAACTGTCTCAGCTCGTGGACATGGTCCCGGTCCACATCAGGCGTCTGACACCCGAAGGTGAGCCGACCTTCTTCAACAAGCGGTTGCTGGACTTCTTTGGTCTGGGGAGCCCGGCCCAGTTGGACAAGCCCGGCATGAGCCGGTTGGCGGCCGCCATCAAGACCCTCGTCCATCCCGATGACTCAGACCGTCTGCTGGCGACCGTCCGCCACTCGGTGGCTACCGGCGAACCCTACTCCATGAAATACCGCATGCGTCGGGTGGACGGAGCGTACCGTTGGGTTGATGGCCGCGCGGAACCGCTGCGGGATCAAAGCGGGGCGATTGTGCAATGGTACGTGATTTCCATCGACATCGACGATGAGATGCGGGCGCAGGAAGCGCTACGCGACCGCGAGCAGGAGCTTTCGCAACTCGTGGATATGGTCCCGAGCCTGCTCTGGCGGCTATCCCCTGAGGGCGAGCCGACTTTCTTCAGCAGGCGTCTGATCGAGTTCTGTGGCCTGGATGTCGGGGCCTTCCAGGGACCGGGCAAGAACCGACTGTTGGCTGCCATCGCGACCCTCTTCCATCCCGACGACCAAGCCAGGCTGGCGGAAGCGCTCACCCACTCCCTCGTCACCGGTGAGAGTTTTGCCCTGACCTATCGCCTGCGCCGGGCCGATGGGATCTACCGCTGGATGTCGGGCCGTGCCGAACCGCTCCGGGATGAGAGCGGAGGCATCGTTCAGTGGTTTGGCCTCTCGCACGACATCGACGGTGAAGTTCGAGCGCAGGAAGAGTTGCGCCTGGCGCGGGAGAGCCTGGCCCGGGCAAGCCAGGCCGCAAGCCTTGCTGAGCTTTCGGCATCCATCGCACACGAGGTGAACCAACCCTTGGCGGCGATCGTCACCAACTCCAATGCCTGCCAGCGCTGGCTCTCGGCGACCCCTCCGAACCTCGAGCGCGCTCAGAAAACCGTGGAACGCATCATTCGTAATGCAAATGCCGCCGCCGACGTCGTGAGCCACATCCGCGCCCTGTTCAACCACTCGGTGGAGAGCAGGACGAGCGCGGCGCTCGGCAGCGTCATCGCCGAGGCGCAGAACCTCATGGCCGAAGAGGCGGCCCGGCGCGGCATTCGCATGAATGTTGAGGTTGAAAGCGACCTTCCGCCTATAGCGCTCGATCGCGTCCAGGTTCAGCAGGTCCTCGTCAATCTCATCCGCAACGGCATGGAGGCGATGGACTCAGTCACAGGCAACAGAGTTCTCGGCATCCGTGTGCACCGATCGGACGATGTGGTTCAAATCGACATCAGTGATCGTGGCCCTGGTGTCGAGGATCCGGAGAGGATGTTCGAGCCCTTCTTCACGACGAAGGAACACGGCATGGGCATGGGGCTGGCAATCAGCCGATCGATTGTCGAGTCTCACGGCGGGCGGTTATGGGCTGAGAATAACGAGTCACAGGGGGCGACGTTCACCTTCACGCTGCCAGTTGAAGTAAAAAGTCACCATGACGCCCGGACGCTCGCATTGTCTCCGTCATAGAGAGCAAGCGCGTGGCCTGGCGGCGAGCGAAGTATGGAGACAACGGCGGTCACCATCTTTGGCCCTCGCTTCCCTTCCTCGTGGAACTCGGAGGCATTCCCATGAACACGCCCGACGTCAAAGCTGAACGCCCGCTGGTTCTCATCGTGGATGACGACGAGGAGGTCCGGAGCGCGCTCCAGGAGCTCATGGAGTCCGTCGGCCTCGATGCGGTTGGTTTCGCGTCGCCTCGCGAATTGCTGGACTCTGAGCTTCCCGACCGCCCCGGCTGCCTGGTGCTCGACGTCCGTATGCCCGGGGCAAGCGGCCTCGATCTTCAGCAGCAACTGGCAGCGAAGGGCAACCTGAAGCCGATCATCTTTCTCACCGGCCATGGCGACATTCCGATGACGGTCAAGGCCATGAAGGCTGGCGCCATCGATTTCCTCACAAAGCCGGTCCGCGATCAGACCCTGCTTGATGCGGTAACACTTGCTATCGAACGGGATATCGCACAGATGGCGGATACCCGTCGCGCCAAGCAGCACCTTGATCGGTTTACAACCCTGACCCTCCGTGAGCGGCAGGTCCTGCGCGAAGTGACGCGCGGCCGGCTCAACAAACAGATCGCTTTTGATCTCGGCATCAAGGAGATCACGGTCAAGCTTCATCGCGGCAATGTCATGCGCAAGATGCAGTCGGCGTCCATCGGCGAGCTGATCCGCGCCTGGGAGACGCTGCCCGGCGACCTACGCGATAAGGCGTGAATCCTAGACCTCGGTATGGTTTCCAAGTGGAATGATTCAGCGCAGCCTTGCGAAGTCGGCCTGACAGGCCGCAGCAGCAAAGGTCACCCACTTGTTCAATCCGCCAGTCATCGCGGTCGTGGATGACGAGGAGGCCATCCGTGAGGCCCTCTCCGATCTCCTTCTGGTTATGGGTTATTCCTGCCAAGCCTTCGACCGGGCCGAAGCCTTTCTCGCAGCCCATGGAACTGAGCGCTTCGACTGTCTCATCACCGATATTCGAATGCCAGGCATGAACGGTCTGGAGTTGCTCCAGCATCTTAAAGCAGCCGGCTCGACCCTGCCGGTGATCATCGTGACCTCCATGAACGACCCCTTGGCTCGGAGCCGGGCACTCGAGAGCGGGGCGCACGCATATCTCACAAAGCCGGTTACCGACGACGTCCTCCTTGAGAGCCTCAAGACCGCACTGCCGGACTCAGACATTCCTCGTGGCGAGGAGGAAGGGCCGGCTGGTTGCTAGGTTCGCCATGAAGCCGGCCTCTACATCGATCGGGGCAATCGTGAGCAAAACCTAGACTTCGGTATAGTGATCGTAGACTTATCGAGTGGCTATCCACTCCGCCGGCTCAATAGCACGACCTCCGCTGGCCATGCATGCTTCGAAGGCAATGCACTGACAGAGCCCATCACGGAGATAGCCTATGGACGCCGCAATCTCAGAACATACCAAGACGCTTCACGCGAAGGCTCCCATTGAACGTCTGAACTACGCAGCGCACTCGCCTGAGCTTTTCAAAAAACTCGCCGACCTCACGATGGCCATCAGGAAAGGCAGCATCGAGGAGTCGGTTATCAACCTGGTTGAGATCCGGGCATCTCAGCTCAATGGCTGCAGCTTCTGCCTCGACATGCATGTGAAAGAGGCAAAGCTCCACGGTGAGCGCGAACTGCGGCTCTACCACATCGCAACATGGCACGAGTCCCCGCTGTTCGAGCCGCGGGAGCGCGCTGCCCTTGCCTGGACGGAAGCACTCACCAAGCTACCCGTGGGCGGCATGCCGGACGATCTCTATGAGCGTGTCAGCAGCCAGTTCTCTGCGAAGGAACTCTCCGACCTGACTTTTGCGGTGATGGCGATCAACGCCTGGAACCGGGCAGGGGTGGCCTTCCGGTCTGTACCGGGATCGGCCGACAAACTCTACGCGCTCGACGAGGCTGGTCTGAACTGAGCTGGGCCGTCTTAGCACACAAGCATCGGCCCCCGAACGCCAGCGAGGCTCTACTACAGGAGATTGAACATGAAGATCGTCATCAATGGTGGAACCGGTCTGATCGGTTCGAGGACAGTCACCCGCTTGCGTGGTGCCGGGCACGACGTGGTTGCCGCGTCGCCCCAAAGCGGCATCAACTCGGTCACGGGCGAGGGCCTCGCCGAAGCGGTGAAGGGAGCCCAGGTCATCGTCGACCTGTCGAACTCGCCTTCCTGGGAGGATGCCGCCGTTCTCGAGTTCTTTCGGAAGTCGACTGGCAATCTCCTCGCCGCCGCAAAGGCGAACGGGGTCAAGCATTACGTGGCCTTGTCCGTCGTCGGAACGGAGCGGCTGCAGGCGAGCGGCTATTTCGTGGCCAAGCAGGCACAGGAGACACTGATCAAAAACTCTGGTGTCCCCTACACCCTCGTCCATGCGACGCAGTTCTTCGACTTGCTGGGCTTCCTGGTCAACTCTTGGGCGCTCGGCGATAAGGTGGTTGTGCCCGCAGCCCTGATCCAGCCGATCGCCCCGGATGACGTCGCTGACGTGATGGCGGAAGTGGCGTTGGCCGCGCCCCGCAACGGCCTCCTTGAGATCTCTGGCCCGGAGCGGTTCCCCATACGCGATCTGGTGGCGAAGTACCTGGCTGCGACAGGGGACGCCCGGGCTGTCGAAGCCTCGGCCGATGTCCCCTATTCCGGGGCCAGGCTCGAAGAGGCCACGCTGGTTTCGGACAACAATCCACGCCTCGGCAAGATCGATTTCGATCAATGGTTCCAGTCCAGAGCTAAAGCTGCCTGAGTGGCTGCTGTCACCATCGGTCCAACTGAGATCAATCCAGAAAGGCATCCATGATGATCAAGGGACTTTGCAGCGCAGCCGTCGTGCTGCTCCTGACCGCCAGCACCGCCGGCGCTCACGACACCCGATCGACTGGCGAGATTTCTAAGGTGACGCTCGTCTACGCGCATGAACTTCCGAACGTGCCAGGCAAGAGCATGAAGGGCGTTCTGGTCGAATACGGGCCTGGAGGCTATGACGAAGCCCATACGCATCCATCATCGGCCTTCATCTATGCGACGGTCCTCGAAGGAGCGATCCGGGGCCAGGTCAACGACGGACCGGTCAAGACCTACCGTACTGGCGAAAGCTTCTCGGAGTATCCGGGCGATCGCCACGCTGTGAGCAAAAATGTCAGCACGACGGAGCCGGCTCGCCTGCTGGCCGTCTTCGTGGTCGACACCGCTGAGAAGGAACTGCTCTTCCCAATCAAGCCGGCCACGCGATAGGGCCACACGATAGGACGGCTATGGTCGTGTGAATGTGTCTGCAAACCAGAAGGAGGTAGACATGCATAACGATGACTGCTGCAAACCGCACCGGCGCTCATTTCTGGCAGCGATGGCCGGCATCACGGCGACGGGTTTGACGGCGACAGGATCAGGTGCTGCTGCCCAAACTGCAGCTCCCAACTTTTATGCTGATCCCGCCAACCCGGCTCTCCCGAAAGGGAGCATGAAGTTGGACGCGTCCAGGGCAGCCCTGGTCGTCGTTGATCCGCAGATCGACTTCATGAGCCCGCAAGGCAAAGCATGGCCGGTCGTGGGCGAGAGCGTCACCGAGCACAATGTCGTTCCGAATCTCGGTCGTTTGTTTGAAGCTGCGAAGACAGCCGGAATGGTTGTGGCGATCTCTCCCCACCACTACTACCCTTGGGATCACAATTGGAAAATCCAAGGTCCGCTTGAGGTCTTTCAACATGAGGTGGGAATCTTTGATCGGACAGGCCCCTACACGGTTGATGGCTTCCGCGGATCCGGCGCGGACTTCTTGCCGGAATTCAAGAAGTACATCGAGGATGGTCAGACGATCATTTGCTCGCCGCATAAGTTGTATGGGCCGCAGGCCAACGGCCTGCCCCTCCAGCTCCGCAAGCAGCGGGTCGATCAGATCGTTCTTGCCGGGATGCTTGCCAATATGTGCATTGAATCGCACTGCCGGGAGTTTCTGGAACAGGGCTTTGAGGTTGCTGTCGTCCGAGATGCCATAGCGGCGCCGAAGTTTCCGGAAGGCGATGGCTATCTCGCGGCGCTCATCAATTTCCGTTATATGGCAAACGGTCTTTGGACAACGGAGGAAACGGTCCAAATGCTTCAGAAGACCTGAGCCCAGATTACTGTGTGGATGGATGACCGTCAGACGTGCGGGCCATCAATCAAGAAAAAGATCACAGACCAACGTCCTTTGTGACATCAATGCTTGCTGGGTCTGTCGCTCTAAAATTGTCTTATCAATAGGGCCGCAAATGGCTGCACCAGGAATGTGCAATCCTGCCCGCCGAGATGTGATCCGACTCGGCTTGAGTGCAGCGCTAGTCGCCTGCTTACCCACCGTGCCCGCAGCCGCTCAGCCGGCGGGCCGTGTCAACTCACCAAACGAAAGGGACAACAACATGAGTATAATCAGCACCAAAGACGGCACTCGGATCTTCTACAAGGATTGGGGCCCCAAAGATGCTCAACCGATCGTGTTCCATCATGGCTGGCCATTGAGTGCCGATGACTGGGATAACCAGATGATGTTTTTCCTGGCGGAAGGATATCGCGTGATCGCCCACGACCGCCGGGGTCACGGGCGCTCGGACCAAACCGACGGCGGCAACGAGATGGACACCTATGCAGCCGATGTCGCCGAACTGGTGACGACGCTCGACCTCAAGAACGCGATCCATATCGGCCACTCGACCGGTGGCGGCGAGGTCACCCGTTATGTGGCGCGAGCGGAATCGGGACGCGTGGCCAAGGCCGTGTTGATCGACGCGGTCCCGCCGGTGATGGTCAAGAAGGATTCAAACCCTGGCGGGACGCCACTCGAGGTATTTGATGGATACCGTGCCGCCCTGGCCGCCAACCGCGCCCAACTTTACCTCGATATCCCGAGCGGCCCCTTCTACGGCTTCAACCGGCCCGGCGCGAAGGTGTCGGAGGGTCTGATCCGCAATTGGTGGCGGCAGGGCATGATGGGGAGCGTCAAGGCCGGGTATGAGTGCATCAAGGCCTTCTCCGAGACCGACTTCACCGAGGATTTGAAGGCGATCGACGTGCCAGTGCTGGTGATCCACAGCGAAGACGACCAGATCGTGCCCTATGCCGATTCCGCGCCACTGACGGTCAAACTCCTGAAGAACGGCACGCTCAAGACCTACAAGGACCTGCCGCACGGCCTGTGCCAGACCCATCCCGAGATCGTGAATCCCGAGATACTCGCCTTCATCAGGGGCTGAACCTCGGTCTCCACAGGTGCATCAAGGGTCGGCCGGAAATTCCGCCGACCCACCGACGCCGGCAGAGGCGATCTAATCCATTCGCACTGCCGATCTGATTGAAAGGGTATGACGATGCTTGGGACAGATAACAGAGTGGTCGCCGGTGTCTCGGTTCCAGACACTCCGATCGTTGATGCCGCTCTCGAGTACGCTCGGCAGCGATGCGAACCATACTTGTTCAACCATGTCGTTCGTTCCTGGCTCTTTGCCACCCGCCTCGGACAGCTTCAGAACATCACGCACGACGCTGAGGTCGTTGCTGTTGGAACTTTGCTGCATGATATCACGCTCAATGAACGTTTTGCCGGACCACGGCGCTTCGAGGTGGAAGCGGCCGATCTCGCCGGGAGCTTCGCAAGAGAAAGCGGACTGGACGAACGCCGTGCCCAATTGATTTGGGATAGCGTCGCGCTCAACTCGACACCCTCGATCGGGCTCTACAAGGAGGCAGAGGTCGCTCTGTGCACCGCTGGAATCTGCCTGGATGTCATCGGATTGCAGTATGATCGAATTCCACCCAAAGAGATGGAACAAATTGTTGCGGAGTTCCCGCGGCTTGGCATGAAGCAGCGAATGACGCGATGCTTCTGTCACATCGCCAAAGTGAGACCTGAATTGACCTACGATAACTTTGTTCGGGACTTCGGAGAGCGCTGTGTCGAAGGCTACAAGGCTCCTTCATCTGTCGATTTTGTAGCGGATGCCCCGTTTCCTGAGTGACGCAGAGATTATTGCTGCGACAGAAGCTTCCCCGTGAAGGCAAGGCGTAGAGTTTGCAGGGTGATCCAGCCGATGACTAGGTTGGCGCCGATGAAAAGCGGGATGGCCAAGCAGGAAATCGGCCCCGCCTGTCCCCGTTCGACGAAACGCAGGGCCGCAAGCGGCAGGGCGGAGACGCCGAAGGTGTAGGCCCAAGCCGCGGGCGAGAATGCCTGCTGTCGAAGCCAGGGCACAAGGCGCAGCATGACGAGGGCTTGGAGCAGCGCGTATCCGAACAGCATCTGGACGAAGCGGTCCGGAGGACCGTCGGTCACCGCGAGGTACGCAACGGATCCGACTGCCGGGCTGCCGAAGTCGCGAGGTGAAGGCCCATCGTGGCCCGAAATGCTATCGGCAATGTATGGGTCATCAGGCGATGCAGCACGATCGATTCCAGCACGACGAGCGAGAGGAGGCCTGCCCCGAAGAACAGCAGCCCTGGCTCCGGGTAGCCGAAGGAACCGCATGCGATGGCGCTGACGAAGCATCCGCCGACCGTAGGCATGTACAGGGCCGGCGTGGTCGCCTCTGTCTGGCTTCCGCCCTGCCACAGTTCACCCACGACCCAGGCGCTGTACAGGACCTGGCTCGCAACGCCCAGCACGAACATCGCCCAGGCGATGGCAGCGATGTACGGAGCTACCGCCGTGGAGGCGATCATGGTCGCCACGGGGATCAGCGCAATGAAGAAGCCTTGGATGGGATTCCGGAGTTCGGCGGCGGCCTCCTCGCGGGACATGGCCCATTTCCATCCGTAGAGGACGATCCAGAGAAACCACACCGATCCTGCAGCTACGGAGAGAGATTCTCCCGGAAAGGCAGGGGCATCCCAGACCCTCGCGGCCGTGCGCCATCCGTTGCCGAGGCCGCCCAGGCCGAGGACCATGCCGAAGAAGGTCGCCGGGACGACGGGCGACAGGAGATACGCCGATCGTGCTCGGTTGCGTTCGGTCGGATTCTGCATGGGTCGTCAGGTTAGCCAAGACCGGATGACGAGGCTGACCGCTCCCGTCGTGCCGACGCCGGCGGCCCAGAGGCCCGCGAACCACAGCCAGCGGCGCACGGCAGAGCCCTGTTCGAGATCGTTGGTCATCAGTGGTATCCCTCGTGTCCGGTCTTGCCGCGGAACACCCAGTACGAGTACCCGGTGTAGGCGAGGATGATCGGGATTAGGACACTCGCACCGACCAGCATGAACTGGAGGCTGGAATGCGGCGCCGCGGCCTGGTGGATGGTGACGGCATTCGGCACCACGTATGGGAACATGCTGACACCCAGCCCGAGTAGGCAAAGGGCGAACAGCCCCAGCGTCAGCAGGAACGGCCAGTACTCCCAGCGCCGCATCAGGCTCACCAGCAGCGTTCCGGAGCAGAGGCCGACGAGCAGCGGCACCTGGGCGGTGAACAAGACTTGGGGCCAGGCGAACCAGCGCTCGTAATAGGCGCCGCTGAGGAACGGCGTTGCTACGCTGACAAGGCCGATGCAGGCGATCAGTGCGATGGCGAGCTTGCCAGCGAGACGGAAGCTGTGGTTCTGGACAGCACCTTCGGTCTTCATGACAAGCCAGGTCGCACCGAGCAGGGCATAGCCGAACACGAGGCTGACGCCGACCAGCAGGCTGAACGGCGTGAGCCAGTCCCACCAACCGCCGGCATAGGAGCGTCCTTCGACCACGATACCCTGAAGCAGGGCGCCGAGCGTGATGCCCTGTGCCAGCGTGGCGACGATTGAACCCGTGGTGAAGGCGAAGTCCCAGTAGCGACGGTGGCCCGGATCGCGCCAGCGGAACTCGAAGGCGACCCCGCGGAAGATCAGCGCCAGCACCATGGCGATGATCGGCGCGTAAAGGGCCGGCAGGATGATGGCATAAGCCAGCGGGAAGGCCGCCATGAGGCCGCCGCCGCCCAGCACCAGCCAGGTCTCGTTGCCATCCCAGACCGGGGCGACCGAGTTCATGGCGCTGTCGCGCTCCGGTCCCGGCGCGAAGACAGGGAACAGGATGCCGATGCCGAGATCGAAGCCGTCCATCACCACGTAGGCAAAGACCGCAAACGCGATGACGAAGGCCCAGAGGGTGGGGAGGTCGAGAAGGGTTGTCATGGTTCAGGCCTCCGCGCCAAGGGTGCGGTCCGGATCGACTGCCGGAGCCGGGGTGATGCCGGCGGTGCGAATGGGATGGTCAGGACCTTCCTCAGGGCCGGTCTCGCCCGATTGGGGCGGCTTGCTCATGAGCTTGAGAATGTAGCCTGTGCCGGCCCCGAACACGATGAAGTAGACCACGATGAAGGTCAGCAGCGACGCGGCGACCGCCGGAGCCTCAAGCGGTGAGACCGACTCGGCAGTCCGGAGCAGGCCATAGACGGTGAAGGGCTGGCGCCCGACCTCCGTGGTAACCCAGCCGGCGATTACGGCCACGAAGCCCGCGGGCCCCATGGCCAGCGCCAGCCAATGCAGCGGGCGCCAGTCGTAGAGCTGGCCCCGGAACCGGGCCCACAGGCTGAGCACTCCGAGGCCCAGCATGAGAGTGCCCAGGCCCACCATGATACGGAAGGACCAGAACACCACGGGCACATAGGGCCAGTTGGCGCGGTCGAACGTGTCGAGCCCATCCACCGGAGCATTCAGGTCATGCTTGAGGATGAGTGACCCTACTTTCGGGATCTCGACGGCATAGCGCACCGTGCCGGCCTCCTGATCGGGGATGCCAAACAGGATCAGGGGAGCACCGTCCGGGTGGCTCTCGAAGTGACCTTCCATCGCCATGACCTTGGCGGGCTGGTGCTCCAGAGTGTTGAGCCCGTGCATGTCGCCCACGAAAATCTGAAGCGGGGCGACAACGGCGATCATGCCCATCGCCATTGAGAACATCACCTGGGCGCCCTTGTTGGTGCGCTCGCGCAGGAGATGCCATGCACCGACACCGCCTACGACCAGCCCCGTCGTGAGGTAGGAGGCGAGCACCGTATGGACGAGGCGGTAGGGGAAGGACGGGTTGAACACGATGGTCCACCAATCTTCGGGAACGAACTGTCCGGCCTCGTTGATGGTGTGACCGACCGGGGTCTGCATCCACGAGTTGGCGGACAGGATCCAAAAGGCCGAGATGCAGGTGCCGATGGCGACAGCAAGGGTCGCGGCGAAGTGCAGCCGTCGCCCGACACGCCCCATGCCGAACAGCATGATGCCGAGGAAGCCCGCCTCCAGGAAGAACGCGGTCAGGACCTCGTAGGCCATCAGCGGGCCGACGATCGGCCCGGCCTTGTCGGAGAACACGGCCCAGTTGGTGCCGAACTGATAGGACATGACGATGCCGGACACGACGCCCATGGCAAACGCCAGGGCGAAGATCTTGAGCCAGTACTTAAACAGGTTGAGATAGACCTCGCGCCCGGTCCACAGCCACAGCCCCTCCAGCACGGCAAGATAGCTCGCCAGCCCGATCGAAAACGATGGGAAGATGAAGTGGAACGAGATCGTGAACGCGAACTGGAAACGTGCCAGGAGCAGGGCGTCGAACTGGTCAAACATTGGGCTCTCCCTTGGATGAGAGGGCGGTAGTCGACGGGGCCTGTTCGTTGACGTGGAAACGAAAGACGTCGGGACTCGCGTGGTGCGCCACGACGTCGAAGTCGTACTCGCCGTCAAGGTCCAACTCGACCAGGATATTCGCTAAAGGGGCCATGATGATGGCCGTTTCGACGAAGCGGCGGAGGTCTTCGCGCTCCTCGGGCAGATTCTCGATCCTGCGGGTCGCATCGAATCCGACCGGGTTGGTTTGGACAACCGCTGCAGTGGCTAGGGTGCTCTCCATGGTTCATCTCCAACGGTGTTGCGGTCGAACGAGAGGATGATGCAAACCCCGGCGGGTCACTGCAGGTCGCATTGCCCCGCGCTTGCTGTATGGGTTACCTGTACATGCAAGTTGCATACATATGGCTGCATGCAGTGTAAAGGGTGCATCTGGTCGAAGCGTAGATATGCGGCATTTCGCTCAGAAGCTGGCGGAATCGTAGTGCACCAGTTATATGTATTTAAGAATTATTTGTATGATCCACCAAACCATACAACTGAATCTGGAAGGTCAGGAGAGATAGATGGATACCCGCTTTGGCTCCTATAGCATTGCGCCTTCGGACCGGTTTGATCCGGAGCAGTTCTTCCGAGGATCCTTGGCTGATCTCAAGGCGGACGGCCGCTACCGGAGCTTTCTCGAGCTGGAGCGCAGGGCAGGGCAGTTCCCCCTCGCTGATGCACCGGGGCGGTCCGACCCTGTCATCGTGTGGTGCTCGAACGACTATCTCGGCATGGGCCAGCACCCGGTGGTGCTCAAGGCCATGCACGAGGCCATCGACCGGGTGGGGACCGGGGCTGGTGGAACCCGCAACATCTCCGGCAACACCCGCGACCATGTCCTGCTCGAGCGCGAGCTTGCCGACCTGCACGGCAAGGAGGCGGCCCTCGTCTTCGCCACCGGCTACGTGACCAACGAGGCGGCGCTCTCGACGCTGGCGGGAATGATCCCGGGCTGCATCGTGTACTCGGACGCCCTGAACCATGCCTCGATGATCGCGGGCATCCGGCATTCCAAGGCCGAGAAGCGCATCTTCCGCCACAACGACGTGGAGCACCTCGAACACCTGATGGCGGCCGACGATCCGGCGCGGCCGAAGCTGGTGTGTTTCGAGAGTGTGTACTCGATGGATGCGGACGTCGGCCCGATCAAGGCGATCTGCAACGTCGCCGAGCGCTACGGCGCCATGACCTATCTTGACGAGGTCCATGCGGTCGGATTGTACGGTGAGCGCGGCGCTGGCGTGGCCGAGCGCGAGGGCCAGATGCATCGCCTGACGGTGATCCAGGGAACCTTGGGCAAGGGCTTCGGCTGCGGCGGCGGCTACATCGCGGCCTCGGCTCCCCTGATCGATTTCGTGCGTAGCCATGCGCCCGGTTTCATCTTCACCACGTCGATGCCTCCTGCCGTTGCGGCCGCCGCGCGGGCGAGCGTGGCCTATCTCAAGGCCAGCAGCTCCGAACGCAAGCGCCACCAGGAGGTTGTCGCCACGGTAAAGAGCCGACTCAAGGCCGCGGGAATTCCTGTCATGCCATCCGAGACCCACCTGGTTCCGGTGTTCGTGGGCGACGCCCATCTGGTCCGGCGCATCTCGGATGAGTTGCTGACGCAGCACGGGATTTACATCCAGCCGATCAACTACCCCACCGTGCTACGCGGTACTGAGCGGCTGCGGATCACGCCGACCCCGCTCCACACAACCGAGCAGGTCGATCACCTCGTCGAGGCCCTGGCGGCGGTGTTCCAGGCGCACGGGCTTGAGACGGGGCAGGCGGCATGACGTTCGAACGCGAGAACGTCCGGCGTATGGCCGGATACGTCCCGGGTGAGCAGCCCCGTCGGGCGGTAGCCAAGCTGAACACCAACGAGAACCCGTTCCCGCCCTGTGATGCGGTTCTTGCGACCCTGGCCGGGATCGACGGGGAGATGCTGCGCCGCTATCCCGATCCCACCGCCTGGGGCTTCCGCACCGCGGCGGCCCGCCTGCACGGCCTCACGCCGGACCACATCGTGGCCACCAATGGCGGCGACGAGCTCCTGCGGCTGGCACTGACGACGTTCCTGCCGCCCGGCGCCCCGCTCGGCCTCGCGGAGCCGAGCTACTCCCTCTATCCGGTGCTGGCGGCGGTTCATGACAGCCCGCTGTGCCCGGTGCCGTTGGCTGATGACTGGTCGGTGCCGGCCGACATTGCACGGCAATGGAACAGAGCCGGAGCCAGGCTCGCGATCCTCGTCAACCCGCATGCCCCGTCGGGGCGACTTACAGCGGCTCAGGAACTGGCGGAAGTGGCACGGACCTTCAAGGGCGTGCTGGTGATCGACGTGCAGAACAGGTTGTGGAGCGGGACGGAGGCATAGGCGAGGCCGAGCATGCCGGCCGCGACGGTCAGGCAGGTCAGGGCCGTGTTGCGGGTTCGTCCCGCAGGCGAACGATCGGTGTCGGACATGGCGGCAACCTTCCGTGGCGAGGACTGGCGGTTCAGCCGCGGGAACCGACGGGGCCTGGGGAGGGCGGTTCCTTCTCCGCTGCCTGCCGCGGGACGGCGAAGCGGCCTTCCTCGGCCTTGTGGAAGTACTGGCTCGCAACCAGCTGCCCTTGGCGATGCGGATCGGCGGGATGCAGGTCAGCAGCAGGAACGGCCCAGACGTGAGCAGGCGAACCCAGACGGACGGTTCCCACATGATCTCGACCCAGACACCGAACCCGGCCGCTGGGATGCCCATGATGATCATGATGAAGAAGGCCGGGCCGTCAGCCGCGTCGGCAAAGGAAAAGTCGAGGCCACACGACTCGCAATGTGAGAGTGTCAGGAAGCCGTTGAAGGGGCAGCGGCACTTAAGGCCGTGCTTGAGGATGGCATCCTTGGCACGGGGTTCATGGTCATGTCCGCTCCTTCCGGTCTGCACTCTCGGAATCCAAGGGCACCCAGTCATGTATGGCTTGACGTCCCCCATACAAATAGACGTAAATTTTCCTCCGAGGCCGGGCCAGCTTAACGCCTTTCGCAGGATTTGCAGCGGCCTCATACGCGCACTATGTATGTTATGAGTACTCCCTACATTTACAAGACAAGAAGGTCAATAACACATGTTGTCCTGGATGCCGCAGCTTGAAACGGGACACGGGCCCAAGTACCGGGCCATCGCCGAGGCCCTGCTGGCCGACGTGCAGTCCGGCCGCCTCAAGCCGGGCCATCGCCTGCCGCCGCAGCGCCAGCTTGCGAAGGAGCTCAGGGTGGACCTCACCACCGTCACCCGTGCCTTCAACGAGGCCCGTCGGATGGGGCTGATCGAAGCGAACACCGGGCGGGGCAGCTACGTGCGCGGACAGGCTCCGGAACAGAACAATGTCGCGCCTGCCGGATCTCCGGTTATCGACCTGAGCATGAACATGCCCCCGCAGCCGCCGGCGGCGAAGCTGCGCGAGCGCATCAAGGAGGGAATCGCGGGCGTACTTTCGTCGCCGCACGGCCTGATGCACCTGCACTACCAGGAGAGCGTGGGTGCCGGACCGGACCGAACTGCCGCCGCCCGCTGGCTCGCAGGCCGCCTTGGCGCGGTTCCCATCGACCGCGTCGTGGTGACCGGCGGCGCTCAGACGGCGCTCTATGCCATCGTGCGGATCCTGGCGGATCCCGGCGACGCCATCTGCGTCTCGGATCTCACCTATCCGGGGCTGCGGGCCATCGCCGAGCAGCTCAACGTGCGGCTGGTCCCGGTGGCCATGGACGGGGAGGGGATCGACCCGGCCGCGCTGGAAGAGGCGTGCGGGCGCGAGCGGCCGAAGGCGGTCTATTGTGTGCCCACCATCCACAATCCGACGACCACGACCACGTCGGCCAAGCGGCGCGAGGCCATCGCCGGGGTGGCGCGGCGCCATGGCATCGCGATCATCGAGGACGATGCCTACGGGGCGCTGCCCCGGCAAGCGCCAGCACCGATTGCGGCGATCGCGCCCGACCTCACTTGGCACATCGCCACCCTGTCGAAATGCGTGACGCCCGCCCTGCGCACGGCCTACGTCGTCACGCCGGGATTCGCCGACACCCTGCGGCTCGCGGCGGAGGTCCGCGCCATGTCTCTGATGATGCCGCCGCTCATGGCGGCGCTGGCCTCGAAGTGGATCCTCGACGGCACGCTGGATGCCATCACGGCAGCCATCCGCGAGGAGAGCGCCGCCAGGCAGTCCATCGCAGGTCGGGTCCTGCAAGGCATCGAGTTTCAGGCGCACCGGGAAGGGCATCACCTGTGGCTGACCCTGCCGGAGCGCTGGCGCCGGGCAGACCTCAACCTTTATGCACGGCAGTCTGGCCTTGCCTTGGTGTCGAGCGAGGCCTTCGCAGTCGGGCCTGCTCCGGATACAATCCGCGTCTCTCTTGGCGCAGCGCAGAACCAGGCCGTGCTGGAACGCGGGCTCAACCTGCTGGCGACGGTCCTGTCGCGTGGCCCCGGTGCTCTGTCCTCGATCGTATGACCTTGGTGAAGAACAGACACCGTGTGGCATCGTAGAATGATCGTTTCATCCAAGTGCAATCGGTCGCTGGGCGGCGAACCGATGGGCGCCCCCCGCTTAATCTGCCGACAGGGGTCGGATAAACGCTGATCACGGGGAGGAACGGAAGTGACTTTGACGATCCTCATCCAACAATGAGATCATTGACCTCAGGGTGACGGCTGACCCAGTCCGTCATGAACGAGCACCGGACAACCGCCTGACGCCCACTCTCACGAATCTGCCGGAACACTCCCTCTGCCAGTTTGGAGCCGATCCCCTGACCGGATAGCTGTTGGGGCACTTCGGTATGGATGAGAACGACCTTGCCATCCTCCAGCCGGTAATAGGCTGCCGCAATCGTATCTCCGATGGCCATCTCAAAGCGGTGAGCGGCTGTATTTTCAGTAACTCTGTCGTCCATAGGGTTGCTCTTGTCGGTATGCTGACGGCAAAGGCTGTCTTTGGTGATAACAATTGATTTCGCGTACGCAGACACACCGATCCGTTCCGACGATGCCAGTTAAGGCGGTGCTGTTCTTGCACTGATCTGCTCTCAATGATCACATTTCAGATGGCAGTATGTCGGCACCTGCCGCAGCGCACGCGGGATGAGAGAATACTGTCTTTCCTGCTGTCACGATCCCAACGCCGCATGTGCAGCTTGGTGCTTCAATGGGCATGGGCAGACAGGTTTAGCAGCCACCATACCAAGGTATAGGTCCATTCGACCGCTGCATAGTCGGGCCGCGCCTTGCCTAGACCAGAACATAGCTTTCGCGACCGGTGGAAAGAGCCATGATTGGACAACTGCCCTTTGAGGGGACAGCCCCAATAGAGGCCGCCTCAGACAGGAGCAGGCTCTCTGAAGCTTAAGGTAAGGAATACAAAATGGGACACGTTCTGCCCAGTGGCGGTGGCAAAGCTCTGATGAATGTCGGCGACGCAGCGTTGCTCCTGCTCGATCATCAGACGGGTCTCTTTCAGACTGTCAAGGACATCACGGTCGCTGAATTGCGTGCCAACGTGTCGGCACTCGCCCAGATTGCTACTCTGCTGAAGCTGCCGGTCATTACGACGGCCTCGGAACCTGAAGGGCCAAACGGTCCGCTGATGCCCGAGTTAGCCGAGCTGGCGCCACATGCCGTTTATGTACCGCGGAACGGCGAGGTGAATGCCTGGGACAACGACCTGTTCGTCCAGACCGTCGAGAAGACGGGTAAAAAGACGCTGATCATGGCCGGCGTCTGGACGAGCGTATGCGTTATGTTTCCAGCCCTCGATGCCAAGGCCGCAGGCTTCAACGTTTATGCCGTTGTTGACGCATCAGGTGATCCCAGCCAAATGGCGTCCCGCACGACCCTTGCCCGCTTTGCCCAGTCAGGCGTCATGCCGACAACCACCAACGCGGTGATTTGCGAACTTCAACGCACCTGGAGGCGTCCGGAGGCGGCGGAGATCGCCGACATCTATACCGTCGCCACACCAGACTACCGAACCGTCATGGAGAGCTATCAGAAGGCCAAGGACGTCGGTTCGGCGCAGAAGCAATACCAGGACCGCATGTAAGGGTTCGTGCGCATGGCATTAGCCTGAAACGGAGGATACCCGATGAGAATGATGATGTGTGCTGCAGCGGCAGCTTTGTTGCTGACCATGGCAAACGCCAATGCCCAAGCGCCTGGTCCGCCGGACAAGGGAGTAAACCTTCCTGGCTCCAAGAACGCGAAAGTGACAGAAGTCTACCAGCGGGCTTTGCCGGGAGTCCCTGGCAAGAGCATCAAGGGCGTTATGGTCGAATACGGACCAGGTGGATATTCGCCGTCCCACACCCACGCGAAATCCGCTATCATCTACGCTACCGTCATTGAAGGCGCTGTTCGCAGCCAGGTCAACGAAGGACCTGTCGTGACCTATCAGACCGGTCAGAACTGGACGGAGATGCCTGGCGATCATCATCGTGTCAGCGCCAATGCGAGCGAAACGCAGCCGGCCAAGATCCATGCTGTCTTCGTTGTGGACGACGTGGACACTGAACTGACAGTCCCGGACAAGAAGTGATGAGCCGGCCGGACTTTCAGAAAAAGCGTGGGCTCGCAGGACGTCAAAAGGGCGCCCTGCAAGGTCCTGGCGAAACTGTTGGTGCAATAGTTCGTGGAGACCTATGGGGGAAGCTACGGCATAGGCTTGAGCTACGCCGCCACATGATCAAGCCTCCAAGCATAAAGACCTAAACCTTCGTATACCTTCGACTGGACTTCGAGCTATGTAGTCGCCCGAGCACTCCAGAGTAAAACTACAATAGCGGACCGTCGGCATAAATTGGCCCGCCGCATTCTCCTTCGAACCAGATTGATTTCGCATGGGGAGGGAACGATGAGAATTGTTGTGGTGGGTGGCACCGGACATATCGGCTCCAGGCTCGTTACAGCCCTACAGGACTGTAATCAGGATGTCGTGGTTGCCTCACCGTCTTTGGGCGTCAACACAATCACCCGCGAAGGACTGGACGAAGCATTGAATGGCGCTCAGGTCGTCGTCGATGTGACGAACTCTCCGACGTTCCAGGATGACGTTGCACTGGAATTCTTCCTTGCATCGGGACGCAACCTTCTGGCAGCGGAGGAGGCCGCTGGCGTCCAGCATCACGTCGCCTTATCTGTCGTCGGTACCGATCGTCTGCCGGAGAGCGGTTACTTCAGGGCGAAGATGGCACAGGAGAACCTGATCCGGGCGTCGCATCTACCCTATACGATTTTAAGATCGACGCCGTTCTTCGAGTTCCTCACCGGGATTGTCGAAAGCGCCGCCGATGGCAACGTGCTTCGCCTGTCACCGGCTCCGATCCAACCCATTGCGGCCGATGACGTTGTGGCAGCCTTACGCGAGGTCGCGATGGGTCGTCCCCAGAACCGCGAGGTTGAGATCGTCGGTCCAGACAGGTTCGGTCTCAACCAGATCGCCGAACAGATCCTGACCGCGAATGAAGATGGCAGAATGGTCGTTGCCGATCCTCGCGCTTTGTATTTCGGTGCGGTGCTGCACGACGATACCCTTGTGCCGGGTGATCATCCGCGATTTGCGCCAACACGGTTCGAAGATTGGCTCAGGCGCTATGTGGCCGACGCCTTACCTGTGGCCTTTTGAGAGGCGACTTAACAGGCGGCCAAAGGTGCAATGCCGTCGGGCAGCACAGAGAATAACCCAGTGTCATTCAGATCAGCGCGAATCGGGTGACGAAATGTTCAAGCATAGCAATTACGAGCCTAGAAGCCGGATCGAGCGATGGATTGAGGCGAGACTCCCCATCATCGGCTTTTCACATGAAACGGCGGTGTCATACCCGATCCCGCGGAACCTGAACTACTTCTGGACCTTCGGCGGAATACTCACGTTCATGCTCGCGGCGCAGATCGTCACCGGCATCTTTCTCGCGATGCATTACGTGCCGAACTCTGATTTGGCCTTTCAATCAAACGAGCGGATCATGCGCGACGTCAATTATGGATGGCTCATCCGGTATCTGCACGCGAATGGCGCGTCGATGTTCTTCATCGCGGTGTACATCCACATCTTTCGTGGGCTGTACTATGGATCCTACAAGGCGCCTCGTGAGATCATCTGGATCCTTGGCATCACCAACCTCCTCATCATGATGGCGACCGCGTTTCTGGGCTATGTCCTGCCATGGGGACAGATGTCCTTCTGGGGCGCAACCGTAATCACCAACCTTTTCTCGGCGATCCCGCTCGTTGGCGAGACGATCGTTGAGTACCTGTGGGGCGGCTATTCGGTCGGCAATGCAACCCTGAACCGGTTCTTCTCCCTCCACTACCTGCTGCCCTTTATGCTCGTCGGCACCGTCACGCTTCACGTTTGGGCGCTCCACCACGTGGGGCAGAACAATCCGACAGGTGTGGAGATTGCGGACTTCAGAAAAGATACAGTGCCTTTCACGCCACAAGCGACCGTGAAGGATCTCTTTTCCATTGCCACTTTCATACTGTTCTTCGCCTACTGGGTGTTCTACATGCCGAACTATCTCGGCCATGCAGACAACTACATCCCGGCGAACCCGGCCGTGACGCCATCTCACATCGTTCCGGAATGGTACTTCCTGCCCTTCTATGCAATCCTTCGCGCCATCCCGGACAAGCTTAGCGGCGTGACCGCGATGGTCATGTCGATCGTTATAGTGGTGTTCCTGCCCTGGATTGACACCTCCAAGGTGCGCTCGATGTCCTATCGTCCGGCCGCGCGGCCACTGCTGTGGATGTTTGTTGCGGCTTTTATCGGCCTTGGGTACCTCGGCAGCATGCCGGCGGAGGGCGGCTACGTGATCGCCGCGCGTATCCTCGCCGCGCTCTACTTCGGGTACTTCGTTGCCCTGCCGATCGTCGGTTTGTTTGAAACGCCGCTGCCGCTGCCCCTATCGATCAACGAGGCTGTGCTCGCCCGTCACGAGACGCCTGATCTCTTGGTCGGCAGGTACGTCATACGTCACTAAAAATCTATGAGCGGTTAGGCCATGCATATCGGTCGACAGTATAAAATCACCGACTTTCTCGCCTGGACACGATGGGAGTCCAGCTGGATACTCTCTTGGTCCTTGCTCGTCACGATTATACTTCAAGTCACAAACTGGCATTTTCTAACGGTGCCGTCGTCCATTCTGGCCCTTGTAGGATCGGCGCTCGCGATCACTCTCGCATTCAAGAACCAGCAATGTTACGCGCGCTTCAACGAGGGTCTTATGCTGGCGGGGCAGGTAAGCGCGACCAGTATGGTCCTGGCTAACAGGTTGATGTCAATGGTAGGCAGGCTAGATGCCGCAACACCCGGCCTAGGGCTGAAGGAGATATTTTATCGCCATTTCGCGTGGCTGACTGCGCTGCGCTTCTACCTGCGCGAGGGCAGATCCTGGGAAAATACGTTTGATCCGGGAAATGTGAGCTTCCTTGCCAGCACTCCAAGTCCCGAAAGCCACTCAGCCCTTGCGGACGAGTTGAAAACCTATTTGTCGGATGCAGAAGTGCAGAAAGTCATGACGCATCAAGGCGACAAAGAGGGTCTGATCATTCGTTGGCAGTATGAGTCCATCAGGGATCTTCATACTCAAAATCTCATCAGCGAGTACATTTTCACCGTGATTACGGCTGGACTTGATGATCTTGTTCGGTTGCAAGGAGCTCTGAAGCGCGTCAAGAATTATCCTTATCCGCGCAACTACTATTCGATCGCCGTTATTGTGGTGAAGATCTTTGTCCTGATCGTGCCATTCGGTCTCTATCCGGATGCCCGGGAGTTGGGCGAGCCGGCCGGGATCGGGGATTGGACTGCCTGGTTGAACGTGCCGTTCAGCGTGGTCGTCGGCTGGATTTTTATTTCAATGGAGAAGGTCGGCGAGAACTCGTCGAACCCGTTCGAAGGGAACGCCAACGATGTCCCCATCTCATCGATCATGCGGCGAATTGAGATGGAGATGCGGATCATGATCGACGGGAAAACCGACCTCAAACCGATCGAAGCAAAGGATAGCATCCTGTTCTAGTTTAGTCAGCGCATCCGCGCCCACGTCTGGTCTAGGATCGACACCATGGTGCCATTCTGCAGAACCGCAGCCTCGGACGACTGGATAGTCGAAAGAGAGGAACTCGCAGCGTGGCTGATCGGTCCGGCGCGCCTGTCTGGCGACGCAGTTGCGGTGACCTCCGGGTTCGCGGAAAGGTTGACCGCGATGGGCGTTCCGTTGCACCGGCTGCGCATTGGGATGCGCGTCGACAACCCACTGCTGACGGCCTGGGGCATCGTCTGGATGCCGGAGACGGCGACCGAGATCTTCACCATCAGCCATGCCCTCCGCGAGTCCTCCACTTATGTCGGCAGCCCGTCCCAGCATGTTATGGAGACTGGAACCTGGTTCCGGCGGCGGCTCGACCAGCTTGAGCTCAACGATCACACTGCCCTCCATGAATTGGCGAGTGGCGGTTTTACGGACTATGTCGCAGTGCCGGTGACCTTCGGGAACGGCATCATTCAACCGGCGATGTTCGCCACGCGGCACGACAGCGGGTTTGCCGAAGACCACGTCGCTTCGATCAAGGAGCTTTCCGTTCCCCTCTCGGCTGCGCTGGAAGCCATCGCCATGCGCCGCTCGACCGCAAGCCTGCTGGCCACCTTCCTGGGCGACGGGCCAGCCGGGCGCGTACTAGCCGGTGCGATTCACCGCGGCGACATTGTCGAAACTGAAGCGGCCATTCTGCTCACTGACATGCGCGGGTTCACACCTCTCTCGCTGACATCATCACCATCACAGCTGCTGGCCACATTGGGACGCTATTTCGAGGCCGTCGCCGATGCTGTTCGGGCGGAGGGAGGCGACGTTCTCAAGTTTCTGGGTGACGGAGTCCTGTCGATTTTCCAGGTGGCCGAGGACGGACGCACGGCTGCCTGCGCAGCGGCTGTGCGCGCAATATCGCGGGTCGTCGCGTCAGCCCGGGCCGAGGATCTGCCCCCCTTCGTTGCTGCCCTGCACGTTGGCCCGGTGATGTATGGCAATATAGGTAGTCTCACTCGTCTGGATTTTACGGTGGTTGGGACGGCGGTGAACATTGTCAGTCGTCTGGAGGGGATCGCCAAAGCCAGCGGCGAGACAGTGGTCTGCTCCGGGACCTTCGCCTCTGCCGTGCCGGCGACGCTCACCCGAACCCTGGGCCGCTTCGAGATCAAGGGCTTAGAGGGCGAGCACGAGGTTTTTGCGATGGATGTCGAACCGGGCAATCATGCGTAAACAAGGCCGTGGCTGCCAGGATATACATATCCGCCCAACAGGACCGAGACACCGCCCAAGCCGGGCACACCGAAGCCTCTGAGCAAGGAATTGGGAAGGACAAATCTCATGAGCTGGAACCCCGCGGAAGATCCGAAACCTGGTGACAAGTTCGCCTGCGACGCCATCGAGACCGTGATCGTGCCTCGTGCCCGTGATCTTGGCAGCTTCGAGGTACGCCGCGCTCTTCCCTCGGCACAGCGACAGATGGTCGGCCCCTTCATCTTCTTCGATCAGATGGGGCCATCCGAATTCCTGCTCGGATCAGGGATGGATGTCAGACCGCATCCCCACATCGGTCTCTCGACCGTCACTTACCTGTTCGATGGCGAGATCATGCACCGGGACTCATTGGGGACGGAGCTGCCGATCCGCCCGGGTGAGCTTAACTGGATGACCGCAGGCCGAGGCATTGTCCATTCTGAGCGGACCGCACCGGAACTGCGTACGACAGGCTCGAAGCTCTTCGGCATCCAGAGCTGGGTGGCATTGTCGGCCCAGGACGAGGAGACCACGCCTGGCTTCGTGCACTATGACGCGGGCCAGATGCCGATGCTCGATGGCGATGGCAAGACGGTGCGGATCATCGCGGGCTCGATCCTCGGCGCGACCTCGCCGGTGCGGACCTCCAGCCCGATGTTCTACGCCGACGTAGCGCTGCGGGCAGGGTCCTCGGTGCCGCTCGATCCGGACTACGACGAACGGGCGATCTACACCGTCTCGGGCGAGGTCGAGATCTCCGGCGACGTGTTCCCTGCCGGTGAGCTTCTAGTGTTCAGGCCGGGCGACCGCATCACGATCCGGGCACGCAGCGACGCCCGCTTCATGATGCTGGGCGGCGAACCGATGGATGGGCCGCGCTTCATCTGGTGGAACTTCGTCTCGTCCCGGCAGGACCGCATCGAGCAGGCCAAGGCCGACTGGAAGGCCGCCCGGTTCGACACCGTGCCCGGCGACGAGGCCGAGTTCATCCCGCTGCCCGAGGCGCCGCCTCCGCCGGTCCGTTATCCCTAGAGCACGGCGTCAGTGATGCCAGCATCTACAAATGGAAGGCCCGATTCGGTGGCATGGAGGTCTCGGAGGCCAAGCGGCTGAAGACGCTGGACGACGAGAACACGCGCCTCAAGCGGCTGCTCGCCTATGCGATGCTGGACAATGCGGCGCTGAAGGATCTTTTGGGAAAGAAATGGTGACGCCCGCTGACGAGCGGAAAGCTGTCGTGCATCTCAAGGGCACATTCGGGATGAGCGAACGGCGGGCGTGTAAAGCCATCGGCTGCTGCCGCATGACGATCAGATATGCATCAATCCGGCCCGATGACGGTGATCTTCGGGAGCGCATGAAGGCGATTGCGCATGAACGCCGCCGCTTCCGCTATCGTCGCATCCATGTGCTGCTCAAGCGCGAGGGATACGCGGTCAACCACAAGAAAGTCTTTCGGCTCTACCGGGAGGAGAAGCTCGCCGTGCGGGCGGGGCGGCCGAAAACGGGCGACCGGAACCCGCGCGCCGATGATGGCTCCCATGGCGCCCAACCAGCGCTGGTCGCTCGACTTCGTGTCGGATCGGTTCACCGACGGCCGCCGCTTCCGCATCCTTGCTCTTGTCGACGACTGCACCCGGGAATGCCTGGCGCTGGTGGCCGATACCTCGCTCTCCGGTGCCCGGGTGGCGCGGGAACTGGACCGGCTCATGCGCGGCAAACCGAAGATGGTGGTGGTCAGTGACAACGGCAGCGAATTGACCAGCAACGCCATCCTGACATGGGCTGATCAGACCCGGGTCGAATGGCACTACATCGCGCCGGGAAAACCGATGCAGAATGGCATCATCGAGAGCTTCAATGGCCGCTTGAGAGACGAGCTCCTGAACGAGACGCTGTTCACGTCGCTGGCTCAGGCCCGCGCCGCCCTCGAACGGTGGCGGGCAGACTACAACGGCTCGCGCCCACACTCGAAACTTGGATGGAAGACGCCCACCGAGTTCGCCACGACGTTCATCCCGCGCCGGGGGCTCGGCGCTGCGCAACATGCACAGCTCCGCGCCAATCCCCGCCGCTCAACCCGCCCGGCAGGGCGAATCCAACCGCTGGAGCGAACTCAAAATTGGATAAAAGTTGGGGGCAACGTCAGAAGGACTTACCGGCCAAGACGATTGAACGAACTGCTCCGCCGTAAACGCAGTCGATTTCGTGAACACCATTGTAACGTCCACTGGTGGCGCTGAGCGAGACCTGGAGCGTCGTCACCATGAGTGTCTTCTTCCAGGAATCGGAAAAGCGGATCTTCACGTCCGAAAAGCGGCGCTAACCAGACATTAGAGGCGCGCCGCATGACCTCTCGTGGCACGAGGCCGGCCTTATTTGATGGCGTGGGCGGACCTTCCGTCGATCCACTCTTCTTCGCATTTTGACCCACAGCGGACACTTAGGCCGCGGCCGAACTGCGACACCTAGCGTGATCCTTGCCCTATGATTTTGTCAGTGTTCGCCAAAAGCTTGCGAACCGCGTTCCGCGCTGCGTTCGGTTGTTGCAATCGAATGCATTTTTCTATTTTCTCATGAAGCTTCTGTGCGTGCAGGAGGCCGCTCCCCTCCCGCGTCACATGGATAAAGAGTTGGTTCAGCGCCGATTCGATCAGCACCCCCAGCGGCACCAGAAAATCGTTTCCCGATGCGCGCAGGATGGCGACGTGAAACCGGGTGTCAGCCTGTGTTCGCTGCTGGAGCGATGTAGCGCGACCCATGTCGTGGAGCGCCTGGCTTATCTCGCTCATCTGATCCTCGGTCCGTCGCTCCGCAGCCAATGCAGTCGCTTCCGGCTCGATGATATGCCGGAACTCCTGCACCGTCCTGAGAAAGTGTTCGCGGTTCGGCGATGTGACGTACCAGCTCAGCACGTCTCGATCGAGCAGATTCCAGTGCTCCTTGGGCTCCACCCAACTACCGATCTTGGGACGGGAAGCCAGCAGGCTCTTGGCCATCAACATCTTGATGGCTTCGCGTACCACCGATCGGCTGACATCGAAGGTTTCCGACCACTTCGCCTCGTTCGGCAGTATGGTTCCCGCTGGATAGTCGCCGCGGACGATTCTAAGGCCAATTTCGCTGGCCAGCGAGGTATGCGCGCTCGCCCCTTTGATGCGGGCGGCGTTCGCTCGGCGGCTGACGAGCGGCTTGTCCGCAACCCTTTCGGCTGTCGGCTTCGATGGCTTCTTGGGTATGCGCTCCGGCATATTTCCTCAATCATTCTCACAGTTGCCCCCGGTGGCATGGCGCGTTCGTCGTCAGAAAGACGTATCGGGCCGCGCCGAGGTTTAGATCGAGCCGACCAGGTGCCTTCAACCCGGAACCGGTGCCTATTGATCATACCTGCGGCAGATACTTCCTCCAACTGTGCTGGCTACGGAAACCGAGCATGTCCCTGGCCTTGCGGTTGGACAAGAGGGTCTCGTATTCGCCGAGCTCGTGCTTCAACGGAACGCCCGGATAGAACCGGTCGATCAATTCCTTGGTCGGCAAGTTCGAGGAGGTGTCGTCGTTCGCCGCATTGATCACCTGAAAGCCGAGACCGTCCGTCTCGATGGCAAGATGCGTGATCTGGCCGAGATCGCGCGCGTCGATATAGCTCCAGGCGATCCTCTTCCGGAATCCGGGATCGGCAAACCAATTCGGAAACAGATCATACTCGTGGGGCTCGATCACGTTGCCGATCCGAAGGGCGTAGATGTCAAAACCGCTGCGCAGAGCAAAGGCACGCGCAGTCTGTTCGTTGACGATTTTGGAGAGTGCGTAGCTGTCCATTGGATCGACATCGTATTCTTCGTCAAGGGGAAAATAGCGCGGGTTTCGCAGCTCGTTGGCGAAAACAAGGCCGTAGGTCGTTTCGCTGGACGCAATGACGATCTTGCGGATGCCGAGCTTCACCGCGGCCTCGATCACATTGTAGGTGCCGAGCGCATTGATGCGGAAGATCTCGTTATCGGGCGTGATCATGATGCGAGGGATTGCTGCAAAATGAACAACGGCGTCGATTGGTTGCGGCCGCAACGACGGATCGAATTCGTGCAGGCCGGTATAGCTGGACAGCGCGTTGAAAACCTGCCCGCTATCGGTGATATCCGTGATCAGTGTCCGAACGCTAGGATTGTCGAGCCGCTTGGTGTCGATATTGAGCACCTGGTGGCCCCGTTCGACGAGATATTGGACAACATGCCGTCCAGCTTTGCCGCTCCCGCCGGTGAACATGATCCTCTTCGACATCTTGTCCTCCACATTCTGCAAGATCGGTAGATATTATCAGGCGGCCAGCTGACACAGCAATTGCCTTCCAGAGGGGACGCGAGAGCCGTTCGCAAGAAATCGCCGATCGTTGGTGGCGCCAGCGCTGAAACCAACACGCGATGAGATGGGCACAGAAAATGCTTACGACCGCGGACGCAAATGAACCAATCGGATTCATCTGCCTAGGGCTCACGGGACACAGGATTGCAAAAAAGATCGTCGACAAGCGCTATCCGCCGACTTTTGGTGTTGGAAAAACCGCGCTCCGGCCGAGGGACGCTGGACGGCGATCGCGGCGCACATAGGTTCTCGATCGCCACCGCGCTCAAAGATCTGACTTATCTGGAAGGCCGATTCCGCCGGGCTGACAAATCCCGTCGGGAACGCTGCCAAGACCTCATTTGCGGGAGCGGTTGCCGGGTGCGGCCGATCAATACGTACCCATGCTGACAATGCATATCGGTCGCATCAACGGCGTCGCTCTGACGCCGTGCCAAAACACCTCCCCACAAACGTCTTGAATTTTGAGGGACGTTGGAGCAACAGGGACAAGAGAGTCGGAGCACCGGCCCCCGGGGGCACCGGCCCCGAAAGGAAGAATTTACTTCCTCGAGCGACCGATCACCTCGTCGGTATTGGCCAAGAGCTTGCGTACCGCATTGCGCGCCGTGTTGGGACGGCGCAGACGGATGCTCTTCTCGATCGCTTCATGCAGCGTCTGCGCACGTGGCTGGTCCTGAATTTCGCGAGTGACGAACATGAGGAGATGATGGAGTGCTGATTCGATCAGAACGCCAAGCGGCACCAGCAGGTCATTGCCCGAAGCGCGCAGTATGGCGAGGTGAAACCGTGTGTCGGCAAGTGTGCGCTCCTGCAATGACGTCGACTGACCCATTTCAAGGCAGGCCTGACTGATCTCGACCATCTGCGCTTCGGTATGGCGTTCGGCCGCAAAAGCCGCCGCTTCCGGCTCGATAATGTGGCGAAACTCCTGCACTGTTCTAAGGAAGGATTCGCCATCCGGCAATGCCGCGTACCAGCTCAGCACGTCGCGATCGAGGAGGTTCCAGCGTTCCTTGGGCTCGACCCAACTGCCGACCTTCGGGCGGGAGGCGAGCAGGCTCTTGGCCATCAACATCTTGATCGCCTCGCGCACCGCCGAACGGCTGACATCGAAGGTTTCCGACCACTTCGCCTCGTTCGGCAGAATCGTTCCTGGCGGATAGTCGCCGCGCACGATCCTGAGTCCGATCTCGCTGGCCAGCCAGACATGTACGCTCGACCCCCTTATCCTGGCGGCGTTCGCGCGGCGCATCGCGGGTGGACGCTCGGTTACGGCGATCGGTGCTGAAGGCGTTCTCGATTTTCCGTCCGGCATTAGAGCAAGATGATCATGTTGGGCCAATTGTGTTTCTTAGGGGCGCCAGGCAGCTGCCGCGGGCGGCTGGATCCGGGCCGCGCCCCAAGCACTCGCAGTCGGAGCGCCCGCAGGCCGGACGCCCCGATCGGCAAATCTACTTCTGGATACAGGTGTCGACCGTATCCTTCGTGCATTCGTCGAGGCCGGTGAACACCGGATCTTCAACTGGCTTGCCGGTGACAAGATTCACCATCACCGACGGTGCCTTGTACCCCATCTCGAACGGCCGCTGGCCGACAAGCGCCGTCACCAGGCCTTCGCGCGCGATCGCAACTTCATCACCGATGGTGTCGGCGGCCGAGACCACGAAGTCGTTGCTGGCGATGCGGCTCGCGAGCGGCTTGAACAGATCGCGGTAGGGTTGCGGTGCGCCGAACAGCGGCCAGCCACCCTCGATTGCGAACGCGTCGAGTTTTGGATTGGCGGCGAGAATGTCGGTCATCGCCTGGACGCCCTTGGCGCCATCATCATTGGTGAAGACCGGGCAGCCGGCGACTTCGGTCCAGCCGCCTTCACCCTTCAGCGCCGTCAGGCCCTTCTGGCCGGTCAATGCATCGCGCGTGCCCTGTGCACGGCGCAGAATATTATCAGCGCCAGGATTACCTTCGATCAGACAAATGGTTCCGCCCTTCGGCTTGGCTTTCTTGATGTATTCGCCGATGCGAAAGCCCATCAGGTAATTATCGGTTCCAAGGTAGGTCTTGCGCAGCGCTGAGTCTTCGGCGGCCAGGTCAGCGTCAAGCGTCATCACCGGAACCGTCGGCTTGGCTGTCTTGAGAGTCTGAGCAATAAGTTTCGCGTTCGACGGCGAGATGGCAATCGCGGCGGTGTCAGCCTTGCCCAGCATATCCTGGACGATCTGTGCTTCACCGGCTTCGTCGGACGTCGATGCGGGACCGGTGTAGAAGCATTCGTATTCCGATGCCGCGTTCTCCTTGTTCCACTTCTGGCAACCTTGGTTGATCGCCTCGAAGAACGGGTTGTCGAGGCCTTTCACGACGATGACCAACTGCTTCTTGGCCAGCGCCGGTCCGGCGGTGAGTGCCAAAACAGCGCCGGCGAGCAACAATGTCTTCTTCATTGATTCCTCCCTTGAAACAAACGGACACGGCGTGTCCGCCCCACGAAATCAACCCGGGTACCAGACGATGCGAGGTTCAGTCTGTGAACGCGCGTATTGCCAGGCTGAGTCAATAAGCATTTCCAGGTCGTAGCCGGGTTGCCAGTCCAGCAGGTACTTGGCCTTACTGTTATCCATCCAGTTCGAGTGAAACCCGCTCGGTATGTCGATGGAGTCGAGGCCACGCGTACGGGCGAGGTACGCGGCGACCTCGCCATAGTCGACAGGCCGATCCATGCAGATGTTGAAGAGCTGCCGTTTCGCGCGCGGATTGTCGAGTGCAGCCAATATCGCCGAAACCAGATCGTCGACGTGCACGAAATTGCGCTTCAGCGGGTGCCCATCGGCGTCGCGCAACAGTGGCACGGTGCCTTCTTTGGCGTAGCGCTTCGCGTCGGCTTCCGGGACCAGGGTCTTCCAGTCAGGCCCCCCGAACACGTCGTCGCCGAACGATAGCGTATACTTGAAGTCGTCCTTCTCCATGATCCACGGCGCGCGAAGACAGCAGCCGTTGGTGTCGTATTGAATGCCGAACTGCTCCAGCATCACCTCTTCCAGAACTTTCGATAATGCGTAGCTTCCCGGATACGCCCGGTGCGGCGCATCTTCGGTAATCGGCCCGGCGTGGCGATAATAGAAATGACCGATCCCTGCGTCTCCGCCGATAAGGATAAACTGGCGGGCGGTGGGGCTCAGCCGAAACTCCTCGAGCAGCCAGAAAAGCCCTTTGACCGTTACGTCCATGACGTCGTCGGGCGTTTCTTTGCAGGTCGCGAGGTGCACGACATGTGTGACGCCGGCGAGCGCCGCCGCCGCGACATGACGCTCGGCGATCGAGCCCAGGACCACCTCGACGCGGTCGGTTTCATCGCGCAAACGATTGTGACAAAGCGCCCGAACGCTCACTTTGGAAAATCGCACATCGTCAAGCAGCCCAGCGATGAAGTGCCGCCCGACCTTGCCCGTTGCGCCGGTGACAAGGATCAGCATGCTCTATCTCCCGCCGTCAGCTAATATCCGCCGGCCTCGCACGTCAACGGCTATTTGTCATACAAAACAGATTTTTGCGCGTCAGAGGGTCCGATTCGTCTGACAATTGATTGACGCTGTCGCGGCGTTTTGCGTAAATGAAGGTCATCGCGCCTCCTGTGAGGAAAATCGGGAAAGCGAGATCGCTACGCCTGCCCGAGACGAGCGCGGCTCAGAGCGGCAGCGAGCCTGAAGGTTTTGGGAGGCTAGAAGCTGGTGGCGGTTCTCGAACTCACCAACATCTCCAAACACTTCGGTGCCATTCAGGCGGTCAACGATGTTTCGCTTTCGATTGAGGCAGGACAGGTCGTCGGCCTCATGGGCGACAACGGAGCCGGCAAGTCCACATTGGTCAAAATGATCGCCGGCAATTTTCGACCGAGCCATGGCACCATGCACCTGGATGGTTTGGAACTCATCCTTCACCGCCCGGTGGAAGCGCGGCAGCATGGCATCGAAATCGTTCACCAGGACCTCGCGCTCTGCAACAACCTGACGTCGGCGGCGAATGTCTTCCTCGGACGCGAACTGCGCCACGGCTTCGGGCCCTTCCGCGTGCTCGACTACAGGAGAATGTACAGGCGCGCCGGCGAGATCTTTCGGGAGCTGAAGTCGGAAACGCGCCCACGTGATCTCGTCAAGCAAATGTCAGGCGGGCAGCGGCAGGCGGTCGCGATCGCCCGCACCATGCTCTCGGAAGCCAAGATCGTGCTGATGGACGAACCGACAGCGTCAATTTCGGTCCGTCAGGTTACCGAAGTGCTGCACCTGATCCGCCAATTGCGCGACCGCGGCATTGCCGTTGTTCTCATCAGCCACCGCATGCCGGATGTTTTTGCTGTCGCCGACCGTGTCATCGTGATGCGGCGGGGCAGAAAGGTGGCCGACAAGCAGATCGCGGCGAGTTCGCCCGAGGAAGTGACAGGGCTTATCACTGGCGCGATCGAACGGGTATGATCGATGCCGCTTGTCGGTATCGATCAGAAAAGAAGGTCAACGATGGCAATTACCACTGATACCTTTGATGAAGCGATCGAGCGAAAGCAGCACAGCTGGCTCGCGACGATCCTGGGAAGCCAGACGTTCTGGGTCCTGATCGCTGTCATCCTGGCGTCCGTCTTCCTGTCGTTTGCGACCGATTCATTTGCGACGACGAAGAATTTATATAACATCACCCGCAACGTCACTTTTGTCGCGATCATTGCGCTTGGCATGACGGTGGTCATCATCACCGGTGGCATCGACTTGTCAGTTGGGTCCGTGCTTTGCCTATGCAGCATGGTGCTTGCTGTGGTGATGCATGCCGGGCACAGCATCGAGGTCGGCATCGCCGCCTCGATGGGCACTGCCCTTCTGATCGGAGCCTTTAACGGAATCCTGATCGCCTACCTGAACTTTCCGCCATTCGTGGTCACTCTCGGCATGCTGTCGATTGCGCGCAGCCTGGCGATGGTCGCGTCGAACAACACCGTCGTCTTCCAGTTCGGACCGGATCACGACAAGCTCCTGGCGCTGGGCGGCGGAGCCTGGTTCTTAGGTATCGCCAACCCGGTGCTCTATATGGTCGTGCTGGCGCTCATGACCGGTTTCGTGCTGCGCTGGACCCGGTTTGGCCGCTACGTCTTTGCCATCGGCGACAATGAGCATGCCGCGACACTCACGGGTGTGCCGGTGCGAAAGATCAAGGTCGCCGTCTATATGATTTCCGCTTTGTCGGCGGGAATCGCCGGCATCATTCAAACCGGATGGCTCGGTGCTGTCACCACCAACATTGGTGCTGGAATGGAATTGCAGGTGATCGCTGCCGCTGTCATCGGCGGCGCCGATCTGGCCGGCGGCGTCGGCACCGCATTCGGCGCAATCGTTGGCGCCGCCCTGATCGAGGTCATCCGCAACAGTCTCGGCCTGCTAGGCATCAACGCCTTCTGGCAGGGCGCTTTCATCGGCGGCGCCATCGTGCTCGCGGTGCTGTTCGACAGAATCCGCAACTTCCAACAGAGCGAATAGAAGGCACCGGGACCGCTCACTGGATTGGATCGCGGTGGAGACGTGCATACTTGTCGGCAAAAGGCTCACTCCGGCCGTTGCTCGAATGTCTGCTTCGGAGCAGCGCCAGGAATGTCGGGAAATGGCACATTCCGGAAGTACATCGAACGTCCGCTTCGCGGCGCGAAGCGGACATAACCGCGGCGTGCCTACAATGTCTGTTCGTGGGAGCAGGCGACGTTTGCCCGTAAATCCGGCTTGGGGCGCATGCACGCTAACGCGCTCGGGCTATCACGGTTGAAGATTGGCGATCACTGACGTTTCGAAGGCGGTGGCGAAAAATCGCTCCAATGTCGCCGGCATGTAATCGCGGCGCCACGTGATCCCTGTTTCGAGACGAGGCGGCGAATCGAGCAGATCGACGTAGCGCACGCCCGTCCGCGCGAGATGGCGCAGGGAGGCGGGAACCAGCGACATGCCTATGTCGGCCGAGATGAGGTTGATGATGGTCTGCATCTGGATGGTCTCCTGAACGATGCGGGCAAGGCTGCGTCGTTCGGCGAATGTCGACGGCTATTCCGAACGGGCGGTCTCAGGATTGAGCAGACGTTTGCACCCTGGCGCCCATCTCGGCGTCAGTATGCTTGAAAACAAATGGTTCTCGAGGAATTCCTGAAGAGTTTCGCTGGCTGCGCGCAGCGTAACTTCGAAGCATCTTGTCGGCCATCAAGACACCAGTAGGTGATATCCTGGACATTAGCCTGTTTCGCAGTCACCCGATCTATGCTCAACTGATCATGATGTACAGAGATCGAGGGCGATGCCGCTCAACAAGATTCTCTTCGGAAGATCTATGAGATGACGTTGAAGATTCATCCCGGCCCTGTTCAGGTCAGGAGCGCGGCCGAGGCCTTCGAGCGCATCCTGAACGGCATTGCGCAACCGGTCATTGTCAAGGACCATGCCCATCGCTTCGTGTTTCTGAACGACGCTGCGTGCAGCCTTGTAGGCCAGCCTCGCGAGGCAATGATTGGCCGCGTGGATCACAACTTCATTCCAAAGGAGCAGGCCGACAGCTTCTGGGCGATCGACGACGAGGTCCTCTCAACCGGTCAGGACCACCAGGTCGAGGAGATCATCACTACGGGCGACGGCACTATTCGGACCCTGAGCACCCATAAGCGTCTTGTCAGCCTTCCGGCGGCGACAGGGGAGGACTCCTTCATCGTCGCAGTCATTTCCGACATCACGGAACTCCGGCAGGCTGAAGTGGTCCTGTGCGAAAGCGAAGAGCACTATCGGTATTCCGTCGAGCTGAATCCGCAGATTCCCTGGACCGCCGACCCGCAAGGCAAGGTCGTCGAGACCTCCTCTCGCTGGCAGGAGCTCACGGGCGTCCCCGTTCAGGAGGCTCTCGGTCGCGGCTGGATCAAGGCGCTGCACCCGGAGGACCTGCCGCCCACGCAGCAAAGCTGGCTAAACTCGGTCGCCAGTGGCGAGCGGTTCGACGCAGAGTACCGGTTGCGCCTGCAGACGGGGATTTATCGCTGGTTTCGGGCTCGCGCGACCGCCAGGCGCAACAAAGATGGCGGGATTATCCGCTGGTACGGCACGCTGGAGGACATCCACGAGAGCAAACTGGCCACGCAAGCGCTCCGCGAGCGGGAGCGTCAACTTGCGATAGTCTTCGGCCAAACCATGGTCGGGATCCTGCATCGTGGTATGAACAACGAGGTGCTGATGGTAAACCAGCGCTTCTGCGACATCGTCGGGCGTCGATGGGAAGAGCTCGACGGTCTTCCAATGAGGGACTTCACGCACCCGGAGGATTTTCCGAACAACCTCGCCGTATTCGAGGAACACAGGGAGCGCGGCGAACCCTTCGAGATCGAGAAGCGCTATATCAGACCGGACGGCACTGCCACTTGGTGCGCGGTCAACGTCTCCTTCGTTCGCGATGAAACCGGCGAGGTGATTTCCACCATCACGGTAGCGCAGGATACCGATAAACGGAAACGAGCGGAAGAACAGTATCGCGAGAGCCAGGAAAACTTCCGCTATCTGGTTGAGTTAAACCCGCAGATCCCATGGATTGCAGACCCGAAGGGCCGAACCGTCGAGATCAGTTCCCGCTGGCTTTCTCTGACAGGCTTCTCCCGCGACGAGGTGCTCTCCGAGGGCGGCTGGGCGAAAGGTTTGCATCCGGATGACCTCGAACCCGCAACGCGGAGATGGGCTCAATCCATAACCACGGGCGAGCCGTACGACGACGAGTTCCGTTTGCGCCTGGCTGACGGAAGTTTTCGCTGGTTTCGTGGAAGGGCGACGGCCCGACGAAACGAGACGGATGCCATCGTTCGCTGGTACGGCACGGCCGAGGACATTCACGACAGCAAGCTCGCGGAGGAGAGCCTCCGCTGGGCCGCATTTCACGATCCTCTGACGGGTCTTCCCAATCGAAGCTTCTTTCAGGCGAGGCTCCAGCAGGCTCTGGATCACGCCTTTGTAGCGCAGCAAAGGGTCGGTCTGCTGATCGTCGATCTCGACGACTTTAAACAGATCAACGACAGGTTCGGTCACGATGCCGGGGATGCTGTCCTGAAGGCGTTCGCCGCACGGCTCCAAAGCATCGCGCCAGCTCCCGATTGCGTGGCACGCCTCGGCGGAGACGAGTTTTCCATTATCATCCCCAATATCGATGAGACAGAGGTCATCCGGCTTGCAGAGAATATCGTGACCCAAGTGCGCGAGCCGTCGAGTGGAAATCATATTGGACGAGATTATCGAGCGAGCGTTGGGGGAGCCATCTCGTCTGACCTCAGCATGGAGCCTGACGAACTTCTCAAGCAGGCGGATCTCGCGTTGTACAGCGGCAAGGCGACAGGACCGGGCCTGTTCAGGATGTACAAGCCTTCCATGCGCGACGAAATGCAGCAAACCGCCTCGGCCCTGCGGCTGGCCCAACAGGCCGTGAGGTTCGACTGGATTGTTCCGTTCTACCAGCCGAAAATCGCATTGGGCGATGGCGGCGTTGCCGGCTTCGAGGCGCTGTTGCGGTGGCATCACCCTCGCCGGGGACTTCAGGCTCCCGACACAATTGCACCGGCCTTCGACGATGTGAACCTCGGCATCGCGATCGGCGAGCGGATGCTTTCCTCTGTCCTCCGAGACTTGTCATCCTGGCTCGATGCGGGTCTCGATGTCGGGAGCATCGCCATCAATGCCTCGGCCAGTGAGTTTCTTCGGGGCGGCTATGCCGAGTGGGTGCTCAATCGGCTCCGGTTGGCCGATTTACCAACAAGCTGTCTTGAGCTCGAGGTTACCGAAACGGTGTTTCTCGGCCGCGACGCGAAATACGTCGAGCATGCGTTGCGGACCCTGAGCGCCGAGGGAATAAAGATCGCGCTTGACGATTTCGGCACCGGCTACGCGTCCTTGTTGCACCTCAAGAAATTTCCCGTCGACGTTCTCAAGCTGGATCGGTCGTTCGTCAGCAACCTTGAGAGCGGATCCAGCGATGCGGCGATCGTCAAAGCGGTGCTCAGCCTTGGTCAGAATCTTGACCTCAGGGTTGTTGCAGAAGGCGTCGAAACCTCCGCTCAAGCAAGCCTCCTCTGGGAACAAGGGTGCGATTTTGGCCAAGGATACTTCTTCGGGAGGCCGATGGCTGCCGAGGCCGTTCCGCGGTTCCTTCGGTCCTGGCCGGACCATGGCGTCTGGAGAGCCGGTCCACGCGGCAAGCTCCGGGAGGCGTGATCGGCGGCAGTCGACAGCACCGTGCGGGAACGCTTGCGCCGTGGATATTATCAGATGGGATTCATAATCGGGAACCATCGATCATCAGAAGCCGCCGCAACGGTGCCCGTGTGCGTGCCGAAGCCGATGAGCGCGGCTTCCTCGCCGAGGCGCTGGCGGCAGAGCTGGCCGATGTTCAGCTCGTGGCGTAGGACGCCCATCTCCGTGTAGCGCGCGTCGCCCATGTGTGAGTTGTGAGCCCATACGACCGCTTTCGATTGCGGGCCGCGCGCTTCCAGAATACGTTCGAGCGTCTCGAACATATGCGTGTCGCGCAGATTCCGGGACTCTGCCCCGCCGTAGTACATCACACGGTAATAGCGCTCGGCCGAGGCGATCAGGCGGGCATTCTGCGCCGCATCGAGAAAGCTGTCGCCGTCGGCCCCGACGGGCGTCTCTGTCTCGGCACGTCAAGCCGGTGTCTCGTTTTGTCAAGCTGACTGCTTGCTTTCGTGCGAGGCTGTTGGCATCGGCGGAGTCATTCCTGTCGCGATTATCGGCCGCCGGGAGAGAAGCAATGCAATCCCAATCGATATTTACGCTTGGCGCGATTAGCCTGATCCTCGCCGCGTGCCAGACCCCGCAACAGGCGGTCCAGAGCAAGGAGAACCAGCTTGCGGCCGCCGGATTCACGCTTCAGCCCGCCAATTCGCCAGCGCGGATTGCCGCCATGAAGAAGCTCCCGCCGAACAAGTTCGTTCGTCAGACGTCGGGCGGGACCGTGGTTTACGTCTTCGCCGATCCTGCCGGGTGTCAGTGCGTCTATTTCGGCGACCAGACAGCGTGGTCTAGCTATCGGGCCGCTGTTTTCGCCAAGCAACTTGCCAATGAGCAACAGATGACCGAGATGATGAACCAAGACGCCTTCGACTTTGGGCCGTGGGGGCCTGGCTTCTGGTAGGTTACCTGCGCTTAGAAACTCTGCAATCCCCCACCCGACGTGAGGACGGCGACGCTACTGCATGCCGGGTTCATGGTATTGGCTGGCGTCTGCATCAGCGAGTTGCCATGTGTCGGCTGCGCAAGGCCGGCGGCGCTCTCGGATGCATGCGCGCGGGCAGCATGCGGTGAAGACTTCCCAATCTCTTGGTGCGTTCTATCAGCAGAACCCTCTCTTCAAGGCTAGCCTTGAGCAGATGCGGCAAACGATCCCTTGTATGAATTCCCCGGATCAAGCGTCGTGAAGGACACAGACAATCGTGGACGATCTTGCCGGGTGGGAACGGAAGGCGGCGCATCAAAAAGCCCTTTTCGAGCCCGGCTGCCCCCGATCCCTTCAACCGCACGATCACCCCGGGCTGTGCGCGACACTCGACATCGCGTAGCCGAAACCCGCTAAGGTGTCTCGGCTCTGAGCTTCGGTCGGACGTTTGTTCCTGTCAGTAGCAGGGTGGGTAGGGGTAGTAGCCACAGGCGGGGGG
>NZ_VCMV01000056.1 GCF_008757455.1 Microvirga brassicacearum | reverse complement strand
CCCCCAGCCCGGCCCCGCTGCAAGGGCCGCCCCCTCGCCTCTCTTGATGCCCGCCGTCCGCGGCCTACCTTCATGCGCGACCCCGGACGGGCCGGCCTCGCGCCGGTCAACACCAAGGTGCCCCGATGAACAGACGCATCGTCCCCCTCACGCTTGCTGCCGCTCTCTGGACGGGTGCGGCCTTCGCCCATCACGGATGGGGCAGCTACGACGTCTCGAAAGCGTTCAGGATCAGCGCCCCGGTCGAGATGCTGCAATGGACCAACCCCCATGCGCACCTCATGCTGAAACATGAGGGCGCCACCTGGGAGGCGACGCTGGCGCCGCTCTCCCGCATGCAGGCGCGCGGGCTCTCGGAAGAGATGCTGAAACCCGGGACGGCCGTGGTGGTGGAAGGCTATCCGTCCACCCGCAACCAGCACGAGATGCGCGCGGAGCGCATCATCGTCGCGGGCAAGACTGTCGAATTGCGCTGACAGATGGAGACCTTCGCGAGCCTGATGCGCGACTACGAGCAATCGGGCTTAGGCGTTGCCGCGCGCAGCACCACCTGGCTTTACCCGCTGGCGAACCTCATCCACGTGCTCGGCGCGGCCCTGCTGGTGGGCGCCATCGCGGTGTTCGACATTCAGGTCCTGCGCCGCGAAGGCTCCTTGCGCGCGCTTGCCCGCGCGACGCTTCCGGTCGCCATCCTGGGCCTCGTGATCCAGCTCGTCTCCGGCCTCATCCTGCTCTCGGCCGAAGCCTCCACCATCGTCGATAACGGGGCCTTCCGGTTCAAGATGCTGATGCTGTTGCTGGGCCTTATCAACGTGGTGGTGTTCCACTGGCGCTTCGGCCATTTCCTGCAGAAGGAAGCCACCCCGGACATGGCCCGCCCCTTTGCGGCGATCTCCCTCGGCTCATGGGTGCTGGTGCTGCTGGCGGGACGCGCCATCGCGTATGCTTGAAATAAGCGCCATCGACAGGAGGTTCTCTGATGGATGCTGCGATCAAAGCCTTCTTCGAGCGCTATGAGGCCTTCATGAACCGGGCGCTTGCCGGGCCAGTGGACGTTCGGGACTGCGCCGCGTTCTTCGCCTCCGATTTCATCGCCGCGACGCCCGCCGGCATCATGGGCGGCAAAAACGACGACAGCCTCGTTGCCGCCATGGAGCAGGGCTACCGGCATTATCGCGACATCGGCACGAAGGAGATGGAGATCGCGGATATCCGCCTCATGCCCATCGACGAGCGCCACGTGTTGGCGAATGTGGATTGGAAAGCCGTCTACCGGCGCACCGACGCCCCGGACCTCACCATCGATTTCGTCGTCCATTATCTGGTGCGCCACGGACAAGAGCAGCCCAAAATCTTCGGCTGGATCGCCGGCGACGAGGACGCACTTCTGCGGAAACACGGCATCGGCTGAAAAGCGGGCTTGTTCCCGAGAGCCTTATTCCGGCAGCATGGTGCGGCGGGTCAGGTGCGGCGCCTCCGGCATGGCGGAAGAAAGAAAGAAAGCGCTCCGACGGCCCCGCCCCTTTCGCCGCCTAGGCGGTGGGCGGTGGAAGATGGCAAGGACCGCCACAAGCACCCGGGTCGCCCCGGCAATCACCCCGAGCGCCTGCACGCCTTCCGACCATGTGTGGAATTTCGAGAGCCAATCGGCCCACACGCTATAAGACGGCTCCATGCCCACCCCCGATATGGAACGACCACCAGCGCCGCTTAATTCCCATCGAACCAGGCGTTTCCAAGGATAGGTCGCTCACCATCGTGAGCTCGGTTTCCGCCCTTAGGCGGAAACCGGATTTCCGAACCCCTACGTCTCTACGGTGTGACGATGTTGAACCAGAACTCGAATGTGTCGAGATAAGACACCATCTCGTTCAGCTTCGCCTGATTGCCGCTGACCTTGACCTCTCCGGCGCTGATCGCATCCGCCAGCTTCGTCTCCTGGAGAATGATCTTGTTCAGCGTGTCCCGTGACAGGGTCACCGTCGCGTCGGCGTTGTCCGCCTGGCGGCCTTCGGTGTGGTTGAGCACGCCATTCTCCAGCTCGATCAGGTACTTCCCGCCCGAGTTGCCGAAGTCGAAGTTGAGGGCCATCTTCGCATCGCCCGCCTTCGAGCGATCCACGCGGACGCTGAGATAGTCAAAGAACATCTCGGGCGTCATCGCCCTCACTGTATCGGGGCTCGCCGTGTTGGGGGTCGGCAGCTTGGTCACGCCATCACGCAGTTCCTTGGCGCCTGTCAGATAGAAGTTGCGCCATGGTCCCGACTCGGCCTGATAGCCGAGCTGCTCGAGTGCATCCGCCTGCAGATCCCTAGCCTGTTTGTTGCTCGGATCGGCAAAGATCACGTGGTTCACCACCTGGGCAACCCAGCGGTAATCGCCCTTGTCGAAGGACTGCTTCGCCTTCTCCAGAATGGCGTTGGCTCCGCCCATGAACTCGACGTAGTTCTTACTCGCCTCGACGGGAGGAAGCTCATGCAGCGTGGCCGGGTTTCCGGTGAACCATCCCAGGTAAAGCACATAGGTTGCGGCGACGTCATGGTAGACCGACCCGTAATAACCGCGGTTCGCCCAAACCTTCGCCAAGCTGTCTGGCATCTTGAAGCTGTCGGCGATTTCTCGCATCGTCATGCCCTGGTTCGCCATGCGCAGGGTCTCGTCGTTGATGAAGCGGTAGAGATCGCGCTGGCTCCTGAGGAGCTTGACGACCTCCGCATTGCCGAAGCTCGGCCAGTGATGCTGGGCGAACATCACCTCCGCCTTGTCGCCCCACATCGACAGCACTTCGTTGAGATACTTCGACCACGGCAGCGGCTCGCGGATCTTCGCACCACGCAGCGAGTACGTATTATGCAGCGTGTGGGTCGCGTCCTCGGCCGCAGAGATGGCCTTCATCTCCTCGATGTACCACAGCACCTCGGCCGGGGCCTCGGACCCGGGCGCCATCAGGAATTCGTAGGTCAGGCCGTCGATCACCTGCTTTTCGCCGGTCGTCTTCACGATGTCGGTCGGCGGAATCAGCGTGACGGTCCCGGCCGAGGTGGTCGTGCCGAGCCCTGCGCCGACCTGGCCCTTGGGATCGGGCGGCAGCAGGTTGCCGTACATGTAGCTGGCGCGCCGGCTCATTGCGTTGCCGGCCATGACGTTCTCGGCGACCGCGGCTTCGAGGAAGCCCTCAGGGGCGTAGATCTTGACCTTGCCGGAGGCGACGTCCGCCTCATTGACCACGCCCCTGACGCCGCCATAGTGGTCGACGTGGCTGTGCGTGTAGATCACCGCCTTGACCGGCTTGCGTTCCCGGTTTGCGTAGTAGAGGTCGAGGCCGACCTTCGCTGTCTCTGCCGAGACAAGCGGATCGACAATGGTGATGCCTTCCCGTCCCTCGATGATGGTCATGTTCGACAGGTCGAGATTGCGGACCTGGTAGAGGCCGTCCGCGACCTTGAACAGGCCACTCAGGTTGATGAGCTGCGCCTGCCGCCAGAGACTCGGATTGACGGTGTCCGGTGCCGCCGCATCCTGTCCGATGAAGCTGTATTGTTGCGGGTTCCAGATCGTGTTGCCGGACTGGCCCTTGATCATCGCAGGTGGCAACGGTGCGACGAAACCGCGACGGGCATTCTCGAAGTCGGACTTATCTGCGAACGGCAATTCGTTGAGCAGCCGCTGATTGGCCGCCTTGGTTGCGGCGGTCGCGTCCTTGCGAAGGTCCTGCGCGGAAGCAGGACCCGTCACACTTGCGGCCAGGCTCAGTAGCGATACGACGGATAGCAATCCGGTCAATCTCATGGGACTTTCTCCTTCCGTGCGAAGGCCTAACGTGGCGCCGCTCAGGGCGAAATCAATTAGGGAAAACCCTGAGATCCTCGCAGCGAAACACTGAGATCGACGCTCGCAGCGATCGCATCAGCAGGCATGCCGGCAGACGACACGGGTCAAATCGTCGGCGCTGGTTTACCGGCCTCGCCTGCGCACAACAACTCGGCGGGTCAGGTGCGGCGCCTCCGGCATAGCGGAAGAAAGAAAGCGCGCCGACGGCCCCTCCCCTTTCACCACCCAGGCGGCCTCAGGCAAGACGAGCGGCGGCGGGCGGTGGAAGATGGCAATGACCGCCACAAGCACCCGGGTCGCCCCGGCAATCACCCCGAGCGCCGTCACCGTCAGCCCCAAGACCCACAGGGCCTGCACGCCTTCCGGCCATGTGTGGAATTTCGAGAGCCAATCGGCCCACACGCTATAAGACGGCTCCATGCTCACCCCCGGTATGGAACGACCACCAGCGCCGCTGGTGGTCGGGGAGTTTAGAAGCCGCCTACAGACGACCGCGCTACCCTTTAGGCTCTCGCCCTGGACATGCGGCAGCACCTCCCCGACCGTAAGGTGGGAAGGCATCGAATTGCGGCCGATGCGGGCCGCTGTAGGCGGGGTTCTAACGCCCCGGAGCCGCATGGGGCGGCTCTGGGATGGGGATAGCATGGGGAGGGG
>NZ_VCMV01000055.1:16996-65531 GCF_008757455.1 Microvirga brassicacearum | reverse complement strand
GTGAGGATCAGGGAATCGCCGTCGAGGCGAACCTGAATCGGCAGATTGCGGAACTTGGAACCAAGGTCGTCGGCGGTCTTGTAGAGGCCATTGACAGCAACGAGTTCCGCCTCGAATTTGCGGCAGAAGATTCGAGCGGTCGCATTCCCCGTGCAACCGGCGACGGCCCGTCCACGGAGTGAGCCGTAGATATGAATAGAACCTCCCGCCACGATCTCCGCGCCGGAAGCGACCGAGCCTAGAATAGTCACGTCGCCATTGGGGTGCAGGACTGACCGCCCGGAGCGGATGGAATCCTCAATCATCAGCGTCGGGTCTGCCGTCTCGCGGGTCAGCGGCGCCTTATCGAGATCGGCACGGTCGATGCCACTGGAAAGCTCTCCGCCGGTTAGGGCCTGTGGCATGTCCGCATCCATGACCGCGGGCGCTGCGCCTTCCAGACCGGCAATGCGGATGTCTCGCATTCGCATCGCGGCAAGAAGAAACTTGAGCTCCGACTTCGACGGCTTGAGCGTAGACACGTCGAGAACAACAGGCCGGCCGGAGAAGAACCCGGGCGAGTTCTGCGTCAGCGCGTCCAGGTCTTCCAGCCAGTCGCGCATCGGTACGACGGGTGCGAGAACCAGCGCCAAGAACGACTTGCCGCGGAAGCGAAGCGAGGGGCGGGGGTGGACGGCGATGGTCACGGCTGATGAAAATCCTGCAATGCCTCGATCTCGCCGCTTTAGGGTTAACGGCCAGTAAATTTTCACTCTCACGTTAACGATTCCGGCCGCTGTCCGAGCCAGTAGCGCAGGCGCCCGAAAGTCTCAGGCCTCGGCAAAGTCCCTGACAGGAAGCCCCAAACATGGGTTCTGGGCTTCGGGAAGCGAGAGGACGACGTGGCATCGACCCTGGCGACGCGCGGGATGGTTGCGCTTCGGCGTGACCGCACAATCCCACGCTCTTGCCTGGCGTGAGGACCGATCTACCCTGTGCCGGGTTAATGCGTAGGCTCTCTCACAATAGGAAAACCCGACGAGGCCGAACGTGACACAAGGATATCCCGACACACTGGACGTCCGGGTCATGAAGCGCCAAGACCTGGACCTCGCGATCGACTGGGCTGCCGCCGAGGGATGGAATCCGGGTCTCAACGATGCAGATTGCTTTGCAGCCGTTGATCCGAGCGGTTTCCTGATCGGGTGCCTCGGCGAGGAGCCGATCGCCTCCATCTCGGTCGTTCGGTACTCCCGCGCGTTCGGTTTTCTCGGCTTCTACATCGTCCGGCCGGATCAACGCGGACGAGGCTTCGGATATCACCTCTGGCAGGCCGGCATGGACTACCTCGGGGATCGCACGGTGGGTCTGGATGGTGTTGTGGCCCAGCAGGAGAAATATGCGCGATCCGGGTTCGTACTGGCGCACCGCAATGTCCGCTATGGCGGAACCCCTCAGACCGAGCCCCCTCGGGACGACCGTCTGCGGCAAGTGAGTCCGGAGATCATGGACGCCATTCTGGACTATGACCGGCCGTTCTTTGCCGCGCCGCGCGAGGCCTTTCTGCGCTGCTGGCTCAAACCCGATATGCGCAGCGCCATTGCCTTCATCGAAGACGGGACCGTCAAGGGTTATGGCGTCATCCGAGCCTGCCGACACGGCCACAAGATCGGGCCGCTCTTCGCCGACAGCGAACGCGAGGCTGATTTGTTGTTTCAGGCGCTTGCATCGCGGGCAAAAGCAGATTCGGTCTTCCTGGATTTGCCCGAGCCAAACCAAGCTGCCGTTCAGCTCGCCGCGCATTACAGCCTGTCACCGGTGTTTGAGACAGCCCGGATGTACCGCGGTGAGAGACCAGACTTGCCGCTTTCCCGAACGTACGGGATTTCGACCTTCGAGCTGGGGTAATCTCCGCATTTCAGCGTTTGTCATGGCAAGTGAGATCCCGCTGTAGTCTCCGCCAAGTGGAGGTGGCGGTTACCGGTTTTTTTCCGACAACGGAGGCCATCGCCTCTTGCGGCCACCATCGTATCCAGAGAATCAGAGCTGGGCGGGCCATCAGCGTTTACCGCATTCCATCGGCCTGCAGGTCCGGCGCCAATCACGGCTGCACAGCCCAGTCGGAAAGCTGGGCAATCACTTTGCCAATCACGGCCTGGTTCAAAGTGAGTAGCATGTTGCGACCATCACATTGATGAGCGAGGCGGGCGGCAACTGTCGGGCCCGCGCTCCGCTGGCCCCGTTGCCGACCCGCCCCGCTGATGCCGCGAATTATTGCGGGATGCGCTTGTCGTATTCCGCTTTCAGCGCTGCCCAGTTCCGCCAGAAGAACGGCAGCTCCTCGCCGCGTAGGCGTGCCTCGAAGACGTCCATATGGGCGTGCCAGCCGGCGGAGACACCGAGCATCTGGCTGCGGTTCGGCAGCTTGCTGTGAGTGATCGTGAGCAGGATCTCACTGCCCTTGGGCTCGAGTTCGAAGGTTACCTCGCTGCCGCCGTCCCAGCCGAAAGCGAGCAGGCGGGGCGGATCGAGCCGGGTGATCAGGCTCTCCTGCCGGTGCTCCTCGCTAAACCCGGGCGGACGCTCCTCGCGGTGATCTGTCAGGTCGTCGTTGCGCCAGACGAGGTCGACCTTGCCGCCGACCCGCAGATCCATGTGGCCGGTCGCCAGCCATTTTCCGCGAAGCTCGCTCTCGGTGATGTAAGACCAGACCTTTTCGATGGGGCCGGGTAGCAGGCGTTGCAGTCGCACTGTCGCGGGCTCCGTCACGACGCCATAGGCGCTGGGGGTCATAGTGTCAGTCATTGTCGTCTCCTTGGTCGTTTCCTTGGGGGGCAGGGGTTTCGTCCCGGCGCAGCAGGCCCTCGAGAATGTCGAGGCGGCCGGTCCAGAAGCGTTCGTAGAAGCCAATCCACTCGTGCGCGTCCTCAAGCGGGCGCGGCTCCAGCCGGCAGAAGTGGGTCCGGCCCTTCACCGTCCGGCTGACAAGGCCGGCACGCTCCAGCGCCTTGATGTGCTTGGAGGCGGCGGCCAGCGAGATGTCGAAGGGGGCGGCGAGTTCCCCGACCGTCCGCTGCCCATTAGAAAGGTCGCGCAACATCCGGCGGCGCGTGGCATCGCCGAGGGCGTGAAACACGGCGTCGAGCCGGGATGTCTGTAATTCAACCATGTGGTTGAGAATGAGGCCGGGCCGAGGGATTGTCAACTCATTGGTTGAATGTTTTTGCCGGCGGCCGGACACCAGGTTCGCCCGCTCCTGATTTTCCCGCTTGTAACCGCCACCAAGGTAATTTAGTTGCATCGTCTTCTCGAAATCTTCTCCCAGGTTGCATCTCATGTTTGCGCGCGCCGCCGCCGTCGTTCTGCTGGCTTTCGCCTTGTCCGGCTGCATTACTGCGGCCAACACCCTGTCGCCCGACCAGATCTCGTCCTTGCGGCTTCAGTCGGTCGAGGTGAAGATCGCGCCGAACGCCCGCATTTCATGGGGCGACGGCGAAATCGCCTATGCCAAGACCAAGGGGGCGGCCGCCCAGAGCGCCGAATTCTCTGCCGATACGGATGAAGGCCGGGCATTCGTGCGGAACGTGATCTCCGATCGGCTGCGCAGCGCCATGCTGGCGGCGATTGGCCCGGAACTGGCCGGCGCTCGGCCGGTGAAACTTGCGGTGCGGGTTCACGAGGTCAGGATATCGTCCGCGATCCAACGGGTGATTCTGGGCGGCGACCACACGATTCAGGCCGATGTCGAACTCCTTGACGCCAAGACCGCCACGCCGCTTCTCTCGCTTCCTTCCCACCACGTGCTGGTCAAGGGCGGGGGAGGGCCGCTTGGCGTCGTGCTCGACAATCTCGTCCGGGACGAGCCGATCGACCTCGTGACCAAGGACTATGCGCGGCAATATCGAAATTGGCTCTTGCGGAAATAGTCCAATCGCAATATCGGACGCCACAGCTTTCATCACATCCCAGCTCGGTAAGGTACAGAACGATGGGCAAGGAAAAGTTTCAGCGGAACAAGCCGCACTGCAATATCGGGACGATTGGCCACGTTGACCATGGCAAGACGTCTTTGACGGCAGCGATCACGAAGGTTCTGGCGGAGTCGGGCGGGGCGACGTTTACGGCGTACGACCAGATCGACAAGGCGCCGGAAGAGAAGGCACGCGGGATCACGATCTCGACGGCGCACGTGGAATACGAGACGGCGAACCGTCACTATGCGCACGTGGATTGCCCTGGCCACGCCGACTACGTGAAGAACATGATCACGGGTGCAGCGCAGATGGACGGCGCGATCCTGGTGGTGTCGTCGGCTGACGGCCCGATGCCGCAGACGCGCGAGCACATCCTTCTGGCGCGCCAGGTCGGCGTTCCGGCTCTGGTGGTGTTCATGAACAAGGTCGACATGGTCGACGACGCGGAGCTTCTGGAGCTGGTCGAGCTCGAGGTGCGCGAGCTGTTGTCGAAATACGATTTCCCCGGCGACGACATCCCGATCGTCAAGGGTTCGGCGTTGTGCGCGCTGGAAGACCGGTCGCCGGAGATCGGCCGCGAGGCGGTGTTGAAGCTGATGGAAGCGGTCGATGCCTATATCCCGCAGCCGGAGCGTCCGATCGACCTGCCGTTCCTGATGCCGATCGAGGACGTGTTCTCGATCTCGGGCCGCGGCACGGTGGTGACGGGTCGCGTCGAGCGCGGCATCGTCAAGGTCGGCGAGGAAGTCGAGATCGTCGGCCTGAAGGACACGGTCAAGACGACGGTGACGGGCGTCGAGATGTTCCGCAAGCTGCTCGATCAGGGCCAGGCCGGCGACAACGTGGGCGTTCTGCTGCGCGGCACCAAGCGCGAGGACGTGGAGCGCGGTCAGGTTCTGTGCAAGCCCGGTTCGATCAAGCCGCACACCAAGTTCAAGGCCGAGGCCTACATCCTGACCAAGGAGGAGGGTGGCCGTCATACGCCGTTCTTCACCAACTATCGTCCGCAATTCTACTTCCGGACGACGGACGTGACGGGTGTGGTGACGCTGCCTGAAGGCACCGAGATGGTGATGCCGGGCGACAACATCTCGATGGACGTTCAGCTGATCGTCCCGATCGCCATGGAAGAGAAGCTGCGCTTCGCCATCCGCGAAGGCGGCCGCACCGTCGGTGCCGGCGTCGTCGCGCAGGTCATGGACTAATTCAGAGGATCAAAGAAGGTGACCGGCGAACGGTCGGTCTCCTTCTTTTGGAACAGGTCAAGCCATGAACCAGAATATTCGCATTCGCCTTAAGGCGTTCGACCACCGGATCCTCGACGCATCGACACGCGAAATCGTGTCGACTGCGAAGCGGACCGGCGCCCAGGTACGCGGGCCCATCCCGCTGCCGACGCGCATCGAGCGCTTTACGGTTCTTCGCTCGCCTCACATCGACAAGAAGTCGCGTGAGCAATTCGAGATGCGCACTCACAAGCGTGTTCTCGATATCGTGGACCCCACACCCCAGACGGTGGACGCGCTGATGAAGCTCGACCTCGCCGCGGGCGTGGACGTGGAGATCAAGCTCTAAGCCTTTGGCTTGGAGCTTTCGGTAGGACACGCCGAGAGGATACGCACATGCGCTCAGGCGTCATTGCACAGAAGTTGGGGATGACACGCATCTTTACGGATGCGGGTGAACACGTCCCGGTAACAGTCTTGAAGGTCGATCACTGTCAGGTGGTTGCCCATCGGACGATGGACAAGAATGGCTATACGGCGCTGCAGGTCGGCGTCGGCACGGCCAAGGTCAAGAACGTTTCGAAGGCCGAGCGTGGACGGTTCGCCGTCGCCAACGTCGAGCCGAAGCGCAAGATCGCGGAATTCCGCGTCTCCGAGGATGCAGTCATCCCCGTCGGCGCCGAAATCACCGCCGATCACTTCATCGCGGGGCAGTTCGTGGACGTCACGGGCACCACGATGGGTAAGGGCTTCGCCGGCGGTATGAAGCGCTGGAACTTCGGCGGTCTGCGCGCCACTCACGGTGTTTCCGTGTCGCACCGCTCGATCGGTTCGACCGGTGGCCGTCAGGACCCGGGCAAGACCTTCAAGAACAAGAAGATGCCCGGTCACCTCGGCGCCGAGCGCGTCACGACGCAGAATCTGCGCGTGGTGTCGACCGATGTCGAGCGCGGTCTGATCCTGGTCGAGGGTGCCGTTCCCGGCGTCGCCGGCGGATGGATCTACATCCGTGACGCGGTGAAGCGGAAGCTGCCGACCGACGTGCCGATGCCCGGCAAGTTCCGGACTGGCGCGAACGGTTCTGCGGCCGTCGAGACGGCTCCGCAGGCTCAAGAGGAGAACGCGTGATGAAGCTTGATATCACCACGCTCGAAGGCAAGAGCGCCGGTTCGGTGGATCTGAACGAGACGATTTTCGGTCTCGATCCCCGCGCCGACCTGCTTGCCCGTTGCGTCCGCTGGCAGCTCGCAAAGCGCCAGGCCGGCACGCACGCCACGAAGGGCCGTTCGGACATCAACCGCACGACCAAGAAGCTGTACAAGCAAAAGGGCACCGGTAACGCCCGCCACGGCGCCGCAAGCGCTCCCCAGTTCCGGGGTGGTGGTCGTGCCTTCGGTCCGGTCGTTCGCTCTCATGCGCATGACCTGCCGAAGAAGGTCCGCGCGCTTGCTCTGCGGCACGCTTTGTCGTCGAAGGTCAAGGATGCGTCGCTCATCATCATCGATGACGTGAAGCTCTCGGATCCGAAGACGAAGGGTCTCATCGAACGCTTCGGCAAGATGGGCCTTGGCAGCGCATTGATCATCGGCGGTGTCGAGATCGAGGCGAACTTCCAGCGGGCTGCTCGCAACATCCCGAACATCGACGTCCTGCCGGTGCAGGGCATCAACGTCTATGACATCCTTCGCCGCGAGAAGCTCGTTCTCACGAAGGCGGCTGTCGATGCGCTGGAGGCGCGCTTCAAATGAGCCTGGACCCGCGCCACTACGATGTGATCGTGAGCCCGGTCATCACCGAGAAGGCCACGACCCTGTCCGATCAGAACAAGGTCGTCTTCAAGGTGAGCCCGACGGCCACGAAGCCGCAGATCAAAGAAGCGGTCGAGAAGTTGTTCGACGTCAAGGTGAAGAGCGTGAACACGCTCGTCACCAAAGGCAAAGTGAAGATTTTCCGCGGTATGCGCGGTCAGCGGTCGGATGTGAAGAAGGCGGTTGTGACCCTCGAAGAGGGCCAAACCATCGACGTCACGACGGGCCTCTGAGCGGTTGAGGAAGTGATCTCATGGCTTTGAAGACTTTCAAACCAATCACCCCCGGCCTGCGGCAGTTGGTGATCGTCGACCGCAGCGAGCTCTACAAGGGCAAGCCGGTCAAGTCGCTGACGGAGGGCAAGAGCTCCTCCGGCGGCCGTAACAATATGGGTCGTGTCACCGTCCGCTTTCGCGGCGGCGGTCACAAGCGGACCCTGCGCAATGTCGACTTCAAGCGTCGTGGACGCATGGGCGATGTGGCTGTCGTGGACCGGATCGAGTATGATCCGAACCGCACCGCCTTCATCGCGCTGATCCGCTACGCCGATGGCGAGCTGTCCTACATCCTGGCCCCGCAGCGTCTTGCTGTCGGCGATCCGGTGTCGGCTGGCGAGCAGGTCGACATCAAGCCGGGCAACGCGATGCCGATCGGCAACATGCCGGTGGGAACGATCATCCACAACGTCGAGCTGAAGATCGGCCGTGGCGGCGCTATCGCCCGCTCTGCCGGCACCTACGCTCAGATCGTTGGTCGTGACCAGGGCTACGTCACGGTTCGCCTGAATTCCGGCGAGCAGCGTCTGGTCCATGGCAATTGCTTCGCCACCGTCGGCGCCGTGTCCAACCCCGACCACATGAATACGTCGTTGGGCAAGGCAGGTCGCACGCGCTGGCTCGGCAGGCGTCCGCATAACCGCGGCGTGACCATGAACCCGATCGATCACCCGCACGGTGGTGGTGAGGGTCGCACCTCGGGCGGTCGCCATCCGGTGACGCCGTGGGGCATTCCGACCAAGGGCAAGAAAACCCGTTCGAACAAGCGGACCGACAAGTTCATCGTGTCGAGCCGCCACGCGCGGAAGAAATAAGGACAGAGGCACGTCATGGCACGTTCGCTTTGGAAGGGCCCGTTTGTTGACGGCTACCTCCTCAAGAAGGCCGAGGCTGCCCGTGGTGCGGGCCGCAGCGAGGTCATCAAGATCTGGAGCCGTCGCTCCACGATCCTGCCGCAGTTCGTCGGCCTCACTTTCGGGGTCTACAACGGTCAGAAGCATATTCCCGTCTACGTGAGCGAGGAAATGGTCGGTCACAAGTTCGGCGAGTTCTCGCCGACCCGGACCTTCCACGGTCACGCAGCGGACAAGAAGGCGAGGAGGAAGTAATGGGTAAGACCGCTACTCCCCGCGCGCTCAGCGACTCGGAGGCGAAAGCCGTCGCTCGCATGCTGCGCGTCAGCCCGCAGAAGCTCAACCTTGTTGCCCAGCTCATTCGCGGCAAGAAGGTCGGCACCGCTCTCGCGGATCTCGAGTTCTCGCGCAAGCGGATCGCTCGTGACGTGAAGAAGTGCCTCGAGAGCGCCATCGCCAATGCCGAGAACAACCACAACCTCGATGTGGACGATCTCGTCGTCAGCCAGGCCTTCGTCGGCAAGGCGCTCGTGATGAAGCGCTTCCATGCCCGCGCTCGCGGCCGGGGCGCTCGTATCTTGAAGCCCTTCTCGAACCTGACGATCGTGGTTCGTGAAGTCGCCGAACAACAGCAGGCTTAAGGAGCACCAGATGGGTCAGAAAGTTAACCCGATCGGTCTTCGGCTCGGCATCAACCGGACCTGGGACAGCCGCTGGTTCGCCGGCAAGGGCGAATACGCCAAGCTGATGCACGAGGATATGGCGATCCGCGAAGCGCTCATGAAGCAGCTCAAGCAGGCCGCCGTTTCGAAGATCGTGATCGAGCGTCCGCACCGGAAGTGCCGGGTCACCATTCACTCGGGTCGTCCGGGCGTGGTCATCGGCAAGAAGGGCGCGGATATCGAGAAGCTGCGCAAGCTCGTCAACAAGATGACGAATGCCGATGTGGCCATCAACATCGTCGAAGTCCGCAAGCCGGAAGTCGACGCGACGCTGGTGGCGGATTCGATCGCTCAGCAGCTCGAGCGCCGCGTTGCTTTCCGCCGCGCCATGAAGCGCGCCGTTCAGTCGGCGATGCGTCTTGGAGCAGAGGGCATCCGGATCAACTGCGCGGGTCGTCTCGGTGGTGCCGAGATCGCCCGTCAGGAATGGTATCGCGAAGGCCGCGTTCCGCTGCACACGCTGCGGGCGGATGTCGATTACGGCACGGCAACGGCTTTCACGACCTATGGCACCTGCGGCATCAAGGTCTGGATCTTCAAGGGCGAAATCCTTGAGCACGACCCGATGGCGCAGGACAAGCGGATGAACGAAGAGGGAGGCCGCTCGGGTGGCCGCCGCGAGCACGCGGCGTAAGCCCTTAGAGGGGTCAGGAGAGGTTTGCCATGCTGCAACCGAAGAAAACCAAATTCCGTAAGCAGTTCAAGGGCCGGATTTCCGGTACCGCGAAAGGTGGTACGGACCTCAATTTCGGCCAGTTCGGGCTGAAGGCGATGGAACCCGAGCGTGTCAACGCTCGTCAGATCGAAGCGGCTCGCCGTGCGATCACGCGCGCCATGAAGCGTGCGGGTCGTGTGTGGATCCGTATTTTCCCGGACGTGCCGGTTTCGTCGAAGCCGACGGAAGTCCGCATGGGTAAAGGCAAGGGCGCTCCCGAATTCTGGGCCGCCCGCGTCAAGCCGGGTCGCATCATGTTCGAGATCGACGGCGTGTCGGAGGATGTCGCCCGCGAGGCACTTCGTCTCGGTGCCGCCAAGCTCCCGATCAAGGTGCGTTTCATCCAACGTATCGCCGAGTAAGGAGGGCATCATGAAGTCGAAACAGAGATCCTCCGACATCAAGGCGATGTCGACGGACCAATTGTCGGATGAATTGCTGAACCTGAAGAAGGAGCAGTTCAACCTCCGCTTCCAGCGCGCCACCGGCCAGCTCGAAAACACAGGACGCGTCACCGAGGTCCGCAGGGACATCGCACGCGTCAAGACGCAGCAGCGCCAAAAAACCGCTGCGGCGAAGGCTTAAAGGGGAACAAGATGCCGAAGCGCGTTTTGCAGGGCGTCGTTGTCAGCGACAAGCAGGACAAGACGGTCGTCGTGAAGGTGGAACGTCGTTTCACGCACCCGGTCATGAAGAAGACCGTGCGTCGGACGAAGAACTACCACGCTCACGACGAGAACAACGTTGCGAAGGTGGGCGACCAGGTTTCCATCGAGGAATCGAAGCCGCTCTCCAAGCTCAAGACCTGGGTGCTCTTGGACCAGACGAAGGCGTAAAGCTTTTCGGTCCGGAAGCGGAATGCTTTCGGCTGGGACTTGTCTAACGGGGGCGGCTCGTGTATACGGCCGCCTTTCTCGACATGAAGGGCAGGGGACTGCAGATCCCCATCAGGCGTAGTCCGGGAAGGCAATCGTGCCTTTGGCCCGGAAACCTGTCTGAAACAAAGGAAAGGATCAAAGCCATGATCCAGATGCAGACGAATCTGGACGTCGCCGACAATTCCGGCGCGCGTCGCGTGATGTGCATCAAGGTTCTCGGCGGTTCGAAGCGTAAATACGCTTCCGTCGGCGATATTATCGTCGTCTCCGTTAAAGAAGCCATCCCGCGCGGTCGCGTGAAGAAGGGCGACGTCATGAAGGCGGTCGTCGTTCGCACCGCCAAGGACATCCGTCGCGCCGACGGTTCGGTGATCCGGTTCGACCGGAATGCCGCCGTTCTGATCAACAATCAGAAAGAGCCGGTCGGTACGCGTATCTTCGGCCCCGTTCCTCGTGAACTGCGCGCCAAGAATCACATGAAAATCATCTCGCTTGCGCCGGAGGTGCTCTAATGGCCGCGAAGATCAAGAAGGGCGATAAGGTCGTCATTCTGGCCGGTCGCGACAAGGGCAAGACCGGCGAAGTCGTGCAGGTGATGCCGAAGGAGGAGCGTGCGCTCGTCCGTGGCGTCAACCTGGTCAAGCGCCACCAGCGCCAGACGGGAGCCCAAGAGGCCGGCATCATCTCGAAAGAGGCGCCGCTTCACCTGTCGAACCTGGCCTATGCGGACCCGAAGGACGGCAAGCCGACCCGGGTTGGTTTTAAAACTCTGGACGACGGCCGCAAGGTCCGGTTCGCCAAGCGTTCGGGAGACCTGATCGATGGCTAAGGCCCAGGTGGACGGCTACACTCCGCGCATGAAGCAGCACTACGAAGACGTAGTGCGCCCGGCGCTGATCGAAGAATTCGGCTACAAGAACCCCATGGAAGTGCCGACGATCACCAAGATCGTCCTCAACATGGGCGTTGGCGAGTCGACGGCGGATTCGAAGAAGGCCACCGTGGCCGCTGCGGATCTGGCGCTCATCGCCGGTCAGAAGCCGGTCATCACGAAGGCCCGCAAGGCGATCTCGCAGTTCAAGGTCCGCGAGAACATGCCGATCGGCGCCAAGGTGACGCTCCGCAAGACTCGCATGTTCGAGTTCATGGATCGTCTCGTGACGATCGCTCTGCCTCGCGTTCGCGACTTCCGGGGCCTCAACCCCAAGTCGTTCGACGGCCGCGGCAACTACGCGCTCGGCATCAAGGAGCACCTTGTGTTCCCTGAGATCAACTACGACAAGGTCGAGCAAGTCTGGGGCATGGACGTGGTCATCGCAACTTCCGCGAAGACCGACGACGAGGCCCGCGCACTCCTGCGCCACTTCAACTTCCCGTTCCGGCAGTGAGAACATCCGTTCTCAGACGCGGACACTGGAGAAATATCAATGGCTAAAAAAAGCGCTATCGAGAAGAACAAGCACCGTCGCGAACTGGTGAAGAAATTCGCCGGCCGCCGCGAGCGCCTCCTGGCGGTCGCGAACGACGAGTCGAAATCCATGGAGGAGCGCTTCGACGCGCGCCTCAAGCTGGCTGAGCTGCCGCGCAATTCCAGCGCGACGCGCATCCGCAACCGCTGCGAAGTGACCGGCCGTCCGCGGGCTTATTACCGCAAGCTCGGCATGTCCCGCATCGCTCTGCGCGAGCTGGGTTCACAAGGCCTGATTCCAGGTCTCGTGAAGTCGAGCTGGTAAGGGAGAGCATCCATGATCAATGATCCATTGGGCGATATGCTCACCCGTATCCGCAACGCGCAGATGCGTCGTCGCGGGACCGTGTCCACCCCTGGCTCGAAGCTTCGCGCTCGTGTCCTCGAGGTCCTCAAGACCGAGGGATACATCCGCGACTACTCGCAGACCGAGTTCGGCAATGGCCGGACGGAGTTCTCGATCGAGCTCAAGTACTACGACGGCCAGCCGGTGATCCGCTCGATCCAGCGTGTCTCCAAGCCCGGTCGGCGCGTGTACGCCTCCGTCGACGCCATGCCCCGCGTGGCCGACGGCTTGGGCATCACCATTCTGTCGACGCCTCAGGGCGTGATGGCCGATCATGAGGCTCGCGAGAAGAACGTGGGCGGCGAAGTGCTCTGCCAGGTCTTCTAAGGCATCGCGTCCTGGAAGATTGAAGCATCAGCACAGAACCACGGAGATTCGAAAATGTCTCGAGTAGGCAAAAAGCCCGTCCCGGTTCCGTCAGGTGTGACGGCGACCGTCGAGGGTCAGAACGTTAAGATGAAGGGTGCGAAGGGCGAGCTTTCGTTTGTCGTGCCTGATGAAGTCACAGTCGCGCTTGAGAATGGTGCGGTCGCGGTGAACCCGCGCGACGATTCCAAGAGCGCCCGTGCGAAATGGGGCATGTCCCGTTCTCAGCTGGCAAACCTGGCGGAGGGCGTCTCCAAGGGCTTCGAGAAGCGCCTGGAGATCAACGGCGTCGGCTACAAGGCCGCCGTTGCCGGCAAGATCCTCAAGCTTTCGCTCGGCTACAGCCACGACATCGACTACGAGATCCCGGCCGGCGTGACCATCGTCACTCCCAAGCCGACCGAAGTGGTCGTGACGGGCACCGACAAGCAGAAAGTTGGTCAGGCGGCTGCTGAAATCCGCGATTACCGCGGCCCCGAGCCCTACAAGGGCAAGGGCGTCAAGTACGCTGGCGAATTCATCTTCCGCAAGGAAGGCAAGAAGAAGTAAGGACGACGCATCATGGCTGAGAAACAAGGCGCTGAAGATCGCCGCAAGGCTCGTGTGCGCCGTGCGATCAAGAAAGCTGCTAACGGTCGCCCGCGCCTGTCGGTCTTCCGTTCTTCCAAGCAGATCTATGCCCAGATCATCGACGACGTCCGCGGCGTGACCGTTGCGGCCGCATCGACGATCGAGAAGGACGTCAAGGGCAAGCTGAAGACCGGCGCCACCGTCGAGGCGGCGAAGGAAGTCGGCAAGCTCGTGGCCGAGCGCGCGACGAAGGCCGGCGTCAAGCAGGTCATCTTCGACCGCTCGGGCTACCTGTTCCACGGACGTGTGAAGGCTCTGGCCGACGCCGCCCGCGAAGGTGGTCTCGACTTCTAAGGCATAGCCTGACACGCAGATCCTGCTTTCGAAGCGCGGTTCTGCGACGGGTATCGAGGTTCCGCACCTTTCGGATCGATTGTGATTCGGCCAGGTGCGATACGGCGGACAACGTTTTTTATTCACCCTTAGCGAGCAGGCCCGCCGCCTGCGCAAGTGAGAGGTCTTATGGCAAGAGAACCCAGAGAACGCGATCGCGATGACCGCGACAGCGAATTCGTCGATCGGTTGGTTCACATCAACCGCGTCGCCAAAGTCGTGAAGGGCGGCCGTCGTTTCGGCTTCGCCGCACTCGTCGTCGTTGGCGACCAGAAGGGCCGCGTCGGCTTCGGCCACGGCAAGGCTCGCGAAGTTCCGGAAGCGATCCGCAAGGCAACGGAAGCCGCCAAGCGCGGCCTGATCCGCGTGGCGCTCCGCGAAGGCCGCACCCTGCATCATGACGTGAACGGCCGCCACGGCGCCGGCAAGGTCATCTTGCGGTCGGCTCCCCAGGGTACCGGCATCATCGCCGGCGGACCGATGCGCGCCGTCTTCGAGACGCTCGGCATGCAGGACGTCGTCGCCAAGTCGCTTGGCTCGTCGAACCCCTACAACCTCGTTCGCGCAACTTTCGACGCGCTCAAGAACGAGGATAGCCCGCGCTCGGTTGCCGCGCGCCGTGGCTTGAAGGTTTCGACGCTCCAGGGCCGCCGCCGCGACGCATCCGACGCCGACGTCGTCGGCTCAGAAGCGTAAGGGAGGCTCATCATGGCAAAGAAGCCTGCCGCAGCAGCAACAACACTCACCGTTGAGCAGACCGGTTCTCCGATCCGCCGCGATGGCAGCCAGCGCGCGACGCTGGTCGGCCTGAAGCTCAACAAGCTCCACCGGACCTCGACTCTTTCCGACACCCCTTCGGTGCGCGGCATGATCGCAAAGGTCAAGCACCTCGTTCGTGTCGTCTCCGACGACAAGAACGCCGGGCAGTGAGGAGAGCGTCATGAAACTCAATGAAATTCGTGACAACGAAGGCGCGACCAAGAACCGGATGCGTGTCGGCCGTGGTATCGGTTCCGGCAAGGGCAAGACCGGCGGTCGTGGCGTGAAGGGCCAGACGTCCCGTTCGGGCGTCGCCATCAAGGGCTTCGAAGGCGGCCAGATGCCGCTGCATCGTCGCCTGCCCAAGCGCGGCTTCAACAACATTAACGCCCGTGACCTCAACGAGGTCAATGTCGGCCGCATCCAGCAGGCGATCGAGGCCGGCAAGCTCGACAAGAGCGCGCCGATCACGGTCGAGTCGCTGGTCGCAGCCGGCGTGGTCTCGAAGGCCCGCGATGGTGTGAAGATCCTCGGCGTGGGTGAACTCAAGACCAAGCTTTCCTTCCAGGTCATCGGCGCGTCGAAATCGGCCGTCGAAGCGATCGAGAAGGCGGGCGGCTCGGTTTCCCTTCTGGGCGCCGTTGCAGAGGCGTGAGCCTCATCCCACATTGATCGAGATCCAAGCGGCGGCCCGCGTCTGATCGTGCGGCCGCCGTTTTCGTGATGACCACCCGGTATTTTTAGTCCGCACGTATCCAGTATTTCGGGGACGACACCATGGCTTCAGCAGCCGAACAACTTGCCGCAAACATCAACTTCGGCTCGATCGCCAAAGCGGAAGAGTTGAAGAAGCGCATTTGGTTCACCCTCGGTGCGCTGATCATCTATCGCCTCGGCACCTACATTCCGCTGCCGGGCATCGACCCGGAGGCGCTGCGCCAGAGCTTCCAGGGCGCGAGCGGCGGTGTTCTCGGCCTCTTCAACATGTTCTCCGGCGGCGCCGTCGAGCGCATGGCGATCTTTGCCCTGAACATCATGCCGTACATTTCGGCCTCGATCATCGTTCAGCTTCTGACCTCGGTGCTGCCGACGCTCGAAGCCCTCAAGAAAGAGGGTGAATCGGGCCGCAAGATTCTCAACCAATACACGCGCTATCTAACCGTCCTGTTGGCCGTGTTCCAGTCCTGGGGCATCGCGGTCGGGTTGCAGAGCTCCGGCACGATCGTCCTCTCGCCCGGTCCGTTCTTCCTCATCTCGTCGGTTATTACGCTGACCGGCGGCACGCTGTTCCTGATGTGGCTCGGCGAGCAGATCACGTCGCGCGGCATCGGCAACGGGACCTCGCTCATCATCTTCGCGGGCATCGTCGCGAACCTGCCGAGCGCGATCGCCGGCACCCTCGAGCTCGGCCGTCAGGGCGCGATCTCCACCGGCCTGATCATCGGCGTGATCGTGATGGTCTGCGCCATCATCTACTTCGTGGTGTTCATGGAGCGCGCCCAGCGCCGCTTGCTCATCAATTATCCAAAGCGCCAGGTCGGCAACAAGCTCTATGAGGGCCAGACCTCGTTCCTGCCGCTCAAGCTCAACACCTCCGGCGTGATCCCGCCGATCTTCGCCTCGTCGCTGTTGCTGCTTCCCGCGACCATCGCCAGCTTCCAGGCGACCTCCGACGGCACCGGCTGGATCTCGCTGCTGACGACCTATCTGGGCCACGGTCGGCCGGCCTACATGTTCCTGTATGCGGCGCTGATCGTGTTCTTCGCTTTCTTCTACACCGCCATCGTGTTCAACCCGACGGAGACGGCGGACAACCTGAAGAAGCAGGGCGGTTTCATTCCCGGCATTCGTCCCGGCGAGCGCACGGCCGACTTTATCGATCAGGTGTTGACACGCATCACCGTTATCGGTGCAGCATATCTGGTCATCATCTGCCTGATTCCAGAGATTCTGGTTTCGTACGCGGCGCTGCCGTTCTATTTCGGCGGCACCTCGCTCCTGATCGTCGTGTCCGTGACGATGGACACGGTCGCGCAGGTCCACGGCCACCTCATGGCCCACCAATATGAGGGGCTCGTGAAGAAGGCCAAGCTCAAGGGCAGCCGGCGGCGTTAAGAAATCGGCTCCTGCCGTCAGGCGGGAGATTCGGCGAAGGCAGGGGGACGTCGATGAGAATTATTCTGCTCGGGCCGCCAGGGGCCGGTAAAGGCACCCAGGCCGTACGTCTGGTCGAGCGGTTGGGCATTCCCCAATTGTCGACCGGCGACATGCTCCGCGCAGCGGTTGCAGCCGGAACCCCGATCGGCGTCAAGGCCAAGGCGATCATGGATCGCGGCGACCTGGTTTCCGACGATGTGGTGATCGGCATCATCGCCGACCGGATCGAGGAGCAGGACGCGCGCCAGGGCTTCATTCTCGACGGCTTTCCCCGCACGGTCGCGCAGGCCGAGGCGTTTGATCGGACGCTCGCCGAGAAGGGTCTCAAACTCGACGCGGTGATTGAGTTCAAGGTCAACGAGAAGGAACTCGTGGACCGCATCGTCCGCCGCGCCGCCGAAACCGAAGCCCGGGGCGAGCCGGTCCGCAAGGACGACAACCCCGACGTCTTCAAGACCCGCCTGGAAGCCTTCCGCACCCAAACCGCGCCGCTCTCCGCCTATTATGCCGGGAAGGGTTCGCTCAAGACTGTCGACGGCATGCGGCCGATCGACGAGGTCACCGACGCGATCAAGGGGATTCTCGGGCGGTAAGGCGGTGCCTGCGTTCCGCGAAAGCGACCCGTCATGGCCATATCGGTTAAGCTCAGGGTTCTGGAAGGGGTTTACGGGATCGCTCGGCTCGGTCCGACGGAACCTTTCCCCGCTTGGGCGGACGGCGAAGGATTTGTCAGCATCAGCCGCTCGCCGGACGAACTCTCCATCGTATGCCTGGAGAATCGCATCGTGGCCGGCGTGCAGAAGGACGGTGGCTGGACCGGATTTCAGCTCGTGGGTCCGTTCGCTTTCGGCGAGACCGGGATCATTCTGTCGGTGATCCGCCCCCTCTCGGAGGAGGGGATTGGCGTTTTCGTCGTCTCGACCTTCGACGGCGATCACCTCCTGGTGAAGCAGGAGGATGCCAGCCGGGTGATGCGGCTTCTATCGGAGGCAGGGCACGTGATCGGTACGATTGGTTAGCTTGGAATCGCCGGCGGAATCGACTTCGTGCAGCGACCGGGAGCCTCGACACTTCAGCTTTCAGCCCCGCTTGAATGAGAAGCTCCCGAACGCCGATGACACCGGCCTCATCAGCTCCACATGGCCTCGTAGTGGCTCTGGATCTGCCCGGGCGTCAGCTCGTAATCGTAGATCGCCATCTTTCCCACCGCTCCCTGGAAGAACGACCGGAAGTCACGCGTTCCGATGCGCAGCGGGGAATCCCCGTCGCCGGGCGAGATCAGATGCGGGGTGGTCGGATCGGGCCAGTATTCCAGCAGCGAATCCATGTCGTCCCAGGGAGTGGATGAAACCGTCGGCGCATTGCTGCCGTCGCGGTAAATCCGGGTGTATCCGGGATCCTGCGCATCGTCGGGTGTCGTGTTGATCACCAGCACATAATGGATCCAGTCGCCCGCCGCGAGGTCATCCTGGAAATAGGAGCCGATTCCGCGCCCGCCTTCCAGATTGAAAGCATAGCCGGAGATCCGGTTCTCGCGCCACGGAATGTCGGTGTTGGTGGCCCCGTACATGCGCGCCGCCCATTCCATTTGAGCGGAATGCGTGCCGTCGCCGAGCTCGCCCTTGCCGAGCCAATGCACGTAGCCGCTTCCTTCTTGCTTCGGAAAGATCAGGGTATCGGGACGAAGCCAGGCCTCCACCGTCAGCACACCCGTTTTCGCGACTGACAGGTCTGGCGAATCGGCGAACTCGAAATAGCTGCCTTGACCGTCAAAGACGGCGGCGCGGTCACCATTCGGCATCAATGTGGCCGTCACGTCGTGATAGGTGCCCGCTCTCGTGGGGTTGGCAGAATCGCTTTCCGAGTTCGCCAGGCCCGCCCGGGACAAGGGAACGAAGAGGGTAGGGCGGTCGAGAAGAACGGCGCGGTCATAGGCGCTGGTGAACGGTCCCGGAACGGGCGGTGGAAGTGGTGCGACTTTGCCGTCCGGGGCCCAGGGCAGGATATCGCGCCCGAGCACTAGGCCGACAGGCCTGTTCGCCAGCACGATCTCGAACTCGGCCTCCGGATCCGCGTCGGTATTTCCCGAGAGAAGACCGGTTGCGTCGTCATAGCGGAGTTGCCCGGGGGCGTTGAAGGGGACGCCATCCGTCAACAGCACCGTGAAGGCGTTGATCCCCGCCTTCGAGAGATCGGCATCGACGGCCGAGAGATCGATCTTGTCCCCTCCAGCCGTGAAGTCGGTGATGGTGTCGCGGGCGCTGCCGGTCGTATCGGCGGGGGAGGCGAACACGAAGGTATCGTGACCCGCGCCGCCCGTCATTCGGTCGGCTCCACCGCCGCCAATGAGCCGGTCGTTGCCGGGGCCGCCATCGAGCACGTCCCGGCCAAAGCCGCCGCCGAGCGTGTCGTGATGGCTGCCGCCAATGAGCCTGTCGTCGCCGCGGCCACCATCGAGGGCATCTCGCCCGGTGCCGCCGCTGAGCCTGTCGTTATGGGTGCCGCCGCTGAGCTTGTCGTTGCCCGAGCCGCCACTGAGCACGTCCCGCCCGGCGCCTCCGATGAGCCTGTCGTTCTGCGCCCCGCCGCTCAACCGGTCATGGCCGCGGCCGCCGTCGAGCCGGTCCCGGGCAGCGCCGCCGATCAAGACATCGTTGCCGCTGCTTCCTCTCATCACGCTCTCCTGCTTTCCGTTGCTCGGCCCGGAGGTGCCGCAATGTCCACTAGGCCGCGACGACCACGGCGCCAGTATCCGTCAGTGTTCAGCCCCGCAGGTTCGACGTTTCAAAATGTTCTATGAGGGCCTGCAAATTCCCGGAATCGATACATTGTTTCAGCAAGCAACCTAGACTGAGGGACTCGGGTGATCAACTTGATCGAGAGCTTCCTGTGACCGGGATGTGACCTCCGTCACTGCGGGTGATATTCGGCACCGCGCGTGTTACTTGGCACCGGCCGGTCCTTGGCATCGGATGCTCGCGTGGTCGGGTGAGGCCTGACAAAGCGCCGACGCCGGGGCGATGCTGGATCATGAGCCTTGACGCGGCGGCATTGCTGCTCTAAGGAACCCGCTCTCGTAAAGAAATACGCGACCCGGAGTGCCTTGTGAGAGGCCGCTCCGGATTGTTGTGTTCGATAAGCCCGCGCAGGGGCCGGCCTCCACCGGACGCGCGATAAACATCCTCAGAAGCCTCAGGGCTTCACCCCGAAACCTCAGGTTTCGGCTACATGGAGACAACGATGGCCCGTATTGCAGGCGTCAATATTCCGACCAACAAGCGCGTAGTGATCGCGCTTCAGTACATTCACGGCATCGGCGCCAAGAAGGCCGAGGAGATCGTGACGAAGGTCAACATTCCGGCCGAACGCCGCGTGAACCAGTTGACCGACGCCGAGGTGCTTGCGATCCGCGAGACCATCGACCGCGATTACATGGTGGAAGGCGACCTTCGCCGTGACGTCTCCATGAACATCAAGCGTCTCATGGATCTCGGCGCGTATCGCGGCCTGCGTCACCGCCGCAGCCTGCCGGTTCGCGGCCAGCGCACGCACACCAATGCGCGCACCCGCAAGGGCAAGTCCAAGCCGATCGCCGGCAAGAAGAAGTAATCGGAGGGCGGATTACCGCCAGACGGTCCGCGCCGGGCTCAATCCGGCGCGCCCGGAACGACGCGAAGGCGCTTCGTCCCGGCAACAATTCTCGGGTTTTGCGCCAAGGCGCGTTTCCCGAGCCGACAACGAAATTGCAATCCCGAGCGCCTGGCATGACGGGCGCGCTTGAAGGACGGATAGAATGGCTAAAGAAGCTACCCGCGTTCGCCGCCGCGAACGCAAGAACATCGTGTCGGGCGTCGCTCACGTGAACGCCTCGTTCAACAACACGATGATCACGATCACCGACGCGCAGGGCAACACGATCTCATGGTCGTCCGCCGGCGCCATGGGCTTCAAGGGTTCGCGCAAGTCGACCCCCTACGCGGCCCAGGTTGCTGCCGAAGATGCTGCCCGCAAGGCGTCGGAGCACGGCATGCGCACCCTCGAAGTCGAGGTGTCGGGTCCGGGTTCGGGTCGTGAATCTGCGCTTCGTGCGCTTCAGTCGGCCGGTTTCACCGTCACGTCGATCCGTGATGTGACGCCGATCCCGCACAATGGCTGCCGCCCGCGCAAGCGTCGCCGCGTCTAAGATCATCCGGCGCGTGGGATTGCCCGCGCGCTTTCCGGTTTAACGGGCGGCCCGATGGTCGCCCTGCAAGCCGTACCTTGAAGAGGTGTGGTTGTGATCCAGAAGAACTGGCAAGAGCTTATTAAACCGAACAAACTCGAAGTCGCTCCCGGCGACGATCCGAAGCGTGTCGCGACGGTCGTCGCCGAGCCGCTCGAGCGCGGCTTCGGTACGACCCTCGGAAACTCCCTGCGTCGCGTGCTGCTGTCGTCCCTCCAGGGCGCCGCGGTCACGTCGATCCATATCGACGGCGTGCTGCACGAGTTCTCGTCGATCCCCGGCGTCCGCGAGGACGTGACGGATATCGTCCTGAACGTGAAGAATGTGGCGATCCGCATGCAGGGCGAAGGCGCGAAGCGCATGACGCTCCGCAAGACCGGACCCGGCCTCGTGACCGCCGGCGACATCAACACCGTCGGCGACGTCCAGATCCTGAACCCGGAACTCGTGCTCTGCACCCTCGACGAGGGCGCTGAAATCCGCATGGAGTTCACGGTCGATATGGGCAAGGGCTACGTGCCCGCGGAGCGCAATCGCGCCGAGGATGCGCCGATCGGCCTGATCCCGGTCGATTCGCTCTACAGCCCGGTCAAGAAGGTTTCGTACCGGATCGAAAACACCCGCGAGGGCCAGATTCTCGATTACGACAAGCTCATCATGACGGTTGAGACCAACGGCTCGATCACGCCGGAAGACGCAGTCGCTTACGCTGCCCGCATCCTCCAGGATCAGCTTCAGGTCTTCGTCAACTTCGAAGAGCCCCGCAAGGAAGAGGCCGCGACCACTGCGCCGCAGCTGCCGTTCAACCCTGCGCTGCTCAAGAAGGTCGACGAGCTCGAGCTGTCGGTCCGTTCGGCGAATTGCCTGAAGAACGACAACATCGTGTATATCGGCGACCTGATCCAGAAGTCGGAAGCCGAGATGCTGCGGACGCCGAATTTCGGCCGCAAGTCGCTCAACGAGATCAAGGAAGTTCTCGCCTCCATGGGTCTCCACCTCGGCATGGACGTGCCGGGCTGGCCGCCCGAGAACATCGAAGATCTCGCGAAGCGTTTCGAAGAGCATTACTAAGAGGCGAGTGGCGAATGGTGAGTGGCGAATGGGTTATTTCTCCCGCCACTCTTCCATTCGCCATTCGCTATTCGCCACTCGCAAGTAACAGACGATCGTACCTTGGCCCGGCGATCGTAAAATCAGGAGATAGCCATGCGTCACGGATTTCGTGGTCGGCGGTTGAACCGCACGACCGAGCACCGCAAAGCAATGTTCGCCAACATGGCGGCTGCGTTGATCAAGCACGAGCAGATCGTCACGACCCTGCCGAAGGCAAAGGACTTGCGCCCGATCGTCGAGAAGATCATCACGCTCGGCAAGCGCGGCGACCTGCATGCCCGCCGCCAGGCGATGTCGCAGCTTCGCGACGAGGACATGGTGAAGAAGCTCTTCGCGGTCCTCGGTCCGCGCTACCAGGACCGTCAGGGCGGCTATTGCCGGATCATGAAGGCCGGCTTCCGCTACGGCGACAACGCCCCGATGGCTGTGATCGAGTTCGTCGACCGCGACGTGTCGGCGCGCGGCAAGGATTCGGGTCCGAGCCAGAACGAAGAGATCATCGACACTGCCGCATAATTGCAGGCGGTTCGAACGAACAGAGGCGGCCTTCGGGCCGCCTTTTTTCGTTTGAGCGCGTCGCTCCGCAGCAACAGAAGTAACGCTCCCGTCATTCCGGGACGCAGAGGCGACCCCGGTGAACCCCTCGTGAAACAAGCCCTCTCAGGCTGACGGGAAACCCGCTCGCCGGGCTCCGATGACGGCCGCCGAATGACTGGAAACGACGGGTGGACGGAGCGTCCTGATCGGCGCTAAGAAGCGGCGTGGGAGGGGCTCGATCTTCTCCCGACTCTCGGGGCTCGAGAGAGGTCAAGCGGGGCAGGATTCTCATGCGTAAAGATGTGGTTGTGTTGGGCGCCGGTATCGTCGGCGTGTCGGTTGCTGTGCATTTGCAGCAGCGCGGGCGGTCGGTGCTCCTGGTCGATCGTCGCGGGCCGGGCGAGGAAACCTCCTACGGCAACGCGGGCCTGATCCAGCGCGAAGGCGTCTATCCTTATGGTTTCCCGCACGATTTCGGCGCGCTCCTACGTTACGCGACGAACAAGACCATCGACGCCCATTACCACATGGCGGCCCTGCCGAAGCTTGCGCCGTTCCTATTCCGGTACTGGATGCATTCGCGGCCGGAAGAACATCGGGCCATCGCGCGGCTCTATGCACCGCTGATCGAACACAGCGTCGTCGAGCATGCAGCCCTCGCGCAGGCCGCCGGCGTGACTGACCTGATTCGTCCGACGGGCTGGATGAAGGTGTTCCGCAGCCAGAAGGCGATGGATGCCCAGCTTCGGGACGCAGAGGCGACACGGCGCGATTTCGGCGTCAATTTCGAAGCCTTCGGTGCTCCCGGCCTGGCCGAGCGGGAGCCGCATGTGAGGGGAGATTTCACAGGCGGCATCCATTGGACTGATCCCGGTGCGATCTATGATCCCTATGCGCTGACGATGGCTTATGTCCGCCTTTTCGAATCGCTCGGCGGCGCGTTGGCCGAGGGTGATGCGCGCTCCCTTGAAGAGACCGCCGATGGCTGGCGCGTGAGGACGAAAGACGGTGTGGTCGAGGCGCGCGCGGTCGTGGTGGCGCTGGGCCCCTGGGCCGATCTTGTCACCCGACGCCTCGGCTATCGCCTGCCGCTTGCGGTCAAGCGCGGCTATCACATGCACTACAAGGCGCAAGGCAACGCGGTGCTGAACCGCCCGACGCTCGATTTCGAGCGCGGCTATTTCCTCGCGCCGATGGCAAAGGGCGTGCGCCTGACCACGGGCGCGGAATTCGCGGATCGCGATGCGCCCAAAACGCCGGTTCAGCTCCAGCGCGCGGAGCCGATCGCCAAGACATTCTTCCCGCTCGGCGAACGGGTGGACGCGGAACCCTGGATGGGGATGCGCCCCTGCACGCCCGACATGATGCCGATCATCGGCAAGGCGCACCGGCACAAGAACCTCTGGTTCAGCTTCGGCCACGCCCATCACGGCATGACGCTGGGCCCAATTACCGGACGCCTCGTGGCCGAGATGATGACCGGCGAAAAGCCGGTGATCGATCCGAGGCCGTATGGACCGGAGAGGTTTTGAGGGGCGAATGGTGAGTGGTGAGGAGTGACGGCAGTTTCAATTCGCCACTCGCTATTCGCCATTCGCCCACTACTCACCCTTCCCAAACCGATCGCGCCACGCCGGTTGCGCGCCCGCAAAGGGCAGGGCGGTCGCCTCGTAAACGCCGCGGGCGATGGCGCGGGCAAGGCAATCGGCGGCAAGCGCCGTGATCTGCGTGAAATCCTGGACGTCGTCCTCGAGCGGCCGGCGGCCCGTCGAGGCGGCGAAAACCGTGTCGCCGTCATAGAGGCCGTGGCTGAACCGCAAGCTTCGGGCGATGCCGGCGTGAGACGAGATCGCCAGACGCTTGGCTTGCGCCTTGGTCAATGTGGCGTCGGTTGCGACCAGCGCGATCGTGGTCGAAGGTTGCCGGCGTCCCTTCCAGGAATGTGCGCGCATCTCCGGGCTGATCCGAGCCGGATGCCCCAATCCGCCGAACTCTTCGGCTTCTTCGTGCGCTCCGGCCCAGAAATGCGGGCCATCGCCCATGACCGCCGACGAGATGCTGTTCACGATGGCGATGGCGCCGATCGTGTGACCCGACGAGGTCATGACGCTGGCTGACCCCAGACCGCCCTTGAGGTTGACCGTGGTGGCGCCGAATCCACCGCCTGCGGTGCCGAGAGCAAATGACGGGGCGGCCGTGCGTGCCGCCTCATAGCCGAGCTCGCGATAGGGCGGATACACACCCCAATCCTTGTTTCCGCCGTTGAGAAGATCGAACACCACCGCCTGCGATACCAGCGGCACGATCGCCGCTCCCACGGCAAACCCGATGCCCTGCTGGCGCAGATAGGCCTGCACGCCGCTGGCCGCATCGAGGCCGAAGGCCGAGCCGCCGGACAGGACGATGCCGTGGATGCCCGGAACCATCTTGTCCGGTTCCAGGATATCGGTCTCGCGGGTGCCCGGCGCGCCCCCCAGCACCGCGCAGGAGGCGACGGCCGGCTCATCGAAGAGCGCTACGGTCACCCCTGAGGCAAGCGCGGGGTCGTGAGCGTTGCCGATGCGCAGGCCGGCGACGTCGGTGATGAGATTCTGGTGCTTGCCCATCCAGGAAGGGAACCGGAAAACGCCGCCGTTCACAAGCTGGCGAGAGTGCCTCCGGGCGACTTTCTTGTCGGGCGGGGACCGGATAGAAGGCCTGATGCTTACCGTTTCGCTTCCCGCCGCAGCCGTTGGCGGATTGATCAGCTTCCTGAGCCCCTGCGTGCTGCCGCTGGTGCCGCCCTATCTGTCATATCTCGCGGGCACGACCTTCGACCAGCTCAATGGGGGCGAGGCCGCGGTTCGGCGTCGGGCGATCCTCGCGGCCCTGCTCTTCGTCGCGGGCTTCTCCACTGTCTTCGTTCTCCTCGGCGCCACCGCCTCGGCGCTCGGGCAGGTGGTACGGCAATATCTCGATGTGCTGAGCACCATCGCGGGCATCGCCATCATCGTGATGGGACTGCATTTCCTCGGGCTGTTCCGGATCGGCCTCCTCTATCGGGAAGCGCGACTGAATGTCGACCGGCCGATGGGCCTGTGGGGCGCCTATGTGATGGGGCTCGCCTTCGCGTTCGGCTGGACCCCCTGTATCGGGCCGGTGCTGGCGGCAATCCTCGCGGTTGCGGGCTCCGAAGCCAGCGTCTCGCGCGGGGCGCTGCTGCTGGCGGCCTATTCGGTGGGCCTCGGCATCCCGTTCCTGCTCGCGGCTTTCGCCATGCGCCCCTTCATCGCGCTGATGAAACGCATGCGCTCCCATTTCGGCGCCATCGAGAAAACCATGGGGGCGCTTCTGGTCCTGACCGGCATCGCGTTCCTGACCGGCTGGATCACCACTGCGTCGTTCTGGCTGCTGGAGACGTTTCCGGCTTTGGGGCGGCTGGGGTAACATTCACCCGCGCGGTGGACAGTGTTGCACAAGGTCGTTGGCGTGCTATATTCGAAACAAGGGGGTGATACCGCTTCTCCCTTCCGGTGAGGGACCGGGCTTTCGCCCGACCCCTCGTGGCGTTACCTGAAGATCAAAATCAGCTCCCTGCCAAGGAACCTGATCACCAGGGTTAGCTTCGGAAGTTTCATACGGTATCACCTCCTTTCAATTGTCCGGCCTTAGCCGGACGATCCGGCATAGCACGGTTTTCCGAATATTATTGCATTTCGTCCTGCGTCCCGGTGGCCGCGAGGATTCGGCTGCGCTTTGGGGAGCGAGCAGGGTTCACGAAGGTGACTGACTGCGAGCTTGACCCAACCCAGACCCAACGAGGTCGGTCCAAATCCATTCCCAACAAAAAACCCGCCCTGTTGCCAGGGCGGGTTCGCAACCGTCAGCGGTTAAGCCGATCGATTACATGCCGAGCTCGTTGCCCGAATAGTCGATCTTGCCGTCGGCGCCCTTCTTCCAGACATACATGATGTAGTCGGGACGGGTGATATCGCCCTTCTTGTCATAGGTGATATCGCCGATGACGGTCTTGAAGGGCTTGCCGGCCGTCATGATCGCAGCCATTTTCTTGCCGTCGGGGCCGCCAGCCTGCTTTGCAGCATCGGCCAGGATCTGGGCGGCCGCGTAGCTGTAGAGGGTGTAGGCTTCAGGATCGTAGTTCTTGGCCTTGAACTTGGCGACCGCGTCCTTGGCGTTCGGGTTCTTGCGCGGATCCGGCGAGAAGGTCATGAGCGTGCCGTCGGCACCGGGGCCGGCGATCGAGACGAACTCGGCCGACACAATGCCGTCACCCGACATCATCGGGGCGTTGAGGCCCTGATCGCGCATCTGGCGGATGATAAGGCCGGCTTCCGTATGGAGGCCGCCGAAATACACGACATCGACGCCGGCCTGTTTCAGCTTCGAGACGAGAGCCGAGTAGTCCTTCTCACCCGGGTTGACGCCTTCATAGACGACTTCCTTGAGGCCCTTGGCCGTCATCGCCTTGAGGGTCTCGTCGGCGAGGCCCTTGCCGTACGGGGTCTTGTCGTGGATGACCGCAACCTTCTTGCCCTTGAACTTGTCGGCCAGATAGTTGCCGGCAACAAGGCCCTGCTGATCGTCGCGGCCGCAGGTGCGGAACGTGTTCCACATCTTGCGCTCGGTGAATTGCGGGTTCGTGGAGGCCGGGGTGACCTGAACGATTCCGGCTTCTTCATAGACCTGCGACGCCGGGATCGAGACGCCGGAGTTGAAATGGCCAACGACCATCTTCACGCCTTCTGCCGCGAATTTGTTCGCCACCGACACACCCTGCTTCGGGTCCGATACGTCGTCGCCGACGACCACGACAAGCTTCTGGCCATTGATGCCGCCGGCGGCATTGATGTCCTCCACTGCCTGCTCGACGCCGTTCTTCAGCTGCGCGCCGAAAGCGGCGTTGGGTCCCGTGATGGGGCCAGCGACACCGATCTTGATCTGCGCGTTGGCCGCGCCCGAAAAGGCAAGACCAAGACCGAGCGCAACGCCGGTCAACAGCATTTTCTTCATAAGGAACTCCTCTGGATGTTCTTTTAGCCCCCTCCAGGGGGAAAGGTTCAGCGGACCCTTCGAGCCCGCCGGCCGGGTGACATCATGACTCTTTTTAGGCGGAAGTCACGCCGGAATTTCGAGGTGCCAGGACCGCCCGCCGAAACTCGGGCAGCAGCTCAAAGATGGGCCGCAAGTCGTTGAAAAGACTGAGCGTTGAATCGGAGAATCGTGCACTCTCCGGACCTAACGGAAGCACCTTAGCCGTTCGTATGAGAGGCCTTCTCGCGCCAGCCAAACGGGCCGGTGCGCTCATAGAGCCAGCGATACTGCGTGGTCATGAGGCGGGCACGATAGTACCGATAGCCCAGACTGCCGATGATCAGCAGCACGATAGCGTCGATCGCATAGAACTGGACCGAGATCAGCGTTCCGCGGAAGAGCGCGAAGTGGATGAAACGCACGAACCCTGCCAGGATCAGCAGATACAGGATCAGGTTCCAGTACCGCCGCCACGTGACGGCGATGGCACGGCCAGTCATCCACGCAGCCCAGCCGCCCATGATCACGGTGACGAGGAGAAACAGCCAGATCGACGGTTCTTCATAAAGGATGCCTTGCATCAGTGATGCCCTCCTTCGAGATAGGCGGCGCGGACCTGCGGGTTTTCCAGCAATTCCTTGCCGCTGCCGCTCATGGTGATGTTGCCGGTCACCATGACGTATCCGCGATGGGCGAGGCGCAACGCGTGGTAGGCGTTCTGCTCGACAAGAAACACCGTCATGCCGTCCTTCTCGTTGAGTTCCTTGATGATCGTGAAAATCTGCTTGACGATGAGCGGCGCGAGGCCGAGCGACGGCTCGTCGAGCAGCAGGAGTTTCGGGCGGCTCATGAGCGCGCGGGCAATGGCGAGCATCTGCTGCTCGCCGCCGGACAGTGTCCCGCCGCGTTGCTGCAGACGCTCCTTCAGCCGCGGGAAGAGGGTGCAGACGCGCTCCAGATCCTCGTTGAAATGCGCCATCTTGTTGATGGACGCTCCCATCTGAAGGTTCTCGAACACGCTCATGCGCCCGAAGATCCGGCGCCCTTCCGGCGATTGCGCGATCGAGAGCTGCGCGATCTGGTGCGTCGGCATCCGGGTGATGTCCCGGCCTGCAAACGTGATCGTGCCTTCGCGTGCGCGGGGATCGCCGAAGATGGTCATCATCAGCGTCGATTTTCCGGCGCCGTTGGCGCCGATCAGCGTGACGATCTCACCCTCGTGCACATCGAGGTCGACACCCTTGAGCGCGATGATGTTGCCGTAAAAGGTCTTGACCCCCCGGACGCTGAGGAGCGGCTTTCGGGCCGGTCCCGGTTGCACGCCGGCGTCGACGGACAGTGGAATTCCTGCGGTGCTCATGCGCCGATCTCCGATGCGACTTGTTCGACCTCCTCGTCGGCGACGCCCAGATAGGCGGCGATGACGCGCGGATCGCTTCTGATCTCCGACGGCGAGCCGTCCGAGATCTTGGTGCCGTAATCAAGCACCACCACATGATCGGAGATTTCCATCACCACCGACATGTCATGCTCGATGAGCAGGATCGATGTGGCGTGATCCTTGCGGATCGACAGCAAGAGCGCGTTCAACTCATGCGACTCACGCGGGTTGAGGCCGGCTGCCGGCTCGTCGAGACAGAGCAGCAGCGGGTCCGTGCACATGGCGCGCGCGATCTCGAGACGGCGCTGCGCGCCGTAGGGAAGATCGCCCGCCGGATCGTCGGCGCGGTCGGTGAGGCGGATCTTGTCGAGCCAGTACTTGGCCCGCTCGATCGCGTCGCTTTCCGCCTTGCGGTAACCGCCGATGCCGAGAACGCCGAGGAACGTGAAGCCCGAGGCGATCATCAGGGAATTGTGCTGCGCCACGAGGAGGTTTTCGAGCACCGTCATCCCGGAGAACAGGCGGATGTTCTGGAACGTACGCGCGACCTTGGCTTTCCAGTTGATGCTGAAGCCCGGCAGCCGCTCCAGAAGCATGTGCGAGCCGTCGGGCTTGCGCAGGGCGATCATGCCCTCGGTCGGCTTGTAGAAGCCGGTGATGCAGTTGAAGACGGTCGTCTTGCCGGCGCCGTTCGGGCCGATGAGCGCGGTGATGTCGCCGCGCCCGGCCTGGAAGCTGAGATCGTTGATCGCAACCAGCCCACCGAAACGCATGGTCAGGTGCTGAACGTCGAGAATGGGATCCTGAAGCCAGCGCATTAGCCGTGACCTTCTTTGACGTGGGCGCTCGAAATCGCTTTTCGCTCTTTCAGGAACACGGAGGGTTGTCGCTCGGAGATCAGGCCGCGGGGACGCCACACCATCATGGCGACCATGCCTGCGCCGAACAGCAGGAGGCGATACTCGTTGGGATCGAACCCTGCGCCGAAGATCGCCGTCAGGAAGCCGAGGTTGCGGAGGACTTCAGGGCCGCCGACCAGCACCACCGCGCCGATGGCGACACCGATCTGGGAGCCCATGCCGCCCAGCACGACGATCGCCAGGATGATCGCGGATTCGAGAAAGTTGAAGCTTTCGGGCGACACGAAGCCCTGGCGGACCGCAAAGAACGAGCCGGCAAAACCGCCGAACATGGCGCCGATGGCGAAGGCCGTGAGCTTCGTGTTGGTGGTGTTGATGCCAAGCGACCGACAAGCGATCTCGTCCTCGCGAAGCGCCTCCCAGGCGCGACCGACCGGCAGCTTGCGCAGCCGCATGGTAACAAAGTTGGTGAGCAGGGCCAGCGCGAGGATGAGGTAGTAGAGGAAGATCATCCTCTGCATGCCGTGATACTCGATCCCGAAGAAATCCGCGAAGCCGCCTTCGCCGGCCGTGAAGGGCAGGCCGAAGAAGGTCGCGCGGGGGATCGACGAGATGCCGGCGCCGCCATTGGTCAGGTCGACCCAGTTGATCAGGACGAGCCGGACGATCTCACCGAAGGCGAGCGTCACGATGGCAAGATAATCGCCGCGCAGGCGCAGGACCGGGAAGCCGAGGATGATGCCCCAGAAAGCCGCCAGGATGCCGGCGACCGGCAGGCAGATCCAGAACGACAGGCCGAAAGTGGTGGACAGGAGCGCATACGAATAGGCGCCCACGGCATAGAACGCGACATAACCGAGATCGAGCAGGCCGGCGAGACCGACCACGATGTTGAGGCCCCAGCCCAGCATCACATAGGTGAGGATCAGGATGCCGAGATCGACCCAGTAGCGCGATTCATTCATCCCGCCCTGGATCAGGTAGATCAGGAACGGGAAGCCGATCGCGATGCCGAGGAAAAAAGGGATTCCGAAACGGGACACTTTCTGGAACGCGTTCGGTTCCGCATGGACGGCCTCGGTTGCCTGGTGCGGGTCCGGGGTCGCGAGCCGATAGGCCTTGGTGGCCATGAAGGCGTGCTGGAGGAGCCGGACGCCGAAGATGATGGAGACGAAAATGGCGACCAGACCCCAGCGCGGGGTCAGGAAGATGTCGCCGCCGCTCTGGTCGGTCTTGAAGGCCAGGATGGGAATCGACAGGCCAAAGGCGATCGCGGCGGATTTCAGCGAATCCTTGAGCGCCGCCGCGAAATCGAACCGCACCGGTACGACCGTGTCGGCCGATGTGGTCGCTGGGGCTGTTGTCGTCGTCGTCGAAGGAGCTGTCATGGCGTTGCCCCTTAAACTTTCTCAACTTCAGGCCGCCCGAGAATACCGGAAGGCATGAAGATCAGCACGATGGCGAGGATCGAGAAGGCCGCCACATCCTTGTACTCGATGGAGAAATAGGCCGACCAGAAGGTCTCGATCAGACCGATGATCAGCCCGCCGAGAACGGCGCCCGGGAGCGATCCGATGCCGCCGAGAACCGCGGCCGTGAAGGCCTTCACGCCCGGCACGAAGCCGTCGTTGAAACTGACCACGCCATAATAGAGCAGATACATAGTGCCGGCGACCGCCGCCAAGGCCGCGCCGATCACGAAGGTGAGCGAGATCGTGCGGTCCACGTCGATGCCGAGCAGGGCCGCCATCTTGCGGTCCTGTTCGCAGGCACGCTGGGCCCGTCCGAGCGAGGTCTTCTGGACCAGATACCAGAAAATCGCCAGAAGCACGGCGGTCGAGGCCATGATGACGATCTGCTTGTAGGACAGGGCGACATTGTAGCCGCTCTCGCCCTGGAACAGCACGATCACCTCCCGCATCATCGGCGGGGTGGGCTTGTTGCGTGCGCCCTGCGCCACCTGGACGAAGTTCGACAGGAAGATCGAGACGCCGATGGCGGAAATCAGCGGGGCGAGGCGGAAGGACCCGCGCAAGGGGCGATACGCGATTCTCTCGATGGCCCAGCCCCACAGCGAGGTCAGCACCATGGCGATCACCAGCACGATCAGAAGCGCCAGCACGATCGATGTCATGCCGAGCCATGTGGTGAGGATCAAAAAGAAGATGAGCGCGATGAAGGCGGAGAGCATGAACACGTCGCCATGGGCGAAGTTCACCATGCCGATGATGCCGAACACCATCGTGTACCCGATCGCGATGAGGCCGTAGATCGACCCCAGTGTCAGCCCGTTGATGAGCTGCTGGACGAAAATTTCCATATCCTACCCTTGCCCCTCTGGATGGGGTCATTATTGGGAAACGCCATAGCAAAGCACGATGCCTGTGCGAGGCCAAGCCGGACGTAAGGTGGGGGTGTCTAGCAGCCCCGGTTTCATTCGACAACGTTCTGTTAAGAATCCTATCAGTTGCCCTTATGGGAGCCGTTTCGCACCGAGGTGATGAAAAGGTGAGCTTCGATAAGGCTTACGTATCGTTCGATTGCCTATATGAAGAGGTGCACTACTGCCGGCAGGAGAGCAGACGCGTATGCTGACGACGAAATCCGGACCCGAATCGGTTCTTGCCGCGGCCGACCCGCTGCTCTTTCGCGAAGGCATGAGCCGCGTCGCCGGGGCCGTTCACGTGGTCGCGACCGACGGTCCTTCGGGCAAGGGAGGCTTCACCGCCACGGCCGTCACCCCGGTCACCGACGCGCCGCCATCGCTTCTGGTCTGCGTCAACACGGCCAGCCGCTCGGTGAGGACGCTGCTCGATAACGGCCTCTTTTCCGTCAATACCCTTGCGCATGACGACGTTCTGGTGGCCGACACCTTCTCGGGACGCAACGGCATCTACGGGATCGAGCGCTTCGCCGTCGGCCAATGGGCGCGGGGCGCCCTCGGCCTGCCCCTTCTCCTCTCGAGCCTCGTCTCCTTTGAATGCCGGCTGAGCGATGCCCGCATCGTGGCAACCCATCATGTCCTCATCGGCGAAATCACCGACATCCGCCTCGGGCAGGAGCGGCCGGCGCTGGTCTACCGGGGGCGCGGGTACCGCTCGCTCTAAACCGTTGACTGATGCCCTTGCGCTCGGGTCGAAGGCGAGATAAAACGTTGTTACATAACGTAATCATCAATCGCTGTGAGACGCCATGTCCATTTCTCTGTGGGGAACGGAATTCTTCGTCAATTCGACCTGGGAGGGGGACCAGACCTTCCCGGCCGTGCAGGCCTTCGCCAGTGGCGGCTTCGTTTCCGTATGGGAAGATCGCGGAGGAGCGACCACCGAGCTTCGCGGACAATTATTCTATGCGGACGGCAACAAGCATGGCGTTGAATTCGTCATCAACAGCACCAGCGCCAACACGCAGGCGGAGCCGACGATCGCCGTGCTAAGCGACGGCCGTTTCGTTGTGGCCTGGGCGGATGACAGCGGCGCCGACGGGGAACCCGGCTGGGGCATCCGCGCCCGCGTCTTCAATCCCGACGGGTCCGCGGTGGGGCCGGATTTCCGGGTCAATACGACTGGTGCCGAGCACCAGGTCGAAGTGTCGATCGACGCCCTCGCCAATGGCGGATTTGTCGTTACCTATTCGGACTTTGGCGCCGTGAATCCGACCACGGATTACAGCCACGTCCGCGCGCGCGTCTATGGTGCCGATTTGCAGCCCGTCGCGGTTGCCGATTCCACGGTGGCCATCGATGCCGCAAAGCTTCAGGCTCTACCTGAGGTCGTCGGTCTCGAACACGGCTACGCAGTCGTGTTTGTGGAATGGGATGACGCCACCTCGAATTCCGTTCTTCGCGGCCGAGTTTTCGGCGATGACGGTGTTGGTTCGACAGAATTTGCGATCTCCGATTTCCCAGGCGGAGACGTGCGCGGTCCGGCCGCGACCCGCCTCGCCGATGGCCGATTGGTCGCGGTGTGGACCGAAGAAGCGGCGGACGGCGCAAAGGCCATCAAGGCGCGTCTGTTCGAACCAGACGGCACTGCTTCGGGCACGGCCTTCACCGTCAACGGAATCGCCCTGGCGACAGCTCCCGATATGAACGACAAGATCGGCGTCACGGCGCTGCCGGAGGGCGGCTTCGCCGTCACCTACACCAATCCCGCATCGGCGCTGCGTTGGGGTATCCGAGCGGCGATGTTCGACGGCACCGGTCAGCGGATCGGCGCCGATACCCTCATCAGCCCGGTGGATGTGGAGGGATCGAAAGGCGTCTCATCCGTCACGACCCTCGCCGACGGCCGGCTGATGACTGCGTGGCTGGATAACAGCGGGAGAATTTTCGACCCGGTCGGCATCAGCGGGCAGATCCTCGAAATCCGCACCAAGGCCGTGTCGCTTTCAGGGACGGATGCCGACGACGATTACATCGGCACGACCTTTCACGATGTGCTGAGGGGCGGCAACGGCAAGGACTGGCTCAACGGCGCGGACGGCAACGACGTCCTGGAGGGTGGTGCCGGGGCCGATACGTTGTATGGGGGAACCGGCGATGACACTCTGGATGGCGGCGACGGCCTTGACGAACTGACCGGGGGCGCCGGCGACGACACTTACATCCTTCGGAATCTTTCGGATGTGGCTTTCGAGGAAGTTGGCGAGGGATTTGATACGGCGGTGGTGTTCGAGGACGTGTTTCTCGAGGCCGTATCGACCATCGAGGCGCTGACGGCCGCGAGCGGAGCCCGTGTCGCCTTCCTGACCGGGAATGCCGACAACAATCGACTCACCGGCAATGAGGGCGCCAACACGATCGACGGGCGATCCGGCGACGACACGCTCATCGGCGGCGGCGGTGATGACGTGTTCATCATCGATAGCCAGGGTGATCGCGTATCCGATGCCAGCGGCTACGACAAGGTTGTCGCAAGCGCGAGCTTCGCGCTGCAGGAAGGCTCCGGCATCGAATTGCTGGAAGCGGATGCGTCCAGCTTCTGGGACACGCTCAGCCTTACGGGCGATTCCGCCGCAAACATCATCCGCGGCAATTCCGGCTGGTCGAGCCTGCGCGGCATGGGCGGCGACGATGTGCTGTATGGCAAGAACGGGAAGGATGCCTTAAGCGGCGGCACCGGTCGCGACACTTTCGTGTTCGACACCAAGCCGAACAAGATCTTCAACCGCGACAAGATCACCGATTTCAAACCGGTCGACGACACGATCTACCTGGATAATTCCGTGTTCAAGAAACTCGGCAAGGGCTCGTTCACCAAACCCGGCAAGTTGAACAAGGCGTTCTTCAAGATCAGTGACAAGGCGCGCGACAAGAACGACTACGTCGTCTACGACAAGAAGAAAGGCGTGCTCTGGTACGATGCCGATGGCTCGGGCCAGGGCGCTGCCGTCGAGATCTCCACCCTGTCGAAGAAGCTCAAGATGTCGGCGCTGGATTTCTTCGTGATCTGACGCCGCGGGCGGTGGAGCGATTCAAGTCCCGCGCTGATCGTTTAACCCGTCTCTTCGCCGGCGCATGACTTTTCTCGACCGGCGCTCGCATTGCCGGTCGGCGATCAGCGCACGGGCGGCCGGCCGGCGCCGGGCGGATAGGCGCTCCAGCCGGTCACCTGCACGAAGCCGTCGCGGGCCGCGACGATGAGGTGGCGGCGGTGTTTGTGGACGAGGGTGCCGGGTTTCTCGGCATGCGCCTGCCGCCAGCCGGATGCCTCCCACACGTGCAGGAGCTGCGAGCCGATGCGCGCGAAGGATTCGATGGAGCCGAAGGCGCGGATCGTGCGCAGCACGTCGTCGACATTTCCCGACCAATCGACGGTGCGTTGCGCCGGTGTCGTGCGCGGCCAGTAGCTGCCGGCGCCTTGCGGCTTCGCCTCGCGCCAGAGGCCCGGCAGATCGTCGGCGAGCGAACCGGCGATCTCCCTCGCGGCGATCTGGCATTTGGCGAGCAGGAGATCGTGGGTCTCGTCGTGGGCAAGCGGAAAACGCCGCTGCGCGATGACGGCGCCAGTATCGAAGGTCGAGTCGATGATATGCGCCGACATTCCCCATTCGGGCGCCGCATCGAGGATCGCCCGGAAGAGCGGATAGGGGCCGCGGCCCTCGGGCAAAGGCGAGGGATGAAAATTGACGGCGTAGGGCAGATGCGCCTGCCACCCATGGATGAGCCAGGGATAACCGGCCACGATCAGCGCGTCGCAACGGAGCGCGCTCAGGCCCGCGAGATCCGCCGGCTGCATGCGCGACATTTGCACCGGGATATGGAGCGCCTGCGCGCGCGTCACCGTCACGTCGTTGAAGTCGTAGACGCGGTCGCAGGGCCGGCTGAAGAGTTTGACCGGCTGCCAGCCCTTGGCGATCAGCGTGTCGAACACGTCTCCCAGAAAGTCGATTCCCGCGAAGGCAAAGCGCATCTCAAGTCGACGCCTTCAATCGAATGATCGAGCAAGCGACGCCGACAGGTCCCGGCGTGCGGCCTTGCCGATGAAGTTGCGGAACGTGGTGTTGTTGCGCAAGGCGGTTTCGCCGCCGGTGACCAGCACGTCGATGGTGGCCGGATCGAGCTTGAACCGCGTCGGCACCTGATCGAGCAGGGGTTTCAGGTCCGGCCCGGCATCGGCGAAGGTGACGCGGCCGACCGAGAACGTCACGTCGGCGCAGCGCCAACCCTGAAGCGTTCCGCGCAATTTCAACACCTCGCCGCTGGACAGGGAGCAGCGCCAGCGGCGCAAATCCGCCTGCCAGTCCTTCATGATCGCCGTGAAGTAGTCGTAGCCTTTATACACGCCGGAATCGATGGCGACGTCGGTGACGATGCTGGCAATCTCCACGCCTCCGGGAGAATCGATGCTGCGCTGCCAATCGCCCGCCGGCCCGCGCCCCGCATCGACCACCATGTAGAGGAAGCGATTGACGCGCACCGCCTGCTCGGCGGTCATCGGCATATAGGGACGATCGCGCTCGGAGCGCGCGATGGCGAGCGAGTGGATGCCGAAATTGTCCGTCAGGCCGCCATCGAGGAGCTTCACGTAACGGTAGCGGTCGGGATCGCCGCGATAGCGCATGAGAGCCGCGCCGCTGGCCTGCAGGGTGGCGGGTGACGTATCGGAAACTGCGCCGCGCTGCATGAATTGCGGGACCTTGCCGCCGCACCCGGCGCCGAAATTCTCCACGTTCATGGGAATGAACACGCCGGGCACCGCGGCCGACGCCGCCACCGCCTCCGACAGCTTCACCTTGCTCAGATCGCTGCACAGGACGTTGAAGGTGATCGGCTCGAACACGAAGGGGACGCGCGAATAGATGTCCGAGGCGGCGATCCAGACCAGCGGCCGCTTGCGGGCGAAGAGGCTCGCATAAGTGGCGCCGTCGAAAACGTTCTCGTCGAGCCAGCGCGGAAATTTCGACCGGTCATTGGCGCCGCCATCCTGGAGGATGCGCGCGATGCTCGTCAGGTTGATGTCGGTGTCGAAGCCCTGCTCGGCGTCACGATCGAGAAAGCGCGTCCGGAACGCCGGCAGACCCTCGCGGCCCTTCAGACCGAAATAGGCGGCGGTGACCGAGCCGCCCGACACGCCGGAGATGAGATCGACCATCTCGGTCATCCGGCGTGGGCCGCGATCGGTCTGGATTTCGTAGCGATCGAGTTCGCTCAGGACGCCGTACGAGAATGCCGAGGCGCGCATGCCGCCACCCGAAAACGCGACGCCCACGACGGTCGAGCCGAACTGATCAGGCCCGAGCGGCCATCCGCCCTGGTCGGCGACGCTGGCAATGGGCTCATTGATCGGATCGTTGAAGACGGCGCCGGCGCAGGCGGTCAGCGCCGTGGTCGCGACGGCCAACAGCGCACCGGTCCACCGGCTCCGAAAAGCGACCATCGTTTTCCCCCCAATCCCATTGCGATCATGGAATACGATGGTGTTTACGAAGTCTCAATAGGGCAGGCGCGACACTCGATGCCGAAGCTTCCTCCGGTGACCGCCGACAGGGAACCGGGGCCCGGCGCTTCGGTTTGACCTTAAGTATTGGCGACGGAAATTCCGGCGCCGCCCAAGGAGGTCCCATGGTTTCCCGCGACTTCATTCGACAACTCGAAGGCTACGGGCTGACAACGGCAAACATCCTTTATCGCCTGCCGGATCACCCGAAGATCTTGCAGACCTACATCTGGCAGGAATACGACGTCGCGCCGCGGTTTCCGGTATTGCTGGAATTTCTGGAGTTCTGGAATCGCGAGCTGGCGGGGCCGTTGCACTCGGTGAGGGTGTGTCATTCCCATCTGATCCGGCCGGCGGAAATCCGCCGCGTCGACGGCGAGATCACGCTGCACTGACCGAAAGCCGCGCTTGCCGTCGCCTGGCCGGCCGCGGAATTGCCGCGCGGCGCTGGCCGCACTTGGCCCGCCGCAGCAACTCGGGTAGAGAAGCCTCTCCCTTGAGCGTCCTCGAACTTGCCGGGCCTCCTTGTTATCTGCAGCACGCACTTCTCAAATCCTGGCGGCTCTCGCTTCGCAGCCGGGGGAGCGCCTCACCGTCCGTGACATCATGGCGGTTCTGCAGGACCGTGCCTTCGCGGTTCTCATCGTGCTGCTGGGGCTTCCCAACTGCCTGCCGATGCCGCCGCCGATCCCGTTGATCTGTGGCCTGTTGCTGGCGCTCGTGGCGGTCCAGATCATCGTCGGACGCCCCACGCCGTGGCTGCCCGATGTGCTGTTGCGGCGCTCTATCGCCAGCGTCGATGTGGACCGGGCGGTTGCCCGGGCGATGCCGGCTTTCCGCCGGCTGGAACGCTTCTCGCGGCCGCGCATGACCTTTCTCGACAATCCCGTCGCCATGCGGCTCATGGGCGTAGTTATCCTGATCCTGGCGCTGGGATTACTGTTCGCACCGCCCTTCGTCGGCCAGATTCCGCTGGGGATCGCCGTCTGCCTCGTAGGTCTCGGCCTCGTGGAGCGGGATGGGCTCGTGGTAGTCGGCGGCCTGATCATCGGCTCGGTCGGCCTGACCCTGAGCCTCGGCTTCGTCTACGCGATTTTCTCCGGGATCGGGAGCTTCTTCTGAGGCGACCTAACTGTCATTCCGGGGCGCGCGGAGCGCGAACCCGGAACCCATAAACGCTGACGGCAGCGGAAAATGCTTGGTTGGGATTATTCGGAGGCGACACGGCGTCTGGGTTCCGGGCTCGGCTTCGCCGCCCCGGAATGACGGGAGGGCGCGCGAAATTAACGGAGACCTAGTCTAAATCAGCTTGAGCCCCTTCAGGCTCGCGTGCCCCTCGCGCCCGACGATGATGTGGTCGTGCACGGCAATGCCCAAGGGGCCGGCGATTTCGATGATGTCGCGGGTGATCTTGACGTCCGCCGAGGACGGTGTCGGATCGCCGCTCGGGTGGTTGTGGACCAAAATCAGCGCCGATGCCGACAGTTCCAGCGCCCGCTTGACGACCTCGCGCGGATAGACCGGCGTGTGATCCACCGTGCCGGATTGCTGCACCTCGTCGGCGATGAGCGCATTGCGCTTGTCGAGGAAGAGCAGGCGGAACTGCTCCTTGTCCATGAACGCCATGGCAGTGCGGCAATATTCGAGGACAGAGCTCCAGGAGGACAGAACCGGCCGCTTGGCGACCGCCCCCTTGGCAAGGCGACGGGCGGAGGCCTCGATGATCTTCAAATCGACGATGATGCTGTCACCGAGCCCCTCGATCTCCATCAGCCGGGCGGGGGAGGCGGCGAGAACTTCCGCGAAGGAGCCGAAGCGGCGCACCAGCTCCTTGGCAAGCGGCTTGACGTCCCGGCGCGGAATGGAGCGGAAGAGGACGAGTTCGAGCAATTCGTAATCCGGCATCGCATCGCCGCCGACCTCGGTGAATCGGGTGCGCAGCCGGTCACGGTGGCCGTGGTAATGCGGCGTGTCCTCGGGGCCGCTCATGAGGCGGGGGCGTAGGGCTGGTCCAATCCCTTGGGCGAGAGCGTGAAGATCTCGCAGCCGGTCTCGGTGACGCCGATCGTGTGCTCGAATTGCGCCGACAGCGACCGGTCGCGGGTCACGGCGGTCCAGCCATCGGACAGAACCTTTACCTGCGGGCGACCGAGATTGATCATCGGTTCCACGGTAAACAGCATCCCGGCCTTCATCTCCACGTTGTAGGACGGCTCCACATAATGAAGGATCGTCGGGGAATCGTGGAAGACCTGACCCAGGCCGTGGCCGCAGAAATCGCGCACGACCGAGCACCGCTCCGACTCGGCATAGGTCTGGATGGCGGCGCCGATATCGTTGGTCCACGCACCCGACTTGATCGCCGCAAGCCCGCGCATGAGGCATTCATAGGTGATCTCGCAGAGCCGCTGCGCCCGGCGCGGCACCTCGCCGACATAGTACATCCGGCTCGAATCGCCATGCCAGCCATCGAGGATCAGCGTGACGTCGATATTGATGATGTCGCCCTCGCGCAGGGGCTTGTCGTTGGGGATGCCGTGGCAGACCACGTGGTTGATCGAGATGCAGGTGGATTTGGTGTAGCCGCGATAATGCAAGGTTGCCGGATAGGCCCCATGATCGCGCGCGAAATCGAAGACGAGGCGGTCGAGATGATCCGTGGTCACGCCGGGCGCGACCTCGGCCGCCAGCATGTCGAGCGCCTCGGCGGTCAGCCGCCCGGCCCGCCGCATGGCGGCAAACGCCTCCGGGCCATGCAGGGGTATCTGCGAGCTGCGCTTGCGCTCGATTATCTCGGTCTCAGTCATCAGACGTCCTTGGAGTTATCCCGAATGTAGGGATTGGCGCGCGCCGCGCAAGCGCCCAGAGGGGGAGCGGCCGCGACCGGCCCGAACTTGCGGATGCGACGCCGGAGTGTCATGACACCCCGAATTTTTTGAGCCAACCGGCTTCCAGGTCATTGATGATGAACGATCCTCGTCCCTTCGGGGCCTATGCGCCCTCCGGATTTGCCAAATGGGCGCTTGAGCGGACCAGGGCCTTCTCCAACCGCTGGGCGCCCCGGCGCATGGCCTTTATGCTGCGCCGGCTGGCGGTGCAATCCCTGAAAGGGCAGCCGCTGGACGTAGAGACCCTCGGCGCCCGGATGCGGCTCTATCCCTACAACAATGTCTGTGAAAAACGCATTCTCTTTACCCCCCAGTTCTTCGATCCGCAGGAGCTCGCCCTTCTCGAATCGCGGATCGCGCCGGGGTTCACCTTTGTGGACGTAGGCGCCAATGTGGGTGGCTACGCCCTGTTCGTGGCGGCGCGGGCGGGTCCGTCCGGACGCATCCTGGCGCTCGAGCCCCAGCCCGAGATCTTCGACCGGCTGACCTATAATATCCGGCAGAACCCGTTCGGCACGGTCAAGGCCATCGCCTGTGCGGTCGCGGACAAGACCGGGGAACTGACGCTGTTTCTCGACCCCCGCAACAAGGGCGAATCGAGCGTGAAGATCGTCGGTCCGAACGAGGCCGATGCCATCCGTGTGCCCGCCATCACCCTGCTGGACCTCCTCAACCGCGAGAATTTCACCCGGATCGATGCGATCAAGCTCGATGTGGAAGGCGCCGAGGACCTCATCCTCGACCCATTCTTCCGCGACGCCCCGGAATCGCTTTACCCCAAGCTCTTCGTCATCGAGGACGGCCGTGACCAATGGCAGATCGACCTGCCGGAGCTCCTGGAGAGCAAGGGCTACCGGCTGATCCTGCACACCCGGCTGAACGTGGTGTATGAGCGCGGGTGAGGGTACCGCGACAGGGGAAGCGATGTCGTTGAAGATCGCGCTGATGCGCAGCATCGTGATCAACGGCCAGCGGGTGAAGATGGCCGATGCACGCGCCCTGGCCGAACAGGTCGGCGGCACGGACGTGCAATCCATCATCGCCACAGGCAACCTGGTGTTCCGGTCCAGCAAGGCGCCTCGCACGCTGGAGCGCGAGCTCGAAGCGGCCTGCGAAGCGTTCTATGGCCGGGCGACCGAGATCGTCGTCAAGACGGACGCGCAATGGCGCTCGCTGCTTGCCGCCAATCCCTTTGGCACGGAGGCCGTGCAGGCGCCGGCGCGGCTGCTGGTCTGGGCCATGCGGACACCGCTCCCCGACGCCGGCCTCGAACAACTGAAACGGCGCTCGATCGGCGAAGAGTTGATCGAGCGAACGGTCGACGGGGATTTCTACATCTGGTTCGGCCGAGGCAATATTTCAGCCTCGAAGATCCCGGCCGGCTTCGGCCTCAAGGCTCTCGGCGCGGTCGGGACCAATCGCAACTGGAACACCGCCCTGAAGATCGCGCGGGCTCTCGATGAAATGGCGGGCTGGTGCTGAAGACAGCGTGGCGGTCTGCCGAGAAGACCATCAACTGTTTTCAGCGACCTTCTTGCGCAATCGGCGACCCGGATCAGGCCGCCGACCGGCCGTCATAGGCCCGCTGCAGCCCCGCAACGTCGAGCTTCACCATCTGCAGCATCGCCTGCATGACGCGCTGCGCTTTCGCCGGATCGGGGTCACCCAGCAATTTGTGCAGCGCCTTCGGCACGATTTGCCACGACACGCCGTAGCGGTCCTTCAGCCAGCCGCATTGCTCGATCGCCCCGCCATCGGAGAGAGCGTTCCACAACCGGTCGACCTCGGCCTGGTCCTCGCAATCCATCGCGAACGAAATGGCGTGCGTGAACTCGAACCGCGTGCCGCCGTTCAGCGCCAGATAGCGCTGGCCGGCGAGCGTGAACGCAACGACCAGCACACTGCCGACTTTTCCCGACGGACTGTCCACCACGTTCCTCTGCACGTGGTCGATCCGCGAGTCGGGAAGCAGCGAGACGTAGAAATTCGCCGCCTCTTCGGCCTCGCCGTCGAACCACAGGCAGGGTGCAATTTTGGACATTCTCTCTCTCCTTTGGGATCGGTTCGGCGGGATTACGCGCGGGGTGCGGTCATTCGCTATCGAGCAGGATCTCGAACCCGCCATAGATGAGGCGCTTGCCGTCAAACGGCATGTCGTCTTCCATCTTCAGGCGCGGGTCCTCCATGACCTTCTTGTTGCCCTCGTCGCGTACGGCCTTCGACGGCCAGACGATCCACGAGAAGACGACGTTCTCGCCTGCCTCGGCTTTCACCGCGCCCTTGAAGTCGGTGACCTTCCCATCAGGAATGTCGTCGCCCCAGCATTCGACGATGCGGGTCGCGCCGAATTCCTTGAAGATCGGCGCCGCCTTCGCGGCCATCGCGCGATAGGCCTCCTTTTTGCCAGCCGGCACGGGAATAACGAATCCATCGACGTAGCTCATGATATTTCTCCTTGTCGGTCGGTGGCTCAAGCCCCGACCTGCTCGGGTGAGGACGACATCGCTTCCTGCGCTGCCGCCATATCCATCCACATCACTTCCCAGATATGGCCGTCAGGATCCTCGAAGCTGCGGCCATACATGAAGCCGTAATCCTGCTTCGGACCGGGATCGATGGTGCCTCCGGCAGCTTTGGCCTTGCCGACAATGTCATCGACGTCGTCGCGGCTATCGGCGGACAGGCAGATCAGCACCTCGCTGGTTTCCTTCGCGTTGGCGATCGCCTTCGGCGTAAATTGGCGGAACTTGTCGTGGGTCAACAGCATCGCGTGAATTGTCTCGGAAAACACCATGCAGGACGCCGTGCCATCGCTGAATTGCGGGTTCTTCTCTGCACCCACCGCCTCATAGAATGCGGTCGCACGGGCAAGGTCGGTGACGGGCAGGTTGACGAAAATCATCTTGGCCATGGGGGTTCCTCTTGGTTGGCGTTTGACGATGATGTCGCGGTGAGTTATAAAAAGCAACCATGAAGTTAAAAAAAATAACTGAACCTCATCCGCGCCGCCGATATGACGATGCCTGCGGGGCCGCGCACGGGCTTGATCTGGTGGGGGAACGCTGGGCGCTTCTCGTCATGCGCGAATTGATGATGGGGCCGAAAAGGTTCAGCGACCTGCGTGCCGGCCTGCCCGGAATCAGCGCGAACGTGTTGACCCAGCGCCTCGAAGGCCTCGAGGCGGCCGGCATCGTGGCGCGCCGCAAGCTGCCCCCGCCATCCGCAGCCCAAGTCTACGAATTGACCGCGTGGGGCTACGAGAGTGAGCCGATCTTCCAGACCTTGGGCCGCTGGGCGGCGCGCTCGCCGACGCATGATCCGACCCTGCCGCTGAGCACGACCTCGTTGCTGTTGTCCCTGCGCACCATGCTCGATCCGGCGCGCGCGCAGGGAATCGATGCACGGATCGGCTTTCGCCTCGGCGCTGAGACCTATCTCGCCCACCTCGCCAACGGCGAGATCGCCATCGCGCGGGGCGGGCTCGACGATGCCGATCTGGTCTTCACGGGCGCCGCGCCGATCCTCGCCGCTGCGATCTACGGCGGCCAGCCACTGGAGGCGCTGGAGGCGGCGGGCGCATTGCGGATCGAGGGAGATCGCGCGCTCGCCGCGCGGTTCGTGACCCTGTTTCCGCTTCCGCCGAAGGCGGGCGTCTCGCCCTCGCGATAGCGTCTGCCCGATGTTCGATGATTATCTCACATGTTGGAACCTGACAGGGCCGTTCCATCACGAATGCGGCGTCACGATTTCCACCGCCCGCTCGATCTCCACGCCTTCCGCGTTCACCCGACACATATAGGCGTACGATTCCACGCCCGCCGCCAATGCGTGGCGAAACGCCCGGTCGTAGACCGGGTCGATATCGCGGGCGACGTCGAAGCGCTCGGCCTCCATCTGGATCACATAGACGAGAGCCGCTCTCGCGCCTCCTTCCACCATGTCGACGAGTTCATAAAGGTGCTTGGCGCTGCGGGCCGCGATGCAATCGGGGAATTCGGCGAAGCCCGGCTGGCGCATGAGATGGCAGTTCTTGACCTCGAGATAGCAGGGCGGGGCGCCGTCCTTCTCGAGCAGGAAATCGATCCGGCTGTTGCGGCCGTATTTCACCTCCGGACGAACGCGGTCATAGCCGACGAAAGGCGCGAGTCGGTTGCCGCGCAGGGCCTCCGCCACGAGGGCGTTGGGCCGGGAGGTGTTGATGCCGACAAGCTGGTTCGGCCCGCCGCCGGCGGCGACCTCCACCAATTCCCAGTTATAGGCGAGCTTGCGCTTGGGATTGCCGGCGCGCGACAGCAGCACCCGACTGCCCGGCTCCTTCAGGCCGAGCATAGCGCCCGGATTGGCGCAATGGGCCGTCACCACGGAGCCATCGGCAAGAAGAATATCGGCGAGGAACCGCTTGTAGCGCTCGATCAGGCGGCCTTCGAGCAGGGGTTCGGAGAAGAGCATGAGCCATCCGGGAAAGAAAAAAGCACATCCCGCCATTCGGGGGCCACAGAGCGGAGCCTGGACCTATACCCGGAGGGGCTGCCGGATAAAACTCCACCCCAAATGACGGGGTGGGGAATGCCAACCGCGACGCTGGAATTTGGCGATTCGCGCCCCACGTCTTATGCCAACCTTGTGACCTCCCGATTGGATTCGCCTCTGATGCTCCTTGCCCTTCGTCGTCTTAGTGTCGCCGCCGCCTGTGTGCTCGCCGTCGGTCTCCCGGCCGCCGAAGCGCAGGAAACCGCCCGCGTCGTTCCTGAGAGCAAGGCTCAGGTCCAGCTTTCGTTCGCGCCCATCGTGCGCCAGTCGAGCGGGGCCGTCGTCAACGTCTATGCGACCCGCTCCGAGCGGCGTCAGAATGCGGGCATGGAGGAATTTTTCCGCCGCTTTTTCGGCGAAGGCGGACCCAGCGTGCCTCCCGGCCGCTCCCAGAGTTCGCTCGGCTCCGGCATCATCGTGGACGCCTCCGGCCTGGTCATCACCAATAACCACGTCATCGAGAACATGAACGAGGTGAAGGTGGCGCTCGCCGACCGGCGCGAATTCGAGGCCGAGATCGTGCTGCGCGACCCGCGCACCGATCTGGCGGTGCTGAAGCTGAAGAACGCCACGGACCTGCAGGTGCTGGAACTGGGCGACTCGGAAGCGCTGCAGGTGGGCGATCTGGTGCTCGCCGTCGGCAACCCGTTCGGCGTCGGGCAGACGGTGACCCAGGGCATCGTCTCGGCGCTGGCGCGCACGCAAGTGGGCGTGTCCGACTATCAATTCTTCATCCAGACGGATGCGGCCATCAACCCGGGCAATTCCGGCGGCGGCCTCATCGACATGAGCGGGCGCCTCATCGGGATCAACACGGCCATTTTCTCAAAATCGGGTGGCAATGTGGGCATCGGCTTCGCCATCCCCTCCAGCATGGCGCGCGTGGTGCTCAACTCGGCCAAGGGCGGCTCGAGCAAAGTGGTGCGGCCGTGGCTCGGCGCACGGCTGCAATCGGTGGATGGCGAGATTGCCACGAGCCTCGGCCTTGCCCGCCCGACCGGCGTGCTGGTGACGTCCATCTACGACAAGGGCCCGGCTGCCGAGGCGGGGCTGAAGCGCGGCGACGCGATTCTCGCGGTCGATGGCCAGTCGATCGATAATCCGGACGCGTTCGGCTACCGTTTCACCCTGAAAGGGACGCAAGGCCAGACGCCGTTGACCGTTCTTCGAGATGGCAAGCGGACAGAGCTGAGGGTCGCTCTGCTCCCGCCGCCCGAAAGGCCGGCGCGGGACCCGGTGCGGGTCCGTTCGCGCTCGCCGCTTGCCGGCGCGACCCTGGTGAACATGTCGCCGGCGGTGGCTGAAGAATTCCAGGTCGACATTTCCGACGACGGCGTGGTGGTGGCGGAGCTGGATGAGCAGGGCGTAGCCGCGAGCGTCGGTTTCCAGAAGGGCGACCAGATCGTCGCCCTCAACGGCGAGCGCATTGCCTCCACGAAGGACATCGAGCGCCTGACGCAACGCACCGGCGGCTATTGGGAGATCACCGTCAGTCGTGGCGGTCGCGTGTTCACGACCGTGTTCGGCCGATGAGCAACCAGCGCGAGCGCTCGCGGGCCGAGGCCTCATGAGCGATCTTTTTGCCTCCGCAGGCATGGATAAGGACGCGCCGCGGCCACTTGCGGACAGGATGCGGCCGACCAGATTGTCCGAGGTCGTCGGGCAGGATCATCTGGTCGGGCCCGACGGCATCCTGACACGGCTGATCGGGTCGAGGTCGCTCGGCTCGCTGATTTTCTGGGGCCCTCCCGGCACCGGCAAGACGACGGTCGCGCGCCTCATGGCGCATGAAACCGATCTGCACTTCGTCCAGATCTCGGCGATCTTTTCCGGGGTCGCCGACCTGAAGAAGGTGTTCGAGGCGGCGCGCGCCTTGCGCTCCACCGGCAAGGGCACGCTGCTCTTCGTCGACGAGATCCACCGCTTCAACCGCGCCCAGCTCGATGCCTTCCTGCCCGTCATGGAAGACGGCACCATCACCCTCGTCGGCGCCACCACCGAGAATCCGAGTTTCGAGCTGAACGCTGCGCTGTTGTCGCGCGCGCGGGTGCTGGTGTTCCGGTCGCTCGATGAGACGGCGATTCAGGATATCCTGCTAAGGGCCGAAGACATCACCGGAAAATCGCTTCCGCTTGATGACGCGGCCCGCGCCTCCCTGGTGCGGATGGCGGATGGGGACGGGCGCGCGGTCCTCACCCTTGCGGAAGAGGTGTGGCGCTCGGCGAAGCCCGACGAAATCTTCGATGCCGAGCAATTGCAGGAGATCATCCAGCGGCGCGCACCGATCTACGACAAGGGGCAGGAGGGGCATTACAACCTCATCTCGGCCCTGCACAAGACGATCCGCGGCTCGGACCCGGATGCGGCGCTCTATTACCTCGCGCGGATGCTCGATGCGGGCGAGGACCGCCTGTTCATCGCCCGCCGGCTGGTGCGCATGGCGGTCGAGGACATCGGGCTCGCCGACCCGCAGGCTCTGGTGATCGCCAACGCCGCCAAGGACGCCTTCGATTTTCTCGGGTCGCCCGAGGGAGAATTGGCGCTGGCGCAGGTGGCGGTCTATCTCGCGACGGCGCCGAAATCGAATGCGGTCTATAACGCCTTCAAGGCGGCGACCCGGGTGGCGAAGGAGCACGGCTCCTTGATGCCGCCGAAAACGATCCTCAACGCCCCGACCAAGCTGATGAAGCAGATCGGTTACGGCGACAGCTACCGCTACGACCATGACGAGCCCGACGCCTTCTCGGGTCAGGATTATTGGCCCGAGAAACTGGGCCGGCAATCCTTCTACGACCCCGTCGATCGCGGCTTCGAGCGCGATCTCAGGAAGCGGTTGGATTGGTGGGAGAAGCTGCGGCGGGAACGCAGGAGTCGGGGCGATTAGTGGATATCTCCTCGTCTTTGTCGGCGCCGGACTCGGCGGCTGCCTGCGGTATGCGGTCAATCTCGGGACCGCGCGCTATTGGGGGCTGGCATTCCCGTGGGGGACGCTTTGCGTCAACGTCGTCGGATCGTTTCTGATGGGCACGGTCGCGGCGTGGCTGGCATTTCGCTCCGGCCATACCTTGAGCCATCATGCGCGCCTGTTCGTCGCCACCGGAATTCTCGGTGGCTTCACGACCTTCTCGGCCTTCTCCCTCGACACCATCGCCTTGTGGGAGCGCGGCGATGCGGGCCTTGCGCTTGCCTATGTGGCGGGGTCGATCGTGATGTCCATCGCCGGGCTGGTGGCGGGACTGGCACTGGTTCGCGCGCTGGCCTGATGCGCGGCCCGAATTCGCGTCCAGCCGGCGCAAGCTTGATTGCCGCTCGCGCGGCGCTCTGTTACCGAAGTCCCATGACACAGAGCGGTTCAGGAAAAAGCGGCGCCCGGGGTGGCAAAGGACGATCGGGCACACGGCAGGGCTTTCGCTCTCGTGAGGACAAGCCCGTGCGTCCGGTCAACCCGCAGAAGCGCGCCTCGAAGGCAGCGACGAAAACGGCGAGCAAGCCCCGGCCGGTGAGGGCGGCGGCTGCGAGCATCGCGGCGAAGCCCGCTCCGCG
>NZ_VCMV01000055.1:0-16986 GCF_008757455.1 Microvirga brassicacearum | reverse complement strand
TCCGCGAAGGCGGCCGCACCGTCGGTGCCGGCGTCGTCGCGCAGGTCATGGACTGAACTTAGGCGTTCAGCCCTTTACAGTTCCAGGTGATGGCCTTACGTCACCTGTGATCCGCCGGAGGAGTGTAGCTCAACTGGCTAGAGCACCGGTCTCCAAAACCGGGGGTTGCGGGTTCGAGTCCCTCCACTCCTGCCAGCGGATCGACAAAGCGGGCGTTTTGCGTTAGTAGAGCGCCCCGAATACTGGTTTTACAGGCGGCGCGAGGCTCATAATCGGGTTTCGCGCCCCTTCAATTTGGGCCTGATGGTCCCATGAGAGGACGTTTGCATTCGCTCCGTGCGATGTGGACGCAGTGCGATGGCGAAGACGAATCCGTTCGATTTCTTGACGCAGGTGCGCTCCGAAGCCGCGAAGGTCACTTGGCCGACGCGCAAGGAGACCATGATCACTACCGCGATGGTGTTCGTGATGGTCGTGCTTGCAAGCATCTTCTTCCTCGTGGTCGATCAGGCGGTCGGCTGGGGGGTTCGCTCGATTCTCCTCGGCTTCCGTGGTTAAGAGGTGGATGTGATGACGAAGCGTTGGTACATCGTCCACGCCTACTCGAACTTCGAGAACAAGGTCGCCCAGTCGATTCGCGACCAGGCGGCCCAGCGCGGGCTGGAAGACAAATTTGAAGAAGTGATGGTGCCGACCGAGAAGGTCGTCGAGGTGCGCCGCGGCCGCAAGGTCGATACGGAGCGCAAGTTCTTTCCCGGCTACGTGCTGGTGAAATGCGACCTGACGGACGAGGTCTACCATCTGATCAAGAATACCCCGAAGGTCACCGGCTTCCTCGGTGCCGACAAGGCCAAGCCGGTTCCGATTCCGGACCGCGAGGCCGAGCGCATCAAGGGGCAGGTCGCCGAGGGCGTCGAGCATCCGAAGCCGTCGGTCAGCTTCGAAGTCGGCGAACAGGTCCGCGTGTCGGATGGTCCGTTCGCGTCGTTCAACGGCGTCGTCGAGGAAGTCGACGAGGGCCGCGCCCGCCTCAAGGTGGCCGTGTCCATCTTCGGCCGGGCGACCCCGGTCGAGCTCGAATACGGTCAGGTCGAAAAGCTCTGACACCGGTATTTGCGCCCGGTATTTGACCGTGCGTCATTCCGGGGCTGCGAAGCAGAGCCCGGAACCTATATTCGCCGAGGCTGCCTGAAAGGCCGCCTCGGTTTCGTCAAACCTAGAGGCGTCAGCGCTGATGGGTTCCGGGTTCGCCTTCGGGCGCCCCGGAATGACGGAGAAAGAATCCCGGCCGAGTGAAAATTCGACCAGGACCGATCTCGAAAGAGATCTTCATCCGCGGGAGGTCTGCCCGGACGCCATCCGGGAGTTCCAGGCTGTACCGCGACCTTTCAATTACCATGCCGACCGGTTGGCGCCGGGCGGCTGGTCCATTGGAGAGACTCCCATGGCAAAGAAAATCTCGGGCTACGTTAAGCTCCAAGTCCCGGCCGGTGCGGCGAATCCGTCGCCTCCGATCGGCCCCGCGCTCGGTCAGCGCGGTCTGAACATCATGGAATTCTGCAAGGCCTTCAATGCGAAGACCGCGCAGATCGAAAAGGGCACCCCGATTCCGGTGATCATCACCGCCTATCAGGACCGCTCCTTCACCTTCGAGATGAAGCAGCCGCCGGTTTCCTTCTTCCTCAAGAAGGCCGCGAATCTTCAAAAGGGTTCGCAGACCCCCGGCAAGGGCAACAAGGCTGGCAGCGTTTCGCGCGCCCAGATCCGCGAGATCGCCGAAAAGAAGATGGTCGATCTGAACTGCGACAGCGTTGATGCCGCCATGGCCATGATCGAGGGCTCCGCGCGCTCGATGGGCCTGGAAGTGGCAGCTTAAAGGAGGGCATGATGGCATCCAACGAAGGTAAGCGCATCCGCGCAGCCCGCGAGGGCATCGAGCCCACCAAGCTCTACGGCATCGAAGATGCGGTGAAGCTCATCAAGGAACGCGCCAAGGCGAAGTTCGACGAGACCATCGAAGTCTCCATGAACCTCGGCGTCGATCCGCGTCACGCCGACCAGATGGTTCGTGGCGTTTGCAACCTGCCGAACGGCTCCGGCCGTACGGTTCGCGTAGCGGTCTTCGCTCGCGGCGCCAAGGCTGATGAGGCCAAGGCGGCCGGCGCCGACGTGGTCGGTGCAGAGGATCTGTTCGAGACCGTCAACGGCGGCAAGATCGACTTCGATCGCTGCATCGCGACTCCCGACATGATGCCGCTGGTCGGTCGCCTCGGTAAGGTGCTCGGCCCGCGCGGCATGATGCCGAACCCGAAGGTCGGCACCGTCACCATGGACGTCAAGGGAGCCGTCGAGGCTGCCAAGGGCGGCGCCGTGGAGTTCCGCGTCGAGAAGGCCGGCATCGTGCATGCCGGCATCGGCAAGGCCTCGTTCGACACGGCCAAGCTGGTCGAGAACATCAAGGCCTTCGCCGACGCAGTCTCGAAGGCGAAGCCGTCCGGTTCCAAGGGCACCTACGTCCAGCGCGTGGCGGTCTCCTCCACCATGGGCCCGGGCGTCAAGGTCGAGCCGTCGAGCGTTCTGGCGAGCTAAGATCCTACGCTCAAAATTGAAGGCCCGGTGTTCGCGCGCCGGGCCTTTTTTGTTTCGGCTGGGTTCAGCAGCGAGAGGAACTTATCGCAAGTTCTTGCACCCACTTTTCGCGGCCGTCTCGCGCAGAACCTCGTTGGCGGTCGCCACCATCTCGTCCGCCATCTTGGGATGGAAACTGCGGCACGTCTCGAAAGTCTTCTTCAACATGCGAAAATGGGCAACCGATGCCTTTAGATACTCACACCGTTTTGGCTCAGTCTTGTCGGCCTTATAAACGGCGAGGAAGGCTATGGAGTTCGCCTCCGCCTGTTTGGTGGCAGCCGTTAACGCTTGGCACTTATCTTCAAGGGGCGTCGCGGCGGCTGGCCCAATGGGCAACAGACTCGCCGCAATCAAAAGCAGGGCCGAAGTTTTTAAGGTCATAGATCGTTTTCTCATCTGGGAGAAAAGATAGCCCGCGATCTCCGTAAATGCAATAAAATAACAATGCTGGTGTTGTAGGACTCATCCGAGCGTGAAAGAATTGAGGAGCCCGCGACCCATTGAGGCGAGGAGGCGAAGATTTCCGCCACAAAGGGAGCAATCTCAACCCTTGCAAAATACTTCCTCGGCTCCCACCTGAAATTCCCAATCTAACTTCCCTTGCGAAATGCCATGCAAAAGCCATGCAATTGCCGCTTGGCTTTTGGCGCGTAAGGGCTTAAAGACTCGCGTTGAGTTTCCAACATAGGCCGGAGTTTCGCGTTCATGCGGGCTTCTGGCTGCCAATCCGCTCCGGTGACGGAGCGGTGACAAGCCGGAAAAGCCAAGGGGCGACCTTTGGCATGTTCCGGCTATGTCCTGTCCGAGACTGCAGGCGCTGGCATGTCCAGCTTAATCCGCAAGGGCCAGCATAGACGGGGAAGCCGTTATTCCGCTCGCCTTCAAGCGAGCAAAGAAGATCGGTTCGAACCATCTCACCCTATCGCGTCTGAAAAGATGCTCACTGGGGGACAGGGCTTGCGAGAGCGTCGCTTGAGATGCCTCGGACGCAAGTCTGGGCGCTTCAGGCGACAGGTGCAACCGGCGGATTTATCCGCCAACCGGAGAGAGCCCAGTGGAAAGAGCAGCAAAAAGCGAGCTCGTCTCGACACTGAACGGCGTGTTTGCGAACACGAACGTAGTCGTCGTCGCCCACTATGCTGGCCTGACGGTCGCCGACATGCAGAACCTGCGCGCGCAGATGAAGCAGGCTGGCGCCACCGTAAAGGTCGCGAAGAACCGCCTCGCCAAGATCGCTCTCGAAGGCACGGACGTCGCGTCCATCTCGGGCCTGTTAAAAGGCCCGACACTGATCGCATATTCGAGCGATCCGGTCGCGGCGCCCAAGGTCGCTGTCAATTTCGCCAAGGCTAACGAAAAGCTCGTGATCCTCGGCGGCGCAATGGGCGCGACCTCCCTGAACGTGGACGGAGTGAAGGCGCTTGCCGTGCTTCCGTCCCTCGACGAATTGCGCGCCAAGTTGGTCGGCCTTATCCAGGCTCCGGCTACCAAGATCGCACAGGTCGTCAACGCACCGGCGACGAAGCTCGCTCGTGTGTTCGGGGAATATGCCAAGACAGGCGAAGCGGCGTGAGGCCGTAACCTCAATCATCAATCGTTCGAACCGAACTTAAGGACATAAAACTATGGCTGATCTTGCCAAGCTTGTTGACGATCTGTCGTCGCTGACCGTTCTCGAGGCTGCCGAGCTCTCGAAGCTCCTCGAAGAGAAGTGGGGCGTTTCCGCTGCTGCGGCTGTTGCCGTTGCGGCTGCTCCGGGCGCTGCTGCTGCGGCGGTCGAAGAGCAGACCGAGTTCACGGTCATTCTTGCGTCTGCCGGCGACAAGAAGATCGAAGTCATTAAGGAAGTCCGCGCCATCACCGGCCTGGGCCTCAAGGAAGCCAAGGACCTCGTCGAAGGTGCGCCGAAGGCCGTCAAGGAAGGCGTCACCAAGGACGAAGCCGAGAAGATCAAGGCGACCCTCGAGAAGGTCGGCGCCAAGATCGAGCTCAAGTGATTTTTGCGGCTTCGGCCGCGATGTCACTCCGGCGCAAGCCGGAGCTTTAACAACACGCGGTCCCAGGCAGTTTTGCCTGGGGCCGTTGTGTCGTCACTGAGGCCGGAGCCTCTGACGACAACGAGATGACCCTCGCGGTCCTGTATATTTTTTCGTGGTAGCTGGCGGCTCAAAGTCGCTGGGCGGCTGATCGAGCATCCCCCGGGGTTCCATCCCCGGTGAGCGGGATGCTCGATCAGCCGTAGATGAGGAACGAGGTCCAGATGGCCAACACACTGATCGGCCGGAAGCGCATTCGCAAGTTCTTCGGAAAAATCAAGGAAGTGGCCGAGATGCCGAACCTCATCGAGGTTCAGAAGGCATCCTACGACCAGTTCCTGATGGTCGAAGAAGCAAAGGGTGGCCGGCCGGAAGAGGGATTGCAAGCTGTCTTCAAGTCGGTGTTTCCGATCTCGGACTTTTCCAACACCGCCTTGCTCGAATTCGTGAAATACACGTTCGAGCCGCCGAAATACGATGTCGATGAGTGCCGCCAGCGCGGCATGACGTTCTCTGCGCCCCTCAAGGTGACGCTGCGCCTGATCGTGTTCGATGTGGACCCGGATACCGGCGCCCGCTCGGTCAAGGACATCAAGGAGCAGGACGTCTACATGGGCGACATGCCGCTCATGACCGATAACGGCACCTTCATCGTCAACGGCACCGAGCGCGTCATCGTCTCGCAGATGCACCGGTCGCCCGGCGTGTTCTTCGACCACGACAAGGGCAAGACCCATTCGTCGGGCAAGCTGCTGTTTGCCGCGCGCATCATTCCGTATCGCGGCTCCTGGCTCGATATCGAATTCGACGCCAAGGACATCGTGTACGCCCGTATCGACCGTAAGCGTAAGCTTCCGGTGACGACGCTGCTTTATGCGCTCGGTCTCGACGGCGAGGAAATCCTCAACACGTTCTACAACAAGGTCGTGTACAAGCGCGCCAAGTCCGGCTGGACCGTTCCGTTCGATGCGGAGCGCATGAAGGGCTTCAAGGCGACCGTCGACCTGATCGATGCGAAGACCGGCGAAGTCGTGCTCGAGGCCGGCAAGAAGCTGACCGTGCGGACCGCGCGCCAGCTCGCCGAGAAGGGCCTCAAGAACCTGCGCGCCACTGATGAAGACCTGTATGGCCAGTATATCGGCCAGGATCTCGTCAACGGAAACACGGGTGAGATCTATGCCGAAGCCGGCGAAGAGATCACCGAGAAGTTGCTTGCGGGCCTCGAAGAGGCGGGTCTCACGGAGATCCCGGTTCTCGATATCGACCACGTGACCGTCGGCCCGTATGTCCGCAACACGCTGGCGATCGACAAGGCCTCCGGCCGCGAGAGCGCGCTGTTCGACATCTACCGGGTCATGCGCCCGGGCGAGCCGCCGATTCTCGAAACCGCCGAGAACATGTTCAACTCGCTGTTCTTCGACTCCGAGCGCTACGATCTCTCGGCCGTTGGCCGCGTGAAGATGAACATGCGTCTCGATCTCGACGCGGAAGATACCGTGCGCACGCTCCGTCGCGAGGACATCCTCGCGGTGGCGAAGGCGCTCGTCGACCTGCGTGACGGCAAGGGTGAAATCGACGACATCGATCACCTCGGCAACCGCCGTGTGCGTTCCGTCGGCGAATTGATGGAAAATCAATATCGCCTCGGCCTGCTCCGCATGGAGCGCGCCATCAAGGAGCGCATGTCGTCGGTCGATATCGACACCGTCATGCCGCAGGACCTCATCAACGCGAAGCCGGCGGCTGCCGCCGTGCGCGAGTTCTTCGGCTCCTCGCAGCTGTCGCAGTTCATGGACCAGACCAACCCGCTCTCCGAAGTCACGCACAAGCGTCGTCTTTCGGCGCTTGGCCCGGGCGGTCTGACCCGCGAACGCGCCGGCTTCGAAGTGCGCGACGTGCACCCGACCCATTACGGCCGCATCTGCCCGATCGAGACGCCGGAAGGCCCGAATATCGGTCTCATCAACTCGCTGGCGACTTTCGCCCGCGTGAACAAGTACGGCTTCATCGAAACGCCGTTCCGCCGCGTCAAGGACTCGAAGGTAACGACGGACGTCATCTACCTGTCGGCCATGGAAGAGGCGAAGTACAACGTCGCCCAGGCGAACTCGGTCATGGACGCGAACAGCATCCTGACGGACGACCTCGTGGTCTGCCGCCGCGCCGGCGACAACATCGTGGTTCCGCCGGATCGCGTCGATCTCATGGACGTATCGCCGAAGCAGCTCGTGTCGGTGGCGGCAGCGCTCATCCCGTTCCTCGAGAACGACGACGCGAACCGCGCGCTCATGGGCTCGAACATGCAGCGTCAGGCCGTGCCTCTCGTGCAGGCCGATGCACCGTTCGTCGGAACCGGCATGGAAGCGGTCGTGGCACGGGATTCCGGTGCGGCGATTGCGGCCCGCCGGGCTGGCGTTGTCGATCAGGTCGATGCGACCCGTATCGTCATCCGCGCCACCGAGGAAACCGACCCGACCCGGGCCGGCGTCGACATCTACCGCCTGCAGAAGTTCCAGCGCTCGAACCAGTCGACCTGCATCACGCAGAAGCCGCTGATCCGCGCCGGCGACGTGGTCCGCAAGGGCGACATCATTGCGGACGGTCCGTCGACGGAACTCGGCGAACTGGCGCTTGGCCGCAACGTGCTCGTCGCGTTCATGCCGTGGAACGGCTACAACTTCGAGGACTCGATCCTGCTCTCCGAGCGGATCGTGAAGGACGACGTGTTCACGTCGATCCACATCGAAGAATTCGAAGTGATGGCCCGCGACACCAAGCTTGGTCCTGAGGAAATCACGCGCGATATTCCGAACGTCTCGGAAGAAGCGCTGAAGAACCTGGACGAAGCCGGCATCGTGTATATCGGCGCCGAGGTTCACGCGGGCGACATCCTCGTCGGCAAGATCACGCCGAAGGGCGAAAGCCCGATGACGCCGGAAGAGAAGCTCCTGCGCGCCATCTTCGGCGAGAAGGCGTCCGACGTTCGCGACACCTCCTTGCGCGTCCCGCCCGGCGTTACGGGCACGATCGTGGAAGTGCGCGTGTTCAACCGTCACGGCGTCGACAAGGACGAGCGCGCCCAGGCGATCGAACGCGAAGAGATCGAGCGTCTGGCGAAAGACCGCGACGACGAGCAGGCGATCCTGGACCGCAACACCTATGCGCGTCTGGCCGAGATCCTGAACGGGCAGACGGCGGTTGCGGGGCCGAAGGGCTTCAAGAAGGACACCAAGGTGTCGCGCGAGCTCCTTGCCGAGTATCCGCGTTCGCAATGGTGGCAGTTCGCCGTCGACAACGACGCGATGATGACCGAGATCGAGGCCATCCAGAAGCAGTACGACGAGTCGAAGAAGCGTCTCGAACAGCGGTTCCTCGACAAGGTCGAGAAGCTGCAGCGCGGCGACGAGCTTCCTCCCGGCGTGATGAAGATGGTCAAGGTCTTCGTGGCCGTGAAGCGCAAGATCCAGCCGGGCGACAAGATGGCCGGCCGTCACGGCAACAAGGGCGTGGTGTCGCGGATCGTCGCGATCGAAGACATGCCGTTCCTGGACGACGGAACGCATGCGGACATCGTGCTGAACCCGCTCGGCGTGCCGAGCCGCATGAACGTCGGTCAGATCCTCGAGACCCATCTCGGGTGGGCTGCCGCCGGTCTCGGCAAGCAGGTCGCAGCAGCCGTCGACGCGTATCTGAAGTCCGGCCAGTCGAAGGGCCTTCGCGATCAGCTCGTGTCGATCTACGGCAACATGCCGGAAATCGACCAGGCGTCGGATAGCGAGCTCGCCGAGCTCGGTCACAACCTGCGCCGCGGCGTTCCCTTCGCGACCCCCGTCTTCGACGGCGCGAAGGAATCCGATATCGAGTTCATGCTGCAGAAGGCGGGTCTCGATCCGTCCGGTCAGGTGACGCTCTATGACGGACGCACCGGCGAGCCGTTCGACCGCAAGGTGACGGTGGGCTACATCTATATGCTGAAGCTTCACCACCTGGTGGACGACAAGATCCACGCGCGCTCCATCGGTCCGTACAGCCTCGTCACCCAGCAGCCGCTGGGCGGAAAGGCGCAGTTCGGCGGACAGCGCTTCGGCGAGATGGAAGTGTGGGCGCTCGAGGCTTACGGCGCGGCCTACACGCTTCAGGAAATGCTGACCGTCAAGTCGGACGACGTGGCCGGCCGCACCAAGGTCTACGAGGCCATCGTGCGCGGCGACGACACCTTCGAGTCGGGCATTCCGGAGAGCTTCAACGTTCTCGTGAAGGAAATGCGCTCGCTCGGCCTGAACGTCGAGCTGACGAATTCCAAGAAGGCTGCCAACGAGACGGAGCAATTGCCCCCGTCCGAAGCGGCCGAGTAATCAACATCGTCATCCCCGGGCTTGACCCGGGGATCTCGACCCCGAGAGGGCAACACCCTCTCAGACCAAGAGATGGCCGGATTTTCTGTCCGGCCATGACACCTTCGAGGTTTTAGGAGCTGGCGATGAATCAAGAGGTCATGAATCTTTTCAACCAAACGGCGCAGCCGCAGAGCTTCGATCAGATCAAGATCTCGATCGCGAGCCCTGAGAAGATTCTGTCCTGGTCTTATGGCGAAATCAAAAAGCCCGAGACCATCAACTACCGCACTTTCAAGCCCGAGCGCGACGGCTTGTTCTGTGCGCGTATTTTTGGACCCATCAAGGACTACGAATGCTTGTGCGGCAAGTACAAGCGGATGAAATACAAGGGCGTGATCTGCGAGAAGTGCGGCGTCGAGGTGACGCTTGCGCGCGTTCGGCGCGATCGCATGGGCCATATCGAACTGGCAGCCCCGGTCGCGCATATCTGGTTCCTCAAGTCGCTGCCGAGCCGCATCGGTCTTCTGCTCGACATGACGCTGAAAGATCTCGAGCGCATCCTCTACTTCGAATCCTACATCGTGGTGGATGCCGGCCTTTCGCCGCTGAAGGACCGTCAGCTCCTGTCGGAAGAGGAATACATCCGCGCTCAAGACGAGTTCGGTGAGGATTCCTTCACGGCCATGATCGGCGCGGAAGCCATCCGTCGCATTCTGCAGGAACTCGACCTGGAGAAAGTGGCGGCGGATACGCGCGAGGAAATCGCCACGACGACGTCGGAGCTGAAGCCCAAGAAACTTCTCAAGCGCCTCAAGATCATCGAAGCGTTCCTGATGTCCGGCAACAAGCCGGAATGGATGATCCTGACCGTCGTTCCGGTGATCCCGCCGGATCTGCGCCCGCTCGTTCCGCTCGATGGCGGCCGTTTCGCCACGTCGGATCTGAACGATCTCTACCGCCGGGTCATCAACCGCAACAACCGCCTGAAGCGGCTGATCGAACTGCGCGCGCCGGACATCATCATCCGCAACGAGAAGCGCATGCTGCAGGAGGCCGTCGATGCGCTATTCGACAACGGCCGCCGTGGCCGCGTCATCACGGGCGCCAACAAGCGTCCCCTGAAGTCGCTCGCCGACATGCTCAAGGGCAAGCAGGGCCGGTTCCGCCAGAACCTGCTCGGCAAGCGCGTCGATTATTCGGGTCGTTCGGTCATCGTCGTGGGTCCGGAGCTCAAGCTCCATCAATGCGGCCTGCCGAAGAAGATGGCGCTCGAACTCTTCAAGCCGTTCATCTACGCCAAGCTCGATGCGCGCGGCCTGTCCGCCACCGTCAAGCAGGCGAAGAAGCTCGTCGAGAAGGAGAAGCCGGAAGTCTGGGACATCCTCGACGAGGTCATCCGCGAGCATCCCGTGCTTCTCAACCGTGCGCCGACGCTTCACCGCCTCGGCATCCAGGCGTTCGAGCCCACCCTGATCGAGGGCAAGGCGATCCAGCTGCACCCGCTCGTCTGCGCCGCGTTCAACGCGGATTTCGACGGCGACCAGATGGCCGTCCACGTGCCGCTCTCGCTCGAGGCGCAGCTTGAAGCGCGCGTCCTCATGATGTCGACGAACAACATCCTGCATCCGGCGAATGGTCAGCCGATCATCGTGCCGTCGCAGGACATCGTCCTTGGCCTCTACTACCTCTCGATCGCCTCCGACGGCGAGCCGGGTCAGGGCAAGGCGTTCGCCGACATGGGCGAGATCGAGCATGCGCTGCACGAGAAGGTCATCACGCTCCACACCAAGATCCGCTATCGCTGGGAAGGCCTCGGCGAAGACGGCAAGCCGATGTCCAAGATCGTCGAGACGACAGCCGGCCGCGTGATGCTGTCCAAGCTCGTTCCCTCGCATCCGGCGCTTCCCTTCGATGTCGTGAACAAGCTCATGACCAAGAAGGAGATCTCCAACATGATCGATGCCGTCTATCGGCATTGCGGTCAGAAGGAGTCGGTCATCTTCTGCGATCGCATCATGAAGCTCGGGTTCTACAACGCGTTCAAGGCCGGCATCTCGTTCGGCAAGGACGACATGGTGATCCCCGAGAACAAGTGGGAGATCGTCGACGAGACCCGCGCGCTCGCGAAGGATTACGAGCAGCAGTATCAGGACGGCCTGATCACCCAGGGTGAGAAGTACAACAAGGTCGTGGACGCCTGGGCGAAATGCTCGGATCGTCTCGCCGGCGAGATGATGAACCGCATCTCGGCGGTCCATAAGGACAAGGACGGCCGCGACAAGCCGGTCAACTCGATCTACATGATGTCCCATTCGGGTGCGCGTGGTTCGCCGGCCCAGATGAAGCAGCTCGCGGCGATGCGCGGCCTCATGGCCAAGCCGTCGGGCGAGATCATCGAGACGCCGATCATCTCGAACTTCAAGGAAGGCCTCGACGTTCTCGAGTACTTCAACTCGACCCACGGCGCCCGTAAGGGTCTCGCCGATACGGCGCTCAAGACGGCGAATTCGGGCTACCTGACCCGTCGTCTCGTGGACGTCGCTCAGGACGCGGTCATCCGTGAGGACGATTGCGGCACCGAGCGCGGCATCCGCATGCGCGCCATCGTCGATGCCGGCCAGGTGGTCGCCTCGCTCGGTTCGCGCATCCTCGGACGCTCGACGGCCGAAGACCTCGTCAACATCGAGGGCAAGGTCATCGTCAAGAAGGGCACGATGATCGAGGAGCAACACCTCGAAGCCATCACGGCTGCGGGCATTCAGGAAGTGAAGATCCGTTCGGTGCTCGTCTGCGAGTCCAAGAACGGCGTCTGCGCCACCTGCTATGGCCGCGACCTGGCCCGCGGCACGCCCGTCAACCACGGCGAGGCTGTCGGCGTCATCGCCGCGCAGTCGATCGGCGAGCCGGGCACCCAGCTCACCATGCGCACCTTCCACATCGGTGGTGCGGCGCAGATTGCGGATTCGTCGTTCTTCGAGTCGAACTTCGAAGGCACGATCAGCTTCCGCAACAAGAACATCGCGCGCAACTCCGATGGCGATCTGATCGTCATGGGCCGCAACGTCGCGGTGGTCATCACCGGTCCCGACGGCGCCGAGCGCTCGGTTCACCGCCTGCAATACGGCTCGCGTCTCAAGGTGGACGAGGGCGACACCATCAAGCGCGGTCAGCGCATCGCCGAATGGGATCCTTACACCCGCCCCATCCTCACGGAAGTCGATGGTGTGGTGGCGTATGAGGATCTCGTCGACGGCGCGTCGATGATCGAGACGATGGACGAGTCGACCGGCATCGCCAAGCGCGTGGTCATCGACTGGCGTTCTTCCGCCCGCACGGCGGATTTGCGTCCGGCGGTCATCATCGAAGGCAAGGGCGGCAAGATCGCCAAGGTTGCTCGCGGCGGTGACGCTCGTTACCTGCTGGCGGTCGATGCGATCCTCGCGGCCGATCCGGGCTCCAAGGTCAAGGCGGGCGACGTCATCGCCCGTGTGTCGACCGAGAGCGCCAAGACCCGCGACATCACGGGCGGTCTGCCGCGCGTGGCGGAGCTGTTCGAGGCGCGGCGTCCGAAGGATGCGGCCATCATCGCGGAGAAGTCCGGCACGATCCTGTTCGGCCGCGACTACAAGAACAAGCGTCGCCTGACGCTGACTCCGCACGATGGCTCCGAGCCGGTCGAATACCTGATCCCGAAGGGCAAGCACATCCACTTGCAGGACGGCGACGTGGTCGAACTGGGCGACTTCATCGTGGACGGCAACCCGGCTCCGCACGACATCCTTGCGATCAAGGGCGTCGAGGAACTGGCTGCCTACCTCGTGAACGAGATCCAGGAGGTCTACCGGCTTCAGGGCGTGTTGATCAACGACAAGCACATCGAGGTCATCGTTCGGCAGATGCTGCAGAAGGTGGAAATCACCGATGGCGGCGATACCGAGCTGATGACGGGCGAGCAGGTCGACCGGCTCGAGATGGAAGAGATCAACGAGCGCATGGTCTCCGAGAAGAAGAAGCCCGCCGTCGGCGTGCCGGTTCTGCTCGGCATCACCAAGGCGTCGCTCCAGACCCGCTCCTTCATCTCGGCGGCGTCCTTCCAGGAGACCACCCGCGTCCTCACCGAGGCGGCGGTCAACGGCAAGGTCGACACCCTCGAGGGCCTCAAGGAGAACGTGATCGTGGGCAGCCTGATCCCGGCCGGTACGGGCGCGATGAACGCCCAGATCAAGGCCGTGGCGGCTCACCGCGACCAGTTGATCCTGCAGCAGAAGCGGGCCGAGTCGAAGGCGCAGCTCAGCGAGCTGCCGCCAGCGGCCGAGTAAGGCCTAAAGGACAAGCTTGGGAGAGGCCGCCTTCGGGCGGCCTCTTTTCTTTTGAGGGCCGGGCGCAAAACGACCTTAAGGGCTCCTGCACCGACGCTTCCGAAAAGGCCGGAGATTTATTTTCTTCGGCGCTTTTTCGGGCGAATTCAGCCTTGCGGCGCACCAAAACAGCTTCCCCAAGGACATTCTTGGAAGATTCTGGCGCGGCAGCCGAGGGGGCAGGGGCGGTCAACGGGTCGCAGGCCTTGCGCCCAAGGGTTCTCTGGCGAAACGAGTTGACTTTTATCGACTCGGGGGCTAGAGAAACCGGACTTTCCGACGGGCTGTAGGTATTTGCGAGTCGAAACGACGAGTTTCGACGGAGGCGACCTAAACGCTGTCGAACTCAACCTTGACTGACAGACGTCAGATATAGGGCACGATTGCGGTTCGCCGTAATCCTCTGCAGGCACCGCGCTAAGGGCATATTCGCCAATGGCGCGGCTTCGTTTTGTGCAAGCCTTCGGGCTTGCCGGGACGCCCGTTATGGCGTTCCACCGTTGAAGACACGCAAAGCCACCTTGGGTGGCCGGTGAAAGAGGGCAGAGGATGCCAACGATCAGTCAGCTGATCCGCAAGCCGCGGACGGCGCAAAAGAGCCGGAATAAGGTTCCCGCGCTTGAGGCCTGCCCGCAGAAGCGGGGTGTGTGCACGCGCGTTTACACCACGACGCCGAAGAAGCCGAACTCGGCGCTTCGTAAGGTCGCAAAGGTTCGTTTGACCAATGGCTTTGAAGTCATCGGTTATATCCCGGGCGAGGGCCACAACCTTCAAGAGCACTCCGTGGTGATGATCCGCGGCGGCCGCGTGAAGGACCTTCCGGGTGTCCGTTATCACATCATTCGCGGTGTCCTCGACACGCAGGGTGTGAAGAATCGTAAGCAGCGTCGTTCGAAGTACGGCGCGAAGCGGCCGAAGTAAGCCGCCAAACTTATTATTGAGGTCGGAGCCAGCTCATGTCCCGCCGCCATAGCGCTGAAAAGCGCGAGATTATTCCGGACGCCAAGTTCGGCGATATCGTCGTCACCAAGTTCATGAATTCCATCATGTACGACGGCAAGAAGTCTGCTGCCGAAGGCATCGTTTACGGTGCGTTCGACATCATCGAGGGGCGCGCCAAGGCGAACCCGCTTGAAGTGTTCAAGCAGGCGCTCGACAACGTCGCTCCGGCGATCGAAGTTCGCTCCCGCCGTGTTGGCGGCGCGACCTATCAGGTCCCGGTCGAGGTTCGCATGGAGCGTCGTCAGGCGCTGGCCATTCGCTGGATCATCCAGGCTGCTCGCGGCCGCAACGACAAGACCATGGTCGATCGTCTGTCGGCCGAGTTGCTGGATGCATCGAACAACCGCGGCAACGCGGTGAAGAAGCGCGAAGATACCCACCGGATGGCGGAAGCCAACCGTGCGTTCTCGCATTATCGCTGGTAACGGCTGGACCTTGAGGAACTAAGCGATGCCCCGCACGCATGCGATTCAGGACTACCGTAACTTCGGCATCATGGCCCACATCGATGCCGGCAAGACGACGACGACCGAGCGTATTCTCTATTACACCGGCAAGTCGCACAAGATCGGCGAAGTCCACGAAGGCGCCGCCACCATGGACTGGATGGAACAGGAGCAGGAGCGTGGCATCACGATCACGTCTGCTGCGACCACCTGTTTCTGGCACGACAAGCGCCTGAACATCATCGACACCCCCGGCCACGTGGATTTCACCATCGAGGTCGAGCGTTCGTTGCGCGTTCTTGACGGCGCAGTCTGCGTCCTCGACGGCAACCAGGGCGTCGAGCCGCAGACCGAGACCGTCTGGCGCCAGGCCGACAAGTATGACGTGCCGCGCATCGTGTTCGTCAACAAGATGGACAAGACCGGCGCGGACTTCTTCAAGTGCGTGGCCGATATCATCGACCGCGTTGCCGGAAAGCCCGTCTGCCTGCAGCTGCCGGTCGGCGCTGAAAGCGATTTCAAGGGTGTCATTGACCTCATCAAGATGAAGGCGCTGGTCTGGTCCGGCGAGTCCCTCGGGGCGAGCTTCGACGAGGTCGAGATCCCGGCCGAGCTGAAGGATCAGGCGCTGGAATATCGCGGCAAGCTCATCGAAGCGGCTGTCGAGATGGACGACGACGCGATGGTGGCCTACCTGGACGGCCAGGAGCCGGACGATGTGACCCTGCGTCGCCTCATCCGCACCGCCGTGCAGCGTCGCGCCTTCCATCCGGTCCTGTGCGGTTCGGCCTTCAAGAACAAGGGCGTTCAGCCCCTGCTCGACGCCGTCGTGGATTTCCTGCCGTCGCCGGCGGACCGCGAAGGCATCGAAGGTCTGGACTTCAAGACCGAAGAGCCGATCCTGCGCCGTCCGACGGACGAGGATCCCTTCTCGATGCTCGCGTTCAAGATCATGGACGATCCTTTCGTCGGCACGATCACGTTCTGCCGCGTCTATTCGGGCAAGGTCGAGACGGGTGCTTCCCTTCTCAACTCGACCCGCGACAAGAAAGAGCGCGTCGGCCGCATGCTTCTCATGCATGCGAATAACCGCGAAGACATCAAAGAGGCATATGCCGGCGACATCGTTGCCCTGGCCGGCCTCAAGGATGTCCGCACCGGTGACACGCTGTGCGATCCGCTGAAGGCCGTGATCCTTGAGAAAATGGAGTTCCCCGAACCCGTCATCGAGATCGCCATCGAGCCGAAGTCGAAGGCGGACCAGGAAAAGCTTGGTCTGGCTCTCGCGAAGCTCGCGGCAGAGGATCCGTCGTTCCGCGTCTCGACCGATCAGGAATCCGGTCAGACCATCCTGAAGGGCATGGGCGAGCTTCATCTCGACATCAAGGTCGACATTCTTCGTCGCACCTACAAGGTCGATGCGAATATCGGCGCGCCGCAGGTGGCTTATCGCGAGACGATCACCAAGAAGGTCGAGATCGACTACACCCATAAGAAGCAGACCGGCGGTACCGGTCAGTTCGCTCGCGTCAAGCTGGTGATCCAGCCGAACGAGCAGGGTGCGGGCTTTGCCTTCGACTCGAAGATCGTCGGCGGCTCGGTTCCGAGGGAATACATCCCCGGTGTCGAAAAGGGCCTGCAATCGGTCATCGGCGCTGGCGTGATCGCCGGCTTCCCGGTGGTGGACGTCAAGGTCGAGCTGATCGACGGCGCGTTCCACGAAGTCGACTCGTCGGCACTCGCCTTCGAAATCGCCTCTCGTGCGGCGCTTCGTGAAGGTCTCCAGAAGGGCGCTTCGGTTCTTCTCGAGCCGATCATGAAGGTCGAGGTCGTGACGCCTGAGGATTACACCGGCTCCGTGATCGGTGACTTGAATTCACGGCGTGGCCAGATCCAGGGCCAGGACATGCGCGGCAACGCGGTCGTCATCAACGCGATGGTGCCGCTGGCCAACATGTTCGGTTACGTGAACACCCTGCGTGGCATGAGCCAGGGCCGGGCTAACTACACGATGCAGTTCGACCACTACGAACAGGTGCCGTCGAACGTGGCTGCCGAGGTTCAGGCGAAATACGCCTGAACCCACTCAAGCTAATATTTTTGGAATAAAGGAACGGGTGCCACGATGGGCAAGGAAAAGTTTCAGCGGAACAAGCCGCACTGCAATATCGGGACG
>NZ_VCMV01000054.1:22134-33578 GCF_008757455.1 Microvirga brassicacearum | reverse complement strand
GGGCAGGCATTTTGATCGTTCGGTAATCCTGCTCTGCGTTCGGTGGTATCTGGCCTATGGCCAGAGCTTGCGAAATCTCGAAGAGATGATGGCCGAGCGAGGCATCTCGGTCGACCATGCGACGGTTCACAGATGGGTTATTCGCTATTCGCCGAACTGCTTGAGCGCTTCAACCGTTGCAAGCGCGCCGTCAGCCGGAAATGGCACATCGACGAGACATATATCAAGGTACGGGGCCAGTGGATGTATCTCTATCGGGCCGTCGACAGCAGTGGCGACACGGTCGAGTTCTGGTTTAGCGAACGGCGTAATCTGGCTGCCGCCAAACGCTTTCTAAGCCGAGCGCTCAAGCGCCATGGCCGTCCCGAGCAGATCGTCATTGATGGCAGCCAAACCAATCGTGAGGCGATCGTATCCTGCGATCCCGCCGACCGGCTGCGCGATAGTTCGAAGCGCCCGCTGCAGCTAATCCGGATCCGGCAGAGTTGATACTTGAACAATAGGATCGAGCAGGATCACAGGAGGATCAAGCGGCGGGTCCTGCCGATGCTCGGTTTCCAGTCCATTGCTACCGCCCGCGTGATCCTGGGCGGAATCGAGATGATTCACATGATGCGAAAAGGACAGGCGAAGTACGCCCGGAATTCACGGCCGTCGCTCGCTGCTCAATTCGACCTGCTCGCAGCATGAACGCCTCGCGGGTATCTCGGGGTCCTTTGGACTTAGCTCAAAATTTGCGACGGGACCCTTCCAGCGCGTCGAGCCATTCGTAAATCCTGGCATGAGAGATTCGCTCGATTTAAGAGAAAGAAGGCTTGAGTGAAGGCTTCCAAGAAGATTGCCTTCCGCGCTGCGAAAGAACTGAAAAAGACGATCTAGATAATTAGCGCGACCACGGCTCGAAAGATCGGGCCGTGGCTCCGGCTTTTGAGCCCACACGCGGTAGCTCATGTCAGAATTTTATTGACTTCAGAAGAGCCAGCGCTTTTTCAAGGCCCTCCTTGCTTTCGGCCCATGCTGAAGGAATACGGCTTGCTCTTAGGGCGATCCATCGGGTTGCAGTTCCGACGGAAGGTCCTGGACCTGATCGGTGACAGGCATGGGCTGGCTCCTGTCATTCATTCTTTGCTGACCATTCATGCGCAGGTCTGTCGTGAGCAGGAGAAACTGGACAGACAGGTTCGACAGCTTGCTCACCAAGACGACACCACGCGACGGCTGATGACGGTTCCCGGCATCGGCGTGGTGACGGCGCTCACCTTCCGCCACACAATCGACGATCCTTCACGCTTTCGTTCCGCAGCCAACGTGGGTGCTTATCTCGGCCTGACGCCGAAACGAAAGCAATCGGGAGAAACCGACATCAACGGCCGTGTCTCACGCTGGGGTGATCGGTTGTTACGAAGCTATCTCTATGAGGCGGCCAGTGTTCTGATGCATCGCACGAAGAAATGGTCGACGCTGAAAGCGTGGGGGATGCGCCTTTCAAAGCGGATCGGCATCCGGCTCGCGGAACCCGTGATGTCCCCGCCGGGACGGTGGTTGTGGTGATCTCAGTCAATCAGCTGACGACGGTTCGTCCGGACTTCGTTGCGTACGTTGAGGCACCCAACCCGACCATCATCATGAGGCACTGACCTAGAAAAAGACCATGACCCCGGCGAAGGCACAACGGACCCCAACTTGACTCAGACCCGCAATTAAAGGGCTGATTGAAACGCCGCCTGATCGGCCGTCACCTAAAATCCACCATAGCTCGACTCCAGCAATACACTCGGTCAGGTTAGCGGCTCGGGGGGACACATGAAGTTCGGTATCAGAAAGCCTAGCCTCAAAAGGAGCCTTGCCGCACGAACATCCGTAAAGCGGATGATCCGACACAGCCTTGGCTTCAAAGCGCCTCGAGGGTGGGGGTTTCTAACACACCCCAAAAAGGCTGCCTATAACCGAGCCTACAACCGAACCTCCGTCAGCTTCCGGTCCATTCTCGCAAAGCTCTTTCGATAGCCGCGGAAATTGTCATGTTCGTCTTGCAAATCCTCGGAGAAGTTTGCGCTTACTTTCGTTACCGTGCTCGGTCAGACCCGCGATAACGATAAGAGTCTTGGATCGAGGCCGCCTGCTTTCGATGAAACGATCCACCGCGATGTCAGCGACGGCTAGCAGGCGCCCTGATGTCGAAGCCGATCGACCACGAGCGCCACGAGCGGGCGGAGCTGCCTCGAATGGACACGATTGGTTCTATTCTACATTGTGGGACGCGCAGATTGGCGGTTGGAAGCTGACGCAAAGTTTACGCGGTATACCGGAACGATAAACACGTGCCTTCAACGAGAGGATTGACGACAAAGCCTATTGATCTCTACTCTGGTTCCAACGCTCGCGCAGCGTCCCATAATATAGAACGCAAGTGAACTTTGACGAGAGGGTGGTCTAGGGCGGCATGAGACACGATCCGAGAATTCTGTTCGCCAGCTTCTTTCACGAGACACATACCTTCGTGAATGATCGTACGTCGTTGGCGGATTTCGGGATCAGGCGCGACGCGGCGCTCATGGGCCGGCGCGGAGACGCCTCGATGGTCGACGGCTTTCTGGAAGTTGCCGAGCAGGAAGGATGGGATCTCGTTCCCGTGGCGGAGTATTCCGCGCTTCCTTCGGGAACCATCGACCACGTCGTGTTCGAGCAGTTCTGGAGCGAGGTCGAGGCCGGTTTGCTGAGGGCTTTGGCTGCTGCGCCGCTCGATGGCATCTGGCTCGGATTGCATGGCGCCGCCGTCACCAGCGAATGCGGAGACCCCGAAGGCGAGTTGCTGCGCCGCATCCGCGGGATTCCGGGTGCGGACACGCTTCCGGTGTTCGGAGTCTTCGATCTACATGCCACTTTCACCCACATGATGGCCGATCACGTGAACTGCCTCGTGTGCTTTCGCGAAAACCCCCATACCGACGCGCGCGAATCCGCCGTGCGATCCGCCCGGCTTCTTTCCCGTTCTCTCAGAGAGGGCGTTACGCCGCGCATGAGGGTGCGCAATGCGCCGATTCTCTGGCCGCCGACGGGGACAGGAACCGCCGATACGCCGATGCGCGACCTCGAAGCACTGGCCCGCCAGATCGAGACCGCGGATTCCTCGATCTGGGCGGTCAACGTCGTTGCGGGCTTTTCCTTTTCGGATGTCAGAGACGCAGGTGTTGCCTTCTCGCTTGTCACGACCGGGAGCGACGAGGCAGCCGAAGCAGCGCTCGCTTCACTCGTCGATCTGGCGACAGAATTGCGCAACCACGGTCTACCGGATGAGTGGGATCTGGACGCAGCTCTTGCCGCCGCAAGCCGTAATCCACGGGGGACCAGCATCATCGTAGAGCCGGCGGATAATATCGGCGGCGGAGCTGCCGGGGATTGTACGGCGGTACTGAGAGGGATGCTGCGGCTTGGAATCAAGAATGCGGCTGTGGTGATTGCCGATCCTGAGGCGGTCGCAAGCCTGCAGAATGCAAAGCCTGGTGAGGAGCGGCTCATCCGCATCGGCGGAAAACGCACATCGCTGGATGAAGGACCGGTCGAAGTGACAGCCAAACTTCTCCGGTTGACCGACGGAAGGTTCGCGCTGGAAGATCTCAACAGCCACCTCGCGGCGGCCCAAGGCTCCTCCTTCGACATGGGGCCGTGCGCGGTTGTGGAAATCGACGGCGCCGTCACCGTTCTTCTGACCAGCCGTAAAACGCCGCCCTTCGATCTCGGCCAGCTGCGTTCGCAAGGGATCGAGCCAGAGAGCCTGTCGGTGATCGGCGTGAAAGCAGCCGTCGCGCATCGCCGGGCCTACGACCGGATCGCCGCCGCCAGTTATACCGTCACGACCCCCGGACCCTGCACCAGCGATCTGCGCGCCCTGCCCTATCAGAAACTTCGACGTCCTATCTATCCCCTCGATCCCATCTAACAGCACGCCAACGATCAATCAGCCTACGAATTTCAGCACCTTTGCGAGTTCCCGAATGACCAAGTACAAAGCGCCGGATGTTTCAGCAGATGCGGGAAGGATGATGACCTTCGCGACATCTGCGCGCCAGATCCGGGAAAATTCCAAATGGATGGCAGGAGGGGTCAACAGCAATTTCCGTCTGAATATCTCGCCCACACCCCTCGTGATCGAGCGCGGAGATGGTGCGTATCTCTATGACGCCGACGGGAACCGGCTGACGGACTACTATCTCGGCATGGGGCCGATGATCCTCGGTCACAAACCGCAGGTAATCGTGGAGGCGGTCACATCGCAGATCGAGAAAGGCATTCTCCTCGCCGGACAGACGGCGATCGAGGCCGAAGCCGCGAGACTGGTTTGCGAAATGGTGCCCTGTGCCGAAAGGATGCGGTTCGGTTCGTCCGGATCCGAGGTCATTCAAGCGGCGCTCCGCCTCGCCCGCGCCGCCACCGGACGCGAGAAGATCGTCAAGTTCGAGGGTCATTATCACGGCTGGTTCGACAATGTCCTCTGGTCGGTTGCACCGCCGCTCGACGCCGCTGGTCCGCGTGAAGCACCCGTTCCATTCGCCGGCAGCAAAGGCCAGCTTTCCACCACGGCCGAGGCGCTTGCGATCCTGCCGTGGAACGATCTTGCTGCTCTGGAGAAGCGGCTGGCAGTGGGGGATATCGCTGCCGTTCTGATGGAGGCCGCCATGTGCAATGCCGGCGCCATCCATCCGCTGCCCGGATATCTTGAGGGTGTACGCGATATCTGCACGAGGACCGGTACGATTCTGATATTCGACGAAGTCATTACCGGCTTCCGGATCGCGCCCGGAGGTGCACAGGAATATTTCGGCGTAACGCCGGACCTTGCTACCTTCGGCAAGGCGATCGCCAATGGTTTCCCGGTCGCGGCGATTGCCGGGCGGGCCGACCTTATGGAACTCTGCGCCACCGGCGGCGTGCTGCATGGCGGAACTTACAATGCCCAGCCTATCGCCATGGCGGCGACAGTGGCCACGCTGAAATCGCTGACTCCCGCGCTCTACGACGCCATCGCGGGCAATGGAACGCGTCTTATGGACGGCTTGCGCACCATCTTTGCTTCGGCCGGCATTCCCGCGAGCGTCACGGGCTTCCCGCAAGTCTTCCACGTGGCGTTCGGTCTGGACACGCCGGCACTCGACTACCGTGATCTCGCTCGCATGAACCGCCCGGCCTATGTTGCGTTCGCAACGGCGCTGCTGGAACGTGGCGTGCGAGTGCTTGAACGAGGTGCATGGTTCATGTCGTCGGAGCATGATCAGGGCATCGTCGATGAAACGCTCGCGGCCGCGGCAGATGCTGTTGGCGCGTTGAGGCGAAGAAATGTTCTTTGATGCGCCAAGCGCGCACCTGCGGGAAATCTGCTGACCAATCCATCACGAACGGAAGGATGCGACATGTTGAAGACACCTTCATCTACGACAGCCGGACCAAGCTTTGATGATGCCTATGACCTCTCTCGCCGCAACCTGCTTCGTCTGGGGCTGATGGGAGGCGCGATGCTTGTCGGTCCATCCTTCGCCGTCGCTGCTGGCGGCCCTTCCGAAACTCCGGTCGCCGGCGGCACCCTTACGATCGGGGCCGATGCCGATCCGATCGGACTTGACCCCACCACGGTCACGGCTTTCTCATCCTACGATTTCACGGGGCTGATCTACACCGGTCTGCTGCGGTGGACCGCCGATATGAAAATCGAACCGGATCTGACCGTCAGCTACGAGCGCCCTGACGACAAGACCTATGTCTTCAAGCTCCGCGAGGGCGTGAAATTTCACAATGGGCAGGACTTCACCGCCGAAGACGTGAAGTACACGTTCGACCGGATCCTCGATCCCGCCACCGCGAGCAAACTTCGAGCTCAGTATTCGGGCATCAAGGCCGTGACGGTTCTGGATCCGCGCACCGTCAAATTCGAGCTTAAAACCACCGATGCGGCGTTCCTCAATTACCTGGCGACCAACCCTGATGGCGCGATCGTCCCGAAGGGCGTCGAGAATCTCAGCACCCAGCCCGTCGGCACCGGCCCGTTCGTCTTCGAATCCTATCAGCCCAATCAGCAATTTACCCTGACGGCCAACCCGAATTACTACGAAAAGGGCCTGCCCTTTCTGTCCAAGGTTGTGTTCAAATTTTATAAGGACCAGGCGACCCTCTCGTCCGCCCTGCGGTCGAAGGCAATCGACATGACGTGGCTGAAAGACCCAAAGGTCGCGGCGCTCATGGCGAAGACCTCGCCGGATCTCGTCTCGGCCCCGGGCCAAACATCGCGGACCTTCCCGATCTGGCTGAACATGAAAGCCAAACCGCTCGACGATATCCGGGTGCGGCGTGCGCTCAGCCTCGCGACAGATCGAAAAGCGTGCCTCGACACTGTTCTGGGGGGTTCGGGCAAGATCGGTGCAATGATTCCGGAAAGCCAGGTCGGTGGGTATGACGGTGTCGGTGAGATGCCCTATTACAAGCATGATGCGGCCGCGGCCAAAAAGCTGCTCGCGGAGGCGGGTTATCCGGATGGGATCGATCTCGGCAACTACATCGTCGTTGCGGCCAATCCCCTCGACGTCGCATGCGCACAAATCCTCCACCAACAATGGCAGGCCGCCGGGATCACCGTGAAACTGACTCCGATGGAGACTGCGCCGCTGCTCAATCTCTGGAGCACCGGGGGGTGGCCGACGCTTCTCTCGGTTGCACTCTCGTGGACGCCGGACGCGGATGCGATCTTCCAGTACGTCAAATCGGACAGCAAATTCGGGACTGCGATGGGTATCGCCGACCCCCAGCTCGACAAACTGATCACTGAGGCGCGCGCCGATGTCGATCCTGCCAGCCGGGCCGCCAAGAATTTGCAGATCCAGCGGCACATTGCGGAGAATGCGTACGTCATCCAGACCTACCAATATCCGTTGCGCTGGGAAATCTGGTGGAATTACGCGAAGGGATATATGCCGCTTGCCGCGAACATCCGCTCATTCGTGCGAACGACCTGGGTGAAGAAGTAGCCATGGCCTCGCGCGCACGGCACAGGCCGGCTATCCGATGATACGCGTGGTTCTCACCCGGTTCGCCTGGACATTGGTGATCCTGCTGGGCGTTTCGTTCGTCGCCTTTATGCTGATGCGCGCGCTGCCTGGCGATTTCGCGATTGCGGCCGCGGGGTCACAGAGCGTTTCGCCGGAGGTGCTCGATGCCATCCGACGCGACCTCGGTCTCGATCGCCCGCTGCTGGAGCAATATTTCCTCTGGCTCGGCCACGCGTTGACCGGCGATCTCGGCAGGTCGTTCGTCACCAAACAACCTGTGCTGAGCGAGCTGCCAGCTCGATTCGTCGTCACCTTTCAACTCACGTTGATCGCTGCCATCATCGCGATGACGATGGGCATAGCCACCGGATTGGCGTCGGCGCGCATGCGCGGAAGAACGGATTGGTTCGTGCGGATCTACAACGGTCTTATCCTCGCCGTGCCGAACTTCGTGGTCGCAACACTGATCGTGCTTCTGGCCGGGCTATATTTCCCTCAGCTCTCGATCTTCAACTACACGCCGTTCCTGAGCGACCCGATAGCCAATTTGGGGAGCCTGCTTCTCCCGGCGTTTTCTCTTGCGTTGGCCGTCTCTGTCACGATCTCGGAGAACACGAGGGCAGCCGTCCTTGAAATTTCGAGCCAAGACTTCGTCATGGTAGCGCGGGCCAAAGGCCTTTTGCCACGCACCGTGTTGAGAAACTACCTCGTCAGGAATGCATTGACGCCGATCATCACGGTGACCGGACTCCAGGTCGCATCGCTGCTCGGCGGCAGCATTCTGGTCGAGACGATCTTCGCAATCCCCGGCATGGGTCAGTATCTGTTCGATTCCATCAACAGTCGCGATTATCCGGTGATCCAGGCAATCGTGGTATTGGCTGCGAGCGTGGTCATTCTGGTCAATATGCTGGTCGATATTGCGTATGCGCGGGTCGATGCGAGGGTCAAGGCATGAGCACCGTCAGGGCGATGGTTGATACGGCGGGTAGCCAGAATCCCCCTGCGGACAAGCGCCAGCGTCTCACAAATGGCCAATTGCTCCTGGGGCTCGGGATTGCGATGCTGGCCGTGTTGATCATCGTCACGGTGTTTGCTCCGCTGATCGCCCCCTTCGATCCTTCAAAGACGTCACCCAATTCCCTCGCCGGCCCAAGTGCGCAACATTGGCTCGGCACGGATTCGATCGGGCGCGACGTGTTGAGCCGCCTGATCGTCGGCGGCCGCACGACATTGCTGATCACCGCGGTTGCCGTGTTCCTCGCGCTCGCCGCCGGACTGGTTCTCGGCCTGCTCTCCGGCTATCTCGGCGGCATGGTGGACGAGATCATCATGCGAGTACTCGACGTGGTGTTTGCGTTCCCGGTCTTCCTGCTGGCGATCGCAGTGGTGGCGGCTTTAGGGCCGACGGTGCCGAACCTCATTCTCACAATCGCGATCGTGTACACGCCCGCCATGGCGAGGGTCGTGCGCGGCCCGGTGCTGAGCGTGAAGGAATGGGATCACGTGGAAGCGGCGAGGAGTGTTGGCGTCAGTGAATTAAGGCTGGTGCTGCGTCACGTGCTGCCGATGGTGATCTCACCCATTGTGGTGGCGACCAGTCTCACCCTGTCGCACACGATCTTCACCGTGACGGCGCTTTCATTTCTCGGCCTCGGGCCACCGCCACCGGACCCCAACTGGGGCGGGATGCTCTCCGAAGCCCGACAATTCATGGAGCTGGCGCCGCTGACGGTGGTGGGACCTGCGACCGCCATCGTCTTCGCGACGCTGACCTTCATCGTATTGGCGAACGGGCTGCGCGAAGTTCTCGATGTGGGGAGCTGGCGTTGAGTGACCCGACCCTGATTCTGAGAGTGCGGAACCTCACCGCGCGGATCGCGACCCGCAAGGAAGAGATCCACGCCGTGAGGGGCATCTCGTTCGACATCGCGGCGGGCGAGGCCGTCGGGTTCGTCGGGGAATCGGGCTGCGGCAAGAGCGTAACCGCGAGGGCGATCATGCGTTTGGCCCCCGAGGGCACTTCGATTGCCCTGGGCGGCTCCGTCGATTTCATGGGCCAGGACCTTTTGCAACTGGATGAAAAGGCGATGCGCGATCTGCGCGGGCGTCGTATCGCCATGGTCTTTCAGGATCCGATGACATCGCTCAACCCGGTCATGACGATTGGATCTCAGATCGACGACATCGTCCGCCGGCACACGGAGCTTCGTGGGAGGGCAATCAGGCAACGGACCGTAGAATTACTGAATCTTGTGGGCATTCCCAACCCGGAACGTCGGGCGGACAATCATCCGCATCAGTTCTCGGGTGGAATGCGGCAGCGTGTACTGATTGCGATCGCCATCTCGTGCGATCCCGATCTCTTGATCGCAGACGAACCCACAACCGCCCTCGACGTCACCGTGCAAGCGCAGATCCTGCGATTGTTGATGCGGTTGCGGGAGGAACGCGGGATGTCGCTTATGCTGATCACACATGATTTCGGAGTCGTTGCCGGGATGGTCGAACGGGTAAACGTCATGTACCGGGGCGAAATTGTCGAATCCGGCTCGGTCGAGCGTGTCTTTGCGGAGCCGGCGCACGAATACACACGTGCTCTGCTGCACGCCGTCCCGCGCCTCGATACTGCCGGTCGCGTGTTATGAGGTTGGCCAAAAAACGTCCCACTGACGCACCACTGCTTCAGGTACGGGACCTCTCGGTCGTCTTTCCGGCCCAACGAGGAAATCCGCCGCTTGCGGCCGTGAAGGGAGTTTCGTTCGATATCGCACCGGGCCAGACACTTGGCCTCGTCGGACAATCCGGATCGGGCAAGACGACGACCGGTCGCGCGATCCTTCAGCTCCAGAAAGTGCATCAGGGCTCGGTGGAACTTCTCGGCGAAGACCTGACCAAGATGTCGTCGTCCAACCTGCGTCGGATGCGCCGGCACATGCAGTTCGTTCTTCAGAATCCCTATTCGAGCCTGCACCCGCGCATGACCATCGCCCAGACGCTGACCGAACCGCTTCGCGTGCACAGGTCGGTGCCGCCGAGCCAGATGCGTGAGCGGGTCGCGGAATTGCTGGAGCTCGTGAATATGGATCCGGCCGTGATGCACCGTTACCCAAATGCATTTTCCGGGGGGCAGCGTCAGCGAATCGTCATTGCCCGAGCGCTCGCGGTGAATCCGGATTTCGTCGTGTGCGACGAACCGGTATCGGCTCTTGACGTGCGAACGCAGGCGCAGATCGTGACGCTTCTTCGCTCGCTGCAGGACAAGCTCGGATTGTCGTATCTGTTCATCGCCCATGATCTCGCGATCGTTCGAGAGGTCGCGCACAAGGTTGCGGTGATGTTCGGGGGCCGCATCGTCGAGATGGGTAATGCCTCGCAGGTCTATGATACGCCTGCTCACCCCTACACTCAGATGCTGCTGAACGCCGTTCCTATCCCTGATCCGATCATCCAGCGTAAAAGGCTCCGCCTCACGCCCCCGGAGTTCCGCTTTTCCGCCGACGAGGATCACGACGGACCGTGCAGCCACGGCGAAAATCATGTCAGGACCGGCACTGCCCCGTGGCATCAGATCGCCGATGGGCACGGGATCTCATGCCGTTATTGGCCGCCGACATCATAGGAACTGCTGCGGAAGCCCGAAGGTTTTTGTTGGCTGACTGCCGCCCGCACCGCGCAGGGGTTGACCCCGCTGCGGGAGCGATCTATCGGGACGCCGGTGGGCGTAAAGACGCCAGTCAGCCGATAAACCACCTACTTCAGAATGGCCAGATCGGCTTCAGCCTGAGCCTTTGCGGTGAGTTGCCTCTCCGCTTCGGCCTTCATTTCACGCCGGGACGATTCGATGCGCGTCTTTTCTTGGAGCAGGCGCTGAACCCCCTGCTCGAATTCCGTGCGGATCTTCTGGCGCTTGATGGCGCTTTCCTGCTCAACCTTGGCGATGTCCTGTGGGTCGACTGGAGATCGGCAGCAAGTTGCGAGATCCCATCTGGTTGACTTGAGACCCGAGCAGTTGGCGACAGATACGCTACGCGCATCCCGAGCATCTCCGCCCGGGCGGCGGTGGCCGAAAGTTGGGGCGCCGCGCACACGCTCTTTTCCGTCGCAAATTTGAGCTAAGTCCAAGGGACCCGAGATATCCGCGAGGCGTTCATGCTGCGAGCAGGTTGAATTGAGCAGCGAGCGACGGCCGTGAATTCCGGGCGTATTTCGCTTGGCCCTTTCGCATCATGTGAATCATCTCGATTCCGCCCAGGATCACGCTTGCAGTAGCAATGGACTGGAAACCGAGCATTGGCAGACCCGCCGCTTGATCCTCCTGTGAACCTGCTCGATGCTATTGTTCAAGTATCAACTCTGCCGGATCCGGATTAGCTGCAGCGGGTGCTTCGAACTATCGCGCAGCCGGTT
>NZ_VCMV01000054.1:0-22124 GCF_008757455.1 Microvirga brassicacearum | reverse complement strand
ATGGCGTTGGGTCACTCCTGGCGGCCTTGTCGCGGCGCTTCTCTGGGGAGCAGTATCCGTCCTCTTCTCGGTTTTGTCGCAAATTTTGGCTAAGAACAGAAAGATACCGGAGTGGCTTGTAAGTGCTTATGCGGCTAGCCGCTTGAACTGCTCAGCGAGCGACGGTTGAGCCTTGCGGACGTATTTCGCCTGTCCTTTGCGGATCATGTGGATCATCTCGATCCCGCTGAGAATCGCGCGAGCACTATCCATGGACTTGAAGCCGAGCATCGGTCGCACTCGACGCTTGATGCGCCGATGATCCTGTTCGATGCGATTGTTCAGGTAACAGCTTTGTCGAATCCGGATCGGCTTCAGCTTACGCCTTGATCGATCCTGCAGTCGGTTTGCCGTGTCACAGGAGACGATGGCTTCACGATTGGTCTGGCTGCCGTCGATGACGATCCTCTCGGGCCGACCATGCCGCTTCATCGCTTTGGAAAGGAAGCGTTTGGCGGCAGCGAGATTGCGTCGCTCACTGAACCAGAACTCGACCGTGTCGCCATTGCTGTCGATGGCGCGGTACAGGTACCGCCACTGCCCCCGGACTTTGATGTAAGTCTCATCAACGTGCCACCTCTGGCTGACCGCCCGCTTACGCTGGTTGAAACGCTCGAGCAGCTCGGGTGAGTAGCGAACAACCCAGCGATGGATCGTAGCATGGTCGACGGAGATGCCTCGTTCCGCCATCATCTCCTCAAGGTCACGCAGGCTCAGATTGTAGGCGAGATACCAGCGCACGCACAGCAGGATTACCGACCGGTCGAATTGCCTGCCCTTGAACATCTGCTTTTTCCTCTCCTGCCAGCGCAGGCCATAGCCCCGGGAGAGGAAAGAAAGAGTTGCGACAGAACCTCGTTCCGGATTCCTTGAATGCGCCGTGCGGAAGCGACTCAATGGTGCCGGAGTGAGCCTCGACCCAATTGCGGAAATTGGCGGCTTTCTTGTTCCCGCGGAACATCACGCCTTCCGCCATGATAGCAACGAGACGCCCGCCGGGCTTCAGGAAGTTCGCGGCATGGAGGACGTGGTCAATGTCGGCCTGGCGGCTGAACGGCGGATTCATGACCACTCGGTCGAAGATCGGGTTAGGTGAAACGGTGAGAAAATCATCGTTTGCAATCCCACCTTCATTGAAAATTCCGGCTTCTAGGGCAGCGAAGCGTTCTGGGTCGAGCTCGTAGGCCATGACGCGTGCCCCTGCCAACTTGGCAGCCTTAACGATGTTCCCGGTACCGGCGCTTGGTTCAAGCACGAGCATCCCGTCTTCGATCTGCGCCATGTCGACCGCCCTATCAACGATCGGCGCCGGGCTGTCGAACTGACCGAGTTCCTGTTTTTTGGTGACGCATCCGGTCAAAATGACCTGTTCGATCGCGTCCGCGGCGTTCCAGGAGAATTCATGCACCTTGAGTTTGCTACTCCATTTTCCGCCGGCCGCTTCAATGACTTTGTTTGTCGCGACATAGAGATCACGGTCGAGTTTGCCGGTGAGACGGATGCTGTTTCCCGCAAACTCAGCCTGATCGAGGACATTGAGGACGCGATTGGGAATCCGTGAGGGGGTCGAATCGTGACCCTTCGGCCCCATCAGGGTTGCTAACGTTAGCTACGGTTGTGGAGTCGGCCTTTTCATCTTCCCAGGAAGAAATATCCGCTGCCCTGTTCACAGCGATGAGCTTTTGCTCTGCATCCGACATCAGGGTCTTGAGAACCTCGTAACGCACGCACCGCCCATCCATTCGGCTAAAATCTGGTTTGCGACACATCCCTGATGCACCGATGTTCAGCCCGCCTGCGACTCGTCTGGAGCGTCCCTGAATTTCAATGGTCGCGAGGGTCTTCGCGGCTGGCCGGCGCCGAGGACAGTGGATCGAAGTTGATGCTTTAGACCTTGAATGACGGGTCGAATTGCTCGAGCGCTTCCGCGTTCGGCAATCCCGCGCGACCCCCGGGGACGGAGCATTTCAAGGCCGCTACGGCATTGCAGAAATCGATCGCGCGATCGATCGGCCACCGGCGCGCCAGTGCCAGCGCGAGCGCCCCGTGAAAGGCGTCACCCGCGCCCACGGTGTCGACCACATGAACAGGTGGAGGGCGCTTGTTGCGGACATTTCCTCTCGCCTCGCGCCAATAGAGCCCGTGGGCGCCGTCGGTCACGCCGACGAGGACGTGTGACGAGCGGCATGCCAAGTTGAGACCATCGGCGATGTCGTCCGTGCCCGCGAACTGTGCAAGACCGGGGCGGGAGAACACCACGTGATCGGCTGCGGCCACCAATTCGGCGACCTCGTCTTTCCCATGTCGGGAAATGTCCGCATCGAGGACGGCAGGCAATCCGCGCTCGCGAGCAGCTCGAAGACACTTGAGAGCCCCTTGCGGCCAGGACAGATCGCAGAGAACGGCGCCCCCCCAATCGGGAGGGGTCAACCATGTGGGATCTTTCGGCAGATCAGGGTCTGAATAGGCGACGATCAGCCGCTCGCCATTCCGGTCGACGAGAATCACCGAACTCGGTGAGAGATACCCGTCGAACTCTTTCAGCCACGCGGTGCCAACACCTTCCGCCTCGAGTTCCTCTTTCAATGCCCGTCCGACCGCGTCCGCACCGGTTCGACCGGCGAAATGCGCCCGTCCGCCAAGGCGCGCAATCGCAACGCTTGCGGTTGCCGCAGGCCCGCCGCCGATCTCCTTGCGTCCCCGCGCATAGATCTTCACGGGAGAGGACGGGATCGCGTCGACGGAGAGGATGATGTCCTGGATCGCGAGGCCCACGCAGAAGACTTCGCCGAAGGACGCGTCAGACAACGCTTTGCCCCGTCCCGGCATGGAAGAGATGCATGGCACCCGTGTCGACTCGAAAACGTCGCGCTTTATCGCCCGCACGCACGGCACCTGGCCTCACCCGCGCCAGGACCTCATGATCCCCGAGGCGCACCACTGCGATGGCGTCTGCCCCGTGTTCCTCGACGAGCACGACATCGGAAACAAAGACATCGCCTTCGCTACGCGACTGAGCTCCGCTCTCCAGCTCAACATGCTCGGCGCGCAACCCCACCTGGGCCGATGCACCCCCGGCTTTCTTCAGCGCATGTGCCCGTTCCTGTGGGATAGCCAGTGATTGCCCGCGTCCGAAATCGAGCGTGATCCGGTCCCCGTCGCCACTCAGTGCCGCGGAGGCAAGTGTCATGGGAGGCGAGCCGATGAAGGTCGCCACGAAACTGTTGACGGGCCGCTGATAGATCTCCGTCGGAGTACCGATTTGCTGTACTTCACCGCCCTTCAAGACGACGATTCGGTCGGCCATCGTCATGGCTTCGATCTGATCATGGGTGACGTAGATGCTCGTCGTCCTCAACGAGGCCTGGAGCTTGCGGATTTCCATGCGCATCCCGACCCGCAGCTTGGCATCGAGGTTCGAAAGTGGTTCATCGAACAAAAACACCTTTGGATCACGGATCAGCGCTCGTCCGAGCGCCACGCGTTGGCGCTGTCCGCCGGACAGCGCCCTTGGCTTTCGTTGCAGCAACGCGTCGAGCTCGAGAATCCTTGCGACTTCACGGACCTTACGGTCAATCCCGCTCGCAGACAGGTCGCGCATCTTCAAGGCGAATCCGAGGTTCTCGGCCACCGTCATATGCGGATAGAGAGCATAGTCCTGAAAGACCATCGCCATGTCGCGGTCGCGCGGCGCAACGGCGTTCAGACTTCGACCATTTAGCAGAATATCGCCGGAGGAGATCTCCTCAAGCCCCGCGATCATACGCAGGAGCGTGCTCTTGCCGCATCCGGACGGGCCGACGAGCACGACGAACTCGCCGTCAGCGACATCGAGGTCGACGGCCTTGACGGCCTGAACGGCACCGAAGTGCTTTTCCACCGCCCGCAGTGTCAACTCCGCCACGCGACCCTCCCGTATTGACATCTCCGGATTAAGAAGCACAATAATTACACAGTGTAAATATTACGAGAGACGAATGTCGGGACGCTTCACGCCAAGAAGCCGAAGGGAAACACGAGCCACGGTTCTCGAGAGCCTTTTGCGCACGGGCGGGGCCTTTCGTCCTTCGATTGCTCGCGAAACCAACCTCACCGGGGCAAGCATTTCTCGGATCCTGACAGAATTACGGAAAGAAAATATCATTCAGGAAACACGTCGCCCGGCGCCCTATGTCGGCGGACCCACCGCCCTGGTTACATTAAGCAAGGATGTCGCTGTTGCCGGCATCGAGCTGTCCAACAGCCGATTGTCCTTTGGCGTCGGCGATCTCGACGGGACGCTCGATTACGTCGAGCGCATGCCTGCCTCGAGCCAGCTGTCGCAGGACGAGTTTGAGATCCTTTTTCGTCAAAGCGCTGCGAACATGCGCGACTGGACTCGGGGACGCGACGTCACGATCCGCCAAGCCGCCGTTTCGATTCCGGGCTACGGGCGAGGAACCGGGAATCCGATCTTCGCGTGGGACATGGCTCGCCTGACCGCGTTCCTTGAGGAAACACTTCACGGCATTCCCGTTTCGGTGACAAATTCCGTCGTCGCGCAGGCTGCTTTCCATCGTTACTCGATTTCCACCGCGTATCCCGTCGCGGACGATCACCTCTTTCTCTTCGTGGGCCATGGAGTGGCCGGGGTGATCGTCGATGAGACAGCACCGATCGACGCCTTCATGGCATTCGAACTCGGCCATATGGTGATCCAGCGCGAGGGACTCCCCTGTCGTTGCGGTCATAAGGGCTGCGTTGAAGCCTATACTTCCCTGCGCGCCATCTCGAAGATCCTCGGAATCGCAGATAGCGAAATCCTCAGAAGGGGCGATGCCTTCATCGAGATGCTCAATCTCGACGGAGCCATGCGCGCTGCACTGAGGGAAAGGCTGTTCCTCCTCGGCCTCGGACTTGGCAACGCGCTGAATCTCCACCCGCTGTCCTCCGTCGTGGTGAGCGGATGGCCATCGCTCATGCCGGAGGCCGATCGTCGTTCGATCCTTGATGGCCTGAATGAGAGTCTTCTGGGCGGATACGACGAGAATCGCCTTCATCTGTCCTTCATCGCTCCATCGATCGGCAACGATCCACGGGCCGCGCTCTACTATGCAGCTTACTGTTTCGTCCGCGGTGGCGGACTCGACACCCGAGCCGAAACACCGGCCGCTTTGCAGGAGATTGCCTAAATGCTGACGAGGAATCGGGCGCTCGCACGTGATCGACGCGTCGGCATGTTGTTCGTCGCTTCGCCGCTCTTCCCGGAAGAAGCGGCAAGGAGCCTGATTGCCCGCTCCCGTGACATGGACGCGGACGAGCAATTTCATATCGTGGGAACGCTTGCTCACGATCGGGCGAGCCTTCTCCAAGCCGTCGAGGCACTCGACCTCGACAAGCTCGACGGCCTCATCATTCAGTTGTCGACGTTCTGCACCGCCGATCTGCTGCACCATGTCGTTGATTTTCTCGCCAGCCGGCCGATCTCTCTTGCCCTGTGGGCGCTCGAGGAATCCAACGAGATCGTCACGAATTCCCTCTGCGGAGCGCAGCTCTGGGCCTCAACCCTTGTCCGCTTCGGGCACCGCTTCTCTCTCATTCTGGGAAATCCTGAGGACGAAAGCGTAAAAGCAGACCTCGTCGCCTTCGCTGCCGCCGCCCGAGCCCGACGAGCGATCACCGGAGCGCGCATCGCTCTGGTGGGAACGCATGCGGAGTGGTTCACGAATCTCGCCGTCGATCCATGGGCTCTAAAACGCAATCTGGGCGTCACGATCGAGCAGATGACACTCGTGCGCTTCCTCGCAGGGTGCGTTGCGGATGCCACGGACGAGCGTGCGGCAGCACGACGATGGGCGGACGCTTCTTTCGAGGGCGGGGACGACGAAAATTCACGCGCGGTGCTCGGCCGCACCTTCGCGCAGCTGGAGGCGGGACTGGATCGCATCAATGCGGATGCAGTCGCGATCCGTGATTGGCCCGAAATTCTTTACGCCTCCGATTTTAAGGGCACCTGGGCCGCTCTTGGCGAACTCTCGGATCGTGCTGTTCCTCTTACTCCGGAAGGCGACGTGATGGGTGCGGTGAGCGCGCTCGCGGCGCGCGCCTTCGATCCGTCGTCGCTTCCTTTCTTGACCGACATTTCCGGTCTCGATCGCGCGGAGAATCGGCTGGTTCTATGGCACTACGGCGTCAGCCCGCGGCTCGCGGACGGGCCCCGCTCGCTTGACGCTGCCTTGAAGCAGGAGAGCTTTCCCCTCGGACCAGGCTCCATGACTCTCTTTCGTCTCTCACTTCGGGCCGATGGAGGTTTGAGAATTTTCGTTACGGCGGGCGAAATCGAGAAGCAACACGCCTCCGCGAACCGCGCCGCCGGGTTCTTCAAGCCTGCTTCCGGCAATGCTGAAGCCATCGTTCGCCATTTCATTGATGAGGGATACGAACATCACGTCACCGCCGTTTATGGCCACTGGAGCGAGGCTATCGTCCATCTCGGCCGTCAGCTCGGAGTGAAGGTGGATCATGTCTGACACTCTCCCCAGATCCGTCATGCGCCTCCAGGGCCATTTCCGGCCGATTTCAATCGGCCGGCGCGCTCCCGAAGGTTCCTGGACGACGACGCCCTTCGATGAGGAGCTTCCCGGCGTCGAGGTCAGCGTCGATGAGAGTGGTCGCCGTTTCCATCTCGTCGTCGCGCTGCCGGAAGCGGCAGCCATCGATGTCACCTTCGCCGTCCCTCGAACCTTTCAAGCCTTTGGAGGTGGCGAGCGATTCGAAACGCTGAACCTCAAAGGACAATCGGTCCGATATTATCTGGAGAATTTCGGACTTGGAAACGGCACGTATCTTCCAAGCCCTTGGATCGTGACGACGCTGGGCTACGGGATCTATCTGCCGGACGAAGCGCCCGCTGTTTTCCATATCGCCTCCCCATTCGATCCCAACGTGTTTCGGGTCCAGGTGGAAGGCAATCGCCTGGAGATGTCCATTCATCTCGGCGATCTCGAGGAGCTCTACCGCGCGCTGATCGACGAAATCGGCCCGCCTCTTATGCCGGCTGATTCCTTCTTCAGTCTTTGGAAGGCGGGCGACTGGCGCATCGAAAACGCCGCGACCGTCGCGGCCGATCGCGCCGGACATCGTTCCCTCGGCCTCCCGATGGGTGTCAAACTCATCGATGCCTATTGGGCGAGCGAGGTTCATTCCTTTGCTTTCGATACCGAGAAGTATCCCGATGCCTGGGGAATGGTGTCGGAAATGGCAGAGGAAGGCACCGGGACCTATCTCTGGCTTTGCCCATGGGTCGTCGTCGGCACTCGCTCGTTCCAATATGCCAAAGAGCACGGCTATGTCATCGTCGATCACAAGAACGAGCTCATCACGCGCCGTCCCGGCGCCAATCCCAACGTCCTCGCGGCCCTGATCGACTTTTCCAACCGTGACGCGCGGGACTGGTGGTCGCGAAACCTGCGGAATCTGCTGGCACGCGGGATCGAGGGATTCAAGGTGGATTTCGGCGAGCAGCTTCCGGAGCATGCCGTTCTGAAATCCGGCGAGACCGGCGGCCGGGCGCACAACGCATTCGTGCGCTATTATCTGGAGGCGACGATCGATTCCTTCGATGGAAAAACCCCGGCGATTATCAGCCGGTCTGGATCGCCTCGTGTGCGCGCTCCGATTTGGAGCGGCGACCAAACCTCCGACTTCTGTCCCAAGACGGGCCTTCCCTCAGCCATTCGCGCCGTTCAGAGCGCCAGCCTTGCCGGCTGGTCATTCATCGGAAGCGACCTTGGCGGCTATTTCGGAACGCCGACCGCGCAGGTCTTTGCCCGGTGGACCCAGTTTTCATGCTTCTCGCCCTTGATGATGCTGCATGGGCTGGGGTGTCGTGAGCCGTGGGACATGGACGAGGGATCCCAAGAGATCTATCGTCATTTCGCACGTCTTCATCTGGCTCTTCTTCCGCTGTTTCAGATCTATGGTCGCGAGGCAGCAGCCGGCGGCCTGCCGATGATCCGGATGATGCCGCTGGCGTTTCCGGGGGTGGATTGGACGACTATCAACGACTGGGACCAACAGTATCTGCTCGGCCACGACCTTCTCGTCGCCCCTGTGGCATTTTACGGAAACACGAGGGCCGTCTATCTCCCTCCAGGCCATTGGTATGACGTCCTCGCATCAGAATGGGTCACGGGACCATGCTGGCGTGTCCATGACGTCCCGTTAAATGCGATCCCTCTCTTCGTTCGGGACGGCGGTCGGATCGTCCTGACTACGGACGCGGACCAAAAGCACGCCGCTCTTCTGCTCTTCGAAGGGCCGGCGCAAAGCGATGCAGTGCAACGACAATCGCCCGAGCGTATCCCGGAGTGGAAGATCAAACTGACCGGCCGGGTCGGGACTACAAAATCCGTCACCGACGCTCCTGAGAATCGCACCAACCGGCAGCTCGAAATCGAGGCATGGTTCGGCAACGACATTGTCTGGAGTTCGCCTGCCTGAATTGAGACGAACCAACCGCGTTGACCGTCGAGGATAACGACGGCATTGCCAGCACAGATCCCGGAGGAACGATGAGAATGCGGAAGATCCTGAAAAGCGGCATTGTTGCCGCGACTCTGAGCGTCGCGATGGGCCATTCAGCTCTCGCCGACAATATCGTGATGTGGGTCAATTCGCCCCTGCTAGCGGGCCCGAATGCTCCCCTTCATCAAGAACTGAAGGCCTTTGAAGCGGCGACGGGTCACACCGTCGAGGTCCAGGCCGTCTCACATATGGAAATGGAGCGCAACCTCTTCGTGGCGCTCTCGAGCGGCGCGGGCCCTGATGTGATGGCGCTCGACATCGCCTGGGTCGCCGGCCTTGCTGACGCCGGCCTCCTTTTGGATATCACCGAACAAACAAAGCCGATCGCAGCGGAGTACCAACCCGGACCTTTCGCGAGCGGGCGCTATGGGCAGAAGCAATACGCCCTGCCGCTCTATACGAACAACGTCGCGCTGTTCGTTAATGACCAGATGCTGGAGCAGGCGGGCATCAAGAAGGCGCCGACGACGTGGGCGGAGTTCCGGGATGCCGCGGTCGCCATGACGAACAAGGACAAACAGACCTACGGCGTCAGCTTCGGCGGCAGCCGGATGGGCGCGTTCCAGCTCTATAGCTACATCTGGCAAAATGGAGGCGAGATCGTCGACAATCAAGGGAAGTCGAGGGTTTCGGAGCCGGCAGCGGTGGAAGCCGTCGATTTCCTCGCGAAGCTCTACACCCAGAACCGCGCGATGCCCGAATCCGTGCTCACTGCGGGGAACTGGGATGAAGTTCACGCACCATTCATCCAAGAGCGGGCTGGCATGGTGGTGACCGGCGATTGGGCACTCGCGGCTTTTGCTAAAGGCAACCCAAAACTCAAGTTTTCGGTTCACCCACTGCCTTCCGGCATTCAGGCCGCCACCGTCATTGGCGGATACGATCTTGCAATCAAGGCCGACACAAAGTTTCCGAAGGCGAGCTTCGAGCTCATCCGATGGCTGACGGGGCCGCGGAGCGTCGAACTGATGCGCAAATACGAGCGACTTTCCGCAACAACGGCGGCGACAACTCCTGAGGCGGTCGCCGCGCTGCCGAAGCCCCTGCAACCTTTCATGTCCCAGGCTGCCACCGGCCGCGCTCGTCCGGTGATAGCCTCCTGGACGCAGATCCATTCGGACGTCTTCGGAAATGTCTGGGACTCCGTGATCCGCGGCAAACCAGCCAAGGACGCCATGTCCGAGGCCGATATCGCCATCAAGCGGCTCCTGGAGAAGAAATAATGGATGCGCGCACCGAAGCTCCCTTGCGCCTCAAAAGGACGTGGTCTTCCGTTTTCGAAACCGGATTCGGTGCGCGAATCTATCCCTACTTCCTTGTGTTCCCGGCCGTCGTGATCGTACTTGGCGTCGTTGTTTATCCCGTCATTTCCGGCATTCTATGGTCGTTCTACGATGTTACTCTCCGAAAACTGGTCAGCGGTGATGTCGCGTTCGTGGGGCTGCGCAACTTTCAGCGCGTTTTTGAAGACCCCGCTTTCTTGCAGGCTTCCTACAACACCCTGATCTGGGTTGTTCTGAATGTCATTGCCCAGCTCGGACTTGGATTGGCACTCGCGCTTCTGCTTCATCGGGCGATTCCAGGGATCGGCTTTTTCCGTTCGGGCATACTCGTTCCATGGGTCGTGCCGAGCGTCGTCGCTGTCCTGACGTGGCGATGGATGTATGACCCGAGCGTCGGAATCGTGAACGAGCTCCTCGTTCGCTTGGGCGTCATCGATGCCTATCATCCGTGGCTCGGTGATACCGCAACATCGCTCTATGCGGTGACGGTGGAGAGTATCTGGAAGGGAACGCCTTTCGTGATGCTTCTCCTGCTTGCTGCCCTGCAGCTCGTTCCAAGATCAATTCTCGAGGCTGCTTCGATGGACGGGGCCCCGGGATGGCGTAAGCTCTGGTATGTGATCCTGCCCCAGATCCGCGTCTCCTTCGCCATCGCCGCGGTGCTGACATTCATCCTCACCGTCAACAATTTTAATGCGATCTGGTTGATGACGGAGGGCGGGCCCCTCAACTCTTCAGAAATTCTGTTCACCCTCGCCTATAAATACGGCTTTCAACGTTTCGACCTGGGTATGGCCTCCGCAGTTGCCACCATGCTTTTCATTGGGCTTGTGATCGCAACGACGCTCTATCTCAAACTCATGCAAGCACGAGAGGGCGATTGATGACGATTTCAGCCGCCTCCGAAAGCCGTCTCCCGACCATGAAACCTGCATCTGCCTCACGGGTTCATTCCAGATCGCATGTCCTGCGCCGTGCGGCACTCTACGTGTCGCTCTGGATTGCTTTCATCTGGTCGGTCTTTCCGTTCTACTGGATGATCGCAACCTCTCTTCGCACGAGAGAGGATGTATTTCAGCGACCCCCGAGCCTTATCCCGCATACGATCACCATCCAGAACTATATAGATCTCCTTGTCGGAGCCCACTTCTGGCGCTTCGCCATGAACAGTCTGATCCTAACGTTCAGCGTGACGCTCATCAGCGTTCTGATCTCGGTCACGGCCGGCTACGCGATGGCGCGCCATCGGTTCAAAGGTTCGGTGATGCTGCCTCTCTTCATGCTGTACGGGCAGATGTTCCCACCGGTCCTGCTTCTCATCCCTTTCTACGTCCAGCTGAGATTTCTGGGCTGGCTTGACAGCCTGTATGGCCTGATCCCCGTCTACCTCAGCTACATGCTGCCTCTCTGCGTGTGGCTGATGCGCGGCTTCTTCTCCCAGGTTCCCCATTCGTTGGAAGACGCTGCCCGGATGGATGGCTGCACGCGGTGGCAAGCGTTCTGGAAGGTTATTCTGCCGATGGCGCAGCCCGGCATCGTTGCCGTCGCTACTTGGGTCATGATCCATAGCTGGAACGAGTTTCTTTACGCGAGCACCTTCATCCTGAGTGAAAAGAAGCGGACCCTCCCCCTCGCCCTAAGCGAGCTCATCGGTCAGTACACGACCGATTGGGGGGTCTTGATGGCGGGCGGCGTCCTGACTGCTGCGCCGATCGTGCTCGTTTTCTTCTTCCTCCAGAAGAATCTCGTTGCTGGCGTTGGCGGCGGCGCTGTTAAAGGATAGCCATGACCAGAATTAAGCGCATCGACGCCTTTGCCCTCTCGTGTCCGACACCCGGGGGCGCGGTCTTCGCCGTCGGACGCTCGGCGAAACGCGACATGGTGCTCGTCAGGATCGAGACGGAAAATGGGATCGTAGGCTACGGAGAAGCGCATCATGCGCAGACGCCGAGCACGATCGCCACCTTCATCAACGATGCACTCGGGCCGTCCCTGATCGGAATGGACGCTCACGAGACTGAGGCAATCTGGGATCGTTCCTATCACCGATTCATCGCAACTCATGGACCAGGTGCAACGGCAGTCATCGGCCTCAGCGGAGTCGACTTGGCTCTTTGGGATATCAAGGGCAAAGATCTCGCATTGCCGATCTACCGACTGCTGGGCGGTCAACGCCGCCCCATTCGCGCCTATGCGGGCGGCATCAGCCTCGGGTTTCAGCCTGTAGACGACCTTAAGCGCGAAATCGAAGGCCTTATCGGCAAGGGCTACGATTTCATGAAACTTCGTGTCGGCGACACGATCGCGCGGGATCTCGAACGTGTCCGTGCCGTCCGGGAGGCTTTTCCGGACATCGCCCTCGCGGCGGATGCGGGCACACGCTATCGAACCTCCGATATCTCCCGTATCGCTGAAATCTGTGAAGCTGGTCGACTTGTCTGGCTTGAGGAGCCCTTTACCCCCGACAACATCCCGGGCTACCGGAGGCTCAGGAACGTGACCGCTACTCCGCTCGCGGCGGGCGAGAACCACTTCACGCGCCACGAGCTTCGCACGTTCATCAGCGAAGAACTCATTCAATTCGTCCAAGCCGATTGCTGCAAAACCGGCGGCATCACGGAGATTCTGAAGATTGCGGCGCTGGCCGGCGCTTGGCATCTCGAGTTCGCGCCTCATACCAGCGCGTCCGTTCTCAGCACGGCGGCGTCAACCCATGTGCTGTCGGTGGCGCCGAACGCCTTCATCTATGAAGCGGACGTCTCCGCCATCAACGCCTTCCGGGATGACCTTGGAACACCTTTCGTAATCCAGAATGGCTCGATTCTCGCTCCCGACAAGCCGGGTCTGGGTGTCGCTCTGGATGAATCCTTGATCGCCAAGTACCCGTTCATCCCCGGCGCCTCGTATCAGTAGTCAGCGCGGCCTTCCAGCGATGGCCTCGATTTCCACGACGAATTCAGGCCGAGCGAATCCCGACACAATCATCAGCGTCGAGGCGGGTCCCGGCGCGGCAAACAGCGCATTTCGAACGCTCATATAGGGCGCGAGATGTTCCCTCGCCGTCACGAAGGCATTGATGCGTACGATGTGATCAAGCGTCATGCCCACTTCAGCAAGGACAGCGCGGATATTGGAAAAGCAGAGCTCAACCTGTGCCGCGCAGCCCCCCGGAACAACGCCCTCCGCATCCGCGCCGAGTTGACCGGAGAGAAAGAGCAACTCGGTATCCCGCGGCACCAAGACGCCATGGCTGTAGTTCGAAAACGGCGGTGCGATGACCGGAGAGTTGATGGCGACACTCATGTGTGTGATTTCTCCTCTGGAAAAGAAAGGCTAGCCAATTGCGGGCAGCAAGAGAAGGCAACTTGACACGCATTCAGGTTTCGTGAAAATTCCATTCACCCCATGGCACAGGGCTATCAAGGAACGAGCCGCAACTCGGTTTGATCGCTTCGCGATCATGAGGAGAAGCGCAATGCTCGTTCAGATCACAGAAGCCCCTTTTCCATCCGATAATCGCTGCCCTCCCTCTCCGCGCCGAGCATGCACTCGGCTGCCTCGTCGAGGATGCCCATAATGCCCGGTCACCGTTGGTCAGATCTGTCTCGTCGCGATTTCAGCTCGCTCGACCGCAGCCGCGCCATCGCGGTTGTGGCCATTGGAGCAACCGAGCAACATGGTCCCCATCTGCCGGTCTGCGTCGATACGAGCCTCGTCGAAGCCGTCTTGGAACGTGCATTGCCTCTCGTCGACGACGGCCCGATCGTCCTAGCCGTCCCGCCTCTCGCCTACGGCAAAAGCAATGAGCACGCCGATGCTGCAGGGACCATCTCTCTCTCGTCAACGACGCTCATCGCCGTCCTGACGGATATCGCCCGCAGCCTCGCGCGATCGAGGATCAAGCGCCTTGTCCTCCTTAACGGACACGGCGGCAACACGCCCGTTCTCGACATCGTCTCTCGTGACATCAAAATCGAGCTCGGGATGCAAGTCGCCACGTGTCACTGGTATTGCTTCAATGACGCTAACTCCATAACGGATGCTAGAGAGCAAGCGTTTGGCATTCATGCCGGTCTCGTCGAGACGAGCGCGATGCTCGCTCTGCGTCCTGACCTCGTTCGCATGGAACACGCACGCGATTTCAGGAATGCCGCGCAGGATTGGCAGGATCAATATCGCCACATCGGACTCACCCCTGGGCGCGCCCGCCCTGCTTGGGTGATGGCCGATCTCAACTTGGAAGGCGCCTGTGGCGATGCTGCGTCGGCGACGTCCGAAATCGGCGAGCGCCTGATCGAGACAGCGGCCCGACAGTTTGCCTCGTTTCTCTCAGAGTTCGATCGGTTCTGCGGCGAGGCGGAAGCGAGTCACCAGGATGAAAAATGAACGTAAGGTGGCAGTGATGTCCATTTCAGGCAAGACATCCATCGACTGGCAGGCTTTTCGCGAGCGACTGGACGGGATCGAAACGTTCGATGTTCCCTCCATCGTCAAGAAGAAGTCACGCGACTTCTTCTGGTACAGTCCCATTCTCAATCGTCAACTCGCGTCGAATTTCGGCGATCTGGTCGCCGTGCCAAAATCCATTAGCGAGTTGGAACGGTGCATCGAAGTGGCGGTCTCCGAGCGCGCGCCGACCGTTCTTCGCGGTGGAGGTACTGGGAACTATGGTCAAGCGGTGCCGCTCGAGGGCGGCCTGATCATCGACATGACCGGATTGAACCAGGTCCTCGAGATCGGCCCCGAGCAGATCCATGTCGAGGCCGGGTGCAAGATCGGAGCAATCAATGCCGCCTTGCGCGAGCACGGCCGAGAGTTGCCGCTCTATCCATCCACCGAGGCAATCGCAACGATCGGCGGCTTCATCGGCGGCGGATCCGGTGGCATCGGCTCCATCCGTCACGGCATGTTGCGGGACGGCGGCAATATCGAATCCATCGGCGTTTTGACGATGGAGGCCGAACCCAAGCGGCATGTCTTCCGCGGTAACGACATCCGATCGATTCATCACGCCTGGGGTCTGAACGGCATCATAACCGATCTCGTCCTGCGTACGGTTCCGTCACCCCGGTGGATCAATCTCATCACGTCCTACGCAACCTATCGAGAGGCTTTCGAAGCGGGGATCGCCGTCGGGTCCGATCGCACCATCGACCTGAAGCTGCTCACCACGATCGACGGCCGGCTGGCGTCGCGCATTGGAGCGCTCGGCCCAATCGGCGCAGCCGAAAGGCATCTTCTGCTTGCGCGTGTGGCCGAACTCTCCCTCCCTGCTGCAACGAGATACGCTGAGAAGTTGGGTGGGCGCATCGACCTGTCAGTGGACGATGATGGGCTGCGCAGAGGAGGCCTGCCTCCCCTCTCCGAGTTCTCCTACAATCACACGACGCTTCAGATCCTGAAGATCGATCGAACCGTGACGTATCTGCAGGTTACTTTTCGGGCCCCGCTGGACGGCAGCAAGATCGATCCCCTGCGCGCGATCTTTGGCGATGAAGTGCTGATGCATCACGAGTTCGCGCTGTTGAACAACCAGCTGGTCGCGTTCGATCTACCCGTCGTCAGGTATTCGACCGATGACCGTCTCTTCGAACTCATGCGCATCTACGACGCCCATGGCTGTCCGACTTCCAACCCACACGTGCCGTTCGTGGAAGGCGGCTCGATGAAACCCGACTACCGGCACCTCGCGTGGAAAAAACGTCTCGACCCGCATGGCCTTCTCAATTCGGCGAAATCTCGTTTGTGGAACGACGTTAAGCATCTGTCGGCCGACGCCATCGAGGCGCTTCCCGATCGTCAGGTGGCTGCGACGGCATCATGAGCGGAATCGTCATCGTCGGTGCCGGCCATGCCGGCTCACAGGCCGCCATCGCCTTGCGGCAGGGTGGTTACAGAGACCCGATTACACTTGTCGGACAGGAACGAGAGATCCCCTATCACCGCCCTCCGCTCTCGAAAGCCTTTCTGAAAGGTGCCGCTGCGTCACCCGTTCCTCTCAGGAGCAGCGTCGCCTATTCGGAGAGCGCAGTGAGCTTCCTTCAGGGCTCCGCAGCCGCCGAGATCGATCCGGCGGCGAAGATCGTGAAACTGTCAGACGAACGATGGCTTCCTTACGATAAACTGATCCTTGCGACCGGAGCGACGCCGCGCCGGCTGAACTGTCCGGGTTCCGATCTATCCGGCATTTTTACGTTGCGTTCCGTCGCTGACGCGCACCGCATCAGGTCGCGCATGCGAGACGTTCGGGAGATCGTCGTTGTCGGTGGAGGCTTTGTCGGCCTGGAAGCCGCGGCGACGTTCGCGCAACTTGGAAAGTCGGTGACGGTCCTTGAAATCGGGCCACGCCTTCTCGGCCGAGCCGTCTCTCCGATCATCTCCCATCATCTCTTGTCGCGCCTCACGAGGATGGGCCTAGCAGTCCGCCTCGACACCTCCGCAGTTGGCTTCTTAGGGAGTCAGAAAGGCATTGACGCGGTTCTGACCGACGACGGCGGCAGGATCGCCGCGCAGATGGTCCTCATTGGAATCGGCGCGGAGCCGGATTGCAATCTTGCGAGGCAGGCCGGACTCCATTGCGATGATGGGATTCTTGTAAATTCGCGCCTCCAGACATCAAATCCGGATATCTATGCTATCGGGGACTGCGCCCGCTTTCACCATTGGCACGCCGAGCGATCGGTCAGGCTTGAGTCGGTGCAGAATGCCACCGACCAAGCGCGCCACGTCGCCCACACTATCCTCGGCCTCGAAGCGGCATACCGCACTGTGCCCTGGTTTTGGTCGGATATCGCGGATATGAAGCTCCAAATGGTGGGGCTGTCGCACATGGCGGAACGCCACATGCTGTCTGGAACGATCAACGAGGGCACATTCTCGGTTTATCATTTCCGCGGGAGCACGCTCGTGGCGATCGACTCCGTCAACAGTCCAACCGATCACATGTTGGGGCGCAAAATGCTTGAAGCAGGCTTTTCACCGACGCCGGACGACGTTGCGGCCGGCAAAGCGCGGAGTGCGTTCAAGGAATGGGGCTCCGGCGAGGAAGCCGCCCTTCACAGCGAGACGACACGGAGTTGAACCTCATGGGCTCAGGGGTCTGCCGCTCGGTCGCCGTTCCGCTTGCACTCATCGACAGCGACAGCATCTTTCGGGGGCGCATACTCCGCGATTGCATGATCGGCGACCTGATCATCCGGAACGGCATCGTAGTGGGGTTCGAACCCACCGAGAACGAAGTCCAGGGAATTGTCACCCCTCGACTGACCGAAGCGCATTGTCATCTCGACAAATGCCACACAATCGACCGCCTGGTCGTCACCGGCGGATCACTTCTCGAGGCTATTTCGGCGCAGGAGCAAGACAAGATCCACTGGACGGCCGAGGACATCCGCAAGCGAGCCGAGCGTGGATTGAGCGAGCTCTTCGATGCGGGCTGTCGCTTCGTTCGCACTCATGTGGATTGCAGGCTTGATCCGAGCCAGCCGAGTCGCATGCCACTGGCCTGGGAAATCCTCGGCGAGCTTGCCCAGGAATGGCGGAACCGCCTCAGCCTTCAGCGAGCCGCGTTGTTGCCGATCGACGATTGTACCGATGCCATCTCTACAAGGACTCTCGCGCGACGCATTGCCGCCGACAAGGGTGCGCTCGGCGCCTTCATCCTCGACCAATCGGTGCGCAGCGAGGGCATCGCAACGCTGGTGCGCGTCGCCGGCGACATCGGAGTTCCACTCGATTTTCACGTCGACGAGAGCATCGGCACAGCACTCGACGGTCTCTGCCGGATCGCGGAAGCGGTTATCTCCTTTGACTATGAAGGGCCTGTTCTATGCGGGCATGCCTGCAGCCTGATGGATGTGAACGGCGACAACCTTAAGCGTCGTCTCGACCAGGTGGCCGCGGCAGGCCTCTCGATCGTGTCTCTCCCCGCGAGCAACCTCCTGCTGCAGTCTCGAGGAAATGGGACGCCGGATCGGCGGGGTATTACTCGGGTCAAGGAGTTGATGGCGCGGGGCATACCGGTGTCTTTCGGAAGCGACAATGTTCGCGATGCCTTCGCGCCTATCGGGCGCCACGACCCGCTCCACAGCCTTTACCTCGGCATCTTGGGGGCGCAACTTGAGCAACCGCTCGCTCAATGGATTTCGTGCATCACCCTGAACGCTCAGATCGGCGTCGAAGGTTCAGCTCCTCTTCTTGGCGGCGCCCGTGCAGACGATCTGCTCTTCTGGCCCGTGCCGAGCGCCAGTGAGCTGCTTTCCATCAGGCCGTCGCCTCGGTCTCTGGTGTTGGAGAGAGGCTAGCGTGCAAGCGCTGCGGTGATGAGGCGGATCGATGCATTCATGACGAGCCGTCCTTCGTCTTCACCGGCACGAGGCCACCGGGCATGAGGCTCGCAAGCGCTACATCGAGTTTCGCAGGCTTCTTTCCCATGTCCTCCGCCGCTTCCCGGCGCGCAAGTGCCGCGCGAATGACCCGGGCCCCCACATAGCGGAATGGCTCAGGAGGAAACCGTTCGGCGCGGAATCCCACCAGAGGCAGGCGGGCAAACTCGTCGTCGAGGCCGAGGGTGAGCGATGCCAAAACACGGCCGCCCAAATGCGTCGGGCCGACACCGTTGCCAGAATACCCGAACGCATAGAAGATGCTATCCGATCCGTTTAATTGTCCGAACAGCGGAAGGCCGGTCATCGTGCGATCAATGGGCCCGTTCCACGATTTGGCTTTCGCCACTTTGCTGAACTCGGGATAGAACCATTCCATCGTGGCGCGCAACTGCTGTTCGAAGCGCGACGAGCCATCGAACAGACTGCCAAGATCCGCGCCGAAGGCAAACGAACCTCCACCCTTGCCGAACACCATTCGGCCATCTCGCGTACATCGGTAGTAGTTGGTGAACAGTCGGGAATCCGAAATCGCCAGACCCGAGCGCAGGTTCAGCTTCTCGAGCAATTCAGGGCAACGCTCCGTCGCCACCAGATCACTGCCGACCACAACCATCTGACGAGAAAGTTCCGGGATCATGCCGCTCCATGCATTCATCGCAAGACCGACGCGGTTTGCAGCGACCGATCCGTTTCTGGTCACCACGCGGGGCGAGGCACCCCGGACCAGTTTGACCATCGGCGACTTCTCGAAGATCCGGACGCCTCTCTCGATTGCGACGCGGCGCAGGCCGCGGGCGAGTTGCGCCGGTTGAATCGTCGCCGAATTCGCGGCGAAGACGCCGCCTATGTGACGTGTTGAGCCGGTCCTGTACTGGACCTCTTCCGATTTCAGTTCCTCGAACAGCTGCAAACCACTGTGCTCCAGCGCCTGCGTGGTCGTGCGCCAGGAATCCTGCTGCGCCCGATCTTTGTCCAGTAGGGCGATGTAGGCTGATACAATGCTCGCAGCGCAGCGGCCGACAACGAGAAGGCCATCCTCACGAGCGACGACCTCGAAATATCCAAGGCTAAAAGTCTGGTTGGAATCAGATTCCAACGGCCCGTAGTTATTTTTCCAGACTTCAGTAAGCTCTTCGGACGGCTTGATGTAAGAGGCGTGAAAAGTCGACCCGTAGTGAGTTCTTACAATTGCGCCGCGATCGTCGGCCCGGCTACTTCTGTTGCCGCCGATCCGCATCGAGGGGACAGCCTTCGAGCGCGTTCCACCGATGAAGAAATATCCCTTTGGCCGCCGCGAACTCAGGTCGTGTGGCAGGAACTTCGCATCTTCAAAGAGATCGCTAAATCTTCGAGCCTTTGGGAGATAGAGTGGCTGGAAAAGGTAACTGTTCGGAAATGCCTTCGCGGTCTCGAAAGCGCGGTCGGCGTATGATCCGGAGTGCTGGTTGAGCCAGTCGATTTTAGTGGCCGAGACAAATTCTTGAAGGTTTGAAGCTGCGTTGAATGCGGCGGCAGGCGGAGAATCCGCTGTAGACTCCGCGCGCTACGTCACGCTCGGAATCGCGCTCCTGACCCTGCTCGGTATCTTCGCGGCCGGTGTCGCGACGAGAAGGTAGTCAAGGGTGTGTCGCGGAAATCCTAACTTTCGCACGTCGTAAAAGTCTGCGATCCAATTGGTGTAGAAATTGGGAATTTCGCGACATCGCGTTTAGAAAACAATCTTCACCATGAGTGACATCGACAAAGACTGGCTCTCTTCAAAATACGCACGCTGTTTTACCGAAGTTGCCCTGGTCGTTGGCGGAGTAAACCGAACCTACCGGGTTCGGGAAGGCGCAGCGGTCTTTTATCTGCGACTCTATCGCTCATTTGGACGGCCTCTCGGCCAGATCACGGCCGAAGCAAACCTGCTGACCCGATTTCCAGAATGCGCGCATGTGGGTGTTAGCCGACCCGTTGCCACGACTGACGGAGCCTATGTTATCGGGATGGTTTGGGATGGCAGCTTACGTCACGCTTGTCTTTCCCAGACTGCTGAAGGCGAGCAGATCGAATTTAACCCCGCCCACATGGCACGGTTCGGAGCTTCAATCGCGAACCTACATTTGGCCATGCCAGCATTGTTGACGGTGAAGTCCGAGAGCTCGACCCGGTCGCAATTGTCCACGACGCATTACGCGCGCTGCGACGAGTACCTCGGAGCAAGGAGGTCATGGATGTGATAGAGAGTGAATACCTTCCATCCTTAGTTCGGCTCGACCTGCGCGCGCTGCCCGTTGGCATATGCCATGGCGATCCATGGACAGGAAATGCTCGTTTCCAAAATGACAGGACCGTCTTTTTTGATTTCGACGATTTCGGGCGTGGCCCTCTCGTTCTCGATCTGAGCACCGCCGCGTGGCATTTCGCAGATGAGGAAAGCCTAGAAAACCGTGCCATGATGGAAGGATTGATCGCGGGCTATCAGAAGGTACGTCCGACCGTGTCTGAGCTGGATGCCTTCCCCTTTTCATAGAGCTGGATGAGGTTCGCTCGTTGCTATTCCTCGCGCGCTACTGTGCATTGTCCGACGAAATGTGGGCCGAAACATTCGAGGGGGCCATAAAGGCATTCTCTCGATCGCGGAGTCCTAAGATTCACACCTGGTTGACCTGAGGCAGGAAGCGCTTACCATTCAGATAGGCTGTGCAGCCTGCCGCTCGCTCCTTTTGGAATGGTGAATGCACAATCTTCATGGTTTGACCCTTGTGGGTGGCCGTCAGCAACGCGAGCACTGACATCGAGCACCCAAAATAGGGATTGAACCATGGATACCCTTACTCGCTCCAAAACGATGGCTAAAGCCTTGCGGAAGGCGTTGGCCGAACAGCAAATAGAGTTGTCGCACAGCGCCTGCCTGGAGATCGTCGCCCGTCAGTACGGTTTTTCCGACTGGAATGTGATGAAGGCCGCATGCGACGATGAATTGCTGCTCACTCTGACGATCTTTGTCGAGCATGGTCGTCAACAAGAGGCCGCCATATTCTATGAAACGGCCGTCGGCGCGGTTCGGACAAAAACCCATCTCCTTCCAAGTGCCGTTCAGACGGAAACTATCCACATCCGGGAGGGTGAAGTGATGGCGCTCGATTTGCGGGTCGGCGATCGGGTGATCGCGATTTGCGGCTCCAATCCTCGGCGGGAAGCGGAGCCATCGCGTGGAGGCCCGTTCTTCTTGAAGGAGAAGGGGGCCGGAGCCACCGTCTTTCGTTTGGAAGTGAATGACGCAGAGGCCGTTCTAAAACGAGCCGTCACGGCAGGAGCCGCCATCCGTGATGCGCTTCAAGTTGCTAATGACGGGCACCGCTGCGCATCGTTCTTCGACCCCTTCGGGCACATTTGGGCTTTACATGAACGAGTCGCGGTAGCGAAACGAGAGGCTGCTTAGCGGCAAGAACGACCACCCGCCAAATTGTCGCAAAGGTCTGTCGCGTAGTTTTCACTTCTGCGAGCGACTTTTGCGACAAAAATCCCGCGGTTTTTCAGGGGTGACGTGGGGTGGCTCCGTCGCAAACTTTTTGTTTCCTGTCACCTGCTACTTGGTTGAGTTCCAGTTCGGGGAAGGATGTCATGTTCAAAGGTCGGCATTTCGATCGGTCGGTGATCTTGCTCTGCGTCCGGTGGTATCTCGCGTATGGTCTAAGCCTACGCAACCTCGAAGAGATGATGGCTGAGCGAGGCATCTCGCTCGACCATGCGACCGTTCACAGATGGGTTATTCGCTATTCACCCGAACTGCTTGAGCGGTTCAACCGTCGCAAGCGCGCCGTCAGCCGGAAATGGCACATCGACGAGACATATATCAAGGTAC
>NZ_VCMV01000053.1 GCF_008757455.1 Microvirga brassicacearum | reverse complement strand
GTCGTTCCGGGCTTTAGGAGGCTCCCCATTTGCCCGGACACCGCCCAGCCGCGCTCGCGGATTCGGTTCAGGGCTTCCGGATAAGTCGGGAAGTCCCGGTGTCGGGGAAGGGGTGCTTCGAACGGCCGGAGGGTGTTGGCGACCTGTCCGTCCAGATCGCTGAGGATCAACCAGGATCCGTCGGGAATGGGCGTCGCCCTGAGTTGGTCGTAGAAGCCCTTGGCGTCGCCGGACTTCAGAGCAGGCGATGAGGACAGGCCCTTCAGCAGAGCATTGCCCGCCGCTAGTTCCTGGTCGAACCCGAACGACAGCGCAATGACCGTGCCCAGAGTATCTCCCCGGATGTGCTGGCGCTCATGCAGGGCGTTCGAGAGCAGCAGCGCAGCGGCGAGGACGCAGGTGACCAGGATGACGGCTGTGAAGGTTAGGGCCAGCCGGCCGCGCAGACGGGGCGGCACCGGAAGCGAGCGCGCAACCTTCGGGACGGCACCGTCGCTCATGACGAGACCTCTGGCCGCAAGGGTAACGCAACGGGATCGGGGGTCGCGACGAGGACCTTCGGTCCTATAAGGTACGTTAAACCCTGAACCGGCTGCTGTCGACCTGGATCAAACCGGGCTTAGGACACTGACTCCAGACGCGACCCGGCTGGCCTTCGGCATCAAACCAATGATGAGAACCGCGGGCACAAATGAGGGTCTTCCCCGAGCAGTTTCAGGATTCACCCCGATGGACCCACGACCGCAAACGGGATGACACTGCCGACACGCCGGGACGGGAGCAACGGCCACCACGGTTGTCCTCATTGGTCAAGTGGATGTCCCACGCGGTCAAGCAAGCTCCGATCACCCGTCTACGATAATGCGTGTGCCGACTGGAAGTCCTCAGCCTTCTCCGCCGAGACGTCGCGCTGGCAGCGCACACCCCTTCGAGGTCAGATGCCATGGCTGACGCGAACTTGCTCGAGCCGACGGTCGATTACGTCGACAATTCGCCGGAGGACAAGGGGATGGTCCGGATTCCCGGCGGCACGTTCCGCATGGGCTCGGATGGTCACTATCCCGAGGAGGCGCCCGTCCATCACGTCACCGTCGACGGGTTCTGGATCGACCGGACGCCGGTCACTAACCACCAATTCCGGGAGTTCGTCCGCGCCACCGGCCATGTCACCGTCGCGGAAATCACGCCCAACCCGAAGGACTATCCCGGCGCCCTGCCGCACCTGCTTCATGCCGGCTCGCTCGTGTTCAGCCCGCCGGACTATCCGGTCGATCTCCGTCACTTCAGTCAATGGTGGATGTTCAAGCCCAGGGTGAACTGGCGCCATCCCTACGGTCCGGGCTCGTCAATCAAGGGACTCGACGACCATCCGGTTGTGCATGTCGCCTATGCCGATGCGACGGCCTACGCCCGTTGGGCCGGCAAGGACCTGCCGACCGAAGCCGAGTGGGAGTTCGCGTCACGCGGCGGGCTTGACGGGAGCGAGTTCGCCTGGGGCGACGAGTTCACACCCGGCGGGCGGCAGATGGCCAACACCTGGCAGGGCGCCTTTCCGTTCCAGAACTCCGCGCAGGACGGGTTCGAGCGAACGTCACCCGTCAAAGCCTTCCCGCCGAACGGCTACGGCCTCTACGACATGATCGGCAATGTCTGGGAGTGGACGAGCGACTTCTACGCGCCGAGGCATCCGGCCGAGGCGGTCAAGGCGTGCTGCATTCCCGAGAACCCACGCGGTGGCGCAGAGGACCAGAGCTACGCTCCTTGCGAGCCCGGGACCAGAATCCCGCGCCGGGTGCTGAAGGGCGGCTCGCACCTATGCGCGCCCAACTACTGCCGCCGCTACCGTCCAGCGGCGCGTCACCCGCAGCCGGTCGACACTTCGACAAGTCATGTCGGTTTCCGCTGCATCATCAGAGAGAGGAAGATCTTATGAACAGTGATCGTGCGTCCTCACAAACTCCTGGCGGACGATTCCGCGTCCGGCGCATGCGCGCCAAAGCCGGCCTGATCGGTGCAACGGCCCTGATCTCGGCGACGATGTCCGCTCCGGCCGTCGCGCAGGCCCCACAGCAGAAGCCGAACATCCTGTTCATCATGGGCGACGACATCGGCTGGATGCAGCCGAGCATCTACCACCAGGGCATCGCGGTCGGCGAAACGCCGAACATCGATCGCATCGGCCGAGAGGGTGCGAAGTTTATGACCTACTATGCCGAGCAGAGTTGCACGGCGGGTCGCAACGCTTTCTTCACCGGCATGCATCCGCTCAGGACCGGCATGATCCCGCCGCAACTGCCCGGCAGCCCGTCTTATCTGCGGCCCGGCACGCCCGCTGTCGCGAAGTTCCTGCACGACCTCGGCTACAACACTGGCGAGTTCGGCAAGAACCACCTCGGCGATCATACGGATGCACTGCCGACAGCGCACGGTTTTCAAGAGTTCTGGGGATATCTCTATCATCTCGATGCCATGCAGGGAGTGAGCTTCCCTGACATCAATAAGACGCCGACTGAGCAGACGGTCGCGCCAGTTTGCCGGAACACGCCGGTCCCCGGATTGGCCCAGAATCCCGCCGCAGTCGATCCCATGACGACCCCGTGCCTGACACCGCCGCGTCCAGTGATGTGGTGCAAGTCGTCCGACGGAACCGCAGCGAACCAGACTTGCAAGGATGAAGGACCACTAACGCTCGAGCGTTCAAAGACAGTGGACGAGGAGATTTCGGCGAAACTCATCGACTTCCTCGACCGTAACGACCCCGAGAAAACCAAAAAGCCATTCTTCGCTTGGTACAATCCGGCGCGCATGCACATCACCACCGTGTTGCCCGACAAATATCTTGGCATGGTGGGCGAGCCCGGCGGCAAGGACTGGGGCACCAATGAAGCTGGCATGAAGCAGTTGGACGACAACATCGGCTACGTATTGAAAAAGCTCGAAGAGATGGGCGAACTCGATAACACGATCGTCGTGTTCACCACCGATAACGGGGCCGAGACGATCACCTATCCAGATGGCGGTACCACCCCCTTCAAAGGCGGCAAGCTGTCCACTTGGGAGGGCGGCATGCGCGCTCCGCTGGTCGTGCGCTGGCCGGGGCACATCGAGCCGGGAACGATCAAGAATGAGATCTTCGCGTCACTCGACTGGTTGCCGACACTCGTCGACATCGCTGGCGGCGCCAAGGCCAACGACCTCAAGGCACAGATCGAGAAAGGTCAGTATCCCGGGATCGTCAAGACGACGCTGGATGGCGTCAATCAGCGCGCCTATCTGGAGGGTAAGTCAGAAAAATCGGCGCGCGACACCTTCTTCTATTACTCCGGTAAGGACCCGTCCGCGGTCCGCTACAAGAACTGGAAGCTCTACTTCGCAATGGTGTCCGATGCACCGGCGGGCTTCCTCACTGGCGTCGTCCCCTACCACTGGAGCCAGGTCGTCAACATCAAGCGCGACCCCTTCGAGACATCGATCGGAGAGCAGTCGAAGACCCTCCTTGGCATGGGCGGGGCCATTGGGGCGCCAGCCACAGCATACATCTATGACTGGAATCTCCTGCCGATGGGCCAGGCGCTGTGGCTAAAGGAGCTTGAGACCTATAGGGAATTCCCGCCGATGCAGGACCCCGCAAGCTATAATCTCGAGCAAGTGATGGAGCAGCTCAAGAAGCCGCAAGCTGGTGTCGGCCAGTGACCTGCACTGAAGCAAAGGGCACCCAATAGCCCCCCGAAATCGGCTGGCACCGCTCAGATTAGGTGCCCGCCGGTCACAAGCCAACAAGAAGACCAATGCAGGGGGCGAACCTCGATCCCATAGAAACGAGAGGAGACCGTCATGAAACCTACACTTGCGATCCTAGCACTCCCAGCGGCGCTTTTATTTTCTGGCCCGGCGCTCGCACAAAGCATGTGCGTCGTCGCGGGCAATCAGCCGATCATGGGTGCCAACATGACCGCAGACTTCGACGTCGCGGCGGGGCAAGGATGCACGTATGACATCCGTCCGCGCGGCACGCTCACCAGCGCGGAGGTCAGCCAACCGCCGCAGAATGGGACCATCAAGATGGTCGACAAGGACACGCTGACCTATGAGCCGAAGGCGGGTTTCCGCGGCGCCGACAGCTTCGTGATCACCGCGAAGGGACAAAGCGTCGACGAGAAGCCCGGCACGTCCGTGCTCAGCTTCAAGGTGAACGTAAAGTAGCCACGAACGCACGACGTCCATCCGGATTTGGTCCCGGAAATACGCATTCCGGCGCTCGGTGTCCGGCGCAAACCCGGATGGACGTTCGTGCGAGCGACGATACACCCAGTTCAACACAGAGGATCGAGAATGAGCACAGTCAGAAATATCGGAGTCGGTCTGCTGGCCTCGCTCACCTCCGTCGTCATCGCCCCCGCATTCGCGCAACCACAGAAACCGAACATCGTGGTTATCATGGCCGACGATATTGGGTACTGGAACATCAGCGCCTACAACCGCGGCATGATGGGCTACCGCACGCCCAACATCGACCGTGTCGCCAACGAAGGCGCCATCTTTACCGATTACTACGGCCAGCAATCCTGCACCGCCGGCCGCGCCGCGTTCATTACCGGGCAGAGTCCGTTACGAACGGGCCTCCTGAAAGTGGGATTGCCGGGAGCAAAGGAGGGCTTGTCGGAGAAAGACCCGACCATTGCCGACCTGCTCAAGCCCCAGGGCTACATGACCGGACAGTTCGGCAAGAACCACCTTGGCGATCGCAACGAGTTTCTGCCGACGGTGCACGGCTTCGACGAGTTCTTCGGCAACCTCTATCATCTGAACGCCGAGGATGAGCCCGAGCACCCGGACTATCCGAAGAACCCTGCCTTCAGGGCGCAGTTTGGACCGCGCGGCGTTCTGCGGTGCGTCGCCACGACCACCGACACGCCGGGCGATGATCCCCGCTTTGGCCCATGGGGCAAACAGAAATGCGAAGACACCGGTCCGCTCTCCAAGAAACGCATGGAAACCATCGACGAGGAATTCCTCACGGCTTCGCTCAACTTTATCGATCGCGCGCGTAGCGATCAGAAACCGTTCTTCCTGTGGTTCAATCCGAGTCGCATGCACATCTGGACACGTCTTAAAACCGAGTCGCAGGGAAAAACCGGGCTTGGGATCTATCCGGATGGCATGGTGGAACATGACGGCCAGGTCGGCCAGCTTCTAAAAAAGCTCGACGATCTCGGGATCACCGACAACACCATCGTGATCTACACCACCGATAACGGCGCCGAGACTTTCTCCTGGCCTGATGGCGGCACCACGCCCTTCCGCGGCGAGAAGAACACCAACTGGGAGGGCGGCTACCGCGTCCCGGCGATGATCCGGTGGCCAGGAGTCGTGCCGCCCCATACGGAGATCAACGACATCTTCTCGGCCGAGGATTGGGCGACCACACTCGTGGCGTCGGCCGGCGAACCGGACATCAACAACAAGCTCCTGCAAGGTTACGATGCGGGCGGCAAGACCTTCAAGGTTCACCTGGACGGCTATGACCAACGTGACCTGCTTGGAGGCAAGGGGCCGGACAAGCGACGGGAGTTCTTTTACTGGACCGACGACGGCAACCTCGCGGGCCTGCGCTATGACCAGTGGAAAGGGGTTTTCATGGAACAGAAGGCGGAGGGATTCGATGTGTGGGCGCAGCCCATGGTGGAACTTCGCCTGCCGATGCTGTTCAACCTGCGCTCCGACCCGTTCGAGCGCGCGCAACACGAGGCGGGCGACTACGTGCGATGGTTCATCGAGCATGCTTTCGTGCTGGTCCCCGCGCAGGCACTCGTTGCGCAACACCTCTCCAGCTTCCAGCAGTTCCCGCCGCGCCAACGACCCGGCTCATTCTCGGTCGAACAGGCGATGGAGAAACTTAGGAATCCACCTTCGAGCAACTAACCAGCCGACTGCGTCCGAGGCAGCACCTAGAGATTTTCTACCGAGATCAATGTAATTCAGCGACGGACGCAGTGCCGTCGGTTGAGAGACGGACAGGATAATATTTCGAACCAGAGGAGAAAGTCGTGATCAGAATTCTGCTAAGTTCTCTTGCTCTTACCTTCGTCGCAACAGCAGCCACGGCACAGGTCGGACCGCCCACATCTCAGAGGCCCTGTGCTGAAAACCGCGCACTTGTTGTCAAGGACGGCGCAGTCGTTCTTGACACCGGCCCATCGACCTACGCCCGCTTCGTCAATAGCGCTGCAAAATGCCTGGTCGACCAATTCCCGGAACCCGCGTGGGTCCCGAGCTCGAACAACCCACAATGCTTCATCGGCTATCGGTGCAGGGACAGTTCGGACGAGTTCTAGCATCCGAACACCAGCGATTCATCGAACCCATTTGGCACGGGAGATACACATGAGGAATTGTCTGTCACGATTCGGCACGATTGCCCTGCTCTCCGTCTGGATCTCGGCAGCGCTGGCTCAGACGGATCCGCTTCCGTCCTGGAATGACGGCGCCGCGAAACAGGCAATTGTTGCCTTCGTCACCGATGTGACCCGTGAAGGCTCTCCGGACTTCGTGCCGGCGCCTGATCGGGTCGCGACCTTCGACAACGATGGCACGTTGTGGATCGAGCAACCTATCTATGTGCAGTTCGCGTTCGCGCTGGACCGGGTCAAGGAGCTCGCGCCACAGCATCCGGAATGGAAGGACAAACAGCCGTTCAAGGCAGTACTCGAAGGCGACATGGCAACTCTGGCAGCCGCAGGCGAGCATGGGGCCGTCGAGATCGTCGCCGCGACGCATGCCGGCATGACGCCGGAGCAGTTCATAGGGATGGTGAAGACGTGGATCGCGAGCGCCAAGCACCCCCGCTTCGACCGCCACTACGAGGATCTCGTGTACCAGCCCATGCTGGAAGTGCTGGCCTATATGCGCGCCAGCGGCTTCAAGACCTTCATCGTCTCGGGCGGTGGCATCGAATTCATGCGGGCCTTTGCCCAGAAGAGCTACGGCATTCCCCCGGATCAGGTCGTAGGATCGAGCATCGTCACCAAGTTCGAGACGCGTGACGGCAAGCCGACCCTGTTCCGCCTGCCTCAGGTGAACTTCGTCGACGACGGCCCTGGCAAGCCGGTCGGTATCAATCAGCATATCGGTCTCCGCCCAATCGCCGCCTTCGGAAACTCGGATGGCGACCTCCAGATGCTGCAATGGACAACCGGGTCAGGCGGACGTCGCCTGGGCGTCCTCGTGCATCACACCGATGCGGAACGCGAATACGCCTACGACCGCAATTCTAAGGTCGGCCGCCTCGACAAGGCGCTCGATGCCGCGGCTACCGACCGTTGGACCGTCGTGGACATGAAACGGGATTGGAAAACCATCTTTCCAGTTCGGCCCTAGTGCTCGTTATCAACGCCGAGCAGCCGAGTGCCGCTTTCGCGCTCGGATCTGCCAGTAACAGCATTTTATTTTTGGAGATCGACGTGTCGAAAACACAGAAGACGATACGGGTTTGGGGGCTTTCTAAAAAGTTCACTCTCGCACCGGCAGTTGGGACGGCCTTGGCCTTGTGCGTCGCAGGTTGCGCTTCCTTGACTGCGGAGAGCCCAATTCCGGTCACTGCACCGACACAGCAGGATATCGCGAAACTGTCCCCATCAGGGAAGGTGACTCTCACCGAGGTATTCGTCGGAGGCGCCGGTCTCGGTAGGGGGCGCCTGACATTTCGCGGGAAGCAATATCCCTTCAAACTGGCAGGAACCGTAATCGGTCCTGGCAGCATCTCGAAGCGACAGGTCGCAGGCGACGTTTACAAGCTCGACGACCTCTCCCAATTCTCCGGAATCTGGGTCGAAGGAACCGGCCCCATCGGGCTCGAGACGGGTGACCGTAGTGAACTTTGGCTCGAGAACAAAGCTGGTGTCATCATGCATCTCGTCGGCCAGAGCGAGGGCATCACCCTCAGTCTCGGCAAGGACGAAGTCCTCATCGAGGTCACCAAATAGAGAGGGTGGCGGAGCCGGAGGCCTGCTTAACGACGAATGCACGCCGAGCATCGTTGTGACGAGCGGCATGGTGCCAACGTCGAGGCAAGAAGTTTCGAGAGTTCTCGCTTCCAACCTAACGAGCGCGCGATTATTTTTGTGAGCCTGCAAACCGCCTGCCCGATGCGCGGATCGAAACGTGCCGCCCCGCACTCTACGAGGGCCGCCACGGTGAGGGGTTGGACACATCGCTATCTCAAAGCAAAAGAGGAACAGCTATCATGAACATCCACCATATGGTCCATGCAGCACTTCTGCTCGCAGGAATTGCAGGGGCCTCGAGCCAATCCCTGGCGCAGGAAGCGGCCAAAAAGCTTCACGTGCCGCTTCAGAAGACCATTGGGGAAGCCACAAAGTCCGCCCCTGAACCATCTCTTGCCGTTATTAATTCGGCGGGCGCCCGCCTCGAGGGCGATAAGCTAATCCTCACCGGTGTCTCGGCGAACTCGATCGTATTCGCGGACCGTCCCGTGCGCGCGGCCGGGCACGTGACGACCGAGCAATTCATCATGCAGTGGGATCAAGGCAAGGACAGTTTCGCCATCGACCCACCCAACGCGACCGTCTCGGTTCTGGGCGGGAATGGATCGAACGTCGCCGACGCCGTTGTGACGCTTAAATCGGCCAAGTTGGAGGGCGCAACGCTTACCTTCGAGGTTGCCGTCCTCGAAGGAAACCTGGACGGCGCGACCGGACCTGCTGCATTGTTCATTGACTTTTTCGCAGCTCGTTTCGGGGGATTCCACGGTGGCTACGGCGGCTTCCACGGCGTCGCCGTGGGCGGATATCGAGGTGGCGCTTATTGGCACGCTCCGGTTTATCACGGCGCTTGGTACGGCGCCGGCGCGGCCGCAGGGGCAGCTATCGCGGGCGCAGCGGTCGGAGCTGCGGTCGCGGCGCCTTACTACAACCGATACGCCCCGCCACCACCCCCCGCCTGTGGCTACTACCCCTAC
>NZ_VCMV01000052.1 GCF_008757455.1 Microvirga brassicacearum | reverse complement strand
CCTCAGCACGAACGGCCTCAGCACGAACGGCCTCAGCACGAACGGCCTCAGCACCAACGGTCTCAGCACGAACGGTCTCAGCACGAACGGCCTGAGCACAAACGGCCTGAGCACGAATGGCCTCAGCACGAATGGTCTCAGCACCAACGGCCGCCACGTCGGCGGCGCCGGCCGGCTCGATCTCGATGCCGTGGTTCTTCCCGACGGCTCGCTGGTTACCCTCAAGTAATCATCCGCAAAACCTGATCGCCTCTCAGGCTTCCGGGAGGTTTAACGAGCACCTCCCATGCGTCGCTGGCTGCTGCGTCTGCTTTCCGTCGCGCTCCTCTGCCTCCTGCCAAATTCCGGTCAGGCAAGTCCGGCGTATGGCCGCTTTCAGGTGGAAGAAGCCGAGTTCGTGCTGCGGCTCGCGGATGGCCGCGTGCTGCGCGGCGACGATCTCGTCGGCGTCACGTTGCGATTGTCGTCCGGGGAGGCGAGAGGGGATTTAAGTGTGACCGGGGTCGACGAGGATGAGACGGCGACAGGCGACAGGATCGTCCTCTATCGTTTGTCCTCGACCGGCCCCGGTGACGCCGCCGACCTGTGTCGCCCTGACATTCGCGGTCGGCGGCTTGGACTTCCGCTACCGAGCGGCGACGGCGGCTTCGATTTCGTCTGCACCAGCGGCGCTGCGGGCAAATGCGTCCTGATGGGATACCGTCCCTGGAAGCACTCGGATTCCGCGCCGTTGTCCGAGCTCCATCGCGCGTGCGTGCATATGCTGCGCGCCGATTATGGCGGCGATGACAGACCGACGACGCGGGACGGCACCGCCGTCGATATCTACGATCGCTTCGGCATTCAGTCGCCCGCCATGCGTCACGACATGCAGTTCGAGGCGGCGTGGGCCGCCGACGGCGCGGTTTGCGTGGCGCATCCGCGAATCCCCGAACATATGACGCTTGCCGAACTCGAAGAGCGCTATCCGCGTCTTGCCGGGCATCTCGGACAGCAGGCCTGCACCGAAGATGCCATGCGCGCGGTGCCGCGCGCCCTTCTGTTCAATCGCTCTGCGTCGCCCGACTAGAGTCGGATTCAGCTTCCTCGAATCTGATCCGTTTGTTTGCCGCATGATCTTTCGGCGAACCGGTATCCACCTCGCCGGATCAGCTCCAAGGGGATACCGGGTTTCTGCCCGAAGCCGCTTGCTGTTACCGGTGATTTCCCCCACAGAGGCTCTCGTCAGTTTCGGGGCGTCTCCATGTACGGCATTTCCCTCTTCGATCTTTCCTGGCTCGTGGTCGCGATGCTCGCCGCCGGCGCGCTGACAGGCCTGCTCGCCGGAGTGTTCGGGGTCGGGGGCGGTGCCGTCGCGGTGCCGATTCTCTACGAGTTGTTCCGCCTCGTCGGCGTGCCCGAAGAGGTGCGCATGCCGCTTTGCGTCGGCACGTCGCTTGCCATCATCATTCCGACGTCCATTCGCTCCTTCCTGGCCCATCGCGCCAAGGGCGCGGTCGACATGTCGATCCTGCGGGTCTGGGCCATTCCCGTCGTCGTCGGGGTCATCATGGGCAGCTTCATCGCCCGTTATGCGCCGGCGGATCTCTTCAAGACGGTTTTCGTGGTGGTGGCCGGCGTCTCGGCGATCCGCCTGCTCTTCGGCAAGGACACCTGGCGCTTCGGTCTTGATATGCCGGCAAAGCCCATCATGGTGGTCTATGGCTGGCTCATCGGCGTGCTCTCGGCCCTGATGGGGATCGGCGGCGGCCAACTCTCGAACCTGTTCATGACCTTCTACAACCGCCCGATTCACCAGGCGGTGGCGACCTCGTCCGGCCTCGGCATCCTGATCTCGATCCCCGGCGCCATCGGCTACATCTACGCGGGCCTGCCGCGCGCGGCGGAATATCCCGACGTGGTGGCGCTGCAGCTTCCGCTCGCCATCGGCTACATCTCGCTGCTCGGCTTCGTGCTGTTCGTGCCCACCAGCACGTGGTTGGCGCCCATCGGCGCGCGCCTTGCGCATACGCTCTCGAAGCGCCGGCTCGAAGTGGCGTTCGGCTTGTTCCTGGTGGTGGTCTGCCTGCGCTTTGCCGTCAGCCTGATCGCCTAAGCCTTAATCGGGCTTGTCGATCTGGACGGCGAACGCCTTGCGCATGCGCTCCGGCAAGGTCGCCATGATCCTCAGGCGCTCCTCCTCGCTCATGCGAAACCACCCGGCGATCTCCTCGGTCGTGCGTCCGCAGCCCTCGCACAGGCCGGTTTCCGGATCGAGGATGCAGACGCGGATGCAGGGGCTTGAAGCGCGGGTCATGATCTGACGCTTATGTTGTCATCGACCAAGCGCGATCAAGAGGCCGATCAAGGCGGCGATCTCCGCCACCTGCTGCGTCGCCCCCGCGATATCTCCCGTCTGCCCGCCGAGATGCCGGGCGGCAAATCGGGTCATGCTCCAGCCGGCAAGCGCCGCGAGGAGGCTCATCAGCGTCGTGCCCGAGGTCGGAAGGCTCGACATTAAGCCGAGAACCAGCGCAATTACGACCGCAATCACAGCCGCGAACCAGAACGCCTCGCGGCTCGGCTGGCCGACCGAGTGGGCCGCGCCATCGAGCCGCGCGGGCGGCAGGAATGCCAGCGGCATCAGGCCGGCGGTCCGCGACAACGAGGCGGCGATCAGCACGGCCAGCAGGGCGGCGAACATCGAAAGCTGCGAGGCGAGGCTCGCCAGCGCGCCGATTCGCAGGGCGAAGCCGAGAATCAGCGCCGAGGCCCCGAACGAGCCAATCTGGCTGTCGCGCATGATGGCAAGACGGCGCTCGCGCGTCGCGCCGCCGAAACTGTCGGCGGTATCGGCAAGACCATCCTCGTGAAGACCACCGGTGATGAGGGTGAGTGTGCCGACCGAGAGGGTGGCGGCGAGATACGGATCGAGGCCAAGCGTCAGGGCTGCAATCAGGACGAGGCCGGGCAGAACGCCGATGATCAGGCCGGCGAGCGGCACGACGCGCATCAGGGCGGGAAAGGTCGGCACCGCGTGAGCATCGCCCGATTCGAAGGGCAATCGGGGCACCGGAAGCCGGGAGAAGAACCGCACGGTTCGGGCGAGATCGACCAGAATTCCCTGCCATGCGCTGGGTGCGGCGCTCCCCGTCTCGTCGAATTGGTCGGACATGCTTCACCCCGCGCGGAACGACCGCTATAGGTCACGCCTCCTCGATTTCTGCAATGCCCTGATGGGCCGGAGCCCACCATGACCGAGACCGCCAGCGCACCCTTCGATGATATCCGCCGCCTGATCGCTACCATGCCGGGGCCGGACGAGGACGCTGTGGAGGCGGTCCGCGCCCGCGACCGGCAGCTGACGAAACCGGCCGGCGGTCTCGGCCGGCTGGAATGGCTGGCCGAATGGGTCGCAGCCTGGCAGGGGAAATCGCCTTCCATTGATCGGCCAATGGTCTGCGTTTTCGCCGGAAGCCACGGGGTCGTGGCGCGCGGCGTGTCGGCGTTCCCGTCCGAGGTCAACCGCCAGATGCTGGAGAATTTCTCCGCCGGAGGCGCCGCCATCAACCAGATCTGCGCCGATCTCGGCCTCGGCTTCAAGGTCTTCGATCTTGCCATTGACATGCCGACCCGGGATATCGTCGAGGATGCCGCCATGGATGAGAAATCCTGTGTCGCCACCATGGCGTTCGGAATGGAATCGCTTGCCGGCGGCACCGACCTTCTGGCCGTCGGCGAAATGGGCATCGGCAACACCACGATCGCAGCCGCCATCTATGCGGCGCTCTATGGCGGCGATGCGGCCCATTGGGTTGGACGCGGCACGGGGCTCGACGACGAAGGATTGAAGCGGAAGATCGCCGCCGTGGAAGGCGCGCTCGACCGTCATCGCGATCATCTGAAAGACCCGCTCGAAGTCCTGCGCCGTCTCGGCGGTCGCGAGATCGCGGCCATCGCGGGGGCGATTCTGGCGGCACGGTTGCAGCGCATTCCGCTCATCCTCGACGGCTACGTGACGACAGCGGCCGCCGCGATTCTCCACGCCATCCATCCGGCGGCCCTGGACCATTGCATCGCCGGCCACCTGTCGGCCGAGGGCGCGCATCAGGACGTGCTGCAGCGGCTCGGAAAGATCCCGCTTCTGGCCTTGGGGATGCGGTTGGGCGAGGGCAGCGGCGCCGCATTGGCGGCGGGGATCGTCAAGAGTGCGGTGGCCATCCACCGAAATATGGCGACCTTCGATCAAGCAGGCGTATCCGGACGCTTGCCGCAGGCCTGACCGGCCAGCGCTGCGACGCTGGATATCGTCGTCCCGTTAGGCGCCCAGGTGTGTGCTCACGCACCAGACGATGCGGGAAGCTGTTGTCCCTGCGAGCGGCCGTTCTATTTCTCTTCATTGCGTCGATATATCGATGCATATTAGGTCCACACTATGGAGAAGTTTCCTATGCCCATTCGATTTCCCGACTACAATCCTCCGGGCAAGCACTATACGCATCTCGTCCGGAAGAAGCCGGCCGATTCCACATCCGACGTCGATTTCTACTATGGCCCGCGCTATATCGGCGGCAAGGAAGGCGCCTGGGGAAACAGTGACTTCTTGTTCACGACTCTAGGCAACAACACCTACAAGCATGATCCTGCCGACAACTGGTACGGTCCGGATTATCCGTTCGGGAACGAGCTCACGCACGGCGGTCGGCCCATCGACAACTGGCTTCATTATTAGCCGACGGTCGGGGCCGGGCTCGCCCGGTCCCGATTTTCCAGTTCAAAGCTGCTGATCGTCGCCCATGTCTTTACCCGGTTTAAAGGGATGTCTAAGCAGGCTCGCAGGCCGAAAAAATCCTGATGAGTATCGACCGCCCAACCCGGGTGTTGTCAAAACTTCCGTAACGGTGCATCGTAACACAGCAACGTTCGGCCATGCCGGAGTTTCAGAGCGGTTGTGACCCATGTATTTAGGCGGCCAACGCTATTCCCGGGCCACGGAGCCGTCTCGTACGAGGCAGTCACGTACGAGAGGAATCCTCTCGCTTTTTCTCGCAGTCGGAATTGCGGGATGCGCCAATCTGATGCTGACACCGAGCGACAGGACGATTGAAGGCCGTGGGATTGCGACCGACGGCGATTCGATCCGGCTCGACAACCTCAAGATTCGCCTCAAAGGGATCGACGCACCGGAATTGGAGCAGACCTGCCAGCGCGGCAAGCAATCCTATCTTTGCGGGGAAATGGCCCGCGATGCGCTGCTGTCATTGATCCTCCGCAACCCGATCAAATGCCGCTCGGCGGGCCGGGACAAATACAAGCGGACCTTGGCCAAATGCTCGGTCGGGGAGGTCGATATCGGCGCCCATATGGTGGCATCCGGCTGGGCGCTCAGCTACGGGGAATATGCGTGGCAGGAGAGCGACGCGAGGGCGCGTCGCGCCGGTCTCTGGGCCGGCACATTCGATGCCCCGCGGGAATGGCGGCGGCGGCACCCGCTGGGGCGTTAACAGCGACGTCCTGTCGGATCGAAAATTCGCGCCCGGGGCCTTATCTCCGCCTGATGCCATCGCCCGCCGATTTCGAGACGCTCTCCCGCCAACTCCAGGCCTGCCGGATTTGCCGCGACGCCCCGCGCTACGGCGCCGCGCTCGCGCATGAACCGCGCCCGGTCCTGCAGGGCAGCGCGACCGCGCGCCTGTGCATCGCCAGCCAGGCGCCGGGAACGCGGGCGCATGCCAGCGGACGACCGTTCTCCGACCCCTCCGGCGTGCGGCTGCGGTCCTGGCTCGGTCTTGACGAGACGGCCTTCTACGATGCCTCCCGGGTCGCCATCGTGCCGATGGGGTCCTGCTTTCCGGGCCATGACGCCAAAGGCGGCGACCTGCCGCCCCGGCGCGAATGCGCCGAGGCGTGGCGGGCGCCGCTCTTTGCCGCCCTGCCGCATATCGAACTGATCCTGGTGATCGGCCAATACGCGCAGGCCTGGCATCTCGGCGATGATTTCCGTGACGGCCTGACGCGGACGGTGGAGCGCTGGCGCGACATCCTGGCGACGCCCCGTCGGCCGCGCGTTCTGCCGATGCCGCATCCGTCCTGGCGCAACAATGGATGGCTGAAACGCAATCCGTGGTTCGAAGCTGAGCTTTTGCCGGTGCTTCGTCAGGAAGTCCGCTCTATGCTCGCTGCCGACGAACGGGAGACGGCCGCATGACCGAGACGACGTTGCGCTGCACGATTGACGGACCTGTTGCCACCATCGCGCTGGCGCGGTCGGACAAGCTGAACGCGCTCAACGGTGTGATGCATCAGGAATTGCGCGACGCGCTGGCGCGGTTCGCCGCCGACGAGGCCATTCGTGTCGTCGTGCTGACCGGCGAGGGCAGGGGCTTCTCGTCGGGGCAGGATCTCACCGAGGAGTTGCCGCGTGATGCCGATAACCGCATCGATCTCGGCCCGCCGCTTGCGCGCGACTACAATCCGCTGATCCTGCAACTGGTGGGCTATCCCAAGGTGACCATCGCGGCGCTGAACGGTCCGGCGGTCGGCGCATCCATGAATATCGCGCTCGCCTGCGACGTGGTCGTGGCGGCGCGTTCGGCCTATCTGCAGGAAGCGTTTGCGCGGATCGGGCTCATTCCCGATGCGGGCGGCACATGGATCCTGCCGCGGCTCGTCGGCCCGAAACAGGCCCTCGCGCTGATGCTGTCAGCCGAGCCGATTCCGGCCGAGGAGGCGAAGGCGATGGGCATCGTCTACCGGGTCTTCGAGGATGCCACCTTCCGGGACGAGGTCGGCGCTTTCGCGACGCGGCTCGCCCAAGGGCCGGCGCTCGCCTACCGGCTCACCAAGCAGGCTCTGGCAAAGAGCCTCGGCAACGATCTCGAGACGCAATTGGCGCTCGAGGCCGAGCTGCAGCAGCAGGCCGGCTTCAGCGACGATTTTGCCGAGGGCATCACGGCCTTCCGCGAGAAACGCGCGCCGCAATTCAAGGGCCGTTGAGGAGACGACCATGCGCATGAACTACCTGATCCTCGGCCTCGTCACGCTGCTCGCGGTCGTCGGGCTGTTCGTCTCGCGCGATCCCGAACGCTCCGCCCGCCTCTCGCAGATGTACGACGATGCGGCCCTGTCGGGCGATGCCAAGCAGGCGGCGCTGGTGCTGATCGCCCTCGCGATCGGCGGGTTCGTGGCCTACCTGACGATCAGCCGCCGATAGGGCAGGACGAATTTTCTAACCGAAACAGACGATTAGTCGGACCTGTTGCACTTCCGCGAGAGCGTTGGCGCGGACTTCTTCGATGATCTATCGCTTCGCCGAAACGGACGCGCTCGGGCTATTGGGCTGGGGCGGGGAGGAAATGCCGTAATTGATCGCGTAGAAGCACAGCCCGATTCCAACGATCACGGCGAGCCAGTTCAGCGTTCGTGTCAGCCAGATATCCGGCGCGTCGTTTGCCGTGTGGATCGGCTTCTTCGGCGGGGGCAATTCGGTTGGCATTGGCTGTTCCTCAAAGCCCGGAGAGCTTCGAGACGCACGGATGCGCAAAGAAGGTCGGCGGCCGACTAAGGGACCGCTGATACTTTGAGATATACCATTCGGGCCGGCTTTGACATGACGAACAGCGACGCGGCCGCGCGCAGCCTATTTCCCCAATCGCGAGATCAGGCTCGACGTATCCCAGCGCCTTCCGCCCTTGGCCTGGACGTCGGCATAGAACTGGTCGACGAGGGCGGTCACCGGCAGGCTGGCGCCATTCTTGCGCGCCTCCGCGAGACAGATCGCCAGGTCCTTGCGCATCCAGTCGACCGCGAAACCGAAATCGAATTTTCCCTGGTTCATGGTCCGGCCGCGGTTTTCCATCTGCCACGATCCGGCAGCACCCTTGGAAATCACGTCGAGCACCGCCTCGATATCGAGCCCCGCCTGCTGGCCGAAATGAATGCCTTCCGAGAGCCCCTGGACGACGCCCGCGATGCAGATCTGGTTGATCATCTTGGTCAACTGGCCGGACCCGGCCGGACCCATCAGGCGGCAGGCGCGGGCAAAGCTCATGATGACGGGCTCGGCCTTGGCATAAGCGTCCGCATCGCCGCCGCACATGATCGTCAGGACGCCGTTCTCGGCGCCGGCCTGTCCGCCGGAGACGGGCGCGTCGATGAAGGCCGCGCCTTTTTTGCCCGCGGCCTCATGCAGTTCGCGCGCCACTTCGGCCGAGGCGGTGGTGTGATCGACGAAGATCGTACCCTTGCGGAGACCCGCGAAGGCGCCATCGGGACCGATCGTCACCTGCCGGAGATCGTCGTCGTTGCCCACGCAGGCGAGCACGAATTCCTGGCCGTCGGCGGCCTCGCGGGGCGTTTTGGCAACGCGGCCGCCATTCTCGGCTGCCCATTTCTCCGCCTTGGCGATAGTCCGGTTATAGACCGTCAGCTCGTGGCCTTTGGCCCGCAGGTGTTTCGCCATGGGTGCGCCCATGACACCGAGCCCAATGAAACCGACCTTCGCCATCGTCCGCTCCCGTTTTCGTCCAAGATCCTTCGTGCGGTTCTATGGAGAGAGCTGGCGGGGGTCAAACGTCCTATTTGATGTCGAACGAAAAGTATTTGGCGCGGATGCGATCATAGGTGCCGTCCGCCTGGAGCGCCGACAGCGCGTTGTCGAAGCGGCGCTTGAGGTCAGCGTCTTCCTTGCGCAGGCCGATCCCGTAGAACTGTCGCGAATAGGCCGGCTCGTCGGGCGCGGTGCCGAGAATGCGGCAGCATTCGCCCTCGCGGCTCTCAAGAAACTTCAGCAGCGTCCGCTTGTCCCCGAACACCGCGTCGATGCGGCCCACGAGAAGATCGAGGGTGGCCTCGACCGGGCTTCCATAGAGGGCGATTTCCGATTCCCGGTAATGCTGTTCCAGGTAATCGGCATGGTCGCTGCGGATCGTCGCGCCGATCTTCAATCCGGCCAGCCCCTCGGGTGTCAGGGCTTTGATCTCGCTATCCTTGGGCGCGATGAAGATGGCGGGGATGCGATAATAGGGTTCCGAGAAGGCGAGGCGCTTCTGCCGCCGCTCGAGAATTTCCAGCGACGACATGATCGCATCATATTCCCGGTTGAGCAGGCCTTTGACGATGCCGTCCCATTCGTGCTGCACCAGGGTGCATTCGGCCGCCATCTGCTCGCACAGGGCCTTGGCGAGATCGACTTCGAAGCCCTGCAATTCATTGTTCTGGTCGATGAAATTGAAAGGCGGGTAGGCACCCTCGACGGCGATGCGGATGGGTGCCGGTTTGGGCGCCGCATCCTGTGCGCCAGCCGGCAGCGCTGCTCCGGGCCCGAAGGCGAGCATGAGACACAGCAACAGTTCTGGCCAGCAGCGCAGCCCCTTCACGGCAATCCAATCAGCGAGTTTGGCGCGATATTCCCGGAAAGCTCAAGAGTGTCAATCGAGCCGAAAGCCGCTAGGCCTCCGGGAAAGGGATTTCAGCCGCCCGTGACGCTCATATGCCGCGCCAGGGCGGGGCGCGCATGGCGGCGGTCGATGACGAAATCATGCCCCTTCGGCTTTCGCGCAATGGCAGCGACGATCGCCTGCTCGAGGGCAGCGTCGCTCTCGGAAGCGCGAACGGGCGCGCGCAGGTCGGCCGCGTCCTCCTGCCCCAGGCACATGAAGAGTTGACCCGTGCAGGTGAGGCGGACGCGGTTGCAGCTTTCGCAGAAATTATGCGTCATCGGCGTGATGAACCCGAGCGTGCCGCCGGTCTCGGTGACGCGGACATAGCGCGCGGGCCCGCCGGTGCGCTCGTCGATTTCGGTCAAGGTAAACCGTTGCGCCAGCCGTGCGCGGACGAGCGAGAGCGGCAGATATTGGTCGATACGCTCGCTGTCGATTTCGCCAAGCGGCATCACCTCGATCAGCGTGAGATCCATCCCGCGCTCGTGCGCCCAGCCGAGCAGCGTTTCGATCTCGTCCTCGTTGGTGCCTTTCAGCGCCACCGTGTTGATCTTGACCTTGAGGCCGGCCCGCTGCGCCGCGTCAACGCCGCCGAGCACCTTCGTCAGATCGCCCCAGCGGGTAATACGGCGGAACTTGCCGTCGTCGAGAGTGTCCAGCGACACGTTGATGCGCCTGACGCCGCAGGAGGCAAGATCGGCCGCGTGACGGGCAAGCTGCGAGCCGTTGGTGGTCAGCGTGAGTTCATCGAGCGCATCCGTCTCCAGATGCCGCGAGAGCGACCGGAACAGCGTCATGATGTCCCGCCGCACCAGGGGCTCGCCGCCGGTGATGCGCAGCTTGCGCACACCCTTGCCCACGAAGACCGAGCAGATCCGGTCAAGCTCCTCCAGCGTCAGGAGATCGCGCTTGGGCAGGAACGCCATGTCCTCCGACATGCAATAGACGCAGCGAAAGTCGCAGCGATCGGTCACCGACACGCGCAGATAGGTGATCGCCCGGCCGAATGGATCGACCAGGGGCTGGTGATCCGTGGTGTGTCTTCTGCGGGCAGGGGATCCCCACATTCCGGAAGCATTCCTTGTCGTTGTCTTGAGTTTACGGGTCCGATTGGAACTTAACTCTCGAGGCGCTAGCGTCAAATCACCAAACAAGGAAGAGATCGATTCATGACGACGAAGCGCTGGCCGACCGAGCTTCGGCTCGCGAAAGACAAGACGAGCCTGAGGATCGCCTTCGACGACGGCGCCGCCTTCGATCTTCCGGCCGAATACCTGCGCGTGACCAGCCCCTCGGCGGAGGTTCAGGGCCACAGCCCGGCGCAGCGCAAGACGGTTCCGGGCAAGCGCAACGTGCAGATCATCAGCGTGCTGCCGGTCGGCAATTATGCGGTGCGGCTCGTCTTCGACGACATGCACGATACCGGGATCTATGGCTGGGATTACCTGTTCGAACTCGGCACCGAAATGCCGGAGCGCTGGCAAGCCTATCTGGACGAGCTGGCGGCAAAGGGGCTGTCGCGGTAGCACGTCGTGACCCCGGTCGTGGCGGGACCTAGCGGAGTGGCGCTGACTCGCGGGCCTAAATCTCAACACGCACCTGCAAAAACGGGCGCAATCCCTTGGGATCGCGCCCTTTTCTTCCTCACGTGACGGATGAAGATGGTTACCGCTGCACCACCACCCGGGCGCCGACCCTGGTGCGGTTGTAGAGATCGGTGACATCCTCGTTGGTCATCCGGATGCAGCCCGAGGAGACGGCCTCGCCGATGGTTTCCGGCTCGTTCGAGCCGTGGATGCGGTAGATGGTGCTGCCGATATAGAGCGCGCGCGCGCCGAGCGGGTTATCGGGGCCGCCGGCCATGTGACGCGGCAGGTCGGGGCGGCGCCTCAGCATTGCCGCCGGCGGCCGCCAATCCGGCCATTCGCGCTTCATCGTGACCGAATGCGCACCGCCCCACTGGAAACCGGGCCGGCCAACGCCGACGCCGTAGCGGATCGCCTTGCCGTCACCCAGCACGTAATAGAGCCGGCGCTCGTGGGTCGAGACCACGATGGTGCCGGGCGCATAACGCCCATCGAAGGAAACGATCTCGCGCGGCACTGGCGAGGCCTGCGCGCGCACCGGATCCTCGACGCTGTAGAGCGGCTGGCGGGTGAGCGGATCGATTGCGGTGAAAGCTGCGGCCGGCGTCGCGAGAGCGGCGAAAGCGCAAGCAAGCCCGGTCAGGGCGGCGCGGGTGCGTCCCATAAATGCCTCGAAATAACCAAGTTTCGCTACTGGTTTGAGATAGCTAAACGCAACAGCCGCGTTTGAGATCCGTTGCATAGCAGAGGTTCTGGCCTGAACACTATTGCGACGCTGCCTTGATTTCGCCTCGTCGTAAGCAAGGGGTTAAAGCCAAGCTGCCATGATTGGCGCGCAGCGGCCTCGGCGCGGATTTCGCCGCGATGGCCTTGACGCGAAGGGAAAAACGACACTAGAAGGCGCTTGTCAGGGCGCGTAGCTCAGCGGGAGAGCATTCGCTTCACACGCGAAGGGTCACAGGTTCAATCCCTGTCGCGCCCACCATTTCCTTCCTGACTGCATATTTTCACATTTTCGCGAGCAGGTGGCTCGCTGCCTTCGTCCGAGAAAGCGAAAGCCTGTCGCGGAGCCTCATGCTGAGGATGGCCGAAGGCTTGTCTCGAAGCACGAGGCGGTTCCAGAGACCACTGGAGGACCCTTCGAGACGCCGTTTTGCGGCTCCTCAGGATGAGGTGGAGATGCCTTGGTTGACGGCAGTTTCCCGCTCAGGCGGCGGCCTTGCAGGTCAGCCTTGCGACCGCGTCGAAGAGCTCGTCGAAATGGTCGATGACGCGATCCGGCCCGAGTTGTCGGACGGGCGTTTCCGTGTAGCCGAACGGCACCGCGATGACCGGGATGCGCGCGTTTCGCGCAGCGACGATGTCGGTGTTGGAATCGCCCACCATGACGGCCCGGGTCGGATCACCCCCGGCGCGCGCGATGGTCATCGTCAGGTGGCGCGGATCGGGTTTGAAATACGGAAAGGTGTCGCGCCCCGCATTGAACGCGAAGCGGTGGCCGACGCCGAGTTCGCTAAGCAGCTTGACCGAATGGGTTTCGACCTTGTTGGTGCAGATCGCCAGGACGAAGCCTGCTTGCTCCAGTCGGTCGAGCGCGTCCAGCACGCCGGGAAAAAGCTTCGTCCGGACGCAGATATTGGCGCCGTAATGCACCATGAAGCGCTCGAACAGCCGTTCGAGATGATCGGGCGAAAGGTCGCGACCGGCCGTCTCGAAGCCCCGTTCGATCAGCGCACGGGCGCCGGCGCCGATCATGTCGCGTGCCTTTTCCACCGGCAGGGAGGCGAGGCCCTCCTGGTCGAGGATCACGTTGAGGGTCGCAACCAGATCGCCGGCAGTATCGGCCAGCGTTCCGTCGAGATCGAAGACGGCGATAGGCGGGGCAAGAATGGCCATCGGTCTCGGCTACCTCCACATAACGAGAGAATCAAGCGTCGCGATGGTATGATCTTAAGGTTGATTCGTTCTTACCAGCGGGAGTGCTGAATGCGGTTTGTTGACTTTGAGGCGCGTTTTTCGGCGCTGGCCCTTGTGGGTGGCCTCATGGCCGGGGGGATCGCGCCGGCGATGGCGGCACCCTTCGATTTCGTGCCCGCACCGCAGACAGACCTGAACCGCATCTATCGGATCGACCGCTTCAGCGGCGAGATCAGCTCGTGCCAATATGGCCTGCAGGAGGGCACCATCGGCGTCACCCTGTGCTTCGGGTCGGGTGAGGGCGCGGGGCCGCAAGTGCCTGGGGAATATGGACTTGTTGCCTCCCGGCATGAGCGCGAGGGCGGCGTTTTCCGTGTCAATTTCCGCACCGGCGACATGAGCATCTGCTACGTCTTCGACGAGAAGGTGGTGTGCACGCCGCAGACGAGCCCGGCCGCCGCCGCCCCGGCAAGTTCGGCCCCGGCCGCGACGCCGAGCGCTCGTCCCGGAACCGGCGCCTCGCCGCAGCGGCCATAAACCGGCTCTTTAGTGTCGCGCACGAATGAAACCTTCTTTCTTCGGCGCGTTGCGCTGTGCTAGAGGGCGTTCGGTGGCTGGAGCCTCGCCAGAGGCTTTGCCGCCGGAAATGTCATGAACAGGGATCTTTCGTGAGCGATCAACTGAAACGTGCTGCGGCCGAACGGGCGGCGGCCCTCGTCAGCGACGGCATGCGGCTCGGCATCGGCACCGGGTCGACGGCGGCGCATTTCGTCGCGGCGCTCGGCGCGCGTGTTCGCGGCGGCCTGACTGTGGTGGGTGTTCCCACATCGGAGGCGACCCGCGTCCTCGCGACCGCCGAAGGCATCGCGCTCACCACCCTCGACGAGACCCCCGAACTCGACCTGACGATCGATGGCGCCGACGAGATCGACGATTCCTTGCGCCTCATCAAAGGCGGCGGGGCTGCCCATCTGCGCGAAAAGATCGTCGCAGCCGCCAGCGCCCGTATGATTGTCATCGCCGATGGCTCGAAGCACGTGGCAACGCTTGGACGCTTCCCGCTTCCGATCGAGGTGGTTCCCTTCGGCCTCAAGGCCACCGAGATCGCGATCGCGAAGCTCCTGAAAAGCCAGGGCCTCCCGGACGACCTTCGCCTCCGGAAAATACCGAACGGCGCCGCTCTCGTGACCGATGGCGGGCATTTCATCCTCGACGCGCATCTGGGACGCATCGACCGGCCGGAAGCGCTGGCCGATGCCCTCAACCGCATTCCCGGTGTCGTCGAGCACGGTCTCTTTCTCGGCCTTTGCACAGGGGCGATCCTCGCCACTGCTGAAGGGCTTGTCGAAATCGGTCAGGTTTGACCATGAATCCCATTCAGCTTGGAGCCTCACCCATGATCCGTTCTGCCTCCCGCCTCGTCGCGACCACTTTTGCGCTGGCCCTGCTCGCCGGTCCCGCCTTCGCCCAGACCTCTCCGGCGGCGGCGACCCCGAGCCATCTTGCGGTCGCCCGCGAGGTCGCCACGGTCACGGGCATGACGCGCTCGTTCGATGCCATGACGGAGCCCTTTCTCGACCAGTTGCAACAGATGAACGTGACCCGGCCAGAGATCAAAAAGGACCTCGACGAGGTCACGGCGATGCTGCGTCCGGAGATCGAACTTCAGAAGGAAAAGATGCTCGACAACGTGGCTCGCGTGTTCGCCGCGCGGCTCACGGAATCCGAGTTGAAGGACATCGCCGCCTTCTACAAGACGCCGACCGGGGTCAAATACGTCGCCATCCAGCCGGGCCTCCTCGACGACATCGTCAAGGATCTGGCGACCTGGACCCAGAACGTTTCCGAATATGTGATGATCCGCGCCCGCGCCGAAATGAACAAGCGTGGCCATCAGTTGCAGTAATCTGCTCACAAGACGGATACGGAAAAGCCCGGCAGTGCCGGGCTTTTTTGTGGCCTCTGGGGGACCGCCCTGAAAAGCAGTCGCAGAATCCCGTCAGTCAGTCATAGCGGCGGATGCTATCGGGAATTGAAAAGCCGACCCATCGGTCTTTGAGGTTATCGATGATAACCTCCGCGTCGAACCAATGGGCGTCGTTGATAAAATCAGGCTCCGGCAGAAAGAAGACCTGGCAACCCGGCGTGAGCCATGCCTCACCTGAGGGGATACGATCCCCTTCGAAGGTGCAGCCCGAAGCTGTCAAAAGCAGGTAAATATCCGCAGCCAGGAAACGCAACTAGGCGACGGACCTCTCGCGAATCCGGTACTGTAGGGTCTCGCGGGCTTTTACCCGGTTCCGTACTTGCTCCAGAACATCAAGCGCAGGCTGAATATTGCTGTAGGCGATCGCCTCGTCGGCGTGAGAGATGTGCAGTTCCGGCACGTCCGGCGATGTGAAGACATGTTTTGTCCCGACGATGCGGTGCACAATACGGATGTCTTCCAAACGGACACTCATAACAATCCTCCAAGCAACAGCGGAAGTTTGGGCGATCACCAACACACAGTCAACCTGACGTTGGCGGCCGACGTTCCAGTACGCCTCACCAATATGGTGGCGCCGCCGAGAGGTTACAAGATAACCGCTAAATTCGGTCCTGCAGTCCTCAATCCTCGGCCGCCTTGAACCGCCCCATGCCTTTGAGGAAGAACGGCAGGATCAGGGCGACGAGGGCGATCAGCAACAGGATCGCCGAAAATGGGCTCTGCACGAGCACCATCGGATCGCCGAGGCTGATCGAGAGCGCGCGGCGGAGCTGACTTTCGGCGATGGGGCCGAGGATCAGCCCGACCACCACCGGCGCGATGGGATAATCGAACCGGCGCATCAGGAAGCCCAAGACACCGAAGGCGGAGAGCATCATCAGTTCGACCGGTGAGGGGTTGGCGGCGATGGTTCCCATGGTGGCGAAAACCAGGATGCCCGCATAGAGCCAGGGCTGCGGGATCGCCAGCAGGCGCACCCACAACCCGACCAGCGGCAGGTTCAGCACCAGCAGCATGGCGTTGGCGATGAAGAGGCTCGCGATCAGGCCCCAGACCAGATCGGGGCGCTCGGCAAACAAGAGCGGGCCGGGATTGAGGCCGTATTGCTGGAAGCCCGCCAGCATCATGGCGGCGGTGGCCGAGGTCGGCAGCCCCAACGTCAGCAACGGCACGAGGGTGCCGGCCGCCGAGGCGTTGTTGGCGGCCTCAGGGCCGGCGACGCCCTCGATGGCGCCATGGCCGAATTCTTCCGGGTGCTTCGTCAGCTTCTTTTCCGTCGAATAGGACAGGAAAGTCGGGATCTCGGCGCCGCCGGCCGGCAGGGCGCCGATCGGGAAGCCAAGAGCCGTGCCGCGGAGCCAGGGCTTCCACGAACGCTTCCAATCCTGCTTCGTCATCCAGAGCGAGCCGCGAACGGGTTCGAGCTTTTCCTCGTGAATATGGCGCCGCGAGGCGACGTAGAGCGCTTCGCCGACGGCAAACAGCCCGACCGCCAGCGTCGTCACCTCGATGCCGTCGAACAATTCCGGCACACCATAGGCTAGGCGGGATTGGCCGGTCAGGATGTCGATGCCCACCAGGCCGAGCGCCAGGCCGATGAACAGACTGGTCAGGCCGCGAACCGGTGAATCGCCGAAGGTCGCCGACACGGTGACGAAGGCCACGCACATGAGGGCGAAATAATCCTCCGGCCCGAATTGAATGGCGAGTTCGACGAGAAACGGCGCCAGGAAGGTGAGCCCGATGGTGGCGATGGTGCCGGCGACGAACGAGCCGATGGCGGAGGTGGCAAGCGCCGGGCCGCCGCGTCCGGCCTTGGCCATCTTGTTGCCCTCGAGCGCCGTCGCCATGGAGGCGCTTTCCCCCGGCGTATTGATCAGGATCGCGGTCGTCGAGCCGCCATACATGCCGCCGTAATAGATGCCGGCGAACATGATGATCGAGCCGCCCGGATCGAGTTTGAACGTGATGGGCAGCAGCAGGGCGACCGTCAGCGCCGGGCCGATGCCGGGCAGCACGCCCACCGCGGTGCCGAGGAGCACGCCGACGAGTGCGAACAGGAGGTTCATCGGCTGGATGGCGATGGTGAGGCCGTTGGCGAGGGAGATAAACGCGTCCATGGCGGCCTCAGATCAGGCGTTCAAGCGGACCCACCGGCAGCGACAGGGTGAGAAGCTTCGAGAAAAGGAGATACACCACCACGCCGATGACGAAGCCGATCACGAGATCCGTGATGATGGCGCGTCGTCCAAACGCGGTGGACGTGGCCGCAAAGAGGATCGAGGTGGCGAAAATGAAACCGCCGCCGAACCGGATGAGCGCGATCAGCGCCGCAAGGCCGCCGAGGATCAGGACGATGGGCTTCCAGTCGAGGCTGTCGCGCGCCGGCAATTCGCCGCGAAACGCCATGACGGCGTTGCCGAGGGCGAGAATCGCCAATCCGACCGCAACGATCATCGGCATGGCCTTGGGGCCGACCCCGTAGACCGAAGAGATGCTGAGGGAACTCATGTCCCACCAGATCGCGCCGGCGATGGCCAGCAGAATGAATGCGATGACGAGGCCTGCCACGTCGATGCGCCGAGTCATGGGCAACCCCACTCAGTTTGATGGAAAAAAGAAACGCCGCGAAGAGGTGCGGCGCTTCCCGGATCGTTTTGCCGCGAAGCCTTAAGACTTCACGAGGCCGACGGACATCAGGACTTCCTTGGTGCGGACCTGATCCTCGGCGAGGAACTTGGCGAAAGCGTCGCCCGACAGATAAGCGTCGTCCCAGCCCTTGGCCTTGAGGATTTCGGTCCATTCCTTGGACTTGTTCAGCTTGTCCATGGCATCCACCAGAGCCTTCTTCTGCTCGGCGGTGATGCCCGGAGGGGCAACGACGGCGCGCCAGTTGGCGATCTCGAGGTTGATGCCCTGATCCTTCAGCGACTGGCCGTCGATATTCGGCAGCTTGGTGGCCGACGTGAGGCCGATCAGGCGCAGCTTGCCGGCCTTGATCTGGCTTTCGAACTCGCCGTAGCCGGAGATGCCGACCGTGACCTTGCCGCCGAGGATGGCGGCGAGCGCTTCACCCCCGCCCGAGAACGGGATGTAGTTGATCTTGGTCGGATCGGCGCCGACTTCCTTGGCGAACAACGCCGCCGCAATATGATCGACGCCGCCGGCCGAACCGCCGGCCCAGGTGACCTTCGCCGGGTCGGCCTTCACGGCCGCCGCCAGGTCCTTGGCGTTCTTGATCGGGCTGTCGGCGGGAACCACCAGCGCTTCGTATTCTGCCGTCAGCCGCGCGATCGGGGTGGTCTGGTCGAGGGTGACAGGGGACTTGTTGGTGAGAAGTGCACCCACCATCACGTAGCCCATCACCATGAGCTGGTTGCCGTCGCCCTTGCCGCTATTGACGAACTGCGCGATGCCGACGGAGCCGCCGGCACCGGGGACGTTGACGACCTGGGCGCTCTTGGCGATGCCGGATTGGGTCAGCGCCTGCTGCATGGAACGCGCGGTCTGGTCCCAGCCGCCGCCGGGAGCCGCCGGCGCCATGATCTTGAGTTCCATCTGCGCGGCCGCGGACGTGACAAAGCCTGCAACGGCCGCGACGGCAATAGCGCCGCGCCAGAGACTTTTGCGGGTGTGAATCATCGTTGTTTCCTCATGTGGCGCTGCCGTTCGATCCGGCGCGTCCTGGCGGAACGGTAAAGGGGGAAATCAGGGGCGGCAAGCGGTTGGTTCTTTATCGCCGGGAAACCTTCGCGTAAGAGCCTCCCCATGAGCAGCCGCATGAGCAAAGCCGCGAAACCCTCGACTGCCCGCCCGGCCGGCAAGGCCGAAGGCATGGCGCGCGGCCTGTGGCACGTGGCGATGGGCGCGCTCGCCCTCATGCCCGTGGGGATGGCGATCGCCCATCGGTCGAGCCCGGTCTTTCTCGGTCTCGCCGCCGTCAGTGCCTTGCTCGCCGTGATGATCGAGGGCGGCTTGCCGGACTTCCTCGGAGAGGCGCGTGCTCGTCTCGCCACACCGTTCGGCATGACCGGTGCGGCTTTCCTGGCGTGGTGCTTCGTCTCCATCGGTTGGAGCGAGTACCCCGGCATTTCCCTGCACGCTTTCGGCGAATTCTGGCTGTCGGTGCTCTTCGCATTCATGCTCGCGGTGATCCTGCCGGAGCGCATGAGCCGGAGGGCATTCTGGCTGCTCGCCCTCTCATGCGCCATCGCGGCGATCATGATGATGGTCGAGCTCGGCACCGGCATGGCGTTGCGACGCGCGCTCGGTGTCCGGCCCGATATTTTCATCTTCAACCGTCCGATGCTGACCCTGATGGTCCTCCTGCCGGTTCTCGCCGCCTTCCTGTTGCGGCAGGACCGCCTCGGCCGGGCCTGCGCCGTGGGGCTTGCCGTATTGGTGGCGGTCGCGGTCGCGCGTTCCGAAAGCGGTGCGGCCTTCGTCGGGCTGTGGGCCGTGATCGCAGTCTTCGCCGCTTCCTGCCTTGCCCCCCGGCTCGTCGCGCTTGCAGCCGCAATCGCGTTTGTCGCTGTGATTGCGCTGGCGCCGTTTCTCGGCACGATCGGCGACACGCTCATCCCGGATGCGGTGCATGAACGGCTCGCCGACGATCACTCCCGCGATCGCATCGACATCTGGCTCAGTTTCGGCGACGCCATCGGCCAGGATCCCGTTCTCGGCGGCGGCTTCGGGATCAGCCCGCTCATGGACCGGACGGCGGTGGCCGATCGCGTCGCCCCGCAGCACCGGACGCTGCTCGGGGTCGGCCATCCTCACAATGCCGCGATTCAGATCTGGGCGGAGCTTGGCATTGTGGGCGCCGTGCTTACGTTGATGATCATCCTGCAGACCCTCCGCACCATCGCCCGACAGAAGCGCCTCGTGGCCGCAGCCTCCCTCGCCCTCATGGCGGGGACGACGGCCGTGGCGCTCGTCGGGCACGGGGCCTGGCAGGGATGGTGGGCGGCCTCGGTCGGCGCAGCCATCGTCTGGCTGCTGGCGGCGCGGGCCGGCCTGCAAACACAAGTGGAGACGACCCGATGAGCGAATTCGACGTTGACCTGTTTGTCATCGGGGCCGGCTCCGGTGGCGTGCGCGCGGGTCGGATCGCCGCCGGATACGGCGCCCGCGTGATGGTGGCGGAGGAATACCGCGTCGGCGGAACCTGCGTCATTCGCGGCTGCGTGCCGAAGAAGCTGCTGGTCTATGCCAGCCGCTTCGCCGACGATTTTCACGACGCCGCCGGTTTCGGCTGGACCATTCCGGCGACCCGCTTCGATTGGGCGACCCTGATCCGCAACAAGGACACGGAAATCGACCGGCTGGAAGAGATCTATCGCGCCAATCTGGGAAAGGCCGGCGTCGAGATCGCCGATGACCGCGCGGTGATCGAGGATGCGCACACGGTCCGCTTGGTCAAGACCGGCGAGCGGGTGCGGGCGCGCATCATCCTGGTGGCGGTCGGCGCGCATCCGACGCTCGAGCCGAAAATCCCCGGCGGCGATCTCGCCATCACGTCGAACGAGGTCTTTCACCTCGAAGCCCTGCCCAAGCGCATCCTTGTCGTCGGCGCGGGCTACATCGCGGTGGAATTTGCCGGAATTTTCAACGGCCTCGGCAGCGACGTCATCCTTCTGCACCGGGGCGACAAGCTCCTGCGCGGGTTCGACGAGGATGTGCGCGATGCGCTTGGCGAGGCCTATGCGCGGCGGGGCATCAGCCTCGCGCTTAACCGCACGATCTCGCGGCTCGACAAGACCGTCGACGGCATCGCGGCGACTCTCTCGGACGGTTCGGTCGTACACGTGGACGAGGTTCTGGTGGCCACCGGTCGGCGGCCCAACACCGCGCATCTCGGGCTCGAAAAGGTCGGCATCACCGTGGACAAGGCGGGCGCCATCCCGGTCGATGCCTATTCGCAGACCCTCGTACCGTCGATCTACGCCATCGGCGACGTGACGAACCGCGCCAACCTCACGCCCATCGCCATCCGCGAAGGCCATGCCTTCGCCGACACGGTGTTCGGCAACCGGCCGACGATGGTCGACCACAGCCTGATCCCGACGGCGGTGTTCTCCACGCCGGAGATCGGCGTCATCGGCTACGGCGAGGAAGCCGCCCGCGCGCTCTACGGTGATATCGATGTCTATATGAGCGCCTTCCGGCCCATGCGCGCGACGCTCTCCGGCAGCCAGGAACGGGTGATGTTGAAACTCATCGTCGACCGCGCCACCGACAAGGTGGTGGGCGTCCACATCGTCGGCCATGACGCGGGCGAAATGATCCAGCTCGCCGGCATCGCCGTCACGATGGGCGCCACCAAGGCCGATTTCGACCGCACCATCGCGGTCCACCCGACGGCCGCCGAGGAGTTGGTGACGATGCGGGTGCCTTATGTGGTGAAGACGCCGGTGGCGGTGGGGTAGAGGCGAAAAGGCGCTGGGGACAACCCTTCTCTAAACGTAATTACGTTTCGAGAAATACGAGGATGCGATTAGACTGCCGGAAAATGGAGATTTCCGGTGACCTTCGACATCAACGCAATTCGGCATCCTAAAGAGCGCTTTTATGGGCCAGCAACGCTTCTGGGCGGCGTGGTGCTCTGGCTTCTGGCGGCCGTGATCATTCTCATGAGTAAGCAGCCCGTCGCAATGCTGACAGTTATGGGCGTCTACGGGCTCGTGATCTGGGGCCTGCTCACAGCCACCAAAGCCCTCGTTCGAGCCTACATGTTCGGGCATCACGTGCTCGTCGGCCCGGATCAATTCCCCCACATCCACGCCATGGTGCAAGAGGGCGCAAACAAGCTCGGTCTCGAGGCGGCCCCCATGACTTTCGTCTACAATTCCCACGGCGTCATGAATGCCTTCGCACTGCGCCTGCTCGGGAAGACGCGGTATGTCTGGCTGACCTCGGCCCTCATCGATGCCGACAACGAGGAGCAGCTCCGCTTCGTCATCGGGCACGAACTCGGGCACCACATCGCCGGGCATCTCGACCAGATGCTCCATCTCGTGCGCCTGCCCGCGCTGATCGTTCCGTTTCTAGGCGCAGCCTATTCGCGCAGCCGGGAATTCACCTGCGACCGGATCGGCGCCTACATCACCCGAGATCTGACCGTGGCGCGCTCCGCTCTCCAGATGCTGGCTTCTGGAAGCGCGAAGCTGAACTCCCAGATGAACGGCGCGGCCTTTGCGCTTCAGGACAAGATGGTGCCGCCCGTCGCAGGGTTCGTGCTCAAGGCTTTTTCCAGCTATCCCCGGCTGACGCGCCGGGTCGAAGAAGTGTCACAGTGGCTGATCGCGCAAGGGATCGGAAAATCGCCATCGGTGCCCTCGAGTGCTAAGGCTGCCTGACCGGTATCCAAAGACGACTGAGCCAAGTTCCGAAGCATAAGTTTCGTCCGGAGCCTGCTATTCTTGGTAGCGACGAGTCGGAGGCGTGCCTTGCACCTTGTTCATAACGAGCAGACGAAACTGACCGCCACCGCAATCAACAACGTGGCGGTCGCCTTCGTCATCGCGGGTTTCGTCGGGCCGGCGGTTTGCCGTCGGGTACGGTTCGGAAGCCATGCCTACGGACGCCGTGGCCATTGCCGCGAGCCTGGTTTGGCTTTTCGTTGGTCATCCTACATCTAATAGGGAAGTTGATCCTCAGGGGCCTGAAGCCATGACTCTCCTCGAAGCCTACGTCTATTTCGGCATTCCGGTCATTGCCGTGGCGATGGGTTTTGGCGCGCTCTGGATGTCCCGGCGGGAGAGCCGCCAGGAGCACAGCCGGTAATTGCGCTCAGGCTTCTCCCCATTCGGTCGTGACGTTTGACCACCCCCGTCTCTCCGGGACGGCGCAGCCGGGCCCGGAACCCCATAGACGCTGGCGATTAAGGATCGGGCGCGACGGCTTCGGCTTTGTCTTGACAGGCCAATGTTTATGGCTCCGGGCTCCGCTTGCGCGGCCCCGGAATGACGGAGTGTCGCGCCGACCGGGATTCAAACCGAGTTACTACCATCCCTTCTCGACCCTCGCCTTTTCCCATTCCTCGTGTATAGAAGCCCCTTCGTGCCGCGTTCTGCGGTGAGCGATGAGGTTTCTAAAGACACGGAGACAATGTGTCATGACTGAGCGTTGGACGCCCGACAGCTGGAGACATAAGCCGATCCAGCAGGTTCCCTCCTATCCGGATCTCGACGCCCTCGGGACCGTCGAGCGGGAACTCGCGGGGTATCCGCCGCTCGTTTTTGCAGGCGAGGCGCGCAAGCTCAAGCGGGCGTTGGGCAGCGTCGCCAAGGGCGAGGCGTTTCTGCTTCAGGGCGGCGATTGCGCCGAGAGCTTCGCCGAGCATTCCGCCGACAACATCCGCGATTTTTTCCGCCTCTTCCTGCAGATGGCGGTGGTGCTGACATTCGCGGGTTCGTCGCCGGTGGTGAAGGTCGGTCGGCTGGCCGGGCAATTCGCCAAGCCGCGTTCATCCAACACCGAGACGGTGGACGGCGTCGAACTGCCGAGCTACCGCGGCGACATCATCAACGACATCGCGTTCACGCCGGAATCCCGCATTCCCGATCCGGCGCGCCAGATTTCGGCGTTCCGGCAATCGGCCGCGACCCTGAACCTGATCCGCGCCTTCGCGTCGGGCGGCTACGCCAATCTCGAGAATGCGCATCGCTGGATGCTCGGATTTGTGAAGGACTCGCCGCAATCGTCGCGATACCGTGAGATCGCGGAACGGATCACCGAGAGCATCGATTTCATGCGCGCCATCGGGATCAACCCCGAAACGCACCCGGAAATGCGCGCGACGGATTTCTACACCAGCCACGAGGCGCTGCTGCTCGGCTACGAGCAGTCGCTCACGCGCGTCGATTCCACCTCGGGCGATTGGTACGCCACCTCCGGCCACATGCTGTGGATCGGCGACCGCACGCGCCAGCTCGACCATGCGCATGTGGAATATATGCGCGGCATCCGGAACCCGATCGGGCTGAAATGCGGACCGACGCTTGAGGCCGACGACCTCCTGAAGCTCATCGAGCGTCTCAACCCGGACGATGAGGCCGGCCGCCTGACGCTGATCTGCCGCTTCGGCGCCGGCAAGGTGTTCGACAATCTTCCCGGCCTGGTGCGGGCGGTGAAGCGGGAAGGGCGCACGGTCGTGTGGTCCTGCGATCCGATGCACGGCAACACCATCAAGGCGGCGTCGGGCTACAAGACCCGACCGTTCGAGATGGTGATGAGCGAAGTGCAGGACTTCTTCGCCGTGCACCAAGCGGAAGGCACGCATGCGGGCGGCATCCATCTGGAAATGACCGGCAAGAACGTCACCGAATGCACCGGCGGCGCCCGCGCGCTGACTGATGACGATCTGTCGGATCGTTACCACACCTATTGCGATCCGCGCCTCAACGCCGAACAGGCGCTCGAGATCGCGTTCCTCACGTCGGAATTGATCAAGCGCGAGCGGCAGGCCCGCGGCCGGCCGGATCTCGAGGCGGCCGAATAGATCCAACCTTAGATTCCGGACAAAAAAAGAGGGCGCTGAAAAGCGCCCTTTTAGTTTTGGGTCTCTGGAGATCTGGCAATAAAGATCAGCTCAAATAGCCCATGAAGAACAGAATGAGGATGATCGGTATCGGAATGCCGATCAGCCAAAGTAATCCGCCTTTTAACATCGCCGTCTCCTGTTGCCTTCGTGTTTTGACAACGAAGATGGCAAGGGCGGGTTCCATCCCGGTTTAGCTTGGGGGCTGCGTCGCCCTCAGTTGATGGGTCGAACGCTTTCCATGATGGACGTGATGGCAGCCTTGTGCTTTTTCCGCTCGGTTTCGGAACCCCACAAGGTCAGCATGACGACGCGGTTCTTGCCTGCGGGCAGCAAGACGAAATCGACCAGGGTCGGTCCGTTCGCGTCCGTCGTGTCGTAGCGCAGGACAGTGCCCGAGATGCCGTTGAAATCCATCTCACGTTCTTCAGGTTTCTTGCTGAAGTCGATGTCGTTGTCCTTCATCCAGGCCTCGTTGGTCTTCATCATGCCATCGAGCTTCTTCTTGCTGGCATATTCCATGGAGAAGAACACATCGTCGCCGGGCGATTGCGCTGAAAATCCGTACTCGATCTCCTCGACCTTCCAGTTATCCGGCACCGTCAATGTCGCCGCCGGATCCTTGTCGGGGACCGCGAAATTCTTCGCCGAGAGGGGAGTGGCAAGCATGGACAACACGGCAAAACTCAACAGCAGCTTTTTCATCGACAGGGGTCCCGGCCGCCCATTGCGGCATAGGATCTCGTAGGGGAAGGGAGGGCGATAAGCTACGCAGCGTGAGCGTTTATTAGCCACAATTTGCCGGGCGCATTGCTGCCACCCTGCCAACGCGCTAAATCGCAAGGATCATGGCCAAGAACCAACTCAGACTCGCGCTCGCCCAGCTCAATCCCACCGTCGGTGATGTGGCCGGCAACGAGGCGAAGGCGCGCGCGGCGCGCGCGGAGGCAGCCCGGCTTGGCGCCGACCTCGTGATGTTCACGGAACTGTTCCTCGCCGGCTACCCGGCCGAGGATCTGGTTCTCAAGCCCGCCTTTCAGGATGTGTGCCGGGACGCCTGCGAGCGCCTCGCCCGCGAGACCGCCGATGGCGGTCCGGGAATGCTCATCGGGCTGCCGTGGCGGGAGGAGGGCGAGGTCTATAACGCCTATGCGCTTCTCGACAACGGCGCCATCACGGTGCGCTTCAAGGTCGATCTGCCCAATTACGGCGTGTTCGACGAGAAGCGGATTTTCGCGCCCGGACCGTTGCCCGGGCCGGTGAATTTCCGCGGCATCCGCATCGGCATCCCGGTTTGCGAGGACATCTGGACCGGCGACGTGGTCGAGTGCCTGGCGGAAACCGGTGCCGAGATCCTGCTCGTGCCGAACGGCTCGCCCTATTGGCGCGGCAAGACCGAGGAGCGCTTCAACATCGCGGCGGCGCGGGTCACTGAAAGCGGCCTGCCGATCGTCTATCTCAACCAGATGGGCGGACAGGACGAGCTGGTCTTTGACGGCGCTTCCTTTGCGCTGAACGCCGATTGCTCGCTTGTGGCGCAACTTCCCGCCTATGCCGAAACTGTCGCGCTGACGGTGTGGGAAAAAGGGCCCGATGGATGGGCCTGTGTCGATGCGCCGATGGTCGTCGTGGAGGAAGGCGAGGAGGCGGATTACGCCGCCTGCGTGCTCGGGCTTCGCGATTATGTGGAGAAGAACCGGTTTCCCGGCGTCGTGCTCGGCCTCTCGGGCGGCATCGACTCCGCCATTTGCGCCGCCATGGCGGTGGATGCGCTGGGGGCGGAGCGTGTGCATTGCCTGATGCTGCCCTATCGCTACACGGCGGCGGATTCGTTCAGCGATGCGGAGGATTGCGCGAAAGCGCTGCGCGTCCGCTACGACACGCTGCCGATCGCGCCCGCCGTCGAGGGCTTCGAGCACTTGCTGGCGCCGCTTTTCGCCGGCAAGGCCCGTGACATCACGGAGGAAAATCTGCAGAGCCGCGCGCGCGGCACGATCCTCATGTCGATCTCGAACAAGTTCGGATCGATGGTGGTGACGACCGGCAACAAATCCGAAATGTCGGTCGGTTACGCGACGCTCTACGGCGACATGAATGGTGGCTTCAACCCGATCAAGGACCTCTACAAGATGGAGGTCTACCGCCTGTCGGCGCTGCGCAACCGCTGGAAGCCCGCGGGGGCACTCGGGCCGGACGGCATCGTGATCCCCGAGAACATCCTGTCGAAAGCGCCGACTGCCGAATTGCGCGAGAACCAGCGGGATCAGGATTCCCTGCCGCCCTACGACGTGCTCGACGACATCCTGCGGGGGCTCGTCGAGGATGAGTTGCGCGTCTCGGACATCGTCGCCAAGGGGCATGACCTCGCGACGGTGAAGAAGATCGAGCGGCTGCTTTACCTCGCTGAATATAAGAGGCGCCAATCCGCCCCCGGCGTGAAAGTCACCCGCAAGAATTTTGGCCGCGACCGCCGCTATCCGATCGTCAACCGGTTCCGCGATCAAGGCGAGGTGGCGTCGAAACCGGATCGGGGCCTGCTGCGCACGAATGGGGTGCCGAAGGTCGGCGGGATGGACATCTAGAGCTACCGCAATTCCCTCCCCCTTGTGGGGAGGGTTAGGGTG
>NZ_VCMV01000051.1 GCF_008757455.1 Microvirga brassicacearum | reverse complement strand
CGAGGCGAGGGCGGCGCCGTCGGGGCGGGTCAGGCGGCGCAGGCTGCCGAGGTGATCGCGCTGGACGACGGCGTCCTGGCCCCCGGGAGAGGGCTGCAGGCGGATGTCGGGATGCGGATAGATGGTCCAGATCCCGGCCGAGGCGGGGCCGGGCGCGCGCTCCACGTCGGGGCCGAGATAGAGCGTCGTGAGGCCGACCGGATCGTTCGGGTCGGTCTTGACGGTCTTCGTCAGCCGCGCCCCGTCGGGCCCGTACACGAATCTCACCGTGGACAGACCGGCCGCGATCTCTTCCGGCCGGTTCTGCCCGTCCCAGGCCATGGTCCGCCTGCCGCCCTGACGCAGGTTGCCGTTGGCGTCGTAGGTCTGGGCCTGACGGTCCACCGTCAGCGGCGCATGCGGACGCTGCGAGCCGGCGGTCGAGAATGCCGCGCCCATGGAACTCGGCCCGGCTGGAACGTCATGGTCAAGGGTCGATCGCTGGCATCATAGGTCATCGCGTCGATCCGCCCCGGGATCGCCGCCAGACGCCGGCGGCATCATAGGCCCGACACCCGCCCGGTTCGACATGCAAGTCAGGTGTCCCTACCTTAGCTTGTGCAGCCGAAGAGCAGCATCGACTTCGTTCATCTTGGCTGCCCTTACCGCATTCAGCCAATCCTTCCAGAGAGGCTCACCTTCAGGCTCGCTTAAAGAAGGAGGCACCATGTGAATCAGGATTTCGATGATGTCGTCGGAGGGGCCTCTGGAATTGTAAGTCTCAAGAAAGCTACGCATAGTGGCATGAGCTTCTTCAATACTCAGCTTGCTATCCAGATCTCCCTCGACTCTCTTTACCGCCTGCTCCCAGTCCCACCACATCCCCGCATCCGCAGTTGAACCATCTCGCAGAAACGACATCGAGCCTAGCATGACGTTGAATCCATCAAGATTGTCGCGGTCGGCGATAACCTCCATGAAGCGATACATAGCTAGGTAAGCTTCTCTTACCGTGAGCGTTGTCATTTTACTTGCCTAGCGAGCAGGCACCCACTTAATATTTGGTAACTGGGATATGGCGCTCCGGAACGCGTCCACGACTTCATCCAGTAGCTGATTTTGTACCGAATGAGGGAAAGTCAAATATAACGCAAAACTAAAACCTGATGGTGTAAACGGATTCGTTACTATGATATGTAAATCGTGCCGCCAAAGCTCCGCGATGTAATGCATATCGGGCTCTGTTTGAGCAATTCGGACGGCAAAATTTTGCTCTTCTCCAAATTTCCGAACTGCTTCAAAAACATTTTTTATTTTTTGAATATCTACGTTACTTAAGTTGAAATTTAACGACCTTAATGGCAAAGCGACCAATTCAGACTCAAGCTTCGACGATGCAGAGATAGTCGTGCTACTAAATAATGATATAAAAAGACAAATGCCAGTTATAAAGCGACGTCGTGTGTTAAATATCATCAGTACCCTCTTTTTTCTTGATCTATTGTTTCGCGCATTTGTCTATCAAGTTGATTGAATACTTCCGGACCAAAAAAATTGTTTGCTGCTGCGTTAAAAGCTTCGGGGTTATTACCTCTCCCTCGCGTTGAAACACTCCAACTCCCATCTTCGCTCTGGCTAAAACTTCTTGTTACACGTCCATCATGAAAAGTGTGGCCGATTTGGGTTTGATTAACGATCGTGAGGCCATTTTCGCTAATTTGGACTTGGATGCTGCCACCGAAGAAGCCCATATAGGGGTCGCGAACTTCGTAAATTCCCAAATGTGACACCGGTTTACTTGGGTCCTGACCAGGGAAAGCATATCGTGTGGCTTTGTCTCGAATGTAATCTACTGAACAACCTTGCCCCCCTGAGCAAACGATATTGTTGATGTTGTAGGCATGTGGCACCGGACGTGCAGGTCCATAGGGCACCTTCCCTGTGACTTCAATGTCCAGAAATGCTGATCTGCTACGGGCAAACTCCCGCTCCTCCTTCGACCAATCGCCGCCTTGGGCGCCAGGGGCGGCGCTGTAGCTGCCGTCGGCGATTGCGGCTTCCTGGTCGCGGACCTGGTCTGTGGCGCTATAGTGCCCATCGTTCATGTCGCCGCCGGCGCCGTAATCCGAACTGTCGTTCGACGCGAACCCTGACGGATCGCTGCGGTTGATCGGATCGTTGTTGGCATAAGCATAGCGGTTCGTCCCCACGCCCGGCAGGGTCGGGTCGAGGCTGTCGGGCGACAGGAAGCGGCCCACCTTCGGATCGTAGTAGCGGGCGTTGAGGTAGACCAGCCCGGTCTCGGCGTCCTCG
>NZ_VCMV01000050.1 GCF_008757455.1 Microvirga brassicacearum | reverse complement strand
CCGCCCAGTGCCCGCCCTCGGCGCCCATACCGATAGTATCCGTGTGGAATTCGGGGAGGGGGCATGATGGCGTCGGCGCAATTCGATCTCGACCATCTTCGCCGCTGGATAGGCAAGACCGAGCAGGCGAGCGATGTGGTCACGGCCCGCCTGGTTGTTGGCCTCATCGCGACTATCGGTTCCGGTTCCCGCGACGACCTGGAAGTACCAATCGCGATGCATTGGTGCCTCGCGCCCCCTATGGTGCCGATGTCGGAACTCGGGTCGGACGGCCATCCGGCGCGGGGCGGTTTTCTGCCGCCAATTCCTCTGCCGCGACGGATGTGGGCCGGCGGGAGGCTCGACATTCACGACCGGCTGCGTGTCTCCGACGTGGTCACGCGCCATTCCGAGATCCGCGACGTGACGGTGAAGCGGGGAAGCTCGGGGACGCTCTGTTTCGTCACGGTCGACCACGAGATTTCCACAGAACGTGGCGTGGCGATCAGCGAGCGCCAGGACATCGTCTACCGCCCCGGCGAGACAGGCCGACTGGCCGCTCCTTCGGCAGTATCGACCTCCCCCGCGCAGCCCAGGCCGGCGAGGTGGAGCGGTTCGGTCGCAGCCGATCCGGTGCTCCTGTTTCGCTACTCGGCCCTGACCTTCAATGGTCACCGGATCCATTATGACCGGTGCTATTGCCGGGACGTCGAGGGCTATCCGGGGCTCATCGTCCATGGTCCGTTGCAGGCGACGATGCTGTTGGAGTTCGCGGCCTCGTTGAAAGGCGGGCGCACGCCGAGAGCGTTCGATTTTCGCGGCGTGAAACCTCTGTTCGACGGCGCCGACTTCACCCTCAACGCTGTGGAAGATGGGGGCGCGCTTCGCCTCTGGACCGCGAATGCGGACGGTCATGCCACAATGGAAGCGAGCGCCACATGGTGAGCAGAAATCCACTTGCATGCATCGCCCCTTTGTTCGTGCCGGGCGATCGGCCCGGTCGTTTCATCAAAGCGGGCCTATCGGGGGCGGATGCGGTCCTGATCGATCTTGAAGACGCGGTTCCACCGGTAGCGAAATCGCAGGCCAGGGAAGGCCTTCGTGCGCTGCAGCCGTTGGCCGTGCCGACCTTCGTGCGCGTGAATGCGCCGACGACAGAATGGTTTGGAGAAGATGTTGAGGTAGTGGGCTTCCTGCCGCTTGCCGGCATCGTCGTGCCCAAGGCAGAATCCGCGGGCGACCTTCGCGGCCTGCGCGAAAGGCTCGCTCCGGGACAGTCGATCATCGCGCTGATCGAGACGGCCGAAGGGCTCGCCAACGTTCGGGAGATCGCGCGGGCCGATGGCGCCCTCCGGCTTGCATTCGGGTCGATCGACTTCTGTGCCGATTTGGGTTGTGCGCACACCCGCGAGGCTCTGCTGTTCGCACGAGCCGAGATCGTGCTGGCCTCGCGGTCGGGCAATCTTCTTCCGCCGCTCGATGGAGTCACGGCCGAGACCAAGAATCCGGAGCTTGTGGAGAGTGACGCGCGGCACGCGAGCGACCTGGGCTTCGGGGGCAAGCTCTGCATTCACCCGAGACAGATCAAACCCGCCTTTGCCGGGTTTGCGCCCCTGGAATCGCAACTCGCCTGGGCGCGCGAGGTCCTGGCGGTGCCGGATCTGGGTGCGGTTGCGTTGAACAATCAGATGATCGATGCCCCGGTCCGCGAAAGGGCGCGACGTATCTTGGCGCGGGAGCGCCTCGGGCCTCGCGCTTGACGGCTTTGATTGGAAACGACAAACGAAAGCGGTGCGCGCTCACGCGTCGTGTCCGCATCTGCCGCTGGCATGCGGCTAGAGGAACGAAAAGAGATGGGTTTCATCGTGGCCGATGATCAGCTGTACTAGCTGGGACTTAATCTGACGTTTGATGTCCGAAGATGGTCGGGTTTGGCTTATCTGGTGGTGATCAGGCGGCGATCATTTTCTCCTTTGCCAATGGGACCGCATCCAGGAAGGTCTGCATCGGTGTCTTGCCGAAACACCAGCGCCCTTGATGGGGCCTCTCCTCATTTATAACTCACAACCCAGGCATCGAGGTCAATCTGCAATTCCGCGACCGACGCATAGATCTTCTTGCGGAACGCGACGCGGTAGAATTCATCGAGCACCGTCTTGTGAAAGCGTTCAGCGATCCTGTTCGTCTGCGGGCTCTTGGTCTTGGTGCGGGAGTGGTCGATATCCTCGATCGCCAGAATCCAGGCCAATTGTGTTAACTTCACCCATGGACGCCTCTCTCAAGTGGTGATCAACACCTCCACTTTGGCACACCAAGGCCGTTGGGGGGCGTCCACCCCATCAGATCCCTGGCGCTTCGCCGCCAAAATGATGTTAGCTCTTGCGCATCAGGATCATCTTCTCCTGTGTCATGTCGCGCATGGTGAAGGGGATGCCGCCGGTGGCGTAGCCGAATTCGCGGCGTCCGGCGAAGGGCATCCAGTCGGTGCGGAAGGTGGTAAGATCGTTGATCATCACGGCGGAAGCATCGAGCCGGTTGGCGGCGCGCAAGGCGACGTCGATGTCCTGCGCGAAGATGCTGGCCTGGAAGGCCACTGGCAGGGCGTTCGCCTGCGCGATGGCGTCGTCGAGCTTCTCATAGCGGTAGACGCAGACGACCGGGCCGAAGACCTCAAGCTGCGTCACCTTCGCCTCAGGCGACGGGTCGAGCAGCACGGTCGGCTCCAATGTCGTCAGCGAAATGCGCCTGCCACCGGTCGCGATCCGCGCCCCGTACTTGACCGCCTCGTCTATCCACGAGGCGACCCGATCAACCTCCTTGGGCAGGATCAGCGGCTCGACTTCAACGTCGTTGACCACGGGATCGCCGACCTTGAGCGCCTTCACCCGCGCGACCAGGCCGAAAGACGCCCAAATCGCCGACAATGCCATCAATGCCGCCGTGACAAAGACGACGATGACTGGACGATAGCTGACGGCATTTGGGTCGGCGACGGGCATGCCGAAGTGGCGACGCAGGTCGTCATTTTCGCCGACGCGATTTCCGTCGATGAAGGTCTGCGGCGTCATCTCGACGTCATGCTTGGCCTTGAAGGCGTCCTGCTCAGCTCGACTCTTCAGGAGGTTGTCATTGACCGTGTAGCCCTTGCGCTTGAGCAGGTGGACTGACTTCAGGCCGACGGGCAGGTGTGTTCGGGTGTGACCATCCGGTAGATTGTGGCTTGATTGGTCTGGTTGGCTCTCATGGTGAGACCCCGATCCTGTTAGATGAAAGTCATTATTGGCTCAATAGCCGTCGAGGATCGCCCGCATTCGTGCGATCTCCGAGCCAGGACGATTTCAACGCACAGCGCGACGATCTCCGGGTCATTCAGTAGGACGGTTCGCACACACGTGCCTGAGCTGATCTGCTTGAGAACGGTGCCTTCTCGCCGGCCTCAATTTCACCAGCCGCCATACAAGTGCAAGAGGGCACTCAAGAGGCCGAGGCTTGGTGCGAGCGCAGTTCGCCGTCTGTGAGCAACTGCGGCGCGTTCCCGATGATCGCAGGCGAGCAAAATTGAGGATTGGTCTGCTGGGGCGATGAAGGCTCATTTTTACAACAGACTTCCGAGCCAACCCAAGGTCGCGCATAGCCACCGGATCAAGCGGGCCAGGACCGATCCTCGCTATCCGCAGCAGATGATCCGGTCACATGGACGGCTCCGAGAATATCGTCGAACGATGCACGCCCATGCCGATCGAGAAGATCAGCAATCTGGTCGAGGGCGATCCTGTTTTCGTCGAGCATCGTTCTTGATCGCTTAAAACAGGCGGCAAGTGTGCGGTTCACGGTGCGTCACAAGGATACATCCGCCCGCAAGCGATCGAGGATCTCCGCGTCGCTGTGTGCGGCGAGATAAGCGAGTTGCCGACCCAGACCGAGCGATGCCTCCATCGCGGTCGCAAGAACGGTGGCCCGCTGGAGATCGGAACCGTCAGACCCGCCGCCGCCGTCGGAATGGGATCCGAAGGCGATCTCCTCGGCGGCAAGCCCGGACAGGAGCACCGTGATCTCGGCGAGATAGGACACCTTCGTCCCCACAATTCCAGAGCGGCGCTGGAAGACAGTCTTCCCGGCCGGGCCGCCGGCGGCGACGTCGCGAAAGGCCCAGACGTCGGCGGGGAGGGTGCCTGACACCGCCCGCGGCAGACAGCCGACGACGGCGTGGCCTGCCTCGGGAATGCAGGCCCGGCGATGGGCATCGTCCGTGAGGCACACCCGCGCCGGCAGGGATGCGTGAAGGTCGCCGATCAGGGGATCTCGCCGTTCCGTCCTCGCCTTGCGCCGAGCATCCCGCACGACCTGCTCGATGACGGCGCCCGATGCCCCTTGCAGACGCTCCGCAGTCTCGGTCAGGTCTTCTTCCTGGAGGGCGCCACGAAGATGATGCCGCAGAATGCCTTTTCTTGCCTCGAGGTCCGGCAGGGGAATGACGACGTGCCTGTCGAGGCGGCCCGGGCGCCGGATGGCGGCGTCGATCTTGTCCGGCAGGTTCGTGGCGCCGACCACGACCACACCCTCCCGCTCTTCGGCTCCGTCGAGACATTCAAGGAAGCCATTGATGACCTCTCGGCAGTATTGTTCGTTTCTCCCATCGAGTGTCTCCCGATCGCCAAACGAGTCGAGCTCGTCGATGAACAGGATGCAGGCGAATCCTTCCTCGCAAGAAGGCGAGCCGTCGGTTTCGACGCGTCGTCGACGCGATAGATCACGCGGCAATTCGGAGAGACAATATCATCGGGTAATTCGCTCGGATCGCACAGTTTAGCGCGTCGCAGCTCGGCCAACATGAAGTCCGCGTTACAATTGCCCTTCCGTTGGGCGATGCCCGCATAAAGCAGAAGATCATCGTAGTCAGTCGATGCTATCGTCAGGGGGGCAGGGACGGCGCAGACATGATCGAATGCTCCTTGGATGATGTGCTTCCGATCAGATTGGGATTCCCCACCAGCGACAGCGGAATCCGAAGCGAAAGCGTGGAATGGAAGTTCGCTAATTATTTATCTCGGGGGCTGACAGAAACTTGTCGCCGAAACGTGCCTGCTTTCAGGCGACCTGCGTATGTATAAAAATACGTTTTCATCTTTCGCAGCATAATACTTGCCACGCTAGTTTGAGGTTTTAGAAAGTCAAGTTCCTGACGGGCCGTGTGGTCCAGCCTGACCTCGTCGGAAGGATTCCTGCTCCATCCCGGCCCGTCAAGCGAGACGGGTCCGGATTGTTATTTGCGGTAGCCAAACGAGAGCCGCCGAAAGCCGGTGTCTCCGCCTTTAGATGGTGCGAAAGGGCGTCGGTAGCACCTCAATATTCCCGTCCCACGATGCGCGGCAGGACATCGAACTGGTGAAATGGGGGCGGAGACGACAGGGTCCATTCGAGCGTTGTCGCGCCTTCGCCCCACGGATTACCTGCGGCTTTCTCCTTGCGGACGAAGGCGTAGACGACGCCGAACATGAACACCAGAAGACCGGCGGCAAAAATATAGGCGCCGATCGAGGAGACGACGTTCCAGCCTGCAAACGCATCCGGATAATCCGCGTAGCGACGCGGCATTCCCGACAGACCGAGGAAATGCTGCGGAAAGAACAGGACGTTGGCGCCGACAAAGGCGATCCAGAAATGGGTTTTTCCGATCCACTCCGGGATGACGTATCCAGACATTTTCGGAAACCAGTAGTACATCCCTCCGAAGATCATGAACACGGCGCCAAGCGAAAGCACGTAGTGGAAATGGGCCACGACGTAATAGGTGTCGTGCATGTACCGGTCGATGCCGGCGTTCGCCAGTACGACGCCCGTCACCCCGCCGATAGTGAAGACAAAGATGAACCCGATAGCCCAATGCATGGCCGCGGAGAACCGAATCGAACCACCCCACATGGTTGCGAGCCACGAGAAGATCTTGATGCCTGTCGGAACGGCGATCACCATGCTGGCGAACACGAAATAGGCCTGGGTCTGAAGCGACAGCCCGACCGTGAACATGTGGTGCGCCCATACGACGCTGCCGAGAACGCCGATGGCTGCCATTGCGTAGGCCATGCCGAGGTAACCGAAGATCGGCTTTTTCGAGAATGTCGAAATGATATGGCTGACGATCCCGAAGGCCGGAAGAACCATGACGTAAACTTCGGGATGACCAAAAAACCAGAACAGATGCTGGTAGAGGATCGGGTCGCCGCCGCCTGATGGGTCGAAGAAGGTCGTGCCGAAATTACGGTCCGTTAGAAGCATGGTAATCGCACCTGCGAGCACCGGCAAGGTGATCAGCAGCATGAAGGCCGTGACCAGCATCGCCCAGGCAAAGAGCGGCATCTTGTGCAGTGTCATGCCGGGCGCCCTCATGTTCAGGATCGTGGTGATGAAGTTGATGGCGCCCAGGATCGATGAGGCACCGGCGATATGAAGCGCAAGAATGCCGAAGTCGACGGAGGATCCCGGATGGCCGATCGAGGAAAGTGGAGGATACAGTGTCCAGCCTCCACCGATGCCGAGGGAACCCGGGGCGCCATCCGAGAAGAGAGAAAGGAGGAAGAGCCCGAAAGCCGATACGATCAACCAGAACGAAATGTTGTTGAGACGCGGAAAGGCCATATCCGGCGCTCCGATCATCAACGGGATGAACCAGTTGCCGAAGCCGCCGATCAGTGCGGGCATCAGAACGAAGAAAATCATGACCAGACCATGTGCGGTCACGATGACGTTGAAGGATTGCGGATTGGAGAAAATCTGAAGTGCCGGCTCCTGCAATTCCATCCGCATCAGAATCGAGAAGCCGCCGCCCACGAGACCGGCGACGAAGGCAAAGATGAGGTAAAGTGTGCCGATGTCCTTGTGGTTGGTCGAGAAGAACCAGCGCCGCCAGAATGTCGGGATGCCATGGTCGCCTGCTACGTCCGCATGAGAAGCTGAATCCATGTCTTCCTCCTGAATCCGCACCGCGCGCGCAATCGGCTGGAAAACGGAAATCTGCCTCCCGCCAGCGTCGCCCGTTTCGGGACAGATGCGTGAGACCGCTCCCCGAAGGCGCGCGAAGTCAGTCTAGTCTCGACGTTCCGCCGTACGGGAGTGAATAATTATGAACTTTAAATACAAACTTTTTGCTGGATAAAACCCACGCAAACACAGATTGGCGATCAGCTATTTCCGGCAGAGCACGGTACAAGCTGCCGGGTTGCCTCCCTCAACCATCCAAAACAATTGCACTCAATGCCCAAACAATTTCCTTTGTCGTTTGTAACCTTAGCGGGCACAATGCTTGCGTCAAATATGGCCCGAACCTGGGCGCAAAGTGCAGAGCCGGACCAAGGACAGAAAGTGAGTTGGTCATGCACAAGGTACGAAGAACACGTTCGGTCGTCGTCGATTCATACAACCGCTCTGAACTCTGGTTCAGCTCTGGCCTTCTGGCGGCTGCTTTTATGCTCGTCGCATGGGGTATTTTTGCACCGTAGGCTGTTCCCAAAGCCTTCCCGAAACAGATCGAGCGGAGATGGGCCATGTCGTCCTACAACCTATTTCGGTCGCGAGAGCGGTCCGAGTTGATTTGCGCTGTTCCCGAGGATCGAGCGATCCCTCGGTTCATCACAGGCGCCGACTGGGAGTTCGATTGTAAGCTGGAGGGATTGGCTGGCCTGTCCTCGGCTTTCGATCTTACGGCCGCAGAGGTAGGCGTCCGTTACAACGGCTTTTACCTGTTTCAGAGATTTACACGACCGCGGCAGGATCCAGTCAGGTCAGGACAACCGGACCTTGGCTCGGTCGCGCACTAAGCGATTCCCACACCGTCGGTTAGCACGGGCGCTGGAAGACGAGGTTCTGCGGCAACGACAGTCCTCAGATGCGTTTATTCCGCGGGCGGATCCACATGCAGGACAGTGAGAAGATGGATTTGCCCGTCGTAACCCGACCAGGGAATCGTCTGGCCCTGTGTCAACCCGATGAGGGCCGCACCGATAGGCGTCAACACCGAAATCCAGTTCTCCGCGACATCCGCCTCATCCGGATAGACGAGCTTCGCCTCCCGTTTCTCGCCATCGTCATATGCGAACCTGACTCGGGAATTCATACGGACGATGGTAGGCGGAAGGCTGCCGGATACGAGTTTCGCCCTCTCGAGTTCGCTCAGCAGGCTTGCTGCGATCGCCGGCATCTCCGCCGAGGCCGCATGAGCCAAACGCATCAGACGCTCGCGTTCGACCTCGCAAACCACTATTCTGGGAAGCTTGCCACGTCCGGATGCGTTGCTCATGGAGATAACCTCACCTCACATGAATCTGATGCTCGGATATTCGTTTTGTTCCGACATCAGATATCAAAAGTTAACGCACCTCAGAACTTCGTCGAAGCTTTGTTAAACTCGCGGTGGCGCGTTTCCAGGAACCCTGCGGACGAGCCCGATAATGCTCATGATGTCGCCGCAACTGGTACGGCGGAAACGCGGAGAAAAACGCTATGACCGATTCTCTCTATAGTCTTCCCTCGAAGGAACTGGCAGACAGACGAAAACAATTCGCGCCGGAGGTGCACGATGCCTTTCGCGTCTTTGGTGAAACGGTTTTTGCCGAAGGCGCACTGCCATCCAAAACAAAGCAGTTGATTGCCGTGGCGGTGGCGCACGTTACGCAGTGCCCGTATTGCATCAGAGGTCATACCAAGATTGCCATGCGCCAAGGCGCGACGCGGGAGGAGATCATGGAAGCGATCTGGGTTTCAGCCGAGATGCGGGCGGGCGGCGCTTACGCACATTCCCTGCTGGCGATCGAGGAAATGGAAAAAGTTACGCCCCGCGGGTAGCCCGGCAATGTTGCCTTTCTTCACCATCGGACACTCGACGCGAAAACTCGGTGACTTCACCGCGCTGCTGCGCGGCGTCAATGTGAAGCTTTTGGTCGATGTTCGATCGATCCCCAGGTCGCGGACAAATGCTCAGTACAACAGGGAAAGCCTGCCTCACGAGCTTGCTCCGCTCGGGATCGAGTACCAACACATGGCGGCGCTCGGCGGTTTGCGTGAACGTCAGCAAACGGCGATCGCGTCCCTGAACACTTTTTGGAACAACGCAAGCTTCCGGAACTACGCGGACTACACGGCGACCGATGAGTTTCAGGGCGCTTTCAGGACATTACGGCACCTTGGTCACGGATCCTGCTGTGCCATCATGTGCGCCGAGGCGGTCTGGTGGCGCTGCCACCGCCGCATCATAGCGGATTATCTGGTGACGGCCGGTGAGACGGTCTTTCACATCATGGGCAGGGGAAGGATTGAACCTGCGCGTCTGACCTCGGCCGCACACCAGATGCCAAATGGCGTACTGGTCTATCCGAAGTCGGCGCATGTTCCGGAGCCGCATCAGTAGTATTGCCTGCCCGACGATGGCGTGGGCGTGGTGAGCAAGCGCGTTTGGGAATTGTCTACCCCGCTGAAGTCCGACGGTCCCATTCACTCCCCTGGATCACGGGATATTCTCTCCCGCGAATTCACGGGAGACGTCACGGTTTCCACCTTGGAGGAACGCAATTCATTTAGGAGACTTGTTTGAGGAACATGCCGGAGCATAGCCATTGCGCCTGAATCTGAAACCCATTCGGGATCAAACGATCGTCATCACGGGCGCCTCCTCAGGTATTGGCTTGGCGACTGCGCGCCAAGCGGCGGAAGCTGGTGCTAGGGTGTTCCTGGTCTCGCGCAACGAGGCAGCGTTGGCGCGGATCTGCCACGATCTTACAGCCCGAGGTTATGAGGCTGCGTTTGCTGTTGCGGATGTCGGCGATGCGGCGGCATTGAGGGCTGCTGCGCAGCAAGCCATCGCCAGGTTCGACGGCTTCGACGCGTGGGTTAATATCGCCGGCGTAGCGATTTATGCCAAGCTGCTGGATACACCAATACAAGAGCACGCGCGACTTTTCCGCACCAACTATTGGGGCGTGGTCAACGGCGCGGCGGCAGCCATTCCACATCTGAAGAAATACGGCGGAGCCTTCATCACAATCGGCTCCGTAGCGTCAGATATTGGTACACCGATTCTTGGCGCATATGCCGCATCGAAGCATGCGGTAAAGGGCTTCATCGATTCTTTGCGCATCGAACTCATCGCCGAGCGGGCTCCGGTATCTGTCACGCTGATCAAACCGAGTGGTATAGCCTCCCCGCTTCCTGAGCACGCTGCCAACCATTTCGACTGTGCCGTGAAGTCTCCGCCGCCCACCTATGCGCCGGAACTTGTAGCCGACGTGATTCTCCACGCCGTCACGCACCAACGGCGCGAGATCACAGTTGGCGGTGTGGGTTTTTTGCAAATCATCGGCGCGGCACACACTCCGCATCTGATGGACCGGATCTCAGCCGCTTTTATTCCGCTGATGAAAGACACGAGCCGTCGCCGCGAGGCCAAGAACAACCTTTTTGAGGCAGGGTTTAGCGGCGAAGTGCGGTCGCGGTTTCAAAGTTCGCGGCGGGTCAGTCTTTACACCACTGGAACGTTGCATTCTTTTGTTGTGGCCGGATTGGGCGCACTGGCCCTCGGCATTGCGCTAGCGGCGGCTGCGCGAGCTCGGAGATAGCTTTCAAGCCCCGTCAGGTCGTTGGGTCCGAAACACCGACACGGTGTCGATAGACCATCTCCCACCCGCGCCAGCCCGTGTAGAGCAGGATGAGAACAACGAGCAGCGAGATGAGAAGTCCCGTCGGCAGCACGGCTGCATCTCCGGCCTCGTAGCGGCGATACCAGTTCCACAACGAGAGGAGGACAACGACCACGTTCCCAATCATGTGGTGCCAGGCCGCGGACAGGTTGCGGATGCGCTTGTCTCCCAGGAAGTCCGTCAGGCCGGCAACGGCGGCGAGCGCGGCCATCACCAAAGCAGCGCCGAGGAGGTAGAGGGACGCGGTGCTCCACCCGGTGTTGCCAGTGTTCCAGAAGAGCAGATCGCACACAAAAGTAGCCACCAGGAAGGCTACAGGGAACGGAATCAGCATCGGATGGAGCGGGTGCCCGGCGATGCTCGCGGTGGTCTTCGGGTTTGGCCTGTGGGTAGTGTTCTCTGTCAGCATAACTCTCTCCCTCTCAATGAACGTTTTCTCAGCCGATGAAAGACAGGCACTAGCGTCGCCGCCGCAATGACAAGCCCCACGACCGAAAGGCCGGCGAGGCCCCGCACCGACGACGCTGAGGCGGTGATCGCGCGAGCTTTGGACATTCCGATAAAACGACCCGGGAGGTTTGCGTTATCCGCCACCGGCTGGAAGAGATTACCCGATCTGGGATCCGCGGACTCGCCCGTCATTTGGCCGTCCCAAGCGCGCCGGGCGATCAGGCGGTCCAGCAAGCCCGGCGCGACCATCATTCCCAGGATCGCCTGGATGGTCGGCGACCCCACCCACAGCTCCCGGGGAGCCTTACCGGCGGCTCTCAAGATCGCCCTTGCCGCCACCTCCGGATCATAAATGGGCGGGACCGGCTGTAGGCGGCGGGGGAGGCGACTTCGTGCCCAGTCGAATTGCGGGGTGTTTATCGCGGGCAGGTGGACCATCGATACGCGGATCCGGCTTCCCTCATGGATGAGCTCAGTGCGCAAGGAGTCCGTGAAACCCCGCGCCGCCGCCTTGGCCGCGCAATAAGCGGATTGAAGCGGGATCGATCGATAAGCGAGAGCGGAGCCGACTTGGACGATCGTACCGTCGCCCTGCTTTCGCATGTGCTTCAGGGCGCTCAGCGTGCCATGCACCTGCCCCAGATAGGTGACCTCGGTGACGCGCCTGAACTCGGCGGGCGTGGTCTCGGCCGCAGGCGCGAACACCGTCGCCATGGCGTTGTTTACCCAGACGTCGATGCGGTCCCATTCGGCAACGATCCTGTCGCCGGCAGCGTCGATGGCCGCCGGATCGGCAACATCAGCGCGGATCACCAACGCACGGCCGCCAGCTTGTTCAACCTCTTGCCTCGCTGCATCGAGTCCATACTCGCCGCGAGCGATCATGGCGACAGCCCAGCCCTTACGAGCGAAGGCAATAGCAGTCGCGCGTCCCACTCCCGCGGAGGCACCGGTGACGACCGCCACGGGCCGTTCGCCTCGGTGAGCGCTATCGAGCAGGGCCGGCACGCCGTCGAAATGCGTGAACCCGCAAACGTTCGTTTCCTGCTCCTCAACTGCGGAAGTCATCTGAACATCCTTTGTGCGACCGCCGCCTCGGGGCCGGTACGGCCATTGCCGGAGTGCAGGTCATCGACCCCTACATGAAGCCGGCGGTGCACGAACGGGAATGTGACCCCGAGCGACAATCCCCAGAGCAATTGCGCGAGCAGCAGCCCCGCTGCCGGATAGCCACGCAGGATCGGTTCGTCCGGCAGCCATTGCAGAAGCGGAACGGGCCCAATCATCCAAAGCACGAACCCAAATGCCAACCCGAAGAGCCAGCCGCCCTGGATATCATTGGCGGCGCGCTGGAATAGCCAGCCGTAGAGAATACCGTCTACGAGGAACAGTCCGCCACAAACGACGATAGCGATCGGGAACGACGAGCCTGTCGCGTGAACGGGAGCTTCGAGAGAACCAAACAGGAGCAAGACGATCAGGGCCGGTACGGTTGCAATTAAGCCCGTGATTGTCCCGGCCAGCAATGGTCGTTGGGTCGGACCGGCATTAAGTCCATGAGCTTGCAGCATGCTCAACATAGGAGCCTCTCCTGTTGTTGCTGTCGCGCCGTGCCTCGTGCAGCACGGTATCGATCGACGGATCCTGGCCCATCTCGGCCTCGAAAAGACGGACGAGGTGCTTGTAGGCCAGGCCGACCGTCCTTGGATCGCGATTGAGATCGAACAGGCCAACCGGGTTGACGTTGCCCAGTGCCTCCCGCAGGGCGATGTCCCAATCGACCTGATCGGTGAGCGAGTACCAGGTGAACCCCACGACGGGCACACCGGTATGGCGGATGAGTTGGACGTTGTGCCACTGCCGCCAAAGCCAGCGCGGGCCGTCGCGGGCATCCATGCGGTTGGTCTCCGTATGCATCATCGGGCGCCGATACCGCTCGTAGTACTGGCCGGCGATGGCGTACCATCCGAACAGCTCGCCGAGTGCTTGCGCGTCCCCTTGGCTGTCGATGAGCTTCTCGTTCCACTCGTAGTAATCGACTCCAAGGATCGCGCGCGAGCGAACGTCTTGGGCCATGAACCAGGCGTATTCCTGCGGTGGCATGCCGTGCTCGGAAAGATAGGCGCGTGTGCTTTCGTGCACGGGACGGGCGTAGAGTAGATCGAGCGGCAGGAACCGCCGCTCGTTCTCGAAAGCCGCGATGCGCCGGATCTCGGGATCAGGACAACAGGGCTGGTAGAACTCGCCGCTCTCGCTGTTGACGAACACGGCCTCCGGCCGCTCCTCCGCAATCGCTTGCATCATCAGCACATTGGCCTTGGCCAGGTGCCGGACGGCAGTCACGAAGGCGCGCTCATCCCGACATTGCTCGTTCCAGAGGCCTTCGAGGGCGCTGAGCTTTGCGCAGACGTACATTTCGTTCACGGGCGTGTAGAACCGCACCCACGGATAGCGACGTGCGAAGGCTCGCGCATACTCCGCCAGCGCGTGGGGAACCTCCGGGTTCTGGAAGTTCTGTAGCCAATCGGGGAGCCCGAAATGGCACAGATCCATGATCGGCACGATGCCGAGCCGCTGCATTCCATCCGCGACCTCGTCAAGGAAGCTCCAGTCGTACTTTCCCGAACCCTGATGAATGAGGTGCAGCGGAGGACCGTAGCGCAAGTAGCGGAGACCTAGATCCCGCACGAGCTCGAGGTCGGTTCGCCAACGGCGATAGTGCCCGCAGGCCGCCATCTGATCCATGCGCCAGCGCCCGCCCTCGAGAGTTGGATAGCTGCACTCGATGCCGGTGGCGAACATGAAGCGGTCGACCGAGGCTCCGGTAGGGTTGCGTGGAGCGGAACCTGATACGCCTCGCGCTACCCGGAGATGGAGCGGACGGTTTGTCGGGAAACCAACCGGATGGGTATAGAGCGCGCCGAGCACCGCGCCCCAGATGAAATGACCGATGATGATGGATGCCAATACGAGAACGCCGCCGTCTAATCCGAACAGGCCTGACCAAGGCATGGCCCCGGTTAGGACGAGCGGGTTCATCAGATCCAGTTGCGGACGCATGACGAAGACTGCCAGAGGCAGCGGCACGAAGGCGAAGGCCAGGCCTTGGAAGATCGGGCGCAGCGGAAGGACGGACCAAAAGAAGTACGCGTAGAAGACCGCCCAGATCGCGCCGACGACCAGATGCAACACAAAGCCTACTGCCCACGATGCCCATGGGCTTGCATGCGGTAGAACCACGGATCCGAGCGAATTTACGATATCGAAGAACGGAACCCCCGACCAAATCAGCGCCCGCGCGATTATCTCCCATACGACCGCACCCGCCATGCCGGCGAGGGCTGCCTTCCGATAAGCGACCGAGCGGATCATGATCCCTCCGATCTTCGACCATGACCACGCGGCCATTCACCATTGGATGGGAAACAGGCCTAAAGGTTCCCAGAGTGCTTCTGCTCGCGCATTGCCGCTTAAGGCTCCTCATTGTTCCGGCGCGAACCGACACCCGACCCGTCTCCGGTCGAGCTCGCTTTCGGGCTTTCAGAAACTGTAGAAGTCGGGACTCATCACCATAAGATGATCCTCCACCGCCCTCACACCCGGCACGTTTTTCGCAGCGAGACGGACCGCGTTCCGTTCCTCTTCCGATTGAACAAGGCCGAACAGGTGAACAACGCCGTTCTCGACGACAATATTCTTGGCAAGAAGATGTGCCCAGGGCTGCGCGTCCAGCTCATCGCTCAACTGCTGCCGAATCGTGCGGTCGGCGATGCTCATCGGCTTCGACACGTCAGTTGTGGCCAAGACTCCAATCAGGTTGCTGCGGCTCACGATGCCGACGAGCTTCCCATCTCGCACGACAGGTACGCGTCTGATCCCATTCCGCGCCAGGATGTGGGCCGTATCGGCGACGGACGTGGCCTCCTGAACCGTGACCACGTCCGTGGTCATGACGTCGCCCGCAGTCCGTCCGTGGGATTTTGCATAGTGCTGGGCCAAGGCCGTGGGATTGGTGAAAAACCCGTGCCACCAGGAATGGCGTTGTTCTCCTGCTATTTTGGCGTGCCCGATCAGATCGCCCTCGCTGACAATCCCGAGCACGCGGTCTCCTTCTCCAACTACCGGAACACCGCTGATGTGATGCTCCCGGAGTAACGCAGCGATCTCGTGGATTGATGTGTCGGGATTTACTGTGACGACGGCACTTGTCATGATGTCCGCGGCGGTCAGCATCCCCACCTCCTACTGGCCGACAGCGGGCTTGTGGTATGCCGCTCTCCGCGCCTCCGCCTTAAGGTGCGCTCAGGATGGATAAGTGACAATTGAAAAACATTGCAGGATCAATTCATTATCTTTGCTCACCGACTCAATCCCGTTCGGCGCAGTTCGAACCTTGTGATGGATGTCCGAACGATGCCTTGGTCCAGGATCCATTTGGGATGCCCCGTCCTTCGCGCGCCCTAAGTGACTCGCTTTCTGCCATCACAAGGGATTCCGAGGTAGTTTCCTAGCGATTATTCTAATTTCATTGACATTTGAACGCAATTTTCATGTCATGCCTCAAATGGACATCGAACTCGCCCGGACCTTTCTCGAAATCGTTTCGACCGGAAGTTTTGTCAGGGCCTCCGAACGGCTAAATGTCGGTCAGACCACCGTGAGCGCCCGAATTCGAAATCTGGAGCAACAACTCGGACGTCAACTCTTCGTTCGTCATAAAGGCGGTGCTTCCCTGACTCCGGCTGGCGAACAATTCCTGCGTCACGCACCAATGTACGTTCAATTGTGGCAGCGTACGCTCCAGCAAGTTGCGGTGCCGCCGGGTCGCCGCGCCGCCATGACGGTTGGAAGCGAGGTGAGTTTGTGGCAACCGCTCCTTGTTAACTGGGTGAGATGGATGCGCGGCTCGCTTTCCGACATCAGTCTTCGCGTTCACGTCGATGTTCCACAGGACCTAATCAAGCAGGTGGCATCCGGAATGGTCGACATCGCGATCATGTATGCACCCCAGCATCTGCCGGGGCTGAAGATCGACCTGCTGTTGGAAGAAAAGCTGGTTCTCGTGACAAGCGACCCCGACACACGCTTCATGGACGGCACGGACTATCTGTATATCGACTGGGGGCCGGATTTCACACTACAGCACGGTATGAATTTTCCCGACGTGGCACCGGATCTCTTTGTAGATCTAGGTCCGCTCGCGCTGAGCTACGTTCTTTCGGCCGGCGGTTCGGGTTACTTCAGGATGAGCGCGGTCCAGGCTCATTTGGGGACTGGTGCGCTCCACCTTGTTCCCGAAATGCCTCAGTTCTCATATCCGGTATACGCGGTGCATTCGGCCAATGCGGATATGACCATTGTCGGACCCGCCTTAGCCGGACTTCACACCGTTTCAGACGCGAGCGCGAGATAGTCGGTTTTGGGCTACCGACATAGCGCCGCGGACAATCATCGCAAGCTTATTGAGTGCTTCATAAATGCGCTCGGAACATTGCCTAATCGACCGCAATTTCTTTGGATTCAATGCGCAATTTATTTTGTTTGATTTCGGTTAGGCCAAGTCAACATACCTTATGGTGAAAGGTCCTTGCCCAAGAAGACGCGCTAGGATTCTCACAAATCTGTAATCGTCTGGTATCTCCGCGAGAGAGAAGCGTCACCTTTCTGAGTCGCAGGTCCTACTGAATAAGCCGTATGCAGCCGATCTATTTTGGCAAACAGCGGGGTAAACCGATGTCAATCGATCAGACGCCAGAAGAGTGTCCAATCAACGTGGAAGATGCTCCATCGCGCCCACGACCCGCCGGCTCCATTCCGGATCATCGCAGGGACGTGCGGTCTCTTGCCGACCTCGTCAAGTTCAGCGCGCTGGTTTCGCTGCTCGCGATTTTCGGTCGACGCTGCCATTGGCCACGCGATGATCTGGGGCAACGATCCCTATTGGACGTATTGGGTCACCGACACACTCCTCATGGCGACGGTGTTCGGCCTCGGCACCGCATTGCTCGGAACGGGACTGGCCCGCGGCGCGCTGATCACCGCGGTCCACATCCTCCTTCTCACTACTATTACTGGTCGTTGTCGCCCATCGGGCTCCCGTCGCAACCCGAGTGGCTCGATCTCGAACACACCTGGGTGACCGGGTTACCAGTGCATTTCAGCGTCTATTACCTTGGCTATGTCGCCGGTTTGTGGTTATGGCGGCGCCGATCCGCAGCGGTTGCGTTTCGGTCAGTTCAGCCATCGTCTTCATTGGCAGCCGAAGCGGTGCTGGCGCTGGTGACGGCGGCGGGCGTAGTGATCGTGCTCGGGCTGATACAAGCCTTAGTGCTGCAAGAATTTCCCGGGATCACTTGGTTCGTGGTGCGGCTAGCCGTTGCTTTTCCCTTCACTCTGGCTTGGTGGATGGTGGCGGGCACTGACCGCACCGCCGCGGTCGGCGGTGGCATCATGATGGGCTTTCTTCTCACCACGTACAGCCATTATCTCGCCCCAGTGGGTCTTCCGAACGACCCCGTCCGCCTTCTTGCCGAGGACCCGCCCCCGGCCGTCGTTCATTGGCTGTCATACCGGGAGGAATTCCTCGTGATCCTTCCCATCACCCTGATCGTCGCGAGCCTTGCCTATCTGGCTGCCGGTCGGTGGCGTCGAAGGCATCAACAACAACCTACAAACCCTCTCGGGCGAGCGGGGATCGGGAGTGTCCTTGCGGGCACCCTCGCATTGGCGGCCCTGGGAGCGGTGGCAGCCCTTTACACCGGACCTGAAGCCAACCAGGCAACCGTAAGCTCGACCGGGTCCGGGAATCTCGAGAAGGGGACCCCTTTTGAAGGCGAGGCGATCACCACGACAGCCACGCTACGCATGAGCGTCGAAAACCGGAACACCCACAGGACACCGTTGCCACCGCATGACCGAGTCGACATTGATGCGACGGTCAACAGCCCGGACGGGACCGTGTATGAAATCCGCGCCGTTGAACCGATGGTCACAGACCCCCAAGGCCGATTCACCACATGGTCCGGCATCGGCTATGACGTGTGGCACCACGGCCGCAGCGGCATTGGCTCCTCACGCTTGCCTCCCATTCAGTCCAATGTCGCGGTCTTCGCTCTCGGCAATATCAGCGCGAACGGCCGGATCGTCGCCGCGGGAATCCCCGTGCATGTGATGACCACCTCCCGGGATGGGGCCCGCCTGGAGCTCCACGTGGGCGATACGGATTTTCCGTTGGCAGGAGTCCCTGAAGGTCACTTGCGTGTCATGTGGTCCGACTACGTCGGCGGCCACACCAGGTCCGGAGTCTACGCAAGATACTCTTTCGGCGGTGGATTCCTGCTTGTCATTCTCGGCTTTGCCGTAGCCGCGGCCCGGCGTCAGGCTCGCGGAACCTTCCTCCTGCAAGATTGAATGTTGAGCGGCGTACTGTCAGCTCGAGCCATTGAGTGGAGCATAGAATGAAGAGGTCAGCAGCGGACGTCTTTGAGGATCACCTGAGACTGCGAATCACCGGTCACCTCGAAGAGGATCTTCGCCGTAACTACGCCGACGATGTCGTTCTCCTGACTGTGAACTCCAATGCGCGCGGACACGACGCTATCAGGATGTCTGCCGGCCGACTCAATGAACAGCTTCCCGATGGGACGTTCGAGTTCATAGCCAGAAAGGTAAGCGGTCCCTACGCTCTTCTTATTTGGCGGGGCCATTCGTCACGTTTCAACGCGGCGGACGGAGCAGACAGCTTTGTGATTGAAGATGATAAAATACGATTTCAGTCGATCCACTATCGCCTCGAGGAGTGAAGGCCAACGGCTGCTTCAAGGATTGCAGAGAGCGCGTCCAGGACTTTCTCCTTTGGTTGACCCGCTCCCGGAGCTCCGCCTTGGCTGGGCTTCGCTCCGTTTCACACGCGAGCACGCGATAGCCGGCTCGGCATAGCGCCTATGATGGCACTTCGCCAACGTGGTCGGCGCAGCGGGCTTGTGCTTATCAATCCGTACCCACGCGAGGCGCGTCACTTGTCAGGAGCCGCCCATCTCCCGTAGGGCGCCGTGAGCCAAAGAGGAGACATAGCAGATGAAGTAGTTCACGAGGGCGACAGCATAAAGCTCAGCCGCTTGTTCGTACGCCGCTTCCCGCTCGGCCCTCATCCCGCGGCCTTGCGCCACGGCTCCAACGAGGCCGAAGGCAAGGACCGCCACCCGCAAACCGGTCCCGGGGGCCTGGCCGCCCATACCGTCCAATATCGTGCAGATCATCACCACGAGGGAGGCTTTCGCAAGTGCTGTTAAGGCTGTGCGATAAAGGACCATTCCGAATGTTGGTGACATCGGTTGCTCAACTTCACGGGGCGGCATTCCAACCTCGTTTTGCAGCACACTGACTGGAACTATTGATGACTAAACCACCATGATCAAGCACAGGACGACGGGACGTCTAACCGTATGGCCTCGATCTTCTGGACGATGTTCGGCTTTGCCTTCTTGGATTTGCACCGATCAAAGGCAGCGATTGCGGCGCGGGCCTGATCCCGATAGCGTTCCGTTACGGCTCTCAAGAGGACCCCTTTCTCCCGTCCCGGGTACCACGACAGCCCGCCCACTTTGGCTAGCTCCAGCGCTACGATTTCAACTTCTTCATCCGTCAAGTCTGGAAATCCTCGCGAGAAGACCATGGTCATGTACTGAAGTAGACTTAGCGCACAGATGGCACGCTTTCGCCGGTCGGAGTGAGCTGGGGACCTAAGGCTATCCGCCCAGCATCTCCGAAGACTGCCATGCGAGGAGTTTCCATTCGCGCCCTCTCTTTCTCCAAACACGCATATTCCTGTGGTTATAAACGTCCTGTTCTCCTTCAATGCGGGCGTGCCCTCGCATTTGCCCGACCAGAATGACCAAGTCGCCATCTGCCCGGTAACCTGTTTCAGTCAGATCGACATCATCGGAATAGGTCAAACCATGGGAATGCACGGCGGTGATGTAGGTTCGCTTGTCAAAGATCTGTCCTCTGGCACTGATGTAAATGAACTTCTCATCCAGAATGACTTCCATAACGTTCGTATCGTTGGCGCGGATGGCGGCGAGCCGCAGCTTCTCGGTTTCTCGGACCGCCGCAAGCGCGACCTCGTCTGGGTCTTTTTCTCGATTGCTCAGCATGGGTCCGCCGAGGTCCTTTCGCGAGGCTCCGCAACCGGGTGCGAAATGCCCATCATTTCCTCGAAGAGGACCTCTGCGCGTAGTCCTTCCAGGTCACGGTGGACGACGGCTACGGCGCAATCGACGCCGCCGCGCCGAAACGTGATCGCGCAATCTCTCTCCGCAATCTGGCCTTTGATAACAGCCGTTTCCCATTTCTCGGCATGGCCGATATATCCAAGGCTGAAATCATATTGCTCAGTCCAGAAGAATGGCACACAATCGAAAGGTTCGCGCATGCCTAAGATATTCCGCGCCGCGGTCTGGCCCTGTCGTTCCGCCACAACCCAATGCTCGACGCGAATATTCTCGTTGCTGAGCCGATCTGGCCAGCGCGCAATGTCTCCGGCGGCAAAGATTCCGGGTGCGCTTGTTTGCAGGTACTCGTCCACCAGGACGCCCCGATCGATCCTGAGACCTGCTTGCTCGGCCAGCGTGATGGCCGGCCGGACACCGATTCCCACCACTATGAGGTCGGCATCGAGCCTTTCTCCGCTCTCCAATGTCACGCCTTCGCCGTCGATAGTCCTGACGGTCGTCTCGAGATGGAAGGTTACGCCATGGTCCTCATGCAGGCTGCGGACAAACGTTCCGATGTCCGGCCCCAAAACTTTCTCCATTGGGATGGCGTCCGGGGCGACGATGTGCACCGCAATCCCGCGCGCCCGAAGCGATGCTGTTACTTCAAGGCCAATAAAGCTGGCGCCGATCACTACGGCTTGCCGGGCCACGAGAGCCTTGGCGACAAGCGCGCGGCCGTCCGTCAGTGTGCGCAGGTAGTGAACGTGAGGAAGGTTGGAACCGGGCACCTCCAGTCGCACCGGGTCGGCACCGGTGGCAAGGAGGAGCGCATCGTAGTAAAAGCTGGTCCCATCCACGAGTCGTACTTCGTTGGCGGTCGGGTCGATCGCAGCGACCCGCGCGTTCAGCTTCAAATCGATCTCGCGCTCCTTGTAGAACTCCAACGATCTTAGCGCATTGGACGCGTCCGACGCCGTTCCGGCAAGAAAACCCTTAGACAAATTCGGCCTGTCACAGGGGGCGGAATCGTCGGCACTGAGCATGGTAAGGCGGCCGACATAGCCTTTACGGCGCAGCATTTCCGCTGCGGCATTTCCCGCAGCACCCCCGCCGACGATGACGACGGACCGTAGCGCGATCGAGGAGGGCTGAGCGCGTCCTCGCGCGGCGTTTTCGATCTTCTCGGTTACATAGAGGACGTTCCCCCGACGGTTGATCCGCCAACAAGTTAGGGGAGCTAACGCCGGAGCGCGAATTGCTTCGCCCGTACGAAGGCAGAAGGAGGCATGATGCCAGGGACAACGGATGGTGACGCCTACGAGCAACCCGTCCTTGAGAGGCGCTCCGTAATGCGTGCATGACGCGCCGATCGCAAACACTTCCTCCCCGTGCCGCACGAGAAGCACTTTCTCGCCCCCGACGTGACCTGCGAGGATCCCGCCATCCTCAAGCTCGTTGAAGTGAACGCCCTTCGCGAAATCCGGATTGGTGGAGTTCTTGACATCCGTGCGTGGCAACAGCCTGGGAGTTCCCATGGTCGGCCTCTTGAGCAGGAGACGAAAAATTACCCAGGTCGTCAAACCTGAATATCCGTTGCGACGCGTGCTGCTGATCAGGAAAATCCCATCCGCAAGTCAACTTTCACTTCACCGCCGAGGAGAGTTCCATGAACATCCCGACGCGGCAAACGAATTTGTTTGGTTCTATCAAGCAGAAATTTTGTTCGGACGGTGGAAAGCTCCTCATCGCTTGTAAGTAAGCGGCAAGCCAATCAATCGCGCTGAACCGAACGATGATCTCGCGAGTGCCGCGCTCGGAAGGCCCGCATCAAGTCACCTTGTTCGGAGGAAAATTTGAAGGTCCTGCCGGTTACAAGTACTTCGCGACCTCGGTGCTGGAATTTGCTAAAGCGAAAGAAACCTCGGGAGGGTTACCCGCCTGCCGAATACAATATTTTTGATTTTAACATCTATACAAATTCGTTTGCCGAATATTTGAGCGACGTGCCAAAATAGCTGGGCAGCTTGCCGAGAAAAAAAGGGCTGGCCATGCATAGGTATGCGAGCAGGTTCAGTCGCTATCGACCCAATCGGTCATTCGGACCAAGCCGTAAGCCGTCATGCAGCCGTCGTCGAGGCTTCTAGGAGATCGGCCATGTCCTCCGTCAACCTATATCGCTCTCGAGAGAATGATCAAAACTTATTGGCACTGTTCCAGAACATCTGGTTGTCCCGGGACAGCGGGTTGTACCTGCCTTCGCTACGTAATGCCCAATCCGTGGTCGCCAGTAAGGCAGATCACTTATCTGACTCGAATACCGCTTTCGGTCACACGGATGCGATCGACGCGCCTTCCGCAGCGAGTCCGTCTAGAGTTGCGCACCGTCCAAGAAAACGGTCGTCTTGTTTGGGCGGCGGCGAGCGCGATTTTCCCTCACTTCTCGCTTCATGCGTCGCGCTTGCTTGGCTGCCTTTTCCATTGCGATGTTGAACGCCTGATAACAATCACTGCCAAGCCCGCCTGCGGAAATCATCTTCAACGAGCCAATCTGCAAGTTAACGGTGCAGCGGAATTGTTGTCCTTCTCGGCCGAAATAAACAGGAGCAGCCATCAATTCGTCGCCGAAGTACTTCCCAACCAAGTGAGATACGCTCTCCCGAACATGATGTGGCAGCGCCTGTCCAAGATCAACATTCGCACTCTTGACCGTTATGACGCCCATTGGCTTCTCGAGTTTCATGAAAGGCCTCCTTATTCGTTAAGAAGTACGCGAGCCCGATTCCAACGAGACAAGCGAACCATGCTCAACCCTTATGTAAGACCCGTGCCGCTGAGTTTCATCCCCTGCGTCCAAAAGGACAGCCCGAGAAAATAGGACGCAGTCGATTGTGGTCGGGTACGGGAATGGTACGGGAATAAAAATCGAAATAGGAGGCGTCACGAAAGCGTTCAGAAGTAGGAAAGTCCGCACGGACAGCCCGTGGTGATTCGCGATGAGCACAAGAATTCCGGCTGACAACGTCAGGCTGAAGCGGGCCTACGAACCGCCAGCCGATGATGACGGAGTCCGAATATTGGTTGACCGACTTTGGCCCCGTGGGGTTTCCAAAGAATTCGCCGCGTTGGACATCTGGATGAAGGACATCGCACCCAGCACGCGGCTTCGCAAGTGGTTCGCGCACGACCCCGCCCGCTGGCAGGAGTTCCGCGATCGGTATGCTCGGGAGGTGCTTCAGAAACCCGACCTGCTCGATCGGTTGCGGTTCCTTGCACGGCAAGGTTCGATCACGCTGGTGTATTCCGCTCATGACGAAGAACATAATGATGCAGTCGAATTAAGGGAGCTGATTCTGGCGCATCAATAGAGCAAGTACATGAGATATCGGCGATTGGCGTACCACGTTCTAATTTCAGGAGGTCGCAATGTTGGTCCAGTCGGCGAATCAAGAAGCTCGAGAAGCGGTTGGTATCTTTGATGACCCGGAGCATCTCCAGGACGGCATCGATGAATTGCTTAGTTCAGGATTTGATCGTGCCGCACTAAGTCTGCTCGCTGGAGAGCAGATAGTGGAGGAAAAGCTCGGTCACCGATACCGGAAGGTCGAAGTGCTGGCTGACGACCCCAACGTCCCACGTTCGGCCTATGTTTCGATGGAGGCGATCGGTGACCTAGAAGGTGGATTAATCGGTGGACTCACATATGTCGGGGCCACTGCCGCTATAGGCGCCGTTGTCGCCTCCGGTGGCACGCTCGCGGCAACCATCGCCGGCGCAGCGTTGGTCGGAGGCGTCGGCGGCCTCGTTGGTTCGGTCCTTGCCAAATGGGTCGGCGAACACCACGCGAATTATCTTCAGGAGCAGATCGATCATGGCGGTTTGTTGTTGTGGGTGCGGGCGGATGATCCCGACGCTGAAAAGCGCGCAATCACCATCCTCAAGAAGCATTCCGGCCGCGATGTCCATGTCCATCCGTTGTCCAAACCTCCTGGAGCGAAGGAAGACAGCCATTGTCCCATGATCGCATGACGTCGGCGGATAATCCCGCTCGTCGCGCAACACGGACTTTTCTCGAAATGAGCAAAGGCGATCTTGATGTCACGCAATTCGCTTCATGAAGAAGACCTGGTTCCGTCATCGGGAGAGCAACAACAAGAAGGGCATCCGCAGGGAGTGTCGCTTGAATCCGAAATCGCATCGGAGAGGCGGTCGCGCGCCACGCAAAGCCTGACGGCGCTCGGGGAGATGACCGGGGGGATCGCCCACGATTTCAGGAATCTCCTGGCAGTGATCGAGTCCGCCCTGAGACTTGCGGAAGGGAGAGCCGACGAACCCGAGAGGGTGCGTGCCTACCTTGGTGAGGCGCGCAAGGAAATCAGCCGAGGGAGCACATTGATCTCGCAACTTCTCGCTTTCGCGCAGCACCAGAAGCTCGTAGCCGAGGCCGGCAACGTGAATGAGTTTCTCAGTGTTTTTGAACCGTTCCTGAAGCATGGCGTCGGACCAGGAATCCGCATCAAGTTCGACCTCGCACCTAATCTCCCGATCTGTCTCGTTGATCCCGCACTGTTCGATGCCGCGGTCCTCAATGTCGTCACCAACGCGCGCGATGCCATGCCGAGTGGCGGTGAGGTTCAAATCATTACGGAGCGATGGGTGCAGAGTACGGCAACCCCGGATCCACCCGGGCCGGGCGTTTATGTTCGCATCCGCGTCAAGGACCACGGCCACGGCATGCGTCCGGAGGTGCTACGAACCGTCTTTGATCCGTTCTTCACGACCAAGGGCGAAAAGGGTACCGGGATAGGGCTGCCGCAGGTGCATGCGTTCACGAGGATGGTTGGCGGTCACGTCACTATTGCGAGCGAACCGGGTATCGGGACGGTTGTCGATCTTTTATTCCCGTCAGTCGAGCCGGAGGATGCTGTCGATAGGCAACGAAGTCGCTCCCCGCTCGAGGGCCAGCCTGGTCATCGCGGGCGATGATCTCGCAGCGCAAACGGCCATGGCATAGCCAATCCCTGCAAGAGGTCCTTTCGACGCTCGAGATCTCAACTGAGGGACGCTTCAACGGCGAGGCGGCAACGCGTCTGTCCACCCACGGCCCGAACGAGCTTCCCGCCGCAGCGGGACGCCCGGCGCTCGTGCGGTTTCTGGCGCAGTTCAACAACGTCCTGATCCATTTCCTGCTCGTCGCCGCTGTCGCGGCATTTCCTGCTGGGTCACCTCGTCGACGCCGCCGTGATCGTCGCGGTCGTGATCGTCAATGCCATCGTGGGTTTCATCCAGGAAGGCAGGGCCGAGCAGGCGCTCACCGCTCCGCGGCATGATCGCACCCAACGCCTTCGTCCTTCGCGGCGGCCAACGCACGAAGATCGCCGTGCGCGATCTCGTGCCGGGCGATATCGTCTTCCTCGAGGCCGGTGACCGGGTTCCAGCGGACCTGCGCTTGCTTCGCGCGCGCCGCCTACTGATCGACGAGGCCCTACTCACGGGCGAGTCGGTGGCGGCCGAGAATGACGAGGCACCCGTTCCCGCGGAGGCCGACTTGCGGGACCGGCGGGACATGGCGTTTTCGGGCACACTGGTGGCGGCCGGCCAGGCCACGGGCGTGACAGTCGAAACCGCGATGGGCACGCAGATCGGTCGGATCAGCAGACTGCTCCAGACGGTGGAGCCGTTGAGCACGCCGCTGCTGCGCCAGCTCGACCAATTCGCTCGGCGCTTCACCTGCGAACTGGGATGTCACCAGCCGGGGTTTGAAGCGCCTGATTCGTGCGCGAGTGCTTTGTATCCAGCTTTCTCGGCATCGGACTTGGTGGGAAAAGGCGCCATGAGGCGATTGCAGTCCATATCCTCAACGCACCAGCCCTCTGGAACGCGACGACACCAACCGATCTGGACATCGCCGTTTACGGCGATAAAGGCATAGAGACCCGATTCAACCCGCACCATCGTCATGGGTCGTTCGATCCCGGATTTGTCATGTGATGACATATGGACCACTCAAGCCAGTTCGACAGGAACACCAATGTTGCCCGTCAGGATTCGCCCGGCCTTTGGCTAGGCTCTCATCGTGAGCGGGGTACAGGCTGCATGTCCATTTCCGGGTTGTTGTCCCATTGAGCGGCTCCCGTTGCCAAATCGATCCACAGATCAAAGCGCCGCGGAGCTGTCTGCGGATCACCGCCGCACTTTCCTCCATGCCTCTCGCGCACTGTGAGGTTCGCGAGAGGCATGGAGGACCTCACCACTTCGATGGACGAACAGCGCAACTCTTCCGCGGTCAGTAGCCCGTGTCGCAGGATTACTTCGCGTGCCTTTACCAGCACCTTCTCAGAGGCCAACGCTGGAAAAGCGACCACCGTTAGAAGTGCAGCGGATGCAATCTTGCGAAAAGTCACTTGCATGTTCCTAGTGTTGCGGATGCGGGCAAAAGGAAATTCAAAGGGGCCGAATGAAACTGCCTAGACGTTGACGTGCAGGCCCCAAGTTTGCGGGAGGATGTCTGCAAGTTCGCCTACTGAGATGGTGACCATTTCTCAGCTCTTGCTTTTAGCCCGTTGATCCGTTTCTTGCTCATTTTTTCCTCCTGCACTCTCATATTGTGGGCGCTGTCATCCATGATCGTTCCCAAGGGAAATTCCGAGTGCATGTTCTTGCGCGCTTGCGAATTGGCCAACGCGAACCAGAAGTATGCCTCGTCGTCGTTTTGAAGCGTTCCCTGTCCGTACATGTGCATCACGCCAACGCCGTAGATGCTTTTCGGAATTCCTTTACGAGCCGCAATCATGAAATTACTGAGGGCTTTTTGATAATCAACAGGAACACCCAGACCTTCGTAATGCATAAGGCCGATGTTGTCGTAGGCTAACGTCCCGCCGTTATCGGCCGACCTCAAGAAGTATCCCATCGCTATTACGTAGTCCCGGGCGACACCCTCGCCTAGCTGGTAGAAGACACCGACATCGTTCTGTGCCTGCGAGATGTTACTCTCGTCCGCTGCTTTTCTGATGAACATCAAGGCTAAAAGGGGATCGGCCTTAACACCGCGACCCTCCTGATACATTTTCCCGAGATAATACTGCGCCCGGCCATCCTTGAGCGCCTTCTCGTACAGCTCGACGGCACCTTTCTCGTCTTTTGGGATGCCGTTTCCAAGCTCCTTCATGCGAGCGAGGTTCGTTCGAGCAATAACCTCGCCCTGGTCGGCGGCCTTCCCGTACCAGAATGCCGCTTTGGCGGGATCGGCCTTTGTTCCAAGACCAAGGGCATGGGTCACACCGAGATCGGTCTGCGCGGGCACGTAGCCTGCTGTCGCGGCTCGCGTGAGAAGGTCAAAGGCCTTTTTCAAA
>NZ_VCMV01000049.1 GCF_008757455.1 Microvirga brassicacearum | reverse complement strand
CGGAGATGCCTCGTTCAGCCATCATCTCCTCCAGATTTCGGAGGCTGAGATTGTAGGCCAAATACCATCGCACGCAGAGCAGGATTATCGAACGATCAAAATGTCTGCCCTTGAACACCGCGTCCTCCACAACTGGGTCACCGGACAGGGTAGCTGGAACTTTGAAACAAAGGGTTTGCGACGGGACCGATCGCCAAGCGCCGCATCGCATCCGAGCAGGTTGCTGACCTCGTGACGGAATTCCTCGCATGCCACGTTGCCCAGAATCGGACGGCAGCCGAGACGACGCGCATCCTGCACCGCGAGGTCCTGCCTTATTGGGGTTCTTGGACAGTTGGTGAGGTCCGCAAGCGCGACATCATTGCCTTGCTCGACAGGGTCCGCGAGCGCGGCTCACTCATCATGGCCAATCGCGTCCTGGCCGCTGTGCGGAAGTTCTTCAACTGGTGCATCGGTCGAGGCATCCTTGAGGCGTCGCCGTGCGCAGGCATTTCCGCTCCTGCTCGTGAACAAGCCCGTCATCGAACTCTAAGTGATGACGAGCTCTCGAACGTTCTCGCTGCCGCGCGAACGATGGGCTTCCCCTTCGGCTCGATCGTCGAGATCCTGGCACATACAGGTCAACGCCGGGACGAGGCCGGACGCATGACATGGGCGAACGTCGACGTAGAGGGTGCCCTATGGGTAATTCCAGGTGAGCATGCGAAGAATGGGAAGCCGCATGCCGTCCACCTCAGTGGCGCGGTTCTCGCCATTTTAAGCCGCGCACCTCGCCACCAAAAGCTGATCCTCAGCACCGATGGAAAAAGAAAATTTCAGGGGTACTCGAAGGCTAAGGCGCGGCTTGATCAATTTGTCGGGCGTCAGCGACTGGACACTGCATGATCTACGCCGCACCGTCGTGTCGGGCATGGCGCGTCTTGGTATCGCCCCGCATGTGGCAGACAAGATCCTAAATCATCAGAGTGGCACGATCTCAGGCGTTGCTGCTGTCTACCAGCGGCATGCGTTTATGATCGAGCGTAAGGAGGCGCTTCAGCACTGGAGCAGTCATATCACTACTCTGACTCTTCGAAAGAGCCCGGTGTGAGCCAGACGGCTTTCAGGACACATCTTCGCAAACCTGCTTGAGCCGCCGACTTTTTGACAAGCGTGGACCGTCGATTTCGTTGGTTGTGGCGCCCTGAAATCACCGAGCATTGCGCGGAGCGATCCTGTCCGGATACGTGTCTCTGCAGAATGGTTTTCGAACAAAAAAGGAGGCTGCTAGGCCTTTGCGCTGGGTAGGGCGGAGAACGAGGCGCACCCCTATTCGACCAGCGTCCAAGTACTGTCTGGATCGTAGCGGAGCAAACGGTTCCCTATCTCGGCGGTATCCGGACCGAGATTCTTCTCCAGGACGACCCCGCTGTGCCCGCAGATGAACGTCATCACGCCCGTCTTACCCCACTCGGCCGGCAGGGCCACGAGACCGAACCCGGCGATCATGTTGTGCGCCGCAAGGTCTTCGAGAGAGAGGCGGAATTTGGGCTCTCCGGCATGACCGAGCCCGTTGCCGAGGTCGAGGCGTCGCCGTTCTTCAGCGATCCAATCGGAGTATTCTGCCGTGCCGACCACCCGCTGGCAGCAGTCGAGAGGCCGCTGTGCTGGGCCGACCTGTCCGGTCGCGAAATCCTCAACATGGGCCACGAGACCCAGATTAAGTCAGTGGCCGAATACGCGCCCGACGTTGCAATCCGACTGTCGTCCACGGCGTACAAGGTTCGCAACACCCATACACTGATCGCCCTCCTCCAGCGGGGCGGCACAATCGCCGCATTGCCACGGCTGTCCCTTCCCGCCGGAACCCACGACGATTGGGTGTTTAGATCCCTGACAGAGCCGGCTATCGATCGCGAAATCTTTCTCTGCCGGCACCGTAGGACCACCCTGACCGCATCTGCCCGCGCTCTTATTGCGGCCATTCGCGACAGCGCCGAAATCGCGGGCGCGACGCTGATCGAAAAATGCGAGCCGACGGAAGGATGCATCGCGGAATAAAAGTATGATCCTTCAACGCGGGTATCAGTTTGGCCAACAATCGGAATTTGCGTTTCGAGGAAGCCCCATCGCGTGTTACTTGCGTCCGGCACTTCCGGCGGCCACCCGTTCTCGCCGCGACAACGCACAGGCCCATGACGGCGAAAATGCTGCCGGTGCCGGGGGCCGCTTACCAGCATTCCGAATAACGCCGGAACGACGAACTGGCCAAGACGAGGTCGCGACCGTGAAATGGCCCAACACCCTGTCAATCCGGGCAATGTGTTGCAGCACCGCATCAGCCCCTCAGACCACTGCACAGCGATCGGCCAGATATGTCTTTCGTCCAACCCACCTTTTAGCCGCTCACCATTCGGCCGAAATTGACTGTCGGTCTCACCAAACTCGAGGCGGAGCGGCCGAACTGTTCTTGTTGAATAGGAAAATTATTTTCGTATAGGCTATGATCGCGAAGGTGTTCACCAGGCGCGGAACGCGCAGATGATCCGCAAGGCCAGCCATCACGAAGGTGCCTCGATGTCGATAGACCCGACGAAGCTCCACCGCGACTCCATTGTCATCGACGCGGTTTGCCCGCTGTTGTTTACGCCCGGATACCTGGATCTTTATCGCCGCGGCGGAGCGACGATGGTGGCTCCTACCGTCGGAGGATTTTCCGGGGGCGCGGCGGAGACGCTCCGGACCATCGGGCGCTGGCTCAAGCTTGTGCGCGAGAGCGACGATCTGCTGCTCATCAAGCAGGCTGCCGATGTCGAGGGGGCGAAGGCGGAAGGGAAGCTCGGAATTCTCCTGCATTTCCAGGGCACCGAACCGATCGAGGACGATATCGACCTCGTCGATGCCTATAAGGAGCTCGGCGTCGGCATCATTCAGCTGAGCTACAACGTGAAGAACCGTTTCGGCGATGGCTGCGAGGAGCGAACGGACGCGGGGCTGAGCCGCCTCGGCCTCAAGCTGATTGAGCGGCTTAACCAGTCGCGCGTCATCGTCGATTGTTCGCACACAGGCTATCGGACGACCATGGATGCCATCGAAGCCTCGAACGCACCCGTCGTTTTTTCCCACGCAAATCCGCGCGCCGTCTATGCGTCTCCCCGCAATATCGTCGATGAGCAGATCAAAGCCGTCGCGGCCACCGGTGGCCTGACCGGCATCGTCGGCTATCCAGCCTTCGTGTCAGCGTCGGTGCGGCCGACTCTCGATGCGTTTATCGATCACATCGACTACGTAGTGCAACTCGTCGGCATAGACCACGTGGCGCTTGGGATTGATTATTTCGAGGGCATGGACCCGCTGATGCCTTTGGAGGCTGCGAGGCAGCAATACGACAGCTTCATCGCGTCCGGGGCCTGGAGTGCAGCGAGCTATCCACCTCCGCCCTACCATTACCCCGAAGGTATCGAGACGCCCGACGGTCTTCCGAACCTGACGGCGGGTCTGGCGCGTCGGGGATACGGCGAGGCCGACATTCGCAAAATTCTCGGCGAGAACTGGCTGCGGGTTTATCGAGCGGTGTGGGGCGCGTAGTTCAAACCACGTTTCGTCGTCGCGTGAAAACATGCCCCCCCGGACTTGCGGGCCGGCGCTCAAACTCTGTGACGAGCAGGGGCCCTGCTTCGGCGTCCCCTTGCTTGCGAACGGCATCCTGAGCCTCGTCTGCCGGCGACAGGGTGACACGGGAACAGACCCACAGGATGACAGCGTCCTGATCGCCGACCGACAGGCATGCATGACCCATGGTGCTGTCGAAATAGCAGCTGTCGCCTTTTTGAAGGCGCAGGGGTTCGTAGATGTCGGTGTGGAGCTCAACGACGCCCGACATGACGTAGATGAATTCCTCGCCCTCGTGACTGATGTAGTTTGGAAATTCCTGGATCGAATGCGCGGAGAGCGTTGTGAGCAAGGGAATGAATTGCTTGCTCGACAGATCGGCGCACAGCATCTCGTAGTCATATTGCGCAGATCTCAGTTTTGCGCCGTGTCCCGCCCGTGTCACGCTGCGGCGGCCAAACATCATGCGGTTCGGCTTGGGGCTGAAAAGCTCCGCCACATCCACGTGCAACCCGTCCGCCAACCTAAGGACGTTTTCGTAAGTGGGCGAAATATGGTTCTGCTCGACCTTGGAAATTGTCGAAGCGGCAAGCTCGCACCGCTTGCCCAATTGCTGTAGGGTAAGGCCGCGCTCGAGGCGCAGCTGCTTGATGCGGCTGCCGAAGCCCGTGTCGCGACGCACACGCTTGGGTTCGATCAGTGCCGGCTTAGTCGAAACTTTCATCAAGCTGCTCAATTTTTCATATACGACAATTTATTGACCAAAGCGTAGTTTACTTGCCATAGTCTGGTCAAACAAGAGCTCGTCGCCCTTTGTCCGAGGGCGCGAATAGTAACAGGGGAACAGGCCAATGAGAAAGTCTACCACTCAAGCTCCGGCGCTTCTCGCCGCAATCCTTCTCGGCGCATCCGCGGCAAGCGGCCCGGCCTTTGCGGGTAAGGCGGATGACACGCTCAACGCTGCATTCAGCGCCGAGGTAACGACGCTCGACCCGTATAAGGAATCAGGCCGCGAGGGTCTGGTCATGGCGCGCCTGATCTACGATGCCCTTCTCTACAAGGATATGAAGACCGGTGAATTCAGGCCGGAACTCGCCGAATCCTATAAGGTTGTCGACGACAAGACGATCGACTTCAAGCTGCGCCAGAACGTCAAGTTCCACAATGGGCAGCCGATGACTGCCGACGACGTTGTCTACACTCTCAATCTTGTCTCTTCCAAAGAATACAATGCGCGCTACCAGATCGCAGTTGAATGGATTGATCGTGCCGAGAAGCTCGGCGAATTCGACGTCCGCCTGCACATGAAAAAACCCAACCCGCTCGCCCTGGAGATGTTGGCCGGCAATCTCCCGATCTACCCCAAGGCGTATTATGAATCCGTCGGCTCGCAGGGCATGAGCGTGAAGCCGGTCGGCGCCGGCCCCTACAAGCTGGTCGAGTTGACGCCCGGCACGCGGTATGTGCTGGAGCGCTTCGAGGATTATTATGCCGGCAGCCCCAAGGGAGCCGCCAAGATCAAGCGCATGGTCACGCGTGTTCTGCCCGAGGCGAATACGCAATATGCGGAGCTCGTCAATGGACAGCTCGATTGGATCTGGCGCGTGCCGCCCGACGACGCCCGTAATCTCGCGCGTCAAGCGAAGGTTGCGGTCAGCAATGCGCAGATCATGCGGTTTGCCTATATCTCTATCAACCCCAACTACCAGGATGGCAAATCCCCGCTTGCGGATGTGCGCGTGCGTCAGGCGATCAACATGGCGGTGGATAAGCCCGGCATCGTCAAGGCGTTGATCGGCGGTGCCTCGCAGGCCATTGCCTCGGCCTGCAACCCGATCCAGTTCGGGTGTGAGACCGACGTGAAGGCCTATCCCTTCGATACCGCCAAGGCGAAAGCGCTTCTCGCCGAGGCGGGGCATCCGGATGGTATCAAGCTCGATCTCGTCTTCACCTCCCTGCCGCGCATTCAAGCGGAGGCGATTGCCAACAATCTTGGCAAGGCGGGCATTCAGGTCACGCTGAACGAGCAGCAATATGCACCGGGCATCAGCGCCTGGCGCGAAGGCCGTGCGCCGTTGCTCCTCACCAATTGGGGCTCCTATGGCGTTGGCGACGTGGGATTGAGCGTCGGGCAGTTCTTCAGCGGGACGGGCGACGATCTTGCCAAGGACAAGGATGTCATTCCCCTGTTGCAGTCCGCCAACGCGTCGATGGATCGCGCCAAGCGGAAAGACGATTACAGCAAGGCCCTCAAACTCATCGCCGATAAGGCCTACTGGGTGCCGCTGTGGACCTACAACGTCATCACGGCACACAGCAAAGACCTCGACGTCACGCAAAACGCCGATGAGTTCGTCGAATTCTACCGCGCGAACTGGAAGTAAGGCCAAAGATGCACCGGCACGGGGAACTCTGATCCGATGTTGCGCTTTATCCTGCGCCGCTCCGGCTCTGCGCTGATCCTGATGGTCGTGGTGTCCTTCGTCGCCTTCATGCTCATCTTCGCGGCCGGAGACCCGGCCGTGAAGTTGGCGGGCGAAGCAGGATCTTCCGCCGATGCGGCGCGTATCCGCGCGCTTTACGGTTTCGATAAACCGATACCAGTGCAATTCTTTCACTGGATAGCCGCCGCTGTGCGCGGCAATTTCGGGCACAGCCTCTATTTCGACCAACCTGTCGCCTCGATCCTGTTTGACCGACTTGGCGTCACATTGCTCCTTGGTCTCACGTCTTTCATATTTGCGCTGGTGCTGGCCTTTCCGCTCGGCATCGCGGCGGCGCGGTGGCAGAATACCTGGATCGATCGCACCGCACTCGTCATCGCCGTCGTCGGCCAAGCAATGCCGACCTTCTGGTTCGCACTGCTGCTCGTTATTCTTTTTAGCGTCACCTTCCCGATCCTGCCCACATCGGGGTCCGAGACCTGGCAGCATTTCGTGATGCCTTCTATCGTCCTCGGCTATTTCGCAGCTCCCGCTATCATGCGGCTCACCCGCTCGGGCATGATCACTGCGCTCGAAACCGACTACATCCGCACCGCGCGCGCAATGGGAATTGCGCCGCGCAACGTTCTTCTCAAATATGCGCTGCGCAATGCGCTCATCCCGGTAGTCAGCGTCTCGGCCGCCCAGCTTGGTTATATGCTTGCCGGATCCGTCGTGGTCGAGAGCGTCTTTGCCATCAACGGGGCCGGTCGGCTTGCTTGGGAGTCGATTTTACGAAGCGACCTCCCGACAGTGCAGGCTCTGGTTCTGTGCTTTTCTCTCGTCTACGTAATTCTCACCTTCCTGGCCGACATCCTGAACGCCTGGCTCGATCCGCGAATGAGGCTCGCCGATGCGCGCACAGACTGAAACCATCGCGGGCGAGCGCCAAACGCGGCATTTGCCGCGTTGGATGCGCCATACGGGCCTCACGGCGGGGGCAGTCATTCTTGTGATCATTGTGCTCATGGGGGTTTTCGCACCACTTCTTGCACCCCAGGATCCCTACGAGCAGAATCTTCTCGCGCGCATCGTACCGCCAGTTTGGTACGAAGGCGGGTCATGGGAGCATCCGCTCGGCACCGATCATCTCGGTCGCGACTATCTCGCGAGACTGCTCTATGGAGCCCGCGTGTCGGTCTTCATCGGCGTCACGGTTGCCTTCGTCTCTGGAATCATCGGCACTGTGCTGGGCGTCACGGCAGGCTATTTCGGTGGCAAGACCGACGTCGTCATTTCCTTCCTGATCACAGCAAGACTTGCCCTGCCGGTTATCCTCGTGGCGCTCGCCATCGTGGCTCTGTTCGGCTCCTCGCTGACGGTTGTCGTGAGCGTCCTCGGTCTCCTGTTGTGGGATCGCTTCGCACTCGTGATGCGCGCCACCACTCAGCAGATCCGCGACGCGGATTTCGTCATGGCGGCGAAGGTACAGGGCGCGTCCACCCTGCAGATCATCGTTCAAGAAATCCTGCCGAACGTGGCGACCAACCTGACGGTTGTCGCCACCCTTGAGATCGCCCAGGCCATCGTGCTGGAAGCCGCCCTGTCATTCCTCGGACTCGGCGTGCCTCCGCCCCTGCCATCGTGGGGGTTGATGCTGGCTGAAGGCAAATCATTCATCCTGTTCGATCCCTGGCTCATCACCATTCCGGGCGTTCTGCTGTTCGGCCTCGTGCTGGCGATCAATCTTGTTGGCGACGGGCTGCGTGACGTCACAGCGCCAGATTCCCGGAACTGAACCAGTGAGGGGAAACCGTGCTTCTTGACGTTCAACAACTCAGTGTCGACATCCCGACGGCCCAAGGCGTGCTGCATGCAGTGCAAGGCATCAGCTTCTCCGTCGACAATGGTGAGACGCTCTGCATCGTGGGTGAGTCCGGCTGCGGAAAGTCGCTCACCGCCCTTGCGCTCATGAATCTTCTGCCGCGTCGTGCAATCCGCACCGCCGGCAGGCTCGCTTTCTCGGGAACAGAGCTCCAGGCGCTCTCGGCCGCCGCCATGAACAAGCTCCGCGGGGAGAACATGGCGATGATCTTCCAGGAACCGATGACGTCGCTCAATCCGGTCTTCACGATCGGCGACCAGATGACCGACGTGCTGCGCCAGCATCGCCGGGTTTCGCAGCGGGAAGCTCGCGAACGGGCGATATACTTGCTGACCCGCGTCGGCATCGGCAAGGCGGAGACGCGCCTCGGCCAATATCCGCATCAATTGTCGGGCGGCCTGCGCCAGCGCGTAATGATCGCCATGGCGCTGATGTGCGATCCCAAGCTGATCATCGCCGACGAGCCGACGACCGCGCTGGACGTGACCGTTCAGGCCGAACTTCTGCGCCTGCTGTTGTCTCTGCAGGAAGAGTTCGGAATGGGTCTCCTGCTCATAACCCATGATCTCGGCATCGTCTCCCGGATGGCCGACAACGTAGCGGTGATGTATGCCGGTCAGATTGTCGAATCCGGCCCAGTGATCTCGATCTTCGAGAACCCGCTTCATCCCTACACGCAAGGGCTGATGGCGTGTCTTCCGACGCCGGAGCGGAAGCGCATGCAGCATCTGCGCGCTATCCCGGGGACGGTGCCCGCGCTGGTCGGTCAGCTGTCGGGGTGTCGCTTTCGCGGCCGCTGCCCGTATGCGCAGCCGATATGTGCAGAAGACGTAGCGTTGCGTCCTTACGCCCACGACCACGCTTATCGCTGCGTGCTGCCGCCCGACATATCGCTTGCGAATGCGGCGGTGACCCTGGAGACGAATCCATGAGCGGAGATGGCGGCAGGCCGGTTGTGCTCGAGCTGCGCGATGTTTCGCGGATATTCCGGATGTCGCGGGGGCCGTTCCGGCGCGACACGATCACTGCCGTGGATCATGTGTCGCTTCGCGTTCGACAGAGCGACGTGCTTGGCATCGTGGGCGAGTCGGGCTCCGGCAAGACCACCTTGTCCAAGATGATGCTGGGGCTGCTGGCTCCGACATCCGGCGATGTCCTGCTCGATGGCAAGCCTCTTTCGGATTTTTCCCGGCGGGTTCTCGCGCGGCGCATTCAGTTCGTCTTTCAGGATCCCTATTCGTCGCTCAATCCGCGCCGTTCGATCGGGTCGATCATCGCGCAGCCGCTCTACATCCACGGCATCGGCACGCGAATGGAGCGGGAAAAGCGGGCCCGCGAATTGCTCGACGTAGTCGGGCTGCCGGCGCGCGTCTTCGACAATGCGCCGGGGCAATTGTCCGGTGGTCAACGTCAGCGCGTCGTCATTGCCCGCGCGCTTGCGCTGAACCCGAAAATTCTGGTCTGCGACGAACCGACATCGGCGCTGGACGTGTCGGTTCAGGCGCAGATTCTCAATCTTCTGCTCGATCTCCGCACCGAGTTTGATCTCACCTACGTGATGGTCAGTCATAACCTCAACGTGATCGAGCATATGACGACCGAAGTCGCGGTGATGTATCTGGGTCGAATCGTCGAGCTGGCGGAAGCCGGCAGTATCTTCCGGGAAGCGGCGCATCCCTACACCAAGATCCTGTTGCGGTCGGCTATGACGATCGCTCCGGGAGGCGGCATTCCCGATGTCCATTTTGACCGCAACGATCCCGCGTACAAGCGTCCCGCTACCCCTCCTCTCTCACTCCTCTGAGGTTCTTTCCGTCGTGATCACCCTGAACGCCGCCGAAACCCGTGCCGTCCTGGACCTTCCTTCTACCGTCGCGGCGCTGCGTGCGATGTTTCTTGACGGCTGTGAGGCGCCGCTCCGCCACCATCACGCCATCGACGGAAAGAACGGGCCTGCGGGAACCATGCTGTTGATGCCGGCCTGGGTACCGGACCGCTATCTCGGCGTGAAACTTGTCAACGTCTTTCCTGGCAACGGTGCGCGCAACCTTCCCGCCGTGCAAGGGGTCTATGTTCTGTTCTCCGGTGGAACCGGGGAGGTGCTTGCAACGATTGAGGGCAATGAGCTGACCGCGCGCCGCACGGTCGCCGCGTCGGCGCTGGCGTCTTCCTATCTCGCCCGGCCCGATGCCGAGACGCTTCTTGTCGTCGGCACCGGTCGCCTTGCGCGCCTTATGACGGACGCTCATGCGGTTGTTCGGCCTATTCGTCGTGTCATGCTGTGGGGCAGGGAACCCGCCAAGGCGGCGGCCGTCGTCGATGAACTCGGCGGCAGCGGTTTCGACGTCACCGTCGCGACGGACCTGCGGGCTGCCGCGGCAAGCGCGGACATCATCAGTTGCGTGACCCTTAGCCGAGAGCCGCTGATCGAGGGTGCCTGGCTGAGACCGGGTACTCATCTCGATCTCGTCGGCGGGTTTACGCCGCAGATGCGCGAATCCGATGACGAAGCAGTGCGGCGTTCCAGTATTTTCATCGATACGCCCGGCGCGATTGCGGAAGCAGGCGACCTCGTCATTCCGCTGGCGAGCGGCGTGCTGAGCAAGGCCGATATCCGCGCCGATCTCTCGGCATTGGTGCGGGGTGACCACCCAGGACGCACGTCGGCTGACGAAATTACATTCTTCAAATCCGTCGGTGCTTCGCAGGAAGATCTGGCTGCGGCCATTCTCGTCTACGAGCGCTCGCAGCCCCACGCGGCGGTCGCATGACCCACTTCCCGAACGTCGCCTCGTTTCTGGCTATTCCGGAGCAAACATAATGTCGTCTCTCCATCAGAACGCCGTCATTTTCGATGGTCTCGTCATTTCCAATTTCACGCGACAGGTCCTGGAAGACATGCATTCCGGCGGCATCACTGCCGCGAACTGCACTTGCAGCATCTGGGAGGGCTTCGAGCCGACGATGCGCAATGTGGCGCGGTGGATGCGGTCATTCGAGGAAAATTCCGACATCATCCTGCAGGTGCACAGTACCGCCGATATTCTCAAGGCGAAGGCGGAGGGCAAGGTCGGTATCGTGCTGGGCTGGCAGAATACCAGCGGCTACGGCGACGTGCTTGACTACGTCCCGCTTTTTGCCCGGCTTGGCGTGCGCGTTGTCCAGCTCACCTACAACACCGCAAATTCCGTGGGCTCGGGCTGCTATGAATCCGCCGACCGTGGCCTGACGGATTATGGCCGCGACCTTGTCGCCGCCATGAATGCCGCCGGTGTTCTGGTCGATCTCAGCCATGTTGCGCGCGATACGGCGCGGGACGCCATCGCCGCATCCACCAAGCCGGTTTCCTACACGCATTGCGCGCCAGCCGGCTTGAAGACGCATCCGCGCAATAAATCCGATGAGGAACTGAAGTTAATCGCCGACAAGGGCGGCTTTGTCGGAGTCACGATGTTTCCGGCATTTCTCGCGCGCGGAAAGGGATCTACCGTCGATGACTATATCGAGGCGGTGGAATACACCATCAACCTCATCGGCGAGGAACAGGTCGGTCTCGGAACCGACCTGACACAGGAGCAGCCGCCGGAATTCTTCACCTGGATCAACCGGGACAAGGGCGACGGGCGCAAGCTCGTCGATTTCGGCGAGGCACTCGAACTCGGCGGTTTCCGACGCTCGAGTGAATTTCCCAGCATCACGGCGGCAATGGAACGGCGGGGCTGGAAGGCGGATCGCATCGAGCGGGTTCTCGGCCAGAACTGGCTGCGGGTTCTGCGCGAGGTCTGGGGCGCATGATCTGAACAACGCCTTTCGGCGAGTTGGCCGGGTGGACCCGGCCAACCGAAAGTCGGTTGGAGCGCACAGCTCGCAATCAAAGCCCGCGCAAATAGTCCAGTGTTGTGTCGAGGGATTCGACATCACCGAACTTGGCGTTGATATCGAAAAGGTTCCATTCCACCACGCCTGGAACCCGATCGCCGACTGCCTCACGGACGACGATTGTCCGGAAACCCTCGGCACTTGCATCCTCGGCGGTGTGACGTACGCACCCTGCCATCGTTACACCGGTGAGAATAACGGTATCGACCCCGTGCGCGCGCAGAAAGCTGCCGAGATTCGTCCCGTGGAAGGCGCTGGCGCGCTTCTTCACGATCACCTGTTCGTTCGGCAGCGGTGCGACGCGCTTGTCGATTTCCACCGCTTCCGTGCCAAGTTTGAGAGCCTCCGCCGGGATCTTGTGGTGCCACAAGCCCATATCGCTGTTGGGACCCTCAGTGACGGCGAACGCCGTGCTCGTGAAAACGACGGGGATTCCCTTCGCGCGTCCCACTTCATTCAGGTTCTGAACCGCCGGAATGATGGTCTCCATGTCATCGCAGGTGAAGGGATAACCCTCGCGCCTCCAGGCATTAGCGAGATCGATATGAATAAGCGCAGGCTTCTTGCCGAAGCCGATGCGGCGCATGAAGCCGCGATTGGCGTAAATTTCCGAATCCGCGGCAAAGATGACATCGAGGGCAGCTCTTAGTTCAGGTTTCATCACCGGATCGCTCCAATCGGGTTGATCTGAAATTTGATCGGGGGTCAGGGACCGCCCTGTTCGTCGGCAAAGGAATGTCCTAGAACGTTCCAGGTGAAACTATAACGTACTTGGTTCCATATGAAACTAGATTTTGAGGGGTCGCATGTCTGATCGACCCGTACGTCGCAAGCCCGGACAACCGACGGCGAGCCAGGCCAACAGCCTGGTAGGGGCGGTTCTGACGCTCGATGTGATCCGTTTTGGCTATCGCATCGGCTACTTGGCGCAGCTCTTCACGGGGCCTCTCTACCGTGAGTTGAGCGAACGCCACGACATCGGCCGGCAGGAGTGGGTCGTCCTGTTTTGCAGCGCCTATTTTGAGAAGCTCACCGCGCAGGAGATCGGCCAGATGAGCGGTCGCGCGAAGGCGAATGTCAGCCGTGCGGTGAACAAGCTCGTTCGCATGGGGCTGCTGAAGCGTGAGCCGAACCTCGCTGATGCGCGCAGCACGCAGATCAGTCTCACGCGGAAGGGGCGCGCTGTGTTCGACCAGACATTGAAGCCGTTCGTGGAACGAGAGGCGGAGATGTTGAGCGTGCTGACGGTGGATGAGGTCAGCCAGTTGGACATTCTGCTTGCGAAGCTCACCAACCGAGCGGATCGCTGGGACGCACCCTACTGAGCAATCCCACGCGAACAGGATGGCTTTTGGAGAAGGGCAGTCCCTCTACGGGACGGCTTCCCACCATACTCGATCTCGTCACTGCTTTATTTTATTGGAAGTATCCTGCAACACCGCAGTAACATCAGCGGCGAATTCCTAAATCCGGATGGTCACGTTGTCTCCAACTCGCGCGAAGCATGTCATTGTCGTCGGCGCCGGCATTGTCGGAGTCAATTGTGCGCTGGCGCTGCAGGCGCGAAACTTCAAAGTCACCATCGTCGACGAGCGGCCGCCGGGCACCGCCACGTCGTTCGGGAACGCCGGTTGCTTCGCGATTTCGGCAGTGGCGCCGGTTTCCATGCCGGGGCTGGTCTGGTCAGTCCCGAAGATGCTGATGGACCCGCTCGGTCCGCTTTCGATCCGCTGGAAAAATCTTCCCACGCTTGCGCCATGGCTATGGCATTTCTGGCGCGCCGGCACTGCAAAGCGCGTCGAGGCGATCGCGCACGAGCTTTCAACCTTGCTCGCCACTGCCTCGCAGGATTACGAGCCCGTCCTGAACGCGGCCGGCCTGACGCATCTGATCCGCCGAAATGGCGCGCTCTACGTCTATGAAACCGAGAAGGGCTTTGCCGATGCGGCCTTCGAATGGGACCTGAAGTTCCGCAATGGCGTGGTCGCCGAACATGTTGACGGCGCCGCCATCCGCGCGCTCGAACCGGCGCTCGCGCGCGGTTTTTCCAACGGCTACTTTGTCCCGGGATACTCCCACACCGTCGATCCGGGCCAGCTCGCGTCCGGGCTTGCCGATCATTTCCAGCGAGTTGGCGGCGAGATCCGGCGCGCCCGCGTCGAGGGTTTCGTTTTCGCCGATTCCAGTCCCCGTGCGCTTCGTTTGGACGATGGCACAGAACTCGGCTTCGACCAGGTGGTGATTGCCGCCGGTGCGTGGTCGAAATCGCTTTGCAAACAGCTCGGGCACAACGTGCCGCTGGACACGGAACGCGGCTACAACACAACGCTTCCGGAGCCCGGGGTGGAGCTCTCGCGCCCCGTTTGCATAGCAGAGCGCGGCTTCTTCATGACTCCCATGGCAATGGGGCTTCGGATCGGCGGTGCCGTCGAGCTCGCTGGTCTCGACGCGGAGCCGAACTTTGCGAGAGCCAAGGCCCTCCTCGCGAACGGCGCCAAGGCCCTGCCCGGCCTTAATACCGGGGGCGGGCGGGAATGGATGGGCTTTCGGCCTT
>NZ_VCMV01000048.1 GCF_008757455.1 Microvirga brassicacearum | reverse complement strand
GCGGGATGAAGTCGGGGGATCCTTCCCGGGTCACGTCGGTGACGAAGGCGACGATCGCCTGTTTCGCCGCGCCGTCGTTCCAGGACGGAAGCGGATCGGTCTGAGCAACGGCGGCCGAAACCCAGGCTGCCAGCAGGGCAATCGCGCCAAGCCAGAACAAGCGACCCCGCATGTGTACCTCCCGCGGAAAACCGTTCGACGAACTGATCCGGATCAAGCGTTAGAACTCGTCGGAGCTGTCTCTGCATC
>NZ_VCMV01000004.1 GCF_008757455.1 Microvirga brassicacearum | reverse complement strand
CCGCGGCGTCTGGTACGATCTTTCGTGATGCTGGCGATGGGCTCGAGCCGGATCCAGTCTCGTCGAATCCGATCCGGCTCTGACTTGTTTGGTCGCCGCCTGACCTCTTTTCAGCGCGCCGGCATGCCGGATTCGATGATCTTGGCCCACAGCGACACGCCATAGGGCGCCGCGTCGTCGTCGAAGTTATAGGCGGGGTGATGCAGGCCGGCCGTGTCGCCGTTGCCGACGAAGATGTAAGCGCCCGGCCGCTCGTTCAGCATGAACGAGAAATCCTCCGAGCCCATCATCGGCTGAACCGCGGTGTCGACACCGCTTTCGCCGGCAATCTGCTTCGCCACGCCGGCGATGAACGAGGTCTTCTCCACATCGTTGACGGTCACCGGATAGCCGCGCCAATACTCGATCGTCGCCTTGGCGCCGAATGCGGCACAGACATTTTCCAGGATGGCGCGGACGCGGCCCTCGGCGAGGTCCTGGACAGCCGGCGACAGGGTGCGCACGGTGCCGAGGATTTCCGCCGTCTGCGGGATGACGTTGAAGGTCTCGCCGGCCTTGATCATGCAAACCGACACGACCACGGATTCGAGAGGATCGACGTTTCGCGACGCAATCGATTGCAGCGCCGTCACCACGTGGCTCGCCACCAGGATGGTGTCGATCCCGTCATGCGGGCGGGCCGCGTGGGAGCCCTTGCCCTCGATCGTGATTGAGAACCGATCGGCGGCCGCCATGATCGAGCCGGGACGCACGGCGAACTGGCCGACGGGAAGCCCCGGCATGTTGTGCATGCCATACACTTCCTGCACGCCGAAGCGCTCCATCAGGCCGTCCTTCACCATAGCGTCGCCACCCGCACCGCCTTCTTCGGCGGGTTGGAAGATCATGATGGCGGTGCCATCGAAATTGCGCGTCTCGGTCAGATATTTGGCGGCGCCGAGCAACATCGCCGTGTGGCCGTCATGGCCGCAGGCATGCATCTTGCCGGGGGTGCGCGATTTGTAGGGAAGGTCTGTCGCCTCCTCGATGGGGAGCGCGTCCATGTCGGCGCGAAGCCCGATGACCTTTCCCGAGCCGTTCGAGCGGCCGCGAATCACGCCGACGACGCCCGTCTGACCGATCCCGGTGACAACCTCGTCGCAGCCGAACGCCTTCAGCTTCTCGGCAACAATCCCGGCGGTCCGGTGAACGTCGTAGAGGAGCTCCGGATTTTCGTGGAAATCGCGACGCCAGGTGGCGATCTCATCGGACAGGTCGGCGACTCGGTTGATAATCGGCATGGATGATCCCTGGAGAATGACGCAGGGTGATACCCAAGCAGACGAACAACCAACCGGTCAATCGCAATCACGTCCGAACCGTCGTCAATGGACCGGTCGGAGGATGGCCTTCGGCCGAGTCGTGCGGAACTGGCCGCGCTCGATCGCAACAAAAATCAGCACCACCACGATGAGAGCCGTCAGCCACCAGATCTGCGCGGTGCCGACCCCGAGGCAGCCGAGCGCAAAGGCCGTCGCGAAAGCCGCCATGATGCCGGGGCCAAGGACCGGGCGCTCGCCTCCGGACGCCACGGCGGCCGAATAGAGCAAAGTCGCGCCGGCGACTGCGCCCACGAGCCCGAGTTCGTACCAGATCTCGAACAGAAGCGACGACGGTGCGGCGGCGGGAAGCAGGTTGAAGATACGCCCCCGCAGCGCTGTCTCGAGGCCATGGCCGGTGATCAGCCGTTGCGGCTCGTCCAGAATGACATGGCGCCAGACTCCGAGGCTTGAAACCAGGTTGGAATGCGGGCCCAGCAACTCGAAAGCGAGCGGATGAAGGAGAAACGGCAGCGCGGGTGCCAACAGCAATAATCCGCCCATGAGCAAAGCCGTCAGACGCGCGCCCGCGACCGGCACCAGCGCGGTGACGACGAACGCGACCGCGCCCACCGACAAGGCCTGAAGCGCCAGCGCATCGGTGGTGAAGAGGGAGCCGAGCGCTACGATCACGGCGAGGAGCAAAGCCTCGAGATTGCGCCCTCGCGAATGCAGCCACGTCATCGCGGGCCATAGCAGCAGAACCAGCAGAATCATGCCGCGATCGAGGCTCTGGCCGTCCTGGCCGACCGCCGAGCCTTCGCGGAAGAGAGCGACCATGCTCATCAGGGCCGCCATGCCGACGCCGACAGGCAGGATGTACAGGTTGGCGGAACGCATGCGATCGGGAATCGCGAGATAACCGGCCAGCGCGATGAACGCCATGGCGACGATGTTCAGCAGGCGCTCCGACGCTTCCGCTGCGAAAGGTGTCCACAGGAGCGAGAGCGCCGCCCAAAAGAGCAGGACGCACCCCGCCAGACCGGCTGGCGAGAAGATGACCGCCAGAAGCTTTTGAACAGGGGATCTGGAGCCGCCATCGAGGAAAACCGCCAGCAAAAGCAACACGACCGCAACCGGCGCCACAATCACGACCGCGCGCCGGGCAAAGAGCGCCGCGACGGGAATGGCGAAGAAGAGCAGCGCGAATCCGACCCGGCGCAACATCGCGGCCGCATCGGCGGAGGGATTGGCCGTAGAGGGCTTGGAACGGGCCATGGAAAAGGACTCACGCACTCGCAATCGAGCATTCGAGCGCGGAGACTAGTGGAGGCCCGGCACGAAAGCTGTAGGTGCCGTGCAACACATGCGGGCCCTTTTTCGGGCGCGCCAAGGCCTCACGCAGGGGCACGCTCGCGCAAGAAGTTGATGATCCCCGAAAAATCCACGCCTTCGTGGCCAGCATCGTTGAAAAGGCCATAGAGCTTCTCGGCTTCCGCTCCCATGGGAGTGGCTGCCCCGGCGGAGCGAGCGGCATCCTGCGACAGCTTGAGATCCTTGAGCATGAGGGCTGCGGCGAATCCTGGCTTGTAATCGTTGTTGGCCGGCGAGGTCGGCACCGGTCCGGGCACGGGGCAATAGGTCGTGAGCGACCAGCATTGCCCCGACGAGGTCGATGCCACGTCGTAGAGAGCCTGGTGAGACAGCCCGAGCTTTTCGGCCAGAACGAAGGCCTCGGCGACGCCGATCATGGATACGCCGAGAATCATGTTGTTGCAGATCTTCGCCGCCTGACCCGCCCCGGCCTCGCCGCAATGAACCACGCGTTTTCCCATCTGGGCAAGAATCGGCTCGGCCTTCGCGAAGGCCTCGGATGAGCCTCCGGCCATGAAGGTAAGGGTCGCGCCCTTGGCGCCGCCGACGCCGCCGGAGACGGGCGCATCGAGCGACATGAGGCCCTTCTCGGCCGCCATCGCATGGGCCTGGCGCGCGCTGTCCACGTCGATCGTGGAGCAATCGATCACCAGCGCGCCGGCTTTGACGCTGGGCAGGATTTCGGACCAGACCGAGATCACATGCTTGCCGGCCGGCAGCATGGTGATGACCACATCGGCCTCCGCCACGGCCGCGGGGGCGGATGCGGCGATCGCTACGCCGTCGGCCTTCGCGTGATCGCGGGAGACCTCCGAGAGGTCAAAGCCCATCACCCGGTGCCCGGCCTTCGTCAGATTGGCCGCCATGGGACCACCCATATTGCCGAGACCGATGAATGCGATGCTGGTCATGTGAGCGCTCCGAGTTTGGGCGAATGGCGAATAGCGAATGGTGAGTAGCGAGTGGTGAGTGGTGAGTAGGATGCTGTGAATAGTGAGCTGTGAGCGGTGAATTTGGCTGCAAACCGACTTCACTCTCTCACCCATTCACTACTCACCTCTTCGTTTCGTCCCCACTTACCATTCGCCATTCGCCACTCGCCACTCGCCATTCGCCAAATCTAGTTCCCGCGCCCGACCAGATCGCGCGCCACGATCAGGCGCATGACCTCGTTGGTGCCTTCGAGGATCTGGTGGACGCGAAGGTCACGGACGATTTTCTCGATGCCGTAATCCGCAAGGTAGCCATAGCCGCCGTGAATCTGGAGCGCGTCATTGGCGACGTTAAATCCCGTATCGGTCGCCATACGCTTCGCCATGGCGCAGAGCTTCGTGGCATCGAGCGCCTTGACATCGAGGGCAGCGGCCGCGCGCCACAAAAAGGTCCGTGCGCATTCGAGATCGGTCGCCATGTCGGCAAGCCTGAATTGCAGGGCCTGGAAATCCGCGATGCGCCTGCCGAACGCCTTGCGGTCGCCGGCATAAGTCAGCGTCTTGTCGAGAGCCGATTGCGCACCGCCGAGGGAGCAGGCGCCGATATTGAGCCGCCCGCCATCGAGGCCCGACATGGCAATCTTGAATCCCATGCCCTCGTCGGAAAGCCGGTTGGCGACCGGGACCCGCACATCCTCGAAGATGACCGCGCGGGTCGGTTGCGCGTTCCAGCCCATCTTCTTCTCGATCGCGCCGAACGAAAGGCCGGGCGCGTCTTTCTCGACAACCAGAGTTGAAATTCCGGATGGGCCGCTCTCACCGGTGCGGACCATCGTCACGTAAATGTCGGACACGCCGGCGCCCGAGATGAACTGCTTGACGCCATTGAGCACGTAATGATCGCCGTCGCGTACCGCGCGTGTCTTCAGCGCCGCTGCGTCGGAACCGGAACCCGGTTCGGTCAGGCAATAGCTGCCGATGTATTCCATGGTGCAGAGTTTAGGCAGGAAGCGCTGGCGCTGTTCGTCGGACCCGTAACGGTCGATCATCCACGCCACCATGTTGTGGATCGACAGATAGGCTGAAATCGTCGGGCAGCCTGTCGCCAGCGCCTCAAAAATCAGCGCCGCGTCGAGGCGCGTCATGCCGGACCCGCCCACATCGTCCCGCGTATAGATCGCCGCCATCCCGAGCGCCGCCGCCTCGCGCATCACATCGACGGGGAAATGCCGCTTCTCGTCCCATTCAAGCGCATGCGGAGCAAGGTTTTCCGCCGCAAAGGCAAGCGCCATGTCGCGGATGGCGATCTGATCGTCGGTGAGCGAGAACTGGTTCATGGCGTCCGATCGTGCTCCCGGATACTTGGTCTGCTTGGCAAACGACCTAGGGCGGCGAGGGCCGGGACCAAGCCCGGCCATCACATTCGACCCTACTTCATCGTCGGGATCGAGAACTCCGCGCCTTCCTTGGTGCCCGAGGGCCAGCGGGAGGTGACGGTCTTGGTCTTGGTGTAGAAGCGGATCGCGTCGGGACCGTGCTGGTTGAGGTCGCCGAAGCCCGAGCGCTTCCAGCCGCCGAAGGTGTAATAGGCCAGCGGAACCGGGATCGGAATGTTGATGCCGACCATGCCGACATTCACGCGCGAGGCGAAATCGCGCGCCGCATCGCCGTCGCGGGTGTAGATCGCGACGCCGTTGCCGTATTCATGCTCGCTCGGAAGGCGAAGCGCGTCTTCGTAATCCTTGGCGCGGACCACAGAGAGCACCGGGCCGAAGATCTCTTCCTTGTAGATGCGCATGTCCGGCTTCACGTCGTCGAACAGGCATCCGCCCATGTAGAAACCGTTCTCGTAGCCCTGCATTTTGAAATTGCGGCCATCGACCACGAGTTTCGCGCCTTCGTTGACGCCGAGATCGACATAGGAGCGAACCTTTTCCAGATGCGCCTTGGTGACCATCGGCCCGAAATCCGCCGAAGGATCGGTCGAAGGACCGACCTTCAGGCTCTCCACGCGGGGGATCAGCCGGTCCATCAACGCATCCGCCGTGGCCTTGCCCACCGGCACCGCGACGGAGATCGCCATGCAGCGCTCGCCCGCCGAGCCGAAGCCGGCGCCGATGAGGGCGTCGGCGGCCTGATCGAGATCGGCGTCCGGCATGATGATCATGTGGTTCTTGGCGCCGCCGAAGCACTGGGCGCGCTTCCCGTGGGCAGTGGCGCGGGTATAGACGTATTCGGCGATGGCCGTGGAGCCGACGAAACCCACCGCCATGATGTCGGGATCGTCGAGGATGCCGTCGACCGCTTCCTTGTCGCCGTTGACCACGTTGAGAATGCCGGCCGGCAGGCCCGCTTCCATCATCAGTTCGGCCAACCGCATCGGCACGCCGGGATCGCGCTCGGACGGTTTCAGGATGTAGGCATTGCCGCAAGAGATCGCGGGCGCGAGCTTCCAGAGCGGGATCATGGCCGGAAAGTTGAACGGCGTGATGCCCGCGACGACGCCCAGCGGCTGGCGGATAGAGTACATGTCGATGCCGGGGCCGGCGCCTTCCGAGAAATCGCCCTTCATCAAATGCGGAATGCCGGTGCAGAATTCCACCACCTCGACGCCGCGCTGGATGTCACCCTTGGCGTCCGGGATCGTCTTGCCATGCTCGCGGGCGAGCAATTCCGCCAGAGAGTCGGTTTCCTTGGCGATGAGTTCGAGAAACCGCATCATCACGCGGGCGCGGCGCTGCGGGTTGGTGGCGGCCCAGGCCGGCTGCGCCGCCTTGGCGTTCTCCACCGCTTTGCGCAGCTCGTCGCGCGAGGCGAGGGCCACCCTGCCGATGACCTCGCCGGTCATGGGTTGGAAGATGTCGGCCGAGCGGCCAGATGTTCCGGCAACGTGTTTGCCGCCGATGAAATGTCCGACGTCGCGCATGGCGTTTTCCTTCCCTTGGAGATGCTGGATTTCGCCAAAGGCTATCATTGTTAAAATCGCAGCACTATGGGTGAAATGATTTCAGTGTTGTGCGAAAACACCAATATGATTTCGCCCAGAGGTGGTCCCTTGAGCGCTTTCGATTGGAACGATCTCCGCTTCTTTCTCGCCGTCGCGCGCGCCGGGCGGCTGACCGTGGCCGCGCGGCAGCTGGAGGCCGATCACACCACTGTGTCGCGCCGGATTGCCGCCCTGGAGCACGCCTTGAAAACCAAGCTCTTCGAGCGCAGGCCCCAAGGATATTCATTGACCGAGGAAGGCGAGCGGCTTCTCGCCAAGGCGGAAACCATGGAAAGCCAGGCGCTCGCGGTGGCGAGCGAAATCGGCGGCTCCGATCTGGCGTTGTCCGGGACCGTCCGTGTCGGCGCCCCGGATGGCTTCGGGAGCTATTTCCTCGCCCCGGAGCTTGGAGCATTGGCGGAACGCCATCCCGGCCTCACCCTGCAACTCGTCGCTTTGCCGCGGACGTTCTCGCTAACCAAGCGTGAGGCCGATATCGCCATCACCCTCGAGCAGCCGACCGAAGCGCGTCTGGTGTCACGCAAACTCACCGATTACCGACTTCGGCTTTACGCGTCGCAGGCCTATCTGGAGCGACATGGGCCCATAAACGAGCCGGCGGACCTCGCGGACAAGACGCTTGTGACTTATGTGCCCGATCTGCTCTACAGCCCGGTGCTGGATTATTTCTCGAGCTTCGAGAAATACACCTCTCGGCGCTACGAATGCGCCAGCGTGGTGGCGCAGGTGGAGGCCGTGCGGGCGGGCGCGGGTCTCGGGGTGCTGCACGACTACGCCCTCCGGCCGTTCCCGGAATTGCGGGTCGTCCTGCCCGAGACGTCGTTCATGCGGACCTATTGGCTGGTGACGCACAGCGATGTCCGCTCCCTCCGGCGCGTCGAGGAGGTTCACGCGTTCATTCTCAGCCGGGTGAAAGCCAACCGGGGCTTGTTTTTTTAAGAGCTTCCCGGCTCGGTGCGACGACGTCTGCCGTTGTTCGGGCTTCACGGAGACGGCGAGAGGGGCTAAGGCTGGCCGCACCAGCGAACGGAGCTCTCGATGCCCTCCAAACTCGACCAATTGCGCGCCATGACGGTTGTCGTCGCCGATACGGGTGACCTCGATGCGGTGCGCCGCCTGAAGCCGCAGGATTGCACCACGAACCCGACGCTGCTGCTGAAAGCGGTCGAGAACCCCGCCTACTCCCACTTGATCGACGAGGCTCTGAATTGGGGCCGTGGCCAGAGCGGCGCGGCAGACCACGTGACCGCTGCCATCTGCGACCGGCTGGCGGTGGCCTTCGGCGGCGAACTGGCCGGGATCGTGCCGGGACGCGTCTCTACCGAAGTTGATGCCGATCTCTCCTTCGACACCGAGGCGACGCTCGCCAAGGCCCGCGCCCTGATCCGCGCCTACGAAGAGCGCGGCATCGGGCGCGAGCGCATCCTCATCAAGATCGCCTCCACCTGGGAGGGCATCCGCGCCGCGGAGGTGCTCCAGCGAGAGGGGATCGACTGCAATCTCACCCTCCTGTTTTGTCAGGCCCAGGCCCAGGCCTGCGCGGAAGCGGGCGTCTTTCTCATTTCGCCCTTCGTCGGGCGCATCCTCGACTGGCACGTGAAGGCCGGCGGTGGCCCCTATACGGGCGAGACCGATCCCGGCGTCGTGTCGGTGCGCAAGATCTACGCGGCCTACAAGGCGCAAGGCGTCAAGACGGTGGTCATGGGGGCGTCGTTCCGCAATATCGGTGAAATCGAGGCGCTGGCGGGTTGCGATCGGCTGACCATTTCGCCCGTGTTGCTGGACGAATTGGCGAAGGCCGAGGGCGAGCTGCCGCGCAAGCTCACGAACGAGAATGTCGCGCGGGCACCCGCCGCCCCAGTCCTTGACGAAAAGGCCTTCCGCTTCGCCCTGAACGAGGACGCGATGGCGACCGAAAAGCTCTCGGAAGGCATCCGCGCCTTCGTGAAGGATCTGCGCTCGCTGCGCGCGCTCGTCGCCAAGAGGCTCGAGACGGCAAAGGCAGCCTAACCGTCGTCCAAAAAAGTCGAAGCCCCGGAGGTCGCATTCCGGGGCTTCGTTCATCTACCGATTATCCGGCCTGCTCCTTACAGCCTGCAGCCCCAGCCGCGTGATGCGATAGGGCCCGGAATTGCTCGAAGCGATCAGGCTGCGCTGACGCAGCGACTTGAACAATTCCATCGTGCAAACAGAGAGAAGCCAACCTTCCCGGGTGAGGCATTCGATTTCGAAGATGCGGCCATCGTCATCCTTGTAATGACGAATGCAACCGCCTTGGGCCAGCACGTGGAGCACGCGCTGCCCGTCGCGGGAAACGTTCACGGGAAAAACCTGAGATTATGCGGTGTGTCAGAGAGTGACGCGCGCATGCGCGTTCGGCGGTCGTCAGCCGTTGCCCGCCTGAAAGCTGGCGGGCTTTACCGGGACTCGGTTTCTCTGCGCATAAAAACTCCAAGGCGTCGAACGCCGTCTTATACGGGCAGTCCCTTGCAATCGTCAACGCTGCGCTCGGCGCGATCAGCCCATCAAGCTTTGGTTCGCCAGCGCCTTCTCGCGAATCTGCGTCAGCGACATGCTCGGCGTGATCGCCTCCGGATCGAGCATGCAATGGAGGATCGCGGGCTTGCCTGACGCCAGCGCGCGTTCGAGTGCCGGCGCGAAGTCCGCGGTGCGCTCGACACGCTCACCGTAGCCGCCGAAGGCTTTGGCATAAGCGGCGAAATCAGGGTTTTTCAAGAGGGTCGAAGAGACCCGGCCGGGATAATCGCGCTCCTGATGCATGCGGATCGTGCCGTACATGCCGTTATCGAGGAGGATGACGAGAATCGGCAGGTCGTATTGGACGGCAGTGGCGAATTCCTGCCCGTTCATGAGGAAATCGCCGTCGCCGGCAAACACCACCACGGGGCTCTCGGGCTGCACGCGCTTGGCGCCCACCGCCGCGGGCACGCCGTAGCCCATCGAGCCGCAGGTCGGGGCGAGTTGGGTGCCGTAGCGGGTGAAGGGCCAGAACCGGTGCACCCAGGTGGCGAAATTGCCGGCACCGTTGCAGAAGATGGTCTCGGGCGACAGCGTCTTGCGCAGATGCGCCATCACCTCGCCCATCTGAAAATCGCCCGGGTGGCGGATCTTCGATGGTTCGCTCCAGGCAAGATATTCGGCGTGCGCCGCCTTGGTGGCTTCGCTCCAGGCGGGCGTCCCCGACGGCTTCAGGGTCCCCAATGCGGCAGCAAAGGGTACCGGCGATGCGTTGATGGCGAGATGCGGGCTGTAGACGCGGCCGAGTTCGCTCGGATCGGCGTGGATATGGACGAGCGTCTGCTGCGGCGCCGGAATCCCGAGAAGCGTATAGGATTGGCTCGCAATCTCGGACATGCGGGTGCCGAAAGCGAGAATCAGATCGGCGTCCTTGATCCGCGCCAGCAGCTTCGGGTTGACGCCGAGGCCGAGATCTCCAGCGTAGGAGGCATGATCCGCCGCGAAGAGCATCTGGCGCCGGAACGTGCAGGCAACCGGAAGCTGGAATGTTTCGGCAAATTGCGCGAAGTCCTTTACCGCCGCTTCCGACCAGCGGCTGCCGCCAAGCAGGACGATGGGATTTTTGGCGCCGCTCAGGAGTTTTTGCAGGTCGTCCATCTGCTGCGCGGAGGGGAAGCTCTCGACGACCTTGTAGCGCGGCGCGTCGGCGACGGCCGCCATTTCGGTCAGGACGTCTTCGGGAAGCGCGATCACCACCGGGCCGGGCCGGCCGGATGTGGCCACATGGAAGGCGCGGGAGACGATTTCGGGAAACCGCGCCGGGTCGTCGACTTCGGTCGCCCATTTGACGATGGCGCCGAACGCCGCGCGGTAATCCAGTTCCTGAAACGCTTCGCGCTCGCGCATGCCACGCTCGATCTGTCCTACGAACAGGATCATCGGCGTCGAATCCTGCTTGGCGATGTGCAGGCCCGGAGAGGCGTTGGTGGCGCCCGGACCGCGGGTGACGAAACAGATGCCGGGACGGCCCGTGAGCTTGCCGTGAGCCTCGGCCATCATCGCCGCGCCGCCTTCCTGGCGGCAGACGGTGACGGTGATCGACGCGTCATGCAGCGCGTCCAGCGCCGCCAGATAACTCTCGCCCGGCACGCAGAAGATGTGATCGACCCCGTGAACGAGAAGTTGATCGACAAGAATCTGGCCGCCGGTGCGGGAGGGCGCTGTCATGGGGACGCTCGTGGTTTGGGAGAGGGGCGAATGGCGAATGGCGAATGGCGAATGGTGAGTGGCGAGTGGCGAGCGGCGAGCGGGTGGTGAAGAGTGAGTGGTGAGGGGCAAGCTGCTGATCGCGTCAGCACTTCACCACTCACCACTCACCACTCGCTCTCACGCCTCGACGTCGAAGGTGACGCCTTGGGCGAGCGGCAGGGTCTTGCCGTAATTGATGGTGTTGGTCGCCCGGCGCATATAGGCCTTCCAGGCATCCGAACCGGCCTCGCGTCCGCCGCCGGTTTCCTTTTCGCCGCCGAATGCGCCGCCGATTTCGGCGCCCGAGGGACCGATATTGACGTTGGCGATGCCGCAATCCGAGCCCGCGCTGGCGATGAAGGTTTCGGCCTCCCGCAGATCGGTGGTGAAGATCGACGACGACAGTCCGGCGCCGACCGCGTTATGTGCCTCAACCACCTCGTCGAAGTCGGAATAGCGCATCACGTAGAGGATCGGGGCGAACGTCTCGCGCAGCACCGGTCCGGTCTGCTTGGGCATCTCGACCAGGGCAGGCTTGGCATAGTACCCGTCGGCACAGGCGCCTTCGGTATAGCGTCCGCCGCCATGGACTTTGCCGCCGGCAGCCCGGGACTCGTCGAGCGCCCGTTCCATGCCCTCGAAAGCCGACTTGTCGATCAGCGGCCCGACCAGCGTTCCCTCCGTGCGAGGGTCACCGATCCTGACGCTGCCATAAACCTTCACGAGGCTCGGCACGAGCTTGTCGTAGACGCTTTCATGGACGAAGAGGCGGCGCAAGGTGGTGCAACGTTGCCCTGCCGTGCCCATGGCGGCAAACGCGATGCCGCGCAACGCGAGATCGAGATCGGCCGACGGCGAAACGATAGCGGCGTTGTTGCCGCCGAGTTCGAGGATCGCGCGGGCGAAGCGGCTGGCAAGCTTCGGCCCGACTTGGCGCCCCATCGCGGTGGAGCCGGTGGCCGACAGGATCGGCACGCGCTCGTCCTCAACCAACACTTCGCCAACCTCGCGGCCGCCGAGGAGCACTTCACTGAGACCCTCCGGCACGCCGCCGAAGCGCTTGGCGGCGCGTTCGACGATCGCCTGAACGCCCAGCGCGGTCAGCAAGGTCTTTTCCGAGGGTTTCCACACGACGCTGTCTCCGCAGACGAACGCGAGCGCGGCATTCCACGACCAGACGGCGACGGGAAAGTTGAAGGCCGAGATGACGCCGCAGACGCCGAGCGGATGCCAGGTTTCCATCATGCGGTGATCGGCGCGCTCGGTGGCGATAGTCAGGCCGTAGAGCTGGCGTGAGAGGCCGACGGCGAAATCGCAGATATCGATCATCTCCTGCACTTCGCCGAGGCCCTCGGACGTCACCTTGCCGGCCTCAAGGGTCACGAGGCGGCCAAGGTCGTCCTTGGCGGCGCGCAGTTCCTCGCCGATCAGGCGCACGAACTCGCCGCGCTTGGGCGCCGGCACCTTGCGCCAGGCCTTGAAGGCCTCATGGGCGCGGCCAATGGCAGCCTTGGCCTCGTCCGGGCTGGTCTCACGCACATGCGTGATCACCGCACCCGAGATCGGCGACGTGGCGGGGCGGCCCGAGGTCGCAAAGGCGCTGTCCGGAACGCCGAGGCGCTTCAGGATGGCGCGGGCTTCATCGGCCGCAGGCGCAGGCGCGGCGGCAACGGTCTTCAGGACGGCTTGGTCACGCGCGGACATGGAAACTCCCGGTCATCAATGGCGTTTTAGGCTCAAGGCGGAGCCATCCGCCGTTCGCCAAAGCTAGAACAGCAAAACGGCGGCACGATGTTGTGCCGCCGTCTTTAAATGATATCAGGCGACCGCGTCGAGACGCTTCTTTCCCGCAACGTCAACATCTTCGAGAAGCTCGCCCGCATAAACCCGGCCGAACCGGTTGGCGAGGAACGTCTCGAGCCCGACCTCTTCCTGGCGAACGAAGCCCTTCTGGGGCAATTTGCCCGCCACCAGCAGGTCGAGCATGGCGCAGATTCCGGCCGCGGTGGTGACCTGAATGGCGGTGCGCAAAGTGCCGGCGACCTTCTGGCCGTAGATCTTGCGGGCGTAGGTTTCCTGAACGTGGCGGCCCTCGCGCTCGCCCGTGACGGTCACAAACACGATCACCATGTCCTGCATCGTCGCCGGCACGGCGTGCTCGAGGATGTCCTTGAGCACCTCACGGCGGTGGCTGAGCTGGAGATCGTTCAGGAGAACGCGCATGAGCGCGCAATGGCCCGGATAGCGAATCGTCTTGTAGTTCAGGCTGCGGACCTTGCCGTCGAGGGTCTCGCAGAGGGTGCCGAGGCCGCCCGACGTGTTGAAGGCCTCGAAGCGTGTGCCGTCGAGAGAAAATTCCTCGAGCTCTTCCATGGCGGGAACTTCGCGGAGCTTGCCTTCGACCACGGCCTCGCAACGCTCGATATACTCGTTGATCACCCCGTCCGTGCTCCACGTGAGGTTATATGACAGGGCGTTGGAGGGATATTGCGGGAGTGCGCCGACGCGCAGGCGAACGGTATCGAGCTTGTCGAACCGGCTCGCAATGTCGTGCGCCGCGATGGAAATGAAACCGGGGGCGAGGCCGCATTGCGGAATGAGGGCCGTCGTGGCGTCCTCCGCCAGTTCCTTGACCATGCGGGTGGTCGCCACATCCTCGGTGAGATCGAAATAGTTCACCCCGTTGAGGCGGGCGGCCTTGGCCACGTGGCCGGTCAGGTGGAACGGAGCGGCGCTGAGCACCGCGTAATGGCCCTTGAGCGCCGCCTGGAGCGCGACCGCATCGGCGAAATCGAGCTGAACCGTCTTGATGCCCGGCGTGCCGACCGCCTTCAGCGCCGCCGCCGAACTGTCCGCAACCGTGACCGCGTAATCGCCGGTCTCATGAAGCATGTCGGCGATGGTGGAGCCGATCTTGCCGGCGCCGATGACGAGAATTGAATGCATGTGTGGCTCCCAAATGATCAGAGGAGAAAACGCCGAGCGCTTGCAGAACGCCATAGACAGGTTGACGGAAAGCCGGATAGGTTTCGGCGTATTGCCATCCGGATTGGACGAAGTGATGCTTGATGCGACGGATCGCGCCCTGATCGCGCTTCTCCGGGAGAACGCCCGCATCGGCCACGCCCAGGCCGCGCGGCGCCTCAACCTTTCCCGCACGACCGTTCAGGCCCGGGTCGAGAGCCTTGAACGGCGCGGCGTGATCGTCGGCTACACCGCCCGGCTTTCCGAAGAGATCAGCCGCCGCATGGTGCGGGCGCACGTGACCATCGTGGTGGCGCCCAAGGCATCGGCTGGCGTCGTCACCGCATTGCAAAAACTGCCGGAATTGCGTGCGCTTCATTCTGTCGCCGGTGTTTTCGACCTGCTGGCGGTGGTAGAGGCTGAGGACGTTCCCTCACTCGATGCGGCGATCGACCGGATCGGCGCGATCGAAGGCGTCGAACGCACGCAATCCTCCATCATCCTCTCAACGAAATTCGAACGATGACCCTCACAAACACCAATGCGGCCGATGTCGTGATTGTCGGCGGCGCCGTCATGGGCTCCTCGACCGCCTATCACTTGCTGGCCGACCCGGATTTCCAGGGGCGGGTCATCGTCGTCGAGAAGGACCCGACCTATCAGCTCTCGGCATCCGCCCTGTCGGCGGCATCGATCAGGCAGCAATATTCAACCGCCGTGAATATCCGGATTTCCCTCTATGGCATCGGATTCTTGCGCCACATCGGCGAGCATCTGGCGGTCGATGACGAAAGACCGGAAATCGACCTGAAGGAGGGCGGCTATCTCTATTGCGCCACGTCGGCGGGCGCGCAGGTGCTGCGGGAGAACCAGGCGCTGCAGGCGGCCGAAGGTGCGGATATTCTCCTGATGGATCCGGCCGGATTGAAAGCCCGGTTCCCGTGGTTGAACACCGAGGATCTCGAGGCCGGAACCTGGGGCCGCTCGGGAGAGGGCTGGTTCGATGGCTGGGGCCTGCTCCAGGCGTTCCGCCGGAAGGCGCGGTCGCTCGGTGCGGAATACGTCAAGGGAGAGGTCGCGGAGATCGAACGGGAGGGCGACACCGTCCTGGCCGTCCGCCTCAAGGACGGCACACGAATCGCCTGCGGCGCGCTCGTCAATTGCGCCGGGTCCGGCGGACGGGAGATCGCAGCCTTGGCCGATCTTCCGATTCCGGTTCAGGCCAAGCGCCGATACGTGTTCACCTTTACCTGCCGCGACAAGGTGGAGAATTGCCCGCTCCTGATCGATACCTCGGGCGCCTATGTGCGGCCGGAGGGCGAAGGGTTCATCTGCGGCGCATCTCCGGACGCGGATGGAGACCCGGACTGGCACGATTTCGATGCGGCGAGCCAGGAGATCGACTTTTCGTTCTTCGAGGAATTCATCTGGCCGTCTCTCGCCCATCGGGTGCCGGCCTTCGAGGCGATCAAGCCGGGCCGGGCCTGGGCCGGCCCGTACGACATGTCGCTGCTTGACCACAATGCGATCATCGGTCGGGCGGGGCGGTTGACCAACTTCTACCTCTGCAACGGTTTTTCCGGCCACGGATTGCAGCAGGCGCCGGCCATCGGGCGCGGCCTGTCGGAGTTGATCGTGCACGGCCGATACCGCACGCTTGATCTCTCGGATCTCGGCTACGAGCGGGTGCTGGCGAACCGTCCGCTGCTCGAACGCAACGTCATCTGAACAATGTTTCCACAGGACAAAGCGCGCAGAGGCGATTCCGTCTTCGGGCGTTAAGTCTGTGGGAGGAAAGGGCTTCCATTTTGGAGCCGGCTATGATTGTCATTATTCCGTCATTGAAACGTCATCCGGGCTTCTTGCGAGGATGATGAACGACAAGAACATCCTCGACGGGATGACAAGGGAGAGACCAGTTATGATGAATAAGTCCTTCCTCGCCGCCTTGGCCCTGGGCCTCGCGACGAGCACATCGGCATTTGCTCAGACGGAAATTCAATGGTGGCACGCGATGACGGGCGCCAACAACGACGTCGTCAACCGGTTGGCCGAGGAATTCAATGCCTCCCAGAAAGACTACAAGGTCGTCACCAGCTACAAGGGCCAGTACGCTGACAACATGAATGCCGGCATCGCCGCATTCCGCGCCGGTAACGCCCCGCACATCCTGCAGGTCTTCGAAGTCGGCACCGCCACCATGATGGGCGCCAAGGGCGCCATCAAGCCGGTCGGCGAGATGATGAAGGAAGCGGGCGAGAAATTCGACCCGAAGGCTTATCTCCCGGCGATCACCGGCTATTACTCGACCGCCAAGGGCGAGATGCTGTCGTTCCCTTTCAACTCCTCGTCCATGGTGATGTGGATCAACAAGGATGCGCTGAAGAAGGCTGGCATCACCGAGATCCCGAAAACCTGGCCGGAGGTCTTCGAGGCCGGCAAGAAGCTGAAAGCTTCGGGCCAGAACACCTGCGGCTTCAGCAATGCCTGGGCTCCCTGGGCGCTGATCGAGCAGTTCTCGGCCTGGCACAACGTGCCGATGGCCACCAAGGCGAACGGTCTTGACGGTTTCGACACCGAAATGAAGTTCAACTCGCCGCTGCATGTGAAGCACCTGCAGACGCTGGTCGATCTCCAGAAGGACAAGACCTACGACTATTCGGGCCGCGACAGCCGCTCGGAAGGCCGCTTCACCTCCGGCGAATGCGCGATCTTCCTGACCTCGTCGGGCTTCTACGGCAACGTGAAGGCCAATGCGAAATTCGACTTCACATCGGTGCCGATGCCCTACTACCCGGACGTCAAGGGCGCACCGCAGAACTCGATCATCGGCGGCGCGTCGCTGTGGGTGATGGGCGGCAAAAAGCCTGACGAATACAAGGGCGTTGCCAAGTTCTTCGCGTTCCTGTCGGACACCGATCGTCAGGCAAAGCTGCACCAGGAATCGGGCTACCTGCCGATCACCAAGGCCGCCTACGAGAAGACCAAGGCTTCGGGCTTCTACGAGAAGAACCCGGTGCTGCAGACCCCATTGCTCGAGCTGACCAACAAGGAGCCGACCGAGAATTCCCGCGGTCTGCGCTTCGGCAACATGGTCCAGATCCGCGACGTGGTGTCGGAGGAAATCGAAGCCGCTCTTGCAGGCCAGAAGCCCGCTAAGGACGCGCTCGATTCCGCCGTTGCACGCAGCAACACGATCCTGCGCCAGTTCGAGCGCACGGTCACGAAGTAACCGCCTCTCGTTCGAGCGACATGTCATCCCGGGTGGTCCAAGCCACCCGGGATGATCTTATGAAAGAGCCTGCGGATCGGGACCTCGTTCCCGTTGGCCGCCACATTCAGGTGCCCCGACGCGATGGAAAAACGAGCCCTCTTCTCGAACAAGCTGCTGCCTTATCTTTTGATTTTTCCGCAGCTTGCGATCACGCTTATCTTCTTTTACTGGCCCGCTTCGCAGGCGGTGTGGCAATCCTTCCTGCTCGAGGACGCGTTCGGCCTGTCGTCCGAATTCGTCGGCTTCGAGAATTATCGCCTTCTGTTCCAGCAGCCCGAATATTACCGCGCCATGGTGACGACAGCCGTCTTCTCCAGTGCGGTCGCGATCCTGTCGCTGTCCTGCGCGCTTCTGCTCGCGTCTCAGGCCGACAAGAACCTGAAGGCGGGGCATGCCATCAAGACGCTGCTGATCTGGCCCTACGCGGTCGCTCCCGCCATTGCGGGCGTCCTGTGGATCTTCATGTTCCACCCGACCCTGGGCACTCTGGCGCGGCCGATCAAAGGCGCCGGGGTCGATTGGAACCCGATGCTGAATGCCAACCACGCGATGCTGCTGCTGATCCTCTCCGCAACCTGGAAGCAGATCAGCTACAATTTCCTGTTCTTCCTCGCCGGCCTGCAGGCGATCCCCAAGAGCGTGATCGAGGCGGCGGCCATCGATGGCTCGGGTCCGATCCGCCGCTTCTGGACGATCATCTTCCCGCTGCTTTCGCCCACGACCTTCTTCCTCATCGTCGTCAACATCGTCTACGTGTTCTTCGATACCTTCGGCATCATCGATGCGGTGACGGGCGGCGGCCCCGCGGGTCGGACGACGACGCTTGTCTACAAGGTTTATGCGGATGGTCGCCTCGGCGGCGACCTCGGCGGGTCGGCGGCGCAATCGGTGATCCTGATGATCATCGTGATCGCGCTCACCGCTGTTCAATTCAGATTCGTCGAGCGTAAGGTGCAATACTGATGGTCGAGAACAGGCGCTATCGGAACCTCGTCGCCTACCTGGTTCTCGGAATGGGTGTCGCCATTGTGGCGTTCCCGGTATATCTGGCGATCATCGCGTCGACCTTCGACGCGGGAACGATCGCCAACGGCAACATGCCGCTGGTGCCGGGCGACCAGGCAGGGATCAACTACGAGCGCGCGCTGTTTACGGGCGGACGCCTCGCGCGCGAGCCGGTCGGCATGATGATGATGAACTCGTTCATCATGGCGATGGGCATCGCGATCGGCAAAATCATCATCTCGATCCTGTCCGCCTTCGCGGTCGTCTATTTCAGCTTCCCGTTCCGCAGGACTGCCTTCTGGGTGATCTTCATCACCCTCATGCTGCCGGTCGAGGTGCGCATCTATCCGACCTACAAGATTGTCGCCGATCTCGGATTGCTCGACACCTATTCGGGATTGATCCTGCCGCTGATCGCGTCGGCCACCGGCACGTTGCTGTTCCGGCAGTTTTTCATGACGGTGCCGGACGAGTTGCTTGAAGCCTCCAAGATCGACGGGGCGGGGCCGTTCCGTTTCTTCAAGGACACGCTGCTGCCGCTGTCGATCACGACGATCGCGGCGCTCTTCGTCATTCAGTTCATCTATGGGTGGAACCAGTATCTCTGGCCGCTCCTGATCACGACGCAAAGCTCGATGCAGACCATCGTCATCGGCATCAAGAAAATGATCACCACGCAGGACGCGTTGACCGAGTGGCAGATTGCCATGACGACCGCCGTGCTCGCCATGGTGCCGCCGGTCATGGTCGTCATCTTCATGCAGAGGCTCTTCGTGAAGGGCCTCGTCGAAACCGAGAAGTGACGCGCGGTTTTGCGCGTCTCCCGCTCCCTCGTGGGGGGAGCGCCAACAACAATGATGCAATCCATCTCGCCTCGTGCCCTTCGTGCACGAGCTGACGTCAAGGGGACAAGACAATGGCAGGCGTGACGCTCGATACGGTGCGGAAGGTTTATGCGGGCAATGTAGAAGCCGTGAAGGGGGTGTCGCTCGGCATCGAGGACGGCTCGTTTTGCGTCCTGGTCGGGCCCTCGGGCTGCGGCAAGTCCACGCTGCTGCGGATGATCGCCGGGCTGGAGACCATTTCGGGGGGCGAGGTCAAGATCAGCGACCGCGTGGTCAACGAGATCGAACCCGCCGAGCGCGATATCGCCATGGTGTTTCAGAACTACGCGCTCTATCCGCATATGAGCGTCTACGACAACATGGCCTATGGCCTGAAGAACCGGAAGACGCCGAAGGCCGAGATCGAGAAACGCGTGAACGAAGCGGCCCGCATCCTGGCCATCGAACCCTATCTCACGCGTAAGCCGCGTCAGCTTTCGGGCGGTCAGCGCCAGCGCGTCGCCATGGGTCGCGCCATTGTGCGCAAGCCGCAGGTCTTCCTGTTCGACGAGCCGTTGTCGAATCTTGACGCGAAGCTTCGCGTGCAGATGCGCGTGGAGATCAAGCGCCTTCAACGCGCGCTCGGCGTCACGTCGATTTACGTGACCCACGACCAGGTGGAAGCGATGACGCTGTCCGACAAGCTCGTGGTCATGAGCGGCGGCCAGATCGAACAGGTCGGCACGCCCTCGGAGGTGTATCGCCGTCCTGAGACGCGCTTCGTCGCGACCTTCATCGGTTCACCGCCGATGAACATCCTGCCCGGGCGGGTCGAAGGGCCGGGACTGGTGTCGGTCGGTGGTCAAATGATCAAGGTGACCGATATGCGCGAGGGGCTGACGCCCGGCTCGGCAATCGAAGTCGGGCTTCGCCCAGAGGACGTTCAGGCGGGGACGACCGGGACCAGCACGCTGACGCTGGACGTGGATTTCGTCGAGGAACTCGGCGCAACCCAGCTCTTCCACGGCAAGGTCGCGGGCGCCGAATTCGTCGTCCAGGCCTCGACCGGCCAATTGCCGTCCGATACGCGCGATCTCACGCTGTCGATCGACGCCGACAACGTGCACCTCTTCGATCCTCAAACAACGAAACGGTTGGGGGTCGCGTAGCTGTTCTGAGGGCTGCTCGTTCTCCTCCCACCTCATCCTGAGGAGCGGCGCAGCCGCGTCTCGAGGGAGCCTCCAGTGCTCTCTGGAGACGCCTCGTCGTACGAGACGCCGCTTCGTGGCCCGCGGGGTGAGGGTTGCGACTTCGCGCCCCGGAATGACTTGGAGAGATTGGCGCGGAAACCTGCAACGGCCGCCTCGTGGTTGCCTCCGGCCCTCAGCCCCTTTATCCCTCCTCTTGGTGTGAGGGATTGGCGATGACGGTCAAGGTCGACGGGGCGAAACTCAAGGTCCAGGACGTGGTGCGCGTAGCGCGGCCCAATCCCGATGGGCGATTCGAGAAAGCGGTCCTCGACCCGCAGGCACGGGAGCGGATCGCCGCCACCCGCGCCTATATCGACCAGAACTGGATGCATGACGACGCGCCGCTGATGTACGCGTTCAATACCGGCGTCGGATTATTCAAGGATCAACGGGTCCTGATCGCCGATATGGCGGCCTATCAGCAGAAGACCGTCTACGCCCATGCCACCGGCATCGGCGAGCCGTTCAGCGAGGATGTGACGCGCGCCATGATGCTGCTGCGCGCCAACGCCTTCGCGTCGAACTATTCCGGCCCCTCCGTCGAACTGGTCGAGCGGCTGATCGCTTTCCTGAATGCGGGTCTTCACCCGGTCATCCCGCAGAAGGGCTCGGTGGGCGCGTCGGGCGATCTCGCACCGCTCGCGCATATGGCGGGGGCCGTGTGCGGCTTCGCGGAAGCGGAGATGATCTATAAGGGCCGCCGAATGCCGGCCCGTGAGGCCATCGCAAAGGCGGGGTTCGATCCCGATTTCGTCCTCGGGGCGAAGGATGCGTCGGCGCTCATCAACGGCTCGACCACCTCTCTGGCACTTGGCGCACTCGCGGCGTCCGATGCGCGGCGCCTCATGAAACATGCCGACGTCGCCATGTGTCTCTCGCTCGAAGCCATGCGCGGCGAACTGGCCGCGTTCGATCCGAGGCTGCAGAAGGCGCGCCCGCATCCGGGGCAGCTCCGGGTCGCACGCAACCTGTTGCGGATCCTCGAGGGGAGCAGGCGCTGCTCGCAAGCAGCGCGCGACGTGGTCTTCCCCGACGAGGCACGCCAGCCCGGCGCATCCGCGGCACCACGCGTGCAGGATGTCTATTCGCTGCGGTGCACGCCGCAAGTTCACGGCCCGGCCGTTGAAGCCCTCGAATACGTCGAGCGCATCATCGGCACCGAAATCAATTCGGCCACCGACAATCCGCTTATCTTCGATGATGGCAAGAGCGGGTATGAATCGATCTCAGGCGGGCATTTTCACGGGCAGTACGTGGCCCAGGCGATGGATGTTCTGGCAATTGCCATGACGGATCTCGGTTCGATCTCGGAGCGCCGTCTGGCGCGCCTCATCGATCCGACCATGTCGTATGGCCTGCCGCGCAACCTGCTGGCCGGGAAGCGCGGACTGAACACCGGCTATGCCACCGTGCAATGTTCGATGTCGGCGCTGGTGATGGAGAATCGCGGGCTTTCGATGCCGGGTTCGGTCGATTCGGTCCCCGGCAAATCGAACGCCGAAGACCATGTGTCGAATTCGACCTGGTGCGGACGCAAGGCGCGCACCATCGTGGAGAATGTGGAACAGATCGTCGCAGTCGAATTGCTGATGGCAGCGCAGGCCCTGACCCTTGTCGAGCCGGTCGCGAAGGATCATCCGCTGGGCAAGGGGTCGCGGGCCGCCATGGACGCGATCAGGGTTGCCATTCCGCCCGCTCTGGACGGCGACCGCTGGTACGCCGCGGAGATGGCCCAGGCGCTCGACCTGGTCCGGTCGGGCGCGATCATCGCTTCCGTGGAGGGCGCGATCGGCACGCTTGAATGAGCCACGACGGGCCGGTTTACCGACGCCTGTCTGTGCCGGCTACCAACGGCGCCGGCAACGCTGGACGTCCCTTACTACAACCCGGCCATTGGGGAGACGAACGCGCTCCCGCACCCAACGGCAACGCGGCCCGGCGTTCACGCCGCAACGGCGAACGGTGCGATAGACAACGCGGCCGTTCGGTTGAATCGTTCGGACCCGGCGCGTCACGCAAGCCACATCCTCGATCAGGGACGGCGCTTCCAGCTGGCCAGGATTGAATCGCGCTTGAGCCTCCGGGCTTGAGAAAAACCCGATTGCGAGAGCAAATGCGAATGCAGGCAAGATGACGGCGCGCATAATCCAATCCTTCGGTAGTTATGATATGTGACGGACGATAACCGCCGTTTTTTGCCAAGGTTCCCGTACGAGAAAGAGCACCGCCATGCGGACTCGCGTTACGATCACCAAGGTGTGCGCCGACGACCGCGCTGAGTTGATTGCTGCGAATCTGGCAAGCTTATCGTTGCACGAGCCTTGGGTACAACCCTTTCGCGACGAGACCGGCTTCCTGACCTATCTGGCGCGGTGCGACGGCGAGAGGTCGGTAGGATTTGTCGTCCGCGAATGGACAACCGGTCAGATCGCCGGCGTGGTCAACCTCAACGACATTGTTCGGGGATTATTTCAGAGCGCCTATCTGGGGTATTATGGCGTATCCGGTCTCAACGGCCGCGGGCTCATGCGCGAGGCTGTCGGGCTTGTCCTGACCCACGCTTTTACACAAATGGACCTGCACCGCATCGAGGCGAATATACAGCCGGCCAACAGCCGATCGGTGAGACTCGTCGAAAGCCTTGGGTTCCGGCGCGAAGGCTATTCGCCACGATACCTCCGGATCGGCGGCGAATGGCGCGATCACGAGCGCTGGGCCATTCTCAGCGATGAGTGGAATAGCGGGCGCGCTGACGGAAGCTAGCTGCCCATCAGTCTCTTGTGCAGGAAGACGCGAGAATTGCCGATCGGGAAATCCCGCAATTCACCGAACCGCACGAATCCAAGGCGTTCATAGAGCGCGAGCGCGTTGGCGTTCATCGTGTCGAGCCAGGCCGAATGACAGCCGCGTCGCACGGCCTCTTCCTCGGCGATGGTGATCAGGCGACTGGCAATCCGTTGGCCGCGCAATCGTTCGGGAACGAAAATCAATTCGATCGTCAACCAACCCATTCCGGTGCGACCCCACAACCCGCCGATGATCGAGCCATCGACGCGGCCGCGAATCGCGACTGCAAGTGTCTGGATCTGGTGCCCAGGTGCGATTTCCGCGGAGTTGAAGTCACGCAAACCGTCGAGAATGACGGCGCGGATCTCGTCGCCCGGTTCCTCGACCAGCGCCAACTCATGGCTCATGTCACGAGCTTCTTGACCGATTCAATCAGGACACGCGCGGCGATGTCGGCATCCTCGACGGTGATCGATTCGGCCGGGTTGTGACTGATCCCGCCTTTGCACCGCACGAAAAGCATCGCCGACGGGCACAAGCCCGCCATTGCAACGGCATCGTGCCCCGCACCGGACGCGACGGACATCGGCGAAATCCCGAGGGATCGCAGTGTGTGTTCGAAAACCGCGATCAGGGCGGAGTCCATGGGTGTCGCCGGAGAATCCATGAACGGCTCGATCGCGAGGCCGACGCCGCGCTTCTGTGCGATCGCCTCGCACTCGGTCATGATATCCCGCACCATGGCGTGGCGTACGACGTCGTCGGGGGACCGGGCATCGAGGGTGAAGTCGACGCGTGCGGGGATGACATTGATAGCGCCGGGTCGAACCTGAGTCGCGCCGACGGTCGCAACGGTGTCGAGCCGGATCGCGCCGGTGCGTTCGACCGCAACGATCATCTCGGCGGCCGCCGCCAGCGCATCGCGCCGCATCGGCATCGGCACGGTTCCGGCGTGGCCGGCCTCGCCGGTCACCGCCGCGCGGGCCCGGGAAATCCCGCTGATGGCGGAGACGATCCCGACGGCAAAACCTGCCGCCTCGAGCTGCGGTCCCTGCTCGATATGAACTTCGAGATATCCCCGGTAGCGCGCCCGATCACGGGCAATCGTCCCGATCCGCGAGGGATCGCCGCCGAACGCCGCAAGAGCGTCGCGCAAGGTGATGCCGTCCTGGTCTATTCCGTCGAGCCACGCGGGATCGTAGCGACCCGAGAGCGCGGCGGAGGTGGAAAGATTGGTCGGAAAACGCGCGTTTTCCTCATCGCCGAAAGCGACGATTTCGATCGGACAGGCTGGCACGACGCCCTGTTGACGCAGGGCTTCTATCGTGACGATTCCGAGAACGACGCCAAGCGTGCCGTCATAGCGCCCCGCATCGACGACAGTGTCGATATGCGAACCGATCAAGAGCGCCGGCGCGTCCGGATTGGCGCCATCGAGACGTCCGACAACCGAACCGAGCGGATCGATGTGGCTGTCGAGCCCCGCATTCTGCATGAAGCCGAGCGTTGCCTCCGCGGCTCTGCGGTGGGCCTTCGACAGATAGAGCCGCGTCAGGCACGAAGGCTCGTCGCTGTACTGCGCCAGTTGATCCAACAGCGCCATCGCGCGGCGGCCCAAAGCGAGGTCGGTGGAGACAGGTGATTGCGTCATGGTTGAAACAGTTTCAGGAACCCACGAGCTTCGCAAGAGGAAGCCGCGTTTGGCGTCCTTACGCCGCCACGCCGAGCTTCTTCTGCAGGCTGGTCGACGACGTCGTGTATTGAAACAGCAGTTTCTTGTCCGGGTAGACGTAGCGGTGCACCTTCTGCGCCGCCAGCGCGCCCTCGTGAAAGCCCGAGAGGATCAGCTTGAGCTTGCCCGGATAGGTGTTGATGTCGCCGATGGCGAAAATACCCGGGACGCTGGTCTCGAACTTCTCCGTGTCGACGGGAATCAGGTTCTCATGCAGGTTGAGGCCCCAATCGGCGATCGGCCCGAGCTTCATGGTCAGCCCAAAGAACGGCAGCAACACGTCGCACGCGACATCGACGATCGAACCGTCGTCCTTCTTGATCGAGACGCCTTCGAGTACCGGCGATTTGCCCTTGAGATGCGTGACCTGCCCGAGATGAAGGTCCATGTCGCCGGAGGCAACGAGATTACGCATCTTCTCCACCGTGTGAGGTGCGGCACGGAAGGCGTCGCGCCGGTGGAGCAGCGTGAGGCGCTTGGCGAGGGGTTGCAGATTGACGGTCCAATCCAGCGCCGAATCGCCGCCGCCGACGATCAGCACGCGTTTGTTGCGGAACATCTGCATGTGCCGCACGGCATAGAACACGCCGGTGCCCTCATAGGCCTCGATGTTCTCGATCGGTGGCTTCTTGGGCTGGAACGAACCGCCGCCTGCCGCAATGACCAGCGCCTTGCAGATGAAGGTGGTGCCATTCTCAGCCGTCTTGACCCGGAAGAGCGGTGCCTCGGCCGTCCCGATCGGCTCGACGCTCTCGACCATCTCGTTGAGGTGGAAAGTCGGATGGAAGGGTTCGATCTGCGCCAGCAGATTGTCCACGAGGCCCTGACCGGTCACCATGGGAAAGCCCGGAATGTCGTAGATGGGCTTTTCGGGATAGAGCTCGGCGCATTGCCCGCCGACCTTCGGCAGGATGTCGATGAGGTGGCATTTTATGTCGAGGAGGCCGAGTTCGAACACGGCGAACAGGCCCACGGGCCCCGCGCCGATGACGACGACGTCGGTTTCAATATTGTCGGTCATGAACTGGCTCCTTCGAGAGCCACTCGAAAAGCACGGTCTCTCGTTTTTGGCAATGCGTCAGGCTTGGCGATCAGCCGCTCGCGGGCGCAAGCGTGAGTTCGAGCCCGTCGAGTTCGGGCGTCCAGATGATCTGGCAGGACAGGCGCGAAGTGGGTCGGGTCACGACGGTGTCGAGCTGGTCCTCTTCCTCGTCGGTCGCAGGATAGAGCCGGCCGAGCCAGTCCTCATTGACGAAAACGTGACAGGTGGCGCATTCGCAGGCGCCCCCGCAGAGCCCCTCGATCGGCAGGCCCCAATCCCGGATGATCTCCATCACGCGCCACCCCTCGATGCATTCGAGAGTGTGACGCTTTCCTGTGCGGTCGGTCACATGGATGACGCCCATGAAACGGGAATTCCTCAAGCTTAACAAGGTTCTGGAGAGTGGCACAGGGCCGCGAACGGGCTGATATCGGGCTTTCGGGCTGATCCGTCAATGGTTTGGCGCGGGGATCAGACCCCCAGCGTCTCCGCCCGCAGCGCCTCGTCGGCGAGAAAATCCGCCATCGGCCCGGCGAATCGAATGGTGCCGCGCTCGATCACGCAGGCGCGGTCGCCGATGGCAGCTGCAAAAGCCCAGTTCTGCTCCGATAGGAGAACCGCCACCCCCTCGGCCTTCATGGCGCGGATGACCTCTGCCATGGCCTGGACGATGACCGGCGCGATGCCCTCCGAGGGTTCGTCCAGCAGGATGGCATCCGGATTGCCCATCAGGGTTCTGGCAATGGCAAGCATCTGCTGCTCCCCGCCGGACATCTGGCTGCCGCGCCGTCCGCGCATCTCGGCCAGGTTGGGAAACAGGCCGAACAACCGCTCCCGACTCCACGGCGAGCGCCCGGCCCGTTGCGCCTGGCGACCAACCTCGAGATTCTCCTCCACCGTCAGGTCGGTGAAGATGCGCCGGTCTTCGGCCACGTAGCCGAGGCCGAGACGGGCGATGCGGTAGGTGGGGAGTCCGGCGATCGACTGACCCTTGAAGGCGAGGCGTTCCGCACGGGCAATGACCAGCCCCAGGATAGCCTTGAGTGTGGTCGTCTTGCCAGCCCCGTTCCGGCCGATCAGGGCGACCACCTCGCCGGGATGGAGTTGAAGCGAGATATCGAACAGGACCTGCGCTCGGCCATAGCTGGCGGAGAGACCCTGGATGTCGAGAAGCGGCGTCATGGGGCGCCCGTCAAAGCCGGCGCATTGCCGAGATAGGCTTGCCGCACCTGAGCGTTTTCGCGGATCTCCGCGGGGCTCCCCGCCGCGATGATCTCGCCGCGCAGGAGAACCAGAATTCGGGATGCGTGCCCAAACACCACGTCCATGTCGTGCTCGGTGAACAGAATGCCGATGCGGCGCGTCCGGGCGATCGAGTGGGTGAGATCCATCAACGCCGCCCGCTCCCGGAACGCCATTCCGGCCGTCGGCTCATCCATCAGGAGCAGCTTTGGCTCGCCCGCAAGCGCAATGGCGAGCTCGACCCGCTTCACGTCGCCGTAGGCAAGCACCGAGCAGGACCGATCCGCCGCCTCCGCCATTCCGACCTGGCTCAGCAAGTCCAAGGCGTCTCGCCGATGGTGCTGCCGTGCCTCGGTCCAGATCGCCCGGCTCTCGCGGTGGTGGCTGATCAACGCCATCTGGACGTTTTCGCAGACGGTCATGGAGTGAAACGCCTGTGCGATCTGGAAGGTGCGGCCGATCCCCTGGCGGAAACGCTCCTGCGGCGACGCAAGCGTGATCGCCTTGTCTTCAAGCAGGACGGCTCCCCGATCCGGCGGCAGCTGACCCCCGATCATGTTGAAGACGGTCGATTTGCCGGCGCCGTTGGGGCCGATCAGGGCCAGCATCTCGCCCCGCTCGACCGCAAAGCTTACGTCATGTGCCGCCACCACGCCGCCGAAGGCTTTGTTCAGGCGTTCGACCGCGAGAAGACTCATGCCCGATCCTCGCCCCATTGCCGAATGGTGCCGACGAGACCGCGGGGGAAAACCAGCACCATGCCGATGATGCTCAATCCGAGAAATAGCCGCCACAGCGACGTCAACGGCATGATCTGGTCGCGCAGGATATGCAGCACGGCGGACCCGGCGAGCGGCCCGGCAATGGTCTGGATGCCTCCCAGCAACAGCATCGTCAGCGCGTCGACGGAGGTCGGAATGCCGAGAAGGCTCGGGTCCACCGAGCCTCTGGAAAACGCGTAGAGACTGCCCGCGATCCCGGCGCCCGCGCCCGCCAGAATGAACGCCAGCCAGCGCTGCTGGCGAACGGCGATGCCGATGGCCTCGGCGCGTGGTTCGGAATCCCGCGCAGCCCGCAAGGCATAGCCGAACGGCGATTCGATGATCTTCTTCAGGAACAGGACGGTGATGACCGTGAGCGCCAGGGTGAGGAGATAATACGCGCTGCGGCCAGCAACCCAGTTCGACGGCCAGACGCCGACGATGCCGTTGTCGCCGCCCGTCACCTCGACCCACTGAAACGCGATCGCATAAAGGATTTGCGCGGCCGCCAACGTCATCATGGCGAGGTAGATGCCCGACAGACGCACCACGAAGGCGCCGATGAGAGCGGCACCCAGTGCTGCGAGCAGCAGGCCGGCCGGAAAGGCAGCCTCCATCGGCGCGCCAAGCCATTTAACGGTGAGCGCTGACCCATAGGCGCCAAGGCCGAAGAAGGCGGCGTGACCGAAACTGACGAGACCGCCCACGCCGATCAGGAGCTGAAGACTGAAGGCAAACAACGCGAAGACGAGAATCTCCGTTGCGACCTTGAGCAGGTAGGGATCGCCGATCAAGGGAAGACAAGCCAGCAGCACGATGCCGATCGTTGCGAGAAGTGTGCCGCGAGCCATCGGCTTGCGGCTGGCGATGCCTACCGCATGGGTGCCCCCGAGAATTTCAGGCCGCCCGAAGAAGCCGTAAGGACGGATGGCGAGCACCACCGCCATGAGCAGGAACACGACGACGAGCGTGCTCTTGGGAAAGATGAGAATGCCGAAGGCCTGCAACTGGCCGATGATCAGGGCTGCCAGAAACGCTCCCGGCACGCTGCCCATGCCGCCGACGACCGTGACGACGAAGCATTCGGCGATGATCGACAGGTCCATCCCCGTATTGGCGGCGACGCGGGGGATCTGCAAGGCGCCGCCAAGTCCCGCCAGGAACGCGCCAAGAAAGAGCGTCCCGGTAAACAGCAGAGCCTGATTGACGCCAAGCGCCGCGACCATCTCGCGATCCTGCGTCGCAGCTCGAATCAAAGTGCCAAAGCGGGTCTTGCGCAAGACAAACCACACCGCCGCAAGGACGGCAGGGCCGGCCGCGATGAGCACCAGTTCGTAGGATGGAAACCGCCGCCCGAGGATCTCCACCGGCGCCCGCAAACCGGGCGCCCGCGGTCCCAGGATGTCCTGCGGACCGAAGATCTGGACGACGAGATCCTGCAGGACCAGCACGATTCCGAAAGTCGCCAGAAGCTGGAACAGCTCCGGCGCGCCGTAGATGCGTCGGAGCAGCAGCACCTCGATGACGACGCCGAGCAGGCCGACGATCAGCGCTGAGATCACGATGCCGAGCCAGAACGATACTGGGCCGAACCAGAGTTCGAGCATCCACGGCACCAACGTCGCGGCGGTGAACGCTCCCACCATGTAGAGCGACCCGTGGGCGAAGTTCACGATTCGCGTGACGCCGAACACAAGCGTCAGACCGCATGCGGTGATAAACAGCGAGGACGCGCTGGCCAACCCGTTCAAGGCCTGGATCGCGACGAAGGAGAGATCCATTTCGCCTCTACCCGCGGATCAGGGAAAAACGGACCGCAGCTTTCAATAGGTCAGTCCTTCCGGGCGGCCTTCACTTCGGCCTCGGACGGCATGTAGGAAGTCCCGTCATTGTATTTCCAGTCAGACATGCCGCCGGATTTTCCCTTCAGGACGAGCTTTCCAACCCACGCGCCCATGCTGGATTGATTATCGATACCGCGCATCGTGACCGTACCTGCGACGGTGTCGAATTTGGCGTCCTCGAGAGCCTTGATGATCGCATCCGTATCGGTGGAACCCGCGCGCTCGATCGTGTCGCGGATCATGTACAGGACCATGTAGCCCAGCAGCGAGCCGAGCCGAGGCGTATCGTTGTATTTGGCCCGATACGCATCAACGAACGCCTTGTGCTTCGGCTCGGTGATCTCGTCCCAGGGATAGCCGGTCACAATCCAGCCTTCCGGAACCTCGTCCTTCAGCGGCAGGAGCCATTCGGGCTCGCCGGTCAGGAGCGACAGGACCGTCTTGCCCTCGAACAGCCCGCGTGTGTTCCCCTCGCGGACAAACTGGGTGAGATCGGGTCCGAAGGTGACGTTGAAGATGCCGTCCGGCTTGGCCTGTTCAAGCGCCGAGACCGTCGCTCCCGCCTCGATCTTGCCGAGCGCCGGATATTGCTCGGCAACGATCTCGGCGCCGGGCACGCTCTCCTTGATGAGGCGCTTGAACACCGCGGCGGCCGACTGGCCATATTCGTAATTGGGGGCGACGATGGCCCAACGCTTCGCGCCGGAGGCCTTCGCCTGCTCGACCAGCATGCCGACCTGCATGAAGTTGTTGGGGCGGATGCGGAAGGTGTAGCGGTTGCCCTGCGCCATCGTGATGGCGTCGGTAAGGGGTTCGGCGGCGATGTAGACGATCTTCTTCTGGTTGGCGTAATCCGCCATGGCGACGCCGACATTCGACAGGAAGGAGCCGAAGAGCAGGGACACGCCCTCGCGGGTGACCAGCTCATCGGCGACCCGTGTGGCGTCGCCTGTGGTTCCGCCGTCATCGCGCGAGATCACTTCGATCGGGCGCCCCAGAACACCCCCCTTGGCGTTGATTTCCTCGACGGCCAGACGCCATCCGTCACGATAGGGAACCGTGAAGGCCGCCTGCTTGGCATACGAGTTCAGCTCTCCGATCTTGATCGGGGCCGTCTGCGCCTGTGCGGCCGATGCTCCGAGCGCGAGCGCCACCCCTAAAGCCAGCCAACCGGTCATCGACGTCTTTGCCATCTCGCATCCCTTGCGTTTGCAGGACATGCGAGGGTGTAGGGCCAATCGAGCCGGGAAGAAAGCCTGAATGATCGGCATGGGCGAATTCTCGCGACAGCGCACTTCTTTACCTTGCCTGGGGAAGAATCCCGACCACAATGGTGCACCTAGCCCTCTCGACGTTTCCCCGGGCGGCCAGCGCCCTTACCCAGTTCCACGGTGATGCCCTCATGCTGCTCGACAATGATCCCGCCCACGCGTTCATGCCCTATCCTCCGGTCAGCGTTCCGAACGCGCCGTCAGGGCCGCTTGCCGGGCTCACCTTCGCCGCGAAGGATCTCTTCGACGTGGCGGGATATCCGACCAGCGCTGGGTCACCGCAGATTCTCGCCATGTCGGGGATCAAGACCGGCACCGCACCCACCGTTCAACGGCTTCTCGATGCCGGCGCCCGGTTCGTCGGCAAGACCATCACCGACGAACTGGCGTTCTCCATGAGCGGCAAGAACGCCCATTTCGGCACGCCCGTGAACGGCGCCGCGCCGGATCGCATCCCCGGGGGGTCCTCGTGCGGCTCCGCTTCCGCGGTCTCCAACAATCTCTGCGACTTCGCGCTCGGCACGGATACGGGCGGTTCGGTTCGCGCGCCGGCAAGCCATTGCGGCCTCTTCGGCCTTCGCCCGACGCATGGGGGAGTGAGCCTCGAGGATTGTCACGATCTCGCGCCGTCCTTCGACACCTGTGGCTACTTCGCGCGCGATGGCGAGACCTTCACGCAGGTCGGAAAGGTGCTGCTGGGCGCCGACGGCAATGCCCTGCCGGAGAAGCCAAGGCTTCTTCGTGCCAGCGACGCCTTCGCGTTACTCGACCGGCCGGTCCGCGACAGCCTCGCGCCGGCTGTCCGGCAGATCGAAGCGATCCTCGGCAAAGCGGACGAGACGGACGTGGCGACCGAAGGGTTTACAGTGCTTTACTGGACCATGCGCTACATCCAGGGGCGTGAGGCCTGGACGGTCGACGGACCGATGATCGAACGCCTCAAGCCGCCGATGGGCCCTGGTGTGGCGGACAGGTTCGAGTTTTCACGCAACGTCACCGACCAACAGGTGATGGAATCCCAGACCATCCGCAGCCGCTTTCGGGAGCGGCTCGCCGCCCTCCTTGGCAACGATGGCGTGCTGATCCTCCCAAGCATGCCGGATATCGCTCCGCTTCTGACCGACAGCGATGAGGCTCTCAACGACTACCGCAACAAGGCGCTGAACCTTCAGTGCCTGTCCGTTCTGTCGGGCCTGCCGCAGGTTTCGATTCCGCTGGCGTCGCGCGAAGGCGCGCCGCTGGGCCTGTCCCTCCTTGGGCCGGCCGGGTCGGATCTCAGCCTCGTCCACCTTGCGGCGCGGATCGCGCAGGCGCCGCAAAGAGGCTGAACAAGGCGAGACATCGCGGCGTTACCCGCAAGCACGAGCGTCAAGGGGAACAGGCATGGCGAATCCAGTGGTCGATATGGAGACCCCACGCGTTGCGGTCGCAAGCTGCTGCGTGGTCGGCGAGGGTCCCCTGTGGGACCATCGCAACGACACGCTCCTGTGGGTCGACATCAAGAACCCGGCGATCTGGCGCTATCATCCGGCAACCGACAAACATTCCCGCGTCGAAGTCCCCGAGCGCGTCGGATTTGTCGCCCTGACCCCAGATCCGGATATCGTGATTGCCGGGTTCAAATCGGGTCTCGTGCGGTTCAATCTCTGGGGCGGTGAAATCCAGCCGCTCGTGTCACCGGAGCCCGACCGTCCGAACAACCGCATCAATGACGGGCATGTGGGGCCGGATGGCCACCTGTATTTCGGCACCATGGATGACGATGAGGCGGACCCGACCGGCGCCTTCTGGCGCTGGGACGGCAAGGACCTTCTGCGCTTCCGCGACGGCATCGTCGTCACCAACGGTCCGGCTTTCAGCCCGGATGGCCAGACAATCTACACGATCGACACGCGCAACCGCACGATCCACGCCCATACGCTCGGCGAACACAGCCCGGGCGAAGCCCGCCTCTTCAAGCGATTCGACGACGCGTCCGGCTATCCGGACGGAATCTGTGTCGACGCGGAAGGCCACATATGGGTGTGTCATTGGGGCGGGTCGCGCGTGACCCGTCTGACGCCGGACGGAACCGTCGAGCGAATCGTTCCGATGCACACCGCACAGGTCACAAAATGCGCCTTCGGCGGACCGAATTTGACGACCCTGTACATCACCAGCGCCGCCATCGGCCGTGATCCCCACATTGATCCCATGGCGGGCCAGCTTTACACCATGGAGAGCGGCATTCGCGGGTTACGGTCCAACATCTTCGAGGGATAGGCGAGGATGCTTGCACCCTTCGGTTCCCTTGACGGGGTGGATATCTCAGAGGTTACGCTCGCCAATTCAGACGGAATGGAGATGCGGGTCCTCACCTGGGGGGCCGTCATTCGCGACCTCGTGGTGCCGTCCGTGGATGGTCCGCGGCATGTGCTGCTCGGCCTCGACACGATCGAGGATTATGTCAGGTACTCACCCTATTTCGGGGCGGTCGTGGGTCGGTACGCCAATCGCATCGGCCGTGCGCGCTTCACGCTCGATGGCGAAACCTATCGTCTCGACGCCAACGAGGGACGAAACCAGCTCCATGGCGGGTCGCGAGGCTTCGGCACACGTCCGTGGACGATCATCGATTTGCAGCCGTCGAGCGTCACCCTGGCATTGGTGTCGGCGGATGGCGACATGGGCTATCCGGGAAGGCTCGTTGCCACCTGCACCTATGCGCTCCTGGCGCCCGCCACATTGCGCGTGGAGCTGGTGGCGGTCGCCGACAAGAAGACGCCGGTCAATCTCACCAACCATGCCTATTTCAACCTCGACGGCAGCACCGACATCGGGTGGCATCAACTGATGATCGCGGCAGATTTCGTGACGCCGACCCACTCCGATCTCATTCCAACCGGTGCGATCAAAAGCATTGCGGACACGGCTTACGATTTCAGGGCGCAACGGCCGATCGGTGCCGCCCAGCTGCTTCAGGGACGGACCTCCTACGACATCAATTATGTGCTTCGCGGTTCGGGCGCTTTGTCTCATGCGGCGACGCTGGCCTCGATGAGGAGCGGCATTGCGATGGCGCTCTGGACGACGGAGCCGGGTCTCCAATTCTATGACGGACATATGATTCACATTCCAGTGGCGGGATTGGGTGGCGCGCGCTACGGCCCCCATGCGGGACTGTGCCTCGAGCCCCAGCGTTTTCCCGACGGCCCCAATAAGGCCCACTTTCCCCACACTATTCTCGAGCCAGGGCGAACGTCCTGTCAGGCCAGCGAATACCGATTCGGCCCTGCTTGAGGGAACGGCGACGCAGGACGGACGTTAACCTTCGCTGTTACGGCTGAGTCGAGGAAGCGGTCGGATGCCGGTACTGGATGCCAAGGCGCTTGAACGAGACCCGAAGGGTGCGGCCTTTTTACGGGCCGTGCTCCGGCAGAAGTCGTCCCGTCGCGCCAAGGTTTCCCCCTCGTCGGACAAACCCCGAGAGCTGCCGGTCGACGATGCGCCTGACGTCAACGCCGAGCGTGTCGTAACCCTCGCCTGATCTATTCCGTGACCGGCGCCAGCAACCCACGTTTTGCCAACAGCGCATCGGGCGTCGGAAGCTTGCCGCGGAAGGCGGTGTAAGCCTCGGCGGGATCGCGCAGGTTTCCGGCCGAATAGATAAACTGCTTCAGTTTGCTGGCAGTCGCCGGGTCGAAAGCGTCCCCGGTTTCCTCGAACGCCGTAAAGGCGTCCGCGTCGAGCACCTCCGACCAGAGATAGCTGTAATAGCCGGACGAATAGCCGTCGCCGGAAAACACATGCGTGAAATGCGGCGTGCGGTGGCGCATGACGATCTCGCGAGGCATGCCGATGGACGCGAGAGCATCTTTCTCGAAAGCCGCCACATCAAGAGAGGTCGGATCCTTGCGCTGATGCAACGCGATGTCGACCAGAGCCGACGAGAGATACTCGACCGTCGCGAATCCCTGGTTGAAATTGCGCGCGGCCATCAAACGCTGGAGAAGCGGCTCGGGGATGGGTTCGCCGGTCCGGTAATGGGTCGCGTAACGGCGCAGGATATCGGGCTGCGAGAGCCAGTGCTCGAAGAGCTGCGACGGCAACTCCACAAAGTCCGTCGAGACGCTCGTTCCGGCGAGCAAGGGGTAAGTTACGTTCGACAGCAATCCATGCAGGGCGTGGCCGAACTCGTGGAACAAGGTGCGCGCGTCGTCGAAACTCAGCAGCGCGGGCTCGCCCTCTCCACCTTTGGCGAAGTTCATCACGTTGACGATGATCGGACGGATGTCGCCCGCGAGTTTCTCCTGTGAGCGGAAGGCGCTCATCCACGCGCCGCTTCGCTTCGAGCTGCGGGCAAAATAGTCGCCGATGAACGTTCCCACCACGGCGCCGCCCGCATCCATCACGCGCCACGCGCGAATGTCGGGATGATAGCGCGGGAAGTCTTTCAGTTCTTCGAAGCGGAGCCCGAACAGACGGCCCGCCGTCTCGAAGGCCGCGTCGATGATCCGGTCGAGCTGGAAGTAGGTCTTGATGACAGACTCGTCGAGATCATGGCGCTCCAGCCGCACGTGCTCGGCGTAGTAGCGCCAGTCCCAGGGTTCGATGGTGATGGCCTCACCCTTGCGCTCAGCGTAACGCTGAAGATCGTCGCGCTCGACCATGGCGCGGGCTCGGGCGGGCGCCCAAACTTCATTGAGGAGCGCCAAGACCGCATCGGGCGTTTTCGCCATGGTGTCGGCGAGCTTGAAATCGGCAAATGTGCCGTAGCCGAGAAGCCTCGCCCGTTCGGCCCGAAGCGCGATCATCTCGGCAATGATGGCCTTGTTGTCGGTCGCGCCCCCTGAATCCCCTCGGGCGGTCCAGGCTTTAAAGGCCTGTTCGCGCAGATCGCGCCTCTGCGAGAATTGAAGGAACGGCTCGATGCTCGAACGCGACAGGGTGATCACGTATTTGCCAGGCATGCCCGCGTCGGCGGCAGCCCGGGCGGCGGATTCGCGCAGGAACGGCGGCAATCCCGTAAGGTCGGGTTCGCCATCCAGAACGAGGCGGTAGGATTTTTCGTCCGCCAGCACGTTCTGGGAAAACTGCGTGCCAAGGCTCGCGAGACGTTCGGTGATCGCGGCGAGCCGTTTTTTCCCACTGGAATCCAGCCTCGCGCCGGCGCGGACGAAGATGGTGTGATAGCGGTCGAGAACGCGCGATTGCTCGGCGTTCAGGCCCAGATCCTGCCGTGCGGCATATAATTCGTCGACCCGGCGAAACAGGGCGTCGTTCATGAAGATGGCATTGCGATGCTTGGCCAGCACTGGCGCCATCTCGCGCTCGACGGCCTGCATCGCGTCATTCGTGTGCGAGCCGGCGAGATTGAAGAACACGCCTCCAACGCGCTTGAGCGCGGCGCCGCTCCGTTCAAGTCCCTCGATGGTATTGGCGAAGGTGGGCGAGGCGGGCTGCTCTATGAGGGCGGCAATCTCGGCTTTCTGCCGCTCCAAAGCCGTGTCGAAGGCCGGGCGGTAATCCTCTGGGGCGATTGTCTCGAATGGCGGAATGCCCTGGGGGTCCGTCCACTCGGCAAGGAGAGGATTGCGCTCAAGTTGGGACGAGAGGGTCGAAGTCATGGCAGGGCTCGCTGTTGGCCGGCGGGACGAAGACTCATATCCGCCCCACCCTCGCACCGGAAGGGGCACTGGCCAAAAGCCACCCCGGCAATGTGTTCCGCCAAGGATCGATCGGTTTCGATTGGAGTTGATGTGAGCAGGCGAGATCCCCTCGCAGATTGACAGAGACCCGCCCATGCGAGCGCCGCCCACGCCATCTCCAGGGGAGACAGAAATCCAGCCACCGGGCGTTCCGGGGATTTCGGGCCTCATGACGCTGATCGTCGGGATCGTGGTCCTGGCCGCGCTCTATATCGGCCAGGACGTATTCCTGCCGGTCGTTCTCGCCATTCTGCTCGCATTCGTGCTGGCGCCGTTCGTGGACTGGATGCGTCGGTGGCATCTCGGACGGGTGCCCTCCGTGGTCATCGCGGTTCTCGTCGCTTTGGGAATTATCGTAGCCCTTGGCGGTATCATCGGCTTTCAGGTTGCGGGGCTCGCAACCGACCTGCCGCGCTATCAGGCGACCATCAAGGAAAAGGTCGGGTCCATCCGCGCGGGGACGATCGGCCGTCTGCCAGCGATGCTGAAAGAGTTCAACAAGGCGGTGGAGCAGGCACCCCCGAAGGAGCCGGAAAACGCCAGCTCGGCAGCGGAGCCGGCACCACCGGAGCCTAACCCTCTGCCGGTGGAAGTTCACGAGCGCGAGGCGACTCCGCTCCAGATCGCCCAGAGCATCGCCGTGCCGTTGCTGAAGCCGCTGACGACGACCGGGATCGTCTTCGTGGTGCTGATCTTCATCCTGCTTCAGCGGGAGGATCTCCGCGACCGGATGATACGGCTGTTCGGATCGAGCGATCTTCACCGCACCACCGGCGCGATGGACGATGCCGCCCGCCGCCTGAGCCGCTATTTTCTTTTCCAGCTCGGTCTCAATGCGGCATTCGGCGTCATGATAGGGATCGGTCTCTGGGCAATCGGCGTGCCCAGTCCGGCTCTGTGGGGTGTCTTTGCGGCCGTGATGCGGTTCGTTCCGTATATCGGTTCGTTCGTGGCGGCGGCGTTTCCGATCGTGCTCGCCGCGGCCGTTGATCCAGGTTGGTCGATGGTGCTGATGACGGCGGCGCTGTTTCTCATCACCGAGCCGCTCATGGGGCACGTGATCGAGCCTCTGGTCTATGGCAAGAGCACAGGTCTGTCGCCTTTCGCGGTCGTGATTTCGGCGATCTTCTGGACTTGGCTCTGGGGACCCGTCGGGCTTCTGATTGCGACGCCGCTGACGCTTTGCCTCGTGGTCCTTGGTCGACACGTGGATAGGCTCGAATTTCTCGACGTTCTGCTCGGTGACCGGCCCGCACTGACTCCTGCCGAAAATCTCTATCAACGCATGCTTGCCGGCGATCCCGACGAGGCGCTCGAATCGGCCGAGCTGCTGCTGAAGGAGCGCTCCCTCACGTCGTATTACGACGAGGTCGCGTTGCGCGCCGTTCAATTGGCCGCGAAGGACGCCAAGCGGGGGGTTATGACGAGCGTGCAGATCGAACAGGTCAAGGATGTGGCACGCTCGCTCGTTCAGGATCTCGGCAGTCACGATGACGAAGAGCCGGACGCGACCGACACCGAAGACGATCCCGTCGCTCCTCCGGAAAGCGAGAAGCCGCTCATTCGCGATCCGGCCCTGCCCGACATCTCCCCGCTTGAGGATCGCGTGCCGCAGGAATGGAGGAGCGAAGGGGCCGTCATGTGCCTTGCGGGCCGTGACCCTCTCGATGACGCCGCCGCCGATATGTTCGCGCAGCTTCTCTCAAAGCATGGTCTCGGCGCGCGGATTGTCCCGCACGGCGCCGCTGGACGCTCGACTATCGCAAACCTGGATGTGACGGGCGTCGAGATGATTGTCCTGTGTTACGTGGAGATTGCCGGCACGCCTGCGCATCTGCGCTATCTCGTGCGACGCCTGCGCAAGCATGCGCCCGATGCGAAGATCATGGTCGGGACATGGCCGCCCGATCACGTGGTGTTCCGTGACGAAAGCATCCGCGCGGCGATTGGCGCCGATCACTATGTGGCGTCGTTGCGCGAGGGCGTTGTCCGCAGCCTGCAGATCGCGACCGGCGAGGAGCACGCAGCGTCGGCCGAAGCCAGCGTCGTGACGCTCGTGCCGGAGCAGCGCGCGGGTGCCGCGAAGCGCATGCGTCTGCCGGCCTAAAAGATTGTTCCGGAGACTGGCGTCACCGGAAGTTCGCGTGCGTCAGATCGGCGGATTTGCGAGAAAGTCCTCAGCGTAATGGCAGGCGACTTGCCGACCATCGACCATGCGCAGTGGCGGCCGCTCGACGCGACAGCGGTCAGTCACATACGGACAACGGGTCGAGAAAACGCATCCGGTCGGTGGATTGAGCGGTGAGGGCAGTTCGCCTTTCAGGACAATCCGCTTTCGCCTCTCGCCGGATGCGCTCGGCGTCGAGGAGAGAAGCGCCTGCGTGTAGGGATGCAGCGGACGTGCGTAGATCCGCTCCTTCGGCCCCTGCTCGACCGTGTGCCCGAGATACATGACGAGCACGTCGTCGGCGATGTGCCTCACGACGCTGAGGTCGTGGGAGATGAACAGATACGCAAGGCCGAGTTCGCTCTGCAAATCCGCCAGCAAATTCAGGACTTGTGCCTGGATCGAGACGTCAAGCGCGGAGACCGGCTCATCCGCCACCACGAGCTTGGGTGACAGCATCAGTGCGCGCGCGATGGCGATGCGCTGGCGCTGTCCGCCGGAGAACATGTGCGGGTAGCGATTATAGTGCTCCGGCCGCAGACCGACCTTGGTCATCATGGCGCGGGCCCGTTCCGTGCGCTCGGCGCCCGACAGCTTGGTGTTGATCGCCAGCGGCTCTTCCAGAATCGCGCCCACTTTCTTGCGCGGGTTGAGCGAGCCGTAGGGATTCTGGAAAACCAGCTGAACCGTGCGGCGCAGGTCCTTCGCCTTGCCGTGCGGCGGGTTTACGGCATCGATGCCGTCGAGATTGAGGGCACCCTCCGTGGGCTTCTCGATCAGCGTCGCCATGCGCGCGAGGGTCGACTTGCCGCAGCCGGATTCGCCCACCACGGCGAGGGTCTTTCCCGGCTGCAGGGTGAACGACACGCCGCCGACCGCCTGCAGCCGCCCCGGCTCCTTGAATAGCCCACGCCGAACTTCGTAGACGCGTTTGAGGTTCTTGGCTTCGATGACCGGAGTGCTCACGACGCAATCTCCTTGGCGGGGACGGGACGATCTGCGTTCAGCCGCGCCTCCCGTGTCGGATCGCCGAGCGGATAATGGCAGCGGATTTGCCCTCCTGCCCATGAGCGCAGCTCCGGCCGGACCTCGCGCGAATGCTCGGTCGCATACGCGCACCGTGGGCTGAAGAGACAACCGCGCGGGCGATCATAGAGACCTGGAACGACGCCCGGAATCGTTGCGAGCCGGCCATCGTGGCTATGTTCCGGCAAGGCTGCCAACAAGGCCGCCGTATAGGGGTGCTGCGGCGAACGGAAAAGGTCGTCTGCCGCCCGTTCCTCCATCACCTGTCCGGCATACATCACCATGATGCGCTTGGCTGTTTCGGCAATGACGCCCATGTCATGCGTGATCATGACGAGCGCCATGTTGCGTTCTTTTTGCAGCGTCACCAGCAGGTCGAGAATCTGTGCCTGAATGGTCACGTCGAGGGCCGTCGTCGGCTCGTCCGCAATCAGCAGTTTGGGATTGCAGGCAATCGCCATGGCGATCATCACGCGCTGGTTCATGCCGCCGGACATTTGATGTGGAAACGACGACAGGCGGCCTTCCGGAGATGGGATGCCGACCTGCTCGAGCAATTCAATGGCGCGCCGTCGTGCCGTCTTGCGATCCATTCCCTCGTGCAACCGCAACGTTTCGGTGAGCTGGAAGCCGATCGTGAAGCAGGGATTGAGGCTCGTGGTCGGCTCCTGGAAGATCATCGCCACGTCCTTGCCCGTGAGCTTGCGGCGCTCCTTGTCGGAAATGGTCAGAAGATCGCGCCCGTTGAACGACAGCTTGTCGGCGGTCACTCTTCCGGGAAAAGGCACAAGACCCATCAGCGCGAGCATCGTCACGCTCTTGCCCGAGCCTGATTCCCCCACGACGCCGAGAACTTCGCCCTTTTCAAGCGTCAGGCTGACGCCGTCGACGGCGCGCATGATGCCGCCCTGGGTGGGAAATTCGACGGACAGATTTTCGATTTCAAGCAGAGCCATGATCAGCGCTTCAATTTGGGATCGAGGGCGTCGCGCAAACCGTCGCCCAGGAGGTTGAAGGCCAGCACCGTTATGAGAATGGCGAGACCGGGGAAGGTCACCACCCACCAGGCCCGCAGCACGAACTCGCGCGCATCTGCCAGCATGGTGCCCCATTCGGGCGATGGCGGCTGCGCGCCGAGGCCGAGGAAGCCTAGGGCGGCAGCGTCGAGGATCGCGGTTGAAATGCCGAGCGAGGCCTGGACGATCAATGGAGCGGTGCAGTTGGGCAGCACCTCCTTGAACATCAGGCGGATCGGACCAGCGCCGCTCACACGGGCAGCTGTCACATAATCCTTCGAGGTCTCGGTGATCACCGCGGCGCGTGCCAGGCGCACATAATGCGGCAGGATGACGAGCGCGACGGCGAGCATCGAATTCATCAATCCGGGACCAAGGACGGCCACGATGACGATGGCGAGCAAAAGGCTCGGCAAGGTCAGGATGATATCCATCAGCCGCATGATGAAGATTTCGACGATCCCACGAACGAAGCCCGCCACGAGTCCAAGGACAGTGCCGATAATGATCGAGATCGACACCACGGCGATGCCGATCATCAGCGAGAGGCGCGAGCCGTAGATGAGGCGCGAGAGAATATCGCGCCCGATCGGGTCGGTTCCGAGCGGATAGGTGAGGGTTCCGCCCGTCTGCCAGAATGGCGGTTTCAGGGCGACGGTCGTATCCGTGAGATACGGCGAATGCGGCGCAATGACGTCGGCAAAAATCGCCACCAGCACCACCCCGACAATGACCATCAGGCCGGCGACGGCGCCATGGTTGGCGCTGAAATAACCCCAGAATTCGCGAAGCGGATGCGGCGGCGTGGCCGTTGGAACCGCAACGGCCGGAGTGTCGAGAGTTTCTGCGGTCATCGGTTATGCCTGATGCGCGGATTGATGAGGCCGTAAGTGAGATCGACGAGGAGGTTCACAGCCATCACGACGACGCCGAGAAGAAGCGCTCCTCCCTGCAAGACGGGATAATCGCGCCGGAAGATGGCGTCGATAAGCCATTTGCCCACGCCTGGCCACGAGAAGATCGTCTCGGTCAGGATTGCGCCGGTGAACAATACGCCGACCTGCAAGCCGATGACGGTGACGACCGGGATGAGCGCGTTGCGAAGTGCGTGAAGGGCGATGATCCGGAACTGCGACAATCCCTTTGCCTTCGCGGTGCGGATGTAGTCCTCCCCCAGCACCTCGAGCATGGCGGACCGTGTCATCCTGGCAATGACCGCGAGCGGTACGGTGCCAAGCACGATGGTCGGCAAGATCAGGTGGCGGACGGCCGACCAGAACGCGCCTTCCTCGTCGGACAATAGCGTGTCGATCAGCAGGAAGCCGGTTGTCGGCTCGATATAGTAGAGGACGTCGATGCGGCCGGATACCGGAGTGAGGTCAAACTGCACCGAGAAGAGCAAAATGAGGATCAGGCCCCACCAGAAGATCGGCATCGAATAGCCCGCGAGGGAAACGCCCATCACGCCGTGATCGAAGATCGAGTTTCGCTTGATCGCCGCCAGCATTCCGGCCGGCAGCCCGAGGGCGAGGGCGAAGATGATGGCGCAGAAAGCGAGCTCGATGGTGGCGGGAAACAGCGCCGTGAATTCCGTCAGGACCGATTCTTGCGTGATCATCGACTTGCCGAGATCGCCTTGCAGCACACGGGCCAGATAGATGCCGTACTGGACGATGATCGGCTTGTCGAAACCGAACTCGATGCGCAGCTGCTCCAGGCGCTGGGGGTCGATCCCGCGCTCGCCGGCCAGGGTCTCGATGGGGTCGCCCGGAACCAGTCGGATGAGGAAAAAGGCCAGCATTGTGATCCCGAGGAATGTCGGGATGACGAGGCTGACGCGTGTCAGGATGAATCGGAGCATCTTTTGAACTAAAAAAGGCGGAGCGGCGTGGAATCAGCCGCTCCGCCGAAGGTTGCGAACGAAGGCTTACTTACCCTTGATATCCACGCCGTAAAAGGTGTGGCGACCAAAAGGAGAAAGCTTGAAGTCGACGACTTCCTTGCGAACCGGCTTGAGCTGCACCGCGTGAGCCACGGTGAACCACGGAGCCTGTTCCTTGAAGATCACCTGAGCCTGCTCATAGAGCTTCGTGCGCTCCGCAATGTCGGTCGTGACCTTGGCTTTCAGAACCAGATCGTCGAACGGCTTGTAGCAGAACTTCGCAATGTTCGAGCCCGACGCCGACTGAGCCGAGGCGCAGCCGAGCAGGGTGTGCAGGAAGTTGTCCGGATCACCGTTGTCACCCGTCCAGCCGAGCTGAGCCATCTGATGCTCGCCCGCCTGAGCGCGCTTGCGATACTCGCCCCACTCGAAGCTCTTGATCTCGGCCTTCACGCCGATCTTGGCGAGGTCGGCCTGCATCAGTTCGGCGATACGGCGGGCATTCGGGTTGTAGGGACGCTGAACCGGCATCGCCCAAAGGTCGGTTTCAAGACCATTGGGATAGCCCGCTTCCGCAAGCAGTTTCTTGGCGGCTTCCGGGTTGTACGCATCTTCCTTCACGGCGTCGTTATAGGACCACATCGACGGCGGGATCGGGTTCTTGGCGGGGATGCCGCTGCCGAGGAACACGGCGTCGACGATCGCCTTCTTGTTCATCGCCATGTTGAAGGCCTTGCGGACGCGGACGTCGTCGAAGGGCTTCTTCGTGGTCTGATAGGCAAGATAGCCGATATTCAGGCCGGGCTGCTCCAGAATCTGGACGTTCGTGTCCTTCTTCATGGCTTCGAGATCGGCCGGGTTCGGATACGGCATCACATGGCATTCGCCCTTCTGGAGCTTCGCCCAGCGAACCGATGCGTCGGGCGTGATCGAGAAGACGAGATCGTCGATCTTGGCCTTGCCGCCCCAGTAATCAGGGAACGCCTTGTAGCGGATGATGGCGTCTTTCTGATATTGCACGAGCGAGAAGGGACCTGTTCCGATCGGCTCCTGGTCGATCTTCTCAGGCGTGCCGGCCTTCAGCATCGCGTCGGCGTATTCCTTGGACTGCACGCTGGCAAACATCATCGCCAGGTTGGCGAGGAACGGTGCTTCCGGCTGGTTGAGCGTGAAACGGACCGTGTAGTCATCCACTTTCTCGACCGATTTCAGCAGCTTGGGCATGCCCATGTCGCTGAAATACGAGTGGTTGGGGCTCGTGACCTTGAAGTACGGGTTGTCTTCCTTCCACTGCCGCTCGACCATGAACATCACGTCATCGGCATTCGCCGCGCGCGTGGGTGTGAAGTTCTTGTTCGAATGCCACTTGGCGTTCTTGCGAAGATAGAAGGTGTAGACGGTGCCGTCGGGCGACACCTCCCAGCGCTCGGCGAGGCTCGGGACGACCTTGGTACCGCCGCGCTCGAACTCGACGATGCGGTTGTAGATCTGTTCGCTGGCATCAAATGAGGTGCCGGTGGTGTTGACGCCGGGGTAGAAGTTCTCCGGGCTGCCCTCTGAGCAATAGACAAGGGTTTTGGCTGCGAGCGGTGCCGCGGCCAAAAAGGCCGGGACGCAAACAGCAGCAAGAAGAGCTGATTTCTTCATTCTGACAGTCCTCTGAGACGGCTCTGGATTATGGCCGTTCTGCGACAGAGTTAAGGTGCGAAGGTTCGTTCTTGTCAATCTGTCCCCATGGGGGACGGACCAAAACAGGAAAAACTATAGCATTTCATGGTTACGACGCGCAGCCCTTCGGTCCACCGCCCCATCACGTGATCGCGAGTGGGGCCATCGTAACTAGCTGGGCCATATGGCTATTTTTCGTCCTTGGTCTGAGACCCAAGGTTCCCCAACGGCAACTGAGGCCGCACCGTCGCGGCGCTTTGCCACTTGACCGGCCCGCCTAAGCCTCCGGCGAAGAAAGCCCCGTCACCGCCACCTCATTAACCTTTGCGGCAAGATCCTCCCGTCCGAAGGGTTTGTGCAGGAGCGGGAAGCCCTGCGCCATCTTGCCGGGATCCGCATATCCGGTGACGAGCAGGATGCCGATCCCCTCCCGGTGCTCCCGCGCTTTGACCGCGAGGTCGAACCCGGTCATCCCGGGCATCGCGAAGTCCGCCACCAACAGGTCGATTTGCCGATCCGTACGCAGGATATCAATCGCCGAGGCCCCATCAGGCGCCTCGATCACGCGGTGGCCCATTTCAACGAGATACGCGGATGTGACGGCTCGTACTTCGGCATCGTCGTCGACGAGGAGAATGCGAATCTTGGGGGCGCTCGGCGAGACAGCCCGTTCCTCGCGTTCTGCGGCGGCGTCGTTCGTCATCGTGCGTGCAAGGTACAATTCCACGACCGTACCCCTGCCCACGTTGCTCTCGATCGTGACCGTTCCGCCGGATTGTTGTGCCAGACCGTAGACCATCGGCAGTCCCAGTCCGGTGCCCTTGCCGACCTCCTTGGTGGTAAAGAAAGGTTCGATCACACGGCTGAGAATGTCGGGCGGGATGCCTGCGCCTTCGTCTCTCACCGCGATCACGACGTAATCGCCGCCAGGGAGATCCGCGATTTCGCCCTCGGCAACGCTCGCGTTGCGGGTCGACAGGAGGATCTGTCCGCCTTCAGCCATGGCGTCCCGGGCGTTGATGCAAAGATTCAGGATAGCGAGTTCGAGTTGATCGGGGTCAACCATGGCCGGCCACAAAGCATGCGACAGATTTTTCTCGATGCGCACGACGCCTCCGAGCGTACGCATCAAAAGATCGTTCATGTCATGGATGACTTCGTTCACGTCGACGGCGCGCAAGCTCAAGTCGCGCTGCCGGCTGAAGCTCAGGAGCCGTTGAGTGAGCGATGCGCCGCGCTCGGCCGCATAGGTGGCGTTCTGAAGAAGCCGATTGAGGCGCGGATCGTCAGGCGCGCGGCGAGAGGCGAGGTCGAGACTGCCGAGCACCGCCATCAGCAGATTGTTGAAATCATGCGCGATGCCGCCCGCAAGAGTCCCGAGAGCCTGCATCTTGTCTGCTTGGCGCAGACGCAATTCCATCAACTTGCGTTCGGTGACGTCGCGCTCGATGGTGGCGATCGTCGCCACAGTGCCGGTCTCGTCCAGAATGGGAATGCGATGAACGAGATACCATTGGGTCGCGCCGTCGGCCGTGGTGCGTTCTTCGAGCCGTTCGGCCGGTGCGCGAGCCGCAATGGCCGCTCGTTCTGCCTCGAGAATCGACGCAGCGCGCTCGGGGGTGACGAATTCACTTTCTCGGCGGCCAAGGCACAATGTGGGTGAGACATCGAAACTTTTGGCCTTGCTGGCATTCAGCCGCATAAATCGCCCGTCGAGATCCTTAAAAGAGATCTGGTCCGTCGTGCTTTCCATCAAGCCGCGCAGCAGAGCGCGCTCCATATCGAACTCGCGCGCCAGGACACGACGCTCATAGGCAGACCGCACCATGACGGCCAGCAGCGACGGATCCCATGGCTTGGGCATATAGGCCATGATGCGGCCCTTGTTGACCGCTCCGATGACCGCCTTGAGATCGGCGTAGCCGGTCAGGAGAATGGCTTCAGCGTCGCTGTGTTCGCGCGCCTGGGCCAGAAACTCGTCTCCCGACATCTCAGGCATCCGCTGATCCGAGAGGATCACGGCAATGTCCGGCTCGCTCGCGAGAATATCGAGAGCCTCCAGCGGCGAGGTTGTCGAAACGACGCGATACTCGTCCTCGAAGAGGTCCTTGATGGCAATCAAGATATCCGGTTCGTCATCGACGACGAGGATCGTGCCCTGTCTCTGGTTTTCCGGAATCATCGAGGTCATTGGTGGGTTTGCCTCGGGATTGTAATGGTGAAGCTTGTGCCACCTGACGGGCCCGAATCCACCGTGATTGTTCCCTTGTGAGCTTGGACAACGCTATAGGCTATGGCCAGTCCGAGTCCAGTTCCGGCGCCGACCGGTTTCGTGGTGAAAAACGGTTCGAAAATCCTTTCACGCAGATCCGGCGGGATGCCAGGCCCCGTATCGCTGATTCTGATCGTATAGGTTGTGTCGTCGCTCCAGGTTTCAATGTCGATGGCACCGGAGCCGGAAATCGCGTCAGCCGCATTGCCGATAATATTCATCACCACCTGATTCAGAAGCGCCGGCGAACAATATAGGTCCGGTACGGCGTCGAAACGTCGCCGCACATCGATGCGCGCACCGAGCCGGTGGCCGAGCAGCGCCAGCACCGTGTCAATCGATTCGCGCACATTCACCGTCTGGAAGTCGCCCTCGTCCAAACGAGAAAACCGCCTAAGGTTCAGGACAAGTTCCTGAATCCGACCGAGGCCGAGCTTCATCGCCGCAACACGCTCCCTGGATTTAGCGACAGGCTTCTCGATAGCGGCGCTTCCGGGCAGCTTCTTGGCCACGTCGGCCAGAAGCCGCTCAACCGTGCCCTGATGCGCAAGAATGAAAGCAAGCGGATTATTGATCTCGTGTGCGATGCCCGCGACCAGTTCGCCGAGAGATGCCATCTTGGCCGCCTGAACGAGTTTCGCCTGCGTGTCCTTCAGGCGCTGATTGCTTTCTTCGAGCTCATGGTTGGCTTTCTCGAGCGCACCGGCGAGAGCAGCACGGGCTTCGGCCGCGGCGGCTTCGGTGCGAGCGCGTTCCAATGCCAGATCCCGCTCCTGAAGTTCAGTCTCGATGCGCCAGTTCTCGTCCTGCAGAAGCTTTCGGCGCACGAGCGCACGGATGCGGACGCGCATCACATCAGCATCTGCGGCAGCCGGCACGATATCGTCGGCCCCGGCTGCGAAGGCGCGAGCCAGAATATCACCGCTGTCTTCGTTGCCGAGTCCCACGATGTAATAGGTGGCAACCTCGGTGCCGGGCACGGGGGCGACGCCGCGATAGACGTTGAGCCGGCGACAAAGCTCCACGCCGTCGGAGGCGGGACTCAGAATGTTCACCAGGACGCAGTCCAGATTCGCTCCCTGTACGCTGACGAGGTCCAGCGCCTCGTCGGGGCTTGCGACGCATGTCACCGAATACCCTTCCCGCGCCAGAATCTCCTCAAGATAGGTTCTCTGCGCGTTATCGCTGTCAACGACAAGGAGACGGGCTCGCCGGAAAGCACTGAAACTCGGTGCATTCCGGTGTTCCTCGACTGTCGCCGCGGGCGCCGCGCGTCGTCGCAACAGCGCCCGGATTCGCAGAATGATGAGGGCCTGCTCGGCGGATTTGGACACATATGCGTCGGCGCCGCTTTCGAGCCCCTGCCGTTCGACTCCACGCTCACGGGCCTCCGTGAGCATGATCACGGGGATCGCGCGTGTGCGGACGTTCAGCCGCATCTGCCGCGACAACTCGTCCCCGTTCATGCCGGGCAAATGAAAATCCGCGATGACGAGATCCGGAAGCTTCTCGTTCAGGCTGTCGAGCGCCGCTTCGGCAGTCGAGCGCCAGGTGACATGAAGTCCGTTGCTTTCCAGCACATGGCGAAGCTGCAACGCCTGCGTCTCGGAATCCTCGACCAGAAGAATGCGTGCACCTTGCGTGCCGGTTCCTGCGCTCATTGGCGAGCATCCTTCACGAGCCGGGCAATGCGCGGGGCGATCAGATCGAGCGGCAGACTGGCACGCACGCCGCCCATGCGGAGTGCAGCTGCGGGCATGCCATAGACAACTGCCGTACTCTCGTCCTCGGCGATGGTGTAGGCGCCGGCCTGACGCATCTCCACCAGCCCCGGGGCGCCGTCCTCTCCCATGCCGGTCAGGATGACGCCAAGTCCCTTGGACCCGAGCGCATCAGCCATCGATCGAAACAGCAGCGTCGCCGACGGTCTCTGACCGGCGAGCGGAGCAGTCGCGCTGATCCGCAGCGTGCCTGATGGCGACAACAGAAGGTGGCGATCTCCCGGGGCGACATAAACCCGTCCGGCGACAGGCGTTTCCTGATCGCGCGCGACGCCGACATTGAGCGGCATGATCCCGTCCAGCCACGATGCAAAGCCCTCCATGAAGGGCGCGCCGATATGCTGCACGAGCAGGATCGGGATGGGAAAATCGGCCGGCAAGCCGCTCAGTACCTTCGCAAGCGCGGGTGGACCACCGGTCGAGGCGGCGATGCCGAGGAGGCTCGGGGCTTGCGATCCGGTCGAATCATCGTGCCAAGCCGACGTCGTGCGTTGAGCCGGTGGACGCCAGGCGAATGAGCGCTGTCTGACAACCGGCACCTGGCTCATGATGTAAAGCTGGGTGCAGATCGTATCGGCGATACCATCGTACCCGGCGTTCGTCACGCCGACCGGCTTCTCGACGACCGTAAGCGCGCCGGCGCGGAGCGCGTTCATGGAGATTTTCAAAGCAGCATCTTCGATGCTGCCCGCAATCACGACAATCGGCGTCGGGTGCTCCGACATAATCCGGCGTGTGGCTTCAAGGCCGTCCATGCCCGGAAGGCGAATATCCATCGAGATGACATCGGGCTGGATACGGGGGATTTCCCGCAAGGCCTCCTCGGCAGAGCTGACGGCGGCGGCCAAGATTAGACGAGGGTCGCGGGTGATGATATGCGCGAGGAGCTGGCGGATGACGAGCGAATCCTCCACGATCATCACGCGCACAGGGGAGTGCAGCGCGGCTTTCATAGGAGTTGCCCGATCGTCGCCAGCAATTCGCGCTGGTCGAAGTTTTGCTTGGTGATGTAAGCGCTCGCACCGAGATCCAGCCCGCGGCGAATATCGCCGGGAGCAGCGCGCGACGTCATCAGGATCACGGGGGTCGTGGCCAAGCGCGCGTCGGCTTTGACAGCCTGGAGAAGTCCAAATCCGTCCATTCGCGGCATTTCCACATCCGCAATCACAACATCGACGATCGTCTCTCCGGCGCGGAGGACATTGAGTGCATCGATTCCGTCAACGCTCAGCAGGACGCGGTAGCCTTGGGCTTCCAGAATGCTTTTTTCGAGCGTTCGTGTGGTGATTGAATCGTCCACGACCAAGATCGTCGTCGTGTGCTTCTGCGCGTCGTCGGACCATTCGGCAAGCCCAAGCCCGCTCGCCGCGAGGTAGCTCTCGTGACGGATCCAATGCTCGACCAGTCGCTCTGGGCTGAGCACGAGCGCGGGAAGCTCACCCTCGAGCATCACGGTTCCTGACGCAATCTCGCTGACCCCGACAACATCGATATCGCTGACCAGCATCGTCCGCACATCATCGAAGGCGTTCACCGCAAACGCGCAGTAACGGGCGCCATGACTGACCAGCACGGCTTTAATATTCTTATTCTCGATGGGAATTTGCGCATTCGGCGATCCTGTGAGAGCGGCCAGAGCGACTACCGGAACAACAACGTCGCGGCCCCCGATCTCGATCCGTGCGGCAGGACGTCCCTCCACGCTCTCCAGTGATTCGGATCTCAGGCGAAGGAGGCGTTCGATGCCGTAAGTGGGAAACCCAAAGGTCCGCCCCTCCGCCTCCGCGAGCAGCAGAGGCTGCCGGGCGGCTGCGAACGGCACGCTCAGCAGCGCCTCGGTACCCCAGGGAAAGCGTGGCCGCAGCAGAACGGAGCCATGCAGCTTGCGCGCGGCTTCGGCAACGACCGAGAGACCCATGCCCCGTCCGGACAGGCGGTCCACCGCGGCGGCGGTGGAAAAGCCGGGCGTGAAAACCAGGGACAGAAGCTGGTCCATCCTGGGCATGCGTCCGCCAGCCGGACGTTTGGGCAATAAGCCGCGTTCGACAGCCACATTCTCGATGCGCAACAGGTCGGGTCCGCGACCATCGTCGCGGACGGACACCGCAAGTCGTCCGCCGCGGGAGGCGAGCTCCAGCGTGATCTCGCCGCGTTCGGGTTTTCCCTTCGCAGCCCGCTCGGCAATCGGCTCGAGGCCGTGGCTGACCGCATTCCGCAGCAGGTGCATAACCGGGTCCTTCAGAGCCTGGAGGACCTGCCGATCGACCTGAATGTCGAGGCCGATGGTGCGGACATGGACATCACGTTCTTCCTCGCGGGCGATGTCCCGGACCATCGGTCCGAAGTTTCCGAATACCGTTTCGGCAGAGACGAGGGAGACCCGGTCGATATCGTCGCGGACGCGTCGGGCGGCCTGTTCCACCGTCCAGGCAGACTTTTTCCGGGTCCGCGCGAGGGTCGAAAGTGTACGAAACAGGCCTCTGAGATCCTGATCGAACGCGCGGAGGCGAGACGTGAAAGCACCGGTGCTTCGCGATCCTGAATCCGCGAATTGCGAGCCCGCGCCCATAATTTTCATCTGCGGCTGCAGCAGGTCCCAGCTTCGTCGCAATCCACGGACGTCGAGTTCGACCTGCTGCAGATCCTCGGAGATCGCATCGTCCGCCTGAATTTCCGCCAGCAACTGGTGCATGGAACTCGACAATTGCTCCATCTGGTCGGCCGCCACGCGCAGGTAGGACCCGACGCCTTGTTCGGGCATGCCGGGAGGCTCCGGTCTCGGCGGGGGCGGCGATCCTTGTTTCTCCAATGGAGCAATCGATGTGGGCGGCGTCGGCTGCCCGAGCAAGTCATTGAGTGCCTGAAGTGCGGGTCCCGACGACGCTGAGCCCGACGGGGCGTCGATTTCGGCCGTCAGATCCTCGATAGCGTCGAGGCTCAGGCGGACGGCCGCAATGGTGCGCGGGTCGAGGTCCCGCTTGTCGTCGATCAGTTGAGAGAACAGCGCCTCCAACTGATGGGCGATCTCCTCGACAGCGGGGAGTTCGACCGCGCGTGCTGCACCTTTGAGCGAATGCGCCCGGCGAAACACGTCTGTCAGATCAACGTCACCCGTTTCCGCAGCATCAAGCGCGCCGCGAATTGCGTGCAAGTGCTCCCGATGTTCAACATCGAACGCTGCGAGCAATTGTTTGCGGATGTCCTTCACGATGAACGGCGCTCCCAACGCGTCTCAGCTCACAAGCGATAGCGCTCGACGAGGCTGAGGAGTTGCTGCGACAGGCCCGACAGATTGGCGGCCGCCGTTTCAAGCTGGCGTGTTCCCGCCGCCGTCTGCTGGCTTGCCTGCCGGATGTTCTGAAGCGCACCCGTCACCTGCTCGATGCCAAGTTGCTGCTGATTGGTGGATGCAACAATCTGCTGGAAGGTCTGCACGCTTTCCTGAACGCGGCTCGAGATTTCGGTGATGGTTGCCTGGGTCGTATCCGTGCGCTCCTTGCCGGCCGTCACGCGTTTGACCGCTTCCTCGGTCAACATGACGGAGGAATTGATACCGCGCTGGATGTCGCCGAGGATTGAGCGCACCTGCGACGTTGCGTCCTTCGCCTGATCGGCCAGCACCTTCATCTCGGAAGCCACGACCGCAAAGCTGCGGCCATTCTCACCGGCGGCCGCGGCTTCGATCGCTGCATTGAGCGCCAGAAGATGGGTTCGCTCGGAGATATCGTTGACGGTTGAGATGATTTCCCCGACCGCCTGGGTCTTTTCGCTGAGGGCGACAATGTTCTCGGCCACCGCTTCGCCTTGTTCGCGAATGGCATCCATCGCGCGCGCCGTTTCTTCCACCGCCTGAAGACCCGCCATGCTGGTCTGCGCCGTCGCTTGCGCCGATGCGATGACCTCCTGCGCGCGTTTTCCGATCTGAGTCCCTGAATGTGTGATTTCGTCGACGGTCGCGGCAGTTTCCTGGACCGCGGCAAGTTGTTCTTCGACGCTGGCTGCCTGCTCCTGTGTCGAAGCGCGGATTTCAGCCGCGGCGGCGTTGAGGTTTTCGGTCGCCTCGCGACTCTGTTTCGCTAATTGCCGAAGCCCGTCCACCATGCCGTTGAGGGTACCACCCAGCCGCCCCAGCTCGTCTACTCCGGCGGATGCCGCCTGGCCTGAAAGATCACCCCGGCCAACACGTTCCACAAATTCCATGAAGGCGTCGAGCGGCTTGGCGATGGAAGCGCGCAGCATGTAGGTGATAAGGATGCTCAGAAGTCCCACCACCGCAAGCGCGAGAATGATCGATGTGCGGCTCCGCTCGTACACGTCGTTGACGCGGCGCTGCCCGATCGAGATGGCCTCGCTCAGCACCTTGTTGATCTCTTCGAGAGATTTGTTCCACGATTCGCGGCTGGCTCTCAGGGCGTTTTCCGTGGACAAAATGGTCGGAAGATCGTTGGCCTCGATCGCGCTGAACTGCCGCTCGGAGGCAACGCGGAGCTGCCGCAATTGTCCACTCGCGGCATTCAGGATCTCGGCGGTCCGGCGCCATGCCTCCGCCCGTTGGCTCGTCACCGACGCCGACAGATAATTGTTTGTTGTGGTGACGGCTTGCGCCAACGCCGTTTCGGTTGTGGCCGCCCGCCGCCCCCAATCGGCGATCAATTCCTCGGGCGACGCCTGCTGCTGGCCGAGGGAACGGAGGAGGGAGCGGGTGAGCGCTTCCTCGCGCGCGCCGCGCATGTCGTTCTGGCTGCGCGCCAACGCATCGAGTTGACGCTGCAGTGCCAAGTCCCGTGTGACGATCGTCTCAGTTGTCCGGGTCACCTCGTCAAGCTGGTTGATCGTGTAGGCGCCAAGTCCGATCATCAACGCAACGATGAACGCGAAGCCGAGGAGGATGCGATTCGCTATCGAGATTGTCACCTTAAACTCCGGAAACGGGGGACGGGGGCAGGAACGGGCGGATCAGGCGCTCGACGTCCAGGAGCGACAGAACGCGCCCTCTGTCCGAAGCCCCGGATTCTGCTTCTGCGTAGCCGATGACGGCTTCGCTGCGAAAAGTCTGGCCGTCTTCTGCCGCCAACGGTATTGCGGGCGTCACGCTGTGGGCGCGCTCTACGCGCAAAGCGACGCGGAGGTGTTCCCGTCGAAGGAGGACCAGATGGTGGAAGACGGCGTCGGACGACGCAGTGGACGTTCCGAGGGCGGCGCCAAGATCGATCACGCTTACGAGATGGCCTCTGCGGCCGAAAAAACCCACGAGGGCGGGCGGACCTTCGGGGACGGGAACACAGGTTTGCACCGGTAGCACTTCGGCGATTTCGTCGAGCGCAATTCCGTATCTCTCCCCGCCGGTGCTACAGACGAGAACCGGCCTCGCTGCGACCTCGGGCGCTGCGTTGACCAGACGTCTTGCCGCCAGATGCCGCGTCCGCTCCTCCAGGATCAAACGGGCGTTTTCCTCGACCGAGTAAGCGCCCTCCAGAGTGATTTCTCGTAATTTGCGCCTCAGAGACTTCGCCATCGTCAGGGCTTGCCACGGTTGCGCGGGCCGGCTGGCAGGTGGGCCCGCGTGAGCGACCTGAATTCTTTGCCGGTGAGCCCGTCCGCCTCGGCGAGAGGACAATCCGGCGGCAAGGTGGCGGCGATACGCGCGGCGTTTGCGATCGAACGCTGTCCGCGTCGAGATTGCCCGTTGGCGATCAGGTGCAGGCCAAGATGGTAATGCGCCATGACAAAGTTCTTATCGAGATAGATGCTGTCGCGGAAGGCCTTCTCGGCCTCCGAAGGACGTTTCATCGCTTGTGCGACGAGGCCGAGATAATAATGGAGGACCGGATCGACCGCGCGCTCGCGCAAGCCAAGCTTGCACGCGGCATCGGCCCTTGCCAGCTCTCCCGCGTCGGCGAGCCGCCGGACCTCGGTCACGAGCGTTTCCGTGCCGCCGCCGGTCGCCGGCGGAGGCGGGATGGGTACCGGCTGCCGCGATCTTGGTGGTGTGGGCTTTTGCGGCTTGATCGCTGACGGCGGCCGGACAGGAGCTAAGACGTCTGCCCATGCCGGCTTCACATCGCCTTCCGGTTGCCATATGGGGCTGCCCGGTAAACGCCGGTAGGCCGTGGTACCCGGTAGGTTGAGTGCCTGCATCATCGTTGCGAAGCCGGGGTTCGGTTCAGCATGGCCGAGAAGCATCCATCCAGCCTCCACGAGCGTGTCGCGCAAGGCCTCGACAATGCGGTTGACGATATCGGGATGGAAATAGATCAGCACATTCCGGCAGAGGATCAGGTCGAACTCGGTGAACTGAAGGGGAGATGTCCGGTCGAGCAGGCTCAGAAGATTGTGGCGCTCGAACCGGACAAGCGAGCGGAATTCGGGCCGAAGCTGCCATTGGTCGTATTCAGTTGCGGGGAGGAAGTAATCCGCCTTCTGCTCAAGTGTCAGCGACCGCAAAGCCCATCGCCCGAAGCGTGCGCGGCGGGCGACGTCGAGAAAGTTCTCGTTGATGTCGGTGCCGACAATGCTGACGCGCCAGTCCTTGAGCTCCTCCCCGAGAAGCTCGGTCACGAGAATTGCGACCGAATAGGGTTCAGCACCCGTCGAGCAGCCCGCGCTCCAAATCCGCAAGCGTTTCTCAGTTGCTTTGCGCTCGATCAGTTCCGGCAGGATGACATCGCGCAGCGCCGCGAACTGCTCCACATAGCGGAAGAAAAACGTCTCGCCGATCGTGATCTCGGCTTCCAGACGCGCCCACTCCGCGGGGCCGAGGGAGGGGTCGTCTAATCTTTCAAGGTAGGCGGAACAATCCTGGTTGCCTGTCGCGCGGATCCGCTTTCCGATCCGCTCCCAGAGTAGATCGTCCTTGTCGGCATAATAGAAATGGCCTGTCCGCTCGACAATGAGACTCTTGAGCTTCGGAAAAGCCCGGTCGAACGCAAAGCCTGGGGCGAGTTCGGCTGCCATCAAGTCGCGACCGCCCACTCGCTCAACCGCACCTGCGCCTGTCGCTCGAGAGCTGCGATCGTCTGTCGTTCTTCGGCAAAAAGAATCTTTTCGAGAGACAGGAGGTGGACAAGCTGTCCCGCCACATCAATTTCGGCCTCGACGCAGCCATTGTGAGCCCCGGCCTCGCCTACCGGGGAAAGGTGGCGGTCATCCACATGCGTCAGGTCAACAACCCGATCGACGAGAAATGCCATCATCCGCTCGGTCCCTGACCGCTGCACCAGCATCATGTGCGAGTAAAGGTCGTCTTCCGTAGGTTTGCTTTCGTCCAAACCGAACAGGATATCCAGGCGGACCACCGCGATGGGACTTCCACCAAGGTTGAAGAAGCCGGCGAGAGGACGCGGCAGTGAGGGTGGCCGCCACAGGCGCGGAAGCGGCAAGATTTCCCGGATGGCACCTTGCCGGATGGCGCAACGGGTTCCGCGTACATCGAACAGAAGGATCTGCAGGCTCGCCATCGTACTCAATTATCGGTCTTGACGGGAACGAGGTCTACGCTGCCGCCTTCCTGGGAAGCCTCTTATATTGGGCAGAGCACAACCACCGGCAACCGATCGAACCCAGAAAGCTCGACGATTGGAGTTCATCGGATTGTTTCAGAGTTTGGCAAAAAACAGCAACAATATTGCCGATGTGATTTCGTGCACCGGAATCAGGGGCCGGAACCAGGGGCTTGCATGGCTTCCGGCGTGCGTTCGACCGGGTCCGGCATCCGGCGCGCGCTTCCCATCGGGTTCGGCAGGTAGCCCAGGAAACCGACGATGCGCCAGCGGCCAGCCGCATGACGGCAGAAATATTGCGTTTGCCAACGCAAGGTGATGCTGTCGCCGTCACTCAGCCGAATGGCGCCGTCAAATTTTTTTCGCGCAAGGGCGAAATTCCCCATGATGTCGATGTCGCGTAGGTGAGTGAGCGCAAAGATCGCTCGACGCAAATCCGCATCGGGAATTCGGCCCTCCAGGTCACGGGCGCCGCTGAGCCAAGCCTCGCGATAGCGCCCGATATCCGTGTAGGTGACGCGCCAGCTGTCGGGATTGTCGGAAAAGCCTGCATCGATGCCGAAGAAGTTATCGGGTGCGAAATCCCTGAAATGCGCATCCCAGTCGCGCGCCACATAGGCGTTGATGTCGCGGCGGACCAGCATTTCCCAGATCGCATGGCGTGCCTCGTCAGTTGCGGGGAAAGGGTTTACGTCCGACATGCAGGCACCAATGTATGCGCATGCGGGAGACTAGAACCAATGACGTTGTTAAACAACGCGCATTTGCGTCGCGCGAGGTGGTGCCTCCGCCCGGATGTTCATCGCCCTGCATTTTTGGCATAGTCCGGGCACAAGAGTGGGGATCGGGATGTCAAAGACCATTTTGGTGACCGGCGCGGCTGGTGACATCGGCCGTGCACTCTGCGCCCGGTTTCTGGCCGACCGCAACCGTGTCGTCATGCTCGATCGCGACGAGGCGGCGCTGCAAAAAGCGACCGAGGAGCTCAGGTCAGGCGAGGCCCTGGTGAGTGCCGTGGCGGACGTGACTGACCTATCGTCAGTTCAGATGGCCATTGCCGAAGTGCAGGCACGCTTCGGCCCTATCGATGTTCTGGTCAACAATGCCGGAGCGGTCGTCAGTCCCACGCTTGCTTCCACAGACGAGGCCGCCTGGCTTGCCGATGTGGATCTCAATCTCAACGGCGCGTGGCGTTGCACCCGGGCGGTTCAAGAGAGCATGATCGAGCGCCGCGAGGGAGTCATCGTGAACATTTCATCCGCCAATGGTTCGGGAATTTACGGCTACCCGGCTTATAGCGCCGCCAAGGCAGGTCTGGAGCATCTCACCCGTTTTCTCGCCGTCGAGTTGGGTCGGCATGGCATCCGCGCCAACGCCATCGCGCCCGGAAGCGTCAAGACGCAGGCCTGGAAGGCGCGGGTCGAAGCCAATCCCGAGATCTTCGAACGCCTTAAGAAATGGTACCCGTTGGGCGACATCTGCGTGCCCGAGGACATCGCCGGAGTGGCGGCCTTTCTGGTCGGTCCGGATGCCCGGATGATCACCGGAGCCGTCCTTCCCGTCGATGGTGGCCTCTCCGCAGGCTCCACCACTATGGCTCGCGAGTTCTGCGGCGCCGAAATCTGATCGCCCGGATTGGCGCCGGTCGTGTTCAGCGTTGACATACCTGAGTCACTGGCGACCGCTCCGCCTGCTCGCATGCGCCGTCTCGGTTAGAACCTGACGCCCAGATACGTTCTGTCGTCGGCCCAGAACGAGCCAATCGATCCTTTCGGCGAAGGATACAGCACGACTTTGGACGGATCGTCGCGCTCCACTTCGGCAAAGGCCTTCTCCCACGCCTCGGCCCCGAAGCTGTCGCCGGGTTTGAAGTATCCGTCCGAGAAAATCTCGATGGTCCGAACGTCACCGCGCGGGATGCTTTCAATGCGGATCAGGCTCTCCGGTACTGGGAAGCCGTCAAGGCATGGATAGCCGAGAAGCGTGGAGGCGTCATTTTGGTAGCCGCTCTGCGCATTCACGATGCCGCCGGTGACCAGATTGTGAATATCGCCCGGCGATATATGAGGAAGTGCCCGGAGATTGGCATCAATGGCACGTTGCTCGATCAACGCCATGTCGCTCGCATCGAGCACGCCAACCAAATCTTCCACAGGTTGGCGGGTGCCATGCCATGTGATGCGGCGAGAGGTTTGCTCTTGTAACGCGCGATCGCCAGTCCGCTGGCCGATGACCGGCCATGCCTCTCGACGCAACGCCGAGGTAATGAGATCGAGGTCCTTCTCCATCCGAAGGATCTTCGTGCCATTGATGCGCACGCCGCTGTCGCCGACCAGGATAATGTCGAGTGACGTCTCCTTGACAAGCACAAGTGCGAGCGCAGCGGCGAGACGTGAGTTGGGATCGGATTGTGCCCTCTCGAACGTGCCGTGTGCCTCGTAGGCGCGAGACATTTCCGCCGTCAGTCGTCTGACGATGACAAATCCGTCTGCGGGATGGTCGGGCGCGCTCAGCATATGCTCGAGCGCGCCCTGGACGATCATGGCCGCATACTGACCCGACGAGACCCCGCCATATCGGCTTCCGCCGCGGTCCGTAACGCCGTCGATCACTGCGTAAGCGCGACCCGGCAGGATCACGAGACGGTCCTCGTTCGATTGAGGCGTGGACGGATCCTTCGCCTCGGAAAAGGCCTCGATCAGCATGGGATTCGACCGGAGGTCGCTTAGCGGCTCTGCAGCGCGGCCTTCCACTTGGCGATCCAGTCGGCGCGGTTCTGCGCGACCTTCTTGATGTCATACTCGACGAGCTTGACCTCGCTGAGCGGCTTCAAACCAGCGCCCGTAACGTCATTGCGAACAGAGCGTCTGCCAATATCCGATACCAGCTGCTCCTGGACAGGCTTGGAGAGAAGCCAATCGATGAAGATCTTGGCGTTGTCCGCATGGGGCGCTCCCTTCACAAGCGCGACGCCGTCCGCCACGGTGGAGGAACCATCGGCCGGATAGACGATAGCGACGTTGCCGCCACCCTTCACGTAATCCAACGCATTGTCTTCAAGCGTCAGGCCGACAAGAGCCTCGCCGTCGTTCACGTAGCGGGGGACCGCTCCCGAGCTGTCGGACAGGTTGGTGTTGGCGAGAATTTTGTTGTTCACCTCCCAGCCCTTGTCGCCATGCGCGATCAGCACGGTGGCGAGTTGCTGAAAGGACGAGCCGGAGGTATCGGCACGGGCGGCAGAGATCTTGCCCTTCCATTTGGCGTCGCCGAGTTCGGCCCAGGTCTTGGGATACTCGGCGGGCTTCAAGTCTTTCTTGTTGACGGCCATCACCAGCAGAATGCCCGTATAGGGAATCCATTCGGGGCTGACCTTGTAAGCGGGCAGGAGGGCCGCGTCGTCCTTCGGCTTGTAAGTGGCCAGGAGGTCCTTGTTATCCTCAAGCTGCTCGCCGCCGATGCTCCAGATGACGTCCGCTTTCGGCGCCGACGACTCAGCCTTGACGCGCTTGATGATATCGCCTGAGCCAGCCTTGACGACATCGACCTTGATGCCGGTCTCCTTCTCAAATTTGGGGACCAGGGCGTCAACGATGGACGCTTTGTGGGCGGTGTAGACGACGACAGACTTGTCCTGCGCCATGGCGGCGACGCTCATCGAGGCAAGCAATACGCCTGCGGTCAGGCCAGCTTTTAACATTTTTCATCCTCCCTGGATTAAGTAACAAAGCTACGGCATGTTGCTGAAAGCCATAAGTTTTGTAAAGTCGCGGCCGCAGAAAGCATAATGACAAAAACAGGAGCGGGGCGTGGCGGACTTGAAGATCCAGGGGCTGGCCAAGAGTTACAGGGATGTTCGTGTCCTTGAGGGCATCGATCTCCATATTGCCTCGGGAGAGTTCTTCACGCTTTTGGGCCCCAGTGGTTGCGGCAAGACGACATTGCTGCGGACCATTGCCGGCTTTCAGCATCAGGATCGCGGCGAAATCATCGTCAAGGGCGAACGGATTGACAACAAGCCTGCTCACAAGCGCGACATCGGGATGGTCTTCCAGGATTATGCGATCTTTCCGCACCTGACGGTGGCCGAGAATGTTGCCTTCGGTCTGAAGGCGCGCTCGCTTCCGAAGGCCGCGATGGACCAGCGGGTCGACGAGAGTCTCAAGATGGTGCGCCTCGAAGGCTATCATGCGCGCTACCCGGCTGAGATGTCCGGCGGTCAGCAGCAGCGCATCGGTCTTGCCCGCGCGATGGCGATCCGTCCGACTTTGCTGCTCATGGACGAGCCATTGTCGAATCTCGACGCCAAACTCCGCATCGAGTTACGTGAGGACATCCGCGACATCCAGCGCCGGCTTGGCATCACAACGATCTATGTCACTCACGACCAGGAAGAAGCTTTGGCGGTCTCCGACCGCATCTGCGTCATGAATAAAGGGAACGTCGAGCAGATCGGCACGCCGTTCGAGATTTATCGCAAGCCGGTGCGCCGATTCGCGGCGGGCTTTGTCGGAACCATGAATTTTCTACCGGCACGGGCTGAGAATGGCCGCCTGATGGTTGGCAGCCAGTCTTTCCCGTTCGCCGGCTTACAAGCGGAGCGCGCGATCGAGATAGCTTTCCGGCCCGAGAATGTGATCCTTGCGAACCGACCTCTCGATGAAGAAGTGCTCCATCTAAGAGCGGAAGTCCGCAAGGTGACCTTCCTCGGCCGCGAAGCGCATTACATGCTGACGACTGAGGCCGGAGAGATTGTCGCGCAGGTCGCCGATCCGAGTTCAGATTTCATCGACATGGAAGGAAAACCGGTCGATATCTGCCTGCCGCTGGCAAAAATCGTCCTGTTCGACCGAAACGGCGATCTGGTGATGACCGGGGCGGCGCGATGAGCAGACGCTTCCGGTTCGATCTCTGGACCTTTGTGCTCATCGGCGCCTGGACCATCCTTCTGATCCTTCTGGTCTGGCCGCTTTCATCCATCGTGCGCGCCAGCCTGATCGACAACGAGACCGGTGCGCTATCCCTCGTCCATTACATGGAAATCTTCACCACGAGGGTCTATCAACGTGCCATCGGCAACACCCTCATCGCAGGCTTCGGCGGCATGATGGGTGCGCTCGTGCTCGGTGTGGCGCTGGCATTCGTGACGACGCGGTTTCATATCTATGGCCGCGCATTGATCCAGACGCTCGCCGTCATCGCGCTCGTCTCGCCGCCCTTTATCGGCGCCTATGCGTGGATCGTGCTCTTCGGCGCCAGCGGCGTTGTCCGCAAAGGGCTCGACAGCATTGGCGTCTCGATCCCGCCCATCTACGGGGTTGCCGGCGTCATCATGGTGTTCAGCCTGAAATTTTTTCCGCACGTGTTCCTGATCACGTCCGGAGCGTTGGCTGCCATCAACCGCTCGGTCGAAGAAGCTGCCGAGAGCTTGGGCGTGCCGCCGGCGAAACGCCTCTTCAAGATCACATTTCCGCTTATCCTGCCCGCAATCTCCGCGAGCGCGCTGCTCACCTTCGTGTTGTCGATTGCCGATTTCGGCACGCCTCGCATCATTGGGCGCGACTTCAACGTGCTCGCGACGGAAGCCTTCAATCTCTTCGGCGGCGAGGTGGGCGGCAATCCCGGAATGGCCTCGGCGCTCAGCATGGTGCTGATCTTCCTGTCGATGACGGTCGTCTTCGCCCAGCGGTGGGTCTTGCGGCGCAATGTCTATCACAGCAATATGATCAAGAAGCCCGAACGCCAGCACGTCACGGGCCTCCGATCGGCCGGTCTCCACCTGCTCGCCTACGGAATCGTGCTGATCGGCGCATTGCCGGCTTTCATCGTGGTGATATTTTCGTTTCGACGCACGAGCGGCCCGGTGTTCCAGCCGGGTGTGAGCCTGCAAAGCTACGAAAAGGTGATCGCCACGGTGTCGGAGCCGATCTGGAACACCCTGACTTTCTCCTCGGTCGCGGTTGTTGCGATCGTCATCACCGGCACCCTCGTCGGTTACTTGATTTCGCGACGGCCCGGCGTAGTCACCGGCGCGCTCGATGCGCTTCTCATGGTGCCCTACATTGTGCCGGGGATCGTCATGGGCATTGCCTTCATCACGCGCTTCAACGACCCGCCGCTCGCGCTCACCGGCACGGGTCTCATAATCATCCTGGTCGTCTATATCCGCCGTCTGCCTTATTCGGCGCGTTCGGTGGCTGCGGCTCTGAAACAGGTCGGCCCCAACCTGGAGGACGCAGCAGTCAGCCTCGGCTATGCGCCCGGCAAGGCATTCATGAAGGTGACGGTGCCGTTGATCCTACCCGGCATCATGGCGGGTGCGCTCATGAGCTTCGTGACGGCCATGAACGAGCTCTCGTCGTCGCTGGTGCTGTATGTCGGCAGCACGATCACGATGCCGGTCCGCATCTACCTTTCAGTCATGGATGGTGAATACGGCACGGCCTCAGCGCTCTCGACGATTCTCCTGAGCATGACGGCGGTTGCGGTTTACGCCGCCTTTCATTTATCGGGTCGGAAGGAGAGCGCGCTGCTGTAACGGCAGTCGGCCGGTCGCCGCTCATAAGCTCTCTCCACGACGCCTATCACATTCTTTGACTTGACCTGCGTGCTTCGCGGCATAGAAACAGGATATGTGGTTGCGAAACCACGTTCGCAGCCCTCCTCATATTCCCCTTGCAGTTGCCGGTAGGCGCTTTCGCGGCCTCACGGGTTGCGCATGCATTTTGATCGGTCGAGATGATCGGCCGATAGAGTTGCCTCTCATGAAATCCGTCTTTTTGCGTAATGCTATTGTTCTCGGGATCCTTTCGGCCATTGGGCCGTTTGCGATCGATATGTATCTGCCCGCTTTTCCGACGATCGCGCGGGACCTCGGCGCAGATATCGGCGCCGTGCAGATGAGCCTGATGAGCTTCTTCCTCGCGGTCGCCATGTGCCAGATCCTCTACGGGCCCATTTCGGATCGTGTCGGACGCAAGCCGCCGATTTATTTCGGTCTGACACTCTTCATCATCGGCGGCATCGGCTGCAGTTTCGCCACGAGCGCCGAGGCATTGGTTGTCCTGCGGTTCGTTCAGGGTATCGGAGCGTGCGCCAGCATGGTGATCACACGCGCGATCATCCGCGACCTGCACACCGGCCATGAAGCCGCGCGATTGATGGCAACGACGATGCTGGTGTTCAGTATCTCGCCACTTCTGGCGCCGCTCGCCGGGAGCCTTCTGACGGAATTCTTCAGCTGGCGCGTCATTTTCTGGGCGCTCGCGCTGATTGGCCTCGGCGGCCTCGCGGTGGCGGCGTTTCTTTTGCCCGAGACGCGGACAGTGGAAGCGCGCCAAGCGAGCATGGGGCAACGTGGCGTCGGGCAGGTGGCTCGTACCTATTTCAGCCTGCTGAAAGATTGGCGGTTTCTTGGGCTCGTATTTGTCGGCGGTCTTGGCCAAGCGAGTTTCTTTGCTTATCTCGCCGGATCTTCGGTAGTGTTCATCGAGCATTTCGGCTTGAGCCCTTCCGCGTACAGCCTTGTCTTCGCGACCAACGCCATCGCGTTTATCGGCGGCGCCCAGTTCAACAGTTTTCTGATGCGTCGCTTTGGCGCCGAACGGGTAGTGCGCACGGCGATCACCATTTTCGCCGTTCTGACGACCCTGCTTCTCATCATGACGCTCGCTGGTGTGGACAATGGGTTCGTGCTCTGGGGGATGCTGTTCGGGGCGTTCGGTTGCCTAGGTTTGGTGATTCCGTCCACCGCTGTGCTGGCGCTGGAGGCCCACGGCGCGAACGCTGGAACCGCCTCGGCGCTCATGGGTACATTGCAGCTTTGTACAGGCGCGACCGTCATCGTCCTGGTCATTGCGTTCTTCGACGGCACGCCCATGTCGATGGTGGCAGCCATCGCGGGCTGCGGGTTGACCGCCGTCACGTTGAGCTGGACGTTGTTGAAGCGGCGGCGCTCCTACCCTTGAGAACCGGTCCGCTCGCTGATCCAGTCGCGGAATGACCGCACGAGAGGGGCCTCGGCCTTCGAGTCCGGGTACACCAGATAATAGGCGCCGCTGCTCATGAGGCTGTGCGGAAAGAGGATCTCCAGCCGCCCCGATTCCAACTCCTCCGCAATGAGGAATTGAGGAATCAGCGCCACGCCGAGGCCTGCGACGGCCCCCTGAGCCACCATGGCGAATTGTTCGAAACGCGGACCTCGCAGGGCGTTGCCAGCCTCCACACCGGCGCTCGCGAACCACTCGGCCCAACCCGTCGAACGGGTGCTTTGCTGCAGGAGGGTCGCGCGGCCGAGGTCCGCCGGCTCCTTGATTCGCTCGCAGTCCCGGTAAGCGGGACTGCAGACGGGGACGCATTCCTCCTTCATCAGCAATTCGCACACGGCGCCCGGCCAATGGGGCTGCCCGAAATGGATGGCGGCATCGAAAGGTTCGGCTGCAAAATCGAACGGCACAAGCCTGACGCCAAAATTGACCGTGACATCGGGGTGTCGAGCGAAGAATTCCGGCATGCGCGGAATGAGCCAGCGTGTTCCAAAAGTGGGCAGCACGGCGAGATTGAGAACGCCGCTCGTCCCCGACAAGGCGATTGCCTGACGCGTCGCATCCGACAATTCTGTGAGGGTGTGGCGTACCTGGGACGCGTAGAGGCGACCTACATCGCTCAGCACCACGCGTTGCCGGGTGCGGCGGAATAAGGAGAGGCCAAGCGTCTCCTCCAGTTGCTGGATCTGGCGAGAGACGGCGCTTTGGGTCAGGTTGAGCTCTTCGGCGGCTCTTGAGACGGAGCCGTGACGTGCCGTTGCCTCAAAGGCCAGGAGGTTGCCAACGTTGGGGAGAAAACCTCGACGAAGCACGCGTTCATTCCATTTACGAATAACCTGCTTCGAAGATGTCGATTTACACCAGCCCTGTCCAGGGCCATTTTGCGGGCCAATTTCAATGTCTCACGACGGTGACCGCGGCCTCGGAACCGTCAGGAAAAAGGATCATGATGATGTCTGCTGCACACAAGGAAGTCGCGAAGCTTGAGTGGCAGGACCCGCTTCTGATCGAGGATCTCCTGACAGACGACGAGCGGATGATCCGCGATACGGCCCGCGCCTACGCCCAGGAGAAGCTCCAGCCTCGCATTATCGAGGCCTACCGGGACGAGAAGACGGATCGATCCATCTTCAACGAGATGGGCGAGCTCGGCCTTCTCGGGCTGACCTTGCCTGAGGATTACGGCTGCGCCGGCGCATCGTACGTGAGCTACGGCCTCGTCGCCCGCGAGGTCGAGCGCGTCGATTCGGGCTATCGCTCGATGATGAGCGTCCAATCGTCCCTCGTGATGTATCCCATCTACGCTTACGGCACCGAGGAACAACGGAAGAAATATCTGCCCAAGCTCGCCACCGGGGAATTCGTCGGATGCTTTGGCCTGACGGAGCCCGACGCAGGCTCCGATCCCGGCGGCATGCAAACTCGCGCTGAGAAGATTGACGGCGGCTATCGGCTGACCGGAAACAAGACCTGGATCTCGAACGCCCCCATCGCCGATGTGTTCGTCGTGTGGGCCAAGTCGGCCGCGCACAACAACGAGATCCGCGGCTTCGTGCTCGAAAAAGGAATGAAGGGCCTGTCCGCTCCCAAGATCGGCGGCAAGCTCTCTCTTCGCGCCTCCATCACCGGCGAGATCGTCATGGAGGGCGTCGAAGTGCCGGAGGAGGCCCTGCTTCCGAACGTGTCCGGGCTGAAAGGGCCATTCGGCTGCCTCAACCGTGCCCGTTACGGCATTTCATGGGGCTCGTTGGGCGCAGCAGAGGATTGCTGGCACCGTGCCCGGCAATACACGCTCGATCGCAAACAATTCAACCGTCCGCTCGCTGCGACTCAGCTGGTGCAGAAAAAGCTGGCCGACATGATGACCGAAATTACTCTCGGTTTGCATGCGAGTTTGCGCGTGGGACGTCTGTTTGATGAGGGCCGGGTCGCGCCTGAGATGATCTCCCTCGTCAAGCGCAACAATTGCGGCAAGGCGCTCGAGATCGCGAGGGTCGCCCGCGACATGCATGGCGGCAACGGCATCCAGGAGGAATATCACGTCATGCGTCACGCGCAGAATCTTGAAACCGTGAACACCTATGAGGGCACGCACGATGTGCACGCCCTCATCCTCGGGCGTGCGCAGACGGGCCTGCAGGCGTTCTTTTAAGCCAGACGAGCACATCAATGGAACAGCCTCTTGCGGGCCTGAAGGTCCTCGAACTCGCGCGCATTCTCGCCGGGCCTTGGGTCGGGCAGCTTTTGGCCGATCTCGGCGCGGATGTAGTCAAGGTCGAGCGCCCCGGCGCCGGCGACGACACACGTGGATGGGGCCCTCCGTTCATCGAGGGTGCCGATGGCGGTGACCTGTCGGCCGCGTATTTTCACGCCTGCAACCGCGGCAAGCGCTCCATCGCCGTCGACTTCGAGACACCCGAGGGTCAGGCGCTCATTCGAGGCCTGGCCAGCCACGCCGATGTGGTGGTGGAGAATTTCAAAGTCGGCGGCCTCAAGAAATATGGCCTCGACTACGACAGCCTCAAGGCGGTCAATCCGCGTCTCATTTATTGCTCCATCACCGGCTTCGGACAGAACGGGCCTTACGCTGCGAGAGCGGGCTACGACTTCATGATCCAGGGCATGGGTGGAGTCATGGATCTGACGGGCGACCCTGATGGGGAGCCGCAGAAGATCGGCGTGGCGTTCGCGGACATTTTTACCGGCGTGTACTCGGTGGTCGGGGTGCTCGCAGCCCTGCGCCGTCGCGACGAATCGGGGCAGGGCGCACATCTCGACATGGCACTGCTCGACGTCCAGACCAGCGTGTTGGCAAACCAGGCGTTGAACTACCTGGCCTCCGGGAAAACACCGCGCCGGATGGGCAATGCCCATCCGAACATCGTGCCCTACCAGGTTTTCCCGGTGGCGGACGGACACGTCATCGTCGCCGTAGGAAATGACGGCCAGTTCGCGCGCTTTGTCGCTGTGCTGGGTCAGGCTGAATTAGCACAGGATGAGCGCTTCCGAACCAATGTCGGGCGCGTCAGCCACCGTCCGGAGCTGGTTCCGCTTCTGACTGCGCTAACCGTCAAGGTCACCCGCGACGCTTTGCTCTCGGCGCTGGAGGCTCAAGGGGTGCCCGCGGGGCCGATCAACACCGTGGCCGATGTCTTTGCCGATCCGCAGGTTGTCGCGCGAGGCATGAAGATCGACCTGCCTTCAACAGCCGCCAAGGCAGGGACGATACCCTCGGTTCGCTCGCCCATCGTCATGGATGGTCAGCCGATGACATCCAGACGCCCGTCGCCGCGCCTTGGGGAGCACACGGACGAGATCTTGAACGATCCGTCATGGATGGGGTGATGCAGGGCTATTCCGCGATCCCGTTTTCGAGGAGCTTCGTGACAGACGCCGCGATCCTGTCGCGGTCCTCTTCAGAAAACGGGCTGAGATCGTGCATCTCGAAGCTGTTGAGGCCCTCGACTGCCAGCCAGGCGAGAAGACACGCGTCGAGATCGTCTGACGTCTCCCTCATTTCCGTCAGGGTTTTTCGAATCACCTGACGAACCGGTTCAAGAAGCGCCGGATTTTCCGATGAGGCGGCAAGCATCCCGTTGGCGATGTCTTTCATCTTGCCGGCGTGCATTTTGAGAAGCGCGGCAGTACAGAGGCGAGCCTCAAGGTTCCGTCCGGGAGGCGTATGCCCCCGAAGGGTCTCTTTCTCAGCAGACACTTCGTCAACGAGGCGCTGGATCATCCCCTGCAGCAACGCATCCTTGCTGGGGAAATTGTAGAGAAGGCCGCCTTTGCTGAGCCCGGCTCGCTCGGCCACGGCCTCAAGCGTCAGTCGACCGGCGCCGATGGAGCCGACAAGTTCCGCCGCAGCGTCGAGAATCTTCTCCCGGGAGCTTTTGCGCCCGCGGATACAATTGAACATTCGCACCTCTCGTGCACTCTTGCACTGAACCGTCCAGACGGTATATAAACGGTGCCGCTGCCTTGGCGTCAAGAGGAACCTGAGGTAAGGCAGCGCTCCAAAACATTCAATCGTCTGGTGCACCAGACGTCGGAACACGGATAAGCCACAATGAAACGGCGCCTCGTAGTTACCCTCGTGTTCGTCCTCGCGATTGGACTTTGCGCCGGGCTGATCTGGTTCAACTTCTTCAAAGAGCGGATGATCAAGGACTTCTTCGCGAATATGAAGCCGCCGGCGCAGGCCGTGTCGTCCGCCAAGGTCGAAGCGAAGACTTGGAACCCGGCGATCGGGGCCATCGGCACCGCACGGGCGGCGAACGGCGTGGAACTGGCCTTCGAAACGGCCGGTATCGTGAAGGAAATCCAGTTCAAGGCCAACCAGAATGTCACCAAGGGTGCGGTGCTGGTCCAGCTCGACGACACGGTCGAGCGCGCCGATTTGCAGGACGTGCAGGCCAACGTGAAGACGGCGGAGAGCGCCTTCGAGCGCGCCAAGACGCTCTCGTCGCGCGGCTACGGCACCGAGGCCAATTTCGACCAGGCAAGCGCGTTCCTTGCCGCGGCCCGCTCCCGCCTGGCGCGGCTGCAGGCAACGATCGAGCAGAAGGCGCTGAAAGCGCCCTTCTCCGGCGTCATCGGCATTCCGCGAATCGATGTCGGTCAGTATCTGCAGCCCGGCACGGTGATCGCGAGTTTTCAGGATCTCGATTCGATGAAGGTCGACTTCACGGTGCCCGAGCAGGTTGCGGCAGATGTCAAGCTCGGCCAGGAAGTCCATGTCGGCGTCAGCGAGACAAATCTGCCCTTCAGCGGGAAAGTGATCGGCAAAGACCCGCGCGTGGACCCGAAAACGCGCCTCGTTTCCGTGCAGGCCCTCGTCGAGGACAACAAGGACGGCTCCATTCTTCCCGGCCAGTTCCTTCACGTCGAGGTAGTGTTGCCGCCTCAGCCGAACATCGTGACAGTTCCCCAGACAGCGGTCGTGACCAGTCTCTACGGCGATTACGTCTTCACGATCGACGAAGAGGACAAGGCCGGCGAGAAGGTGTTGACGACCAAACAGGTCTTCGTGAAGACCGGTCGCCGCCGCGGCGGCGCGATCGAGGTGGTGTCCGGCATCACGCCTGGCCAACTCGTGGTCGCGTCGGGACAGAACAAGCTTCAGGCCGGGTCAACGGTCAAGATCAACAACAGCGTCGACGTGACGAAATTTGACGCGACCAAACTTGCCAACGGGCAGTAGGCACACACCATGAGTTTTACAGAACTCTTCATCCGCCGCCCCGTCCTGTCGATGGTGGTGAGCCTGCTCATCCTTCTGCTCGGCGCGCAGGGGCTGATGAGCCTTCAGGTTCGCCAGTATCCAGAGGTGGAAGAAACCACCATCACGATCACCACGACTTATGTGGGTGCCAGCGCGGATCTGATGCAGGGCTTCATCAGCACGCCGATCGCCAAGTCCGTATCGAGCGCGGAGGGCGTGGACTACGTCACGTCGCAAAGCCGGCTTGGTGTCAGCACTGTATCGGTCCGCATGCGCCTCAACACCGATCCGAACGCCGCCCTCACCGAGGTGACGGCCAAGGTGCAGCAGGTCCGTGCGCAATTGCCGACCGACGCCGAAGATCCGGTCATCATGAAAGGCACGGGTCAGACCTTCGCGTTGATGTATCTGACCTTCGCCAGCTCCGAGATGAACTCGGAGCAGGTGTCGGAGTTTCTCACCCGCGTGATCCAGCCTCGCTTCGCAACGCTTGAGGGCGTGGGCGGCGCCGAGATTCTCGGCGGCCGCGAATTCTCCATGCGCGTGTGGATCGATCCTCAGCGTCTCGCCGCACGCGGCGTCACCGCAAGCGATGTGGTCGCGGCCATTCGCGCCAGCAATTTCCTTGCGGCTCCGGGCAAAACCAAGAACGAATTCGTCGCTTACGCGCTCGAAATGCAGACCACCTTCCAGACGCCGGAAACCTTCGCAACGCTGCCGATCCGCGCGAATGGCGACCAGATCGTGCGCCTGCGCGATGTTGCCGATGTGGAACTGGGTCCCAAAAGCACGGACACGAAGGTCAGCTTCAATGGCAAGGAGGGCACCTTCATCGGCATCACGCCGACTCCCGCTGCCAATCCCCTGAGCGTCGCCTCGGAAGTCACCCGTGCGATCGAGGAAATCAGGCCGACGCTGCCGAAAGGCATGACGGTGGAGATCGTCTACGACGCCTCGAACTTCATCTCCGCATCGATCGAGGAGGTGTTCAAGACGATCGGCGAAGCAGCGTTGATCGTCATTGTGGTGATCCTCTTGTTCCTAGGCTCGTTCCGCTCGGTGCTGATCCCCATCGTGACGATTCCGCTATCTCTGGTGGGTGTCTGCTTCGTGCTCTTTGCGCTTGGATATTCCATCAACCTGCTGACCTTGCTGGCGATGGTTCTGGCCATCGGCCTTGTGGTCGACGACGCTATTGTGGTGTTGGAAAATATCCATCGACATATCGAGGAAGGACTCCAACCGATCGATGCAGCGATCGTGGGCATGAAGGAGATCTTCGGTCCCATCGTGTCGATGACTATCACGCTCGCGGCCGTTTACGCGCCCATCGGTTTCACCCAAGGCCTCACCGGCACGCTGTTCCGCGAATTTGCCTTCACCCTCGCCGGAGCGGTGGTGATCTCGGGCATCATCGCCGTGACCTTGTCGCCGATGATGTCGGCCAGATTGCTCAAGGCGCACGGGCATGGCGGGCAGACGGGTTTCGCTGGTTTCGTCGATCGCACGTTCACCAAAGTGGAGAACTGGTATGCGCGTCGCCTGTCGGGTTCGCTCGACTATCGGCCGATCACGCTCCTGATTGTGGCAGCGCTCCTCGGCACGACCGTGTTCCTCTTCATGAAGACGCCATCCGAGTTGGCACCCGAAGAAGATCAGGGCGCTTATCTGGGCCTCGTCAACACCCCACAATACGCGACCGTCGATTACACCCAGGCGTTTGCGGCAGGCTTCACGCGCGCCGGCGAAAAGATTCCGGAGATCGACGATACGTTCCTGATCGCCGGCATTGACGGCGGCGGCAGTGGCTTCGTCGGCTTCAAGCTCAAGGAATGGTCGGAGCGTTCGAAAAAAGGTGCGGAGACGAAGCAGGAGATCCAAAATCTCTTGAATGAAAACGCAGGCGTGCAGGCGTTTGTCTTCTCGCCACCCTCCCTTCCCGGTGCCGGCGGCGGTCTTCCGATCCAGTATGTCCTGCGTACGATCGGCGATCCCGCTCAAGCCTACGAGGTGGGCGAGCAGGTCAAGCAGAAAGCGACAGCGTCCGGAAAGTTCATCGTCGTCGCCAACTCGGTCACTTACGAGACGCCGCGTGCGCGCATCATCGTCGATCGCGACCGTGCGGCGGCTCTCGGTGTTCCGGTCAGTGAGATCGGCACGACCCTCGGTGCCTTGGTGGGTGGTGCGTCGATCTCGAAATTCGATCGCGATAATCGAAGCTATGACGTCGTCAGCCAGGTGCGGCAAACCGACCGTCTGAATCCGGAACGTCTCACGGAATTCTTCGTGCGCGCCGCCGATGGTTCAATGGTGCCGCTTTCCGCGTTGGTGCGCATCGAAACCGACGCGGCTCCAGCGGCGATCGAGCAGTTCAACCAGTTGAACTCGGCAACATTGTCGGCTCTTCCGATGCCTGGCGTCACCACGTCCGAAGGCTTGGCGACCCTGCGCCAGATCGGCCGGGAAGTCATGCCGCAGGGTTTCTATGAGGACTATGCCGGGCAATCCCGTCTTGAGGTCCAGGAGGGAAGTTCGATCGCGCTGGCGTTCGGCCTTGCCATCATCGTGATCTATCTGGTGCTCGCCGCTCAATTCGAGAGCTTCCGCGATCCCTTCATCATCATGATGTCGGTGCCGCTCTCGATGTTCGGCGCGATGATCTTCCTCAATCTCGGATTGGCGACGCTCAACATCTACACGGAGGTCGGGCTGATCACCCTTGTGGGCCTGATTACCAAGCACGGCATTCTGATGGTGGAGTTCGCCAACGACTACAAGGAGAAACACGGCGCGAGCAATCGCAAAGCCATCGAAGAGGCAGCGCGTGTCCGGTTGCGCCCGATCCTCATGACGACGGCCGCCATGGTGCTGGGCGTTGCGCCCTTGCTTTATGCCAGCGGTGCGGGTGCGGCCGCGCGATTCTCCATGGGTCTGGTGATTGCTTCAGGCATGTCCATCGGCACAGTCTTCACCCTCTTTGTGGTGCCGATGTTCTATACCTACATCGCGCGCCAGCCGAAGCCGGTCGCAAAAGTCGAGGAAGAGCCTTTCGCCCCGCCGCGGGCGTGGGCCGCCGAATAACGAAAAGGCCGGGCATTGCCCGGCCTTTTTTAATCTGCATGACGGCGATCGCGTGGACGACCTAGCGTGCGCTTTCGCCTTCGACCTCGATGAAAGCCGACAGTGACTTGAAACCAGCCTGCTCGGCAGCCGTCTTCACAGCCTCGGCAACTTCGGCCGAGTGAACTTCGACCGTCTTGCCAGTCTTGGTGCAGACGAACATCACCTTCATGGCGTTCACTTCGGGCTGGCCGTGCGACACGATGTAAGAGTTCTGGGTCGCAAGACGGTGCACGAGCCCCGCATCTCGAAGGAAGTCGAGAGCGCGATAGATGGTGACGGGCGCCAGGCGCTTCTTGTCGCTGCTGAGCCGGTCCACAAGATCGTACGCACCCACCGGACCGCCAGTCTGAACGAGCTCCCGATAGACGCGCTCGCGGATCGGCGTCAGCCGAAGATTATTGGCGCGGCAAAGGTCGTCGGCGCGCTGGAGGAGAGTCTCCTCCTCGTCTTTCCTTATGGCCCGGGCATTCATGAAATTGCTCCTGTAATAACAAATCCTACCCGTTTATATAGGGAAAGCGGCGGCGGCACAATGTGGTATCGTTGCAATTTATGCTTGCAAAATTGCAGATTGCAAAACTGTCGGTGACATTTTCGGCAGATTCAGCGTGCGGAGACAGAAAACAGAGGTTCGAACGCGTCGCGAGGCGGCAAGGCCGAAGGCTCAAGCAGCGCATGATTCGCACAGGCCGCGAACTTCGACCGTAATCTTTTTGGGCGCGAAGGCGTTGCTTTCGCTCCAGACGGCGAGGCGTTCCCCGATCTGCGGGTCGGTAAATTCGGTCACGGCACCGCAAGCTTCGCAAATGGCGAAGGCCGCCATCTCGTGGTGATGCGGGTGCAGATGCTGACAGGCCACGTAGGCGTTCAGGCTCTCTAGGCGATGGGCCAGGCCCTTTTCGATCAGTTTGTCCAACGAGCGGTAGACGGTAGGGGGCGTGACAGCGCCTTTGGCTCTCATCTTGTCCAGCACGTCATAGGCCGAGAGGGGATTGCGCGCAGCCGTAAGGATTCGATGCACGCGCTTCTGCGTGTCATTGAGTTCCTCGATGGCGTGGCTGTGATGCTTCGAATTCATCAGATCGTATCCGCAAGGCCTATAGGTAGGTGTTGGTGGAACCGATTCCAAATCTCGGCAATCGCCCTGACCTAGCCTGTCGCGTCCCTCCTGTCACGGCTTTGGAAACAATGCTGCTCGAGAGCGGCCGGGCCTTACTCCGCCCCGCCGTTCTCGTCTCCGATGATCTGACCCTCGCGCGGGACGCGGGTTACCTTTGGCGGGTCGCTTGCAGGGAACGTATCCTCGAGTTCACGATCAAGCTCGCGATCGAGTTCCTCCTTTGTGCGTTCGCGCGGACGCTGCTTATGAGGTTCCTTTGGCATTGTCAGGTCCTTGAGTTTCTCGCGATCCATCGACTGATATTAAGTCGAGATGGTCACGAAGTGGAAACACGCGTCTCATGGCGTCTTGCACCATGCGGCGAAGCGTCCGCAGCAAACTTCAACCCTTCGCAAACGTTATCAGGCTCACCGCGAGTCGTCTGCCGGGTTGCCATGAAACCAGAAGGTTTCGCCTGAGTGATGGCCTCGGCGAAGCGCTCGGGCGCTCGAGCGGCGGCGCCGACGGCAATTTTCGCTGCTCCGTGGTATCTAAGTATAAGCCAGCAAAACTACAGTTTATAATCATTCTAATCACCGTTTATAGTCATTCTAATTGCAGTAACATCTTGCTTGTTGCCTCCTGTTTTTTGCGACGAAGGTATTGCGAACACTGAAGCAATGGTGCAGTAGCGCATTGCCCCGGTCGACACGCGCCGGCGATCTGCTCAAAAATTCGACGGAGATTGATCCATGAAGCCATCCACCCCTTTGCGGCGCAGCGTCCAAATTGCGCTCCTCGCCGGAACCATTGGATTGTCCTCGGGCGCCGCATTCGGTCAGGAGATCAATCTCTACACGACGCGTGAGCCAGGCCTGATCAAGACCCTGATCGACGCTTTCACTCAGGCCAAGGGCGTCAAGGTCAACACCATCTTCGTCAAGGACGGCCTTGCCGAGCGGGTCGAAGCGGAAGGGGACAAATCACCGGCGGACGTTCTCATGACGGTCGATATTGGCAACCTGATCGACCTCGTGGACAAGAAGCTCACACAGCCGGTCAAGTCGGCGACGCTTGAGAGCGCCATTCCGGCCAACTTGCGTGGTGCCGGCGGCGAATGGTTCTCGTTGTCTCTGCGCGCCCGCGTTCTCTATGCCGCCAAGGATCTCGACGTCTCGACGTTCACGTATGAGAACCTTTCCGATCCGAAGTGGAAGGGCAAGGTCTGCATCCGCTCGGGGCAGCACCCTTACAACACGGCGCTGTTTGCCGCCTACATGGTTCATCACGGCGCGCCGAAGACCGAAGAATGGCTGAAGGGCCTCAAGACCAACCTTGCCCGTAAGGCTGGCGGCGGCGACCGCGAGGTGGCACGCGACATTCTCGGCGGCATTTGCGAGATCGGGATCGGCAATTCCTATTACGTCGGCCTGATGCGCAGCGGGAAGGGCGGGCCTGACCAGCAGAAATGGGGCGACGCCATCAAGGTGGTGCTTCCGACCTTCGAAGGTGGCGGCACGCACGTCAACGTCTCAGGCGCGGCCATCGCCCGCAATGCACCGAACAAGGCCGCGGCGATCAGTTTCGTTGAATACCTCGTTTCGGACGAAGCCCAGAAGATCTACGCTCAAGCGAACTATGAGTACCCGGTGAAGGCGGGCGTCGCTTCCGACCCGATCATTGCGGCATTGGGGCCGCTGAAGGTCGATAGCATCAACCTCGTCGAGATCGCCAAGAAGCGCAAGGAAGCCAGCATCCTTGCGGAAAAAGTTGGCTTCGACAACTGACGTGATGTGAGGGGTAGTCTGAGACTGCCCCTCACTGTTTTGGTGGGATCGTAGACGATCTGTGTACTTCGTGAAACCAAAGCGGCATTCATTTAAGAACCGGCCGTGGCTTGTCGCCTCCGCCGCGATCGCCGGCTTTGTGGCATCGCCTGTGGTTGTTCTGGCGTTCCTCGCGGCACGCGGGTCAGATGGTCTCTGGACCCACTTGGCTGCGAATGTCCTCCCGGTCGCTTTGCACGATACGTTGATCCTTCTGCTTGGCGTGGGTGTGCTCGTCAGCATTATTGGAACCTGCACTGCCTGGCTCGTCACCACCTGCGAATTTCCAGGCCGCCGCGTCCTGTCGTGGGCTTTGCTCCTGCCCTTGTCGGTGCCGACTTATATCATCGCATACGCCTATCTCGACATTCTCCATCCCATAGGTCCGGTCCAGACGGCCTTGCGTACGGCGCTTGGCATCGACAGCCCACGAGACTTCCGTCTGCCCGACGTGCGCTCGATGGCGGGCTGTATTCTGCTACTTGGCTTCGTTCTCTACCCGTACGTCTATCTCACAACGCGGGCGATGTTTCAGACCCAGGCCGCTGGGCTCATCGAGGCTGCGCGGGTGCTCGGCACACGCAAGGCAGCGCTTTTTTTTCGTGTCGGGTTGCCTCTTGCACATCCGGCCATCGCTGTCGGCGTGAGCCTCGCGCTGATGGAGGCGCTCAACGATATCGGCGCGTCGGAGTTCCTCGGCGTGCGGACATTGTCGGTCTCCATCTACACCACTTGGGTCACGCGCTCGGACCTGCCAGGTGCCGCGCAGATCGCCCTCGTGATGCTTCTCGTCGTGGTGCTTCTCGTCCTCGCAGAGAGGTGGGCTCGCCGGCATCGGCGGTATGCGGCCTCGACGAAGCGTTCCCATCCCTTGAAGCGGGTGCCGCTCAGAGGGGGGGCGGCCGCAGGCGCGTTCGTCGTCTGCATTGTCCCCATCCTCGTCGGTTTTGTCGCGCCCGCCGCATATCTCGTCGTCGAGAGCGTCAAGCGCGTCCGCTTCAGCGGCGTGTCGCCCGCCATCGTGCAGGAAGTCGTCAACACCGTCACGGTATCTCTCGCCGCAACAGTCGCGGTCATTGCGTTGGGCCTTGTTGTCGCCTACGCGGCGCGATTAGGGCGGGGCGAATTTCTCTCGACAGCATCAGTGCGCCTCGCTTCGCTTGGCTACGCAATCCCCGGTACAGTTCTGGCCATCGGCATTCTGCCCTTGATCACCGGGGTCGATGCCATCATCGACGATGTCTTCCAGACGTTTCTCGACGTGCCGTCACGCCTCTGGATTCTAGGATCAGGCACCGGCCTCGTCATCGCCTACACCGCACGCTTCCTCGCAATCTCGGTTGGTGGAATCGAGGCGGGGTTCACGCGTGTTCCGGCCTCGCTGGATGATGCATCGCGGACCCTCGGGAAATCCGCCGGCTCCACCCTGTCCCGCGTTCACCTCCCGCTGATCCGGCCGGCCGTGGCGGCTGCAGCGTTGCTGGTGTTTGTCGATATCATGAAGGAACTGCCGGTCACATTGCTCCTGCGACCACTGAACTTCGAAACCCTCGCGACGCATCTCTATGGTGAGGCGGCTCGCGGCACGTATGAGGAAGCCGCGATCGCCGCGCTGATGATCGTTGCCGCTGGCATCATTCCAGTTGCAATCCTGGGACGCGCAGACCGGAATACGTGAACGAGACGAGTTGCGTTCAGCGGTTGCGCAGGACTCTCAAGGGTCTCCCGCGGCGACGGATTCCGCAATCCGCCGCTCGATCTCGGCGCGATCGGTGACGCCCGAAGGGTTTGTCCGAGATGGCATGAATTTACGGTAGTGGAGGAACCGATCCCGGCTCACCTCTTCGAGCCGCGTCAGTTCCGTCAACGGGTCGGTATGATCGTCCACGCGGATATCGAGCAGCGGGTAGTCTTCTGTATCGTGAATGAGGAGCGCCGCAGACTGCCTGCCGCGCTTGTCCCCTCCCGCCGCCTCGCCGGCTTGAAGGGCGGCGAGAAGGCGGCGCGCCATGGGCTGCCCCTCCGTTGCGACGAAGGCCTGCGCCGTGTCCTGGATCACCTGCTCACCCGCGAGCATGTTGCCCGCGACCGAGAAGGTGTCTCCGATCAGATGTCCGCACCAGGGCACGCATTCGGCTCCGGTATAGGCCGCAAAGCGACCTGTGCGGTCCGTCAGATGCACCTGCCGCTGCGATCGTCCATCGTCCGCCTCTGTGATCCTGCGGATGATCTCCTCGGGGGCGATTCCTGCTTTCAGGAATTCCAGGGCGCGGTAGCCGTAGAATGGGTTGACGAAGGCCTGCGTGGCTATGGCGCCGACGCCGGTCTCGATGAACGGCACGCGGGCGCCAACGGCGAACGCGCAAGTGGAAACCGCGATGGCAAGAAGGCCGCTCAATTCGTCTCGCGCCACGATGGACCATGTCATCGCTATGTCTCCAGACTCTGCAAGTGAATCAGGCACCCCCGGCCGGGCGCTTCCCGCGATCAAGGAAGTTGGGCTCTCCGCACCAATGGCGGCAGCGAGCGGTGAACCGAATGATCCTAGATCGCTCCTGCTCGAGCGCCGGTATCCCACAAAAAAGCGTTGCCGAATGCAGCTCATATTAACTGTCGGTTAACCATAAAGCGACGAGATCAGAGCACAACAGGAATCTGATCGCTCGTGACCATCGCTGTCCGCCCACGCCCCTCCCTTCGCTTCCGTGGAAGATCTTTCATGGCGCTCGTTTTGGCGCCCACGGATCCTCTCGACGCGTGGTTCTCGGACCTCGATGAAGTTGCACGGCGCTCACCGGGCTTCTTTGGCGGACGGGCCATCATCGTGGACCTGTCGGCGATCAGGCTCTCAAAGGCGGAGCTGAAGAAATTGGTGGGATCCCTCCACGAGAGGGACATCCGCGTCATGGGCATCGAAGGCGCGGATCCCGCCATGCTCGATCTCGGGATGCCGCCGAGTGTGAATGGCGGACGTCCGGCCGGCGCCATTGAGGCACCCAATGCCACCACCGCGCCGGTGCCGCCACCCGCGCCAGCAAAGACTTTGCTCGTCGAGACGTCCGTGCGCTCCGGTCAGTCGATCCTTCACGCTGACGGCGACGTGACGATCGTCGGATCGGTTGCTTCCGGAGCGGAGGTCGTCGCAGGGGGATCGATCCACATCTATGGCACGTTGCGCGGACGGGCGATTGCCGGCTGCACCGGCGACGCGCGCGCGCGGATCTTCTGCAGTAAGTTCGAAGCTGAACTCATCAGCATCGATGGACTCTACAAAACGGCCGACGATCTTGGTCCCGCTTTTCGGGGCCTTGCCGTCCAGGTCAACCTGGATGGCGACTCGATTATCCTGAAAACTTTCGATTGATAAAACAGAAAGAGGACACAATGGCCAAAGTCTTGGTCGTGACATCTGGCAAAGGCGGGGTCGGCAAAACGACCTCGACCGCCGCTCTCGGCGCAGCGTTGGCGCGGAGCGGCGACAAGGTCGTCGTCGTCGATTTCGACGTCGGCTTGCGCAACCTCGATCTCGTCATGGGCGCCGAACGAAGGGTGGTGTTCGATCTCATCAACGTGGTGCAGGGAGATGCCAAGCTCGCGCAGGCGCTGATCCGCGACAAGCGTCTCGAGAATCTTTCCATCCTGCCAGCGTCGCAAACCCGCGACAAAGACGCACTGACGGATGAGGGCGTTGCCCGTGTTCTCGCCGACCTTCGCGAGAAGTTCGACTGGGTGATTTGCGACAGCCCTGCGGGGATTGAACGGGGTGCTACGCTTGCGATGCGCCACGCCGACCTCGCCGTCGTCGTCACCAACCCCGAGGTGTCATCGGTTCGCGACTCGGATCGCATCATCGGCCTTCTCGATTCCAAAACCGAAAAAGCCGAGCGAGGGGAGCGGATGGAGAAACACCTTCTTCTCACGCGCTACGACCCCGGCCGCGCCGAGCGCGGCGAGATGTTGAAAACCGAGGACATTCTCGAGATCCTGTCCATTCCGCTCCTGGGCATCATTCCCGAGAGCGAGGAGGTTCTGAAGGCTTCCAACGTGGGCGCGCCCGTGACGCTGAACAATCCGGATAGCGCGCCAGGCCGCGCCTACTTCGATGCGGCACGGCGGCTCAAAGGTGAGACGGTCGAGATGAGCATTCCCAGTGACCGGAAGAGCTTGCTTGGCAAGATCTTCGGACGGAGGGCCGCATGAATCTCCTCAGCTTCTTCAGCCGCCGGAGCTCGGCTCCTGTCGCCCGCGAGCGTCTGCAGATTCTCCTGGCGCACGAACGGGGAATGGTGGGAGGCGAAAGCGACCTCGTCGCCCTCCTGCGTGAGGAGATCGTTGCGCTCGTCCGGCGACATGTCACCGTCGAGCGCGATAATATCCAGGTGAAGATGAATCGGGGCGGGGATGTATCGACACTCGAAATCGAGGTCGAAATCCCCTCTGCGACGCCTGCGCCGATCGCGGCGCGGGCGTGAACCGGATTGCCAGGGCGGCGCCGCGGGAGCGCGCGACCGGCCTGGCCGCTCCAGCGCAGCGACCGCGCAGAAGTCGCTGCTGGCGATAAACTTCCTGAGGCAGTCGGGAGCGGGCCGACGAGGCGCCGCTTCGCTCTTGATCCGTGATTCCAGCGATCTTGAGATCGCTCTCCTTGCGGATTACGCCTTCCTCGTCGTCGACAATTTCCGTCCGCTGCCTCATGAAAAGAGTCCTTGTGAGTGTGCAGCGATGGATCTCGTTTCTCCCGACATGCCTTTTCCGATCGACAGATGTTCGAAGCGCGTTGCCAACGCATTGCTTCGGGAATTCGAGGGGCGCGTTCCCACCGTCGCGGAGGTGTTGGCCTACCGCGACAATGACTGGTTGGGAACGCCCGGAGTTGGGCGTAAAGCGCTTGATGAAATCAAAATCATCAAGACGACTCTTGAGCCTGCGTCTGTGATGACATTCCGACCCAAGATGTCGGATGCCGAACTGCTCCTGCACCTCAACGGGCTGGTGCAGGATATGGAAGCGATCATCGGCAAGATCAGTCAACGGGATGGCAGCACTTCCGGGAGCCGCGGAGGCGCCTAGGCGACGTTGGCCTGTGCAATGGCTAACACCTGCCCGCAGAGGATCAAACTCTCCGCTGATCCCATCCCAACCTCCTCGTGCCGAGCCGTCGGCGAGGCTTGGCGTTTGAAGTGCCGGACGGGCAGGTTCGATGGTAGCCTAAAACGATTTCGGTCCTGATGCCTCTGTAGACGGCGCCGCCAGCGAACCGGGAATGGCGCTTTTGGGTCCTCCGTCCACGACGCGATCGCGATTAGTCGATGCTTTCCTCGCCACCGAAGCGACAACGGACGCGACGTGGTCGGTCGACGACCGAAGAAAACGTCAGATTCGACTCCGAAAGAAACCAACAAAACGCTTTGACCTCACACACTAGCCGACTAGCATACCAGAAAAGAACTCTGCTGGTGATGCCGGTTTTACTGGCTCGCACTGCAAGAATGTTTCAATGGGAGGAATGCATGACGACCAATATTACGCGACGCGGACTTTTGGGAACGACATCCGGAGCTCTTGCGCTCTACAGTACGGGTGTTCTGGGGCAAGCCAAACTTCCGGCCAATCCCGTTGCTCTCAATATCATCGATGTTGCAGGGAACCTGCAACTGACTCAGACCTCGATTGAGCGGTTTGCTCGCGAGAATCCGAAGATCGTATCGCGGGTGACCTTCTCGCGAGCCCCGTCGCCGGAATTGCCTTCCAAACTCAAGGCGCAGCAACAGGCGGATAAGGTCGACATCGATCTCGTGCTGACCGGCCCCGGCGCCTTGTCGGATGGAATCCAACAGGGATTGTGGATTGACGTCGTGAAGGCGCATGCGGCTGGTCTGCCGAAGCTCGAGGACGTCTATCATGAGCAGGCGCTCATGATGCAAAGGAACTTCGGTCAGGACCAGGGCGTCGCGGTAGTTTATTCGCCGTCTGGACCATTGTTCGAATATGCACCGGACCGCGTGAAGAGCGTCCCCAAGACCGCGGCGGATCTGTTGGCATGGGTAAAGGCCAATCCGAAACGGTTTACCTACGCGCGTCCGGTGAATTCCGGGCCTGGCTGGACGTTTCTGATGGGGATTCCCTATATTCTCGGCGATAAGGACCCCAAGGATCCCGTGAACGGCTGGGACAAGACTTGGAGTTACCTGAAAGAGCTCGGAACCGGGATCGACTACTATCCGGCCGGCACGGGCGCGACGATGAAGGAACTCGGGGAGGGTACCCGCGACATGATCCTCACCACGTGCGGCTGGGACATCAACCCGCGCGCTCTCGGGATCGTGCCGAAGGAAGCGAACGTGTTCGCGCTGGAGGGTACGCACTGGGTTCCCGATACGCAGTTTATGTGCATTCCGAAAGGCGTATCGGACGAGAAGATCGGCGCGATCCTGGCGCTCATGTCCTACATGCTGAAGCCGGAGCAACAGGCGGCGACCTATGACAAAGGCTATTTCTATCCCGGCCCGGCCGTAAAGGGCGTGACTCTCGCCATGGCACCTGAGGAGAGTCAGGCGGTGATCAAGGAATATGGCCGCCCGGTTTATGACGACCTCATCGCCACTTTGCCGACCGTGGTTCCGCTGACGCCGGAAAAGCTGGTCGCGGCGTTTCGGCGTTGGGATCAGGAAATCGGCAGCGCGGTGAAGTAAGCCCTTGCGCTTCGCCATCATAGGCCTCGACCACCGCCATATCTACCATATGACGGAAGGTCTGATCGCGGCTGGCGCAACCTGCGCCGGCTACGACCCTGCAACCAGCGACCAGCGTGTGCTTGCGGGCTTTGAGGAACGCTTCCCGGGCATCCCCAAAATCGCTGATCGCCGTCGGCTTGTCGAGGATGCGACCATCGATGTTATCCTTTGCGCCGCGATCCCCCGTGATCGGGCAGCCATTGCGATCGACGCCATGACACATGGCAAGGACGTGATGGTGGACAAGCCAGGCGTCATCTCCTTCGACCAGCTTGAAGCCGTCGAACGGGTTGTTCGCGACACCGGCCGCATCTTCTCGATCTGTTTTTCCGAAAGATTTGTCGTTCCTTCCACGATCGTGGCGGAGAAGCTCATTGCCGATGGCGCGATTGGTCGCGTCATCCAGACTATTGGTCTTGGGCCGCACCGATTGAATCGTGCCCTCCGTCCGGCCTGGTTCTTTAGCAACGATGCGTATGGCGGCATATTGACCGACATCGCCTCTCACCAGATCGATCAGTTCCTGCATTTCACCGGTTCGCGGGACGCGGAGGTTATCGCTTCGTCCGTTGGACATTTTGGTGACGACCACCATCGTGATTTTCAGGATTTCGGCGACATCCTTCTGCGCAGCCCGCATGCGAGCGGCTTTATCCGCGTCGATTGGTTCACGGCGGACGGGCTGTCGACCTGGGGTGACGGACGATTGGTCATCCTCGGTACGGAAGGCACCATCGAACTTCGAAAATATCTTGATCTCGCGGGCCGGCCGGGGACGGACCATGTCTTCGTCGTGGACCGAAACGGAACCCGGCACATCGACGCGCGCGACGAACCCCTCGTCTACTTTCATAGATTCGTGGCGGACGTCCGGGATCGGACCGGAACGGCCATGACGCAAGACCATGTGTTTACCGTTTGCCGGCTTGCCCTCAAGGCGCAGGCGCAGGCCGTGATCTTGTCGGGCGGCCAGCGTCCCCAACTGCCGGAGAACCCATGACGAGCAAGATTGGTGTGGCGGTCGTCGGTCTCGGTCCCGCCTCGCAGCCGCATTCCAGGAGCCTTGTCGATCTCGCCGACCGGGTTGACGTGCGCTGGGCAGTCAGCCGCTCGACGGAACGCGTGATGGCCCATGCGGAGCAATTCGCTTTTCCGACCACGACCGACATGGAAGCGGCCATCCACGATCCGGCAGTCGATGCGGTGATCGTTCTGACGCCGCCGAGCAGTCATCTCGAAGTCGCGCAAATCTGCCTAGCGGCCGGCAAACATGTGTTGGTTGAAAAACCACTCGAACTGACGCTTGAGCGCGCCGGACGACTGGTGGACCTCGCCAACACGTCCGGATTGCGATTCGGCGTCGTGCTTCAACACCGCTTTCGGCCGGCCAGCTTGCGGTTGAAACAGGCGCTCGATGAGGGAGAGCTCGGCAAGGTTCAGGCCGGCTTTCTTGCGGTGCCGTGGTGGCGGCCGCAAAGCTATTATGACGAGCCTGGACGCGGCACCATCATGCGCGACGGCGGCGGGGTCTTGCTGACGCAGGCCATCCACTCCCTCGATCTGTTCAGATCCCTCGTGGGTGTGTCGAAGGTCGTCAAAGCGGATGTCCGCACGACAGATTTGCATCGCATGGAAACCGAGGATCTGGTGACCGCGCTTCTCGAACTGGGCAATGGTGCGACAGGTACGCTGATGGCAACGACAGCAGCCTATCCGGGCTATCCGGAGCGGATCGAGATTATCGGCACCAAGGGATTCGCCTCACTGGTCGGTGGGACATTGCGGCTGTCGCTCCTGAGCGGCCGCGAGGAAGTCGTCGAAGCCGAAGGAAAGACCGGAAGTGGCGCGAGCATCATGGATTTCCCGCACGATGCTCACCGAGCGGTGCTCGTCGATTTCCTCGATGCCATCCGCGATGGCCGGCAACCGCTGGTGTCTGGCGACGAGGCGCTCGCTAGTCAGCGGCTGGTAGCAGACATCCTGGATGCTGGAAACGGCTGAGTTCCGCATACACCTTTGACCTTGTCCTGTAACTGGCAAGGTCCTGATCCCGGCCTCCAGTGGGCGGATCAAGGAATTCGTGATAGAGCGCAATACCGCCCGCGAACTTTTTGGCAACTTGGGGACCGTCGTGCGCTCATCGCTCAGAAACGAACGAAGTTCTTCGACAGAAACCCCTCATGCCGAGGAGCCAAAGCGCGCCAAAGGTCTCTCATTGCGCGTCAGCATCGCGACGTCTTTCGTTATTCTGCTGATGCTGATCTGCAGCGTCCTGACCTGGTATACTTACAATCGCAACGCGCGCCTGATGTTGCAGTTCGCAGATTCGTTTCTCGATGCCGCCAGCAACTCGACGATTGCCAATACGACCTACCTTCTCGAACCCGTGAGAGCAGCGGTCGGCGAGCTGGCGATCATCGGCGAGATGCATCCTGAACTGCTCGACCAGCCCGCGATGCTGCGGCATTTGCTCAAAGTGCTCGAATCGTACCCGCAGACCTACGGCGCATATATCGGCTTCGAAGCCACCGGAAATTTCATTCAGGTCGTGCGTGTTGCACCGGACGCCAAGACGCTCGGGCCCAACACGCGGCGTATCCCCCCGGGGACTCGATTTGCGCTGCGGGTGCTCGAACGAACCCCGGACGGAACGACCGATAACTATCGCTTCATCGAACGTTGGGGGGCCGACATAGCCGCCGATCGTATTGCGAGCGTCACCTATGACCCACGCGAGCGGCCTTTTTATAGTGGAGCGGCCGAGCGCGCCGGCCCGCATTTGTCCGACATCTATGCATTCGCCAGCAACGGAGAGCCGGGCATCACGATCAGCGAGCCGATCTATGGGAAGGACGGCAAGCTCGTCGGTGTGGTGGCGGCTGATATCACGCTCGACAGCATGTCGACCTTCCTGCATGGCCAACAGATCGGCAAGACCGGCATCGCCTTCATCGTCGACGAAAAGGATCGGGTCGTCGCGTTTCCCGATGCGGAGACTGTGCGAGTCAACGGGCCGGACATCTCATTGCCAACCGTGAATGACCTGAACCTGCCCTTCGTGACCGCTGCCTTCAACCACAGGCGAAATGGCATGGGCAGGGATTTTACCTATGATTGGGATGGCGTGGATTACCTCGCGAGATTCGTGTCCTTCCCTCAGACATTCGACAAGAAATGGAGCATCGCGATTCTCGTTCCGGTGAACGATTTCGTTGGTTCGCTCAAGAAAACCACGCGAGATATCATTCTGATTTCCGTGCTGGTCAGCATCATGTCGATCTTTGCGATCAACTGGGTGGCATTGCGCATCACAAGGCCGATCCATCAGGTAATCGACGAAACGAAGAAGATTCGTCGCTTTGCGCTCGAGGGCGACATTCGTGTCGCGTCACGCATCACCGAGATCATCCAGTTGGTCGATGCCATGCAGGCGATGAAGGCAACCGTCCAGACGTTCTCCCGGTTCGTGCCACGAACACTGGTGCAGCAGTTGTTGGCGAGCGGTCGTTCTCTCGAACTCGGCGGCCAAACCCAGCGGCTAAGCATCATGTTTACCGATTTGGCCGGCTTCTCGCAGTTGGCGGAACGGCTGCCCGCGCGCGACCTGATGTTGCAGATCTCACAGCATCTCGACCTGGTGAGCCGAATCGTCATCGACAACAACGGGACCATCGACAAGTTCATCGGCGATGCCACCATGGCTTTCTGGGGCGCGCCCTTGGCCCAACCCGATCACGCCTATTTCGCTTGCTGCTCTGCACTCGAAATTCAGGCCCGGATGGCGGAGGCAAATGACGTTGCGGAGGCCGAGGGATTGCCGGTCATGAACGCTCGTATCGGCATCCACACCGACACGGTAGTGGTCGGCAACATCGGTTCCTCCGAGCGAATGAGCTATACGGCGATCGGCGACGGGGTGAATATTGCGTCACGGTTGGAAGGCATCAACAAGGTCTATGGAACGGCGATTTGCGTGAGCGACGCAGTGTTTCGGGAAACTGGCGATCGGTTCCTCATGCGGCCAATCGATCACGTGGCGGTAAAGGGTCGTCGTACAGGCATCACCATCTATGAGTTGATGGCATCGCGCGACGATGCATCCGATCTTGCCCCCACCGAACAGCAACGGGATCTCGCATCACGGACGGCAAAAGGCTTCTTCCTCTACATGGACCGCAAGTGGGAAAAGGCGCTGAAGACCTACTCGCTCGCCGCCGAGCTATATCCCGCGGATCCGGTCGTGACCAAACTTGCGGCCCGCTGCCACGATCTGGTGCAACATCCTCCCGGCCAGAACTGGAGCGGCGTCGTGGAGCTCGGCGAGTAGAAATGACGATTCGAACGCAGCGCCGGCCTTCGTCGATACTGGGCCGAACGTCATTCCGCAGGCGCAGCTTCAAGGCTGGATCTAGGTGCGGCCATGGGAACGTCGGAGACGCGCTCACCCCATCCTTCCTCGGGAGAGCAGACTACCGCCACTGCGGCGCAATTGGGATACACGATGGCAACCGTGCGGATGATGTCCACCAATGGGTCGATGGTGATGAATAGGACGAGGGCGGCTTCCAGCGGAAGCCCGAGCGGCTCGAAAACCATGCTCAGCAAGGTGATTGTGAGGACGCCGGATGTACCTGCCGAAGCCATTCCCGCAAGCAGCGAGCCGATGAAAATGATGAGATAGGCCTCGAGACCCAGGTGGATCTCGTAGAGCTCCGCCACGAAGATGGTCGCCACGGCGAAATAGAGTGTCGGCCCATAACGACAAATGGTGATACTCAGCGGAGCTACCAACTCCACCATTGTCCGGTCGAATCCCAGGTTCTCCGTCATCGACTTGATGACCGAGGGAATGCTGGCAATCGAGCTGCGGGTTCCGGCGGCGATCAGCACGGGCTCGCGCATGGCGATCAAGCTCTGCAGATAACTCATGCGGTGACGGACACGCCACCAGATCACCAGGCTGGATCCCAATAGTACAACCAACGCCGCCAGTGAGAAGGCTGCGATGAACCGCATCATCGCGACGATCGGCTCTATCCCCACCAGGGCGATCTGGCTGGCGACAAGGGCGCAGAGCGCAAAGGGAAGGACGTAGTTCACCCATGCAATCACGCGTTGGCAGGCATGATAGATCGTCTCGATCGTCGTCGAGAAAGAGTCGCTGACGTCCCGTGTGGTGAAGCCGACCGCGGCCCCGAAGATGATGGCGAAGAACAGCACCTTCAGGCTATTGCCGTTTGCCAGCGCGTGAAAGATGTTGTCCGGGACAACCTGCATCACGATCTTTTCGAATCCACGCTCGTCCACTATTGGCGTCGGCGGCTGCGACAGCGAAATCTCGAGATCGACCGCATTGGGGGATTTGTCCACAATCGCGCCAAGGGTCGCCCGCGCCTGCGCATCGAGATCGCGGCCAGGGCCGATCAACGCGCCAAGCCCAACGCCGAGAAACCCGCAGAGCAGCACGCCCGTGATGAAAACGATGAGAATCCGCTTGAGAGACGAACGCGCCGCATGAGTCCGCAGCAAACGGCTGAGGCTCACGGTAATGGCGGAGATCAGGAACGGCAGGAGGCACATCTTCAGCAGCGCCAGGTAAACCAGCCCGAAGGGACCGATCGCCTGCGAAAGATCCTTGTGGAAGATGCCGAGATAAAGGCCAAGCAGGAGGCTGGCGAAGATAACCCATGAGCTGGTCAGCAGTCGTCCGAGTCTGCTGGGCCAGGCTGATCCTGGATTGTCGGGAGACGAAGCCGTGATCACTTGAGACATCGCCTCTCCGTCCCCTTACTCGGCCCAGACATCATTGTTTTGCCGGGAAGATTTCGTTGTATCGGTCGAGCAACCCATCCACGGTCAGAGGCTTCAGCCGTGCGAGATAGAGATTGATGATTGTCCGCAACTGCTCGCTGTTCCACGGCACCGCGATTGCGATATCGTCGCGCGTGTCGTTGATGATCACGGTTTGGAGATTCAAGGCCGCAGTCGGATTGCCGCGCATGACCTTCTTGATTTCCAATTCGTCGCGATAGGCAATCGAGACGGCTCCTTCGCTGACGGCGCTCACCAGATCAGGCTCCCAGGCGTTGAACAATATCGTTTTGGCATTCGGGAAAACATCGGGAGCGTAATCGGCGAACGATGACTTGGCGAGAACACCCACAGAACCTTCGAAACCTCTGATGACGTCGGAGACTTTTTTGCCCTTCGCCAGTCTTGCGAGGTCGAGACGGTTGATGAGGAGGCCGTGCCGCAGGACCAGATAGGGATCCGAGAACCTTACTCGCATCGCTCGCGCCATCGTTAAACTCAGCTTGGAAATCGCCAGGTCCGCATCGCCACGGGCCACGATATCCACCACCTCATTGAAATTCTGCCCTTTTCGGTTGTATTCCACCGGAACACCGAGGGCGTGGGCGATTCCTTCCGAAAGACTAACATCCAACCCGTAGAACCGACCGTTCGCGTCGGTCATGAAGAACGGCGGCACATCGAAGTTCGTCATGGCGACGATCAGTTTCCCGCGCTCCAGGATGCGGGTAATGTCAGGCGGAGACGGCGTTGTCTGCGCGTTTGTCGTCGAACTGAACGCACAATACACCGCGACGACAGCCGCCACCAGGCAAACCAGAGGCGCCCGGCGCACGGATCTCTTCTCCCACACTGCAAAGCCCCCACCTTAACGCCGGCTGGCGCCGGACAAGATCAGTCCTGCACAACGCATCAAATATCCGCGTTCTTCAGCCAGTGTCGAGTGCGGGAGTTCAGATGGTAACCGCAATTTACATCCAGATGCCGACATTTAGGCGACATCTGGGGGCCTTACGGTCCCGGGGCGAAAAATTCCAAGCGCGTGAGGAACGTGTAATCGGCCTCATAGGCCATGATGCCAACGAAAACCAACACCGCCCCGACCGGCACCAGAATTGTGTAGGAAAGTGCGAGGCGTTCCCACGCCAAGTGCATGAAGACCGCGACGATCAGCCCGGCTTTCAGCATCATGAAAAGAAGAATGAGACTATATCGGAGGGTCCCCTCTAGGTTGAAATAGTCGACCAAGTAGGAGCAGGTGCTGAGGATGAAAAGCCATCCCCACACGACGAGATAGAGTTTGATCGGGTGTTGTTGTGTGTCGGCGTGCGCCGCTGTCTGTGCCATTTTTCTCTCCCTACCAGAGATAGAAGAAGGCAAAGATGAAGACCCACACGAGGTCGACAAAATGCCAGTAGAGACCCATGATCTCGACCGATTCATAGTTGCCTTTCCGCGTGGTGAAAAACCCACGCGCCTCGCGATCGAACTCTCCTCGCCAGACTTTTCTCGCCGTGATCAGAAGGAAGATCACGCCGAACGTCACGTGCGTCCCGTGGAACCCCGTGATCATGAAGAACGCAGACCCAAATTGATGCGCGCCCCAGGGGTTGCTCCAGGGCCGGACCCCTTCATGAATCAACTTTGTCCACTCGAATGCCTGCATCCCCACGAATGCGGCGCCCAGGATTGCGGTCAGCATCAACAGCGCTGCGGTTTTGACGCGTTCGCGCCGGTACCCAAAATTCACCGCCATCGCCATCGTCCCACTGCTGCTGATCAGGACGAACGTCATGATGGCAATCAGAATGAGCGGCAGATGCACCCCTCCGATTGTCAGCGCGAACACCTCGCTGGGATTGGGCCACGGCACCGTCGTGGACATGCGAACGGTCATATAGGCAATGAGGAAACAGCTGAAAATGAACGTGTCGCTCAGGAGAAAGATCCACATCATGGCCTTTCCCCAGGAGACGTTCTTGAACGCGCGTTGATCCGACGAAAGATCGGCAGCAACGCCTTGCCAACCGACGAGCGCCTTCGGCGGTTCTCCTGACTGCACGCGTGTTCGGTTCAACATGCTCCGCACCTTTTAAGTGAGTAGCTGGCGACAAATGGCAACGAAATCTTCGGCCCAACCGGTCAACAGGGCAAACAGCACCAGCCAGACTGCGAGCAGGAAGTGCCAATAGGTGGCGCAGAGCGAGACGCTCAAGCGCAGACGGTCAGGATCTCGCGTCCGGTGGGTCTTGTAGATCGTTCTTCCCAGCGCGACGAGGCCGCCCAAGATATGAAGACCGTGGAGGCCAATGATCAGAAAGAAGAAGGAGTTTGCGGGGTTGTTGGTCAGTACGAGACCGACTTCTGTCAGGCGACGCAGCACAAGAAGCTGACCCGCTAGGAACGCCAGAGCAAAAAGGCCAGCTGCAACCAAAGCGGCCTTAAGTGCTTCGAGGTCGCGTGTTCGGGCTGCAACCTTTGCCCATTCGAGCGCGGCGCCGCTCATGACCAACAGGCCGGTGACAGGCCACAACATTGTCTGGTTCGGCACGGGCCGCCAGTCCGACATCTGCATGCGCATGCTGTAGGCGCTGATGAGAAGGGCAAACAAAGCGCCCACAACGGCGAGGAATATGCCTAATCCGATTTTCGATGCCGGGACGGGAGACGACTCCAATCCGGGGAATCCGCCGTGAATGCCTTCCTCCAACCAGGGTTTCGCCATCAGCCTCTGCTTCGACAGCCACCAGGCGCCGATCGTGCCGATCACGACGAGGAACAGGATGATGCTGCTCATCGGTCCTCATCCGAGGCTGGGCGCGAAGCGACGGGCTGGTTCTGAGGCACGAAATCACTTGCGGCCCCCGGCACGCTATAGTCGTAGGCCCAGCGGTAGACGACGGGAAGCTCCCGTCCCCAGTTTCCGTGCGGCGGCGGCGTCTCGGGCGTCTGCCACTCGAGGCTCGCCGCCTCCCAGGGATTGTGTCCGGCGGGCTTCCCTTTGAAATAGCTCCACACGACGTTGAAGAAGAACACCATCTGGGCAGTGCCGACAATCAGCGCCATGACGGTGATGAAGGCGTTGAGCGTTTGCGCGCTTTGAGGAACGAATGCCATTTCGCCCATCTCGTGATAGCGCCGCGGTACACCCATCAGACCGAGATAATGCATCGGGAAAAAGATCAGGTACGCGCCGAGGAATGTAATCCAGAAGTGAATTCGGCCAAGCGTCTCGTCGAGCATCCGCCCGGTCACCTTGGGATACCAATGGTAGATCGCCCCGAAGATTGCCAGCACGGGCGCAACGCCCATCACCATGTGAAAATGAGCCACCACGAACATGGTGTCCGATAGCGGAACGTCGACGACCACGTTTCCGAGGAATAGCCCGGTCAGGCCGCCATTGATGAAGGTGACGATGAAGGCAAGCGCGAACAGCATGGGAAGCGTGAGCCGGATATTCCCGCGCCAGAGAGTCAGCACCCAGTTGTAGATCTTGATGGCGGTCGGGACGGCGATGATCAGCGTGCTCGTGGCGAAGAAAAACCCGAAATACGGATTCATGCCGCTGACATACATGTGGTGCGCCCACACCACGAAACTGAGCGCGCCGATCGCAAGGATCGCCCACACCATCATCCTGTAGCCGAAGATGTTCTTGCGAGCATGAACGCTGATCAGGTCGGACACGATCCCAAAGGCCGGGAGGGCGACGATGTAAACCTCCGGGTGGCCGAAGAACCAGAACAGATGCTGGAACAGGATCGGGCTGCCGCCTCCATAACTGAGATGTTCGCCCATCTCGACAAGCGACGGCATGAAGAAGCTGGTGCCGAGGAGCCTGTCGAACAACATCATCACGGCCCCGACCAAAAGCGCCGGGAATGCCAGCAATGCCATGAAGCTTGCCGTAAAAATTCCCCACACCGTCAAGGGCATCCGCATCAACGTCATCCCGCGAGCACGAGCCTGCAGAACCGTGACCACGTAGTTCAATCCACCCATCGTGAAGCCGATAATGAAGATGATCAGCGAGATCAGCATCAGCATGATCCCCCAATCTCGTCCTGGTGTGCCCGACAGGATGGCTTGCGGAGGATACAACGTCCAGCCTGCGCCGGTCGGGCCGCCCGGGACGAAAAAACTGGCGAGAAGGATCACGACTGCGAGAAGGTAGAGCCAATAGCTCAGCATGTTGGCGTAGGGAAACACCATATCGCGCGCGCCCACCATCAACGGAATCAAGTAGTTGCCGAACCCCCCGAGAAACAGCGCCGTCAACACGTAGACCACCATCATCATGCCGTGCATGGTGACGAACTGGTAATAAGCGGTCGCATCGATGAAACTGAAAATGCTCGGAAACCCCAGCTGCAGCCGCATCAGCCACGACAGCACCAGAGCAAGCAGCCCGATCGACATCGCCGTGGCGGAGTATTGGATCGCGATGACCTTTGCGTCCTGGCTGAACACATACTTGGTCACCCAGCTTTTCGGGTGATACAAATCCACGTCCGGAACTTCGGGCGGGGGAAGTCCTCCGAAGGTATCGAGCGGAACATCGACCATCGGCCAATTCTCCTTCCGGGGCGCAAGCCGGCCCCGACTGTTCACCAGACTCTATGCGCCACGCTCACTCTTGCGCGGCCGGTAGGCGCGCCAACTTCAACCGGCTCTGCTCTTGAAGCCAAGCTTGATGGTCGGCCTCATTCTCGACGACGACTGAGCCGCGCATGAGCGCGTGCCCGATCCCACACAGTTCTGCACAGAGGATCTCGAAAGTACCGGTCCTCGTGGGAACGAGCCAGAAATACGAAATCTGACCCGGCACGAGATCCATTTTGGCCCGGAATTCGGGTACAAAAAAGTCATGCACGACATCGGTGGAGCGAAGCAGGACCTTCACCGGTTTATCGAGCGGGAGATGCAACTCGCCGCCTTGGATCACGATGTCGTCCGTCCCCGCTGGATCGTCGGTGACGAGACCTAGGGGATTGTCGGCGCTGATCGCGCGAATATCCGACTTGCCGAGACGTCGGTCCGCTCCCGGGAGCCGGAAACTCCACTGCCATTGTTGACCAACGACCTCGACGTCCGTCGCATCCTCGGGGACGGTGATGAACTGGTTCCATACAAAAAGGCCCGGGGCCAGGAGTGCTGCCACACCGATGGTCGTGATCACGGTGAGCCATGTTTCGAGTTTCTTGTTTTCAGGCTCGTACGCGGCTCGCCTTCCCGGGTGGTGCCGGAAACGAAACACACAATAGGCCATGAAAAGAACAACGGCGGCAAAGACCGCGCCGGTGATCCAGAATGTCACGATGATCGTGTCGTCGATGTAGCGCCAATTGGACGCGATCGGGGTCCACCACCACGGGCTGAAAAGGTGGAACAAGATGGAGCCTATCACGACCAAAACGAGAGCAAGCGCTATGGCCATTCCGACACATCCTTGCCTTCAGCTTCTGCGGTATGAAACAGTGATGAAGTTAGTTCTGTCACTCTACCCGCAGCAAATCCTCGCGACTCTTCTCAAGCAGCCGTCGACCGTAAGCTCATTTGAAATCCGGAATGAAATTGGCGTCGCTTGGTCAGCGAGCCTCGTGTTCGGCGCCGCAGTCACCTGCCCGCCGGATTCGCCCGCGCCTCTTGCCGTATCGACGATCGACTTCGCTCTTGCCATGGGCCGTGGCTCCCGAACTGCTTGTTGTCACACGAGCAATCTATCAGCAACCAACCGAGTACATTCTTACGCGTACTGGAACTTTTCCTGCGCTTAGACCGATCTATTGTCACATCCGGGTCCTGACTTGTCAATTTATGTCGGTCGCGGTGTTGCAGGAAGCGGCGGTCTGAACACTCGCGAGAACGCCGTCGTAGTGTGCGGGGCCGCGCCTAGGGAGGGAGGCAAAAGGCCGGCCGAAGCTTTTCTGCATATGGTCGGCGCCGTGCCGGAGCGGCGGCGGTGCCTCGGTATCCCGCTGCCGACGAGCGGCCTTCAGCCATCGGCCTTTGATGCCGGGTCGGCATCTTCGCCGCGGAGAACCCGACGCCAGCCCCAGTGCAGCAGCGATGGGTCATCACTGTCGACGGCGTGGGTTTGCAGGATCTGATGGATCTCTCCGAGGCGGCTGATTGTTGACGGGCCGCGCTTGAGGCCGATGATCACCATGAGGATTTCGATCATCAGGAGCTGGACCACGTAGGCATCGGTGCCCACCCGCATGGTCGCGTCGCGGGGAACGTCGATGCCAAGAACAATGTCGGCAAGGGCTGCGAGAGGCGTATGGGTCCGGGTCAATGCGATGATTGTAGCGCCGCGTTCCTTGGCGACCGCAACCGCCTCCAGGAGCGCCGGCATCCGGCCGACAAACGAGATGGCGAGAAGCACATCCTCTCTTGTCTGTGTGGCGGCCGCGACGAGTTGAAGATGCGCGTCGGAGAATGCGTTGGTGACGATGCCAAGCCGAAACAGGCGCGCCTGCATGTCTTGCGCGAGAAAATTCGACGTCGCACCAGTCCCGAAGCAATCCACACGGCGGGCGTGGTGCATCGCTTCCGCAGCGCGTTCGATATCAGCCGGCGCAAGCTGGCGCTGCCATTCCGCCAGGACGGCAGTGACGCTGCCAACGACGTTGCGGGCCACGTCCGCCGGGGTGTCGTCAGGGGTCACACTGCGATGCAGATAGGGCGCGCCGACCGCAAGGGCGGCAGCGAGCTTCAGTTTCAGATCGCGCAATCCCTCGCAGCCGACGGTCCTTGCGAAGCGCACGATGGTGGGTGCACTGACGCCGGCTCGGGCTGCGAGCTCCTTTACGTTGGATTGCATGGCCCAATGAGGATCCTTGAGGATCATCGCAGCAATCCGACGCTGCCCCGATGACATGATGCCCAGGCCAGCGCTGATCGCCCGCAGGATGTCCGAGTTCGAATCCGACAATGAAGCGGGAGGCGGGTCAATCTGGCTCATGCTGCGGCGGGCCTTCCCTCATCGGCGATATCGTATAAGCACGCAAACCGATGGTCGTCGCCTGCCGCGCGCAGCGCTGGGACGACCTGGGCGCATTCGCCCGTCGCATGGGGGCACCGGGTGCGGAACACACAGCCGGAAGGGGGAGCCAGCGGCGAGGGAATGTCGCCCTTAAGCAGCCGACGGATCTTGGGTGCATCCGGATCCGCCTTCGGCGAGGCGGCGAGCAACGCCCGCGTATAGGGATGGCGAGGACGCGTCGAGATCTCTTCCGCACGACCGATTTCAACGATGCGGCCGAGATAAAGCACGGCGATACGATCGCACATCAGTTCCACGACCTCGAGGTCGTGCGAGATGAACAGCATGGCGAGTTCGAAACGTCGCCTCAGATCCTGCAGGAGATTGATCACCTGCGCCTGCACGGAAACGTCGAGCGCCGAAACCGGCTCGTCCGCGACAATGAGTTTTGGCTCCACCGCGAGCGCGCGGGCGATGCCGATGCGCTGGCGCTGCCCACCCGAGAACTCGTGCGGGAAGCGCACCATGTGGGCGGCGGGCAGACCGACGGTTTCCAGCAATTCGCCAATCCGCTCGGTCCGCCTCGCTCCGCTGGCGAGGCGATGGGCATCGATTGCCTCGCCAATGATGTCGCGGACGCGTAGCCGGGGGTTGAGGCTCGCGTAAGGATCCTGAAAGACCATTTGTGCTTTGCGCCGCAGCGACTTCAACTGTCGCTCGGTCGCCCGGGAGATATCGTCGCCGTCAAAGCGGATCGTGCCGGAGGTGGGATCGATCAACCGCAGGACGAGGCGGCCGATCGTGCTCTTGCCGGATCCTGATTCGCCCACGAGTCCCAGCACTTCGCCAGGCGCAACGTGAAAACTCACATCCTCGACCGCGCGGAGCAGATGCGGTGCGCGGCCGAAATGTTTTGTGAGGCCCTCGACGGAGAGAAGCGGAGTTGCGCTCATGCGAGGATCTCCCGCCACCTGAGACAGCGAGCGCTGCGCTCCCCATCTGCCTCCAATGCGACCGAGCTGGTGCGGCACATCTCGATTGAATGGGCGCAACGGGGCGCGAAGGCGCATCCCTCACCGACATTTCCGACGGTGCCGGGAATGGATTGCACCATCCGGCGACCATCCGCTCCCCGTTTTGCGCGGGCTGGCAGGCAATTCAACAACGCGCTCGTGTAAGGATGGCGGGGGGACCGGAAAAGGTCCTTGACTGGGCTGCTTTCAACCACCTGTCCGGCATACATCACGGTCACTCTGTCGGCCACTTCGGCGACGACGCCGAGATTGTGCGTGATGAACAGAACGCCCATGCCCACCTCGCGGCGCAACCGATCGATCAGGGCAAGGATTTGCGCTTGGATCGTCACATCGAGAGCCGTGGTGGGCTCATCGGCGATCAGCAGGGATGGATTGCAGGACATCGCCAAGGCGATCATCACCCGCTGCCGCATTCCGCCAGACATCTGATGCGGGTACTCGTCGACCCGTCGCCGCGCATCCGGAATTTCCACGAGATCGAGCATCTCCACGGCGCGCTTCACCGCGCCCGCGCGGCCGAGACCCATGTGCTGCCTGACAGATTCGGCGATCTGCTCCCCGATCGACAGAACCGGGTTGAGGCTCGTCATCGGCTCCTGGAAGATCATGGCGATCTCGGAACCACGCAGCTTTCGCATCTCGGATGACGGCATGGCAGCGAGATCGACAATCTGTTCCGAGCGTCGGCGGAACAGGATTCGCCCCCGAGCCACGCGTCCGGCCGGGCGCGGCAGAAGGCCCATGACGGCAAGGCTCGTGACCGACTTTCCAGAGCCGGATTCCCCCACCAGAGCGACCGTCTCTCCGGCAGCCACCGAGAGAGTGACGCCGCGCACGGGTGTGCTCTCGCCCTCTTCGGTGCGAAAGCGAACCTCAAGGTCGTCGATGGCGAGCAGGGGGGGCGAAATCATGCTCACAGTGCTTTCCGCAATTTCGGGTCGAGCATGTCGCGCAGACCGTCGCCGACGATCTGCAGCGAGAGCGCCGCAAGAACGATTGCGAGGCCGGGAAAGAGCACGACCCAGAACGCGTCGTCGGCATATTGCTGGCCGGAGGCGATCATCGTCCCCCAGGTCGGCAGCTCAGGCGGAACGCCTGCGCCGAGAAACGACAGGCCCGCTTCGGCCAACACCGCATAGGCGAAGATGAAGGTCGCTTGCACAAGAACCGGCGAGGCGACGTTCAAAAGGATATGTACGGAGAGGATCCGGCGGGCTGAAACACCCAGCGCCCGAGCCGCCTCCACGAACGGGAGTTCGCGGATGACGAGGGTCGATGCGCGAACCACGCGTATGACGCGCGGCGTGTAGACGATGGAGAGCGCGAGCACCACGTTGAAAGCGGATGCTCCGAGTACAGCCACGAGAAAGATCGCCAGCAGGATGTCCGGGAGTGCCATCAGGGCGTCGACCACGCGCATGACGGCGCCGTCGAGTGGACGAAAATATCCCGCCAGGAGTCCGAAGAGCGTGCCCACCGTCATGGAGACCATCACGACCGCAAACCCGATCCCGAGCGAGGCGCGGGCTCCGTAGATGATCCGCGAGAGGATATCCCGACCGAACTCGTCCGTGCCGAGCCAGTTGAGTTCGTTCGGTGGTTTCAGGCGGCGAATGACGCGAATGGCCGTGGGCTCGTAAGGGGCGACCCATGGGGCTAGCAGCGCCATGAGAACGATCACGAAAAGCACGATGCAGGCGACGAGCACGAGTTTGCGCCGGAACATGCGGCGGAAGAACAACAGAATGGGAGATTGCTCCATCGTCAGTACCGCACGCGGGGATCGACGAAGGTATAGATGATGTCGATGAGCAGATTGATCAGCACATAGATTCCCGCAACGACGATCAGCGCACCTTGGATGACCGGGTAATCCCGGCGAAGTACGGCAGATACCACCAGATTGCCGATGCCGGGCAGACCGAACACCGTCTCGGTGACGATGGCGCCACCGACCAGCAAGGCGGCCGTGAGGCCCACTACCGTGATGATCGGCACGAGTGCGTTGCCGAAGGCATGGCGCAGGACCACACGGATCTCCGATATGCCTTTCGAGCGTGCGGTGCGGATATAGTCGTCACTGAGCACGTCGAGCATGCTGGCGCGGGTGAAACGGATGATCAAAGCCGAATTCACGATTCCCAATACGGTCGCCGGCAGTGCCAGATGGGCGATCCTTTCGACGAACGGGGCGCCCGGATCGCCATAACCCGCGACAGGAAACCAACCGAGCCGGACGGCGAAGAACTGGATGAAGATCAGCCCAAGCCAAAAACTCGGAATATTGGCCGCCAGCATGGCAAGTCCGCTGACGATCTGATCCACCACACGCCCCCGCCACACCGCCGAAACGATTCCGGCCGGAATGCCGACCAGCGCGGCGATGGAGACGGAGAAGAGAGCGAGGAAGAAAGTGGGCTCGGCGCGTTCGGCGATGGCCTGGGTGACGGGGCGCTGCAGGAAAATCGACTGGCCCAGATTGCCCGTCGCGATTTCCTTGAGCCAAAGCACGAACTGCACGAGGATTGGCTTGTCGAGCCCGTAGACCTGGCGGAGGTGCGCGATATCCTCGGCGGTCGCCTGGTCGCCCAGCATGAGCGCGGCCGGATCGCCTGGCGCCAGCCGCGTCAAAAAGAACACCATGGCGGCAACCAGGAACATCACGATCAGGAGGCCACCGATTCGTCGGCCGAGTGTAAGCCACATTGCTTCCGGTTCCGTGAAAGCGTCAGAGACGGGCAAGCCGTCCCTGACGCGACATGTGGGGAAAAACCCGGCTTACTTCGATATCTCGACGTTCCAGAAGGCGGGCCACGGCATCGGCGTATAGCCCTTCATCTTTGCCGACACGCCGCTCAGCGAAGCAAAATTGCCGGCGCGGATGTAGGGCACCTCATCATAGACGACCTGCTGCACCTTGCCCCACAAGGCTCCGCGTTTTGCAGGATCCGGTTCGCTGTTGAAGGCCGCGAGTGCTGCATCCTTTGCAGGTGTCTTCCACCAACCGGGCGCGCCGTCACCGAGTTGCGGCGGCGACAGCATCGGCTCCGGCAGGAAGGCCGAATGGGTGATGTAGACGTCCCACAAGGCCGGGTCGCCACGGCGCTGAATCAAAGTCGCCCAGTCGACTACCTCGAGCGTCACCTTGAAGCCCGCAGCCTTCAACTGCTCGGCCATCACGAGCGCCATGCGGTTATGGAAGTCATATTGTTTGGAATTGAGGATGCGGATCGGCGTACCGTCGTATTTCGCCTCTGCCAGCAGTTTCTTGGCACCGGCGGCATCGCCCTTGTTGTACTTCTCCACGCCCGCGGTCGAATAGAACGGCGATCCCTTGGGGAAGTGTTCGCCAGCCACCGAATAAAATTTCGGGTCGCCGAATCCTGCGAGCAGGATCTCCTCATCGTTCAACGCCATCTGGAACGCCTGGCGGATTTTGGCGTCCGCCATTGGGCCCTGCTTGGTGTTGGTGGGGAAATACGGGAATCCGTAAGGCATCGTCAGAACCGCCGCGACGCCCGACGCGGTCGAAACCTTCTTGTTGCTTTCCACAGGCAGTTGGTCTGCAAACTGGTACTGTCCGGCCACGACGCCCTCGACACGGGTATTGGCGTTGGGAACGGGGATGAAACGCAGCTCGTCGATCTTGGCCTCGCGCTTTCCTGCATAACCGCTCGGCGCTTCGCTGCGGGCGCTATAGGCATCGTGCTTCATCAGCACCACATACTGGTCCGGCTTGCGCTCGCGGAACTTATAGGGGCCGGTCCCGATGAAATCGACCAGCGGGTTGGCGACCGATTCCTTTGCCATGATGCCGGCGAACCCAGAGGGCAGGGCGAGATGCGCGAGCAACGCCGGCTGAACGTCCGACAGCGCGATTTCGACGGTCAGCGGGCCCTTGGCGGTGATCGACGCGATGCTCTTGCCGAGCGCCTTACCGCGTGGCGTCATTTCCACCCAGCGCTTGAGCGACGCGACGACGTCCTCGGCGTCGAGATCCCGGCCGTTGTGCAGTTTCACACCCTTCCGGATTTCAATCGTGTAGGTCTTGCCGTCGGCGGACATCTTCGGCAATTCCGCTGCGAGCATCGGCTGAACCGCCCATTTGGCGTCGAAGGTGAACAGCGGCTCGTAAACATGCTGCATGATGAGGCCGACGAGATCAGCAGTGGATGCCATCGGATCGAGCGATTGCGGCTCGCCGACCATCGCCAGATTAGCGCTGGTGGAATTTTGCGCCCACGCGAATCCGGGTGCGAACAATGCCGCAGCCGCCATGCCCGTTACGGCCAAGCCTAGTCCACGCCGCGTTACGGCGCTCCGATTCACGCGAAACTTCATGCAATCCTCCCAATCCATGCCAAGGCCCACACGTGCGTTCCCTTGTGCTTCACGTGGGCCGAGATGAAAGTTTATTAAGCGCGCTATTCGACTGTCAATCACTTGACCCAATATTTCGGGCATTCTACGCCTTGTGACGGCGGGGTGAGCCTCGATATGACGTTCTCTGCCTCCGGAAATGTAATTTGTTTTCAAATCGGCTGAATCTTGTATTGGAAGGATCTGTTCACTATGGCTTTTGACCTCGTCTTGTCCGGTGGGCGCGTGATCGATCCGTCTCAAGGGATCGACCGGGTGATGGACGTCGCCTTTTCCGACGGGAAGGTGGTGGCAACCGGCGATGGCCTCGCGAATGGCGCCCAAGCCGTTCACGACGTGGCAGGCAAGATCGTCACTCCCGGACTGATCGATCTCCACACGCACGTCTATTGGGGTGGGACCTCGCTTGGTGTCGATCCGCTGGTTCTCGCCAGGGGCGGATGCACGACCCTTGTCGACACGGGCAGCGCTGGTCCGGGCAATTACCCGGGATTTTTCGAGCACGTGATCAAGCCCTCGCCTGTACGCATCGTCGCGTATCTGAACGTTTCATTTGCGGGAATCTATGGCTTCTCCAAACGGGTCATGGTGGGCGAGAGCGGGGATCTTCGTCTCATGGCGCCGATCGACGCAGTGGAAGTGGCGGAAGCGAACCGCGATACGTTGGCCGGCATCAAAGTTCGCGTCGGCTTCCACGCATCGGGCAATTCCGGCCTCGTTCCCCTCGACATCGCCCGGCAGGTCGCCGAGCGCGTGGACATGCCGATGATGGTGCATATCGACCACCCCCCGCCGACGCTGCCGGAGGTGCTGGCACGGCTTCGTCCGGGAGATGTTCTTACGCACTGCTTTCGTCCGTTTCCCAATACGCCCGCGACGGCGGACGGCAAGGTGCACCCCGCCGTGATCGAGGCGCGTCAGCGAGGCGTCCTGTTCGATATCGGGCATGGCATGGGATCTTTCTCGTTCAATACTGCGCGGGTCATGCTCGAGAATGGTTTCATGCCCGATTGCATCTCCAGCGACGTACATGCGCTCTGCATCGATGGGCCCGCGTTCGACCTGCTGACCACATTGTCGAAATTCCTCTGCCTCGAGATGCCTCTCGTCGAGGTGATCAGATCGGCCACCATCAACGCGGCGAAAGCCCTGCAGCGCCCGGATCTTGGAACATTCAAGCCCGGCAGCGTCGGCGATGCCTCCATCCTGGAGCTTCAGGACGGGACCTTCGATTATGTGGATTCTACCGGCGAGCATCTTGCCGGAAAGACACGCCTCGCGGCGCGAGGTGTGGTGATCGATGGTCGCGTCTGGCACCAGATCTGAGGAGCATTGCATGACGCCGGAAGAAAAACTCGCCTCGCTCGGCCTCGTGCTGCCGGATACCGCGGCGCCCGTCGCCAATTACGTGCCTTATCGGTGGGCTGGCAATCTTCTCTACCTTTCGGGCATGGGGCCGAAACGGGCTGATGGGACTTATCGTCCGGGCCGCCTCGGGCGGGACACGACAGTGCAAGAAGGTTATGCGGATGCGCGCCTGACGGGCCTCAATCTTCTGGCTGTCGCCAAGGCAGCCCTTGGCGAACTCAGCCGGATCGAAGCGGTCGTGAAGCTGCTCGGCATGGTCAACGCGGAACCGGATTTTTCCGATCATCCGAAGGTCATCAATGGATGCTCCGACCTCCTCGTCGAGATCTTAGGCGAGGCGGGTCGCCACGCGCGCTCCGCCGTCGGCATGGGTTCGTTGCCCAATCGCATGACGGTGGAAATCGAAGCCATTTTCCTTATTCGGAACTGATGGGTTTTGCGGACCACTCCCGGAAGGCACGGTCGCTTTGCGGCAGATTTACAAAGAGAACCCGCCATCGATGATATGGATAGCCCCCGTCGTGTAAGCCGATTCATCGGAAGCAAGATACAACGCCAGTTTCGCGACTTCGTCTGCGGTGCCAAGCCGCCCGATGGGCTGACGTTCGATAAAGGTTTGACGAACCTCCGCTTCCGATTTCCCCAAAGCCCGCGCCTGCGCGGCGATTCTTGCATCGAGCGAGGGAGATTCGATTGTTCCTGGACAGATCGCGTTGGCGCGAATGCCGCGCCGGATGAAGTCGGCTGCCACAGCCTTGGTCAACCCGATCACGGCGGCTTTGCTAGCACCATAGGCATATCGGTTCGGCAGCCCGCGCACCGAGGATGCGCCGGAAGCGATGTTGATGATTGAGCCGCCGCCGCGCTCCAGCATGCCCGGCAAGAAGGCGCGCAGGAGACGATGCATGGATTTGACGTTCACGTCGAATGAGAAATCCCAATCGTCTTCCGAGCAGTCGAGAACTGTGCCGTGATGCACATAACCAGCGGCATTGACGAGGACGTCGATCCCTCCGACCTCCTCGACCAACGCATTGACCGCTGGAGTCGAGCGGACATCAACCGGCCATGTCTTGGCTCCTTCCAGGTCCGATAGCTTGGTCGAATCGAGGTCCGTCGCCCATACGATCGCACCCTCGGCGATAAACTGCTCCGCGATGGCCCGGCCAATGCCTTGGCCGGCTGCGGTGACGAGACAAATTTTACCACTCAAACGGCTGGACATGATGGTCTTTCCTGATGGGGCTGCGAACGAGAAAGTCACTGCGATCGGTTGGGGCCGTCGCCACGAGAGCAATTCAACGCGCTTGCGATTGCCGGCGCAACCCGGGTTTGCTGCGATAGTGTCTGAAAACCGGTCAGCGGGGCCTAGGCGCCCGCACACAGGTCAGGTACGCAGCAATAGCGTTTGTTCGCCACCTCCAGCTTAGCTTAAATCAAGTGTATGACACCGCGCGATTTTAGCCTGCTTCTCCTCACGTGCCTTCTCTGGGCCGCTCACACGATCGTCAGCAAGATCGTGGTCTCGGGGATGGAGGTGCCGCCGCTATTCTATGCTGCAGTTCGGTACGGTCTCGTTGCGCTCGTCGCCTTGCCATGGTTGCTGCCCGCTCCTCGGCCCTTGTGGCGCATCATCTGCGTCGGAATTCTGATGGGTGGCGGCGGCTTTGCGTTGTTTTTTCTTGGCATCAGAACCGCCACCCCCTCGAGCGCTGCAATCGTTGGGCAACTGAGCTTGCCGCTCACCGTTCTTTTATCGGTCATGATTCTCGGTGAGGCAGTTTCCCCAAGACGCGCCGCCGGCGTGGTGTTGACGTTCCTTGGCGGGATTATCGTCATGTGGAATCCCCAAAACGGGTTCCCACTGTCGGGCGGGCTCCTTCTGGTCTTGGCGTCCGCACTTGCCGGATCGCTGGCGGCCGTCATGATGAAGCAAATCGACGGCGTGCGACCGCTCCAATTCCAGGCCTGGGTCGGCGCTGCATCGGTGGTCCCCTTGATGGTTTTGACGGTGGTCTTTGAAACCAATCAGTATCCGATCGCGCTGGCGGCGGGATGGCCGTTCGTGATGGCTGTCCTGTTCTCGGCGCTGATCGTGTCCATGCTGGCGCATACGATCTATTACGGCCTCATTCGGATCTATCCGGCCAACCTCATCGCGCCGCTCATCATCCTCAGTCCCCTGCTGACCGTGGTGCTGGGAATCCTCATAACCCAGGATCCATTCGACTTGCGCATGGCGCTGGGAACGATCATCGCCCTCGCCGGTGTGATGATCATTACGGTCAGGCGCAATTTCATGACCTCGTTGACAGGCTACCTGGGCCACTTTCGACGAAAACCATAGACGACCCTGGAGACGGAGGACCCGATGGGTCAGTGGCAAGCAGGATCCCAGCAACGTGTGCTAGAATGTCGTTTTTGGAGAGACCAGGATGGCCGACGTCTTCCGAGTGCCCATGGAGGTCACCTATGCGATCGAAGGCGGCGAGCCTGCCTTGATGGCTTATCGCCGTTGGCGAAACATCTCCCGCGACGACCTCGCTAGGAAGAGCGGCATTTCCAAGGCTGAGATCGAGGCGATCGAGGATGGCAACAAGGAAATCGAGGAGGACATGCTTGAGCGCCTTTCAGCCGTCCTCAATGTGCCCGAGGACCAGTTGATCTGACACCCAGCCATTCCTGATGGCGCCGCCTGTCGAAAGTTGCTATCAGGCGTCTCGCTAAAGACGGCCAACGGGTTCAGCCTACGTCACATCATGCGATCGCGCGTGGAAGGTGTGTTGGCGGCGTCTGGGAAATCTCGGCGCTGATTTCGGCCAGATGATTGACAAGCAAGCTTCCGAGCCGGGCCATCGTTTCCCTCGTAAAGCGCGCAGCCGGGCCGGCAATGCTCACCGCGGCGATGACTTCGCCTCGCGGGCCGAAGATCGGAGCCGCCACACAGGCGCCCCCCAATTCGTTCTCTTCGAATTCCGATGTCCAACCGAGCGTGCGGCACTCCTCAAGGACCGACTCGAGGATCTCCGGATCGGTAATGGTTCGATGGGTCGAGGCCGAGAGACGTCCAAGATCGTAGATCGTGCGCCGAAACCGAGCCGGCTGGTAGGCGAGCAACGCGCGCCCGCAGGCCGTTGAATGATAGGATGCGCGCGTGCCTGCATACGACGACACCCGCAGGGTCTGGCTTCCCTCCAGGCTTTCAACAATGAGGGAATCGATCGGGCCGGGAAGAGCAAGATTGACCGTCTCGCGCGTCAGGGCGCACAATCGGATGAGGTGAGGGCGAGCAATCGTCGCGATATCGAGCCGACGCTCGACCGCCTTGCCATAGCTGAGATGCTGCAGGCTCAGACGATAGGCACCCGCCTTTGCATCACGCTCGGCCAAGCCCACATCCACCAGCGCACTCACCAGGTTGAAGGCCGTCGTCTTGGCGAGGCCAGTTTCGAGCGCGAGATCGCGCAACGAAACCCAGCCCCCGCTCGCCATCGCGTCGAGGAGCGCCTTGGCGCGGCCGATGGACTGGATGCGAGCCTCGGCGGGCGGTGTGATCATCGCGCCCGAAGCCGCCTCCTGGCTGCGCGTGCGAGAAGCGGGCGAACGGCTCTTCATCTGGGTGAGCGCCGCGGGGGAAGCCTTCGACATTCAATTGCACCTGACTTGCCGGCCGACCGCACCAGATCCTCGTTCCACATCGTTGAATGTACATAGGTCACGCTGTGAAACCAAGTAGAGCATCTTCGCGGGTCGACGCACAAGGGGTAGCTCCTCCCAAATAGCAAGAACGCTAAAGTAACGAGAGTTGACAACCGCCCCCCATGTCAACTTACATTTCCCATCCGGCATCTGACGGTCCCACATAATGGAACGTCAGTTTGATGGCCCCCATCGGGAAATGCCGGAAGAGGGAGTTGTGAATGCGGATCTTCGTGGCCTCCCTCGCGACCGAGACGAACACCTTTTCGCCTCTTTATGTCGATCGATCCGCGTTCGAATCCTCCTTTTATTGCCCGCCCGGCGCGCATCCGGAAACGCCGACGCTCTGTTCGGCTCCCGTCGTCGCCGCGCGTCGCCGCGCGCGGGCAGATGGACTCACGCTGATCGAAGGGACGGCGACCTGGGCTGAACCCGCGGGGCTGGTCTCGCGGGAGGCTTACGAAAGTCTCCGGGACGAAATTCTCGATCAGCTCAAAGCGGCGCTGCCGGTGGACGTGGTGCTTTTCGGCCTCCACGGCTCGATGGTGGCCCGGAGCTACGACGATTGCGAAGGCGATCTGCTCGCGCGGTCGCGCGCGTTGGCAGGCAACGCTGCGATCATCGGCGCCGAACTCGACATGCACTGCCATCTCACGGACCAGATGGTCGAAGCCGCCGATGTGATTGTCGCATTCAAGGAATTTCCGCATACGGACTTCCTGGAGCGGGCCGAGGATCTTGTCGATCTTTGCCTCCGGGCCGCTCGTGGCGAGGTGAAGCCGATCAGCGCGGTCTTCGATTGCCGGACAATTTCCGGCTTCATGACCAGTCGCGAGCCTGGACGAAGCTTCGTCGATCGGATCAAGGCGCTGGAGGGCCGAGAAGGTATCCTGAGCATTTCGATCGCGCATGGATTTCAGGCGGCAGACGTTTACGACGTGGGGACAAAGGTCCTCGTTATCGCTGACGGCAACCTTCCCAAGGCCGAAATTTTGGCGGCGCAACTCGGTCATGAGATCATCGGGTGGGGCTTGGGTGGAGCCGTGCCCCGGCATTTCAAACCCGATGAGGCAATCGCCGAAGCGCTCGCGGTGGCCGGCGGGCCGGTGGTGCTCGCCGATCGCTGGGACAATCCCGGCGGTGGGGTGGCGGGGGACTCGACCGTGATGGTGGAAGCGCTGCTTCGCCACCCTGAAATCCCCGCCGCAATCGGCGCCCTCTGGGACCCGGTAGCGGTCACGTTCTGCCGTGCGGCGGGTATCGGCGCGGAAATCTCGCTGCGGTTCGGCGGCAAGGCGGCTGCGACTTCGGGTCGGCCGATCGACGCCCATGTGCGTGTTCGTGCGACGACGCAGGATCTCCTCGTGCCCTTCGAACAGAGCTGGGTATCGCTGGGACCGGCAGCGGCAGTGACGATCGGCGATCTCGATGTCGTGCTCGCGTCCACCCGCGCCCAGACTTTCAGCCCTCAGGTGTTCACCGATCTGGATGTCGACCTGAGCACAAAAAAGATCGTCGTGGTGAAATCCTCGAATCACTTTCACGCGGCGTTCGCGCCGATCGCCGCGAGCATATTCTACCTCGATACGGGCGGGCCATATCCCTCCGACGCGACCAAAATCTCTTACACGAAGGCGCGTCGACCTCTCGCGCCGCTGGATCCGAATCCATGGCTTTGATCGAACAGGCGCACCCTTTGCTGCCGCTCCTCAACCTGAGGGAGTTGGAGGATTCTGTTGTCGATCCTTCGACCAAGGGACTGCCGTTCGGCACCGCCGGTCTCCGCCTTCGCGATATCGGCGCGCAGGGCTGGAACATGCTGGCGGGCGACCTGCCGCTTCCGCTCGCCATTCTCAAACGCGACGTCCTGAAAGCCAACAGTCGGTGGATGAGCCTTTTCGCGGCGGAGAACGGGCTTGTCGTTGCGCCGCATGGCAAGACGACCATGGCACCTCAACTGTTCCAGCGGCAGATCGCCGACGGAGCCTGGGCCATCACCGTCGCAACGGTGCAGCAGCTCGAGGTGTGCCGGCGCTTCGGCGTGCAACGAATCATCCTGGCAAATCAGCCGATCGGCGCGCAATCGGTGGACGCTTGCTTTCGGGCGCTTCAGCAGGACAGCGCCTGCGAGCTCTATTGTCTCGCCGATACGGAACAGGGAACAGCGCTTCTCGCCGAAGGTGCGCGGCGCAATCCTCCGCCTGCGGAGAACCCTGTGCGCGTGCTCGTCGAGATCGGGTTCACAGGCGGCCGCACCGGCGCGCGCACCCGCAAGGACGCCCTCGCTGTCGCCCGTTCCGTTGCCGACACACCCGGTCTTGTCCTCGCGGGGTTTGAGTGTTTTGAAGGCTTGCTGCCGGACGCCGCTTCAGCCGACGGGCTGATCGACGAAGTCGCTGCCATTGCAGCCGTCGCGAACGACGAAGGCCTGCTGTCGCCGGGCGCCCCGATGGTGCTGAGCGCCGGCGGCTCCGCGTTTTTCGACCGGGTCGGCGAACGGCTCGGGGCCGTCTCCTTCGATCGACCGCTGCTGCGTGTCCTTCGCTCCGGCTGCTACCTGACCCACGACGCGATGGGTTACGCGGCTGCCTTTCACCGGATCGTCGCCGATACCACGCTACGGCTTCCGCCCGGTGGTCTCGAACCTGCTTTGGAGGTGTGGGCCTATGTCCAGTCGCGGCCCGAGAGCGGTCGCACGATTCTCACCATGGGCAAACGCGACGTCAGTTACGATTCGGGTCTTCCCGTGCCGGTACGATGGTATCGCCCGGGTGGGATGATGGACCGTCCCGAACCGATGCCGCGCGGCCACGTCGTCGTCGCGCTCAACGACCAGCACTGCCATCTCGGCACTCCCGGTGAGAGCCTGCTTCAAGTCGGCGATATGGTGGGCTTCGGCATCGGACACCCGTGCACGACGTTCGACAAATGGTCCCTGCTCATGGTCGTCGATGAGGATTACCGGGTCGTCGATGCGGTGAAGACGTTTTTCTGAGGCGAACGGGGAAGAGCAATTGCGGGCTACATCATAGGGAGGGAAGCGTCGATGAACAAACGCAGAGACGACTATATCGTTCAGCCGGTGATGAAAGCCCTGCAGGTTCTCGAGCATGTCGCTCGGCAAAGTCACGAGGTTACGCTGACGGAGATTGTTTCGGAGCTGAAGTTACCGAAGACCACCGTGTTTCGATATCTCCAGACGCTTTCAGCGGCGTCCTTTATCCACCACGACCAGAAGCGCGACCGCTACGGGGTCGGCGTCGGTTTTCGCGCGCTGGCAAAAGCCGACAGAAAACTCCAACGGCTGCGCAATCTCGCACACCCTGAGATGGTCGAACTCATGGAGACGTTCAACGAGACGGTGAACCTGGCTGTCCTTTCCGACAGATACATCGTTTACGTCGACATGGTTGAGCCGAACCGTGCGATGCGGATCCATGCGCGCGTCGGCGATCGGCACCCGGTTCATTCGACGTCCCTCGGGAAAGCCATCGTGGCATTTCTCCCCGACAGTCGCGAGGATCTGTTCCAGGGCGATTGGCTCAGGCCTATGACCATCAAAACGCTGACCAGCGCGAAAGCATTCCGCCGTCAGATGGATGATGTACGGCGGCGCGGCTACGCGATTGAAATGGGAGAAAACGAGGACGGACTGATGTGTATTGGCGTCCCGTTCTTTGACAGCGCGGGGTACCCGCTCGCGGCCATGAGCCTTTCGGCGCCGGAGAGACGCATGAAACCCGACGTGACCGTGCATGCCGTCGAAGCTCTGAAGAACGCGGCTCGAAGAATTTCAATTCAACTGGGCGCGCGCTTCGAGGGTGGCGCCTTCGCGCCACTCGAGCCGGCGCATTCATGAGCGCTCTCTATTGTTCCCGTTGTTCCGCAAGGCGAAACTGGCTATTCTTGACACGAATTTTTGCCGTTACTAGCCTGACTTAAAGTCGGTCATAGACAGCTTGGTCTCGACCTGCAGCGTAATTTCATCGGTTCTACTTCGGGGGCAAGGATGAAACGGTCACGTATGCGTCGGAACTCCGTCAACGAACTCTGCGCAACGCCTAAGTCGGAGAACTGACATGAGGATCGCCGTCATCCATGTCTCTCAGGAAACGAACGATTTCAATCCTGTTCTCACGACCTTGAGAGACTACGAAGCGTTCGGAATATTTGAAGGCGAGGAAATTCTCACCAAGCTCCGTGGATATGGTCAGATTGGCGGGCATCTCGCGGCCGTCGAGGAGTCCGGCCTCGACATCGAGACGATTCCGATCATCCGCAGTTTGGCGGTCGCCGGGGGGCGTATCACCAAGGAGGCGTACGAATTTTTTGAAGACCGGATCAGGCAGGGTCTAAAGGCGGCGGGTCCGATTGACGGTCTCGCGCTGCAGCTGCATGGCGCTTGCGCGGCGGAGGACATCGACGATGTCGAGGGGGCTCAGGTTGAACTCTGCCGATCGATTCTCGGCGATCGTATTCCCATTGTGCTCGGTCTCGATCATCACGCCAATGTCACGCAAAAGATCATCGATATGAGCACGGCTATCGTCGGCCATCGCACTCAGCCGCACGATCCTTTCGACACGGGAAAGATCGGCACCGAGCTCTTGATCCGGATCCTCACTCGAAACGCCAAGCCAAAGGTAGCCTGGCGGAAGATTCCGCTTCTGTCGCATCAGGAACAGTTCCTGACGTCGGGCGGACCGATGAAGATCTGGTTCGATCGGGCGCGCAGCATGGAAAGCGATCCACGGGTTCTGCAAGCGTCAAACTATCCCATGCAGCCTTGGTTGGATGTCGCGGAGGGCGGGTGGTCCACCATTGTCGTCACCGACAACGATCAGGAACTCGCCGAGAAACTGGCTGATGAACTTGCCGACCTGGCGTGGTCGCTCCGCGATGATTTCCAGGTGAGGGATGCTGTCCCGGTCGACGAGGCAGTTCGGATGGCCGATGCAGCAGAAGCCGGAATCGTGGTTCTCAGCGACACCGGCGACACCGTCTTTGGAGGTGCTGCGGGCGACAGCAACCTGATCCTTGAGGCGATCCTGCGTCTCGGAATTAAGGGCAAGGCTCTGATTCCCATGATTTCCCCGCAAGCCGTCGCGATGCTGGTCGAAGCCGGAGAGGGCGCCCAGGTCACGTTGCCGCTCGGCGGTAGCGCCGCCTCTGAGTTTTTTGACCCGCTTCAGGTCACGGGATTTGTGCGAAAAATCGGCGGCGGTGTCGTCGAGCTTGAATACAATCACCAGAATCATGTCGATATGGGTCGCGCCGTGGTTTTCGAAGTCGGGCCCGTGACCATGCTGATCAGTGAGTTGCGCGGCATCGCGGGCAACGTTCCGCAGGTTTACCAGGCGTTCGGGTTGGAACCGACGGACTATAAAATGGCGGTTCTGAAGACTGCCTCCAATTTCCAGTATTTCGCGCCGCTAACTTCGCAGGTGATCCGTGTCGACACGCGCGGACCTGGGCAGTCGGACATCTTCACGCTGCCATGGAAAAGAATTCCAAGGCCGATCTATCCGCTTGATCCAATCGACGATTGGCGAGCAATTCGCCATGCGAAAACCAACCCACCAGCTGAGAGACAAAATGTAGCGTGATCCACACGCCCTAACCCTTGCGAGCAGGAGTGAAGTCACATGAGAGTCGGTTTTCCTTGCCCCTCCAGGCGCCTGCTGCTTCTCGCAGCTGCGACCTTTGTTGCGGCCGGTACTATGGCCGGCACCGTCGAGGCTGCGGATCTCAAGGGAGGACGGCTCAGAGTCGCAATCTTGGCGGACATGACGAACTTCGATCCGCAACAATTCTCCACGGTGAATTTTCCGCTGATCAAGAACCTGTACGACAGCCTGGTGGAATATGCCCCGGACGGAAAGGTTGTCCCAAGCCTTGCCTCCGCGTGGAAAATCGCGCCAGACAACAAATCCGTGACGCTGACGCTTCGCAAGGATGTGAAGTTCCACGGCGGGACTCCGTTCAACGCGCAGGCGGTCGCCGCGACCCTGAAGAAAGCGGCCGATCCCCAGAAAGGCAAGAACGTCTACGCGACGATGTCGTTCATCAAAGACTGGAACGTCGTCGACGACTCGACCATCACGCTGAATTTCACGGGGCCGGCTCCGGAACGGCAGATCACCGACCTGCTGCAATTTCTTTGCGTCATCGACCCCGCGGGCATCGACACTGTGGAAACCAAGCCCGCCGGAACGGGCGCCTATATGCTTGGCGAGCGCGTCGTCGGACAGCGCATTCGGCTTGTCGCCAACCCGAATTACTGGCGGGAGAAAGAGCCCATCGCCAACGAGGTCATCTTCACGATCTTCAGCGAGGACGCGGCCGCGACGGCCGCCCTGGAATCGGGCGCCACCGACATCATCTACGGGGGCACCTCGCGCAGCGCGGTGCGGCTGAAGGATTCGGGCTATCAGGTCATCCAGGGGCCCGGACCGCTGGTTCAGGTCTTCCGCATCAATTCAACGCGCGGTCCTTTCCGGAATGAGAAATTCCGTCAGGCCTTCAACTATCTGATGGATCGGAAAGGAATTCTGAAGGTCGGGTATGCGGGTCTCGGCGAGGTCGTCGCTTTGCCGTGGGCACCGGCAAGCCCGGCTTTCGACGCGGCCTATAATGAAAAATATGCGTTCAACATCGATAAGGGCAAGGAATTGCTCGCCGCATCCGGGCTATCCCCGGCCGACATGAGCAATTGGAAGCTCCTGGTGAATGGAAGCGACGAATCGACGGTCGCGATCAGCCAAGTCGTGCAAGGTTCGCTCGGAAAGGCCGGCGTCAAGATTGAGCTCGACCTTCAGCAGGGAGCCGAGTTCATCGACGCGTTGTTGAAAGGTCGGTTTGATGCGGTATTCGGCGCCGTAGGCAACGTGCAGAAATTCCCGACCCGCGTCGCGACGAACAGTATTTACCGGACCAGTAACAATCCAATCCTCGGGACGCCGCATCCTCATCCGGAGTATGTCGCCGCGATCGAACGCGTCAACACTACATTCGGCCCGGGCGCAGACGTGAAAGGCGCATACGACAACCTGAACCGTGTTTTGGTGGAAACCGCTTTTGCCATCCCGACGAATTCGTACGATGTGGGTCTCATCGTGGCGGCAAAGAACGTCGGTGGCTTCACGCTCGATATCGACAACCTGTTCGTGGCGCGAACGGTCGGGTTCAAGCCTTGAGGCGCGCGGCTCGCAAGCGCCGCCACTATGGAGCCCGCCAATGATCGGGCCGGTCCTCTCCGTTCGCGGGTTGGAGGTCGCGTTCGGGTCCCAGGATCGCCGAGTGCCGGTCGTGCGCGGCGTCGATTTCGATGTCTATCCCAACGAGGTGCTTTGCATCGTTGGGGAATCCGGTTCCGGCAAAAGCGTCACCGCTCTGGCGGTCTCCGGCCTTCTGCCCGCGACCGCAAAGGTCGAGGGTTCGATCCTTCTCGGCGGAACCGAAGTGATCGGTGCCGACGCGGAGAGCCTTCGCAACATGCGAGGGCAGGAAGTCGGATTCATCTTTCAGGATCCGACGACGACCCTGAACCCGGTCTTGCCGGTCGGGCGGCAGGTCACCGAAGGTCAGGTTGCTCACGGCAGGCTCAGCAAAGCCGATGCGCCGGCGCGTGCTGTCGAATTGCTGCGCGAGGTCGACATCGCGGACCCTCTCGGCCGGGCCGGGCAATATCCGCATCAATTCTCTGGCGGGATGCGTCAGCGCGCGGTCATCGCCATGGCGATGGCAGGGCGACCCAAGCTCATTCTCGCAGACGAACCAACGACGGCGCTCGATGTCACGGTGCAGGCACAAGTCCTCTCCGTGCTGGCGAGGCGCCAGGCGGAGACCGGGGCGGCCGTGATCCTGATCACGCATGACCTCGGTGTCGTTGCGGAGATCGCTCACCGCGTAGCCGTGATGTATGGCGGACGGATCGTCGAAACGGGGCCCGTGGGCGAGATCTTCAAGCGCCCGCGGCACCCTTACACGGCGGCGCTGCTCCAGAGTATTCCCCGAATCGATACAGGCAACCGGCGGCTTGATCCGATTCCCGGGCAGCCGCCTAACCCCAGCGCGCTTCCCAGCGGCTGCGCGTTTCATCCGCGCTGTGTCATCGGCCGTGATCGCACCCGGTGCCGGACGGAAGATCCGATGTTGCATCGCGTCGGCGAGACGCAATTCTCCGCCTGCCACTTTTCCGAGCAAACGAACGCGATCGGCATCGCGGCGCAACCTCGCTGCGAATCCAGCCGCTCAGAGATCGCAAAGGAACCGCTTCTGATCATCGATCAGCTCAAGGTGCATTTTCCGGTGAAGGCTGGGTTGTTGCGGCGGACGGTCGGGTCGGTGAGGGCGGTCGACGGGGTCAGTCTGACGGTCAATGCCGGCGAAACGGTGAGTCTCGTTGGCGAATCCGGCTGCGGCAAGACGACGACCGGGCGAGCGGTCATGGGCCTCATCAAGGCAACGGGTGGCAACATCCTGTTCAACGGACAATCGATCCGGGATCTCGGGCGGGCAGGATTACGCAAGGCCCGTCGCCAGATGCAGTACATCTTTCAAGATCCCTATTCGTCGTTGAATCCGGTTTTGACCGTAGCCGACATCGTCGCCGAACCGCTGCGAATCCATGGCATTTACGACGAGATGGGCGGCGCTTCGCGGATCGCCGAACTGTTCGACATGGTGGGGTTGTCCCGCACGATGCTCGGTCGCTACCCGCGCGAGTTCTCCGGCGGACAGAAGCAACGGATTGGTATCGCGCGGGCGCTCGCGCTCCAGCCGCGGCTCCTCATCCTCGACGAACCGGTCGCCGCACTCGATGTGTCGATCCAGGCCCAGATCATCAATTTGTTGCAGGACCTCCAGCGCGAGCTTGGATTGTCCTACCTCTTCATCGCCCATAATCTGTCGGTCGTACGGCATATCTCGGACCGTGTCGCCGTGATGTATCTCGGGCGGATCGTCGAAGAGAGCACGCGCGACAGTCTCTACGAGGCGGCCACGCACCCCTACACGCAAAGCCTCTTGTCGGCCGCACCGGTCCCAGATCCGGCAATTCAACGCAAGCGTCGGCGCATCGTTCTGCAGGGGGAAATACCCAACCCGGCTTCGCCACCTTCCGGTTGCTATTTCCACCCCCGGTGTTTTCGCGCGAGCGCACGCTGCGCGACGGAAATGCCGCCCTTCGAGCAATATCTTCGCTCGCCGACGCGTTCCGCTTGCCATCACGCCGGCCCCCTCGCCGAAGGCGGCGATATCCCGACGATAGGTGGGTCGTCGGGATATCGTCCGATGGAGGCGGCGTCATGAACAGAATGATGCGAGCATCCGCGATGACGCGTCGACTCCTGACGCGCAAGGGTGCGCTGTTCAGCTTGATCTTCCTTGCGGCAATCACGGGTGCTGCTGCCTTCGCGGACCTGCTCTCGCTCGATCCTCTTTCGCAGGACCTCGTGAACGCGTTGGAAAAGCCATCCGCCGCGCATTGGTTCGGCACCGACGAGCTCGGACGCGATATCATGGCCCGTGCCGTCTACGGTGCAAGGACCTCTCTGCTCACGGCAGCCGGCGCAGTTGGGATCGCCGCGATGGTCGGGATACCCATAGGGCTTGTGGCAGGCTTCTTCGGGGGCTGGCGAGACGCGGTGCTCATGCGCGCTGTCGATGTGCTTCTGGCACTTCCGGGAATTCTGTTCGCCATGGCGATGATCGCGGTGCTCGGCAGAAGCCAGACCGCCGCCTTGATCGCGGTCGGCGTCACCGGCATACCGAGCTTTGCCCGCGTAACGCGCGCGCAGGTGCTCGCGCTGCGAAAACGGGACTTCGTCACTGCCGTCGAGGCGTTTGGAGGAACCTCCACCTACAACATGTTTCGTACCATTCTGCCGAATGCCTGGAGCCCGATTCTCGTGCAGGTCGTGGTGCTGGCGTCTGTGGCGATTCTCCTTGAAGCCGCACTCGCGTTCCTGGGTGTCGGCATTCCACCGCCGACGCCTAGTTGGGGCGAGATGCTTCGAACCGGGAAGTCATTTCTTTACGAGGCGCCCTATTACGCAGTGCTTCCCGGTCTCGTCCTCACGCTCACCATTCTGTCCTTCGACTCTCTGGGGCGGTCGTTGACATGGCTGCTCGAAGACCGCCACGAGCTCGTCGAGCTCAATGTTGAACGGGCGAAACCATGATCGGCTATGTTCTTCGCAGGATCACGCAACTTCTTCCGGTCCTGCTGATCGCCTCGCTGGGCATCTGGGCGATGATCTATGCCGTGCCCGGCGGCCCGATCGGCGTGATCGTCGGCGAGAATGCGACGCAGGAACAGATCGACGCCGCCACGAGGCAATTCGGCCTCGACCGTCCCGTTCTGGTGCAATACGGAGCCTGGCTCAAGAACGCTCTTGTCGGAGACCTCGGTGTCTCGATTCACAGCCGCGAGCCTGTGCTCGATCTCATCGCGCAGCGTCTTCCTGCCACGATCCAACTCGCGATTGCGTCGACGCTGGTCGCGTTGCTCCTTGGCATACCCATCGCGATCACCAGTGCGCTGTTTCCCGATTCGTGGCTTGACCGGGCTCTCAGCGGATGGAGCGCTCTGGCCCTCGGTGTCCCGACATTCTGGCTCGGTATCCTGCTCATTCTGCTGTTCGCGGTGGAATTGCGATGGCTGCCCTCCGCATCGGGCTATGTTCCGTTTTGGGAATCCCCCATTCAAATGATGAGGAATATCGCGCTGCCTGCCCTAACGCTGGGCGTGTACGTATCTGGGATCCTGGCGCGCTTCCTGAGGGCTTCGCTCGTGGGTGAATTGCAGGCCGATTATGTGAGGACCGCGCGATCGAAGGGCCTGCGTGAGCGCGACATCATCGGCCGGCACGTTCTGCGCAACGCGCTCCTGCCTTTCGTGACGATCGTCGGCCTCATGATGGCGAATTTCATCGGCGGTACGGTGGTCACCGAGGCGGTCTTCACCTATCCGGGACTTGGACGGCTGCTGATTACGGCGATCAGCACACGCGACTATCCGCTCATCCAAGGCTGCATTCTCGTTATCCTCGTCATCTATGTCGCCATAAACATGACTGTGGATGTGCTCTACGCCTACATCGATCCTCGCATCGAATATGCCTGAAAAGATCCTGAGGCTTGCATCGCCGCTGCCCACGGCTGACGGAGCCGCATTCTCAATGCAAGCGGCGACTCGAACAAAGTTGCAATACTAAGTCTGAGCACATGCTCAGGCATGAATTCCTCCGAATTTTGCGAGTGAAGGTCAGTTTGACTTGTCAACAGGTCGACCGCCTGCCACAGGTACGATCGCACACCTGAAGAATGTGGCAATGAACAAAATTCCTGGCCAAAGCTTTCGGGACCTCGCGCTGTGACGAGGATGGCGAAGCCATCTTCCTCCTCGCTCCTTGCCAACAAACTGCGGCTGACGTCGCTCGCACTTGGTAATGCAACGCACAAGGAGTTATGCGGTCGGTTTGCAGACGTGAATCCTGGCACCGTCTTCACCATTGAAAACTGTTACAAATGGATGCGTGGAAAGACAGAACCACGCGTCTCCAGTGTCTATAGCGACTGGGCGTCGGTGCTGGGAGGCGGGCTGACAGCCTCCTTCATTGCCGCCTCGACATTCGATGAATTCGCCACCGCTGTTCGGGCGCTCCATTCGATTCCCGAGGCTGCCCTGGCCAAGTTGCGCGAACAAAGTTCCAATTCACTTCAGGTTGCCGTCGGTCCCGGCGGGGCATCTTCGCAAAGTAACCCCTGGCAGACCAATCGCTTGCTCCTCGGGAACTATCTCGCCATTTCGCTGGCCTGGTCGCGGGCCGAGCAGGATCGACTCATTCTGGGCCGAGCAAGGATCACACATGATGAAAGCGGAAATCTCCTCACTCGCTATCAGGAGAACCTCTTCGGCCGCTCGATACTGAGCACCGGTCAGATGTTGTGCGACGGCCGACTCGCGCAATCGTCGATGATCTGCACGTCAACCGGAAGGCTCTATTTTCTCGGGCTGCAGGCTCCGACGCCCCCGGCGAACCTCATCGGCGGCATGTTGAGCGGTGGCGCTTTGTACGACTTCGAGGCGCGGATTGTTGCGGGGCGGATCGCTTTTGTGCGGGATCATCGCTCGGAGGTCGAGCCACGCCATCTCCAAGGATACATGGATGCGTCATCCATGCTGATCGATAGAGAGCTGGCAAATCTCGGCTATCAAGCCGATGAGCGCAGGCGTCGCGCAGCTGAACGATTGCTGTCCTTCCTGCGAGAGCCTGCTCCATCGGGATTGATCGAAATCAGGGCCGACGCGCTCGGCCAGGTTACCCTCGCGTTCGATCACCTGTCCGTGGACGAAGCCGAGGTGGAGGGGCTGGCACGTGACCGCCGGTAGCTCGCGCAAGTTGCGACCCGTTCCAGGCTTTTCCAGATCCGGCCAATTTTGGCCAAAGATAACATCCGCCTCTCCCTTTAGCATTTGCTAAGGTGACAATGCTCGTGCCGTAACGTTCGAGCTGAATTCAACAGTAACACGGCAGGAGTACGAGATGTCGACGCCGACCGGAGCAACGAAAACGCTTTTCGCGGACAATTTCTCGACAAACGGGAAGATCGATTCGACCAAGTGGGATTTCAATCACTGGACGCAGGACAACAACAAATCCTTCTACGGCAACACGCAGCAGCGCCAGGTACTCCCGTCGGCGTCGGACGGAGTGCTGCACCTGCTGCTGGACACCTACAACCCCTCGGACCCAAAGGGAAAGACCTTTCTGGGGTCGGAGGCGATCACCAAACAGACGTTCAGTTTGAGCAATGGCGGAATCGCCTTTGAGGCAAAGGCGAGATTTGTCGAGGAGCAGCGTGGCATCATCGGCGGTTTCTTCACCTTTGCGGGTCCGGCCGAACACCACGATGAGATCGACTTCGAGGCCTTGTCCAATACCAACACGAAGATACAGACGAATATCTATCACGACGAGGGATTGTGGGAGGGGCACCCCCAGTCCTTCCCGGTTACCGGCTCTTTGACAGATTTTCACACCTACCGGATCGAGTGGCTGCCAAATGCTGTCCGGTGGCTCGTGGATGGAAAGCTGGTTCGGACCGAAACGAAACTTGTTCCCGACAAGGCGATGGCGATGCACCTGAACATCTGGGGGCCACCGTCCGACTGGCCGACCGGGGACTCCAGTCTTGTTCCAGTCGGCAGCGCGGGGCAGAACAAGCAATACCGCTTCGACGTCGATTCAGTGAAGGTGGAGCAGTTGTCGAGCGCGCTCGGAACCGATGGCGCTGACAGGTTGATGGGCACCGCAAAAAACGACTGGATTGATGGCGGCCACGGCCATGACAGACTGTATGGCGGCCATGGAAACGATACGCTTTCGGGTGGCAGCGCCAACGATGCTCCATGGTGGCTGGGCGCTGGTAACGATACGCTCCACGGTCAGAACGGCAATGACAAACTGAGCGGCGGCGGCGGCGACGACGGGTTGCTGGGCGGAGCCGGGAACGACACCCTCTATGGCGATGCCGGCAGGGACAAGCTCACCGGCGGTGCCGGGGCAGACAATCTGAGGGGCGGCTCGGAGGCTGATACGTTCAGCTTCACCTCGATCAGGCACAGCACTGTCGATGCGGCGAACCGTGACACGATCGGGGATTTCTCACGCAAGCAGGGCGACAAGATCAACCTGTCGGCAATCGACGCCAACTTGCTTCGCAAAGGCAATCAGGCGTTCTCGTTCATCAAACAATCCGAGTTTCACCAGAAGGCCGGCGAACTCCGGTACGAGAAAGTCGCCGGGAAAACCTACATATACGGCGACGTGGACGGAGATGGCGTTTCCGATTTCTCGATCGAACTGAAGAGCTTGCACACGATCAGCAAGTCCTATTTCATCCTCTGAGACGAGGTTTCAATTCCGACGAATGGGCGGCCAGTTGGCCGCCTTTTTTGTGGGCGTAAGTCAGCCAGAAGCCACTATGATGGAGAGCCTTCAATGCTGGATGTGATTGATCGAACCATTGGAAGAGGATGCATGATGAGCACTCTCAAGACATCCGGATTGCCGGTCTTCGTCGCTGCTTGCATCATCTCGTCGGCGGTCGGGACCGCGAGTGCCGAGCCCCTGCCGAAAATGACCCCTCTGGTGGGCGAGGTGCTGACGGCGCCGCGGCCGGTCAAGGGATCCGACGGGCGAACTCATCTTGTGTACGAACTCCATTTAAGCAACGTGACCGATCAAAAGGCGGATGTGAAACGCATCTCGATCTTCGGCAATCGCTCGACAAAGCCGCTGGCCGTGCTGGAGAGCGACGCCGTCGGCGAAAGGCTCTCTCTCGGAGGGCGCCGCGGCAGTGAGACAAGGGAGCTTGGTGCTTTTCAGTTCGGAGTCGCCTTTCTCCATGTGACGCTCGATCCGGACCAGCCGCTCCCGACGGTTCTCCGGCACGAGGTAGCGGGTTTTTTCCAGCGCTTCGACGGGGATATGTCGATGTCATTCACCGAAACTCCGGTGATTTCTTCACCGCCCCTGGTGTTGGGACCGCCGTTGCGCGGGGATGGCTATCTGGCGGGGGACGGATGCTGCGATTCGTTTCGTCACGTGCGTGCGCTCTTGCCGTTGAACGGGACCTTTCATCTCGCGCAGCGCTTCGCCATCGACTGGGAGAAAATCGACGGTGAACATCGCCTGTTCGATGGCGACGCGAAAGATGTGCGCAGCTATCACATCTACGGCCAGCCCATTCTGGCCGTTGCGGACGGTACGATTGTCGACGCCCGGGCGGATCTTCACGATCAGGTGCCGGGCGCCTTGCCGTCCGGTCTTCCGATCGAGGAAGCAGACGGCAACTTCGCCGTCCTCGACGTTGGCGACGGCCGCTTTGTCCTCTACGCCCACATGCGCCCGGGGAGCCTGAAAGTGCGCTCCGGCGACATCGTTCGCCGCGGCGACGTGATCGGCGAAGTCGGCAATACGGGAAACAGCTCGGCGCCGCATCTGCATCTTCAAGCAATGGATGGGCCATCCGGATTGTTGTCCAACGGACTGCCTTACGTGTTCGACGCGTTCTCCATCACCGCTGTCGACAAGGCAGGTACGGCAGATTTCGATCGCGCCGAGGAGACCGGCACGCCCCTGACTTTGACACCGACTTTGCCGCCGCTGCGGCTCGAAAAGGCGTTGCCGCTCGATCTGACCGTCGTCGATTGGGGGAACCGCTGATAACCAGCCGCGAATCGTCTGCCGCGTTACGGGCCTTGTCGATTCCGCCGCAGCTTCGGCGCGAGCGGTCGCCTCATTCGGAGGAGATCTGCGCCCCTGCATCCTCGCAGCACTTCCGAAGCGCTGAGAGGACCGCCGTTTCGTCGATCTGCGTATCGTGACGCTGCAGACAGGGGGCGAGCACGCACGCCAAGGCATACCCAGCCTGGCCCACGACGGGGAACGCGAGGTCGGTGACGCCGACAATGTCGCGGCTCTGGGCGATCTGGTAGCCCCGCTCGCGCAAATCCACCAGCCTCTGGCGGGTCTGTGGAGCGTCGAGCAGTCGCTGGACGTCCGCTGGCGCTTCCCGCATCAGCGCACGCAGCCGGTGCTCCGGTTGAAAGGCGAGAATCAACATTCCGGAATTGGCTTCGAGCGCGGGGCGGCCATAACCGAGTCTGATCGTGACGCTCGCATCGAGATGGCCGGCGGTGGTGGCAACCACCACCGTCTCGGCACGGCTGATCACCACGAGGTGGGCACCTTGTCCCGTGCTGTCGCTGAACCGTTCCATGTGGGGAACAACGATTGAGGTCAATTGCCGCCCGCGAGGGGTCCGGATGCCGAGATCGAAAAGATGGCGGGACAGCATCAGATGATCCGTCTCCGGTTCTCGCACCAGATATCCACGCTGCTGGAGCACAAAAACCATCCGAAATATCTCGCTCTTCGACCGACCGAGTTGATCGGCGATGGCGCGCGTCGAAAGCGGTTCCCCGGCTTCAGCGAGAAGTTCGAGAATATCGAGCCCCTTTTCGAGAGCCGGAGCGGAATAGGACACGCGGCTCGCGGCGTCATATTCGTCATCGCGATCAGTCATGAGGTTTCGTTTCATATATGAAGCTTGACATCAAATAAGAACTCCCGCTAGCCTCTTCTTCCGCTCGAGGTGGCTTGATGCTTGCACTTCCGAACGACGGCATAAGTTTTTTCCCGAAATTCGGCCGCCATCCCGCCGAGGCCGTGCAGTGAAATATGGCCTCCAGTTCCGTGACGTGTTCGCGGCCTGGGAGGCTTTCCTCGACGGTGTGCTTATTACTCTGGTACTGTCCTTCGCAGCCATGCTCGGCGGGCTGCTGATCGGCATCAGTTTCGCTGCGGGGCGCGTCTATGGACCACCCATCCTGCGGCGCATTGTGGTCATTTATGTCGACGTCATCCGCAACACGCCTCTGCTCGTACAGCTGTTCTTGATCTTCTTTGGGCTCCCAAGCCTTGGTGTCAGACTGGATGGCATGACGGCGGCGATCATCGCGCTCGTCATCAACCTCGGGGCTTATACAACGGAAATCGTGCGCGCCGGGCTGGAAGCGGTCCCCCGGGTGCAGATTGAGGCGGGTTCTTCCCTTGGTCTCTCCAATTTCCAGGTCTTCCGCTATGTCGTTCTGTTCCCGGCACTGAAGGCGATGGTGCCGGCGCTGGCAAGCCAATTCGTGCTGCTCATGCTGGCGACCAGCATCGTGTCGCAGATTTCGGTTCCCGATCTCTTTCACGCGGCGTCGATCGTGCAGTCGCGCACCTTCCGGGATTTCGAGGTCTACACCGTCATCGGCGTTCTGTATCTCGCCTTGGCTTTCCTGTTTCGTGGGATTTTTGCCCTGCTTTATCAGCGAGCGTTTGCAAGACGATGATCCGCTCATTTGGCATGATCGACATATTCTATCTTCTGGCGGCCGCACGCTGGACGATCATGCTGACGGTTGTCGCTTTTCTGGGCGCGTCCCTTGTCGGCATAACGATCGCGGTGTTCCGCGTCGTTCCGTTCTGGCCGCTTCGCTGGTTCGCCGTTGGCTATATCCAGGTGGTGCAGGGAACGCCCTTGCTGGTGTGGTTGTTCGGACTTTATTTCGGGCTGTCCATTCTCGGCTTTCCGGTCAATCCCTGGTTTGCGGCGGCTGTCGCGTTCTCGGCCTATGGCGGCGCGTTTCTTGGTGAGATCTGGCGTGGGGCGCTGGTGTCGATCGCAAAGACCCAATGGGAAGCCGGCGCGTCGCTAGGGCTCTCCTTCTTTGAACAGCTCCGGTATGTCATCGTCCCGCAATCGGTGCGCGTCGCCATTCCGCCGACGGTCGGTTTTCTCGTTCAGCTCATCAAGAACACGTCGCTCGCCGCGACGATCGGCCTTGTTGAACTCACGCGAGAGGGTCAGCTGACATCGGCCGCCACCTTCCGCCCCTTCGTGGTCTACCTCACGGTCGCCGCGCTCTACTTCCTGATGTGCTTTCCTCTTACCCAATGGAGCCGCTCACTCGAGCGGAAGCTGCATGGCGCTCGTTGAACTGAACCATGTGACGAAACGCTACGGCGCCCTGACCGTGCTCGATGATGTGTCGCTCTCGGTTCAAAAGGGCGAGATCATCGCCGTAATCGGGCGATCAGGTTCGGGCAAAAGCACCATGCTGCGGTGCATCAACGGGCTCGAACGGATCCAGGGCGGCGACATCACCGTGGATGGGGTGCGGGTGAACGATCCCGCGACCAACCTGCGCAACCTGCGCCAGCAGGTTGGAATCGTATTTCAGAGCTTCAATCTGTTTCCGCATCTCTCCGTCGCCGGCAACATCACGCTCGCGCCACGCGTCGTGAAGGGCAAAGATCCCGGAATGGCCCGCGAAGTCGCACTCGACGTGCTGCGGCGCGTCGGGTTGGAGGACAAGATTGACGCATTTCCCGATGAATTGTCGGGAGGCCAGCAGCAGCGAGTCGCCATCGCGCGGTCGCTCGCGATGGATCCGCAGGTGATGCTTTTTGACGAGGTGACATCGGCGCTGGATCCGGAACTCACAGGCGAGGTCATCAAGGTACTCGAAGCCATGGCGAACAAGGGCATGACCATGATCCTTGTGACGCACGAGATCGGCTTCGCACGTCGTTTCGGCTCCAGAGTGGTGTTCATGCACCAGGGCCGGATCTGGGAGGAAGGCGCGGCCGCGGCCACGCTCGCAAGCCCACGCACACCGGAGCTCGAAACCTTCCTCAATGCAGTCCTGCACTGAGAGTAACCAGGAGGAACACCCTATGCGCTCGTTCTTTGCGGCGCTCGCCGCTATCGCGATTGGATTTTTCGGCGCCGCCGACGCCAAGGCGGACAAGCTTCAGGACATTATCTCGAAAGGCGTGGTCCGTATCGGAGTTCCGCTTGATGCACCGCCCTTCGGCTCGCAGGACGCCAATCGCAATCCTGTCGGGTTCGACATCGAGATGGCCGAGATGGTTGCCAAGGGTCTTGGCGTCAAGCTCGAGCTGCAGCAGATTACGGGCGCCAATCGAATTCCCTTCCTTCTCACTGACAAAGTCGACATCGTTATCTCGGTGATGGGGCTGACGCCCGAACGGGCAAAGCAGATTCAGTTTACGGCTCCTTACGCCAACACGTTCTTGGCAGTTTACGGGGCAAAGGACGCGCCGGTTTCAAACCCTGAGCAACTTGGCTCGCTCAAGGTTGCGGCCGCAAAGGGCACGACGCAGGAGATGGCCATCAGTGCGGCCAATCCAAAGGCCAATCTCATGCGGACGGAGGACGATGCCACGGCAGCCGCGGCTTATATTTCGGGCCAGGCCGATCTCATCGCCACCAACAGCATCGTCGCCCAGGCTCTCGCAAAGCAAAATCCGAACAAGGCCTTCGAGCGCAAGTTCACGATCCGGCGCAGTCCGGCTCACATGGGCGTGCAGATGGACCAGCACAATCTCGTACGCTGGCTCGACGGATTCATCCTGTTCAACTCAATGAACGGTGAGCTCGATCGGCTTCATCGCAAGTATCTCGACATGCCGATGGATCCGCTGCCGACGCTCTGAAATTAATAATCCGACCGCCGGGCTCTCTCCCGCTCGGCGGGTCACCTCATCCCAGCGGACGGGGCCTCCCAACGGATACCCGCTGTCTGCGCGACCCCCGGAACGTCATGCGCGCCGCACACTCGCCGAGACCCTCAAGCGCCTTTATTACCGTGGACCCTGACCGCGCCGGCAAGCAGGTGGGCTTCGTCATGATCCCGCATTCGCCTCACGACGACGCCTGGGGTGTCACGCGCGTACCCATCGCGGTGATCAAGAACGGCCACGGACCCACGGTGATACTGGAGGGCGGCAATCATGGGGACGAATATGAGGGGCCGATCACGATCTGCGACATGATCAGGGATCTCGATCCCGCGGAGGTACAGGGTCGTCTCATCCTCATGCCGGCCAACAACGTCCACGCGGTCATCGCCGGTACGAGAACATCGCCGGTCGACGGCCTGAATTTCAATCGCACCTTTCCGGGCGATCCGCGTGGGACCATCACGCAGCAGATCGCCGCCTATATCAGCGACAACATCTACCCGATCGGGGACGCGTTCATCGACCTTCACTCGGGAGGTTCATCGCTCGACATCATCCCAAGCGCGATCATCGAGCCCACCGACGATCCAGAGCTTCATCGGAGAAACGTGGCGGCGGTGCGAGCGTTCGATGCCCCGATGACCGTGGTGATCAGCAATTTCGGGGAGCCGCGCACCGCCACGGCCGCTGCCTGCCGGTCCGGCCTGGTGACGGTCGGGAGCGAGATGGGCGGCGGCGGCACCGTATCGCTTGAGGCGCTCGGCGTCTGCCGGCGCGGCGTTCGCAATGTACTCGCGCATTTGGGTGTACTCGCGCACCACAAAGGGACGAGCCTCCGCGGAGACAGCCAGATTCTCGAACTGCCGGGCACCTCCGCCTATGTCTTTGCCTCCGCCGACGGGGTTTTCGAACCGTTTCACGCCAATGGCGCGACGGTCAGCGCAGGCCAGCCGGCCGGGCGGATTCACTGCACGTGGGATCCCACTCGTCCACCCGACCTGCTTCACTACGCGGCGGACGGCATCTTGTATGGCCGACGCCAGCCGGGGAGAGTGCGACCGGGAAACTGCTGCCTCGTCGTAGCTGCGCCTTACCGGGGAGTTCTGGCATGATCACCCTCGACGATATCCTTGCAGCGCGCACACGCATTGCTCCCTTCGTCCGCCGCACCCCCATTCTTCCCGCAAGGCAGATGCGCGATGGGCGTGGGATCGACGGGCGCGTGACGCTCAAACTGGAACACCTCCAGGTCGCTGGATCGTTCAAGGCGCGTGGCGCCATGAACCGAATCAAGACCTTGCCGGCGGAGAAACTGGCGCGCGGGCTCGTCACCGCATCCGGCGGGAACCACGGTCTCGCGATTGCCCGATCCGCTCATGTCGCGGGCATTCCGGCGCAGATCTTTCTGCCGTCCAATGTGGCGCCGGACAAGGTCGCAAAGTTGAAGGGCTGGAATGCAACCGTCGAGATCGTCGGATCGGTCTGGGATGAAGCGAACGACGCCGCTCTCGCGTTCGCCTCCCGCACGGATGCGACCTATGTCCATCCCTTCAGCGATCCCGTCGTCGTCTCGGGGCAGGGCACGCTGGGACTCGAAATCCTGGATGATCTGCCGGACATGGACGCAATTCTCGTTGCGATTGGAGGCGGCGGTCTCATCACAGGCCTGTCCGCCGCCGTGAAGGCAGTTCGCCCGAGCGTGAAGGTGATCGGTATAGAACCGGTCGGATCACCAACGTTGCGCGCCTCACTCGACGCGGGTCACGTGGTCACTCTCGATCGCATCCACACACGTGTCCCAACCATGGCCTGTCGCCGCACTGACGAGGCGCTCTTTGAAGCGGTAAGGCATACGATCGACGACATTGTGCTCGTCACGGATGAGGAGATGCAGGAGGCGGCGCGGTGGCTCTGGTTCGAGTTCGGGATCGCCGCCGATCTCTCCGGCGCAGCCTCGATTGCCGCCTTGAGAAGCGGAAAGGTGGTGTCCGGCGCCTATGGACAGGTGTGCGCCCTGATCTGCGGGGCGGGAACGGACGGCATGGCATGACGAGCCATGCTGGTCAGCTCGCTTTACGTGTTCACACCTGCACGGGATGGACCAAATGGCGGACCGGATCGAAGGCCGCTGGGCGCGAACATCCTGGCTCGCTCGACGGCGAACCGGCTGACAGGGCGCGGATAAGCGCAAGGGGATTCGCGGACTGGGTCCAACGATCGGTAGCCGGGGGCGGAGGAAGTCGTGGCGGTGGAGGCAGTCTTCCGCGAACCTGCCTCCGAATGATATCGCCGGTTTACAGGGAATTTCAGCGAATTCTCAGTCGGATCGAGTTTCCTGGAGCGAGCGACATTGAGAATCACAGAGTTATCGCAGCCACTTAGCAGCGAATTCCCTGCTCCCCTGAACAGGGAATTCGTCGAACCTTATCAGGGACGACGCAGCGCGTTACAGGGAGGCAGAACCTGATTCAACTGGCCGTGATTGATCCGGCCTGATGCGCTTCTTAGCCTAGCCGTCTTCTGTGATCGTGCTGTCGTCTTCTTCGCCCACTAGGTGCAGGAGAGTGATGGCATAGCCGTCCTGTTGATAGAGAGACTGTACGTTTAGCTGGCCGGGGACAGGCTTTGTGATCCAGTCGACCAAACCAGCGCTTTCGATGGCAGACAATACGGATGCGCGAGCAGGCGAGGGGAGCTGCGGCAGAGTACGTCCTTTGGCAACTCGGAGCGCCGGAAACCCACCACCCCGCACGACGTAATCGCATTCGCCATCCTGGCTGACGACAAATGCCAACCGTCTCGGGTAGCGCTTACATAGCGTCGAACGGCAGCCTGCCGGCTGATGTCGAGATCGTTGGAAAGTCTAACGACGTGTTCAAGATCGGGAAGGCTTTGCAGGAATGGTCTCACCCGCTCGGTCGGCGCCAAGAGCTCAATGGCAAACAGGTTGGCTTCCTCCTCCTGCCGACGATGGCGATTGTGGGCCCGCCCGTCCGAGAGCCACAGATCCTCGCTTCGGCAGGTGAACCCGCCCGGATCGCTCGGTTGGTGCCAGGAGAACAGGAAGTGACCCAGCTCGTGGGCGATGGTGAACCGTTGACGCCGCCGGCTGTCCTGCGCACGAACCAGAATGGTTCCGAAATTCCGCTCCGGCTGCGTGATCAGCGCGCCGACAAATCCATTTACCTTTTCGACGTGGATATCGCTGATGTCGAGCGCCCGGGCGATGTCGTGGATCGGAATCGCAAAATCCAATGGGCCAAGCTGCGCGTGAATGGCGGCGGCGATGGCAACGATGTCCTGCCGCAGATCGTCCAGAGCCATCCGGTCGAGGTGAACGATCATCGCGCCTTTTTGCTTCGCCCGGATCTGATTGATGATCTCATAGACGAAGTTGCCCGAGGGATCGGGCTTCCGCATCGGCCTGCGGGCCGGCGCCTTGACAGGCCCGGACCCTTCGTATGATGGGCCGGCAGACTTGGACCCGATCTCCTGCGCCTGTCCAAGGGAGGGCGTTTCGGCCAGAGCCGAATTCGCCGGCAGGGTGATTCCCAGCAGGTTCGCTGCCGCTATTGAGATGACTTGTCGTTTCCACGAGGCCGCTGAGTCCGTCATCATTGCCCTCCACAGTTCCTTTGGGCATCAGCGTCACCGCGGGCACCGCTTGTACGCGGTGCCTGTGTCCTGCTCGTTGAAGTAGCGCCGGAGGGAGTCGTCCGGCTGCGGTGACATGAGAACCCTCACCTCCAGCCAGGCTCCGTGGTAGACCGCAAGCCGTCCCTGCGCCATGGAGCCTGGGACCGCAGCTAACCCCTGCCCAAGCCCGGCGGCCACCGCCCATCCTGCAACGCCCATCGATTCCTCCTTCACAGGCAATACCTTGGTCCTTGCATTCACAAGCGAGCTCCATCGACGGGGCCTTCGCCGGGAAAGTAAGGGCTCATCGATGCGAGACGTGGCAGGACACAATCGATTTTCTGGAACCGTCACGCCGCCCGGCTGACCCGCTGGGCCGTTTTCTCCGCCTGAACGGTGGTCTTCTCGACCTGTACCGTGATGGTCCGGGCGGCCTCGTCGGCCATCTGGATGGTGAGTTCCGCGAGGCGCCGACTGTTCCCCACTGTCTGCTCCAGGTTGTCGCGGATCAGGCCGCTTTGGACCCCGGCCAGATCTTGCAGCGACCGGCAACGGGCGAGAGCATTAAGGCCCTCAAGGTTCCGCTGACATCGTCTTTGGCTCATCTCGAACGCTTCGCGGGAGATGTCCTGGAAAGCGCGGGCCAAAGAGGCCCCAGATTGGGCCGCAACCCGAAGGTTCTGCGAAGCCTGTTCGGTCAGTCCTTGCGTATCTCCTCCGGCGACACTGAACCCCTGCGTCAACTGGCCGGTCGAGCGGCGGGTCATTTCGGAGGCGGCACCGAAGCTGTTCTCCAGCGCCTCCTGCATGGAGCGGGCCATGGCTTGGAAGCCCTCCATTCCGGCCCGCAGGGTATCAGCCGCGTCTTCTGCCACCCGCTGACTGACCTCGGGCTGCTCGCGTGTGCGCCGGGCCTCGGTCCTCTTGCTCTCTTCCATTGTTGCCATCTCCTCCTCCACTTTCTCGGCCACCGCTTCGGCCTCCTCGTCGTTCAACACCTTGAGTACCGCAGGAAGCAGCTCCTTCCGGTCGTTGCGAATGTGTTGCTGGAATATGCGCCTCAGCTCTCTTACGCGATCGAGGAACACGCTGCTGTTCTTCGGCATGCGTTCAAGCTCCACCATGAGCGCACCCGTTGCATCGTTGTCGTTGGTGGCCTCGCGCACGAGGTCCTGCATTCCATGCCGGCGCAGTACCGGAAACAGATGCTCTTCCTGCAAGGAGGCCAGCAGCGTGAGCTCTTCCTTCAGCTCTGCGAGGAGGCGCTCACGGGTCTTGATGGCATTGTCGGATGTGGCGAGCAGCTTATCGAAGAGCTCGTTTGCCTTCTCCGGGGGTGTCTGGATGAATCGTCTTGTGGCGGACATCGTCGTCCCTCCCAAGCCATGAAAGGAGTGATTGAGGTGTTTTGAACGCGATTACGCAGCGGCATCAACTTTTCCCCCGACACAGCGAGGATTTGCCCGGAAGGGGCAACGAGATCTGAGGAGGTCTTACCAAAATCGCCCGATCTTTTTGCCTTCTGGGAGCGTCATACCGCCGATACTTCGAGAGGCCCCAAGTCGGCGAACGTCAATGAAACCGGGCCGTTCCTCCCGTGAGATTCATGATCTACGGTAAATCTCAATTTGTGTTCATTGTTGGTCAAACAGCAGAGTCATTGCCTCACGCGAAGACCGATAAGGTGGAGGCTCATGCGTGGCGAGAGCCCGCGAAAGAAGCCGCTATCGTCATCGCCTCCTGTCGGCGCGAAGACATCGACGAGCGTTCCACCACCGGGCCTGAGCGTACCGACGAAGCCGTTGAAATCATCATTATCGCGCCAGCTCCAGCTGGCATTCACACCGGCCTAGAAGCCTGTCCACGGGAAGACTGGGAGCGGCGCGATAATCGGAGCCGGCGGGGACGAAAATGGAAGTTTCGAGATCACCGTGGTCCTGTCACAAAGTGCCTAGCACTTGTCTCAAACGATCAAGCCTGTTCTTCCGAAAGGTTCACGATGAGCCAGCCCGTGACAGCCTGCCCAGCGCCGTGTTGTGCGCCGGGCAGCGAAAGGGAGGATGACGATGAACAAGCTTCTGTTGTCTCTCGGTGCTCTCGCAGCAGGCGCTCTTCTGATCCCGGATATGGCCGAGGCCCAGCGCGGCGGCCGCGGCCATATCCGG
>NZ_VCMV01000047.1 GCF_008757455.1 Microvirga brassicacearum | reverse complement strand
TTTCCGAACCGAGATCTCGTTGCCGTTCTTCTGCTGCTTTCTGCGCCGCTTGTCCCGAGCGCATCGTCGCCTGCTCGATCACGCGGAACAAGCTGTCGCCGCTCTGCCTCGCGAAGCGGACGCGCGCCTCGAGAGAGAAGGTTTTGCTCCTTGCCCAGATAGAGGAATGCGACATCGCATGCTGCAAACGAAAGCCAGCCCAGCGCCACTCGCAGCATCTCGACCGACTGACATTCGGCTCGGAGGCGGAACGGAGAAAGCCTCTCTCGTTAATTCAGGTCGGTCTCTCGCTATTTATCGAACTGGCCTACGACTTCCTTAGTGCTCTGACAGATCTGCTCGTTGGCGCGATCTCAGGGCGATGTCCCGAGAACCGTGAGAGATATTCCTAGTGCAGGACTGGACCCGGACCTGCACACAGGGCTGGGCCGGCTACAGCGCTATTGATGGCGCGCCGGCCCACCCCTGTGCACAGCTCCTCGTCTTCATTTCATTCTCATCTTCCGATGTCGAGGTTTGCCGAACGTCAGGTCTGTCGGTGCGAGCCCGAAGTTGACGAAAGGTCAGGTTCCTAGTCTGGCCAATTTGTGGCGTCGACAGCACGCGTCCATTTCGTCAACCAGGAACCTAAGTTTTCAGCGGATTTTAGGGTCCAAGCACGGCGTAAAGTTTACGATCGTGGGGGACTTCTCTCTATGAACACCCCGTCGTGCTTCCACACGTATCACACTTCAAACACGTCCCATTCCTGACCAGCGTGAAGTTTGCGCATTCAGGACACGCCTCTCCCACATAGCCCTTCATTTTCGCTTCCGCGCGCCGATCCGCCGTCGTCACCTGCGCGGCGCCGGGTGCGGAGAATCCGAGCTTCGCGATCTCCGCTTCGCCCACATGCTCCGGCTCTTCCTTCAGCGCGGTCGCGCCCATCGTGAGTCCCGCCGCGGTGCGGCCGGCGCCGCCGGGGATGAGCATCAGGCGGTCTGATGTGCCGCGGGTGAAGCCCTTCGAGATGTAGGACGAGGCGGAGGATGGCTCCGGCGCCTTCGACTGGTTTTCGCCCTGGCCGATGGTGGTGGGGCCGGATTCCGACGGGTCCACATGGGCGAGGTCGTTGCGGCCGAGATACGAGACCGCGAGTTCGCGGAAGACGTAGTCGAGGATCGACGTCGCGCTCTTGATGCGCTCGTTTCCTTGCACGAAACCCGCGGGCTCGAAGCGCGTGAAGGTGAAGGCCTCCACGTATTCTTCCAGCGGCACGCCGTATTGCAGGCCGAGCGAGATCGCGATGGCGAAGTTGTTCATCATCGCCCGGAAGGCGGCGCCTTCCTTGTGCATGTCGATGAAGATCTCGCCGATGCGGCCGTCGTCGTATTCGCCGGTGCGCACATAGACCTTGTGGCCGCCGACGACCGCCTTCTGGGTGTAGCCCTTGCGGCGATCCGGCATCTTCTCGCGGTCGCGGATGGCGACGACGCGCTCCACAACCCGCTCGATGATCTTTTCCGACAGGTGAGCTGCTTTGGCTGCGGCCGGCATCGCGACAAGCGCTTCCACCGCGTCGTCGGCTTCTTCCTCGTCGTCGGCGATGAGTGCGGAGTTCAACGGCTGCGACAGTTTCGAGCCGTCGCGGTAGAGCGCGTTGGCTTTCAGCGCCAGGCGCCACGAGAGCATGTAGGCGCTCTTGCAATCCTCGACGGTCGCGTCGTTCGGCATGTTGATGGTCTTGGAGATCGCGCCCGAGATGAAGGGCTGGGCTGCCGCCATCATGCGGATGTGGCTGTCGACCGACAGATAGCGCTTGCCGATGCGGCCGCACGGATTGGCGCAGTCGAACACCGAGTAGTGCTCTTGCTTGAGATGCGGTGCGCCCTCGAGAGTCATCGCGCCGCAAACGTGGATGTTCGCAGCCTCGATATCGGCTTTCGAGAAGCCGAGATAGGGCAGGATCTCGAACGACGGATCATTGAGCTTGTCCGCGGGCACTTTCAGGGCGCCGGTGAGGAAGTCTTCGCCGAGCGTCCATTTGTTGAACACGAACTTGATGTCGAAGGCGCTCTTCAGGCCCTTCTCGATCGCCTCGATCTTCTCCTGCGTGAAGCCCTTGGCGGCAAGCGAGCCGGGATTGATGGCGGGCGCCTGGCCCATGGTGCCGTGGCCGAGCGCATAGACCTCGATCTCGGCGATCTCGGCTTCGCTGTAGCCGAGCGTGCGAAGCGCGTCCGGCACGGCGCGGTTGATGATTTTCCAATAGCCGCCGCCGGCGAGTTTCTTGAACTTCACGAGGGCGAAGTCAGGCTCGATGCCGGTGGTGTCGCAATCCATCACGAGGCCGATCGTGCCGGTGGGCGCGATGACGGTCGCCTGTGCGTTGCGGTAGCCGTGCTTCTCGCCGAGTTCGAGGGCGAGATCCCAGGCGCGCTTCGCGTGCTGGACAAGGTTCTGCTCGGGGCACGACGCGTGGTCGAGCGGCACCGGGTTGTTGCTCAAGCCCTCGTATCCCTCCGACGTTCCATGCGCGGCGCGGCGATGGTTGCGGATGACGCGCAGCATGTGCTTGGCGTTCTTGGAATAGTTCGGGAACGGCCCGAGTTCGCCCGCCATTTCGGCGGAGGTCGCATAGGACACACCGGTCATGATGGCGGTGAGCGCGCCGCCGAGCGCACGGCCCGCATCGGAATCGTAGCTGAGGCCCATGGTCATGAGCAAGCCGCCGATATTGGCGTAGCCGAGGCCGAGCGTGCGGTATTCATAAGACAGTTCGGCAATTTCTTTTGAGGGAAACTGCGCCATCATCACCGAGATTTCGAGCACCACCGTCCAGAGACGGCATGCATGCTCGAACGAATCGACATCGAACGCCTTGGCGTCGCGGTTGTAGAATTGCAGCAGGTTGGCGGAGGCGAGATTGCACGCGGTATCGTCCAGGAACATGTATTCCGAGCACGGGTTGGACGCGCGGATGCGGCCGCCTGCGGGGCAGGTGTGCCAGTCGTTCATGGTGGTGTTGTAATGCAGGCCGGGATCGGCGGAGGCCCAGGCGGCATGACCGATCTGCTCCCACAGGTCGCGCGCCTTCAAGGTCTTGGTCGTCTTGCCGTCCTTGCGGGCCTTCAGGTCCCAGTCGCCATCCGCTTCCACCGCGCGCAAAAAGTCGTCGGTGAGCGACACGGAATTGTTGGAGTTCTGGCCCGAGACAGTGAGATACGCATCCGAATCCCAATCCGTGTCGTAGATCGGAAAATCGATATCCGTGTAACCCTGCTTCGCGAACTGGATGACGCGCTTGATGTAGTTGTCCGGGATCATGACCCGGCGCGCCATCTTGATTTCCTTCTTCAACGCCGGATTCTTCTCCGGGTCGAAGCAGGCGTCGTCATCGGCCTCGCAATTCACGCAAGCCCGCATGATGGCCTTCAGGTGCTTGGCGCCGAGCTTGGAGCCGGTGACGAGCGCCGCGACCTTCTGCTCTTCTTTCACCTTCCAGTCGATATACGCCTCGATATCTGGGTGATCCACATCGACCACGACCATCTTGGCCGCGCGGCGCGTCGTGCCGCCGGATTTGATCGCGCCTGCCGCCCGGTCGCCGATCTTGAGGAACGACATCAGACCGGAAGAGCGTCCGCCGCCAGAGAGCTTTTCGCCTTCGCCGCGGAGCTTGGAGAAGTTGGAGCCGGTGCCGGAGCCGTATTTGAACAGGCGCGCCTCGCGGACCCACAGGTCCATGATGCCGCCTTCGTTCACCAGATCGTCCTCGACACCCTGGATGAAGCAGGCATGCGGCTGCGGATGTTCGTAGGAGGATTTGGACTTCACCAGCTTGCCGGTCTTGTAGTCCACATAATAGTGGCCCTGGCTCGGGCCATCGATGCCGTAGGCCCAGTGCAGACCGGTGTTGAACCATTGCGGTGAATTCGGCGCCACCATCTGGTTGGCCAGCATGAAGCGCAATTCGTCATAGAAGGCTTGCGCGTCTTCCTCGGATGAGAAATAGCCGCCCTTCCAGCCCCAATAGGTCCAGCAGCCGGCGAGGCGATCGAAGACCTGCTTGGAGGAAATCTCGGAACCGGTGCGCTGGTCCTCGGGGAGATCGGCGAGGGCAGCCTCGTCGGCGGTCGAGCGCCACAGCCAGGACGGCACGTCGTTCTCTTCGACTCGTCTCAGGCGCGCGGGGACGCCGGCCTTGCGGAAATACTTCTGCGCCAGCACGTCGGAGGCCACCTGGCTCCAGGTGTCGGGCACCTCGATCTTGTCGAGCTTGAAGACGACGGAGCCGTCCGGATTGCGAATCTCGCTTGTCGCGAGACGGAAGGCGAGGGAGGAGTAGGGCGATTGCCCCGATTTCGTGTAGCGCCGCTCGATCCGCATCGTCAAAATCCCATCAATTGGAGACAAACGTCCCCTGGCCACGATTTGCTCGCGGCTCCCCAGCCCAAAATTTGTTAAACGCCTTCGCGATCCATTTTAGGACCGCTACGCACCTGTCCGCCCAAGTTTCGACCCACCATCCCGCGGCAACATTCGGCCGCGGCGGAACCATGCCGCGCGGCTGAAACGCAATACCTGTCGGGATGTACTGCCAGCTTTTCGGCCGGCTGCCGGTCTCGGATCGGCACCCTCGAAAGGTAATCCCCACATCCGCCCTCCGTCAAGAACTTGTGGTCGAGAAGGTCGTCGGAAACTAGATATAGTGTCTATGGGTTAAAAATGTGATGAGGCTGTGGATGATTTGCTAACCCTCGGATTCTCCTTCCGGAATCTTTCCGACAGGTTGTGCGAAACATTGATGAGCCGGCTTAGCATCGGCTTCTGAGCCCACTAAATGACCGCAAACTTTTTTCTCCAGTTGACGTTGGGAGATTTTTCAACAGGTCCGGCGTCCAAATGCGAATTCGGGCAAAACCATGGCAATTCAGGGCAAATCGGCGAGGGCGACTCAGTGGTGCGGGTTTGACGTGAATGATCAGAATCAGCTGGCTGGGCCGCGACCGCTTGGTGGCTGGACTTCCCGCGTCCGCGAAGCCATATTCCGCGCAAAATTCGAGCACCCCTTCGCACTCCCTGGCGGCAAGCAATGAAACGATTCTGGCTTCAGTTCTTCACGTGGTGGAACGGCGAGACCCTTGGCACGCGATTCTATACGTGGCGCTTCGGCAAGCCCGTCGGTCATGACGAACTGGGCAACCGGTATTATCGCGCCCAAGGGCCGCTGATCGACCGCTCGGTCGGCACGGAACGGCGCTGGGTGATCTATAACGGCGTCATGGACGCCTCCAAGGTCCCTCCCGGCTGGCGCGCCTGGCTGACGCACAATGCGAGCCTCCCCCCGAGTGAGGAACCCTACAGCCCGCGCGAATGGGAGAAGGGCCACCTGCCGAACATGACCGGCACACCCCAGGCTTATCATCCGCCAGGCTCGCAACTCGGCACCGGCCAGCGCCCCTCGGCGACGGGCGATTATGTCCCGTGGAGCCCGGCCGAGTAGGAAGACGCCTGCCTCGCGAGAGTGCATCGAATGCGAGCTGCCGTTCGGTTAGCCTCGTGACGAGTGGTGCTTGACGCCTCGGAGCTGCAAGGTGACAAAGGGACCTGGTTTCACGGTTCCGCCATGGATGACACGGCCGCTACCGCTCAAGTCATGATTCGGCCACCGCTTGGTTGGGGCCTTGCCGTCGTCGCCGGGCTGGCGCTCAACTGGCTCGTGCCCTTGCCGCTCCTGCCGGCCGACCTAACGATAGGCTGGCTCGGCGCGGTGGTGTTCGTCCTCGCGCTGGCGCTGGTCGCCTGGGCCATCGTTACGATCACCAGGGCCGGTTCGAACGTCCCCACCAACCTGCCGACCACCACCATCGTCGTGAGCGGACCGTATCGCTTCACGCGCAACCCCATCTACCTCGGGATGCTGCTGGGTCTCATCGGCTTGGCCATCGCGTTCGACAATCTCTGGCTGCTGTTGATGCTGGTGCCGTTCGCGCTCGTCGTCCGTTACGGCGTCGTAGCCCGCGAGGAAGCTTATCTCGAGCGCAGGTTTGGCGATGTCTACCGTGACTATCGCTTGCGCGTGCGGCGCTGGCTGTAGCGCCCCTGACCTCTGGGATCAAATATCTACGGCGTGGGGCTGCGTTCGTGCGGGTGGAAGAACGATTGCTGGCGCACGGTTGCATCGGCGAACAATCCAAAGGCCTGTATCACCAGTCCCTGTGACAGGGTGATTTCCCGCGCAACGCCGGCGCCCTTCAGCACGGCTCCACGCTCATCGGCGATTGGATGCCGGTAGGAGCCGCCCGCGCCGAGCGTGCAGTTCTGGCAGCGGATAGACCCGATGATCTGCGCGCCGTCGCCGATGCGGTTTCTCAAGGTCAGGGAACCGCCGCCGAGCAGCCGGGCATCCCGGCCGATCACGATCCCCTCCGCGTCGGCCTTGACCGTAAAGCCGCCCTCGTCGCCGATCTCCGCATTGGGGCCGATGGCCACCTCACCGCCTGTCGCCACAATGCGCGTGCCGGGAAAGAGGATCGTCCCGTCGCCGATCGCGATGCTGCCGCCGGCCGCGATCTGCAAAATCACGCCGGGCCAGAGGACGACGCCGGGGCCGAGGGCCACGCCGGGCGAAACCAGCGTCGCCTGCGGACATGGGATCACCGCGCCAAAGGATTCCAAAGCTGCCGTCTCGGCCTCGGTAAGGAAGCCGAGCGCCTGCCGGGCCTTGTCGGAAATGGGCGGGGCGATATCCATCGTTCCCGATGATCGCCAAGCCGGGGCCTCCTGTCACCTCATGGGCGCGCGCTTCGAGGCTCTGTGCACAGGCTGTTTATTCGGCGGCGGCGGGCATCTGCGCGTTGGCGAGCCAGATCGCGAGATCGGCCCGGGCGCGGTCGGTGAGCGCGTTTTTCTTCGCCAGGGTCTTGGCCGGTCCGCGCAGGCGCTTCCCGTCTTCCGACTTCGGGGCGATCTCGAGGGGTGGGAAGAGGCCAAAGTTGACGTTCATCGGCTGGAAGGAGCGCGGACCCTCGTCGATGGTCTCGATATGCCCGCCGGTGATGTGGTTGATGAGCGCTCCCAAAGCCGTCGTGCCCGGAAGCGGCTCGACAGGATGTCCGAGACGCTCGGCTGCGGCCATGCGGCCGGTCATGAGGCCGATGGCGGCGCTTTCCACATAGCCTTCACAACCGGTGATCTGGCCAGCGAAACGAAGCCGCGGCATCGCTTTCAGGCGGAGTGTCGGATCAAGCAGTTTCGGGGAGTTGAGATAGGTATTGCGATGCAGGCCGCCGAGCCGCGCGAACTCGGCATTTTCCAGGCCCGGAATCATGCGCAGGACCTTGGCTTGATCGCCGTATTTCAGCTTGGTCTGAAATCCCACCATGTTGAACAGCGTGCCGAGCGCATTGTCCTGCCGGAGTTGCACGATGGCGTGCGGCTTCACGAGCGGGTTGTTGGGATCGGTCAGACCCACGGGCTTCATCGGGCCGTGCCGGAGGGTTTCGCGGCCACGTTCGGCCATCACCTCGATGGGCAGGCAGCCGTCGAAATACGGCGTGTTGGCTTCCCATTCCTTGAAGTCGGTCTTGTCTCCGGCGATGAGCGCATCGATGAAGGCCTCATACTGCTCCTTGTTCATGGGACAGTTGATGTAGTCCTTGCCGTTGCCGCCCGGGCCGATCTTGTCATAGCGGGACTGGAACCACGCCACGTCCATGTCGATGGATTCGCGATAGACGATGGGCGCGATGGCATCGAAGAAGGCGAGCTCCTTTTCGCCGGTCAGCGACAGGATCGCCTCGGCTAGTGCCGGCGAGGTGAGGGGGCCCGTCGCGACGATGACGGATGTCCAATCCTCCGGCGGAAGACCAGCCACTTCCCCGCGCTCAACGGTGACGAGGGGATCCGCTTCGAGAGCAGCCGTCACCGCGCTCGAGAAGCCGTCGCGATCGACTGCGAGCGCGCCGCCGGCAGGCACCTGGTGAGCGTCACCCTTCGCCATGATGAGCGAGCCGAGCGAGCGCATCTCCTGGTGCAGCAGACCGACAGCGTTCGCCCCCGCATCATCCGAACGGAATGAATTCGAGCATACCAACTCGGCCAGCCCCTCTGTCTTGTGGGCATCGGTGCCCCGAACCGGCCGCATCTCGTGCAGGATCACGGGAACGCCGGCCTGGGCGATCTGCCAAGCAGCTTCCGAGCCGGCGAGGCCGCCGCCGATAACGTGGATGGGGTCGATCATGCTTGTCTCATCTCTCTCGAACGCAGGTCTTGTCTCTGGGACGCCGGTCTTGCGAATGCAGGTCTTGTTGACCCTCATGGCGACGCGGGTCAAGTTTACGCCCTTCCGCTCTAAACACAGGCTTTACCACTCATGTCCAGCAAACGACCCGTCGTCCTTATTACGGGAGGCAGCCGTGGAATAGGCGCTGCGGTGGGGCAACTTGCCGCCGCGCGCGGCTATGACGTCGCCGTCAATTATAAATCCGATCGCGAGGCTGCGGAACGCGTCGTCGCCGCATGTCAGGCTTTGGGCGCGACGGCTGCCGCCTTTCAGGGCGACATGGCGGTCGAGGACGATGTCGTCCGCCTGTTCGACGGTGCCGAAGCACGCCTTGGCCGCCTTTCGCACGTGGTCAACAATGCCGGCGTGACCGGAAAGTCCAGCCGCCTGGATCAGGTGTCGGCGCAAACGATCCGAGAATGTCTCGACATTAACGTGCTCGGCGCATTGTGGGTGGCGCGGGAAGGCGCTCGGCGACTGTCGCAACGGCACGGCGGCATGGGCGGCTCGATCGTCAATATCTCGTCGATCGCCGCGCGGCTGGGCAGCGCTCATGAATATGTCTGGTATGCGGCATCCAAGGGCGCCATCGACGCCTTGACCGTGGGGCTGTCGCAGGAACTGGCGGGCGATGGCGTCAGGGTGAACGCCGTCTCGCCGGGAATTACCCGGACGAACATTCACGAGCGAAGCACGGGGGACGGCGGGCGTGTGGAGCGACTGCGGTCCAAAATCCCGCTCGACAGGATCGGCGAGCCGGAGGAGGTGGCCGAGGCGATCCTCTTCCTGATGTCCGACGCTGCTTCCTATATTACAGGCGCCAACCTGCCGGTCTCAGGCGGTCGCTAGCTCTGGCGCAAGCCTCAAATGCAAAACGCCCGCCGAGAGGCGGGCGTGAGCAGTGCTGCAGCGCAGCAATTATTAGGCGACTGCGTGCTGGCGAGCGATGCTGTCGATCTGGAAACGCGAGATTCCGAGATCGTCGAGCTCGCGGTCGGTCAGCTGCGAAAGCTCACGAACCGTGTCGCGATAACGCATATAGGCACGTACTTTAGAGAGGATATGGGTCACGAACATGATGGGCTCCTTTAGTTAGCCGGCCCGGTTGACCGGCAGCCGTTTGTTCTTGCGTGTGCAATGCAGCATATAGAGACGGTCTCATCGGATGTGGAGTGGTAATAATGTAGGTCTGTCATGCTTTAGTCGCATGGCACCCTAAGGAGAAGTTAACGAGCCTCCCGCCGAGCGCATAACGACGAGTGCGGCCGAATCCGGGAAATTTGCCTGTCCGGCCGTTGCGTGGCGATCACGAAAACGGCATCGTCCGCCCGCCGAACGGGCACATCTCGGGGGGATCCATGCAGCAGACGATCACATTCCTCTTCAGCAACTTCACCCTGACGCTCTTCGTGTTCGGCGTCGCCGCAGCATTCCTGTCGCTTAGCCGCGAACCTCGCCCGTGGCGCCGAGCGGTGGTGATCGAGGCGCTGCTGTCATGGTTCCTGTTTTTCTCGCTCGGTGTCAGTTTTCTCTACAATTTCGTCATGCATGTCTTCTTCTCGGAGATCGCCGCGGCCTTCATCGGCTGGCAGACCAGCCCGTTCCAGAAAGAAGTCGGCTTCGCCAGTTTGGGATTCTCCCTCGTGGGTTTCCTCGCCTTCAAGGGAAATTTCGCCGCGCGCCTGGCGGCCCTCATCGGGCCGGCCTGCTTCCTGTGGGGCGCTGCGTTTGGCCATGCGGTCCAGATGGTGGAGGCGGGCAATGACGCTCCCGGCAATGCCGGCGTGATCTTCTACACCGACATCCTGCTGCCGCTGATCGGCCTGATCCTGCTGTGGCTCAGCCGGCAGCCCGCACGGCTGCCAAGTTACGCCCGGTAGGGGCGCCCATTCAGCCGGTCGTCGAATAACCGAGCTCTCCCTCGATCGCCGTCAGTTTGAACTCGGCCAGATCGGCGAGAGGGCTATCCGGTGTCAGCGCCCGCACATGGCGCACCGCCTTCCTGAGATCCGCCAGCGTGCGAAAATCGTGCGGCCCGAACCTTGCGGCATTCATCGCGGTCGTATGGTGGATCGGCATCGATGCGGCCCTCCGCGTTCGAGATTTGCCTTTGGCGCCTATTTAGAATCCTTGCCGCCATCGGAATGTGCTGGAGCGCACACGAAGGACCGGCCGGCTTGGTGCGGAAGCGCAAACCTGCTATGGCGGCGTCGCGGTCGCGACAATCGGTGCCGCACGGCTTGGTGAACTGAATGAGGGTGAGCCCATGTTTCCTGAACGGCTTACCGGCGGGTATCGCACTTTCCTCGAGGGCCGCTTTGCCAGCGAGCGCTCGCGCTACGAGGCGCTGGCGAATGCCGGGCAGAAGCCCGAGATCATGGTCATCGGCTGCGTCGATTCACGGGTTTCGCCGGAGGTGATCTTCGATGCTGCGCCGGGCGAATTGCTCGTCGTGCGCAATGTCGCCAACCTGGTGCCGCCCTACGAGCCGGATCGCGATTCCCAACACGGCACCAGCGCGGCGCTGGAATTCGGCGTGCAGGCCCTCCGCGTCAAGCATATCGTCGTGCTCGGACACGCTTTTTGCGGCGGCATCCGCGCTTTCGCCGATGATCGGGAGCCCCTGTCTCCAGGCGATTTCATCGGCCGCTGGATGTCGCAGATCGCCCCCGCGGCCGAGAGTCTCGGGCCGCGTGCAAAGGATGACGGCGCTGCCTATTTGCGCCGTCTCGAATTCGCCTCGGTCGAGCTCAGCCTGAAGAACCTCATGACCTTTCCATGCGTGCGCATTCTGGTCGAGCGCGGCAAGCTCGAACTTCACGGCGCCTATTTCGGCGTCGCCACGGGCCGGCTGCTGGTGCGCGACCCGGAGACCGGACGCTTCGAGCCGGTGGCCGATGGTGAGCCTGATCCGCTCTCGATGATCCGCTGCACCTGACCTGCGAGGTAATGGCCTGCGTACACGCGGCTCTCCATAATCCGCTCCCAGGATTGAAAGCAGGAGATCATCATGAATGCGCATGCGGGGACCAACACGGCGAATGACGGCGCGGGCGGAACGATTGCTCAGGGGCCGGTAACCTTTGTCATCACCTTCAATATCAAGCCGGACCACCGGGATGAATTTCACACGTTGTTGGGTAAGGTGCTCGACGCGATGCGGAACGAGCCGACCTTCATCAACGCCGTCCTGCACCGCGATGCGCAAGATTCGGCGAAGGTCATGCTGTACGAGACCTGGGCGGATTACGACGACGTGGTGAACACGCAGATCCAGCGGGAGTATCGGAAGCCCTATTGGGACCGCCTGCCGGAGCTTCTGGTCGAAACGCAACGGATCGAGACGTGGTATCCGACGCGGAGCGATTTCGCCGAAAGGGCGGCGCTGCGGGAACTTGATCCCGCGTGAAGATCACTGGCAATACGGGCGCGCCGGAAAGCCGGGAAGCTCGTGGCATAGATCAGAACTCACCCGGCCGCGGGCGGTCGGGCGAGTTCTGTTTTACGTCGACTAGAAGAGCAGGAAGTCGCTTGCGCCGAGTGCAGTGCCGGCTTTGAACTGCGCAACCTGCACGGCCTCCCCGGCACCACTGCCGTCCGCATCGTAAGAGAGCGCTCCGGTCGATCTCTCGTAGAGAAAGTGGTGATTGGCCTCAGTCGCCCGGTTGCCGAGAACGAAGTTTGACGCGTCGAGCCCGCCGCGGCCGCGGGCACCCGCATCGGGAACCCACCCGGACTGCATCACAATGTCCGCCGCCTCGAAGATGTAAGCGTTGAGCAAAATCTTATCACCCGCCCTGTGGCTGAAATCGGTGATCCGATCAAAGCTGCCGCCCAGCACGAACATGTCGCTGCCTGAGCCGCCCTTAAGGACGTTGTTGCCGCTGCCACCGACGAGAATGTCGTCGCCTGCGCCGCCCGACAATAGATCGTCCCCGGCTCCGCCCTTCATGAGGTCGCCCTGCGAAGTGCCGCTGATACGATTGCCCCCATGATCCCCCTTGAAGATGAAACCTTCTTCGTCGGAAACAGAGAAGCCGGAAAAAGTAACTTTGCCGGTTATCTTCTTGACTGCCATTTGTTCTCTCCAAAAATACCGCATCGACATGGCGCGGTCACCCAGATCTCGGGTCCTGGCGAGAAAAAGCAACGTTGTATAATTGCGCGTGGTGCCAATTCGCACGAACTAGACTAGAACTCACCCGGCCGCAGGCACGGTCGGGTGAGTTTAGTTTTACGTTCGCTAGAAGAGCAGGAAGTCGCTTGCGCCGAGCGCAGTGCCGGCTTTCAGCTGCGCAATTTGCACAGCTTGTCCCGCACCGTTGCCGTCCGCATCGTACGAGAGCGCGCCGGTTGATCTGTCGTAGACGAAGTGGTGGTTGGCCGAAGTCGCCTTCTCGCCAACGACAAAGTTTGACGCATCGAGCCCGCCGCGACCGCGAGCCTTCTCATCTGGAACGAAACCGCGAGCCGGCACGATCTCCGCCGCCTCGAAAAGATAGGCGTTGAGCAAGATCTTGTCGCCGGCCCTGTGATTGAAATCGGTGATCCGATCAAGGCCGCCGCCCAGCACGAACATGTCGCTGCCCGATCCGCCCCTCAGGACGTTGTTGCCGTTGCCACCGACAAGAATATCATTGCCGGCGCCGCCCGATAATTGATCGTTTCCCGCTCCGCCCATTAGAAGATCGCTTTGGGAGGTACCGCCGATACCATTGCCCTTGGCATCCCCTTTGAAGATGAAACCATCCTCGTTGGAAGCAGAGAAGCCGGCGAAAGTGACTTTTCCTGTTATCTTCTTGACTGTCATTTCTAATTCCCAATGACTAAAATATGCCGCGTCGGAACAACGAGGCAGTTCCAGTCTTTGCATCCGCCAAAGAAATGCAACAATATTATAGAATGAGCAGTTCTCGAGGTGAGGCGCGCGCTTCTCATTAGGTTGGAAATGCGCCGTTTGCCGTTGTCCTAGCGTCGATTGTGCAATTTCGACGCAGTCTGTTTGGAGAGGGCGGGTCTGAGAG
>NZ_VCMV01000046.1 GCF_008757455.1 Microvirga brassicacearum | reverse complement strand
GCCATTGCGCTCGATCACGGCTCGGACCGTAGCGATAGAGCACTGCCAGGCCTGCGACCACGCACGCCAGAAGAATTGGCCAACGACCGAGCCGCAACGCCCACTCCACGCCGGATCCCAGGCCGAGCATCGCCACCGCGATCGGGAGCACGACAATGGCCGCTAGAGCGATCAGGACAAAGGCCAGAGCTCCGGCCGTAAACGCCAGGGAAACAGCGTTGAGCTTGAGGAAGCTTCGCTTTTCATCCTCGTCATATACGATGTTGAGGGCATCGAAGATTGCCTTCATGCCCGCGTTGGCACTCCAGATCGCGATGAGCAGACCGAGTAGGAAGCTCACGCCAAGCGTCCCGGTTCCCTGCGCGGCAATGCGCTTAACCTGTTCGCCAACTATCTCGAGGGCTCCGCCGGGTAGGATCTCCGACAGGGCGCCAAGGTGTTCCTGAATGGTGTTCGGATCGGCAAAGAGGCCGTACATCGAAACGAGAGCCGCGATAGCCGGGAAGATTGCCAGAAGGGCGTAATAGGTCACGCCAGCCGCAACGGCCATGATCCTGTCCTTACCGACCTCTTCGTAGGTCCTCCATAAGATATCTTTCCAGCCACGCGGCGGGATCTTCTCCGGGCTGCTGGCGTGCCTTCCAATGCCTCTTTCCTGCTGCGCGCGCTTGGAATCCGCGTGCTGCTTGTCGGCAAACCCGGCGGAGGCGTCTCTCTCTCGGGAGCGATCCGACGGCGTGTGTTCTCGCGGCCCCAGAAACTTCAGGATCAGGAGCCCGAGAACGGCTGCGCCAATAGTGCTCGTGGTCGAGGATGATCGCTCGCTTTCGGGAGAGTTGAATTCGGAGGTCATGAGACTTCGTGCTCCCGGTGACATCAGTTGGTCGCCTTCAACAAAGTCGGCTGGCGGGTAGTTCCTTTGGGGCGGGGATCCGTAAGAGTGCGGGGTGCTGCAATAGCCCAAGCTCTGTGCTGGCGTTCACTTCGCTGAACGGCCTGACAATCCGCAAGTGCTAGAAAATTTCGCCTTCATCAGGATGGCAGGGAAATCCGTGGGTCACAGCACATTCGGTCAGGAGGATCAATCGTGACTGTCCCGTATCTGAGATACGCGATAGTTCCAATCACCATCGTGAAGCGCCTCATTCTCGGCCTGGCAATCGCCACTCTGTCTCTCTCTCCGTCCATGGGACAGGAAACGACTGTCACGCTCAAATCCACCGGTCTCATGGGCTGCCGCTCTTCCTGGGACTGGGAGAAGGCCCGGGCGCTGATCGTCGCCAAGGACAACGCTGCCTTCGGCAAGTTCTCGGATGACAAGCTCAAGAGCGGCGATTGCATCATGTTTCTCAAGGGGACGGAGATCTCGGCCGACAAGATGGAAGGCACCAGCGAATGCCTGCGGGTCAAGGGCACCGTAGAGTGCTTCTGGAGCTATCCAGTCGTCTGGCTGGAGAACGCCAAGCAGCGCTGAAGCAGGTTAACTTCCACCAGGCCAACGGTTGAGAAGTAAATCGATCTCTAATCCAGATCCAAACATCCGTCTAAATAGCATTTAGGTCACGGGTTTATAAACGGTTCACTTCCGGTTCACTCCAAAACCGAAAGTCAACCAGTTTCCGTACTTCAGGGCCCGTCGCCAGACGAACTCGGGCGAGCGTGGGTGCGATCGACGGTCGAGTGGCCGCGGAGTTTCCTTAACGCAGCGCGCATTTCCGAGATTTCTTGCCCCAAGTTCAACTCGGCCGCCGTCGTCTGGGACGAGGGCTCAATTCGTTCCTAGGCAGGAAGCTCGGCGACGAACGTGAACATCTTGCTCGGCACGAAAATCCACGCTCGATTTCCCTCGTTGGAACGTGACGTGACCCTTGATGGAGAAACGGGGTGATGCAGTCGAGCAGGAGTGCGCCGGGAATGGAGTTGGACGATACTAGACCAATCCGATTATTCGGAGGGCCTCGGCGACCTCGGGATGCATCTCAAACAGAGCATGATCCGTCCTAGGATCGTTGGCGTCGAGCTGCTCCACGATCGAGCTCATAAAGAACTCAGTGTCATCAACTCGTCTATCAAATGCGAGACCTAAGGTCCTTCCAATCTCTGCCTCAAGGCTCCCGTAATTCGCGTTAACCTCCTTGTATCCGTCCCACCCTGCGACTGCCGCTAGTTGTGTCATCGTCATTGGTCGCTTGGAATGTGCTTTGAGCAATTTGGCATGGTGCTCCCGCGGAGGGTTGGCCGCGAAGAAGCGGACATACTCATCAACGGTGCCGATGTTTTTCGCGCGGCGCCTGACGGCGCTTTCCGCGAACATGGCATCGACATGAGCCCTGGCTGCTGCGACGGCGCCAGCGAATGTTGCCCCTTCCGCAATATGAAGCCGCTTTTGACCAGCAATGATCGCGACCTGGGATTTCCCGGCGGCCGTTCGCCCTCTCAGAAGGAGACCTCTGTAGTTCTGGTCCATTCCATGCTCATCTATATCTGGTTGCGGCGGACGAGTTTTACGGCAGCGGCCTGACACCGCTAGTCCTATTTAGAGGCAGCTCCCGCCCGCAGGTAGGCATGAAGGCCAGCAGTCCCGAAGGATGGAGGCCGAAGAGGTCGTAACGGCGACCGTACTGCGTCCTGTCGTTCGAGGAAGTCGCTGCCCAGCGCGCACGCTGCGTGATTCATCGCTTCGAGGGCGGATATCCCGAGTGGAAGGCCGCCGGGCTGCCGACTGAGGCAGCCATGACAAGCCATGATTGCAGTCGGCGCGAGCTCGTGACTCCTAAACATCCCCACTGAAAACCATTCGCCTGGGCAATGCGTACGACTCTTCCGTCACTCTGACGGCGAACCGCTGACGCCATTTTAGATGAGCCTCGCGATGTCGCTCTAACGCCTGGGTTTTAAGGTTTTGCTTGCCGTCACTGCTCGCGCGGACCAGATCAGCCACTTTAATATCTCGGTTCGATCGCTATCGGCACATCTCGGAAGTAGCGCAATGGTCGGCTTGCTGCCAACAAGCAGACGTTAAATGTAAGCTTGAACGATCCACCGTTGACCCGGTGCAGACCTTCCGTGGCGAGTTCACGGCGTTCACGGAGCACGCTGAACCGATTAGGGCCGCACCAGCTCTGACAACGCACCCAACGCTGCTGCCACGCGCCGATGATCGGCATCTGTGAGGGGCAGGATTGGCCGCGGCGGAGCCGCTTCGCACAGCGAGAGAATGTTGGCGGCGGCATACATCACGCGGATGCTGCCAAACTCCTTGAACAGTTCCCACAGCGGCTGGAAGTAGCCATCGATGCGGCGCACCTCGGTCGCGTCTCCGGCTTGGGCGGCCCGAACCAGCTTCAGAGCTGGCTCGGGGAGAAGCCCCCCTACGACGCTGTACCAGGCGTCTCCTCCGGCGAGCAATCCATCCGCGGCTCCCCAATCACCGCTGTAGCCGATGGCAAAGTCGCCAAGGGTATCCTGCCTCAGACGGTCCAGTTCCGCCTTGAAGCACATGTTCTTCGGCAGCGGCATCTTCACCGCCTTGATGTTCGGAACAGCGGCGAGGCGCCTCAGAAGGGCCTCGCTGAACGTGAAGTGGGCCGAGACGCGGACGTGGGAGCCGCTCCGGCGCACGCTGCCACTGAGGATGTAGCGAACGCCCAAGCGACGGGCGACCTGCGACCTGCTCTGTCTCGACGGCTTTGGCCTTGAACGCGAAGGAGGAACTGCGGGATGTGACGAACAGCCAGCGGGTTTTCGTCAGGGCCGTGATGATGTCGTCCGTGATGCCATCAGCGAAGTACTCCTGGCTGGGATCGCCGCTCAGGTTGGCGAACGGGAGAACGGCAATGGAAGGTTTATCGGTCTGGTTTTGGGTCGGCCGGGCGGCCGTCGGCTCGCGGGGCGAGATGTCCGCCGCTTTCAAGGCATAGACGTGGATGGGCCGTGCGATGTTCTTGAGGCGCTGCTCCCCCAGATCCTCGAACGGGAGGGATAGCTTGCCCTCAAGCTCGTCGAACACCTTGCCGGAGATGCAGATGCCGCCGGGATCGGCCATGCCCTCCAAGCGAACGGCAATGTTCACACTATCTCCCAGAATGTCCTCGTCCTCACCGACAAGAACATCGCCCAGGTTGATGCCCATGCGGAGCTGGATTGTCCTGCCCCCGGGTTGGTGCCGAGCGAGATCAGCGATTGCGCTCTGGGCCTCTACCGCGCACAGCACGGCCTCGACCGGACTGGCGAACTCCAGGAGCGCTCCATCCCCCATGGTCTTGACGACGCGGCCACGATGTCTCGTGGCGGCTGGCTCGATGATCTCCGACAGGATCGCCCGAATGGCCGAGGCCGCGGCTTCCTCGTCCGCTTCCATAAGCCGGCATGAGCCGACCACATCGGCAGCCAGAATGGCGGCGAGCCTGCGCTCGGATTTGGGACGCGGATCAGGCATCGACGTGTCCGCCCTCTCACGAGGAAGCAGTTTGCGCCGATCCTCGGCTTGGGTCTACCCGGCTTACGGGAGGCTGCCGCAGGGGCCCTTTGTCCCCGGATGCCCCGTTCAAATGGCCGCGGTTCGCACATAGTCTGGCATCCGCCCACCGGGCCTGCTTCGAGAACGAACGCGCGTGCTCGGCGCACCAGCAGGACAGGTTCCCAAGCGTATCTCGACCGGACATCGACACTTCAGCTCAATGTGCCGCCGGCGTCCTGGCCCAAAGGGACGAGCCATGGGGCGGGCTCGTTTCTGCTTCCGCAAGTACTTCGTGGTCACGTTGGGACGTGTTCAGGTCTGAATAGTCTTTGGAGTGACGTTCGATCCGCTATATCCATTTTCCCTGTGATAGCGGCTGAAGTTCAGCCGCGCTTGACGTAGCCAGCCGTGACCTCGTCCTTATGGGCTGCGAAGGCGGCCAAGACTTCGGCCTTCTCGCGCTTCGGAACCTTGAAGAAATCCAGGGTCCGTCCAAGTTCCGCGGCAACCGCATCGAATTCTGCGGGAGAGATCCGGAGGTCCCGGTGGGCCTCCTCCAGGCCGAGTGGCGTCGCGCCGGGTTTGGTGGCCGTGAACTGGAAGGGCCCACCTGCAGCGTTGCAGACCCATAGCGTCCGCATGAACTTGAGGCCGGGCAGTCTTTCCAGGTTCTTCGTGTGCCATTCCCGCAGCCGCGGGTTCTTGGACTTCTGGCCGACGATGGGGTTCCTCACGACGGCATCGCTGAAGTGATCCACCACCGCCGCAATCGCGAAGACGCCGCCGAGCCGCTCGTAAAGACTTGTCTCAGGCTTGTTCTCAGGCGCGGGTTGCTTGGCTTGGGCGTACGCGTGATCTGACCCCGCCAAAGCCACCGGGACGGCAGTCAGCGCAAGCCCTATGACCGCCCGTCGCCTTGTAAGAGACGTCGAAAAAAGCTGTGCCATGAATTCCTCCTGGGGCTGAGTCGATCTACGCTCGCAGCGAATGGCCGCCCGAGCGGGTTCGATCCAACATTCGATGCTACGGGGCAGGAGAAGGTTCCCGTCTGGCGAGCTTACCGGATGCACGGGTTATGGAAGCTCCTGATCCGAGAGCAGCGCCAGCAGATCGTTCCTTAAACAGCCTTTCGCGAAAATTCCATCCATCCTGAGTATGGGCTTGGTTTGAGCTCTCCGGCGAGGGCACCAAGCGTTAGATTCAATCCACTAGATGCTTGGATGACGCGGAATGCCGTTGGCGCTGCACTCCATAAGGCCCGTTACCCGAAAAAACGGTCTTACCCGAAATTGTCGCCGTAAGCCATTGATGGATATAGCACGCAACCGACTCCAGGCTCGGAAGGTCTCAAAATGGCACACTCCGGAAGTACGTCGAACGTCCGCTTCGCGGCGCGAACCAGAGATTAGAGAAGCGCGCCGAATAACCGCTCCTGGCACGTGTCCGAAGTACCGCTTTGGTCAGCGTATAGGCGGCAAGCGGACGTTCCTTGTAAACTCTCGACGTCGAACTTTGACCCTGAGCAGACAATCGCGGCCAACAGGACGTTCATGCCATTTGATTTCGGTTAGGTCTCTTGCTGACCAGAGCCGTCAGCTTAAGGTTTTCGCAAGTTATGGTCAGGGACAGAAAGATCCCAGCCCCGTATGAAGATGCTTGTGCAAAGAGCTTTTCGAACAGGCCCGCAAGCGAAAGGTCCGAATTCGCCTCGACCTTTTTGCACCAGGTCATAGACTGCCATAGGAGCGAAAGGATTGCTGACTACTATACCTACCGTATTTCCGCTTCGACTTTCGCAACCCAGAATGGCGCGTCCATCTTACGGAAAGTCAACAAAGCCGTGTTGAGGGGCGCGTTAACTCCCTTGCTCGGACCATTGCGCTGGTAGAGCTTGCCAAGCCCAAAATTGCAATGAGCTACGACCGGGCTCATGCCCAGTGAGATCGCGCGCACTAACGCACTGCGGTAGTAAGCCTCGCCGCGTTCGGCATGCCGCCGATCTGGGTGGGTAGCGATGTCTCCGAGCAGCTGCAACGCATGAGCCGCGAACCCGGGTTGGCGCTGCGAGAACGCGAGCGCGCGATCTCCTAGCTGCTGCGCATCGTCGAGACGTCCCAGAATCAACGCAGTTCGGCCGAGCCACGTATAGAACCATCCGAGAGTGCCGGTTTGTTTGTTTTCCGCGTGACGCTTGAGAAGCTCCTCGCCTTCCCTCAACTGGCTCAGCGCCTCGTCGACCTCGCCGAGCTGCGCAAGGCACCAGGCGGAGAGACCGGTCGCCAATGGACGGAGTGGAATGACGTTAGCCGCCGTCAGCACCGCATTCGCATGATCGAGCCGGGGACGAGCTTGTGCCCATTCGCCTCGTAGAAGGTGAAGGCAGCCTACTGCCAATTGAGCCCAGCCCACGCTGTATGCATGCTGCGTCTCCGTGGCAAGCCGCATTAACTCGGCTAGAGGTTTGGCCGCCTGAGTAAACCAGCCAAGCTCCCCCAGGCTGATGATGAGGCGACCTCGGTCGTAAATCGAAGGATGGGTTGCGAGTCTGTGTTCCAGAGATGCCGAATCTGTGAGGAGCGCGGCCAGGTTCGTGGTGGCGAGGGCCACCACGCGTTTGTGTTCGCCCCGGTAGAAATGAACTTGTTGAAGTATGGTCCTTGCGTGAATGCACCGTGCATGATCATCGAGGCGCTCCACGGTCTTCAATGCGCGTCTGCCTGCCAGAAGGGCGTCGTCCAATTCGCCGATCAGCGCGTGGGTGATCGCCTTAAAGCTGTGGACCTGCCCTTGCCTGTGATCATCCTTCAGCCGTTCAGCGAGGCGATCGGCCTCGCGCAGGCGGAGAAGCGCATGCGGGATCTCACCCAGCTGGATCAGGGCCTGTGGCAATTCAAGGTGAATGTCCAAGGCTTGCACCAGAGTTGATCGGCTCTCCGGCAGCGAGGCTAGGAGTGTCAATCCCCGTTCGAAAAACTCGATGGCTTCGCGGTTGGCCCCTCTCTCATAAGCAACCTGACCGGCCTTGACCCAATGGACGATTGCCTCGCTGGCAAGTCCCGCCTCAGCGAAATGGTGGGCGACGACCTCTGGCAGGCGGTCCGCCACTGATGGGAACTGAGCGATCAGCGTTTTGGCGATAATTGTATGGAGCTGCCGCCGAGGTCTTCTCAGCATCGTGGCGTAGGCGGCGTCCTGGACCATCGTATGCTTGAAGGAATAGATAGCAGTGGGAGGCACCCCGCGGCGATAGACGAGGCCGGCGTTTGTCAGTCGCTCAAGCGCCGCGTCGAGATCCATCGGTGTCAGGCCTGACACGGCCGCGACCAGCTCGTACGAGAACTCCCGTCCGATCGTGGCGGCCGTCAGTGCCACGTTTTTGGCCGAGCCAAGCCTGTCCAAGCGAGGCATGAGCGAGGCCCGCAGCGTCGTTGGCACTGCGATGGAATTCACCCAGTCCGTCGTCTCGCTCTGCAAACCGCTCTCGAGGACCGACCTCGTCAGTTCCTCGATGTAAAGCGGCACGCCGTCTGAATGCAAAAGGATCTGCTCGACGGTTGTGCTAGGAAGAGCTTTGCCCTGAGCCATGCTTCCGATGATGGCGGTGGCGTCACGGCGGCCGAGGCGGCTCAGAGGGAGCATGGTGACATTTCGCAGACCGAGCCACGTCGGTTGAAACTCCGGGCGGAAGGTAATCACCAGCAGCACCGGAAAGTCCGCGATGCGAAGGATGATGCGGTCTAGCAACTCGAGCGAGGTCGGATCGATCCAATGGACATCCTCGAACACAATCAGGAGGGGAGCTCTTGCTGCGACGCCTTCGATCTGTTCGAGAAGCACTGTCAGCGTCAGCTCGAGCTTCTGCTGCGGGCTCAAAGCGGGCGGAGCGTCGTGCTCCTCGAGCGGCACCGCCAAGAGATCGGCGACAACAGCCGCATCGCGTGACAGATTCGATGCGGTCGGCGCGAGTAGCTGCTCTAATCGAGAGAGTTTCGCACCGGCGCTGCTGTCCAGTCGAAAGCTTGCGACCCGCTCGAGTTGTTCAATAATCGGATAAAGGGCGCTATGCGTGTGGTGGGGGGAGCAAGAAAACCGCAGGCAGGAGTGCGGCTCTTCCTTGATACCGGCCTGGAGGCTCTCTGCCAGCCGTGACTTTCCAATACCTGGCTCGCCGGACAAAAGTACGACCCAGCCCTCGCCGGCCTTGGCCTGTTCCCAATGGCGCAGCAGCAGGTCCATGTTCGCTTGACGCCCGGCAAGAGGCGACAGCTCGCCCCCTCGGCGGGCCTCGAACCGGCTGACACCGATTGTCTCTCCGCGAACTTGCCACGCCTGAACCGGTGCATTTTTTTCCTCCGGGTCGATCGAGGGAAGCACGCGGTACTCGAATAATCGTCCCCCGAGCTGGCGCGTGTTGGCATCGACGACGATCTCGCCCGGTGAAGCCGTTACTAGCAGCTGACTCGCGAGGTGGTGCGTCTCGCCGATCACAACATGCTGCCGTATATCGCCGTGCCCCGGCTGTTCGCCAACGACAACAAGTCCGGTGGCGATGCCGACGCGCGCTTGGAAGTTTACGCCGCGAGCTGCTTTCAGAGTGTCTACCAGTTGGAGAACTGCAAAGCCGGCGCGCACGGCTTGTTCGGCATCATGCTCCCGAGCTTCAGGGTAGCCGAAATAGATGCACACGCCGTCCCGGATGTGCTGGGCGACCAATCCGTTAAATCGGGCCCCTACTTCGTCGACCCGTTCGTGAAATTCGGCAACTAAGTCTTGAGCATCTTCGGCGGCGAGCTGCCCTGAGTCCATCAGTGAGCTGACGAGACTGCACTGCATGATCGTCAACTGCCGCTGCTCGGGACGGGGAGAGCGACCCGCAACCGCAGACGGTGCCGCATCGCTGCCATCGCAATCACGGTCCTCCTTCTGCCTGAGCGTCGTGCTCATCTTCTCAAATGGCCGGACGGGACCTTCGTGCGAACCAGACTGCACCGGAGCCTGATCGACGATCCTGTTGCCAGCCGGTCGGCTGCTCGTCAGCTGCGCCCTACCGAGTTCAGCGACGATCAATTTCGTGGCGGCATCAGGCTCTATACCCAGCTCGCGCCCGAACAGCGCAACAATCCCTTGATAATGCTTGATCGCTTCGGCTTTGCGTCCGGCGGCCGCCAATGCATGTATGACGAGCCGGTGGGCGTCTTCGCGGAAGCCGTCGATAGCCACGGCGCGCGTGGCTCTATCCAGCGCTTCATTCGCGTGCCCGAGTGCGAGTTCAAGCTGCCCCAGTCTCACTAATGCATTTAGTGCGAGGCCCTCAAGCCGCCGTCGCTCGTCCGTTAGCCATTCTGTCCAGGCTTCCTCCCGAAGAGTCATATCGGCCAGAAAATCGTTCTTGTAGAGGTCAACCGCTCTTCCGAGCGCGGATAAGCTGCCTTCGCGGATCAGCGCTCTGAAAACTGCGACATCGCAGTCGATCGCGCTGGGTGCGAGCCAGACTGCATCGTCGTTGCCGATAAGAACGTTTGGGCCGAACACCTGTCGCAGTCGATAAAGAGCCTGACGCAGATTCTGTTGCGCCTGGGTATTAAAATGGGACCCCCACAGCAGAGTTGCCAGCTTCTCTCGCGACTGTGGCCCCGGCGCGGTGCAGGCCATATACGCCAACAGAGCCGACAGCTTCTTGTTTGGCAGGTGAATTGGTCCGCCTGGCCCGGTTAGCTGGAAGCCATCCAACAGCGATAGCATGAACGGCGGACGTGACACCTGGCAAAGTCCCTCTAAGCGCGGCGCTCCACCGACGTCACAGCCGAGCCATTCTATACCGTAGCCATATTGAGACAAGTTTTAACGCAGCAGTAACGCTCGGCTGACGCTGGGATCGACGTCCCGCGTCCAATGTCGTTCGAGGAGGGCAGCAACAGAGCCTGGGTCGGGCCGAGGCGATGCTGTCTCCAAAGCTCGAGTAACCGTGCGCGCATGGCGCAACAACCCTCTTCGGGTCGTGATCTATATAGGAGATTTCCATGAGAACCGTCTCGAAAATGCTTGTTGCATCGATGCTATGCACCGTAGTCTCTCCAGCATTAGCAACCCCGGACGAGGAGGTCCGAGACATAATCACGGCCTGGGCACAAGCCTATACGGATGGTGATTACAACAAGATATCGCAGTTCTACGATCGTTATGCCCGGCTGCATGGTGTGGACACCGCCGATCTGATCGGACCGGAGGCAATCAGCGAGCATTACTACTTTGAGAGGGGGCGCAACGCGCTGCAGTCCGTGAAGCTCGGTGAGATCAAGTGCTACTCATATGATGATGCGACCGCCGCTTGTACCGGTGACCTTGAAATGAATGCCAGTAAACGAGCAGGCGAACGTTCGAGCCAACCTTCGCAGTTCAGCATGGCTTTCGCCTATGACGAAGGTTCCAGACGTTGGGTGATCCAAGACCACCGGGTGCAGCGCGGGATCACCACTTTCGAACCGGCTCTTGCCCAATGCGGCTCTACGCAGGTGCTACAGGTAGGAAGAATGGGTGGAAATTCGGAGCAAGACACCTTTGGCCTCTTGTGCGGGCCTAGTGGTGCCGCTCGGAGATACGTCACTAGTCCGCCATACAACGAAATCCACCAGATGGGGGCGGCTTCGGGCGAGAGCGAAAAGGACACTTTGGGCTATCTGCATACGGCAGGAGCTCAGTAAAACCCTCCCTCGGCGGCCTGATCTCGCTGGCGAAGATCACCTAGGATCTCAACTTCAACAATCGCCGGCCCGGGAACGGCGCCGCCCTCTACGAGCAATTCCTCGCCAGGCTGCCGGAGATCGACTTCACCCACACCAATCCGATGTGGAATTACTATGGGCTCACCGAAGACGAGCGGCAAGCTGCCGGGCTGCCATCTCTGGCGGAGTATCTCCCCGAGGACTGTGGGGTCGCGAACCGCGATACCGGCTCGATGCTATAATTCGCTGGGCGGCGAAGCTGCCAAGCCGCCGGGAGAGCCGGTGCTTGATTGGTCGCTGGCTGGTCGCTGATCAAGGCCCAGAGAACGAGACGCTGAACAGGCGCTCCGTTAGCCACGCGCTAGGAGACGTGCAGCCTCTCGTGGCGAACTCCTCTAGCTCTGGAGAAGCCCGTACGACTGACGGATTTCTGGCGCGTTCTGAGCCATCCTTAAAGGACGGCTATTGGCACATTCCGGAAGTACATCGAACGTCCGCTTCGCGGCGCGAAGCGGACGTAACCGTGGCGGGCCTACAATGTCTGTTCCTGGCACATTTCCGAAGTAGATCCTCGTCGGCTTCCGCTTACTGTCGATAAGCAGACGTTCACTGCGAGCTTCGAAGGTCAAACTCTGAC
>NZ_VCMV01000045.1 GCF_008757455.1 Microvirga brassicacearum | reverse complement strand
CAGCCCTTGGTCAATCTGGGGCGCCACTACTTGCGGGATGTGGAGCATCCGCAGTGGATTTTCACGCTCCCCGGACATGCCCGTGTTCAGGCGCCCTGATTGGAATGTTTGGCCGTCCCTGGCGGCTCAGTGTTTTTCCGAACGACGGGCAAATTCCATTCGTTGTTAGAAAGTCGCTTTCGGATCACGGAGCGACGCCTGGTCTAGTCTAGGAGTCGTTCCACCGGCACTACAGTTCGACTGCTCCGAAGGCGAGCCCTGTCGTGAATCGTTGTTCAGGTTCCCGCTGCTATGCAGCTCAAACGAACCGCTTAGTCGGGAAGAACAACGCGATAAATCTCTGATTTGCCCTTGCCCCTGATCGGTATCGGCCCAAGCGCAACGGCTTGAACGCGGGTGCCAACCTGCATCCAGGCGGCCGTGCTCATGTGAATGCCAGCGCTCGTGCCATAGCCAGCGAGGCGGGCTGCGACATTCACGGTGTCACCCCGATGAGCGCCACCTCGTCTGCGGTGGCGCCAAGTGTGAGCAGCAGGACCTCCAACTTGCCGAGCCGTGCGTCCGCAGGCTCGCCGTCTACGAAACCTACCTCGCTCCGCCAACGTGCGATGATTGGCTGGAGGGCGCTCTCCCGGTGATGCGGCGAACAGAAGTACTTAAGTTTGAGATGAGCCTCTTGGGTCACGCGCTCCTCGAGCGCAGCGATCAGGCGGGACTTTCCGATGCCGGGCTCTCCCGAGATGAGCACCACCTGCCCCTCGCCATCCTTCGCCTGCCGCCGGCGGCGCAGCAGTAGATCGAGCTCGTCATCGCGCCCGAACAGCGGCACAAGCGCGGCCGCATGCATGGCCTCGAAACGGCTCTGCACCACGGCTTCACCCAGCACCCGCCAAGCGCAGACAGGGCTGGGCAATCCTTTGAGGTGAACAGCACCAATCTCGCAATATTCAAACAAGCCTCCGATGCGCCGCCGTGTTTCTGCGTCGATCACAGCGCAGCCAGGATCGGCGAGTGATTGTAGCCGTGCGGCAAGGTTCGGGGTCTCACCGATCACACTCTGCTCCTGTGCCGCACCGGCTCCCAGCAGGTCGCCCACGACGGCGAGGCCACTGGCGATACCGATGCGTGCGGCCAGCCGTTCCCCGGCGGGCGCGATCTCGCCGACCGTCTCAATTGCCGCTAAGGCAGCGCGCACGGCGCGCTCGGCATCGGCCTCGTCAGCTTGGGGCCAGCCGAAATAGACTAAGACCCCGTCGCCCATGTACTTCGCGACGAAGCCATCGAAACGGCCGACCGTCTCCGCGATCCCACGGTGATAGGTCCCGAGGACCTCGCGCATGTCCTCGGGGTCCAGGCGTGCGGCGAGCGCCGTCGAGCCGACGAGGTCGACGAACATCACTGTAAGCTGGCGCCGCTCAGCCTCCGGAGACGGCAGGGCTGTCCCGGAGATCGCCGTCCATACCTGGGTGGGCGCGGACGTGGCTGGAGGCGAGCCTGCGCGCAGGGCGGCGATGGCGGCGAGCAACTTGCGGCGGTGGCCCATCGAGACGACGCCGAGCCCGTCCAGGTCATCGGCGGTGAGGTCAGCCAAGACGTCGCCGTCGATGTCGTGTTCGCGGAACGCCTGTTCGTACTCTCCTAACCCTAGATCGCGCAACCACGTGCCAACGTCCATGATCCCTCCCGGGCTCGTGGTGATCGGAACTCCAAGTTCTTCAACCTACCGCAAAATGGCCGAGGGGCGTGATGAAACGGCACGAGCTGACTTCGGGCGAAGGGCAGCTTCTGGCACATCTGAGACCTTGTGCCTTTGTCAGCTTGCGAGCGCGAAGCGGAAGTTCACTGCGGGCAGGGAAATTCCTAATTCGACCCAATTCGTGCCGCTCAGAGGTACGGTCCAGTTTTTTGCAAGGTCCTTCGTGAGGAGCCTGACTCCACTTGGCCCGGTCCGCGGTCGAACCAAACTCGTCCGATGTCACATTCAGCGTTGCCATCTCGTCTCTCGGGCGTGCACCTTTCTGATAATGGAGTTGACGATGACACCGCGACTGGAAAATCCTTTCAAGGTTGCCCCGGAAGGCATCAAAGCCATGATGGCGCTTGAGGCGACCCTCAAGGCCAGCGGCCTGGAGCTCGGCCTACTGGAGCTAGTGAAACTGCGGGCCTCGCAGATCAACGGCTGTGCCTACTGCATCCACATGCATGCC
>NZ_VCMV01000044.1:5682-23038 GCF_008757455.1 Microvirga brassicacearum | reverse complement strand
GACCTTGAAGTGGGACGGCACGTATTCGAGGATCTCGCGCTCATCCTGGCCGATCCGGCCAAAGCGCATACCGCCGCATTGCGGGCAGGCGCACGGCGCTTCGTGCACGACCTCTTCGCGCGGCAGATGATCCGGCAACGGGCGGCGGCCCGGGCGGAACTTGGTGGATTCCGATCGGGCAGTGATAGCCTCCCGAGGTGCATTGGCCTGAGCCTCGTCGGCTTCCAGTGTTCCGATCAGCAACTCGAGCTGTTCGATCCCGCGTTCAAGCTTCTCGGACGAGCGTCCGAACCGGGCACGGCGCAGAGCGGCCAGTTGCGCCTTCAGCTTCTCGACGTGCAAGGTCTTGGCGTAGAGCTCTGCATCTCGCGCTGCGATCTCGCGATCCTTCTCAGCCACGATGCCCACGACATTGGTCAGCTCACTTTGAAGCGACGCTGCCAGAGCGCGTAAAGCCGCAGGATCGGAGGGAAGAGGCGTCTGGGCCAAGGACATGGTCCTTGATACCAGCCGATGTTGCACTCATCAACGTCGTGTCCAGCCGCCTCCTGTCTCAAAGGTGTTTGCTAGACAAGTTGTGGCCGGGCCACTTCGGCTGAAGGCGAATGCGCCGCCAGTCGCAGCCTTCGATCAAAAGCGCCATCTGCGCAGGGGTGAGCCGCAGGACCGCCCCCACCTTCGAGGGCCAGACGAACTTGTCCTTCTCCAGCCTCTTGGCAAACAAGCACAGGCCCGACCCATCCCAATGCAGGATCTTCAGATAGTCGCCCCGTTTGCCACGAAAGCAGAACACGTGGCCGGAATAGGGATCCGCCCTGATGATCTCCTGGACAGCCGCCGCAAGCCCGTCGAAGCCCTTCCTCATGTCCACAGGCTGGCACGCGAGATACACCCTCGTCCCGGGCGCCATCGCCATCATCCCGTTGCCCTCACGGCTGACAGCACGCGGCGCAAAGCGGCCTCATCGACAGATGCGTCCACCATGACCGTCACGGCATCGAGCCGGATCTCCATTCTGCCACCGGTTCCCGGCTCTGGCCTCGCGGGGCGGCGATACCGGCCCCGCAAAGGCCCTCCGAAAGAAAGGGCCACATTCGTCCGGGAACCCTCATTGCCAGTGTCCATCGCTCATCCAGTGGACACTGCTCAACATGAGCGTCCAAACCAGTCACGCACCATGAACCGGGGCATCACCCTCGGAAGGCGGCCGTCAAGAGACGCGTACTCGTCGGCAATTGTTTAGAGTCCTCGCCCGTTGCGGAGCTGAAAACCGATGCGGCGTATCCCATCGGGTCGACGATGTTGCGAGAGTCGAGTTCGGCCTGACGAACGGCGCGACATCTCAGAGTTGAATGGCCAGGGCGGGGACGCGAGCGGCATCGTCCTGCAACAATTCGGGGCGAACGAACGTGATCGACGGTGAAGGCGCGCTTGTCCGCTATTGCCTCCAAGTCTGCCAAATGGCGCCGGGATCGTGCCGGTCTACGATCGCTCGCAATTTCCCAACGACGCCACCGCGACGCTTAAGACGACGCTGATCGAGGGAAGCTCATCGCACGCGATCAGACCACACGGCGCCATGGAATATGAGATCCCATTCACGAGAGATTAGGCGCTTGGTTAGCGCTCCTGCTTGCGCGCATCCGCCTCTGGGGAGCTGCAGCGCTTGAGCCGGTGTTCGGTGTCCATCATTGCATTTAGGCTGGCACAGATCATTCGGGCACCTTTCTCAGCCGCCTCCATAGCAATGGTGACGAACACCTCTGACAGTCCCAACTTCTGCGCTTCGTTGATCCAAGTTTGCCGAGATGCCGCGGATTGAAGCGCATGAGTCGAAATGTAAAAACACACTTCATGGTTATAAACATCGAGCATGCCTCCTCCGCTGGGCGATGCTCGCATCAACTGAACGACGTCCTTCCACTCGATATGATACCAAGAAAACTCCAGACACGTGTGCGACGGCATGAGACGGTACGTCCATCGCTAAATGGTGCCGCTGCTCCTCATCGAACACAAGCCAAGTCCTATGGAATAGACTTTTTAAAGCCGCTTGCCGTCCGGTGAGGATAGCGACCCGCGTTGGCGGGTGATTTCGACCCGAAGCGACTTGATATTTGAACGACGGACGTTCCTTGAAGGTGGTGCGCTCAGTCCATCGTCCGATTGGTTGACAAACCCCTTTTTGAGCCCCTTTGCGCCAACAGCGTATGCTCCGAGAGCAGATGACAAATGCCATCCAGAACCAGGAACCGGACGAGAAAAGCGGCCACTGGCGAGTTGCCCCGCGAGGAAGTCGGCAGCCTCACAAAATCGAGTATCCGTAGGGAACTAAGGCTTCAATTGCGGGGGAATAAGAGGTATATCTCATTGTTGTGAACATCTTCACTCGTCCCCGCATGTTCAACCACTTCAGGGATTTGGCCACGCGCAACAGCCGCGCGGCGCGCCCGGACGAAGTCTGTCTAGAACTGATGGAGATGATCTTCTCGAGCTTGCTCCCGCTTTTGGTGATGGGCGCAGCACTGGTGGGGAGTGGCGCGCTCGTGGTCTCGGCAACGGGCGATCGGGTGTTGGCAGGGCTGACAGTCCTGGCGTTGGTCACGACAATTGTGCGTGCCGCCGTCGTAATCTTCGTCCGGCGGCTTTTGGCCGCTCGTCGGAGCGACATCGCCGCCGCCCGTGCCTGGGAGCGTCGCTATGCACTGGGGAGCTTTACCTTCGCGGTTGTGCTCGGCGCCTTTGGCGCGCGGACGCTTTCCATCGACTATGAGCCTGCCGACATGCTCGTCACGTCGCTGATCTTTGCTTATGGCGCCGGGGTTGTCACCCGCATGTCGATCCGGCCCTGGATTTGTATTCCGAGTCTCCTCCTGGCCGTCATTCCCATCGTTGTCGCGTCGGCGATGCAGTCAACACTGGAACATTGGGCGCACGCGTTTCTCTTGCTGCTCTTCATGGTCGCGAGCCTCGAGAGTGTCCGCCATATCTATCGAACAACCGTGAGACAAATCGAAACACGCCGGGAAATGGCCGGACTTGCGCGCCATGACAATCTCACCGGATTGCCCAATCGTCTCCTACTGCGGGAGCGCTTCATCGCCAGTCTGCGCCAGTCGGAGGAGAGCGGCACGCTCGTTGGCGTCCACTATCTCGATCTCGATCTCTTCAAGCAGGTCAATGATCGGTTCGGACATCGGACCGGGGACGATCTGCTTGCTGCGGTGGCGCTCAGGTTGTTGCGCCTGACACGCACCGAAGATACGGTCGCACGCATCGGGGGCGACGAGTTCCTCGTCGTCCAAGTTGGCATCAATCATCGTGACGAAGCCGAAATTCTGGCGCGTCGCATGATCCGCGATATCGCTGCCGCGTACGAGATCAGGGGAAACATCGTCCATGTCAGCGTCAGCGTCGGCGTTGCCCTCGCACCACTGGATGGGGTCACGATCGACGAGCTGATCGCGTGCGCCGATAAGAGCCTCTACAGCAGCAAGAGCCTGGGACGGGGTGGCGTTTCATTTTTTGCCGAGACGGCAAGTGTCCCGGTGCAACCGGTCGGCAGGTAAGACGCCCAGAATGTCGGCTATCCGATTGAGGTTTGTTTTGCCACCCACACTGCCGGCAGCTTCAGCGCCATATGTCCGATGTCGACCTGAGTTATTCGCGGACGGGAGGGCGGCCGGGGGGGCCTGACACTGACCCCGGATGACGGTTGCCCATCGATCGGGCCAACCCAGGCCGGCTGCGGTTCGCGGCACTTTTTCGCCCCTCCCGCTTGCGACTACCACTTTCGATCTGTGGGCCGCCGGAATAAACGCAGGGGCCTAGCTTGATATTCCTCGGCATCACTTTAGGGAAGTAAGCGCAAATCACTTGATGTTTTCTTGCTGCACGCCCATGCCGTCGGCGCGGGTGGAGAGATTTGTTTGGCGTCGCGTCGAAGTTGAGCTTGAGAAGGAACCGTTATTGTGACCACCCGCACCATCAATCTCGGCCATCCCGCCCGCGCCAGCGATCACACCATCCATGCCGCGAGAGATGCGGCTGTCGACCGTAATACAAACGCGCCGTTGGAACGGGAGGCCGTCCGCGAGATTGTTTTCGTCGATCCGAATATTTCCGACCTGAGTACCCTGCTGCAGGGAGTTCGGCCCGAAATCGAGGCGCATCTGCTCACCCCTCACGAACCGGCATCGCGGCAGATGGCGCGAGTGGTCGCCGGGAGGCGGGGACTCGAGGCAATTCACGTCATCGCGCATGGACGGCCTGGCCAAGTGAGCTTTGCGGCGGGCGCGCTCTCGCTCGACGCCATTGAGAGCGAAGCCGAGCTTCGCGACTTCGGGCCGGCTCTGGGGGCGGACGGCGCTCTGCACATCTGGGCCTGCCAGACCGGCGCCGGGGAACGTGGCGCGGCCTTTATGAACGCCCTTGCAGAGAAGACAGGCGTTCACGTCGCGGCCGCGAGCGGCCTTGTCGGCGCAGAAGAACGCGGCGGAACGTGGACACTCGACCGAGGCGCGACTTCCGGCCGCCCGCCACTCACGGTGGAGGGCATGGCGGCGTACGCGGGGGTCATGGCGACGTTCACGGGAACGTCCGGCGCCAACGTTGCGGACGCGACGACGGGAACGATTGCCGGATTCTCCGGCGGCACCGTGACCAGTCTCACGGATTCGACCGGAGACACCTTCATCGGTAACGCAGGAGCCGATACGATCGTCGCGGGCGGCGGCAACGACACCATCAATATCGCCAATGGCAACTTCGTCGCCGGCGAATCGATCCAGGGCGGTGGTAACACCAGCACCGGCACAGGCGACCAGATCGTGCTGACGAACGCGACCACGGTCGATTTCTCCACGGGTACGGTCTCCGGGGTCGAGACGCTCACGGGCACCACCGGCAACGATACGGTGACGATGACCGCGTCGCAATGGGCGGGATTCCGCACGATCGATCTCGGCGGAGGCGGCGGCACCGACGTGCTGAACGTCGTCGCGAGTGGTAATATCTCGGCGCTCGCCGCGCCGACGGTCAGCAAGGTCGAGGTCGGCAATCTTGTCGGTACGTCCGGCACCGACACGGTGACACTCACCGGCGCGCAACTCGACGCGATCCTCATCGGCGCCGGCACGATTAATCTTAGTGGCGGGACCGACACGATCAATCTGACCTCGACCTCGGCCGATCTCAACACGCTCGGGGCGACGAATGCGTCGATCCAGGGCGTCGAGGCGATCTCCGCCGCCGGCGCCGTAGCCGGCGTGAGCATCAACCTCAGCGGCCAGTCCGAAGCCTTCACGATCACCGGCGGGGCCGGCAATGACACCATCGCTGGCGGAACCGGGGCGGGCGACACCGTGGTCCTCAGTGGCGCGCGCGCCGACTATACGATCTCGCTCTCAGGTTCGACTTACACGATCGTTGATAACCGCAGTGGCTCTCCGGACGCCACCGACACGGTGACCGGTGTCGAAAATTTTCAATTCTCGAACGGAACGCTCTCTGCTGGTCAGCTCGACCTGACGGCTCCCACCATCTCCGCCGTTGCCTTTGGCAATCATGACGGAACGCTGAAGGCGGGCGAGGGGGTCGATCTCGTCATCACCTTCAGCGAGGCCGTCACAGTCACCGGAACGCCGACATTGACCTTGAGCAACGGGGCTATCGCCACCCTGGTCGGCGGCTCAGGCACGAATACGCTGACGTTCCACTACACGGCTGCGTCCGGCGAGGACACGTCGGATATTACGATCGCGTCGTACAATCTCGCCGCCAACGGCGCGACGATCAAGGACTCGCAGGGTAATCTGGTGTCGACCGCCGGCGCTACGACCGATCCGGGCGGACCGGGAGATATCGTGGCGGTCGACACGCTAGCGCCTGTGGCCTCGATCACGCTCGGCCCGATCACGGCGGACAACCTCATCAGCGTCGCTGAGGCGAGTGGCACGGTGACGGTGACCGGCACGGTCGGCGGCGAGGTCGAGGATGGCGATATCGTCACCCTGACGGTCAATGGCACCCTCTATAGCGGCGCAGTGTCGAACGGTACCTTCGGAATCGAGGTGCTTGGCAACGATCTCGCCGCTGACGGCGACAGCATTGTCGAGGCCAGCGTCACCACCACAGACGCTGCCGGCAACAGCACCACGGTCGGCGATGCGCAGAGTTATACCGGGCCTAACGATGCGCCGGTTGTGAACACGAATGGCGGACCGCTGGCCTACACGGAGAACCAGGCGCCGGGTGCGATCGGTCCGGCGCTGACGGTGTCGGACGCCGATAACACGACCCTGACCGGAGCAACGGTATCGATCACCGGCAATTTCGCATCCGGCGAAGATGTTCTCGGATTCACCGACCAGAATGGCATCACTGGAAGTTACGATCTATCGACCGGAATTCTGACGCTGAGCGGAACGGCGACGGCTGCGCAGTATCAGGCGGCGTTGCAATCGGTGACTTATTTCAACGCGAGCGATGCGCCGTCCGGCTCCGCGCGAACGATCAGCTTCCAGGTTGATGACGGCCAGACCGAGAACCATTCGAGCAATGTGGCGACGGCCGTGGTGTCGGTCACTCCGGTTAATGACGCGGCCATCATCGGTGGTGTTACGATCGGCACCGGAGACGAGGATGCGGCGGTCACCGTCTCGGGCACGGTGGCGGCGGACGACCTCGATAACCCGGACAATACCTTCGAGGCAAGTTTTGGCAACGCCAGCTACGGCGGCTGGGCGATCGATGCCGCCGGCAACTGGACCTACACACTCGACAACGGCAATTCCGCCGTCGACGCGCTCAACGATAGCGACACTTTGAGCGACAGCTTCACGATTCTGTCCGCCGACGGCACGGGACAGTTGGTGACGGTGACGATCACCGGCACCAACGACGCGGCCATCATCGGCGGGGTCACGACTGGTACGGTCAGCGAGGATGCGGCGGTCACCGTCTCCGGAACACTGACGGCTGTCGACGTCGACAACCCGGACAATGCCTTCCAGGCGGGTTCCGGCAACGCTGGCTACGGCAGCTGGTCGGTCGATGCGGCGGGGATCTGGAGCTACACGCTCGACAGCGGCAATCCGGCCGTCGATGCGCTCAACTCCGGGGACACCCTGAGCGACACTTTCACGATCCTGTCCGTTGATGGCACGACGCAGCAGGTAACGGTGACGATTTCCGGCAGCAACGATGCGGCGATCATCGGCGGCGTCGCGATTGGCACGACCGACGAGAATGCGGCAACCACCGTCTCCGGTACGTTGATCGCGAACGATATCGACAACCCGGACAATGCCTTCCAGGCGGGGTCCGGCAACGCCGGCTACGGCAGCTGGTCGATCGATGCGGCCGGCGACTGGACCTACGCGCTCGATAACGGCAATCCGGCCGTGGACTCGCTCAACGATGGCGACGCCCTGAACGACAGCTTCACGGTCCTGTCCGCCGACGGCACCACGCAGCAGGTGACGGTGACCATCACCGGTACCAATGACGCGGCGATCATTGGCGGTGGAGTTGCCGACACGGTCGCCGAGAATGCCGCCACACCGACGGCGTCAGGTACGCTGACGGCGGATGATCTCGACAACCCGGACAACGTCTTCCAAGTGGGATCCGGCAATGCCAGCTACGGCAGATGGTCCATCAATGCGGCGGGCGAATGGAGCTATACGCTCGACAACGACAATCCGGCTGTCGATGCGCTCAACGACGGTGACACCCTGAACGACAGCTTCACCATCCTGTCCGCCGACGGCACCGAACAGCTTGTGACGGTGACCATCACTGGAACCAACGACGCGGCCGTCATCGGCGGCGTCACGACCGGTACGGTCGGCGAGGATGCGACGGTCACCGTCTCGGGCACGGTGACGGGGGATGACCTCGATAATCCGGACAACACCTTCCAGGCGGGTTCCGGCAATGCCAGCTACGGCATCTGGTCGATCAATGCTGCCGGGAGCTGGACCTACACGCTTAACAACGACAATCCGGCCGTCGACGCGCTCAACTTGGGCGACACCCTGAACGACACCTTCGCCGTTCTTTCCACCGACGGCACGGTGCAGCAGGTGACGGTAATCATCACCGGGAGCAACGACGCGGCGGTGCTATCTTCTGCGGCGGTCGACCTGACCGAGACCGATGCGGCGCTGACCACGGGCGGCACGCTGACGAATGCGGATGTCGACAGCCCGTCGACGTTCCAGGCGCAGTCAGACACTATCGGCGCCTACGGCACTTTCTCGATCGACGCCAGCGGTGCCTGGAGCTACACCGCGAGCTCGGCCTTCGACGAGCTCGGCGACGGTGAAACGCTGACCGATACGTATTCAGTGTCAGCAGCCGACGGCACCACGACATCCGTGACAGTGACTATCATCGGCACCAACGATGCGGCCATCATCGGCGGCATCGCGAATGGCGCTGTCGACGAGGATGCGGTGGCTACCGTCTCGGGCACGCTGACGGCAAACGACATCGACAATCCGGACAACGCGTTCCAGGCGGGTTCCGGCAACGCCAGCTATGGCGCCTGGTCGATCGATGCCGCGGGCAATTGGACTTACACGCCTGACAACGCCAATCCGGCTGTCGATGCGCTCAACTCCGGCGACACTCTCAGTGACACCTTCACCATCCTGTCCGCCGATGGCACGACGCGGCAGGTGACGGTGACCATCACCGGCACTAATGACGGGGCGATCATCGGCGGCGTCACGACCGGCACCGTCGACGAGGACGCGGCGGCTACCGTCTCGGGCACGCTGACCGCAGACGACATCGATAACCCGGACAACGTCTTCCAGGCGGGTTCCGGCAGCGCCAGCTTCGGCAGTTGGTCGATCGATGCGGCCGGCATCTGGAGCTACACGCTCGACAACGACAATCCGGCCGTTGATGCGCTCAACGCCAGCGACACCCTCGGCGACACCTTCACCATCCATGCCATCGACGGCACGACGCAGCAGGTGACGGTGACCATCACTGGCACCAACGACGCGGCGATCATCGGCGGCGTAGTGGCTGGCACTGTGGACGAGGACGCGGCCACACCCACCGTCTCGGGCACGCTGACGGCGGATGACGTCGATAATCCGGATAACGCCTTCCAGGCGGGGTCCGGCAATGCCAGCTATGGCATCTGGTCGATCAATGCTGCCGGCATCTGGAACTATACGCTCGATGACGCCAATCCTGCCGTCGACGCGCTCGACGAAGGCGAGACCCTGAACGACAGCTTCACCATCCTGTCCGCCGACGGCACCGAACAGCTTGTGACGGTGACGATCACTGGCACCAACGACGCGGCCGTCATCGGCGGCGTCACGACCGATACGGTCGGCGAGGATGCGACGGTCACCGTCTCGGGCACGGTGACGGGGGATGACGTCGATAATCCGGACAACACCTTCCAGGCGGGTTCCGGCAACGCCAACTACGGCAGCTGGTCGATCAATGCGGCCGGCATCTGGAATTACACGCTTAACAACGCCAATCCGGCTGTCGATGCGCTCAACGCCAGCGACACCCTGAACGACACTTTCACTATCCTGTCCGTGGACGGCACGGCGCAGGAAGTGACGGTGACCATCACCGGGGCCAATGACGCGGCCGTCATCGGCGGAGTAGTGGCTGGCACTGTCGACGAGGACGCGGCAACACCCATCGCCTCGGGCACGCTGACTGCGGACGATATCGACAATCCGGACAATGCCTTCCAGTCGGGCTCCGGAAGCTCCAGCTACGGCAGCTGGTCGATCGATGCCACTGGGAACTGGACTTATACGCTCGACAACGGCAATCCGGTCGTCAATGCGCTCAACGCCGGCGACACTCTCATCGACATCTTCACCATCCTGTCCGTGGACGGCACGGCACAGCAGATGACGGTAACCATCGCCGGCTCCAACGACGCAGCGGTGCTGTCGTCTGCCGCGGTCAACGTGAGCGAGACAGATGTGGCGCTGACCACGAGCGGCACGCTGACGAATGCGGATGTCGACAGCCCGTCGACGTTTCTTGCGCAGACTGACACGGCCGGCACCTACGGCACCTTCTCGATCGACGCCGACGGTGCCTGGACCTTCACCGCGAGCTCGGCCTTCGACGAGCTCGGCGCTGGCGACACGCGGACAGACACCTACTCGGCAGCGGCGGCCGATGGCACCATGACGTCGGTGACGGTGACCATCATCGGCACCAATGACGCGGCCATCATCGACGGCGTGACGGGTGGCACGGTCGGCGAGGACGCGGCGGCGGCAACGGTCTCGGGCACGCTGACGGCGGACGACATCGACAATTCGGACAATGCCTTCCAGGCGGGTTCCGGAAGCTCCAGCTACGGCAGCTGGTCGATCGATGCCACTGGGAACTGGACCTATACGCTCGACAACGGCAATCCGGTCGTCAATGCGCTCAACGCCGGCGGCACTCTCAGCGACATCTTCACCGTCCATGCCATCGACGGCACGGCGCAGCAGCTGACGGTGACGATCGCCGGTGCCAATGACGCGGTAATCAACCATGCTCCAACCGGGATCAATCTCAGCGGCGTCACCGTGACGGAGCTCGCGGCGAGCGACACACTCGTCGCGGATATCACCGCCAATGACGCGGATGCAGGCGAAACCTTCAGGTTCGATCTGCTCAACCCGGATGGTCGGTTCAAGATCGTCGGCAGCAAGATCCTCGTCGACAACGGCCTCCACCTCGATTTCGAGCAGGCCCGCAGTCACGACATCACGGTTCAAGTCACCGACAAGGGCGGCGCATCGTTCGTAAAGTCGTTCACCATCAACGTCGGTGACGTCGCCCAGGAAACCGCCAAGGGCGGCGCAATCAGCGACAAGTTCGTCGGCGGAACGGGCAACGACAAGCTCTGGGGCGGGCTCGGCAATGACTTCCTGACGGGCGGTAGGGGCAAGGATACGTTCGTCTTCGACACCAAGCTCGACAAGAGGAAGAACGTGGACACCATCACGGATTTCTCATCGAAGGATGACGCGATCTACCTGGACAATGCGATCTTCAAGAAACTCGGAAAGAAGGGTAGCCCGACGACGCCCGCCAAGATGGATTCCAAGATGTTCTGGGCCGGTACCAAGGCCCACGATAAGGACGATCGCATCATCTATGACAAGAAATCCGGAGCGCTTTATTACGATGCCGACGGCGTTGGCGGCGCTTCGCAGATCAAGTTTGGGCAGGTCAAGAAGGGCATCAGCGTCACCTATAAGGACTTCTTCGTGATCTGATCGTTCTCACTATGCTGGCCGAGTTGTCAGCCTCGGGGCGCAGGCCGATGAAGAGGATCGCCGACACATGCGGCGATCCTCCCGGTGCCGTCGACCTGAGATGCGCGTGAAGATCCAGCCCGCATGATCTCTGTTGATCTGAGTCCTCAGGCAGTGCCGTTCGAAGCAGCGGAGTATCAGAGAATCAAGCAGCCAAAGCCGGATTAGAAAAGCGCCGCAAGGCAGGCAAAAGCCTTGCTCTCGGACTCTTAGAACAGCAACTATTCTGAACAATCCCGTTGGAATGCTCGTGGCGGCTCATGCGGATATTGTCTTAGTCCCGGCTCACGCGTTCAGCGCACACACTATGTCCCGCGGGTACCTTAAGCTCGCTGGGCCGTCGAGCTGAAGCCCTTACATTCCGATCTTCGATTTTTAGATTGCTCCCAAGGTCGCAGAACGAGTTCACTGAACATCGTCGGTTCGAGAGTTTCATGAGGTTTGACAAATGAGCCTCATGATGGCGAGCTGCACGAGAGCCAGCTGCGTGCACGTGAGGCTCTCGAGATCGCGAAAGGCGATGCTTTCGGGATCGGCACTCATGGCGTGACTTCCCAGATCCTGCGATTATACTTCCCTCAACAGCAAGGTCCTTACAGGAATGACCGAAGACGAAGTAGAAGCCATCGCCGCGTTGCTCGCCGAGGTGGGCGGCAATTGGTACCCGGAACGCACGCGTCCCGCGCTTCGAACGATCAACAAGCGCCATCGGGATGTGGCCCAACTCATCCTGACCGAACTTGAGCAGTTCAGGGGTGCCGATCAGGATGCTGACTCGCTGGACGGTTCGACCCATGAACGTCCCGATGAGGCCAACGCCTCCAATTTCGCAGGCGACGACCAGCTCTACGTCGGTTCGGCCGTCGTGTATCGCCCTCCGGGCGAGACGAGAGCGACCACCTGTTGGATCGGGAAAATGGAACACGGTCGCGCCTATCTCGTCCCGACGCAGCGGGAGATAGGCTGGGTGTCCACGCAAACGCTTTCACTGCCGCAGCCTGAATCCTCTGAGCGGCAAGATAACCAATAAGCCTGTTTGGTTGCAGAAGAGACGCAAAAGACCTGATGCGCTGCGGGGAAACGCGAATTGACCGAAGACGAAAATCAAACTTGTGGCAGAGGTGCTCGCCAAGATCGGCGGCACTTGGTATCCGGAGCGGGCACAATCGGCGCGAAAAGCAGTCAATAATCGCCACCGCGAAGTCGCCCGGGTCATCATTGGAGCCGTTGAACGATCGAAAGCAGGCAATCAGAACGCCACGGACGACGGTTCGGCACCTGAACGTTCCCTTAAAGCTCAATCGCGCACCGGCACCGGAGAAGACGAACTCCACGTCGGCGCAACCGTCATGTATCGCCCCCCAAGCGATAACAGAACGCTTGCCTGTCGTATCAGAAAGCTCAAAGACGGTCGCGCCTATGTCGTCCCGGAGCATCGGGAGATCGGTTGGGTGTCGATCCACTCGCTCTTACCGCTCAAGCCTAATCGGGTGCCGGACGACGAACGCGGTCGAGCGTCTGCACGAGGAGTTCATCCGTCGCGGTTTTCCGGACGGACACTTAAGAAGGGGCAGCGCTATGTCGGACGGGCAGCCGCCAACCACCCGCCTTGTACCGCCTTTCTCGTGAAACTCATCGGGGCTGGAGTGGCCCTTGTTGCCTATCAACTGTTGTCCGAACGAAGTCGGAAGGAGCCGACGTGCGAAGGCGGCATGGCGAGTTGACCGCCGTCACCAAAGTTCATTCTCAGTCGGCCTGAGGCTGTTGTCCGCGGTCAACTTTCCTAGGCTGGTGTTTGGTGTGTGACAGCATAGTCCGACGACGATCCTCTGCCGAGCAAGAAAATGATTCCCTGTCATTTGGAGGTCCGTTACTTGGCTCATCACTTATGTGGCGACTTCATCCTTCGCGCGACACATTCTGAACGCCTGATCGCCATAAATACTCGTCCTATTTCAGATCCCAGTCGGCGAAATTGAACGGGTGGTGCCATGTTGCTCATTCGATCTGATCTCGATTTCATACTCGCGCAAATTATATGGGCTGAGACAAAAACAACGACAAGTGACGCCTCTCTTCCGTTCGGCCTTCGAACAGTCGACGGTTCCCGCAACAGCGTTGTGACTGGCCAATCCGAGTTCGGGACCTCGGACCGCGTGTTTCCACGGTTGACCGACTCGGTGTTCCGCGACGCCGAGATGGCGACGTCATATGCACAGACCTCGGGCGCGGTGAACGACACGCAGCCGCGAATCATCAGCAATCTGATCGCCGATCAGAACGCGCTCACCAACCCAGCGGCGGCCGCGGTTGATAGCGACGACAACGGCCTCATCCAGAACGTCGCGCCCGATCCAAACACGGCGCCGTTCAACCAGTGGCTTACGTTGTTCGGCCAGTTCTTCGATCATGGTCTCGACCTCGTCAACAAGGGAAAAAGCGGAACGGTTTTCATACCCCTGCAGCCCGACGATCCACTCTATGTTTCCGGCAGCCACGAGAATTTTATGGTGCTGACGCGGGCTACCAACCAGCCCGGCCCCGACGGCGTTGTCGGCACTGCGGATGATATCCACGAACACAGCAACCAGACCACGCCTCTCATCGACCAAAACCAGACCTACACGTCACACCCGTCCCATCAGGTGTTTCTGCGCGAATATGTACTTGATTCCGACGACAGGCCGAGCGCGACCGGAAGGTTGCTGGAGCATGCGACCGGCGGTCTCGCCACTTGGGCGGATGTCAAAGCGCAGGCAAGGGATAAGCTGGGCATCGATCTGGCCGATTCGGACGTCACCAACCTGCCGTTGCTCGCAACCGATAACTACGGGCGCTTCATCCGCGGTCCGAACGGATACGCACAGCTCGTCATGTCAGGTGAAGACGGTGCTGCGGGCACGTCCGATGATACCCTGGTCGAGGGTAATTCGATGGCTCCAATCAGCACGGCGAGCGCCGTCCGCACGGGCCACGCGTTCCTCGATGACATCGCGCATGACGCCGTCCCGACCGGGAAGGTCGCGGACGGCGATCTCGAGGTCAGCCTCGCCAATCTCGATGGCTCGGATACGAGCGGCAACTATGACAACGAACTTCTCGACGCGCACTACATCACAGGCGATGGGCGCGGTAACGAGAATATCGGTTTGACCGCCGTGCATCACATTTTTCACGCCGAACATAATCGGCTGCTCGGCCACATCAAGGATCTGGTTGTGGCCGAAGCGGATTCCGATCCGGATTTCGTCAGCCAATGGCTTCAGCCCGATGCGAATGTGTCGGACGGAGTTCAGCAACATGAATGGAATGGCGAGCGGCTGTTCCAGGCGGCGCGGTTTGGCACCGAGATGCAATATCAGCATCTTGTGTTCGAAAATTTTGCGCGGCGTATCCAACCCAATATTGACGAGTTCGAAGCTCATGATGTCAGTATTGATCCAGCGATAACGGCGGAGTTCGCGCACACGGTCTACCGCTTCGGCCATTCCCTGCTGCGGGAGACCGTCGATCGGATCGACGCCAGCGGCAATCCGGTCGATGCGGATCCTGCCACGGTTGGCGATCAGCAGCTGAGTCTCGTCAACTCCTTTCTCAACCCGCTAGCTTATGCGCAGCGGGATGCTTCCGGTCCAGCCGCGGCGGAAATCGTGCGTGGCGCAACCCGTCAGGTCGGAAACGAAGTCGACGAGTTCGTGACTGACGCTTTGCGCAACAGCGTCTATGGTTTGCCGCTCGATCTTGCGGCCATCAATCTCGCCCGCGGGCGCGACACTGGCATCGCGCCACTTAACGGCGTCCGTCGGCAGTTTCACGAGGGCACCGGCGACGCCGATCTGAAGCCCTACGCGAGTTGGGCGGAGTTTGGCGGCAACATCCGGCATCCCGAATCGCTCATCAACTTTATCGCGGCCTATGGCATCCATCCGTTGCTCGCCGGCGCGAGTACAATCGCCGAGAAGCGCGCGGCCGCCATCGTGATCGTTGACGGGAGGAGCGACGATCCCGCGACGCCGCAGGATGAGAGCATCAAGCCGGATACCGATTTCCTCAATAGCACCGGCGCGTTCTCGAATGTCGAGACGGGAATCAACAATGTCGATCTCTGGATCGGCGGCCTCGCCGAGAAACCGTTGTCATCGGGTGGCCTGCTCGGTTCCACCTTCAATTTCGTCTTCGAGACGCAGATGGAGAACCTCCAGGACGGCGACCGGCTCTACTACCTGTCACGGTTGGAGGGCACCAATTTTTTGACTCAACTAGAAGGGACTTCATTCTCCGAGCTCGTCATGCGCAATACGGGCGCGACCCATCTGCCGTTCGATATTTTCTCGGTGCCAGACCATACTATCGAAGTCAGTGATCCATCGACGTTTCCAAACGATGCATCCGGCGCCTCCCAGGTGGTGATTACAGGCCCCGATAGTGCTCTCGAGTATGTCGGGGGGGCTCATGTTGTGATCGGCGGATCCGGAAACAATGATGACATCCAGTCCGGCGACGGCGATGACTCGCTATGGGGTGACGATGGTGATGACATTCTCGCCGGAGGCGCTGGCAACGATGCGCTCATCGGAGGCGGTGGAAACGACCGGATGACAGGCGAGGCCGGCGATGATTTCTTCAAGGGCGCCGCCGGCGATGATTGGATGGGCGGAGGAGTGGGCGCCGACTTGCTCGTTGGTCTTGAGGGGCAAGACGTTATCGATGGCGGCGCTGACAATGATGAGGTGTTCGGAGGTCTCGGAGACGACAAGATCTTCGGAGGCAGCGGCGACGACGAGCTATTGGGTAACGAAGGCGACGACTGGATCGAAGGCGGCGCTGGAGATGATCACCTGACGGGCGACAACGGAAACCCGTTTGGCGAACCCCTTCTCGATATCGACACTGCCGTGTTCTCAGGTCAACTGAACAACTACATCATCAGAGATAACGCGGACGGTAGCGTGACCGTGACTGACAAGCGAGGCACAGATGGTTCCGATATTCTGAAGAACATAGAGTGGCTGCAATTCAGGGATCGGTCTGTCCTGACGGATGATGCGTTTGGAAAAGGGAAGCCGTCGGGGACACAGCAAATACCGTTCAGCGGCGCTTCGACCGGGGACGGCATGGATGCAGAATTGCTTTCGGAAGTTCAGGCAACGGTGCCTGAGGACAGAGCTGTACCGGCAGACCTATTCTTGCTTGATGCAACAAAACTCGTCACCGTGAGACCGCTGGCGTTCGACGCAACGGACTCGATTCTGGGATAGCGCATCGAACAACGCGCCACCCAGGTACGCGCCCTGCCATGTGGGTCAAGCCTGCCCGCCCGGATCATGTCCTCCGCACCGCGTGCCGCTGCTTTCCGGACAACCTCGTTTAGTGGCACCGGCAACGAACTCAGCAACCTGATCGTAGGTGGTGACGGCAACGACACCCTGGATGGTGGCGGGGCCACCTCCGACCTGTACTTCCGTGAAGACACCTTGATAGGTGGCGATGGCGATGATCTTTATCGCCTCGACGTTGAGATGGATTACAACACGATTGTAACCGAAGGGCTCGATCAAGGCATCGAAACTGTGGAGTATCGCGGCCAAACCTACGGCGCGAACCTCGATATGGCCGACAATGTCGAGAAGGCTGTATTCATCGGCACCGGCGACGTTCAGATTATCGGGAACATTCCCGACAACATGGTCACTTCCGGAGCCGGAAATGACACCTTGAACGGGGGCGACGGGAACGACACCTTGATTGGTGGCGAGGGCGATAATTGGTACGTAATCAATAGTGCCGATGACGTGATGATCGAGTTGAAGGACGGCGAGTTGCACTCGCGTCGATTGCTCTCTGGAGCCCGATGCCGGCGACCGCGGGCCAGACTGCGCTGACGTCAAACGCCAGCATCAAGAACGACCTCAACTATCTGCTCTACAAGCCCGCGGATTATGACATCTCCGGAACGACCTATCCGCTCGTCGTATGGCTTCATGGAGGGGATCAAGGCGGCCGCGATGTCGAAAAGGTCAGGACCAGCGGGCTACCGAAGC
>NZ_VCMV01000044.1:0-5672 GCF_008757455.1 Microvirga brassicacearum | reverse complement strand
GAGAAAATCACGCTGCTTTCCGTGTGCATGCCCGCGCGTCCCGCCCGCCCCATCAAGTTATGGAAATCGCGAACCTTGATCTTTTCCTTACCCTGCTGGGTAGCGGTGACAATCAGATATTTGATGGGAAAGTTCACGCCCTGGGCCAAGGTGGAGGTGCACACGACGAACCTCGCGTGCCCTTCCTTCATCGCATGCTCGACCGTCAATCGCAGACCGTGCGGCACGTTCGCATGGTGCGCCAGAACACCATATCCTGCTCCAGCCGCCACATCGGCATCCGCACCCATCTGCCGCGCGAACAGCCTGGAAATCTTGTCCAGCTCTTCGGCATTCGAAAACCCCGTAGGGGCGTCCACCGGTACCTTACGCGCAAAAATCTCTCCCACGCGGCGGCACGTCTTGCTTACGCTTCCTTTCTGTCCGCAAAAGACAGCGACGCTCCCGTTTGGAACGAGGTGCAGACCCAGGTAGAGCGCGACCTCGGTGCTCTGCGTGGTGCCGTTCTTGCTGTTGCGCTCAGGAAACAACCTGGCCGCTGTTTCCTTCGGCGTCAGCTTTTCAAGCGGCATCGCAGCGATGACCCGCGGCACGTAGAACTCGGACTCTTCGGGGTCGGTGGGCTGTACATACTGAAGCTGGCCACGTTCGGTCTTCCAGCTTGCGAACGCGATACTCTTCGCGGTCGGCAGCATACCCTGACCACCAACGATCGCCTCCGCATCCCGGATCAGCCATTCTGCGATCTGAGGCGCGTTTCCGATGACGGCCGAGATGAGAACCACCTGCGCATCGTCCTTTAACGTCATGCGAAGCGACGACAGCAGCAGTTCATAAGTCGGACCGCGCGCAAATCCCTCGAACTGGTGCCCTTCGTCATAGACAATCAGCCCAATGCGCTCTGCCAGTTCGGGGGCCCGCCGAAGCATGTAAAGAAGCTTCTCTGGCGTCACCACAATCACGCTGTTCCGTGCGAACAGCTCTTGGAGTTCTACATCAAACAGGTAGGAATCTGATATTTCATCGATCAACACGTCCTCGCCTGAGAACGCCTTAACGACGTCGCTTCGGATGTCATGGCATAGTGAACGAAATGGCGCGACGATCACCGCCAGGGACGTTCTCTTCGAGAGAAATGCTGCCCTGATGATCAATTCCGTCGCCCGCGTCTTGCCCGCGCTCGTGGGCATCTGGATCAAAGCGCTGCGGCCTTTCAGCAGTCCAGCCTCGCAAATGCGCTGCTGCGCGGGCCATAACTCCGTAGGAAAGCTGAACTTCAGCAGCGCTGGCGCCCAAGCCTCCAGCGGCAGACCTGAATGAGGGGGTATCAGGTTGCGGGCTGCGTTACGCAGCTTCCTCGCACAGAGAGAAACCACGAGGTCGCCGTAGAGCAATTCCCGCGGTGTCCCCGACGCGTATACCTGTTCCCGGAGCGCCGTGCACATCGTGACGATTTCGACCTCGTCGCCCTCAAGCGCGAAATACCGCCGTAGCGCTTGGCTCAACGCCTGCGCCAAGTCGCTGTGTGCGGCCTCGCCAGGAAAGTCGGTGTACTCTCCTCGCAGAACTCGGAAGGCCAGCAGCGCCAGCCCACCGCCTAGGTTGAGGGGCGGCGCTTCTGACCGACGGGCCACGACCGTCGCATTGCCCACTGCCTCCGACAGATAATAGGAGCAGGCGCAGAGTAGCGAGAATTCGGCGGCGATGTCCGCGTCTAACTGCGCTTCGAGATAGGCATCGAAGAAGACGGCGGAGAACCGCACCATGTCCGAAATGGAACCGTCCTCCTCTGTCCAGGTTTCGGGTCGGCCCTCGAATCCAGGCTCTACGAAATGCCTGGCAAGCGCAGCCGCGGCATCGCCAAGAATGCCGACCGCCAGTGAAAACAGCATCTTCGGATCGCGCGGTAGCGCGTTGTAACTCTCCGGTGGTACGCGAAACTCGTGCATTTTCGCGCGCGCACGCACTGTCGACAGTACGTTGATCGAACCGGTATCAGGCTTCATTGGCAGCTCTGTCGTAGAGGGCGTGAACGAGGTCCATCATCGATGTCCCCTTGATCAAGACGAGCTTCAGATTGTTCTTGTTTGGGTGCTTCGAGGCGTCAGACTTGTCGATGTCCATCTTATCAAGCACGTTAACATCGAGCACTGCCGAGGCCCCGCTGACGCGCGTGAACGGTCGATCCACCGGGTCCTGGAAGCGCTGAACAGTCAGCGCCTCCCCCTTGTCCTTCAGTAGCAGCCTTTGCTTGATCGCACTGAGGGTCGCGGCGTCGCGAAGAAGGTCTTTTCCTGAGTCATCAATGGCGGTCTGGAGCCTGTTTTCCTTACTCGGCCGCAGACCCGCTTTCGCTTCCATTGTAAACAGCTCGTCCGTCGGCTCTACCTTCCCCGAGAACTTGAACCCAACTATATCAGTGCCTGGATCGGAAACGTTAGGGTTCTTTCGCCCCTCGTATCGGTGCTCGCGCGGACACCAGTAATCGAGGATGTATTCGAGGTAGTCAGCGACGAGGATTTCACCGAAGTCGCCTGACCTAGTCGCCGGACCGAGGCCGGGCGCTTTGTCCGGAAATTTCATTTCCAGCAGGAATTCTGCATTGGTCTTACCGGTGCCGGAAACCAGATCAGGCAGCTCAGCGTCACGACAATAATGCTCGCGGAAGTGCTTCGCCCAGGCGGACATCGCGGCGTCATCCTGCTTGTAGCTAAACTCCCATATGCTGACGACGGAGCCGTCCGCGGTTTTTGCGGTCTGTCCGGTATCATTCAGCCAGGTCACATGGGTGGGCTTGGTCATCTTGCTAAGATAGCTAAGAGACAAATTACTCGCGGGCGTCAAGGCAGGAATGGAGTCCGAGTTCGAGGCCGGCGTGGCCAAGGCGGCCTCCGTGTTCCAGAACGCCCAGGGAGCAGGAACCTGAAGCTCCATCGCTCAATTGAGAACCGGAGCAACTATCGGCTCCTTGTCGGCTGGGACACGGTTGAGGACCACAGGGTTCATTTCCGAAATTCTGAGGGGTTCGCCGAGTGGCGCAAACTGGTCTCGCATAGCTTCGAGGCTCCCCCCGTGGTGGAGCACACGTCCGAAGTGCTCACCGGGTTCTGAGCGAACGCCGTCGCACACTGCCGCTCGCTTCGCTCATCGGGCGCGAAGAGATCGTGTCAACATCGTACGACAGGCGCGATTGTTCTGTGGCGCGTGTGTCGGACCGTCGGGAATTGCGCTCCTGGGAAGTGACGATCCGGATAGCGTCAAAGCTCACTGCGCGGGTTGACACGGATAGATAGTTTTCTGGTGGCCTGAAGTTATCAACAGCAAATCGTGGCATGCTCCAGCGTCGCCGGAGCCAATGTCTGCTTTCAGGATGTCATAAAGCTGACCTGCACGGCAGAGATCGGCGCGAAGCGGACGTAACCGTGGCGCGCCTACAATGTCTGTTCCTGACACATTTCCGAAGCACGATCCTCGTCGCTTCGGCTTACTGTCGATAGCAGACGTTCACTGCGAGCTTCGAAGGTCAAACTCTGACCCGACGCCGTCGCTGCATTTATGGGGGCAACACCCTTGATGGCATGACCGACATGGGTGGTTTTCTGCCCGTCCGCTTCGGATCGCGAACGGGCAGAAGCGGACATCCTATCTACAGCCAGTGGTCGCTCTTGATCACCTTCTGCCAATGGTCGTGAAGTGCGCTCACGGTGGGGCTCGTGAGGATCGGCATCGCCTTGTGGAGTTGCTCCTCAGTCCAATCCCACCACTTCATATCTAGCAGCATGGCGACATCAGCCTCATCGAAGCGTTTGCGGATCACCTTGGCAGGATTGCCCCCAACGATGGCATAGGGCTCCACGTCCCGGGTCACCACGGCACGCGTGCCGATCACTGCGCCGTCGCCGATCTTCACGCCGGGCATGACAACCGCCTCAGAGCCAATCCACACGTCATTGCCGACGATGGTATCCCCTGCTGGTTGGTATCCGTTCTCTGCATCCGCGAAGGCTGGCACTTCCGCCATCCAGAAGAAGGGAAAGGTGCTAATCCAGTCGTTCCGATGGCCCTGGTTGCCTGCCATGATGAAGGCCGCGCCTGATCCTATCGAGCAGAAGCTGCCGATGACGAGCCTGTCGGCACCTTCGTCCGGGAGAAGGAACCGGGCGCAGTCATCGAAGCTGTGACCGTGGTAGTAGCCCGAGTAGTAGCTGTAGCGACCGACGACGAGGTTCGGATTCGTGACCTGCTGGTCGAGTGTAATGCCCTTGAAGGGACTTTCGAAGAGGTTTCTCATGGAAGTTACCACTGAATGTTAGCCGCGTGTGCGACGTCGTTTCGCATGCGATGATGCATGCGAACGCGAACCGGCAAGTTGATTGAACATGCCGGCATAGAAGCTTCTCGCGTCGAAACGCGGAAGCAAATTCAGATGGTACAGTCTGCGGATTTCATACGAACAACATGCGCTGGATACCTGCATGAATGCAAGAGAGCGACCGGCAGCTTCGAACCGCGCGCAAGATGGTCGTTTAGGCCGATCAAGCACATTCCACGCTGATTACACGCCGATCCCTCTCCTGGACCGGGTCCCACACAGCCTTCGGTAATCCGAGGCCTCAACTCCAGGCTTGGCATGGGTATTCCACGACCAGCGAGAGCGCGATCCGCAGCACCACCTGGAGCATTTTCATCCGACGTCCTGGACAGGTCGGGCGCTTGGCGGTGTGCAGTCCGCCCGACGGCGTGTTGACCTCAAGGGCAGGATGCGGTCGATGTTAAGGGGGCGATTCAGAGATCCAAGCCGATTTGATCCTTGTTCCCAGCATATGCAGCAGAGAGGAGAGATCATGTTTCGATCGTCATTGACAGTGGTTGCACTCGCGTCGATTGCTCTCTGGAGCCCGATGCCGGCGACCGCAGGCCAGACTGCGCTGACGTCAAACGCCAGCATCAAGAACGACCTCGACTATCTGCTCTACAAGCCCGCGGATTATGACACCTCCGGAACGACCTATCCGCTCGTCGTCTGGCTTCATGGAGGGGATCAAGGCGGCCGCGATATCGATAAGGTCAGGACGAGCGGGCTACCGAAATTGATCGAAGGCGGAAAGGAGTTTCCGTTTCTCGTTTTCTCGCCGCAGAATCCCAGCGAAGAGCTCCTCTATCCGATCGAAAAAGTGGGGGCCGCGCTCGAGGATGTCGTCGCGCAGCACCGCATCGACCGCAGCCGGATCTATGTGATCGGCTATAGCCGCGGCGGCTTCGGCGCCTGGGCCATGGCCGAACAGTTTCCGGAACGGTTTGCAGCCATCGTTCCCATCGCGGGTGGCGGCAACCGCCACTATTTGAACAGGACCAATGAAAAGGCCGCCTTCTGGGTGTTCCACGGCACGGAAGACGCGGTCATCCCATTATCCGACTCCGTCGTCCTTTATGAACGGCTCAAGGGCCTCAAGCGCAATGTGCGGTTGAGCGTATTGGAGGATGCGGACCATACCGCGGTCGAAGCAGCCGCCTTGAATGATGCCAAGATGTGGGAATGGCTTCTGAACCAGCGCCTCGATAGCGCCGCAAAGTGACAGATCCAGGCCTAGGACCGATGAGCTAGGCCGGCAGCTCCTAGGGAACGGCGCCAAAGCGAGCAGGTTCATTGTCTCGGGCCCAGGTCATCGACC
>NZ_VCMV01000043.1 GCF_008757455.1 Microvirga brassicacearum | reverse complement strand
GGCGAATGGGGAGTGGCGAATGGCGAATGGGGGAAAGCCTCTCCGGCGCAGCTTGCCTCGACGGTCTCTCCTCCTCCTTGCGGGGAGGAGTTGGAGGTGGGGGTGGGGCGACCGGGCGAAACATCAGGTGAGCGCGGTATGTCCAAAGGCCCCCAACTGCGAGAGGTCAGCGTCCCCGACATTTCGACCCCCGCAAGGGGGAGGGAAGAGTGGGCGCCACTCACCATTCGCTACTCGCCCAACAGATCCGGCCGCCGCTCCCTTGTGATCCGTTCCGCCTCCTCGCGGCGCCAGCGTTCGATCGCCGCGTGATTGCCGTTGAGCAGGACCTCGGGGATACTCCGCCCCTCCCATTCGCGCGGCCGGGTGTAATGCGGATATTCGAGGAGGCTGCCCTCGAAGCTCTCATCCGCGCCGGAGGCTTCCTTGCCCATGACGCCGGGCAACAGCCGCACGCAGGCGTCAAGCAGCACCATGGCGGCCATCTCGCCGCCGGACAGCACGTAATCGCCGATGGAAATCTCTTCGAGAGAGCGGCCTTCGATGACGCGCTCGTCCACGCCCTCGAACCGGCCGCAGACGATGATCGCGCCTGGACCGCCGCTGAGTTCGCGCACCCGGCTTTGCGTCAACGGTTTGCCCCGCGGGGTCATGAGCAGCTTTGGACGGGGATCGTCGCGGGAGCCCGCGGCGTCGAGCGCCGCCGCCAGCACGTCGCAGCGCAGCACCATGCCGGGGCCGCCACCCGCGGGCGTATCATCTACGTTGCGGTGCCGGCCAAGGCCGTGCTCCCGGATCTGGCGCGCCTCGAGCGACCAGATGTTGCGCGCCAGTGCATCACCCGAGAGCGAAATGCCGAGCGGGCCGGGAAACATCTCCGGATAGAGCGTGAGGATCGTGGCGCTGAAGGTCACGCCGGCGCCTCGTCGGGTTCCGGTCGCGCGGGTGCGAAAAGATCGTCCGGAGGTGCAGCGACCACAAGTCGCTCGGCGAGCCTGACCACCGGCACGAACGCCTTTGTGAAGGGCAGAAACGCCGTCGCGCCGCCGGTCGCGGGCGCAATTTCAAGCAGATCGCCGCCGCCGAAATTCGGCACGTCCACGATCGTGCCGATGATCGCGCCCGCCTCATCGCGGACCGACAACCCGATCAGGTCGGCGAGCAGAAACTCGTCTTCGTCCTCGGCCCGGGGAAGCTTTTCGCGCGGCAGGTAGAGTTCGATGCGGTTGAGCGCTTCGGCGGCGTCCCGCGAGATCACGCCTTCGACGCGGACGACCAGCATCTCGGGCGCGCCGCCGGGCGCCTGACGCGGATTCTTGAGAATGTAGGAGCGGCCTCCGGCATCGAGCAGCGGGCCATAAGTGGCGATGGCCAGCGGATCGCCCGTATGGGATTTCAGCCGCACCTCGCCCTTGAGGCCGTGGGCGCGGCCGAACTCGCCGACGAGGACGAGGTCGCTGCCAGCAGCCGCGACCGGACTCTCCTCCCCCTTGTGGGGAGGAGTTGGAGGTGGGGGTGTCGGCGCGCCCTTATCGAACGTCGCGCCGGCACCCCCACCCCTGCCCCTCCCCACAAGGGGGAGGGAAGAGGCGGAGCGTGATTTGGAACGCTCCCGCTTCACCGGCTTTACGCCGCGTCGCCTTCAGCCGGCGCAGCAGCCGCCGCCGCCGCTGCGGCCTTGGCGTCCGAGCGCTCCTGGGCCTTCTTGCCCGGGACAGCCTTTTCGGGGTTGTTGCGCGGATTGCGCTTCATCAGGCCGGCGGCGTCGAGGAAACGCAGGACGCGATCGGTCGGCTGGGCGCCCTTGGCGAGCCAGGCGGTGATCTTGTCGTTGTCGAGGGTGATGCGCGAGGCGTCATCCTTCGGCTTCATCGGGTCGTAGGTGCCGACCTTGTCGATGAAACGGCCATCGCGCGGCGAACGGGCGTCGGCCACGACGATGCGGTAATAAGGACGCTTCTTCGCGCCACCACGGGTCAGACGGATCTTGAGGGACATTGTTTGCTCCTTTTAGCTTTGTCCTGCGATCAACTTCTCTTTTGCCGTCGCCCGCGCGTGGGCGAGACGACGGCGAAACTCACTTCTTCTTCCCCCCGAACGGGAAGCCGCCCAGCCCTGGGAGGCCGGGAACCTTGGGGCCGAGACCGGGAAGACCCGGCAGGCCTTTGCCGCCGCCGAGGCCGGGCGGCATGGGCGGCAAGCCACCGCCGCCACCCATCTGCTTCTGCATCGCCTCGATCTGCTCCGGCGTCGGCTGCGGCATGCCGCCTGCCCCGCCGCCGAGGCCGAACATATTGCCGAGCGCGCCGGCCATACCGCGGCCTTTGCCCCCGCCCATCATCTTCATGACGTCGGCCATCTGCCGGTGCATCTTGAGGAGCTTGTTGACCTCCTCGACCTTGGCACCGGAGCCGGCAGCGATTCGCTTCTTGCGCGAGGCCTTGAGGATGTCGGGGTTGCGGCGCTCCTTCGGCGTCATCGAATCGATGATGGCGACCTGGCGCTTGATGATCCGCTCGTCGATATTGGCGTTCTCGAGCTGTGCCTTCATCTTGCCGATGCCGGGCAGCATGCCGAGCATGCCGCCAATGCCGCCGATCTTTTCCATCTGGGCGAGCTGGCCGCGCATGTCTTCCAGGTCGAACTTGCCCTTGCGCATCTTCTGCGCCAGCGCCATCGCCTTTTCGTGGTCGATATTCTCCGACGCCTTCTCGACCAGCGACACGATATCGCCCATGCCGAGAATGCGATTGGCGACGCGGGAGGGATGGAACTCCTCCAGCGCATCGACCTTTTCGCCGGTGCCCACGAGCTTGATCGGCTTGCCGGTGACGGCGCGCATGGAGAGCGCCGCACCGCCGCGCGCATCGCCGTCCATGCGGGTCAGCACGATGCCGGTGACGCCGAGGCGCTCGTCGAAGGCGCGCGCCGTGTTGACCGCATCCTGGCCGGTGAGCGCGTCGGCGACGAGCAGCACCTCGTGCGGGTTGGTGGCGGCCTTCACGTCGGCCACTTCGAGCATGAGGCCCTCATCCACCGTGACGCGACCGGCGGTGTCGAGCATCACCACGTCGTAGCCGCCGAGGCGCGCGGCCTCCATGGCACGGCGCGCGATCTGCACGGCACTCTGTCCGGCAACGATCGGCAGGGTCTCGACGCCGACCTGCTTGCCGAGAACGGCCAACTGCTCCATCGCCGCAGGCCGCCTCGTATCAAGGGAGGCCATCAGCACCCGGCGCTTGTCGCGGGTCGTCAGGCGCTTGGCGATCTTGGCCGTGGTCGTGGTCTTGCCGGAGCCTTGGAGACCGACCATCAGAATGGCGACGGGCGGCGGCGCGTTGAGATCGATGACCTCGGCGTCCGCGCCCAGCATTTCCACGAGCTGGTCATGGACGATCTTGACCACCTGCTGGCCGGGCGAAACCGACCGAACCACCTCGGCGCCGACCGCGCGCGCCCTCACCTTATCGGTGAACGACCGCACGACTTCGAGCGCCACGTCCGCCTCGAGCAGGGCGCGGCGAACCTCGCGCAAAGCCGCGTTGACGTCGTCCTCGGTCAGCGCGCCCCGGCGGGTCAGCCCATTGAGGATGGTGGAGAGTTTGTCGGAAAGGCCCTCGAACATGCCTATTCAATTCCCTTCACGATGAGCGGCGCGTCGCGCTGGCTGAGCGCCTTGTCGAAATGGGCGGTGGCCGCTTCGAACTTGTCGCGGCAGCCCGGATTGCAGAAGCCCACGACCGCATCGCGGTAGCGCGTGAGCGAATCCGCCGCGATCGGCTTTCCCGACCACGGGCAGGTCTCGTTGACCGCGTCCTCGATGCGCAATGTGTCGTTCGACATCACAACCCTCACCGGTGCTGCCATGGCAGCGCCAAAACCCAAACACGAGCGCGCCCGAGGGCGCATCGCGCTGTCGGGCGTGGACCTCCAGCCTCTCGGGCTGGGCGGCGGCTCATAGGGGCTCGCTCAATAGAATTGCGGCAGGACGTAGGGGGAAATGAGGGCTGAGTCAAGGAAAGGAGCTTTCGCGCCTGGTCTCACCGGTTTCCCGCCAGCCCGGCCGTCGCCCTGCGCGCTTCCATTCGCGCTCATGTGCCGATTCGCACACGCCCTCGCAAGCCACCGCATTCAAGCGGAAACTTATCTGTTCTTCATAACGTTATGACATCACGCAGCGAGCACTCCAGCTCGAAGCCCATCACCACATTAAAGGATGACGTATCATGCCCACCGCACCCTGGGGCGAAAAATTCACACACGGCCCGTCTGGTGGCTCTCCCTATTTCGGAGAAACCACCGCCCTGTCGGACGGGCGCTTTCTGGAGACTTGGAGCGAGCTGGAAAATCGAGGTGGCGTGAGCGAAACGTTCTCGGTCTGCGCGCGGATCGTGAACGCGGACGGCAGCGTCGCGGGGCCCGTCTTCAAGGTCAACCAGACCGACGGACCGCCGGTCGGGCAGCCCCATGTCGCCGTCCTCGCCGATGGCGGTTTCGTGGTCGTGTACGAGCAGATCAACGGTTCGACGCACAACCTTGTCTGGCATCGCTACAACAAGGATGGCGTTTCGCTCGGTGAATCGTCAGAGGCGAGAAACGTCGAACCTCTGAACCCTTCAGTGACGGCGCTTTCCACCGGCGGCTTCGCCATCACTGTCACCAACCGGAATGGCATTAGCTCCGATGACGGCATCGGGCATCTTGTATTCGATAGTAGTGGCATCAAAATCAAAGATACAATCGAGTATAAAGGAAATATTCATGTAAAAAATCAAGCATGCTTTTTGCTCCCTGGTTCCGATTCCTATGTTAACTTCTTTATTGAGGACGTATTTAACAGTCAATCTAAGAAATGGGAGCCTTTCCGCAAGTTCGACATCCGTCAAAATGACGGAGCGGTGATCGTTGACTCTACGATCATGGCGGTGGCGGACGGCGATATGAACAACCCGAGCGTTGCGATGCTGGACAGCAACGGCGGCGAATTCGTAGCGGTTTGGGTCACGAAAACAGCCGTCAAAGCCCGTGTTTATGGCTTCGATGGAACGTCGCACGGCTCTGCGTTCGATATCGGCGTCCTCACCCCATCGCCGTACGCAACGCACCACGCGGCGGCGGCGCTTCCGGGCGGCCGTTTCGTCGTCGCCTACAAGGACAACGGAGGCCTGCAAATCAAGGTCTTCAACAATTCCGGCCTGACGACCGAGACGATGAGCATAAGCGCCGCCGAAGCCGGGCACATTTCCGACACCTCCATCACGGTCCTCAACGACGGTCGCTTCGTCGTCGAATGGGAAGGCGGCGGGAACGTGAACGGCCGGATCTTCGATCCGCGCGAAGCCGGATCGAACTGGACCGCGAACGATTCCGGCCAGCAACATGGCGGCACGGCGTTTGGCGACCACCTCGCTGGCGGCGCCGGGAACGACCGCTTCTATGCGGTGGACGGTTCCGATTTCCTCACCGGCGGCGGCGGCAACGACACGCTTCTGGGCGGCGCGGGCAACGATTGGCTCGATGGCGGCGCGGGCGCGGACGTGCTCGACGGCGGCGCGGATTGGGATGTGGCATCCTATCTCAGCACTCCGGGCTCTGCCGGCGGCATCTTTATCGATATGAGTTCAAACCAGAACGGTGGTGCGGCGGCCGGCGACACGCTGATCGCGATCGAGGTCGTGCAGGGCACCAATGCGAGCGACTGGATCGCCGGGATGAACGGCAACGGCGTCGAGCTTCTGGGCGAGGGCGGCACCGACGTTCTCATCGGCATGAATGGCGGGGATATCCTGCGCGGCGGGGCCGATGACGACACCCTCGAGGGCGGCGCAGGCGCCGACGAACTCTATGGCGGCAGCGGCAACAACATTCTTGAGGGCGGCGCCGGCGGCGATCTCCTCGACGGCACCGGCGGCTGGGGTGTTGCCGATTATCATAATGCCGAGGCTGATTCGTCCGGCCGCGGCGTCAAGATCGACCTCGCATCAGTGGACGGCTCGGCCAATACCGGCAATGAGGCCGCCGGTGACCGCTTCATCAATGTCAATGGCGTCATCGGTTCGGCGCATGCGGACCAGTTGGTGGGTAACGGCAATGCCAACTGGATGATCGGCAATGACGGCTACGATCTGATCAAGGGCCAGGCGGGCAACGATACCCTGTTCGGCTCGGACGGCGACGACACGCTCGTCGGCGGCGAAGGAAACGACTCGCTCGACGGCGGGGTCGGGGAAGGCGATAACACGGCCGTCTTCTACGGCGATGCGGCCGATTATGCCATCACGGAGAACCCCGACGGGACCGTGACCGTGGCTGACAACGGTACCAATTCGGACGGCACCGATCTGTTGAAGAACATCCGGCTTCTCGCGTTCGACGACAGGACCATCGCGCTCGGCAACACCGCGCCGGAAGAGATCGAGATGACACACCGGACCGTGGCCGAGAACGCTGCGGTCGGCACCCCCGTGTCGAAACTTTTCGCCGACGATGCCGAGGGAGATCTCTTCACTTTCAGTCTGGCCTCGACAAATGGCCCTTTCGCCATCCAGGGTGACAACCTCGTGCTCACTGGAAGGCTCGATTTCGAAACCCAGCCGCAGCACACCGTCACGATCGTTGCGACCGACGTGTTCGGCGCCGAGAGCAGGCGGGATTTCACCATCTCGGTGACCGATGTGGCGGAGGCCGGCGGCTCGGGCGGTTCGCCCGATGGCGGCCTGACGATCTACGGCACCCCGAGAGCCGACGCCCTTTCCGGCGCATCGGGCAACGACGCGATCTGGGGTCTCGCCGGCAAGGACGCGCTTTATGGCAACGCGGGCAACGACCGTCTCTGCGGCGGCCGCGGCAACGACCGCCTGACCGGCGGCGATGGTCTCGATATTTTCGTGTTCGACGCGAAGCTGGCCAAGTCGAACGCCGCCAACAAGAAAGCCAATCTCGACAAGATCACCGACTTCTCGGTGCCGGACGACATGATCTATCTCGCCAAGAGCGTGTTCAAGAAGATTGCCAAGAAGGGCGTGCTGTCAAAGAGCGCCTTTCACAAGGGCAGCGAGGCCCACGATGCCAACGACCGGATCATCTACAACAAGAAGACTGGTGCGCTGTTCTACGACCGGGACGGCAACGGCGACGCGGCGCAGATCCAGATCGCGTCTCTCTCCAAGAACTTGAAGGCGATCTCGCAGGACGATTTTTTCATCACCTGAGCGCGTTTACGCCGACCATCAGAGATGGCCCGCCCCCTTCGTTGGTGGGCGGGCATTCCTCCGGATCGATCCGTGCCGGACTGCTCACCGCTTGCCAACGGAACGATATCGCAATAATGTAACGTTATTGCGATGACTCGGGGGCCGCCTTGCCAGACCTCGTTTTTAATTCACCGGACCCCTATTACGGCTCTACGCTGCTTCAATCCGGCGATACTGTCCTCGTCAGCGCGGGAGCAAGCATCTCCGACTCCTACCAGATGTCCGCTGCCCTCTTTTCGGGTGTTGGTACAAGCAACAGCATCACGATAAAGGGCGTCGTTCGAAGCTCGCAGGTGAGCGCAATCGACCTGAATGAAGGATGCAGCATCCAGATTGCCTCGACTGGTACGGTGCGGGGTCTTGGCTCGGCGATTCGGTTGGGCGGGCCAGACGCCGGCGTGAGCAGCGTCACAAACGCGGGCAAGATCGAGAACCCATTCGGTGATGCGTGGTCGACGGGGATTCGCATTGCCGGCGGGAATGCGTCGATTGTGAATTCGGGCGAGATCACCTCTTACGCGTACGGGATTCATGCCGTCTCGGGTGGATCGTTGATGGTCCAGAACACGGGTCGTATCGCAGCCGGCAACCTTGGCATCGCCGGAAGCGCCTCGAACGACGTCGTGATCAATTCAGGCACCATTGCGGGTGACCAGTACTACGACGGCATTGCCCTCTATGATGGCGACGATCTTTACGACGGGCGCTCCGGAAACATCATCGGTGCCATCAACCTGGGCAAGGGAAACGACACGGCCTATGGGGGCTCGGGTAACGATTATTTTCTCGGCTTTTCCGGCAACGATGTGTTCCACCGCGGAACCGGAGCGAGCAATGTCATGGATGGCGGTGCAAACACCGACACGGTGGCGTATGGGGGCGGAACCGGCCTGACGGTCGATCTCAGCATTGTGTCGAACTATCAGGAGACCGGCATCGGCCGCGATTGGCTCATCTCGATCGAAAACATCTGGAGCGCCAGCGGCAACGACCTGCTGAAAGGCAACAGCGACGCCAACGCGATTTCGGGCAATGGCGGCGACGACACGATCATGGGCGGTGGCGGCGATGACCTGCTCGTCGGTGGCGAGGGCAACAATCTGCTTGAGGGCGGCGCAGGCAGCGACACACTGGACGGGAGCAATGGCGCCAGCGTGGCCTATTACCGCAATGCCTCTGCCGATAGCGCCGGTCACGGCCTCACGATCGACTTCCGCCATGCAGATGGTTCGAGCAATACCGGGGAGGCGGCGGGAGACCGCTATGTCAATGTCAGCAGCGTCTGGGGATCCCTGTTCGCCGACAGGCTGATCGGAGATGACAGCGTCAACTGGATGCTCGGCGATCAAGGCAACGACACGATTTCAGCGGGCGGCGGCGGCGACAGCCTGTATGGATCGGACGGTGACGACGACCTTTCGGGGGACGGAGGTGCGGACCTGCTGGTCGGCGGCGCAGGCTCCAATCTCCTTGAAGGCGGTGCCGGAGCCGACACGCTGGATGGCAGCGGAGGAGCCAGCATCGCGGCCTACCGCGGCGCCACGGCGCTCGGCGGTCAGGGGGTGCATGTTGATCTCAACGACACTGATGGCTCGCACAACACGGGCGACGCTGCGGGTGATCGCCACATTAATATCGTGGGAGTCTGGGGCTCGGCATTCGCCGACACGCTCGTGGGCGACGGCGCGGCCAACTGGCTTCTCGGCGATCAAGGAAACGATACGCTCGACGGGGGGCTGGGCAATGACAGTTTGTTCGGCTCCGACGGCGACGACAGCTTGGCCGGCGGCGGGGGATCCGACACGCTGACCGGCGGTGCCGGCAATGATATCTATGCCGTGGACGATGACGACTCGATCGTGGAGGAGATCGGCGGCGGGTCCGACACGGTCGAGATGAGCAGGAATGCAGCGCTCACCGAGTTCGACAACGTCGAGAACCTGACCCTCCTTGGCTCCGATGACATCCGCGCCACCGGCAACGAACAGGCGAACGTCATCCACGGCAATCAGGGCCGCAATACGCTGGACGGGGCGTCGGGGGCCGACACCCTCGCCGGTGGATCAGGAGATGACACCTACATCGTCGACAGCGAAGACCTTGTCATTGAACGCACCGGCGAGGGAAACGACGCCATCGTGGCGAGCGTCAGCTACGCATTGGCGGCGGGATCGGACGTGGAAATCTTGCAAGCCGTGGCTGGTGCTGCCGTTGTCCATCTCACCGGCAGCAACAGTGCGAACAGGCTCGTCGGCAATGACGCGGACAACGACCTGAAGGGGAACGGGGGCGACGACACGCTCGAAGGTGCGGTTGGAAACGACACTCTGGATGGCGGTCAGGGAGCCGACCGCATGACCGGCGGCAGCGGCGACGACACCTACTTCATCGACAGCGCCGCCGACCTCATCGTCGAAGGCGCCAATGGCGGCCTCGATACGGCCATCGTGTCGCTGAACTTCCGGGCCGACGCCCTCACCGGCGTGGAGATCATCAAGCTTGCCGACAACACCGCCGCTGTCAGCCTGACGGGAGGTGCCGGGAGCGACCATCTCGTTGGCAACGCCGCTTTCAACATCCTCGACGGCGGTTCGGGCGCGGACATCCTCGAAGGCGGAGCCGGCAGCGATGTGTTCATCGTCGATAACGTGGGCGATGTGGTGAAGGAAGGCGCCGGCGGCGGCGCCGATGCCATCCAGACGACCATCAGTTACGTCCTGGCTGACAGCACGGCGGTGGAATTCCTCACCGCATTGGGATCGGGCGCCATCAACCTGACCGGCAATGGCCTTGCCAATACGATCTCGGGCAATGCATCCGCTAATGTCCTTGACGGGGGTGCAGGGGCCGACCGCATGGAAGGTGCAGGCGGCAACGACACCTATCTGGTCGACGATGCCGGCGATCTGATCCTTGAATCCGCCGGCGGGGGTTACGACACTGTGAGCGCCCGCATCAGCTACGCTCTTGCGGCGGGTTCCGAAGTAGAAACGCTCGCGGCTTCGGGGTCGGCCAGCATGCACCTCACGGGGAACGCCTTTGCCAACACCTTGTTGGGCAATGCTGCGGCGAACTTTTTGCGAGGCGGGAACGGGGCCGATGTCTTGTCGGGCGATCTCGGCGGCGACAGGCTATTCGGCGGGCTCGGCCGCGACTACGTCACAGGAGGCGCGGGAAAAGATTATTTCGTGCTCGACACCGCGGTCGCCAAAAAGAAGAACGCCAATGTCGACCGGTTCGCGGATTTCTCCGTGCGCGATGACAGCATCTGGCTCGATAACGCGGTGTTCAAGGCCCTCGGCAAGAAAGGCAGTTTTGCAAAGCCCGCGAAGTTGAAGAAAGACGGGTTTTTCTTCGGCAACAAGGCTCACGACAGGGATGACCACATCATCGTGAAGAAAACCGGCAAAATTTACTATGATGCAGACGGAACCGGGCGACAGGCGCAAATCGCGATCGCCACCGTCAGCAAGAAAGTCGCCAAGGCCATGACGGAGAAGGATTTCTTCATCGTTTGACGCAGACGCCGCAAGCCGAATGAAAAGCCCGCCCCTCGCTGACGAGAGGCGGGCTTTTCATTTCAATGCGTCGTCGTCTTACGCCGCGAGCTGGCGCAGGACGTACTGCAAGATTCCGCCATGGCGGAAATATTCCAGTTCGTCGAGCGTATCGATGCGGCAGACCAGCGGGACCTTCTGGACGCGGCCATCCGTGGAGGTGATTTCCATCTCCATGCGCTTGCGCGGCATCAGCCCCTCGGCGAGGCCGTGGATCGTGATGGTCTCGTCGCCCTTCAGGCCGAGCGATTGCCACGACGTGTCGCCCTCGAACACGAACGGCGCCACGCCCATGCCGACGAGATTGGAGCGGTGGATGCGCTCGAAGCTTTCGGCGATGACAGCGCGCACGCCGAGCAGGTTGGTGCCCTTCGCCGCCCAGTCGCGCGACGAGCCGGTGCCGTATTCCTTACCGGCAAGGACGATCAGCGGAACACCCTCCTGCTGATAGCGCATGGCCGCATCATAGATGAACATCCGCTCGCCGGACGGCTGGTGGATGGTGTAGCCGCCTTCGACCACCTGGCCGGCATTGTCGTGCACCATCTGGTTCTTGATGCGGATATTGGCGAATGTGCCGCGCATCATGATCTCGTGGTTGCCGCGACGGGTGCCGTATTGGTTGAAATCGGCCACCGACACCTGATGCTCGAGCAGATAGGTGCCCGCCGGAGAATTGGCCCGGATGTTGCCGGCCGGCGAGATGTGGTCGGTGGTGATCGAATCGAGGAAGAGGCCGAGAATACGCGCATTGGCGATATCCTGGATCGGCTTCGGCTCCTTGGTCATGCCCTCGAAGTAAGGCGGGTTCTGCACATAGGTCGAACCCATGTCCCACTTGAAGTTCAGACCCTCTTCGACCGTCACGGCCTTCCAGTTCTCGTCGCCGGTGAACACGTCCGCGTAGCGGCTCTTGAAGAGTTCGCTCGTGATCGTGCGCTCGATGAATTCCTGGATTTCCACCGAGGACGGCCAGATATCCTTGAGATAGACAGGCTGGCCGTCGGAACCGACGCCGAGCGGATCCTTCGAGATGTCGATATTCATGGAGCCCGCGAGGGCGTACGCCACCACGAGCGGCGGCGACGCGAGATAGTTCGCCCGCACATCCGGGTTCACGCGGCCCTCGAAGTTGCGGTTGCCCGACAGCACCGAGACGGCCACGAGATCGTTGTCGTTGATGGCCTTCGAGACGTTCTCCGGCAGCGGGCCGGAATTGCCGATGCAGGTGGTGCAGCCGAAGCCCACCAGGTTGAAGCCGAGCGCGTCGAGATCCTTCTGCAGATCCGCCTTGCGGAAATACTCCTCGACGATCTGCGAGCCGGGCGCGAGCGACGTCTTCACCCACGGCTTCGACTTGAGGCCCTTGGCGACCGCGTTGCGGGCGAGCAGACCTGCGCCGATCATCACGCTCGGATTGGAGGTGTTGGTGCAGGAGGTGATCGCCGCGATCACCACGTCGCCGTGGCCGATGTCGAAATTCGCGCCCTCGACCTTGACGCGCTTGTGCGCTTCGCCGGCCTTGCGGAATTCCTTGTCCATCGCGGTCGCGAATTCTTCCTTCGCCACATCGAGGGTGACGCGATCCTGCGGCCGCTTGGGACCGGCGAGCGACGGCACCACGTTGTCGAGATCGAGCTCGAGCATATCCGAGAAGACCGGATCGGCGGTCTCGGCGGTGCGCCACATGCCTTGCGCCTTGGCGTAGGCTTCGACCAGCGCGATGCGCTCGTCGGTGCGGCTGGTGGTCCGGAGATAATCGATGGCGCGATTGTCGATCGGGAAGAAGCCGCAGGTGGCGCCGTATTCGGGCGCCATGTTGCCGATGGTGGCGCGGTCGGCCACCGTCATGTCGTTGAGGCCGGGGCCGAAGAATTCGACGAACTTGCCGACCACGCCCTTCTTGCGCAGCATCTGCGTGACGGTGAGCACGAGGTCGGTCGCGGTCATGCCTTCGCGCAGCTTGCCCGTGAGCTTGAAGCCGATGACCTCCGGGATCAGCATCGAGACCGGCTGGCCGAGCATGGCGGCCTCCGCCTCGATGCCGCCGACGCCCCAGCCGAGAACCGCCAGGCCATTGACCATGGTGGTGTGCGAATCAGTGCCGACCAGCGTGTCCGGATAGGCGATTTCGACGCCGGTCGCCGGGTCCTTGCGGGTCCAGACGGTCTGCGACAGGAATTCCAGATTGACCTGGTGGCAGATGCCGGTGCCGGGGGGCACCACGGAAAAATTCTCGAACGCCGACTTGCCCCATTTCAGGAAGCGGTAACGCTCGCCATTGCGCTCGTATTCCAGTTCCACGTTGCGATCGAACGCCTTCGGGGTGCCGAATTCATCGACGATGACCGAGTGATCGATGACGAGATCGACCGGCACCAGCGGGTTGATCTTGCGCGGATCGCCGCCGAGGCTCGTCATGGCCTCGCGCATGGCCGCAAGATCGACCACCGCCGGAACGCCGGTGAAATCCTGCATCAGCACGCGGGCCGGCCGGTAGGCGATCTCCTTCTCGGCCTTGCCGCGATTGTCGACCCAGGCGGCAACCGCCTCGATATCGGCCTTCGTGACGGTGCGGCCGTCCTCGAAGCGCAGCAGGTTTTCCAGCAGCACCTTCATGGAGAAGGGGAGCTTGGAGATGCCCGCAAGGCCGTTCTTCTCGGCCTCGGGAAGCGAAAAATACGTGTAGGTCTTATCGCCGACCTGAAGGGTTTGGCGGGCGTTAAAGCTGTTTGAGAGCGTCACGGCGAATCCTCGCGTGCATTTGGGTTACGAACAGGGTGTTCGGCCGAAAGCGCGGTAAGCGCGCGCCGCTCCGGGTGTGCCCGGATGAGGGGAGAAGCGCGCTGAAGCGGGTTGGACGCTTGGCGCGCGGCGCAGCCAACGGTGATATAGATCATTTCGAACGACCCGGCTACACGGTTTAGAACCATTCTGGGGTGGAATAACGGCAGGGGTCCTGGGTTTGCGTCTGAGCGTCGAAAATCTGGCCTGCGAACGGGGCGAGCGCCGCATCTTCGAGGGCGTCTCGTTCACCCTCGAACCCGGTGACGCGCTGATGGTGCGCGGCCGCAACGGGGCCGGAAAGTCGTCGCTGCTCGAGATCCTCGCCGGGCGCCTGATTCCCGCGGCCGGCCGGGTCCTGCTCCGCGACGCGGGCGAGCGCAGCCTCCCGGAATGCCTTCATTATGTCGGCCACCGCGACGCCCTCAAAGCCGCTCTGACGGCGGGCGAAAACCTCGTCTTCGCCCGTGATTTTCTCGGCGACCCGGCGCTGGCGCCGCCCGAGGCTCTGGCGGCGATCGGCCTTGCCCATGCGCTGCATCTCCCGGTTGCTTACCTGTCGGCGGGACAACGGCGGCGCGTGGCGCTGGCCCGGCTTCTGGTGGCCGAGAGACCGCTCTGGCTTCTGGACGAGCCGAGTACGGCCCTCGATTCGGCCTCGCAGGAGATTCTGCGGCTTTTGATCGAGGCGCATCGGGAAGCGGGCGGGATCGTCATTGCCACCACCCACGCGCCGCTTGCCCTTGCGGGCGCACAGGAATTGACCATCGAACGCACACCGGTTCTCGAGGCGACCTCGTGACCGGCTCGTTCCGGGCCTTGCTCGTCCGCGACCTGAAGCTCGCCGCGCGGGTCGGCGGGTCGGGCACCATGGGGCTGGTCTTCTTTCTCGCCATCGTCACCCTGATGCCGTTCGCGCTCGGGCCCGACCTCAACCTGCTGGCGCGGATCGGCCCCGCGATTCTCTGGATCGCCGCGTTGCTGGCGACACTGATCGGCCTCGACCGGCTGTTTCAGGCCGATCAGGAGGATGGTTCGCTCGATCTCCTGCGCCTCTCGCCCGCCCCCCTGGAGGTCGTCGTGCTGGCGAAGGTGCTGGCCCACTGGCTGGTGACCGGGCTGCCGCTGGCGCTCGCCGCGCCGCTTTTCGGACTGCTCGTGGCGCTGACGCCCGAGGGCATGCTCGCCATGGTGACGACGCTGCTGGTGGGAACGCCCGCGCTGACCTTCATCGGCGCGATCGGGGCGGCGCTGACGGCCACGCTCCGCAAGGGCGGGCTGATTCTCGCCATCCTCGTCCTGCCGTTCATGATCCCGACCCTGATCTTCGGCGTCTCGGCCGCCAATGCGGCGCTCGGCGGCACCATCCCGTTCAGCACCCCGTTCCTGATCCTGATCGCGCTGTCGCTGATTTCAGGCGTCGTCGGCACCTTCGGGGCGGCGGCGGCGCTTCGCTCGGCGGAGTGACATCACGGTTTCAGATCGATCGCGAACGCCTGCTCGATCGCCGTCTTGCCGTCACGCGTCACCTTGTAGTGCGCCCGGTAGAGACCAGGACGGAAGCCGCCCGAGGGCGCCTTGATTCCCGAAAACAGCATCCATTGCGCCTTGTCGCGATCGAGCGCCGCGGGCTTGTTCTCGGCGAGTGTCTTGCCGTCCGGATCGACGAGCGTGAGAAACTGGGCGTCGCCGCCCTTCAGGCCGATGGCTCTCACATAAGCAACGAGGGCGGGCGAGCGGGCGGATGGAACCGTCTGCTCGATCGCGCCCGATTCCACCGCCGCCATGGTGACAGGTCCGTCCGCGAAGCCCTGGTTGAGGACATCGCCGGCGCGATAGGAAAGCATCGATGCAGTCTTGGCGTCCCATAACGACCGGCCGCCGCCGCAGGAATTGGCCTCCGCGCCGAAGGCGAACGGATCGACCACCTTGCCGTCGCGGCGCAGGGTGAAATGCAGGTGGGGAAATTCCGTCATGCCCGACAGGCCGACCCGCCCGATCTGATCGCCCGCCTTGATGTCGTCGCCGGGCCGCACCGACAGGCTGCCCTTCGCCATGTGACAATACTGGGTCTCGAAACCCTGCCCGTGATCGATCACGACGCCGTTGCCGCATTCCCGATTGCCGACGCTCGCTCGATCGCTTTCCGCAATCGACACGTCCGCGACCCCGTCGCGACCGCGCAGCACCTTGCCGTCTGCGGCAGCCAACACCGCGACGCCCGCTTTCTGCGCCGCCATGGTGGGGATGCGGATATCGGTGCCGTCATGGCCGTCATAGGTGAGAGAGCCGCATTGGAAATCCTTGGCGGCGGTCGAGGGATCGCGGTCGACGTAATGCTGGATGAAGCAGGTTTTTCCCACCTCGCAGGCGACGGGGAGGCGCAGGGAAATGTCCTGCGCCATTGCGGCTGGCGAGAGAAACGCGGCGGCGAGGAGTCCGAGAATCAAGAAACGCATGATCGCTCCGTAACAAAGGTGCGCGAGCATAGCCGATGGTGTGGCGGTTTGAAGGTCCGCGCGGTCTTCCCTCCCCCTTGCGGGGAGGGATTGAGGGTGGGGGTCGGAAAACAAAGCGCCGGAGATTCGTTTGCCCCCTCGACGCTGGTGTGATCCATCTTCGTACCGAGCCCGGTCGGACCACCCCCACCCCTGCCCCTC
>NZ_VCMV01000042.1 GCF_008757455.1 Microvirga brassicacearum | reverse complement strand
GAGAGGGTCATACACGGTAGCACCGCGCGTCCTCCGAAGGTCCGCTTACCAGTCTTTGGCAGAAGTTCGATCAACTTCCGGAATGTGCTTGGAGCGGGCGTAGCGAACACCATCTGGGCCAGCGAGCTCTGCTCGCGCAAACAGGCCGGACATCTGATAGCAAGCGATTTGGTCAAAAGTCTGCTACCATCCTGACAAGCGGGGGCCGTCCACATCTGCAACCTTTATTCCATCACCAAAGGCCAGCAGGCGATCCGCGATCTGTTCCGGGTCGGGCGCGATCTGAACGGCACTCTCCCACTGCTTTCCCGACTACATGGCGCCGATCGTCCGGACCTTGCGTGACGGCGAGCGCATCCTCGAGATGATGCGCTGGGGCTTCCCGCCCCTGCCGAACCTGTCCAACTACCCGGTCACGAACGTGCGCGAGCATCTGGTGTTCAGTTTCTTGACGACAGACGCGAATGCCGAAGTCGGCGCGATCCACCCGAAGGCCATGCCGGCGATCCTCACGCATCAAGACGAGTTCGACGCGTGGCTCGCGGCGCCTATGGAAGAGGCGCTGACACTCCAGCGGCCACTACCGGATGGCGCCTTGAACGTTGTCGCGCGAGGCGAACGGGAAGATGGCCTTGTGTCCCTACCACTGCGCGAGGAGCAACCCTCTTTGCTATGATGGGTTCAGCGCGAAGTTGTGAGCATCAAACCTCACCTTCGAATGCTTCCGACCACCTCCGGTTCAGCCGCCGCCGGCGGTCCAACGAATTCCACCACAACACCGGGTTGGACGAGTTTCGCCAGTTCGCGCACGTCCCAGTTGGTCAGGCGGACGCAGCCGTGGCTGTTGGTCTTGTCGATCTTGTTCGGAGCGGGCGTCCCGTGAATGCCATAAGTCGGCTTGTCGAGGCCGATCCAAACGGCACCGACCGGGTTATTCGGCCCGGGTGCTAGGCGCAGTGCCTGAGTGTTCTGTCCCTGTTTGAAATTAACTTTAGGACGGTACCAATATTCAGGATCGGTGACGATGTTCTTCACAATGTGGCTACCGTCCGGAGATGGGAGATCGATGCTGCCAATAGTGGCCGGGTAGGAAAGGACCAACGTCCCTTGAGTGTCGAACCCAAGAAGACGCTTCTGGACCTTGTCCGCGACCAATCGCGCCACTTTCGCGGTAACCGGCCGCCCGACATCCGCCACGACGATCCGAGCTCCCGCAGCGGAGAAATCCGCGTCCGGATTCATCTGTCGCAACAGGTTCTCGTCCATGTGAAACTTTTCAGCGAGAAGCTCCACGGCGTTGCGGTAGGCGAGCCTGTCAAGCTTCGCCATCTCGGCATAATCGGTTGGGATTTCGCGGGCGAACGGCCCTGCGACATCGTCTTCCTTGATCACGTACTCCACCAAGGGCGGCGTCGGGTGGGTTTGCTCGAGGGTCGACCAGACCGATTCGTCCGGGATCCCATCGACTTCCAACCCCATCATTTCTTCGACAGCCGCGATAGCCTTTCCGACATTGTCGCCGTTGTAGCCGTCGATCACTCCCGGCGAGGCATGGGCCCGATCCAGCAGCACCTGCAACTTGATGATCATCGCGCTTTGTTCGCCAATGCCGGGAATGACAGAGCTTCCCGGCCTGTTCGTCGCAGCGATGAGTTCGTCGGCGGGAGGTCGCGGCTTAGATCCCGCCTGCTTTTCGATGAGCGCGCCGATCGGATCTAGCTTTCCGGTTGTCGAGCCTATATCGGATTGCTCAACGACCGCCGGAATCTGCGCTTGCGCGAGTACCGGCCCGGTTACGAGAATGAGCGCGGCGGTCGAAAGACCAAACCCGTTGGTGAAGCGCATTGCATGCCTCTTGAAAAACTCAGGACTGCACCGTTGCGAGTTCGCCATTAAGTTCGCATTAACGGTGAACCCCAAACGCAGAATAGTTTGACCGTCAAGCTTGCAGGCCCTTGGCAATGGTTGCCCCTCCTCTCCAGTCAGGAACCGGACAAAAAGAACGAGGGCTCGCAAACGCCTCAAGCCCCAAGAATCCGGATTGACGGGAGCGAGCGCACGCTGACGCATGGTCAAATGCCCCCGCGGTTGTTCACCCAGGATACTCCGTGATCCCGGAGCACATGGCGTAATGCTCTTCCACATTCAGCATCATTCGAATCTCTTTGCTCCCGCATTTTGAGCAGCGGAGGCAAAGCGCCATGTCCGGAATGAAGGTCTCCGGTGGCCAACCGGCGAGGGGCACCACGGCGCTGTGGTGGCAGCCATTGGCCAGGCATGAGGCCATGACGGTTTTGTAGCCGGCCGCCAACTTCGTCGCGACAGTCGGCGGAGTGATTTCCTTGCCGTTCTCGTAGGCGCGGCGGTCTGTTTTCATAGAACGTTCCTCCGTGAACAATAGAGAACGTTTGAGGCTCCAAAATCGAGCCGCGCACCGGCTCTCCGGATTTATTTTCTCGTCGCTGTGGATAGCGGGGATCATCAGATGCGGGACCGAGTGCCGGCTCATCGGTCAGAACCAGCCGATACGTTCGCGATAACTCGGCTCCTCTTGAGGGTGAACTCGAATCGAGGATACAACCCCCTGCGCTGACATTGCTGCGCTCGGCGTAAACTGGAGGCCCCTCTCGCTTCGGCAGGAGGGGCTTTTTATCTGTGACAGAAGGCCTGCCAGCGGGCCGCCGCGGGGATCATGTGCTCGAAGGTAGACAATGGAACCGGGTCGGGGGCGCCTCTGCGGCAGCGATTGCCCAGCTTAGCGCGGTTGCTCCAGTTACGCTCCCCGAGAGCTACTTTTCGCTTTTTGTCGTTTAGCAACGGCGGCGAGGGGCCGCTCTCGGTTCAGCCGTTATGGTTTTGCCTTTACCCCGCTGAAGAAGTTGTCGAAATTGCCCAGGCGGGCACGTTTCGAGAGTTTTTCCCGAACCTGTTTGTGATTGGCGGGAGTGGCGGCGGAGATGCGGTTGCGTTCGATCTTCGCGCGAGCGAGCCTTACCCCCTGGTGGAGTTCGACATGACCAATATCGATCTGGCCGAGAGCGTCCAGCAGATAGCTGGGTCCTTCGACGAAGCATTAGCACTGATCGGTCGCGACGAGCGCTAGGCCGCTCGTGCTTTATGAGTTCACGATCTAGTCTTGACGCATGGCCAAGCCGCCCCGCCGCCGGATCCAGCGCGGCAATGTCGCCAGCCCCAAGGCGACCAGCCGTCCGCTTGTCGGGAAGAAACCCGATCCGCGCCAGGCGGCACTGTTCGACCAGCCCTTGCCCGGGTGGATCGAGCCGTGTTTGCCAACGCTCGTCCCAAAAGCCCCGACCGGGCCGGAATGGGTGCACGAGGTCAAATGGGATGGCTATCGCCTCTCAGCCTATATCGAGCATGGCGAAGTCACGATCCGGACCCGGCGTGGCCATGACTGGACCACCCGCTTCCCGGCGATCGCGAAGGGGCTGGCCACCCTGCCGGTGCATAGCGCCGTGGTTGATGGCGAGGCTGTGGTGCTCGACGAAGAGGGCCGCCCCGACTTTGGCGCGTTGCAGGTGGCCCTTGGCGTCAAAGGCCGTCTCGCTGCCGATGTCGCCGTCTTCTACGCCTTCGACCTGCTCTTTCTCGACGGTCACGACCTGCGGCTGTGGAAGCTGGAGGGAAGGCGGGACGCGCTCGAAGCCGTTCTGAACCCGACGAGCGAGACCATCATGCTGTCCGTTGAGATCGAGGGCGATGGGCCGACCATCCTCCGCCATGCCTGCGAGCACGGGCTTGAGGGGATCGTCTCGAAGCGCCGGGACAAGCCCTACCGATCCGGCCGCCGAGACGAATGGCGCAAAACCAAATGCGTTCAATCAGATACTTTTTTGGTCATCGGCTATGAGAAGACCGCCGGTACGCTGGCGAGCATCCGGCTCGCGCACATGGATACGCTGATACCCGTGGGCGGGGTCGGGACGGGCTTCACCCGGACCAGTGCTGTCGATCTCGAGCGGCGGCTGAAGCAGTTCATCACCGACAAGCCACCCGTCACCGGTATGAAGGACAAGGGTGTCATCTGGACGAAGCCCAAGGTCCGGGTCGAGGTCGAATATCGCGGCTGGACGGCTGACGGGAGCCTTCGACACCCGTCATTCAAGGGCGTGCGCGAGGATTAGGCAGGTCCGTTTCTTGCCAGGAGCGGACGGCCCGCTCACGCCAGTGCCTGCTTTGATCCGGATTGTGGCCTCGGGCAAAAACGTGCGAGCCCCGGAAGGCGCGCGCTACCATACCTGATTATCAGGGTCGGGGCAAACCCTGAGGCAAATCGGGATGTGTTCCTAGTTATGAAAATACAAAAAATCCGCCCGAGTGGGGCGGGTTTCTGCGTTTAAGTCGGCGCAGGCAAGGAAACTGCACCTCAGATTGTCGCGAGCGATGCTGGGCTATTTGTGCATGTGCACTTGCGCCATCCCTGGTTCGGCCGTCATGGCAGGCACGGTGAATGTATGCGTCACCGATTGTCCATTTAAGACCACGTGGTTAGCGTCGACCAAGTCGATCTTCACCTTGTGCTGGCCGGGCGGAAAACCACCTATGTCGACTGTACCGTTGTCACTCGCATCCGCCCACGTCCAGGGCAGGTCGTTGACGTTGACGTGGAGATGCCCGATGCGTGGGGATACTCTGAGGGCGCCCGGCCCGAACGCCTGTATAATACGCACGTTCTCCACCCGGTATTGGGACAGGAATAGGCCTTGGGCCAGCGCCTGGGGAAGCGGTGGGTCCATAATCAGTTTGGCTGCGGGTTCGTTCTCGATCCGGCAATCTGCGCCAGCATCTGGACAGCTTGTCTCGAACGGTGAAGCGCCGCGGAACTCCCTTGCGCTCTGGGCGACGGCGCTCGTAGCGAGCATGGTTCCAGCGGCGACAGCGACAAGCGTCTTGATGGCCACGGTCATGGCATTCTCCTTTGAAGCTCTGATTGAACTCATCAAAGGGTGCAGGTCGAGCCATTGGAGTTTGGCAGCGATGTGCTTGCCAACGCCGCAAGCAGCGGTCGGATCGGCCGACCACCCTCACACTAATTGCACTTACTCGGGCTTGGGACACTTCTTTGCGAACAACGCACCGGCATGTTCTTTGCCGTCGTTGATTGAAGCGCTCTTGGGCGAGCCGGGCGACCGCACCGAGCCTCGCGTAAGCGCATTGAAGCATTCTCGCAGAACCAAGCTACTTGCCGGCTCTGTCAATATAAAGGCGGGATCACTGTATTTCGAAGAGAAAGTAGAGCCCATCGCAATTTCGTTCCGCAAGGTGGCGAACGAGCTGATCGCAACGTGGATACACGCCCTCCTTGCTGTGATCCCAGGTTCCGAGATTCTGACGTGAGCCGACGTCCCCTTTGGTCACCTGCGGACATTAGCCGCCCCGAGGCACTTCGCGCACGAAACACTATCGCCGGGTTCGGCGGTCTTCGCTGCGTTTGCCGGAACGTCCCGGCCGCAGTCGGTCCACACGAGAAAGATTCCCGGCACCGCTTCGGCGCACACGCACGAATGCGTCACCCACTGGCTGTCCGTCCAGTAGATCGGGAGCCCACGAATCTGCCGAGTGGTGTTGCCCATGATCTAATCCCGTTCGGGCACCGCCACCGCGTCCAAGAGGCTGATATCCGATTCCGCGACCATCGCCGCAACGAGTTCATCAGAGGTGTTGACGTGTTGCCAGTCTATCGGCACGGAGGACCCGAAGGTTGCACTAAGCCCCTCCCGGTTCGCCACCGTGTAGAACGTCAGAGCGGCGCGCACCGCATCGTCTCCAGCGACGAAAGCTGCCGTCTCTTCCTCCGTTGCCGGTCTGAAGCGGTAATGTCGTGCGGAATATGTCTCAAACCACCGCGCGTCTTCCATTGTCCTATTCCCCGCACCAATGACGGCGCCGCGTTTCCCAGGCTTCCCCGGCCATTCTACCGGAGTACCGCTGGCCTTCCGCAATCAGGCGGAACTGCATTCAGACTGCCGCCGTTCCTTCTTGCAACGACACCCGGAGAGCGTGCGATGAATTGGGACCAGATTAAAGGCCAATGGATGCAGTTCAAGGGAAAGGCCAAGGAGCAATGGGGCGATCTCACCGACGATGACCTTGACCGAGCTGAAGGTAGCCGAGACCAACTTATCGGCCGAATTCAGGAGCGTTACGGCATCGCCAAGGAAGAAGCCGAGCGTGAAGTGGACGCTTGGGTGGAACACCTTGCTCTAACGGCCAACAGGAACAGTATTTCCTGATCCAAACGTCCTCGTCGAATCTCGCAATCGTTGCCCAATGGGAACGTCAGGCTAGGGCAGCAGATGGCACGGAGAGCCGAAGCTCCACTTGGCAGTTGTGAGCTCCAATTAGAACACGATCACCGGCCGGCCCCGGAGTCCGCCCGTCGTCAGCACGCGCTGGGCGTCGGCAACCTGCTCCGGCGCATATTCCCCGGTGACGCGGAGCTTTATGGCGCCGCTCTCGGCCAGATCGCGCAGCAATTCGAGCATGTCGGTCCGCTCAAGAGCTTCAGCGACCCATACTGGCTTAATCTGGATGCCGCGCTCGCTCGGCGTGTCGCCCCAGCCGCGCACCGGGATGTAAACGCCGCCGTCCCGGATGGCGGGAAACGCCTTCTCAAGCAGGAGCGCCGTGTCGAGGAGCGCGTCGACGCCTTCGGGAACCTCCCGGCGGACCGTGCCGGCAAAATCGTCGCCCCGCTCTACGACCACGTCTGCGCCGTAGCCGCGCACCAACTCCGTCTCTTCCCGCTTTGCGTCCGCGACGACCCTCAGTCCCTGGTGCTTCGCGGCCGCGATCGCATAGTGCGCCAACAGGCCGGCGCCTCCGCTGACGGCCAGGGTCTGCCCGGGCGCCAGCGCGGCGAGTTCAAGCGCGCGTAGCGCCGTCAGCCCGTTCATCGGCAGCGTCGATGCCTCCGCGAGGGAGACCCCTTGCGGGATCGGAACAACCGAAGCCGCAGGGACGACGATGTGCGCCGCCTGCGCGCCGCCGTCCGGGCGAACGGGCTCGACTACCGCCATCACCTCGTCGCCGACGCGAAGACGCGATACGTCGGGACCGAGGGCTTCGACGATGCCCGCCGCATCCATGCCGGGGATCATGGGCGGGTCGCTGTACCCGGGATCACGCAGGGCCACGTCGGCCGGATTGACCGCCGCAGCCTTCACGGCGATGCGGACCTCGCCGGCCTCCGGTGGCCGGACGGCGCGATCAACGATCTCGATGACATCGTAGCCACCCAGAGCCTTGTAGGTGACGGCCTTGCCGGACTGCACCTTGGAACTTGCATTGACAGCTTGGTCCGCAAACGGTTCGGTCATTTCATCTGCTCCATCAAGGGTGGCAGCCCAGCGACTGCCTGGTGGGCGGCCGAATCGCGGGAGGACGGGACCGGCAATCCGGCCCACGAGACCGGCCGGCGCGATTCAAACAAAAGCGTTAAGGTGCCGAATCAACAAATACCGGTCGAGCAGTCGACGGAGATCGAGGATACCGAGGACCACCCCAGTTAGGAGCCTCGTTTCGGGCCGTCGGCGCCGCCATATATTCGCTTAGAGGTCGAGCTGTGACAGCACCATCAGCAGCGGTTCACCAGCGGATGACGATCACCGTCTGGTTTCCGTTCTCGAGCTCGATCGCTTCGGTACCATCCGTCCCTGTACTCTGTGCCTTTGCGTTCTCGATGACCTCGACCTCGGCGACGTTCGCGGCGAATGCCTCGTCGAGCTCAGCGACACAAAGCAGGGTATCAGGAGGAAGGGTCTCGACCCTCTTCAGAAAATCTCGGAGAGTTTCAGCCACGCGCCATCTCCATCGTTCCTCACCCAACTGCTTGGGCAATTTGAAGTTCCTCTCACCCCGGATAGGGCGGGGCCGCGGAACAATCAGGCGAGCAAAGGGACTGAGACTTTGGACATCAGATGGGGGACGCGATGAGCCACCTTGTCCTTCTCGGAGGCAGCATTTTTGACAACGCAGCCTACGTGCGGCCCGGCGAGCCTGACGTCGTTGCTCAGGTTCGGAACGCGCTTCCCCGAGGCTGGCAGGCCACTTTGCGTGCTGTGGACGGAGCCGTCACCAGCGATGTCGAGCGGCAGCTTGCCACCGGGCGATGCGGACTACCTGATCGTGAGTGCAGGCGGGAACGACGCGCTCCAGAATATCGGACTCCAGCGCGAGGCGGCTCGCTCCGTGGCCGAGGTCATGGGAAAGTTCACCGACGTGGACGAAGACTTCGCCGCCCGCTACGGCGGAATGGTGAGCGCAATCATGGAGCACCGCCTCCCGGTCGCACTTTGCACCGTCTACGACGGACGCTTTCAAGATCCTCGCGAGCAGCGGCTTCTCCGGACCGGGCTGACTTTGTTCAACGACTGCATCACCCGTGAGGCGTTTTCCCGAAGGTTGCCGCTGATCGACCTGCGGCTGGTCTTCAATGAGCCTGACGATTATGCCAATCCGATTGAGCCGTCGGCGAAGGGTGGAGCGAAGATCGCAGCGGTGATCGCTCAGGTCGTTGCTGGGAACAGCATTTTTCCGCGCTCACAGGTGTTCGCGCTCTAAGTGAAACGCTCGCGGTCGTGGATACACCGACGATCGGGGAGCCCATGAATGGTGCAGGACTGAGCCGGTGGACCTAGCCCGGCATCACTTTTCACCAGGGCGCGCTCTCCTCAACCTCACCTCCGGACCGCTCCCCGTTCTCGGCGATGAAGATCACGCCGGCGACTTCGACCGCCCTGCGGATAGCTGATGTCGAAGATCAATCACGAACGGTTCAACCGGCAGAAGATCCACAAGCCCGAGGTCCCGCACGAGTTCCAGGGGCGAGCGGCCGCGCGGGCCGTCCAAGGCGGAACTTCGCGAGATCGCGGCAAAGGCCACGGCGGACTACCGAAAGCCGGTCAGCAAGGCTGCTGCCCGCCCTGCCCTATCTCGCGGCCGCTCGGAGACCGTCGTCACGACGACGGCGAGCACAATCCCGCGCGACATCACCATCGAGTGCCAGTGCGGCCACAAGGGCGTCATCCATGCGGCGCCGGCAGATCTGGTCAGGCGGAGACTACGGTGCACTAAGTGCGGTGAGGAGCCGCTGCCGTTCTAGGGGGATTGGGGTTCGCGAGCTTGTAAGCGGCTGGCGGAGGGACATGACCAAAAATGCGGTGCCCGCTTCCAAAAATGCGGTGCCCGCTTCGTTGACCCCTCGACCTGCCGGAAGTCTCCGCTGGACTGAGGTACGCTGTGTCTTGTCAATGCTGGCAAAACCTAGGCAATCTAGACCATGCGTGCCCTCGTCCTTTCACTCGCCCTCCTCGCCTTCACCGCCGCATCCGCGCAGCCCGCCGCGCCGCCGGCGAACTGGCGAACCATGACGCTGGAGCAATTGAATGCGTTGCCGAAAGAGCAAGCCACCCAGCTGCCCGTCATTGAGTTCCTGGAGCGGACGGACCCCAACTTCGGACGGGAGAAGATGGAGCCCATCGTCGCGACCTTGCTAAGCCGCCTGATGTACGCCATCGACCGGCCGCTCTATCCGTTTGGGGCCTTCCTCGGAATGGCGGTGCGCGAATTTCAGGACGACCTCGGAGCCAAGGCGGATGGCGCCCTAAAGTTCTCCGAGATGGAAGTGCTTGCGTCCCGGGTGCGGGCACTCGATCGAACCGCAACTCCAATATTCCCCCCGTTCAAGACGGACGTCCACGTGTCCCCGACGAACGACTATGTAGCTTTCGGTGGCACTTGGGTCATCGAGGGCGACAAGCATGCATATCCGGTGAACTTCACAACCTACAAATGCTTCAAGTCCGAGAAGCTCTGCTACACAGCGGATGGCAACCTCATTATGAGCTCCGGAAGCGGCACGATGAATGTCGACAGCGGGTTCTTGAAGATCATCAAGTGGGACAATTCGGAATTGCTCATGGAGGACGACGCGAGGTGCCGGGTCACCACGACCTCCGTCAACCTGAAGAATAAAGAAGTCCTGCAGATCACGCGAAACAGGGACGAGGGCTGCGACGCCACTTGGCTTCCTCCGCTTACGACTCCGCGCATCTCCCGCTTGGTCGACGGCTTCAAGGCCAACCAAGAGCTGAATCAGAAGCAGGCGGAGATCAATCAGAAGAATTTTAGCAAGCGGTTCCAAGAGATCGCCAAGAAGTCGAAGAACTAATCGATGTGGGCGGGAGTCTTTGAGCGCTTCCGGCGCTTCCATGCGGACTGCAACCTGACACCCGATCAGATCGACGACGGGTATAAGAAGGCACTCGGGGTCTGTCGCAGCGTCGAACGTGCCTACTACGGCGAGCCCGCAGAGAAGGCCACAGGCTTTCTCGTTGGATCCTGGGGGAAGAGTACCCAGTTACGCCCGCCAAATGACGTCGACCTGTTCGTCAGACTGCCTTGGGACGTCTACACCCGTTTCGAGCAGCGCGCCGGCAACAAGCAGTCCGCCCTGCTGCAGGAGGTGAAGAGCGCACTGGGCGTCACCTACCCACAGACCAACATGCGCGGCGACGGCCAGGTCGTCATGGTGCAGTTCAACACCATCCTCATCGAGGTCCTACCGGTTTTCCAGTTGAGCACTGGGCAGTACCTGATGCCGGATGCGAACGATGGCGGGCACTGGAAGATGGTCGATCCTGTTGCGCAGATCAACTTCGTTGACCAAGTCAATCAGAAGACGAACGGCAACCTGCGTGCTGTGACGAAGATGATGAAGCTGTGGAGCCGCGAGCAGAACGTGCCGATCAAGTCGTTCGTTCTGGAGCTCCTGCTGACCGAATTCTTCGCCTCATATGGATATGGTCCCTACAGCTACTATTGGTACGATTTCTTCATCCGAGACGCCTTCCGCTTCCTGGTCTCCAAGGCATGGGGAACAGTGATAGTTCCGGGCACGAATGAGGTCATTCCGCTGGGGGGCGACTGGCTCTCGAGGGCCCAGAGAGCACTGGACATCGCGCTGCAGGCATGCGCCTACGAGCACGCCGACATGATTATTCACGCAGGTGACGAATGGCAGAAGATATTCGGGACGCGGATACCGCGGAGCGACTGATTGAAAAGCGCCGCGCCGAGATCATCAAGGAGTGCCTGAGGCAGTCCGAGAGCTGCCTCTATACATCCACGACGCTGTACACGTGGCTGCGCCAAGTGCGCCTGCAGAAGCGATTGTTCGTGGCAGCACCTATCGTGCTCGGCGGCATAGCCGGTGTTACCGTCCTCAAGGACGTCGTCCCTGATTACGTGATCGCAGTGCTGGCCTTCGCCGCCAGCCTCTTCCCGGCGCTCGCCGACGGATTGAAGATCGAGACTAGCGTGGACGAGATCGCCCGGCTGGCTGCGGATTTCAAGGCCCTGCAGGACCGCTTCCGTCGGGTGGCTAAGATCACCGCGCTCGGCGACGTGGACGAGGCCGAGGCGGCCCTTGCTGAGCTGATGGACAGGATGGACGTCGCTCGCAGCTCCTCCATCACGCCACCTGAGAAATTTTTTGAGGCGGCGCAGCGAAAGATAAAGGAGGGCCACTACGATTTCGAGATTGATCTCGCCCTGCATCGGGACGAGAGAAGCCCACAAGCTCGCAATTAATCCGAAGTCGGCTTGCGCAGGGTGCAGCTCACGAGTTGGGCTGGAATGGTCCTAGCCGCGCTGATGGGGATGGCTGTGGGCGGCTGAATGCGTCAGCGGGTCAGTCACGAGCCATTCCAACGGTGGTCTTTTGTCGGGCTCGTGACCTTGGGAGTTCACTTCGTGTGGCTCCCCACCCCCCCGAGTCAGAACAAAACCCGCACAACGTGTTGCTGCCGTGTTGCGTGGAACACGAGAGAGCCGAGTGAAACGGATTCGGAAGTCGCGACCGACCGCTTACCAGGCGGTTGTTCTCAGACGGCTCGTCTCGAGGGAAGGCCATTCGTCTTGCCTTTGTACCGATTGGGCTTTCCTAAGGAGCCGCCGATCGTTACCCCAGTCGTTAAGGACACGGATCATCTCCGCCTTCGCGATGCGCATCGCGGTACTCTTCGACATGGCGATGGCCGTCGCCAGGCGTAGCGGTTGGGCAACCAGGCAGCAACATAGCAGAAATTTAAAGCCATTCCCTGATGTCGCCGGTAAACAAGTCCCTCGCCAAGAGTGTCCTACCTCGCACATCCTTCCACTCTTGGTCATGCATGACCTGTGGCGGTAGCTGAGCTGGTTTCCTCGAATTGGTCCCGCGAAGCATTTCAAGCAACAGGCCTCCGTCGACCAGATCGAGCTCTAGCTTGAATTTTGCATCTAGAGCCTGCCTCGGTAGGTCTTTCGCTACTTTCGTAAAACGAGAGGCGGTAGTCACGAAGATGCCTCGATCCACTTTTGCAAGGACCATGGCACCCACAAAATTCCGTACTTCCTTCACAGATTCAGTTTCAGCCGAAATGCGACGTTTTACCTGTATTGCTCGCTGGATAATGCCGTTACTCTCAGCGAGATAAAGGTCTATCCCCCCATCGGCACTGTTTGCATTTGTCGATATCCGGACGACCTGCCCCCCATGATGTTCCTGAAGCAAGGATGCGACTAGATCCTCTGCCTGCTGGGCAGAGATCATCTTCCGGTCTTCCCACCGTCTAACCAGATGTCGCTGAAGCATTTCGATGGGCAGAGTTGTCGCTCTGAGGTCGATCTCGGATTGGAGGGCATGGGTCAATTCCCACCAACTGCTCCGAAGCACTTTGCCGGAAAACTCCGGAAGTGAGGTTTCAAGCTCGCGGTGGAAATGCCACCACCCACAAGATGGACAGATTTCGAGAGTGAGCCAACGGAACTGGGCGTGCGCAGGTTTGAGTGGAGTGGTAGGCAACTCGTGCTCGAAAACAAGCAGTCCTATCGCGCAACAAGGACAAGCGTGTACTCGCAGTGCTTCGGAAAAGAACACGGCACCTGCGTCGAGATCGACGTGGTCGTAGTTCTGAAGCCCAGTATGCAGGAGTCGTTTTTGTGTTTCGGTCACGCTTCACACCAGTCTGCCGTCGAACAACCAACCTAGTCCCTCAATATCAGGGTGAAGAGCCCACCCACCTTTATTAATGCGTATATTCCGGTTCTTGATGCGTATTTATGGGGGACAAACCGAACGTCCTCTTATCCACTTCAGTGGCCAATAGCCGCCAGTCAGCTTCCCACCCGTCGCGGACGTTCTCAGCAGAGTCGTCAAATGGCAACTTTGGGTCAGAGATTGACCTTCGAAGCTCGCAGTGAACGTCTGCTTATCGACAGTAAGCCGACCAGGATCGTACTTCGGAAATGTGCCAAAGGCTGACCTTCTACCGTCAACAGCCTAGGTGTGATCAAGGATGTTTGCATCTACAGCGGGGCAAGAGGCGCTCGGTGTCGTCCTCATTGAACATTCGGGTCACGCATGGCCTTCGAGACAGGCAAGAATCGCCTCAATTGGATGGCGAGGGCGGCGGCCAGCAAGGCGCTTCACCTGACAGCGGCAGGAGAACCCGGTCGCGAGGACGCGGTCTCGGTTCACAGCTTCGATCCGCTCTCGCCAACTCATGACGAACAACCGCCTAGAGGTCGCGGCGTGCTCGACCTGGTGACCAAACAGGCCGGCCATGCCGCAGCAGCCGACGGACGGGGTAGCTGCCTCGAGACCAAAGTGGGCGAAAACCCGTTGCCAGATTGCTGCCGTCTCAGGCCGGGCAGTCCGCTCTGTGCAATGCAGCAGGATCCGGAACGCCTCCCCGCCTCGGGCATCTTTCCTGCCGATGCGGCCGGCCTCAATCTCATCCAGCAAGAACCGTTCAATTCCCGGTACGGGTCTCGGGGCAGCGTCTGTCGGGAGGCACCTTGCGTATTCCTGCTCGAACAGCAAGCCGGTTGCCGCATCGAGGCTGACCATCGGCACGCCGAGGGACGCATAAGCCTTCCTCATTCGCGTCGCCCGTTCAGCCGTTTCCACGAACCGGTTGCTTATGCCCAAGACATCCTGGGCCTTGCCGCTCGCTGTAAACGGCGTGACGTGCACGTGGTATCCTAAGCGCTCCAACAGACGACAGGCGGCCTCGATTACGTCTGTGTCGAAGCTTCCCAGAAAGCTGTCATGCAGCACGATGACGGTTCGAGCCCGGATCTCCTCGGGTAGTCGGGCAATCACATTAGGGGGTGCAATGCGCCCCTGGATCCCGCTGGAGGTCGAGAACTCCGGCAGGTCGACGAGACCCAATACCCTCGAGACCAACCGCTTCACGATAGGAGCCCGCAAGACGGCATTTGAGGCCCGGGGTAACTTGCGGGCGATTCCGATCATTCCTTCGAGATGGGACACGAGGCGGTCGCGGGCGGGCCGCGTCCTCGTGCGATAATAGGCCGTGAGGAACCGTGACTTCATGGCCGGGATGTCGACCCTCACGGGGCATTGGCTCGCGCAAGCCTTGCACGACAGGCACGTATCCAGGGAGAGTTTGGTCTGGCTCTCGATCTCAGCCAACTCCGCCCCGATCGCCTCCCCTCGACTTTCGCGTGATTTGAGTTGCGCCCATGTCCTCAGGAGTGTCGCGCGGCCCTTGGGTGACTGCACCCGATCACGTGTCGCCTTGTAGGACGGACACATGGCATCAGAGGCGTCCCACGTGTGACAGGCTGCGTTCCCATTGCACGCGACGGCGCGATCGAAATCCCGCCTATGCTCAAAGTCCAGCACCCGGTCGAACTCGCCCCGCAAGGGCACTGCATCGATCCGGTCCACGGGAACCCGCCCGTCCGAGGAGGCAAGTTTGCCCGGGTTCAGTAGGTTCAGGGGATCGAACACCGTCTTGATGCGACAGAGTTCGGCGTACAGGACCGGACCGAAGAAGAACGGAGAGTACTCGCCCCGATATCCACGACCGTGCTCTCCCCACAGGAGACCGCCGTAGGCCTTCGTGAGAGCCGCAACCTCGTCGGAAACTGGGCGGATCAAGGCGGCGTCCTCCGGCAACGTCATGTCCAGTGCGGGACGGACATGCAGACAGCCGACATCCGCGTGGCCGAACATGCCGTAGGACAGCCCATGGCGGTCGAGCACCGCTCTGAACTCGGCGACGTAATCTGCGAGCCGTTCAGGTGGAACGGCCGTGTCCTCGACGAAGGCCGTGCCCTGCCTGCGCCCAGGCAAGCGGCCGAGAAGTCCGACGGATTTCTCCCGTAACATCCACAGTTGAGAGATGACGCCGGGATCGTGGACGACGGTCCAATCGGAGGCGGGGTGCATGGAGGTCCGGAGGATGGACTCGGCCGCATCCGTCCGCTGCCGCAACTCGTCCGGATCATCTGATACGAATTCGATGAAGTTGAGGCCCTCGACCGCCATGCCGTCCGGCGAACCCGCCTGACCGAGGACGGCCGCGATTCCGGTCCAGATCACGTCCGTTCGCGCGACGGCGAGGACCTTATCATCCAGGATCTCGATGGCTGAGGGCTCGGCCGCAAGCAGGTGACGGACGTCGCGGAGCGCCGCATCGAAACTGCCATAACGGGCAACCACCAAGGCACGCAGCTTCGGACGCTGGATCAGGCGCAGGGTGATGGACTTGGTGAAGGCCAGGGTTCCTTCCGATCCAGCCAGGAGATAGGCAAGATCGAACCCACCGTCATCACGCCGGACGTTCTTCAGATTGTAGCCTGTCAGGCCCCGGTTCATCCTCGGAAAAATTTCATCGATCAGGCTTGCGTTTTGGGTGACAACGCGCAGCACCTCACGGTGGATGTCGGCCGCGAGTCCCTCGCCTTTCAGCATTTCATCCAGTTCGGCGGCAGTCAGCCTCTGGGCCCGGTGGTCCGACCCGTCCGAGAGGACGACGTCGAGGGACTCGATGTAATCGGACGTCTTGCCGTAGATGCGTGACCCCTTACCGGAGGCATCGGTTGCGACCATGCCCCCGATGGTCGCCCGCGTGGCCGTCGACACGGTCGGTGGAAAGAAGAGGCCGTGCGGCTTCAGGTAATCGTTGAGCTGGTCGAGGACGACGCCGGGCTCGACCACGACGGTACGGCCGGCCACGTCCAAGGACACGATCCGGTTCAGGTGGCGGGAGACATCAACGATGACACCCCGGGTCAGGGATTGCCCGTTGGTGCCTGTCCCGCCACCGCGCGGGGATAACGACACCGGCCGTTCCGGATCTGACCGCGCCGCGCGCACGACCCGGTTGATATCCTCCCCCTCTCGGGGATAGAGCACGGCCGCCGGAAGAACCTGATAGATGCTGTTGTCGGTCGCTGCTACCAGGCGGGAAGCCATGTCCCGTGCGACATCCCCTGCATATCCGTCGGCCGAAAGGGCTCCCAGGAATTGGTCCAACGCCCTTTCATGATCGGTGCCGAGCTCGGCGTTTTGCGCGCCGGGGCCAGTAACCATAGGCAGGATCGATGCAGTATCCATACCCCGGCTCAGGCGTCTGACGAACAACGGCCATCACGCAGGGCTGCCCGAACTGCCTCGAGCGAACGCGTCTGTGCGTCTTCGTAGAGGTCGAATTCGTCGAGGACGGCAGCACCAAGGGCCGCCTCGAAGGCATCTCGATTGGCGTTGGCCGAATAGCTCCTCTGCTCCGTGCCTCCGAGGTTGGATTGGAAGATTCCTGCGGCGCTGACGGGAAGGAAGTCCTCATACACGATGGGGTCCGCCTTGACGCGCCCGCCCGCAATCAGGCCATCGATGCCCATCCCTTCGAGATCGGCGGCCGTCCCGCTTTCCATCAGCGAATAGCGGAAGAATCCAAGCTCCTGTGCCCGGATCTCTTCGTAGCTGTCGGGAAAGCGCAGGAAGGCCTCGGCGAGGCGGGAGGCATAGTCCGCGGAAGAGCTGCCGGCGGCGCCCTCATCCCGCACGGAGGCCAGCAATTCGTCATAGAGGGTGCGGCCCTTGCGCGTCAGCGCGATGCCGCGCTGCTCGATCTCGCCGAAGCGCGCGGTATGGGTGCCCCCATGTGCCTGCCCTTCTCCCGTGAACAGGATCGGCTCTTCCAGCGCCTTGAAGCTGGTCTGGCGCAAGAGGATCGGGCAGGCGCGGGTCGGCGGCCCCTCGATCACCGCCTTGGCCGTGATGCCGCGCTCGGGCATGCCGACTTGGACTGCATCGATGTCCAGAGTCCGCGGCGTCAGGTGATTGATGTGCGGCCCCTTGAAGCTCACGACATCGGCGATGAGACGATGGGCGCCGAGTAGCTTCCCGTGCGTATCCGCATCGACGGTGGCCTCGCTGTGCCATCGGAAGGTTTCCAGGGCCTCGCGGACGAACTCCTCCGCCTCGGCGCGTGTCAGGCGGCCCTGCTCCTCGAACCTCTCGATGAGCCGCAGAGCGCCCGGGGTGAAGATCCGGCGCCGCTCCAGGACGGCCTGTGCCTCCGTGCGGAGATCCTCATCCTCAATGAGTTCCAGGCGCAGCAATGACGTGAAGACGCGAAACGGGTTCCTTCCGAGCGAGACATTGTCGATCGGGCGGAAAGCCGTCGAATGGACCGGAACGCCGGCCACCGAAAGGTCGTAGTAGCCCACCGGAACCATCCCCATGACGGCGAACAGGCGCCGCATCGTGGCGAGTTCCCCGGCGGTCCCGAGCCGGATCGCCCCATGCCTCTCGAGGTCCAGCCGATCCAGCTCGTCCGCCCGGGCGAGCCGCTCCCGCAACTGCGGGTCTGCGGCCAACGTGGATGCATTCACGTCCGCCACCAGTTCCATGAGGGTGCCGTACTGCGGAACCTCGGCTCGGTACATGTCGGACATCGCACGCGAGAACATGGTGCGGACATCATCGGAGCTGACGGAATCGTTCAGGGTCATCGGGTATTCTCCGTATTCGGGAGTCGATCGTTGGTTGTCTCATGGCGATGGACATGCCTCACGGCCGGCTTGAGGCGGTATGTGCTCCATCCGATCAGCCTTCGGCGGCTGCGGTGATGAGGATCTCGATTCTGGCCCCCGCCCGGGCTAGACCGACCTGGCATGTGGCCCGGCCAGGTGGATCCTCCGGATCGACCCAGGCCTCCCAAGCCGAGTTCATGCCGGCGAAGTCCGCGAGGTCGCTCAGCCACATCTGGGCGAAGACAATGGATGATTTCGTCAGGCCGATCTCCGCAAGCAGGGCGTCGATGTTGCCGAAGACCTCCTGCGACTGACCCTCGATGGCTTGCGAGCAATCATCGGCAATTTGTCCCGCCAGGTGGATCGTGCTCCCGTGCCGCACGATCTGACTCATTCTCCGAGACTTCCGAAGACGGGTTATGGTCGCCATTGTGCGATCCTCCTTTGCAAAAGAACTTATTCTCCGGTACGTGCGGCGCAGGGCTACCGCTCGCTGCGGCTTGCCCAGGCCGCGTACTTCATGCGTGCGCGGACACCGACACCGAGGAACGGTTGTGGTGGATTGAGCGCAGGCATGCCCGACACGTCGGCCATGTCCGACAGGAGCTGCGAGTCCTGCCCTGTTGCCAGATCGGCGAGGAGTTGCCCGGAAATCGTACCGCGGGCGGCGCCGACGGCCTGATGGCAGGCCGACGCGTAGACGCCGTCACCGATCTTCCCAAAAAATGCCGCGTAGTTTCGCGACATGCCGCAGATGCCGCCCCACGTGTGCTCGAACTCCACGTCCTTCGCCCACGGGTAACGGCCGATCAGGCCCTTGCGATGGTTCTGTCGGACGATCGTGATGTCATCCGCCTTTCCCGTATAATCGGGCACGAAGCGATGCTGGTTGCGGATGAGCAGCCTGCGGTCGCTCGTGAACCGCATCGTCGTCCCCGCATGGTCGGCGGGCGTCAGTCCCCAGTCGTCCGCACCGCCATAACTCTCCATTTCCGGGGACGTCAGGGGACGCGTGATGCTGGCAAACGTCATCACGGGCACCATGCGCTGTCGCAGGAATCCGAACTCGGCCGAGAACACGTTCGTGCCGAGGAGCAGTTGGGGCGTCACGACCGATCCTTGGGATGTGCTCAGTTCGATCCTTCCGGCGCTGCGGTCGATCTTCGTGATGGGCGACTGCTCGTAGACTTCCACGTTCGGCGGAAGCGTCTCGCCCAACCCGCGGACGAGCGCGGCGGGTTGCATGAGGATCCCGGTCGGGATGTGGATCGCGGCCTCGTAGTAGGACGTGCCGAGCACGCTCGCGAGAGAGGAACGGTCGAGCCAGCGATAGGGGTGGCCGATGTTGTCCAAGAGCGTCTTGTAGGTCGTCAGGTATTCGAGTCCCCTGCTCCCGACCGCCGCCTGATATCGGCCGGCCCGGGACCACTGGCAATCGATCCCATGGCGTTGGACCGCATCCTCCAGGGACGAGATCGCTGCCTCGTTGAGGCGCATCACCTTGCTCTTGTAACCGACATCCAGGTTCTCGAGATCGCGCTTGTGCGGGAGATCGATGACGAAGCCGGAATTGCGGCCGGAGGCACCCTGACCGATGCGGAGGGCCTCGATCAGCATGATGCGGTCGTTCGGGCGCAGGGCCGCCACGCGGCGGGCGGCCGCGAGTCCGACGAAGCCTGCGCCGACCACCACCCAGTCCGCCGACTGCCGACCCGATAGGGTACGGGCCGGCTTGGGATCGGGCAGGAGCTGGTACCAGCCGCAGGAGCGGTCGTCGCGTGGAAGTTTCTTGATGTGCATGTCGGGAAACCTTGCGGCCCACCTTTTTTGGTCGAGCGGCCACAGCGGGACGCTGCCGCAGGCAGCCCGTGTTCCACTCCGGTGAAAGGAAGTCGAATTGGTTCGTGGAGCCTCAGGCCGAGGTCATGCAGCGATCTCGATGCTGCGCACTACCTCTGCCTGGACGGAGTCCCAGATGTGCCGCTTGAGCTCGACGAAGCGATCCGACAACTGGACATCAGCGTTCCTGGGGTAAGGCAGGTCGTTCGGGATGTCCTGCACGATCCGGCCGGGCCGCGCCGACATCACGATGATCCGCGACGAGAGGAGGAGTGCCTCGTCGATGGAGTGCGTGATGAACAGGATCGTCTTGCGCTGCTGCTCGTAGATCCGGACCAGTTGCTCTTGGAGGACCTGACGGGTCATGGCATCGAGCGCGGCAAACGGCTCGTCGAAGAGCATGACGCCGGGATTGTTGGCTAGGACGCGGGCGATTGCCACGCGCTGGCGCATGCCTCCGGAGAGAGCCTTGGGATAAGACTTCTCGAAACCGCGCAGCCCCACCATGTCGACGTATTCCTGGGCCCGCGCGCGGCGTTGCGCCCTGCCTTCGCCCTTCATCTTCAGGCCGAACGCGATGTTGTCCTCGACGGACATCCAGGGAAACAGGGCGTACTGCTGGAAGACCATGCCGCATTGCGGATTGACGCCCGTATTCTCCTTGCCCTGGATCTGGATCCGACCCTTGGTCGGCTCGTCGAACCCGGCGATCATGTTGAGCATCGTGCTCTTGCCGCAGCCCGAGGCTCCGACGATGACGACGAACTCGCCCTCGTCGACGGTCAAGGTGACATCGTTCAGGGCCAGCATCGGGCCATAGCTCTTGGACACGTTCGTGAACTGGATCACGGGAATCTGGTTCAGGCCTTCCATGGCAGGATCCTCTTTTCGACGAACCGGAACAGCAGGTCGGTGGCCATCACCGTGATGCTGATGAGCACCATGCCGAGGACGACCGTATCGGTCTGGAAGTACTCCTTGCCGTTCATGATCATGAACCCGAGGCCTTCCCGGGCCGCCACGAGCTCGGCCGAGATGACGCAGGTCCAGGCGATGCCCAGCATGACCTTCAGTCCGCTGAGGATCTGGGGAAGGCTTGCCGGCAGGATCACCTCGATCATGACGTCCTTGGACTTCGCGCCGAGGTTCTGTGCCGCTTTGATCAGGAGGGGATCGACGCCTTTCGTCGCTTCCATGACATACAGGAGCGATGGCGCGAAGGCTCCCATGAACACGATCGAGTACTTTTGCGACTCGCCGATGCCGAACCAGAGGAGCGACAGGGGAATCCAACTCATCGAGGGAAGCGGCCGGAGAAATGACAGCACCGGATCGAACACGGCCCGGGACAAGGGGGAGAAGCCGAGGAAGATGCCCAGTGGGATCGCGACCAGCGAGGCGAGCAGGAAGCCAACCGTCACGCGCCAGGTCGATGCCACGACATGGCCGAGGAGGATGCCCTGATCGTTCATCAGCATGGCCCGGTTCAGGATCTGCGACGGCGCGGGCAGGAAAAGCGGCTCGACCAACCCGAACCTCGTCACACCCTCCCAAAGGGAGAGGAGGGCTATGCACGAGATCAGACTGATGGCCAGCTTGGGAACCCTTGGCCATTGAGCCTTTCCCTTGGACGAGGCCCGTTCAGGGGCCCCGTAGTCGGTGACTGCGACGTTCGATTTCATTGCATCAGCCCCGTCTTGACCCAGTCGTCGACCTTGGGAGCCTTGTCGATTTGCTTGTAGCGCACCAGCAATTCGGCGAGGGACTGAAGTCCCTTGGTGAACGAGCCGCCCGCGGTCATGATCTTCTGCTGCTCCCCGCGTCCAATCCACTCAATGTCTTTGAGGACGGCGAGTTGTTCCTCGGGGGACAACTGGGTCAGGTCCGTCAGGAGGGCGGCCGCGTCCTTCGGGTTCTCGGCAATGAAACGTGCGGCCTCGAAATACCCATCGAGGAATGCGGTCGTGGTCTTGGGGTTCTTGTCGACGAAGCTACGGTTCGCGATCAGGACGTCGGGCCCTGGGCCGAGATTGTACTGCTTGTACAGGCTGAATTCCTTGGCATCGAGCAGCACGTGGGTGTTGGCCTGCGCCTTGAGCGTGTTGAAGGCGGGCGTCCAGGTCGCCACGGCGTCGACCTGCTTGGCCCGCAGGGCGCTCGGCGTGTCGCTGGCCGGCAGGTTGATCAGGGTGACGTCCTTGTTCGGATCGAGGCCGGCCTGTTCCAGGACGTCAAGCGCAAGCACATGGGAGCTCGTCGCGAAGGGCACGCCGATCTTCTTGCCCTTGAGGTCCTTGACCGTCTTGATGTCCGAAGATGTGATGATCCCTTCGACCGTGGCGTAGGAGTCCGGGGCGGCGAGAACGTAGAAGGCCTTCGTGCCGGAGGCCATGAGGGCAATGGCCGAGATGGAGCCGGCGCCACCGAACTCGATCTCGCCGACAGCAAGGGATGCCATGCGGGCCGAGCCGGTGCTGAAGTTCTTCCAATCGACGGTCAGTCCCCGATTGGTGAAGTAGCCTTTCTTCATGCCGACCCAGACCGGGTAATGGCTGAGCCAGGCAGACCCGCCGTACGAAACCTTGGCCTTCTCGAGCTCCGCGCCGAGCGCCAGCCCCGGGGAACCGACGGCCAGCGTCAGAGCAACGGCGGACGCCAGTAATTGCCTTCGCGTCTTGTACATGTCGATCTCCTCCTTGTCCGGTCGTTTGTCGGATATCTTGACTGAACGTTTCCTGCCTTGGTCACCGGCTGGCCGTTGCGCGACCATTTCCTGAACCGGTCAGATTGCTAGCACGGGGTCGGCTTGAGCTCTCGCAAAAATCGCTACTATTAGCAATTCTAATGGAGCGATATTCCCGTCCCTTCTGCTCTTTGCGCCCTTTAGTCGTGTCTTCAGGTAGATTGACTCGCAGCAGCCTTCATTTTTCGGTGCTTTTGGCTGGCGAAGGGGTCTATAAGCCCATCATCAACAATCTTATTTATGCTGGTGGTTCAGTGCGACTGATATGGAGTGTTTTCGATGACACCGGGCAGAGTCAGAGTTGACCGGGAACAATTCGTCGAGCTTTCATCTCTCGCCGTCTTTGCCGAGATCGTTCATGAACGTTCGCTGACCGCCGCTGCCAAGAAGGTTGGCCTGACGCAATCGGCGGTGTCCCAGGTGCTCAAGCAAATCGAAGTGATGGTCGGGGTCGAACTGATCGACCGCACGGCCCGACCACTGCGCGTAACGCCGGCAGGCGTCAGGTTCCAGGTCTATGCCGACTCCATGCTGCTCGAGGCCCGGAAGATCTCGGCGGCTGTTCGCCAGAGCGCCCAAGCCGCGTTTCCCAAAATCCGTCTGGGCCTCACCGACAGCTTCGCCTCCACCTTCGGGCCCCATATCGTGCCGCACCTGCAAAGCCGCGCTCAGCAACTCACCCTCCGCTCCTCCGGGATCAACGCCACCATACGCGAGGCGCTGCTGGGACGGGAACTCGACCTAATCGTCACGACCGATCCGTTCGACTCCGTGGAAGGGTTGGAACGCCACGAGCTTTTCCGCGACCCTTTCCTGCTCGTGACCCCGGCTGAATACTCTGGACTTTCCATCGATGGGCTGCGTGGACTTGCCCACCAGTTGCCCCTGGTCAGGTACAGCCGCCGGTCGTCGCTTGGCGTCCACGTCGATGTCCATCTCCGCAGGCTGGGTCTCGAGCCTGTCGACCGATTCGAGATGGACTCGTCGGACACCCTGCTGAGCATGGTCTCCGCGGGTCCGGGGTGGGCCTTGACCACTGCACTTTGCCTGCTCCATGCACGCCATTTCGTCGGCAAGGCGAGGTTGGATCCGTTGCCGGGCCCTCGCACGTCGCGTTGTTTCTATCTCATTGCCCGAAAGGAGGAACATGGCGACATGCCACGACAGGTAGCTCGGATTTGTCGTTCGGTACTCCTCGATACCGTGCTTCCGGAGATCCAGACCCTGATCCCCTGGGTGAACAAGGATCTGTTCATCATCGAGACCGGGACCGATATTCAAGCCGATGCATGACGTCCGAGTGGAGTGCGCAGACCGGGAAGTCCGCTGTGGGTCAAAGTTCGACATCGAGAGTTTACAATGACGTCGGCTTGCCGCCTATACGCTGACCAAAGCGGTACTTCGGACACGTGCCAGCAGTGGAACTTCAATAAGCAACCCTCAAAGGCAGCTTCGCGCCGCATGTCGGACGTTGAAGTCAACGTTGTCGCCTCCTGAAAGCCGCCATCCTAAGCGACCACGCCGGTGGTTACGGTTGCGCATGAGCAGACATTTGCTCTCAGGCCCGCCGCCTGCAGCAGGTTGCTGCATTATCAGGCGCGAACACAGTTCCACCGTTCTTAAGGCAACGGACCGGGCCAATTGCACGAGTTTGCCGTCAGTTTGCTCTGCGGAGATGGTTCAGGAACTTTGAGCTGGTTCTTACGACCGAAGGGACGGTCCACCAGCAAACAGGCCGGACATCTGATAGCAAGCGATTTGGTCAAAAGTCTGCTACCATCCTGACAAGCGGGCCGTCCACATCTGCAACCTCTACTCCGTTACCAAAGGCCAGCAGGCGATCCGTGATCTGTCCCGGGTTGGGCGCGATCTCACTGGCAACCTCCCGTCGCTTCCGGGAATCTTTCCGGATTGCGTGGCGCCGATTGTCCGCACCTCGCGCGACGGCGAGCGCGTGCTCGAGATGATGCGATGGGGCTTCCCGCCTCCGCCGAACCTGTCCAACTACCCGGTCACGAACGTGCGCAACACCAAGAGCCCGTACTGGCGCGGGTGGCTTAAGCCGGAATTTCGCTGCCTGGTGCCGTTCACGTCGTTCTGTGAGTACGAGGACACCAAGCCGCGGAAAACGCCCACATGGTTTGCGCTGTCCGAGGAACGGCCACTCGCCGCCTTCGCCGGTATCTGGCGGCCGTGGACGGGCGTGAGGGGGACCAAGGCGAACCCTGTCGAGGGCGAGCATCCTTCAAGGCGCCGTCGGGCAACTGCCTTTGAAGCATCAGCGCCTCTTCCCTGGGGGCCGCGAGCCACGCCTCGAACTCGTCTTGATGCGTGAGGATCGCCGGCATGGCCTTCGGGTGGCTCGCGCCGACCTCCGCATTCGCGTCTGTCGTTGTGGCGCGAGGCGAACGGGAAGATGGCCTTCCGTCCCTGCCAGCGCGCGAGGAGCAACCCTCTTTGTTATAGGAAGTTGCGTGAGGTCGCGAGCAGGTCTGTGCTACAAGTCGGTCGGTTTGCAAAGGGCAGTACGCGGTGCCATTGGATAAACGAAAGCCCGGAGTATGGGACGAGACCCATTTGCGTCTCGCAATTGAGGCGGCCGAAGTCGCACTCTGGTCCTGGAACGTCGACACCGACGAACTGGTGATGGACAAGCGAGCCTATGACCTATGGGGGGTCGACACCAGCTCAAGCGTCACCTTTGAAGACTTGTCGTCACACATCCACCCGGCTGATCGAGACAGGGTGAGGGCCGCCTTTGCAGCAACGCGCGCAATCCTCGGCGCCTATGAGATCGACTTTCGGATTCTGGTGAATGAGGAGGTTCGATGGGTCTCCGCACGCGGCCAAGGCAATGATTCCGGCATTGTGAATCGGATCATGTTCGGGATTTTCCTTGATGTCACTGGCCGCAAGCAGGCTGAAGAGGGAAATGAGCTGCTTGCTGGAGAAATGAGCCACCGGGTCAAGAACCTTTTGACCATAGCAACTGCTCTGACTTTGAGGACCTCCCGGTCGGCAAAGACAGCTGAAGACATGGCGAATGACCTGATAAACCGGCTTAGTTCTCTCGGACGGGCTCACGACCTGGTCCGCCCCTTGCCAGGGACGGAAGGGAAGGCTGCCCTTTTAGGGGATCTGCTTTCTGTGCTTCTTGCTCCATATGACGATTTGGGAGCTTTCACCGGTCGCGTTCGCGTCTCTGTACCGCGAATGGGAGTCGGAGACTCTGCGGCAACAACGATTGCGTTGGTTGTCCACGAACTCGCCACCAATTCATTGAAGTACGGGGCCCTCTCCGTTGAGACCGGTACCCTCGATGTCTCGTGTACCTTCGACGGGAGTGATGTGGTGCTCGCCTGGACTGAACGCGGTGGTCCACCGGTTTCGGAACCTACCGGACCAGCTGGCTTCGGCAGCAGATTGGTAAATCGCAGCATAGCGGGCCAGCTAGCGGGCTCTCTAGCATACGATTGGTCAGCAGAGGGGCTGGTTGTGACGCTACGGATGGACAAAAGCCGCCTGTCCAAGTGAGAGCACTGCAGCGCGGATCGTTTGCACCGCGAACGGAGGACGCTGCCAAGGCTAAACGGGCTTGCGCAGCATCTCGCTATCGGTAGAGGCGCTTGCCGTTCAGCACGCGGCGGGTCATCGACGCGCGGCACGCCTCGCGGTTTGTTGGGCAGCAGCGGCTCGATAACGCGCCACTCGAAGTCGGTCAGATCGTATCGGCTCATACCAATGCTGAATCAGGGTTCCACCCAATGGGCAAAACCGCCAGCCTATGACCGCGCTAGCCTTTCCGTTGTGGCCATCACGCCATATGCTCACTGTGAATCAAATTGCTCGAGAGAGGAAGGCAATGCGGACATCACTCTACGACCTCAGCGTGCCGACCTTCCTGCAAACCGTACGATCCGTCGGAGGCTTTCTCGACCGTGCGGCCACCCACTTTTCAGACACCGGTGTCGATCCCGATAAATTCGTGAACACCCGCCTCTTCGACGACATGGCACCATTTCATTTTCAGATCGAAGCGGCATCGCATCATTCCGTGTGGGGGGTCGAGGCTCTCAAGACCGGCGCGTTCACCCCTCCCGCCTTGGTCGGACCTGTTCCCTTCACTGAGCTACAGGCGATGATCGGCAAGGCAGAAACGGCGCTGGAGGCGTTCGTCCCCGAAGAGATTAACGACTGCGCGGGCAAGCACCTAGACCTCCAGATCGGCCCGCGACGGCTTGCTTTCACGTCGGAGACCTTCATTCTCTCTTTCTCTCTGCCAAACTTCCATTTCCACGCCGTCACTGCATACAACATCCTGCGCTCGCGAGGCGTGCCGCTCGGTAAACGTGATTACGAGGGTCGGCTGCGCACCAGTTCATTCTGAGCCGAAACTTGGTCTCCAGCAAAAGGACCGTTGCCACTCGAACACCGCGCCACCCGCCTTTTATGAGTTCACGGCCTAGGACACTGAGCCGCTGAAACACTGTCCGAGAAACGGCCGCTCGCCGCCTTCGCCGGGATCCGGCGGCCCTGGGTTAGCGGATCGTTGCTGTCGTCCTGAGCGCGAACGCCTCCCGCGTGCCCCTCCTCGCTCCGAGTATCGCTGCACCCATGCCAAGCAGCATTGTCAGGAACACTGCGAAGGAGGTCCATACTGCCCCCTTTGCTGTAGCGTCGGCCGCTTCCCGCGCACGCAGCTCCGCCTGCTCCGCAGCTTGCTTGGTCTGCTGCTCAAGTCGGTCCACCCGCTGCTGCGCCTCTTGGGGTGGAATGCCGAACTCGGCCGCGACCAACCCGTTGAGGCGTTCTCTGTCCGGTGCGGGCAGGTTTCCATCGGTGATGCGGCGACGGACCAAGTTGGCAATTTCAGCCTTGCGCTGGTCCGAGTTCATCGCAGCCGGATCACCGCCGCCGCTGAGTGCATTTTGTGCGCGGTCTATAAGGCTCTGGGTTGTCGACTGAACAGTTTCCGTGCTTGTGCGATTTGCGATCTGTTCCCCCGCCGCGGAAGCAACCGACCCCGCGCCCTGGGCCAGACCTCCAAGAATGCTGGAAGCACTCCTGGTCGCCGTTGAGGCAACGCCCGCCAGGAGGTTGCCGAGAAGTACCGCTGAAACAAGAAAACTGGTGGCCCAGACGGCCAGTCCGTGAAGCGTCCCGTCAGTGCCGTCTGCGGTGCCGGACAGTCTAGCAGCCACATAGCCACCACTCGCTAAGCCGATCAAATTCGAGACCAGGAGCCAAAGGCCAGCACCGATTCCGAAGCTCGATGCAGCAGGGGTCTCGCGAGCGGTCGTATCAACCAACATCGCTCCCACGGCCGTGCCAAGGACGTTGAGCATCAAACCGATCATCAGTGCGATTGCAGCACCCGCGAAGATTGCTCCCCAGGAGATGCGGGAGCGAAGCGATGGCGCGCCTTCGATAAGGCTAGCCGATGATGTAGCACCACGTGGGTTTGAAGGTCCGGTGGTCATGATGCGATCCTCAGATTAACGGAGACGCGGGCTCTCCAACCCAAGACGATATTAACCTCCTCAGGTGGAGGCGGTTCCTGTCTTTGTGCAAGGGAATGAATCAGGAGTGGGCCTCATCAGTGATGGACTACCCAGCGAGGAAAAAACCAGACCTGACCTGAGCGCGAAGCACGCTGCAGCTTGGGACACGCAACGCCGAAGGTAAGGCGTACCCGACAGGAACGGGTGCTTTGAAGGAGCGTTCTCAAACAACAAAACGGAGCTTCCCCATGCCGAACCCCGATCAGAATACCAAACACGTCGATGCCGCTGAAAACAGCGATGAGCGCCAGGAGGAGAGGCTCGACCATGGAATCAAAGAGTCCTTCCCGGGCAGCGATCCGGTATCGGTCCAAGTGAGCAAGTATGCTCCCGGTGATCCTCGCGGCGAAGGCGAAACGCCGAGTTCTTCCTCACAAGAGCCTGGCGTGGAGGGTGTTATACCGGGCGTTGTCCAGCAAGCCCGAGAAGCCGCAGCCGCTCTCGCGGAAGGAGCACGGGGCGCGGCCGGAGTTCTGCTCGGCAAAAGCCAGGAATACGCCCCCGGCCTGGAGAGCAGAGTTCAGAGGGGACAGACCGCAGCGGTAGATGCGATCCGCAGGCATCCGATGGAGGTTGCTGTGACGGCAGCCTTGATCGGCTCTGTTGTCGGGGTGATTGCCTACGAGTTACTGGCAAGCAGACAACAGAGTCTTCGCCGTGCGTCATCTCAGGGCGTCCCAAGGGTTTGATGTCGCGTCGAGAGCCGGGCGATGACCAAACGCGCGAGTGCTTCCGTCAGACACGCAACTGCTCCCTCGCGGCCCGCGCTCGACGATCACACCTTGGCTTGTCTGGGCGACCAGTTGCGCAAGGCTTACGGGGACCCGGTCACTGACAAGCTTCCGTATGAGCTTCGCGGTCTCTTGAGGCGCGCGTTTCAGGTCATTCGTGCTTATCGGGAGCCTATCGACCAGGGCTTCGTCGCTGAAATGATGTCAGCCCTTTCCGAACTTCGTCTATACGCATTGTCGCTCGAAAGGGACCCCGTTCGGGCCGAGGATCTGATTCAGGAGACGATCTTCAGAGCGCTGTCACAGCACGAGCGATACGAGAGAGGCACCTGCCTGCGGGCATGGCTGTTCACGATCCTTAAAAACGCTTTCTTCACGCAGGTTCGCCGCCGCGAACGAGAGGTCGAGGACGTGGATGGTTCGTATGCCAAACGGCTGACACTTGCGCCCGACCAGAACGACAAGTTGACTCACCAGGAACTGCTCGCGGCGCTCGAAGCTCTGCCGAAGGAACAGCGGGACGTTCTCGTCGCTGTCGCAGTCGAGGGCCTGTCCTATGAGGACGCTGCGGTCAGAATGAACTGCGCGATCGGAACCATCAAAAGCCGGGTAAACCGCGCGCGCAGGCAGCTCGCCGCGCGCATGGGCCTGACGAAAGATGACATAATCGGGTGGACCCGAGTCTAGCATCGCCGTCCCCGATGCCGCTTCCGGGATTTCCTGGTTCAGCGGCATCGGAGATTGTCTCAGCGTTTCCTGTTCGCCGGACCCGACCAGCATCAGATAACGCTCCACCGTGGCCGGCAGATAGCTCTTCAAGCGGAGCCCAGCCAGCGTGCCGCCTAGCTCCTCTTCAGCGCCCGAATATGCCCTTGAAAAACTGCGCCACCTTGTTGTTTTCTTCTTTCGATCAAGGTCGGCCTGGCTCTTCACCCATGCTATCTGGACGACCCGGCGTTCGCCCGCAAAAGGCAGATGGCCGTGCCAGGAATTGTCAGACCGCAGGAAGGCAAACATGCTGCCCATGGTTGGGGGGATTTCAAGCGCGAAGGGTTCGTAATCTTTGCCGTTGTACAGGACCCGCAGCCGGCCACCTTCGTCTTGCTCCCACTCGTCGTTCATGTAGACGAGCAACGTCATGACTTTAGAGGGACCATCAGTGTGGATGTTCCCATACTTGGGTTGAGACCGTTTCATAATCGTGGTCAGACGCGGAAACTTGTGCAGATCCTGACCAAACCGCTGCGACAGAGCCTCGGTCAGTTGCGGACCCTCCAGTTCATCGATCAGCGCCTTGAACCGTCCCCGAAGATCGACCTCATCGACCGTCAAGTAACCTGGCTTGTAATGTCCGGAAAGTCGCCCCGCAGATCGGGGATTGCCTCGGTGTTAATGAATCGATCTGCCGACAGAAATTTGTAGGGTTCCTGAGAATATCTTGCGTGTTCTATTGAAGATAAGTCTATAATAGCCATCTCAAGCCACCATTGGTAAATAGACCGGAAAGGGAGATCAGACTTTCCATTTTGGTTGCAAAGGCAAGTGGCATTATCGGCACGAAATGGCGCAGGCTTGGTGACGGAACCCTTTTCACCGGCAGAGCTTCTTGATTCCGAATAACAGACAGGAGGAGACGATGCCTGATAACGCTGCGCAAACTGGCTCATCACGGGGCGCCGGTCGCGAGGGATATGAGCTCAACTTCTTTGCCCAAAAGCACGGCATCACCCCAGAAGTGGGGCGGCAGCTCGTGGCAGAGTACGGCAACGACCGCGCCAAACTTGATGCTGCTGCGTACGCGTTGAGGTCGAAAAAATTGACAGGCGAGAAGGGCGAGCGCGAGGACGCAGTCTAAGACAGTGGTGTTCCGCGCAGCGTCTCGCAAAAATCGGCAGCAAGCTCCGGAAAAAGGTAAGGTTTCGATATAAAGCGTCCCGGGAACGGCAGATCGTCTTCATTCCAGGCGAACCGCCCTGACGTGACCCACAAGCTGATGTGGCCCCACCGGGAATGGACGACCCTTGCTAGCGACAGCCCATCCATAGCGCCGCTCAGGTTGACGTCAGTAAACAATATCGCGATTTCGCTGTGACGGGTTTCGAGAATGACTAGAGCGGCCTCGGCATTCGTCACCGCCAGTACCGACAGGCCTTCGGCCTCGAGTTCATCGATAAGCGCCATAAGAAGAAGAGCCTCGTCTTCAACGATGAGGATCGTGGAACGAGGCCCTGCAGAATCAAACATCGTGGATCCGCCGCGGAGGTTTGGGATCTAAGCAAAGAGCTCGCTTATGGTTCCACCCGCGCGCGGTGCTGATAGCGTGCCAGCCTGACTAAGCGCTACTCCTCGCAATGGTACCGCTAGGCGAGGGAGAGGCGAACTAAGAGCTGGCTTGTCGCAGTCTGGTTCTCTCAAGCCAGTGGGAATCGCCCATCTCATCAGCCTTGAAGCTCGTGCGGCATCCTGCTCACAGCACAAATCTCTGACCCAAGCGTTTGTTGGTGGATGAACCAACTCGGGGTCCTTCGCAGGACCGCAATTGTGCTTGGAATTGAGGTATTTATGCGTGTCAGAAAAACACCCCTCCGCGCTGGACGGATTACGCTCAGACATTCATCTGACGAAGGGAAGATAGCTGCCGGGTTGTTCAGTGCCGCGACGGCAGCGGGACTGGTCGCCTGGGGATTTGCCGTCCACCTAAAAGCAAAGCGTGCCGAACGTGACAATCCGCCGATCGGCCGCTTTATCGACGTTGGCGGAGTGCGCTTACATTATCTCGACCAGGGCAAGGGAGATCCGATTGTTCTTCTCCACGGCAACGGCAGCATGGTTCAAGATTTTGTTGGCAGCGGACTTGTCGACTTCTTGGCGGAACGGTACCGCGTCATTGTCTTCGATCGTCCAGGCTTCGGCTACAGCGAGCGCCCGCGGCACCGCACTTGGACACCTGCCGCTCAAGCCGAGCTTCTGACGAAGGCTCTTCGACGGCTTGGCGTTGAGGAGACAACTATCATTGGTCACTCCTGGGGAACGCTGCCCGCGATCGAAATGGCGCTGCTAGCCCCAGACCAAACGCGAGGTCTCGTTTTGCTGTCCGGGCATTACTACCCAGAAGTCAGGCTGGACGTAGCAATCCTATCGACACCGGCCTTTCCCGTAGTCGGTGACGCTCTACGCTACACAATCTCTCCCGCACTCGGGCGCCTCCTTGCAAATAGAATAATTAGGAGGCTGTTTGCTCCAAGGGATGAACCGCCAGAATTCCGAACAACATTTCCGGTGGCGATGGCGCTGCGTCCGTCGCAGTTACGAGCGAGTGCTGCCGAAAGCGGCTTGATGCTTCCAGTCAACAGCGCCGCTCAAAAACGGTACTCGGAGTTGACAATGCCTATTGCAATTATCGCTGGGGCAGAGGATCGCATTGTCAGCGTACAACAATCGCGGCGGTTGCATGAGAACGTGCCTGACAGTGCCCTTCTGATTGTGCCGGAAGCCGGGCACATGGTTCATTACGCTAGCCCAAGCGAAGTGGTCAAAGCAGTGGACGATATCACTTCCCGCTCCAGCGGCGGATAACTTCAAGGCCACCTTAAAACGAGGACTGCAGCCTCTGCGCCCATTGCAGCCAGTCACGTTCACCAATGTGCAAGCGCTTCTTGAACTCTCGACCCCTCCCTTACCAAGGGAGTGATCCCGCCGACCTGCAGGCTTTCATCACCAGCAGCTTCATTACGACCGGTGCTTATTCGGGACTCGATGTGAACGGAACGATGTTCCTGACCCGCGATCAGGCCGGGCTCAGCACGCTTCAGGATTGGCTCGACCGCGGTGCCGAGATCCTCGAATTCCACCAGACCATGACGTCTTCCGCTCGGCCCGCGTTTCTCCATCGCACATGCCGCGACCTGGAAAAGAGATCCTCGTTTGCGCTCCTCCGAGGCTTGTGATGATATTGCTTTTGGACAAGGTTGCATTGCCGTAGGGATAGTCATGTCTGAAAAAGCAAGGACGAGAGACGATGAGATGCCAGCACGCACTACAGACTTTATTGATCCTCATTGGTCTAGGGGTCTCTTCGCAAACCGCACCTGCCGACCCCCTTCGCGATTTGCGAGCTGGCCAGAGAGGTCAAATCCTATTTCAATCCCTCACGCCCACTGGCCCGACGGAGCTCATGGCGAGACAAAGCCCCGAAGCAACCATCGCGGGTGTGCTGACGTTTCCGGAGAACTCGCAAGCCACGTCTCCTGCAATGATCATCATGCACGGCAGCGGGGGCATTATTCCCGGGCGTGAAGGAGCCTGGGCGGAGCGCCTGAACCGTATGGGGGTCGCAACTTTCGTTGTCGACAGCTTTACACCAAGAGGGTTCTCAGCGACGGGCGATGACCAAAGCCGCTTGCCCCTAGCAGCCAGCATTGCAGATGCACTCAGTGCCCTTCAGTTGCTCGCGACGCACCCTGGGATTGATCCCAATCGAATCGGCATTATGGGCTTCTCCAAGGGTGGCCAGCTTGCACTCTACACCACTCTCGAACCTTTCCGCCGTGCCGTGATCAGGGATGACGTTCACTTCGCGCTTCACATCGCATTCTACGCCTCTTGCTCAATCCCTTACCTGGCGGAGCAAACCACCAAAGCTCCAATCCTCTTCCTGTTGGGGCGCGAAGATGATTTCACACCCGCCGATCATTGCCGGCGCTATGCAGCGTTCTTTGAGCAGAAAGGATCGCCGATCGAGTTTCACGTCCTTGATGGAGCTCATCACGGCTTCGATCTACCAACACCCTTGAAATTTCTACCGCGGGCGCAGACTGCCAGGAACTGCGGTCTCGATATTATATTAGAGCCCGAAGTTACTGCTCAGCGCTGGGACACAGGTACCCTGATCGCGCCCATGGAAATAAAGCCATATCTGCGCACTTGCATGCAACGAGGTGCCTCCTACGGCGGGAACACCGAGGCTCTAGCCGTGGCGATCGATCAAGTCAGCAAATCCATCCTTAGATACCTGAAACCTGACCACTAGCATCGACCCCTCAATCTGGGAGACACCTTCGCGGCCATCACATGACGCATACGCCGACGACGCGTTCTGGATCGTAAGTATCAAGATGCGAGCCGTTGGCCGTCCGCGACTTTGTGCAGGAAGTCTAGATCAAGGGATGCCGTCGCGAGGCCATCGGGATCCCAATTTTTCACCTTCGCGGAAAGCGATATCCTCCCTGATCGCCGCGCTAAATTGCCGCAGCGATCCAATGAGGGGAGGAGCTTTACATGCACGGCTCGCAGGATTCGAAATTTGTTGTGAAGGACTTGAATCTTTGAGTTCTCAATCGGAGCGGTAGTGCTCAGGATTCACGCTTCCGATGTCCGCTTCAATTGGAACTCCGACTGAACCCGCAGGCGACAAACGCCGCTTCCGGATTCCGTCTTTCCATGTCCGTATCAGTTGTGATTGAGATGGATCTCGCAGTTGAGGTCACCACAGAGACGAGCGTGATGAAAAATCCTCATCATCCGGTGCGCTCATATAGCGGAACTAAGGAGCAAGCTCGAAAAGGCAATCTCGGTTATCTTGCTGTGAATAGGAAATGCATTTTCCCATCCCGCTCAGGCTCAGTTTAGCCATCCCAGGAAGGTTTGAGAGCGCAAAGAGAGTCGACGTTCAGCGGCGCGTTGACGACTTGCCGCTCAATCCAAGCATCCTAGCAGCGCGAAGCGGGTCCTATATTCCTCGTGTTGTTGAACGGTGCGAGATCTATCTTAATCGCCTAGCGCTGGTGGTCCACCGCGCCGGTAAGGACGGCGCCGGATTTCCTCCGATCCTGAGGCGTCTCGAGCGCGAGCTGGCCGAGGCAAGACAGGAAGAGGAAGGCCTCCATAATCTCAGGTGCCGCTTCTCGCGGTCCCCACCGAGCATGCGGCGTGCGCACATCAAGAATCGCCTCCATTCGCTCGGACAGTTCCTGCCAACTTGCCTTGGCTTCGAGCTCAGCCGCTGGCCGGTAGGCAAAACCCAATGCCGATGCCCGGCGCGCCGCAGCCGTATAGCGTTTAAGCGCCGCCGACTCATCTTCGTCGCACAGCATAGACGCCCAAAGATCGTGATCGGCTTGTTCGAGAGCATCCCTCATCGCCCTCGCCACCGCGAGGTCATGCGTCTTTAGCGACATTCGTATAACTGGGGCCCGCCTTTTCACGCGCCTCGCCACTGCGCTGCTTGAGGTTTCAAGCTAGATGCAAGGGGATAAGGCGGAGTGACAAAGGGAAAGGATTGGAGCGGGTGAAGGGAATCGAACCCTCGTATTCAGCTTGGAAGGCTGCTGCTCTACCATTGAGCTACACCCGCGGAAGTCTTCGAGTTCGGGTGGTGGGGGAAGTAGGACTCGAACCTACGAAGGCGTAGCCAGCGGATTTACAGTCCGCCCCCTTTGCCGCTCGGGACATTCCCCCATGAACCCAACCATCGGCTATGCGCTTCAGGCCGTTTCAGTGGGCGCTCTTATGGTTGGCACGCCCGCCCGTGTCAACACCAAAGCGTGATGAAAACACTCTGGTCGTGAACGCCTGAGTCCTGTGCTATGTGCACCGCGGCATCACCACGAGAACCCCACCATGAGCGATCGTCCCTCCACCCCCCGCAAACCCCGATTCCAGCGTTCGACGGGGCGGCCGGGACGCCGTGAGAACCAGCCCCGGCGGCAGTTCGGCGATCCCGACGTGATCGTCCTCTACGGCTGGCATCCGGTGGCGGAGGCCCTGCGAAACGGCAAGCGCGGCTTCAGGCGCCTGCTCGCGACGGAGAATTCGGCCCGCCGCCTCGCCGAGGAACTCGACGCGCCGTTGCCGATCGAGCCCGAGATCGTGCGGCCCGACGAGATCAACCGCCTGGTCGAGCCCGATGCCGTCCACCAGGGCCTCTATCTCGAAGCCGATCCCCTGCCCTCGCCGACGCCCGAGACGCTGAGCGGAACGCGCGTCGTTCTGGCGCTCGACCAGATCACCGACCCTCACAATGTGGGCGCCATCGTGCGCACCGCCGCAGCCTTCGGGGTGGAAGCCATCATCACGACCGCGCGCCATTCCCCGGCCGCCACGGGCGTGCTCGCCAAATCGGCATCCGGCGGGCTCGAACACGTGCCCTTCATGGTCGTGCGCAATCTCTCCGACACCCTGGTGGCGCTCGGCAAGGAAGGGTTCCAGCGCATCGGGCTCGATTCGTCAGGCGACCTGCCCCTCGACGAAATCCCCCTGCGCCAGCCCGTCGTCCTTGTTCTCGGCTCCGAGGGCAAGGGCTTGCGCCAGCGCACCCGCGATTGCTGCGATGCCATCGGCCGCCTCGACATGCCGGGCGCCATCAAAAGCCTCAACGTGTCGAATGCCGCAGCGATTTCGCTTTTTGCTGTGACTAAAGCCGTCTCGGGCAAATAGAGCGTCGCCATTGCGAGAGACGTAAATAGCTGATTTCGAAAGCAAATATCGGTCCGGTCGGCCTCTGTTAGACGGAAGTCGAAACTACCAATTGAGAATTGAAGGAAAGCCAGTCCTCGTTAGCGTTTCCAGCAAGGGATTCTTTAGTTGTCGCAAGGCAACGGGAAGACTTTCAGCCCGGGCGGTCAATCGCCCAACGGCAAGAACCCGGCATACGGGCATCACCGGATATTGGAAGGAAACGCTATGGCAACAGCTACCGCATCACCTCGATCGGGTGAAAAAGCCCGTCCGATGACGAAGGAGGAGAGGAAGGTCATTATCGCCTCCTCCGCCGGCACCGTCTTCGAATGGTACGATTTCTATCTCGCGGGCTCGCTCGCGGTGAACATCAGCCAGAACTTCGTTCCCGGCACCAACGAGACCGCCAAGTTCATCTTCGTCCTGTTCGGCTTCGCGGCGGGCTTCGCGGTGCGGCCGTTCGGCGCGCTCTTCTTCGGACGCCTGGGCGATCTCATCGGGCGCAAATACACCTTTCTCGTCACCATGACGATCATGGGTCTTGCCACCTTCGTGGTCGGCCTCCTGCCCGGATATGCCACGATCGGCTATGCCGCGCCGACCATCTTCATCATCTGCCGCCTCCTCCAGGGGCTGGCGCTCGGCGGCGAATATGGTGGTGCCGCGACCTACGTGGCGGAGCATTCGCCGCAGGGCCGGCGTGGGTTCTACACCTCGTGGATCCAGACCACCGCGACGGTCGGCCTGTTCCTGTCGCTGATCGTCATCCTGGGCCTGCGCCTCAGCATGTCCCCGGAAGCCTTTGCTGAATGGGGCTGGCGTATTCCGTTCCTGCTGTCGATCATCCTCCTGGGCTTCTCGATCTGGATCCGTCTGCAGCTCAACGAATCCCCGGCCTTCGTAAAGATGAAGGAAGAGGGAACCCGTTCGAAGGCTCCGCTCACGGAAGCATTCGGTCGCTGGGACAACGCCAAGATCGCCCTCATCGCCCTCTTCGGCGGCACGGCCGGCCAGGCGGTGGTCTGGTATACGGGGCAGTTCTACGCGCTGTTCTTCCTGACGCAGACGCTCAAGGTGGACGGGACGACCGCCAACCTGCTAATCGCGTTCGGGCTTCTGATCGGTACGCCGTTCTTCATCCTGTTCGGCTGGCTCTCGGACAAAATCGGCCGCAAGAGCATTCTCCTTGCCGGCTGCCTGATCGCGGCCATCACCTACTTCCCGCTGTTCAAGATGATCGCGCAGGAAGCCAATCCGAAGCTCATCGCCGCAACCGAACAGGTGAAGGTCGAACTCACGTCCGATCCTGCCAATTGCGGCGCACTCTTCGATCCTGTCGGCGTGCGAACCTTCACACGGCCTTGCGACGTGGCTCGCCGTACCCTCGCCAACAGCTCGATCCACTACGAGCTCATGGCGGGACCGGCAGGCTCACCGTTCGTCGCCAAGGTCAACGGCGTCGATGTGCCGACGACCGACAATACCGGTGCGGCGATCGTCGCGGCGGCGCAGGCGGCGGGCTACCCGAAGGCCGGCGACGCTTCGATCGTGAAGCAACCGACGGTCGGCGGCGTGTTGACCGACGCACGGACGCTGAAGCTCATCGGCCTCCTGTTCATCCTCGTCCTCTTCGTGACGATGGTGTACGGGCCGATCGCCGCACTGCTGGTCGAGTTGTTCCCGACCCGCATCCGCTACACCGGCATGTCGCTGCCCTATCACATCGGCAACGGTTGGTTCGGCGGCTTCCTGCCTCCGACGGCCTTCGCGATCGTGGCGGCAAGCGGCAACATCTTCGCGGGCCTCTGGTACCCGATCATCGTCGCGTTGATGACCTTCGTGATCGGTCTGCTTTTCCTGCCGGAGACCAGGAACCGCGATATCTTCACTTACGACGAATAGGTTTTAGACCTCCGGGCGCGGCCTTCGCGGTCGCGTCCTGAAACTGAAAAGCCCCGCCGGCAAGGCGGGGCTTTTTCTTGTTCGCGCGCGGCTCAATAGCAGGTCGTGACGCGCCGGACGATCCAGCCCTCGCCTTCGACGAAAAGACGCTTGCGCGACTGGCCGCAATTCTTCCCATCGTCGATTTCCATCGCCGGATGGGTCTCCACATCCTGAGCCGCCATGGCGGTCGACGGGATAAACGGTCGGGAGCGCTCCTCCTGACCCGTTCTGCCGGCCGCAGCAGCGGAGCTCGGCGTGGCTCCGAGCGTCAGCGCCACGGCCATGGCGGCCAAGGTGAGTGGGACGTCGCGGGCATGCCTTGTCATGATCAAACTCCGGGATGTCGTTCGAACGACAATCCCATGGAGGTCAGATCGTTTCGGTGCGTTGTCGCACTATGTTTTTTACGACGCAGGGGAACTTGCGCCGGCCTCTGCCCGCTGCTACCTGAGCGGCTGATGACGAGGGATGCCGGTTTAGCTCAGTTGGTAGAGCAACCGCCTTGTAAGCGGTAGGTCGCGAGTTCGAGTCCCGCAACCGGCACCATTGTTCATCCTCTCCGTCGATGACTGAGCGGAATGTTCCCTGTCCCTGCCGCGGCGGGCATCGCTTTTCGGCACAAGGAGCGATTGAGGACGGGAGGCGCTGGCCTAAGCTTTCCGCCCGCCTCTCCCGAGACGGCATTGACGAATTAGGCCAAGCTTGCGAGGGGTCAGGAAAGCTTTCTGATGCAGGCGCGGCGCCGAGACTGAGCAGGACCGATCATGACTTTGACAGGCGGCTGCGGATGCGGAGCAGTGCAGTACCAGATCGCCTCACCGCTCGGGCCAGGGCGCAGTTGCCATTGCTCTCGCTGCAGAAAGACCTTTAGCGGAGCGGGCTCTGCCTACGCTGAAGTTGTGCCAGGTTCGTTCTCCTGGCTCCGGGGCGAAGACAATCTCACCTTTTATGAGACGATGCCGGGTTGGGGTTTGTGCTTCTGCAAGACCTGTGGGACCACATTGTGTGGTGTCGCCGGCGACGCGGTGCATGGAGTGACGCTCGGCAGCGTCGATGGTGATCCGGGCGTCGCAATCGAGATGCATCTCTTCGTTGGCTCCAAAGCACCATGGGATCACATTGGCGGACCCGCCCCTCAGTTCCTTGAGGCTCCTCCCCCGGCGAATAAGAGCAGCTGACTTTTAATCAGCCGGTCGGTGCCGGCGGGAAGCCCCGGCGCATCATCGTCCAGGCCCACGAGCGACTTTCGTCGTCTATGGAGGCTCTCCCACAAGCGCCAGCGTTCGCGGGTCCATGAGACCTTCCGACCAGTGCTCGAGCGCCAGCCGGAACGGACTTGCCTTGTCGGGCTCGGCGAGCGCGAACAACGTCATCGACGATACGAATTTCACGTCGTCGGGTGAACCGAAGATCTCGCGCAGAGAGCGCTCACGGTGGTCCAGCACCGCCTCGGTGCACAGTGTGAGCCTGGGTCCAAGCACCGGGTGGCTCAAAAACGCGCGCGCCTCGTCGAGGGAGGCAATCCCGTAAAACTGAGAAGTGGGTGAAGACCCGAGGCCGCGCATTTGCGGGAAAACGAACCACATCCAGTGCGTTCGTTTGCGGCCGGCCTTCAGTTCGGCCATCGCAGCATCGAAGATGGGCTCCTGCGCGGCAACGAAGCGTTCCAGGTGATGGTGATCCCGAGCCGACATTCCGTCTCCGACACGTTCCATTTGAGGCCAAGATCATAACGGGCGGTCCGTGAAACCGCTCGCTTCCTTCTCCTGAAGTGGTCGGGTGGGGATTTGAACGCAAGGTCGTTGGAGATAGCACGAGGCCAACCGCCAAGGTCGGCCGTTTCAACGCGCGCTCGGCATCGCCTCCGCGTGAAACCGCGATCGGTCTACCGCAAAGTCACCACACTCCCTGTCTAGCCCAGGCGCACAAGGAGATGTTCATGACTGACCTGATGACCGATTTTGCGCCGATAGCCGCCATGATGTTCGTGGCGGCCTGCGTTCTCTGGCTCGTTTGGCGCGCGATCCGCAGCCTGTTCCGGTCACCCGCCCGCGCCCGCGACGACATTCCGGTTCATCGCGAACCCGATGGCGCACGCCGGGAGCCTGTTCTGGGCCCGTCGACCCACGCGGTCGCCGCGTCCTCGACCATCCCGGATGCGGCGGATGTGCTTGCGCTCAAGGCGAGCATCGACGCCCTGACGCGTCAGATCGCCGCCCTGGAGAAACGCCTGACGCCCGCGAACACCAACGTGCCGGTGACGCTCGCGCCGCGGCAACCGAGAGAGGCGAGGATGGAGGCCGGCGCGGACGCGCCGGTCGTCGTGCCCGATCGGCGGATCTAGGCCTTAGCTGTCCGGTTGTGACGCTAGTCGTCGATCGAAATCGAAAACAGCTCGTAGCCTGCTCCGTTCAGGACCCGCACCATCGCGACCTCGGGGCCGGCCGCGTGAGGCCTCCTTGCGAGGGCAAAAATCCGCTGCGCCACGGATTTTGCGGCGTCGAAGGAATCCGCCCTGACCATCCGCCGACGGATGAGGCCGCCGCCTTCCGCCTCGGGAGCGACGGTTTCGATTCGGTAGATTTCCTGAGACACGTAGCTGCTCCGTGGAGCTGGGTTTTAGGCGATCGCGTCAGCGCCGCCAACACCCTTGTCGTCGGTCATCCGGACGCGATTGCGCCGCGCCTCGGTCGGGCGCGGCGCAATCGTGTCACGGGGTCCTAGTAGTAGTAATAGACCGGACGCCGGTAATAGGGCCGCACGCCGTAATACGGCCGGGCGGGATAGTAGCGGCGCGGCGCGTAGTAGGGGCGGACCGGATAGCGCCGCCCGTAACGGCGGCCGTAATAACGTGGCCCGTAATAGCGGCGGGGGACGTATCGGCGGCGGGGCCCGTAATAGTATTGGGCATATTGCACGGACGTATCGAGCGCTTCCGCAAGAGCTAGCGGCGCGCGCACCGGGGTTGCGGACGCGGTGGATGCGTGAATCGCCGCTCCGCCGGCCAAAAGAGAAACTGCCAAGAGCAATCGTTTCAACATGTTCACTCCTCTCGTTTGGAGGAAATGCTGCCTTCCGTTGCGTGAACAATTTCTGAATACTGAGAGAATTCTCTGCCGCCGACGACGAGTATGCTGCTCCCGCACAAAGGGATTTCAGTGACTTGTCAACAGGATATCCGGCCTCTTTGATTTCCCAACGGAACCCAACGGGCAATTCCTGCGTTGTGCGGTTCAGGCCCAGTACAACTCCCAGGAAGATTTCATGATCGGCAGTAACGTCGTGCTTGAGGCATTGCCTGTCGCGGTTTACATGACGGATGCCGAGGGACGTATCACCTTTTACAACGATGCTGCCGCTGAACTGTGGGGACATCGGCCGGAGCTGGGAAGCAGCCGGTGGTGTGGTTCCTGGCGCCTCTTCTGGCCCGATGGCCGCCCGATGGCCCACGACGAATGCCCGATGGCAGTCGCGATTACCGAAGGGCGCCCGATCCGTGGGGCCGAGGCCACCGCCGAACGGCCCGATGGCAGCTTTGTGCCATTCATTCCTTATCCGACACCATTGAAGGACGAATCCGGCCGTGTGATCGGCGCGATCAACCTGCTGGTTGACATTGCCGAGCGCAAAAAGCGCCACATCGACTCGGCACAGCTAGCGGCGATCGTCGAGGGCTCGGACGATGCGATCATCAGCAAGACGCTGGATGGTCGAATCACCTCCTGGAATGGCGGCGCATCTCGAATCTTCGGATACCAGCCGGAAGAGATGATCGGGCAGTCGATCTTGCGCATCATTCCGGCGGAACTCGAGGACGAGGAACGCGAACTGATCGCCCGGTTGAGGCGCGGCGAACGCATCGAACATTTCGACACGGTGCGTGTGACGAAGGACGGCCGGCGCATCAACATTTCCCTCACCGTTTCGCCCTTGCGCGATGGCGCGGGCAACATCGTCGGCGCCTCAAAGGTCGCCCGCGATGTCACCGACAGGAAGCAGGCCGAGCAATTGCAGACCCTCCTCTTCGAGGAACTCAATCATCGCGTGAAGAACACGCTGGCGACCATCCAGGCGATCGCCAGCCAGTCCCTCCGTCGCGCCGCAAGTCCGCGCGACTTCGTTTCGAGCTTCAATGGCCGCGTCCAGGCGTTGGCGCGTGCGCACGATCTTCTCGTCCAGGGCAAGATGAAGGGAGCGCCCATATCGGAGATCCTGCGAGAGCAGGTTCTGCTCGATGGCTCGACCGATCTGCGCATCTCGAGCTCGGGACCGTTCCTCATGCTCGACGCCCGGGCCGCCGTGCAGCTCGCGCTGGTGGTGCATGAACTGGCCACGAACGCCCGGAAATATGGCGGATTGTCGGTCCCTGACGGTCGCTTGTCGATCAGCTGGAATCTGCAAACAAATGGCGGCCGCGAGCTCTTTCTGGAATGGAAGGAGAGCGGCGTCCCGAACCTGAGCGTCCCGACCACGCAAGGGTTCGGCTCGACCCTTATCGAACGGACGCTCGAAGCCAATGGCGGTGATGCGGCCATCCGGTACGACGCCGAGGGCATCACCTGCGAGATCAGATTTCCCCTCGCGGATATCGACCACCAGTTCGCGGGCGGCGTCGCAACCTCGCATGCGCCGCCGCAGATTGTCGTGGCGCCACCGCCGACCGGAGCCCAACTAAGCGGCAAGCGGATATTGCTCGTCGAGGACGAACCACTCGTCGCGATGGAGATCAGTTCCCAACTCGCCGCCGAGGGCTGCGAGGTCATCGGCCCCGCCGGGAGCATCAAGAGCGCCAAGCGGTTGATTCACGAGATGGAAATTGACGCGGCGCTCGTGGACGCGAATCTCGCCGGAGACCCGGTCGACGAAATTGCCGCCGCGTTGAGGCAGAAGGGAATTCCATTCGCCTTCGCGACAGGCTACGGCCGGCGGGCGCTTCCGCCCGGGTTTCGGGACAACGAGGTCCTCGTGAAGCCCTACAACAGAGAGCAACTGCTCGTCGTCGTCGAGCGCCTGTTGAAGGATGGGCGCGCGGAATCCGCCGAGGTGGTTCCGCTGCCACGCCGGCGAAGCGCGAAGCCGGATTGACGATTCGCCGCCGAAACGACGTTGCTGGTTCAAGCGTAGCAATAAAGGACGGCCGGAAAGTAATCGAAGAGGGCTATTCAAAAAAACCCCGCCACGCAGGCGGGGGTACAGGTGCTTCTCTCGCTCGGACACCCGTCCGATGGGAAACAGTACCGCATGACTCTTTCAGGCTGTCAATCTCCGCTACGAGGGCGGGTTTACGACCATTACGGCAAGCCGTTTTTATTCTTCCGCATTGGTCCTCGTAGGCTAATTTTCTTAGTATAAATTTCCCTCTGTGTTGCATCGCTGCCATAGCATTCCCTAAAGGAATCCTCGTAGTCTTCCTTCGTGGACTAACACATGAAGGATGCCGCCCATGAAAAGGTATGTTTTGAGTATGCTTGCCGGTACTGCGGCGATAGCTCTTACCGCTTCCGCTGTGAATGCCGCTGACCTTCCGGCCCCGGCTCCGCCGCCCATCATCGCCCCCGTGCCGATCTTCACCTGGACGGGGTTCTATGTGGGCGTCAACGCCGGCTACGGCTGGCATGAGAATAACGACAACTCGATTTTCGTGCCTGCGGGCACGTTCGTCACCGCGCCCCTCGCCTCGGGCGTGTTGACCTTCGGCCAGGACAGTGGCGACGGTTTCGTCGGCGGTGGTCAGATCGGCTACAACTACCAGATCGGCTCGTTCGTGGTCGGCGCCGAGGCGGACATCCAATGGGCGGATCTCGGTGGCGGAGCCGGCACGGCCTTCGTTCCGTTGGGCTTCCCGCCGAGCTTCGTACCGGCCGGCGCTGCCGGCGGCATCGAGTGGTTCGGTACCGTTCGCGCCCGTCTCGGTTTTGCCTTCGACCGGGCGCTCATCTACGCCACCGGCGGTTTCGCCTACGGGGGAGCCGACGAGGGCAACGGGTTCAACGGCTTCGTCAATAACAACGAAGACACACGCACCGGCTGGACCCTCGGTGGCGGCTTCGAATACGCCTTCACCAACAACCTGACGGCTGGCATCGAAGGCCTCTGGGTCAGCCTCAATGGAGAGAATAACGGCGCCTTCATCGGCACGGAAACCACCCCCTTCGGCGCGGTGTTAGCTGTGACCGTTCCCGACAATAGGGACAGCGACAACGAATTCTTCGTCGCTCGCGCCAAACTGAACTACAAGTTCAGCACCTACTAAGACCTGTCTCGCCCGAGACAGAAAGGCCCGGGGAAACCCGGGCCTTTTTTATGGCTTGCGACGTCCGCAGCTTTTATTCCTCATCCGCCCCACATCCCTCACCTGCCCCCAGGCGAAACCCGACCTTGGGGAAAGAAGCTTGACCATAGGGAAAGAAGTGCGCGAAGCTCCGGCCCTATCCATGGAAGGGTTTTGAGCAAAATGTCGAAATACCTAGCATCGGCGGCGCTGGTTGCCACCGCTTTACTGACTTCGGCGTGCGTCAGCACAATCGAAGAAAAAGAGAACATGCTGACCGCGGCCGGCTTTCAGGTCAAAGTGGCCGATACCCAAGACAAGATCACCGCACTGACCGCGCTTCCGCCCCATAAATTCCAGATGAAGAACCAGGGCGGACAGGTGGTTTACCTCTATGCGGATCCGACGATCTGCAAATGTCTCTACTATGGCGATCAGGCGGCCTATCAATCCTATCAGCAGATGGCATTCCAGCAGCGCCTGGCGGATCAGAAGCTGATGACCGCGACGATGATGCAGGACACCCAGTGGAATTACTGGGGCGCGTGGGGTCCCTGGTACTAGGACCTGTCGTCATGAGGCCGGAAAGATCACCGGGGTCCACGGAGCCCGTGCGTCCCCGTCGGTCTTTCCGTTTTCACGCTGATGAGAAAAACTCTGGCGAAAAGGCTGAAGTCGTCAACGAGATCGCGGTGTTAAAAGCTTCGTTCTACCGGCCATCACACTTGAAAGTCGGTGGCCGAACTCCCTAGTCTCGCGAGTCGCGAACCGCCTGCGCTTGTTTGGTCGCTTGCGATACACTCCCGATTTGGCTTCCCGGAATCGTCGAGCGTCTCTTGTTGCTCGCCGCCAGACGCATGCCCTGACCCGGCGTCGCCGCAGCGGATGGGTGTTCGGCGCGTCCGGTTGCCTGCTTTAGCGCCAAAGCCTTGTGGGCAGATTGCAACAGCGACTGCCGGGCCTCGAAGTTTTTGATCCGAGCCACTTCCTTGTTCAGCCGCTTCAACGCGCTCGCAAACACCTGCTTCTTTTGCAGCGGCTTTTCGGCCGTGCCTGGAAAGTTGCTGCCTCGCGGCTCAACCTTCCCGCGCATTTCGCGCCTTTTCTGGAATCCGAGTGTGCGCTCCTTATCGCGCATCAGCCGCAGGCGGGTTTTCACGTCCTGCAACGCATCAACATCAAGGTCGTAGATGGCCGGATGATGCGTCACACGAACGGTTTCGAATTCCTCGTGGTTCAGGAGATTTCGCTCCGATCGGCAGGATAACGACATGACTTCCTCCGCTTCTGTTTCACGAGAATTATTTCGATCTCATGGCCTGATGCGTGTGTCCTTGTAGATTTTTCCGTCTTTCATGATGATGAGAAGGCTCTTGTCGGGCTTGGCAATGAGGCTGATGTCTTCGACCGGATTGCCGTCGACGAGCAGCAGATCGGCGAGCGCGCCGTCCTCAATGACGCCCAGTTTTCCCGGATAGGGATTGCGCGGACCGGACAGGCTTAGGAGCTCACCGTTGGTCGCCGTCGCCATCGTGAGGATTTCGGCGTTGGAATACCAGCGGGTCAGATGGGTCAGCATGGTGCCCTGACGCGGCGCCAATGCGGCGGAGAACAGCAAGTCTGAACCGAAGGCCGTTTTGATCTTGTGCTTTCGCGCCAGCTTGTATGCGTTGTCGGTCCCGGCGAGAACCTGAAGTAGCGAAACGCGGCTAGGGCCGCTCAGGGGAAGTTGGTCGTCCTCCGTGAGGAAGGGTTGAATGCTCAGCCACACGCCCTTGTCTGCCATCAACCCGGCGGTCGCATCATCCATCAGGTGCGCGTGTTCGATGCATTTGGCTCCTGCGGCGATCGCCCGCTGGATCGTCGTCGGCGCATAGGCGTGGACCGTCACGAACGTGTTCCAGTCCGCGGCGGTTTCGACTCCGGCGCGCAACTGCGCTTCGCTGAAAGTCGACATGTCGAGCGGGCTACGTGGAGACGAGACGCCGCCGCCGCCCACGAGCTTGATCTGCGAGGCACCCTGCATCAGCTGCTCGCGCACGCGCAGCCGGACCTCGTCGGCGCTGTCGGCGATGGCGCCGCCGCCGGTTTGCTCCAAGGCGCTCAGCGGGCCGCCGGGACTTCTCGGCAGATCCGAGAACGGACGCATGTCCGCATGACCGCCGGTGGTCGTTATCATCGCACCGGACGGATAGATGCGCGGACCGGACACGAGCCCTTCGTCGATTGCCTGCTTGAACGCGAAAACCGGTCCGCCAAGGTCGCGGACGGTGGTGAAGCCCCGCATCAGGGTGCGCTCGGCTTCAGCGGCGGCGGCAAGATAGATCGGGCCGATCGCCCCGCTCAGGAGATTCGGGAGCGAGATGGCGGCAAACATCGTGTGCCAATGCGCGTCGATCAGGCCCGGCATGATGACCCGCCCGCCGCAATCGATGACCTGCGCGCCCGCCGGAGCGGCCGGGTTTCCCTCCGCCACGGCGGTGATCCGATTGCCCTCGACCAGCAGGCGGAGCCCGTCGCGCAACGCGACGGATTTTCCGTCGAACAGCCGAAAATTCGTAAACAGAATGGCGCGGGAGGGCCCGACGGGGGCCGGTTGTGCGCTGGCCCGTCCAGGCACGAGGCCGAGCGATGCGACGGAGGCGGCCATGCCGGCAACAAAGCCGCGTCGTGACAGATCAACGTTGATTCGATTTGTCAGAAACTGGATTTCCGGCCTGTGGCAAAGGCAGCCCGCATGTCCTGGTGAAACGACATCATCGTCCGACGTGCATGAGAACATGAGGCATCTCCGATCGAGCTTCACACTACGGGCTCAAGCGTACGCCGTCAAAATCACGGTTGTCCGCGCGACCAGCCTCCGTCATAGGGTTGCAACTGCCTCCGGAGATTTCCATGCCCATTGCGATCAGCGATCCAGACGATCCCCGGATCGACGCGTACCGCGCCGTTCGCGAGCGCGACCTGCTGGGGCGGGAGAGCCGTTTCATCGTGGAGGGCGAAGTCGTGCTGCGGGTTCTGGTGCGGCAGGCACGCTTTCCGGTCGAGTCCGTTCTGCTTGCCGAGAACCGCATCGAATCTCTTCGCGATATCGTCGACGGTCTGCCTAATGCGGTGCCGGTTTATTCAGCCAATCGCGCGGTCATGGACGCGATTGTCGGCTTCCCGATTCACCGGGGCATCCTGGCTGTCGCCAAGCGCCTGGCCCTGCCGCCGGCCACGGAGCTTCTCGCCGCCCTGCCCGCGCGCGCGTTGGTGCTGGGTCTTGTCGGCCTCGCGAACCACGACAATGTGGGCGGCATCTTTCGCAACGCCGCCGCGTTCGGCGTCGACGCCGTGCTGCTCGACGCCACCTCCTGCGATCCACTTTATCGCAAGGCGATCCGCGTCTCCGTCGGCGGCGTGCTGATGGTGCCATTCACGCGCAGTCCCTCCGCCAGCGAGATGGTGGCGGATCTGCAGACCGCCGGCTTCGACGTGCTGTCGCTTTCGCCGTCGGGTCGGGAAACGCTCGGCGCGGTGAGGCCCGCACCCCGCACCGCGCTTTTGCTCGGCGCCGAGGGTCCGGGATTGCCGGCGGCGCTGCTTGCCCGCACGCGGACCATCTCGATCCCCATGAAAAGCGGCTTTGACAGCCTCAACGTGGCAACGACGAGCGGCATCGCGCTTCATCACCTCTCGCAGGGCTGAAACACCCACGCTTTCGTGAAAGGCCAAGCTCTTGCCTCCGGCCCGCGCCGAACTAGCGTTCTGACGGTCAATGACGGGAGACATTCATGACACTGACGCGCCGCGCCATTCTTGCCGGCACCGCCCTGGCGGTGACACCGATCGCAGGCCCATCGTTCGCCCAAGCGCCCGCGACCCCGGGCACCGCCGCCGCCGGCGCGAAACAGGCGCCGGGCTTCTACCGCTACAAGGTCGGCGATATCGAAGTCACGGCTATCAATGACGGCTTTGCCAAGCGTCCGCTTGAGGGTTTCGTCAAGAACGCCGAATTGTCCCTGGTGCAACAGGCGATGAAGGATGCGTTTCTGCCGTCCGATGCCCTGCCGATCACCTTCAACACGCTGGTGCTGAACCAGAACGGCCGGCTGACCCTCATCGACACCGGCAATGGCGATTCAGGCGCGCCGACCGCCGGCACCTGGATGGCGAATTTCAGGGCCGCGGGCTTCGACCCGGCGCAAGTCGATACGGTGGTGTTCAGCCATTTTCACGGCGACCATATCAACGGGTTCCGCCTCAAGGACGGCACTGCCGTTTTTCTCAAGGCCGAAGCTCTGGTGCCGGCCACAGAATGGGATTTCTGGATGGACGACGGCAAGATGGCGCAGGCCCCCGAGGGCATGAAAGGCGCCTTCCAGGGCGTCCGCCGCGTCTTCGCGCCGATCGCCAAGGATGTGAAGCGCTATGAGGCCGGCAAGGAGATCGTGCCCGGGCTGACAGCGGTCGCGGCCCCCGGCCACACGCCCGGCCACACCGCCTACATGCTGTCTTCCGGCAACGGCAAGCTGATGATCATGTCGGATCTCACCAACCACCCGGCCTTGTTCGTGCGCAACCCGGATTGGTCGGCCATCTTCGACATGGATGCCGATCAAGCGCGGGCAACCCGCCGCCGGATGCTCGACATGGCGGCCACCGAACGGGCGCAGGTCGCGTTCTACCACGCACCCTTCCCCGCCACCGGCTTCATCGCCAGGGACGGCACCGGATTTGCGCTGGTGCCGATCCAGTGGACCCCGGCCCTCTGACGGGAAGCAGTCCCGGCCCCATGACCGCTGGATAACAGTCCAGCGGTCATCCTCAGGCGGTCCCACCCGTCTCGGCCACGATCCACGCCAGCGTCTCCGCATCCGCCTCGCTCGGGGTGATGAAGAGGATGATCGGCGTCTCATAAGGGTGGCGGGACTTCAGGGCCGCCTGGACCTCATCTTGCAGGTCCGTGCGGGTCTTGAGGATGGCGACCGCCTCCTCGCCTCGTTCGACCGCGCCTTTCCACGCGTAGACCGAGCGCATGCCCGGCACCACATTGATGCAGGCGATCAGCCTGTCGCGCACCAGGCTTTCGCCGACCGAGAGCGCGATGTCCGCATCCGGAAAGGTCGTATAGACGAGAAGGGCCTTCTTCATGCTATGCCTCTCGATCACCAGAGTGAGGGTATCTTAAGCATGGCCCGTCGGTTCAATCATGTGGCGTTCGTCGCAAGTCCCGCCCCAGAGGCGCAAAACGCCCTGCAGGCGCTGCAGGCGCGCTACCCGACCGTCGACCCGACCGAGGCGGACGTCATCGTGGCCTTGGGCGGCGATGGCCTGATGCTGCGGAGCCTGCATCGGTTCATGGGCACCGCAAAGCCGATCTACGGGATGAACAAGGGCACCGTCGGCTTCCTCATGAACGAGTTTCGCGAGGACGATCTTTTTGAGCGGCTCGAGAATTCCCTCCGCAGCGTCGTGCACCCGCTCCTGATGGTGGCGCGAGACCTCAGCGGACAATCGCACACCGCGCGGGCCATCAACGAAGTGTCGATGCTGCGCCAGACCTACCAGGCGGCGAAGCTGCGCATCAGCATCGACTCGCAGGTGCGCCTGAAGGAGCTCAGCGCCGACGGCATCCTCGTCGCCACGCCCGCGGGATCGACGGCCTATAACCTGTCGGTCAACGGCCCCATCCTGCCGTTGAACGCGCCGCTGCTGGCGCTGACGCCGATCTCGGCCTTCCGGCCCCGTCACTGGCGCGGCGCGCTCCTGCCGGATTATGCTCGCATCGAGATCGAGGTTCTCGAGCCCAAGGAGCGGCCGGTCAGCGCGGTGGCCGATCACACGGAATTTCGCGATGTGTCGAGCGTTCACGTGGCGATGGATCGCAGCGTCGATCTGGTGTTGCTGCACGATCCTGGACACGGCCTTGACGAGCGCATCCTGCGCGAGCAGTTCGGCCACTGATTTCGGGGAGAACAGCGATGATCGAAGACACCAGGAGGCATCCCCGCGGCGGTTTGTATTTCGAGGATTTCACCGTCGGCGCCACGATGCCGCACCGGCTGACGCGGACCGTGACGCAGATGGACAACATGCTGTTTTCCAACATGACGCTCAACCCGCAGCCGCTGCATATCGATGCGCATTTCTGCGCGACCGAGACCGAGTGGGGAAAGCCCCTCATGAACTCGCTCTTCACGCTCGGCCTGATGATCGGCATCTCGGTCAACGACACCACGGTCGGCACCACCATCGCCAATCTCGGCATGACCGATGTGACGTTTCCCAATCCGCTGTTCGAAGGCGACACCGTGAACGTCACGACGGAGATCGCCGCCAAGCGCGAGTCGAAATCGCGCCCCGAGGCGGGCATCGTCGATTTCATCCATCGCGCCTACAAGCAGGACGGCACGCTGGTGGCGCAATGCCGGAGGCAGGCCTTCATGCGCAAGCGTCCCGCCGCTGAAGGTGCTGCGTGATGCGGTCGCTTCTGTTCGTTCCCGGCGACAGCCAGCGCAAGCTCGAGAAGGCGATGACGTCAGGAGCCGACGCGCTCCTCATTGATCTCGAGGATTCCGTCGCGCTCGACGCCAAGGCCAATGCCCGGCGCGTGACCGCGGCGTTTCTTGCCCACGCGAAGAAGCAATCGGATCGCCCGCGCCTCTATGTCCGCGTCAACGGCCTGACGACCGGCCTCATCGAGGACGACCTCGACGCCGTCATGCCGGCCGGCCCCGAGGGCGTGGTGCTGCCGAAGACCGTCGGCGGCATGGACGTGTCGCATCTGGGCGCGAAGCTTGCCGTGCGCGAGGCGGAGTTCGGCCTGCCCGATGGCGGCACGCGCATCCTCGCTATCGCGACGGAAAACGCAGCCGGCGTGTTTGCCCTCGGTACGTTCGCGGGCGCAAGCCACCGGCTGATGGGCCTCGCCTGGGGCGGCGAGGACCTGTCCGCCGATCTCGGCGCGGAAACCAACCGCCGCGGGGACGGCGCCTATGCGGAGCCATACCGGCTCGCCCGCGCGCTGACGCTCATGGGCGCGGCGGCAGCGAGCGTCGATGCGATCGATTCCGTCTACACGAACTTTCGCGACCATGACGGCCTGCGCACCGAGTGCCAGGAGGCCCGCCGCGACGGCTTCGTCGCCAAGATGGCGATCCATCCGGCACAAGTGCCCATCATCAACCAAGCCTTCACGCCCTCCCCCGAGGCGCTTGCCCGCGCCCAGGCGGTGGTGGATGCGTTCGCGGCAAATCCCGGCGCGGGGGTTGTGGGGGTGGAGGGGGAGATGCTGG
>NZ_VCMV01000041.1 GCF_008757455.1 Microvirga brassicacearum | reverse complement strand
TCCGGGTGAGGGGATGCGCGCTTTCCGGAAAGGTCTCACCCCCTCACCCTCGCTCCGCTCGACCTCTCCCCACAGGGGAGAGGTGCTTCCGTCGGGCGTTTGGATTCCCGATTATGTGCCGACCGGGCCTCGTTCCCCTTGGTTGTGTGGATTTCAGTGGCAAGAATGTCGAAGCCTGCGGCAGATACAAACTGGCTCACCTCCGCCGCCCGCAAGACGTTGGCATAGGGTGCCTTGCCGATCGCGCGCATCGCCGGCAACAAGGCAAGGCGGATGAGTGGATTCATATCCCCAACGCAGGGTGTCTTGAAGATGAACAGGCCCTCGGCTGAGAGTAACGCACGAATGCGGCGCAGCGTCCCGGGCAAAGAGGACCCGCAGTTTCCCGAGGGGATTATGTGCGCCACGTCACTTCGAAAGCTCTGACGGGATCAGAAATGCCCTTGAGCGACCGAACTCCGAGTTCGACCAGCTTGATCCGGTCCGGCACCAGGCCGCGCACCATTTCCGACACGATTATGGTCTCGGGTTCGGCGCTCTGACAAAGGCGCGCCGCCGTCTGCACTGTTGCTCCGAACAGGTCGTTGCTGTCGGCGACCGGCTCGCCGGCATCGAGGCCGATCCGAACCCGCAGCTTTTCCTTGCTGGCGAGATTGAACGCATCGAAGGCTTGTTGAATGGCGCGGGTGCAGTCCACCGCTGCCGGAACTTCATCAAATGAGGCCATGATGCCGTCTCCGGTGTGCTTCACCTCTCGCCCGCCCTTGTCCTTCAGCGCACGTCTGACCAGGGCATCGTGAGCTCGCACCATCTCGACGGCCCTGAGGTCGCCCAGCCTTGCGGTCATGGCGGTGGAATCGACGATGTCGGTGAACATGATGGCGCGGAACGCCGGGTCGATGCGGACCTGTAATGGGGCAGCGGTCTGCGCAGGATCGGACACCCGGCCCAGGAAAGCCTCGACCGCCGACAGGTCTACCTCGATCACGTCCTTCGCAACGTTGCCATGCGCCTCGTCATGAACCCGCATCGCCGTCTCGATGTCCGGGGCATCGATCAGGCAGAAGCCGGTTCCCCGAGCTTCGTCAAACCAATAGGTGAGAAACCGCACCCCGTACGCTTCCTGCACCTCCAGGTCCTTGCGGTGGGCCTCGGCAATGTCGGCGGCCGTGGCACCTTTCAGGTTGTGTCGGTCCAGGAATATTGGCATCGCCGGCTCCCATAGTCCCGGCAAGTCTACACCATCCCGCAAGCGCCGGGGACTGCCCTCGCGCACGGCCTGCTCAGGTGGGTACGGCCATACGCGGCCCTGGTTTGTCCCTGTCTGGCCGCCAGGAGGTCCCCGTCCCAATCGAGCGCCGGAATCCCGAAGCGGCGCTCGCGTGTGCCGGTGCGACCGCGCGGGGATCCCGCCGGGACGATCTCGATTACGGTCTTCGCGCGGCGGGAAACGATGGCAGCCTGTTGCGTTCTGGCGCGGAATTCCACACAGATAGCACTTGAACCCCGTGGTTGCCGAGGCGGTACAACATGCACGATCCCATGCCGATGACGAGTTCGCGCGGGCTTATGGCGATGATCGGGCTGTGCACCGCAATCCTTGTCGTCTCGGCGCTCTATTTCGCGCGCACCGTCTTTGCCCCGATGGCATTCGCGCTGTTTACCATAGCGCTCGTGTGGCCGCTCCAGAGTTCGTTGCAATCGCGGCTTCCGAAGCTTGTGGCCCTCGCGATCAGCGTCCTTGCAACCGTCGTCATCGTGCTGGTGTTCGGATCGATCATCGTCTGGGGCTTCGGCAGAGTGGGGCGTCATCTCGTGAGCGATGCGGCCCGCTTCCAGATGCTCTATGGCCAGACGGTCGGGTGGCTGGAAGGGCACGGGATCGTTGTTGCGGGTCTTTGGGCGGAACATTTCAATGTCGGCTGGCTCGTCCGCCTGTTCCAACAACTGACGGCGAGGATCAACGCCACCTTGAGCTTTTCGCTCGTGGTCCTGATTTATATCATTCTCGGACTTCTCGAAGTCGACACCATCGCCGACAAGCTAAGGCGATTGGCCAACAAGGAGATCGGCAAGGTCTTGCTGGTCGGTGGCATCGAGACGGCTGCCAAATTTCGCCGATACATGCTCGTCAGGACGCTGATGAGCATCATGACCGGCGGCCTCGTCTGGGGCTTCGCCTATCTGGCCGATCTTCGGCTCGCGGCGGAATGGGGCGTCATCGCGTTCGCGCTCAATTATATTCCGTTCATCGGTCCGCTCGTCGCGACGGTTTTTCCGACGTTGTTTGCCATCACACAATTCGAATCCTGGCAGATGGCCGTGACCGTGTTCGCGTGCCTCAACCTGATCCAGTTCCTGGTCGGCAGCTACCTTGAGCCTCGGATCGCCGGGAGCGCGCTGTCGATGTCGCCGTTCCTGGTCTTGTTCGCGGTGTTCTTCTGGACATTCTTGTGGGGCATCGCCGGTGCCTTCATCGGCGTGCCGATCGTCATTGCGGTGCTGACACTCTGTGAGCAGCATCCGCGCAGCCGGTGGCTCGCCGATCTGCTGGGTGGGCCGGACACCAAAAAAGCGTGACCCGACAATCGACTGCGCCTGCCGATCAGGTCGTCGCGACCGTGTCGAGCGACGCGGCGGGACTGCTTCCTGCATCACCCTCGAGATCGACGCGCTGCGGTGCCAGCAATCCCATGCGCCCCTTAGGACCCACCGCCAGCGTGTGAATGTAGAAATAGGTCGCCATGTCGCCGGTTGCCTCCATGACGGGAGAGGGCGCGGAGATGATCGCAAGACCACCGCAATTGCCGATCCAATCCACGTGACGATGGCCATGCATGACCACCGTGCGGTCGGAAAACCGCTGCAAGCGGCGAACGAACCAGCTGCCGTTGATGAGGGCGGTGCCGATCCTTTCCGACAGCGCTTTGGCGGGGCGAGGATATTCGACCACATGGTGATGGAGCGCGACGATCCAGGCAGCCTGGGGAAATGCCGCGATGGCGGCCTCCATCGAGCGGGTCTGTTCCGCCGACATGAATCCAAGCGCATTGGTGAAGGAGAAATGCGCTTCCGCGTTCGAGTTCAGAACGACGATCCCCAATCCATCGCTGGTCTTGGGCGGCAGTACCATCGGGAAAACGCCGGCCCACAGATCGCCGAGGGGGCGAGAGAGACGGAATGTTCCCCGGTCGGCAAAAGCGGCCATCTCGGTCCGCCGCGGTTCGAGAGCCTGCATGAGCGTATTGTCGAGCCGGCCGGTTTCTCGATCGACGACGCGAACTCTTGATCCTTGCAGGCGTGCCAGCGCCGACATGGTGCGGATCTGCCGAAGCCGTTTCATCGGACTCGTCGGCAAGTCCAGCCGGGCCGGGTTGGCCCTGTCCATCACGTTGAGATCGTGATTTCCGGGCAGTGCCACCATCCGCTCCGACAACTCGCGATAAGGCGCGAGGGCATCGAAGAATTCCGACCATTCGGCGGAGCGGCCGGCATCGGTCATGTCGCCGGTGATCACGATCGCGTCGAGGGGATTGTCGGCGTGGATTCGCGCCAATTCGCCAAGAGTCCGCCTGAAGCGCTCGTTGCCGCGGGGACCCGATCTTCCACTCTCGATGCGAAAACCATAGCGTTCGCCCACCACATGAATGTCGGACAGGTGCGCGATGCGAAACGTCCGTTCGCCGGCCGACACTGCATGGAACGAGTGGAGGTCCTGCGGCTGCGCCATCGCCGCATCGGCGATACACCAGATGAGGGCGGCGCCGGCGAGATAGCCGGCGATCAGGACAACGCTGTTCGCTAATGCCAGCATCAAGAGTCGGGAGGGCGAGGCCAGATCCGACAAGGTGCCGATCCAGCGCGAGGCCGGCCAGGTGAGAGCAAGAATCCCGAGTGCTGCCGCGCAGACGATCAGGCCCGCTGCGACGGCCGTGCCTGCTTGAATGAACGGGCCATAGGACCGGCTGGTCGTCGTGGGAAGCAGGCGCTCGGAAAGGTGACGCATTCCCTCCCGGCAAAGAACGTAACCCGGTTGCACGGCGAGGGAATTGAGCGACCAGAAGCTGCTTTCGGCCAAGCGAAAAAACGTCCGCCCGCCGAACCAGCCGAGAGCGGCCAACAGCGCGAGGAACAACGCCGGTCCGATCCCGGTGAGCAGCAGCGACGCGCTCGAGGACATGGTTCCGAGCCAGGCGGACGCGAGCAGCGGCGCCATTCCGAGCGTGAGGCAGGGCAGGGCGATGAGCAGCGTCCACGCCAGGACCAGCTTGGGCAGACTGATCTCGGCCAAAAGGCTGCCCGCCAGCGAGAGCATCGAGTGGCGCTTTGTGCTCGAGGCATCGTCCTCGATATCGCCTCTGCGCGGGTCGACCACAGGATCCAACATGCTTTTCGCTAACATGGGCCTTTGCGCACTTCCACCGGGGAATCGAGTGGGTCCCGAAATCCGAACGCGCGTCTGATGCGATGGCGCTTCGAAAAGCGCTTGTCCGGTATTCGGTTGCTCGAGAGAGCCGCTCAGGCTCTCGCTCCACGCCTTTTTTGGTGCGATAAGGCTTGTGCTTGCGGCGGGCCTTTCACTTCAAATTGGCAACACAGCCGGCAGCAGAGACGGGGCGGGGCGCTTTGACCAAGACACGACCGATGCACAGCAGGATAATCAGACATGTGAGGCGCGGACTCATTCTGCTTGGCGTGGTCGCGCTGACGTTGCTGGCCGTGCGAGCCTATGATTCACAGCGCGGAGCGCCCCTGGAGCCCTGGCACACCTACATTCCGAGCGAGCTCAGCGCCGACGAGATCGACGCCGCCGACTGGGGGAAATACCTGAAAGCGGAGCAATCGATCTTCGATGACCTGCGCAGAGAGGTCACGCAGAAGCTGGAGCCGGAAGAGCGCGTCCCGGTCAATCGGTACTTCGATGGGAGCCCGATCTATCCGGGCAGTTTTGCTCAGGACTGGAACCGCACCTATGTGGTCGAGCCGCAGGGACCGCCAGTCGGCGCGGTCGTGTTTCTCCACGGGCTGACGGATTCGCCCTACAGCCTCCGCCATATTGCCCGACACTACCGGGAGCGCGGCTTCGTCGCGGTCGCGATCCGCTTGCCGGGTCACGGCACCGTCCCGGGCGCGCTGACGGATGTGGAGTGGGAAGACTGGATGGCGGCGACCCGCCTTGCGGTTCGCGAAGCGCGCCGCCGCACCGGGCCCTCGATGCCGCTGCATATCGTGGGCTTCTCTAACGGTGGAGCGCTGGCGATGAAATACGCTCTCGATGCCCTCGAAGACGATCAGTTGGCGAAGCCTGACAGGTTGATCCTGATCTCTCCGATGATTGGAATCACAAGCTTCGCGCGATTTGCGGGGCTGGCGGCGATGCCGGCGGTATTGCCGGCTTTTGCAAAGGCCGCATGGCTCAGTATTTTGCCGGAATTCAATCCCTTCAAGTACAACTCGTTTCCCGTCAACGGGGCACGACAGTCGCATCGCCTGACCGTCTCTCTGCAGGAGCGCATCGCTCGCGCTTCCCGCGAGGGCCGGCTCGATCGGTTGCCGCCGGTTCTCACGTTTCAGTCGGTGCTGGATTTTACGGTCAGCACCCGGGCCATCATCTCGTCTCTTTACGCGCACCTGCCGGCCAATGGCAGCGAACTGGTTCTGTTCGACCTCAACCGATCGGCGAAATTCGGTCTCCTGTTCAGCACCGCCAACGAGACGCTTGTGACCCGCCTCCTGCCCAATGCGCCGCGCCGGTTTCGCACGACGGTCATCACGAATGCGAGCAGCGACAGCAGCGAAGTGGTCGCCGTGACGACGCAGGCCGGCGCGACGACGGAGGAGGTCCAGCCGATGGGATTGGCCTATCCGTCGGACGTCTATTCCCTGTCGCATGTGGCGCTGCCCTTTCCGATGAGCGACGCTCTTTATGGTCTGAGGCCGGAGCCGGGTGAGGATTTCGGCATCACGCTCGGATCAAAAGCGGGCCGCGGCGAGCGCGGCGCCCTGATCATCGGGCTCGATTCGCTTCTGCGAATGTCGTCGAACCCCTTCTTTCCTTATGTGATCTCCCGGATCGATGCAGATATCGACGCGAGTCTCGCAGCAGCCAAACCGTCCCGATAAAGCGTGATCCGGCGAGGCTATTGCGATCACTATGGAGGCATCGCGCCCTCGGCCGCCGAGTCCACCGGGGAACGGCTCGCCGTCTCTGGCATTTTCCACGATGCGAACCGGAGACGTGGCGATGCCCAAATTGGACCGGGTGCTTGAGACTGTTCTGTACGTGGCTGAGTTGGACCGGGCCGCGGCCTTCTACGGCGATGTTCTTGGCTTGCGGGATCTCCGTGCCGATCACCGCATGCGTGCCTATGACGTCGGTGGCAAAAGCGTCCTGCTGTTGTTTCCGCAAGGCCAGTCGGTTGAGCCGGTCGAAACTCCTGGCGGATTGATTCCACCTCATGATGGGCATGGCCCGATGCACGTGGCTTTCTCGATCGGCGTCGACCAGTTGGAGGAGTGGCAACGCCATCTCGCCGATGCCGGAATCGCCATCGAAGGCCGGATGCAATGGCCACGCGGCGGCGTCAGTCTCTATTTCCGCGATCCCGACGGGCACCTGCTGGAAATCGCAACGCCCGGCTTGTGGGAAGGGTATTGAACTCTTCCCCACCGGACGACGAACAGCACGCATGACGACCCTCGCGGCGTTCTCCGCAAATCCCTACCTCTAGGTAGTGGATCATACGGGTGAGGACAAAAAGCCGCTATACACACGAAGGGGTATGGACAGACATCAAGTAAAATCCACATGATGTGCAAGTTGTGGTGCGTGGAGTATTCAGTCATGTCCAGCGTCAGAGTAAATGTTGAGCAAATTGGTTCTGTTGGAAGTACAGTTGTTTACCGCATCGATCTCAGCCAGTCCGGATTGAGCGAAATTCGATCTATCACCTTCGGGGACGATAATATTAAATCCGGAGGCACGGGCGGCGCGTCGGGGCTCGATCTCGACTTTCTGAAGCTTTCCTCCCAGTTGACGACCAGTGCGTCGAACGCAGCGGACGACACGCTCATTGTCGGCGAAAACGCGTTCGACTTCAGCGGCAACGGCGTCGTCTATCACCCCGGGTTCCTGCGGCAATGGAACGCCGGCGACGTTGAATTCTGGAACACCGATCACCTCTTCGGCACCACCGGCAATGCCTACGACTCAGCGTTCTGCACGCTTGGCGCCCGGGATGGGCAGGAAAGTGCCAGCTTCGGCGCGCTTTCGCTCGGTGAAGGCGGGCAGGTCACATTCCTCCTCAATGGAGCTGTCTCGACCGGAACTCCCGGCGCTCCGAAATACCTCTATTTCGGCGAACCGGGCGGAAACGATCTGGGCTTTGTCACCGTGTCCGACGAGGGAGCGGCGCCCGCCTTTTCCAATGGCATTTCCCAATATGGCACCCCCGGCAACGACGTGATCGCGCTCGGATCCGGTCTCAACAGCCACCTGGGCGCCGGCAACGATTTGCTCGACGGCAAGGACGGCCACGACACGCTTTTCTCCGCCGGCGGTGACGATCAGTTGTTCGGCGGAGCGGGAAACGATTTTCTCTACGGCGAAGGCGGCAATGATCGGGTATTTGGCGAGGCGGGCAACGACTGGACCTATGGCGGCGACGGCAATGATCTCGTCTATGGCGGCCTCGGCAACGATCGCCTCAACGGCGGCTTGGGTAACGACAAATTCGTCTTCAACAGCAAGCTGAACAAGAAGTTCAATGTAGACCGGATCTCGGATTACAACGTCAAGGCCGACACCTTCTATCTCGAAAACGCCATCTTCAAGGTCGGCAAGGGGAGCGCTTCGTCCCCGCGCAAGATGAACAAGGATATGTTCACGATCGGCAAACACGCGGCGGACGCTGAAGATCGCATCATCTACGACAAAGCCACCGGCGCCCTCTACTACGACTCGGATGGCACCGGCGCGAAGGCGCAGGTCAAGTTCGCGGTTGTCAGCAAGAAGTTGAAGATGACCTTTCACGATTTCTTCGTGATCTGACCGGCGCCGCGTCGGGCGGCAAATGATCGCCCGACGCCTCTGCCGGGCGAGGATTAGGTCTCGCCAATCGATGCGTGCACGACATATGCTGATCCAGCGAATGCGTCTTGCTGGAGTTTGGTCGTGATCGGTTGGCTGGTGCGTGGGTTGATGATTGCGGCGGGCGTCCTGACGGGAATCGTGTTCGCCAAGGACGCGCCGCTCTTCGGCGTGGTGCAGGTTCTCGTGACGCTGATGCTGATGGCCTTGATCGTCGCGGTGGTGGCATTCTGGCCGCGACGTTTCAGCGACCGCCTCGCGCGCTTGTTCAGGTCCCGCTGAACTTCTCGCCCGATCAACCGGTCTCAGGTCGAGGCTGGAATATTGCGCATGCCCTCGTTGGCGCTTTTGCTGTCCGGGTGGCGGTGCTGTGGCCCCCGCTTCTTCATTTCCAGCGCGCGACGGGCATTCGCTTTGTTCTCAAGACGCGCCTGGCGGCGGCGTTCCTGTTCGGCCTGGGCCGACATGCGATCATAGATCAACCAGCCGATCCCAAGCCCCACAAGACCTGCAATCACCACCGCACCCGCGGTGTAGGTGCCGATGCCGGAGCGGCGGCGGAAATGCTGTTCGACTTCGGGGGAATAATAACTATCGTGGTCTTTGGCCATGGTTCGTCCTCTCGTGAGCTCGGTAATGCGCCGCTTGCCCCATCAACGATTCTTTGCCGCTCGCGTTCCGGCCCGGTCCCTCATGACCTCGGCGAGGCCTGCGGCCGTCGTCGGTTCTCCGGCGCACCGCCGATTTGACTTCTATTCCCGTAAACCAAAGCGTAGCTTGAGCGTTGTCCGCACACAACACGGGGAGCGACATGCGTTTTGAACTGTATCGTGACGCGGGGGCCGAATGGCGCTGGCGCCTTCGGCATCAGAACGGGCAGGTGCTGGCGGAATCCGGCGAGGGTTACAAGCGCCGGGAGGATTGTGAGCACGGGATCGCGCTCGTGAAGCAGTCGACGCAGGCGGCCGTCGTCGACATGACGCTGAAGATCGCCGGGACCTGACGGCTCCAGGCGTTACATCGTGGCGCCGACCTGCCATGGAATGAACTCGGCATCGCCGTAGCCGAGTTCCTCCGACTTGGTGCGCTTGCCGGATGCGACATCCAGGATTGTCCGGAAGATTTCCGCGCCCTTTTGCTCGATCGAGACGCCATCGAGGACATCGCCGCAATTGATATCCATGTCCTCGATCATGCGACGATAGATTTCGCTGTTGGTCGCGAGCTTGATCGACGGCGTCGGTTTGCAGCCATAGGCCGAGCCGCGCCCGGTGGTAAAGCAGAGCACGTTGGCGCCGCCTGCCACTTGCCCGGTCGCGGAAACAGGATCGTAGCCGGGCGTGTCCATGAACACGAAGCCTTTTGCGGTCACCGGTTCTGCGTATTCGAACACCCCCGTCATCGTCGTGGTGCCGCCCTTCGCTGCTGCGCCGAGGGATTTCTCGAGGATCGTCGTGAGGCCGCCCGCCTTGTTGCCGGGGGAGGGGTTGTTGTTCATCTCGCCGCGGTTGCGCGCCGTATAATCTTCCCACCACGCGATTCTCTGGACGAGTTTCTCGCCGATCTCGCGGGTCGCCGCGCGCCGCGTCAACAGGTGTTCGGCGCCATAGATCTCGGGCGTTTCCGAGAGGATCGCGGTGCCGCCGTTTCGAACCAGGATATCGGCCGCCGCGCCCAATGCCGGATTTGCGGTGATGCCCGAATAGCCGTCCGATCCGCCGCATTGCAGCGCAAGCATCAGCTCCGAGGCCGGCACGGTCTCGCGCCGCGCTCGGTTGGCGGCGGGCAGCATGTCGCGAATGACGTCGAGACCGGCCGCGACCGTCTTGCGCGTGCCGCCGACATCCTGAATCGTCATCGTGCGGAAAGTGTCGCTTTCGGTGAGGCCATAGGCCTCCTTCCAGCGGCCGATCTGGAATACCTCGCAGCCCAGCCCCACCATCAGCACGCCCGCCATGTTCGGGTTGGATGCGTAACCCCATTGGGTGCGCTTGAGGATGTCGTAGCCCTCGCCCTTGTTGTCCATGGCGCAGCCGGTGCCGTGGACGAGCGGGATGACGCCGTCCACCTGCGGGTATTCATCGAGCAGGCCGGATCGTTCAACTTCCCGCGCGATGAACCGCGCGACCGTTGCCGAGCAATTCACGCTGGTGAGAATGGCCAGATAGTTTCGCGTTCCAACCTTGCCGCTGGCGCGCCTGAAACCCTCGAAGGTGGCCTGTTCGGCGACAGGCAGAATGGCTTCCGCCGCCGCAGCCTCGGCGAAGCGGTAATCGCGTGCGAAATCATGCAGAACGATGTTGTGCTCATGCAGCCACTCGCCCGGTGCCACGGCTTTTCCCGCAAAGCCGATGATCTGCCCGAACTTAAGAACGGGCTCGCCTTCCGCCAACGGGGTAATTGCCATCTTGTGACCGCGCGGAATGCGCGCGAGCGCCGTGATGCCGTCGGCCAGCGCGCCGACTTCGATAGGGTCGACGGCAACCACAAGGTTGTCCCGTTCGTGAAGGCGAACGGTTCGCGGGTGGGGGGCGGGTTTATCGAGCATGATCGACCTCTATGGCGAGCGCATTCACGCGCTCAGAGCCGGTTGCGCATCGGCGACTGCCGGCTCGAACAGATCCGGATATTTCGCCGCCATTTCCGGCAGCGAGAGCAAAATTTCGCCGAGGTGGTCCTGCATGGCCTTCACGGCCTGGGCAGGGTCGCGGGCCTTGATCGCGTCGACGATGGTGGCGTGCTGCGCGATGATCCGGTGGCGTTGCGGCCCTTGCGACATATCGAGGAAGCGGACGCGGTCCATCTGCGGCTTCACGTCCTCGATCATCTCCCAGGCGGCCGGGCGCCCGGCACTCTCGGCAAGCAGCCGATGAAACTCTTCGTCGAGAGCCAGAAATTCCGAGGTGGTTTTGGTACGCAGGGCGCGTTTCTGGCGCACGAGGCTGTCGGTCAATCCGGCCAGCATCGCGGGCGTGGCCTTCAGCGCCGCTTCGCGGACCACCGCGCATTCAACCGCCTCGCGAATGAAGCGTGCATCCTCGACTGCGGCTCGGGAAATCTTGACGACCAGGGTGCCGCGCTGGGGCAGCACGCGCACGAGGCCCGACTGGCTCAGCTTGATGAACGCCTCGCGCACCGGCGAGCGGCTCACGCCGAAGCGGTGGGCGAGGTCCTGTTCCGACAGCATCTCCCCCGGCGACAGATGCATCGACACAATCGCCTGCCGCAACGCCAGCGTCACCCGCCGCGCCATCGGCTCGTTGCTCTCTTCAAGTTTTGCAAGAGGTTCCTGAGACATTAGTGGTACGCTACCATACTAGTAGACCATTGCAAAGCAAAGTGAGTCATCCTAAGGTAAAGCGTTGGACGACAAATCGGCCGCGAGAAGCCGGGTCCGCCCTTGGGAGTAACGCCATGCTGGTCCACGAGGATCGGTTATTTCCTTCCGATCCGTCGAGCCGCGCCATTGCGCGCAATCTCTACGCATCCGTCAAGGACTTGCCGATCGTTTCGCCTCACGGTCACACCGATCCGCGCTGGTATGCGGAGAACGAGGCGTTTCCGGATCCGGCGACGCTCTTCGTCGTGCCCGACCATTACATTTCCCGCATGCTCTACAGCCAGGGGATCCGTCTCGAGGATCTTGGCATCGCGCCGAGGAATGGTGCCGCGACAGCGCCCGATCCGCGCGCCGTCTGGCGTCTGTTCGCATCCCATTATCATCTCTATCGCGGCACGCCCACGCGGCTCTGGCTCGATCACACCTTCGCGACCGTGTTCGGTTTCAGCGAGCGCTTGTCGGCGCAAAACGCTGATGCCTATTACGACCGGATCGACGCCGCGCTCCGCACACCGGAATTTCGGCCCCGCGCGCTCTTCGAACGCTTCGGCATCGAGGTGATTGCGACGACGGAGAGCCCGCTCGATCCGCTGAAACATCACGACACAATTCGGAAATCGGGCTGGAGCGGCCGCGTCATCACGGCCTATCGCCCGGACCCCGTCATCGATCCGGATTTCGAGGGATTTCGCGACAATCTGGTGCGCTTTGGCGAACTGACTGGTTGCGACACGGCATCCTGGAACGGGTATCTCGAGGCCCATCGCCAGCGCCGCGCATTCTTCCGCGATCATGGCGCGACCTCGACCGATCACGGACATCCCAGCGCGCGCACCATGGATCTCTCGAAAGCCGATGCGGAGGCCCTGTTCCGGCGCGTATCCACCGATGCGGCGAGTCCGGCCGATGCCGAATTGTTCCGCGCCCAGATGTTGACCGAGATGGCGGCCATGAGCGTCGAGGACGGGATGGTCATGCAGATCCATCCCGGTTCGTTCCGCAACCATAATGCCGACCTTTTCCGTACCTTCGGGCGCGATATGGGCGGCGATATTCCGACCCGCACTGAATACGTCAACGCCCTCAAGCCGCTGCTCGACCGCTTCGGCAACAACAGCAATCTCAGCATTATTCTCTTCACCCTCGACGAGACAGCCTATTCGCGCGAACTGGCGCCGCTCGCCGGTCACTACCCGGCTTTGAAGCTCGGTCCCGCCTGGTGGTTCTTCGACGCGCCCGAGGGCATGCGGCGCTTTCGTGAACTCACGACCGAGACGGCGGGCTTCTACAATACGGTGGGGTTCAACGACGACACCCGCGCCTACCTGTCGATTCCCGCGCGCCACGACATGGCGCGGCGCGTCGATTGCGCTTTTCTCGCCAACCTCGTGACGAGCCATCGCCTGGAAGAGGACGAGGCGCACGAGGTTGCTCACGATCTCGCCTATCGCCTCGCCAAAGAGGCCTACAAACTGTGACGACCGACGTGGTTCAATGAGGTCATGTCGCACAGAAACGGGAGGAAGACCATGAAGACACCTATTACCAGACGGACGTTCGTCGGCGGTGTGGCCGGCGCAGCAGGCGTCGCAGCTTTCGGCGGTCCCAGCTTCGCGCAGCTTGCATTGCCAAAGGAGCCGGTGACGCTCAACATCATCGACGTTGCGGGCAACCTGGCGCTGACGCAGAAGGCGATCGAGAACTATCGCAAGGCCAAGCCGAACCTCGTCTCGCGGATCACCTTCACCAAGGCGCCTGCCCCGGAACTCGCCGGCAAGATCAAGGCGCAGCAGGATGCCGGTCGCGTCGACATCGATCTCGTGCTCACCGGCACGGATGCCTTGTCCGCAGGCATCGAACAGAAGCTGTGGGTCGATCTGCTCGGCACGCACGCGGCGGCTTTGCCCAAGCTCGACGACATCTATCTGCCGGCCGCCGCGAAAATGCAGGCCCTTGCAAAAGGGCAGGGCGTGGTCGTCACCTACTATCCGTCCGGACCGCTGCTCGAATACATGCCCGAGCGCGTCAAGACTCCGCCGACGACGGCCGAGGAGCTTCTCGCCTGGACCAAGGCCAATCCGAACCGCCTGATCTATGCCCGCCCGGCAAATTCCGGCCCCGGCCGCACCTTCATCATGGGCCTTCCCTACATCCTCGGCGACAGCAACCCGCAGGATCCTGCGAAGGGATGGGACAAGACCTGGGCCTATCTGAAGGAGCTCGGCCAGAACATCGAGTATTACCCGTCGGGCACCGGCGCGGTGATGAAGGAGCTGGGCGAGGGTTCGCGCGACATGACGGTGTCGACCACCGGCTGGGACATCAACCCGCGCGTTCTCGGCGTGGTGCCGAAGGAAGCGAAGATCGGCCCGCTGAAAGGTTTCCACTGGGTCGCCGACGCGCATTACATGTGCGTACCGAAGGGCCTCTCGCCCGAGAAGCAGGCGGTGCTCCTCGATCTGATGAGCTTCCTGCTCACCAAGGAACAGCAGGCCTACACCTACGACGAGGGTTATTTCTATCCGGGCCCGGCCGTGAAGGGTGTCACCCTCGACATGGCTCCGGCGGAAAGCCAGGCGGCCATCAAGGAATTCGGTCGCCCCGAATACGAGAAGATGATCGCCGATAATCCGATCGAAGTTCCGCTCCAGCCCGACCAGATGGTGATCGCATTCCGCATGTGGGATGAGCAGGTCGGCGGCGCGAAACGTAAATAAGATCAAAGAGAATAAGGACCCGCGATGACAATCGCTCTCTCCCAGTTCGACGAAGTGCGGCTCGACCATGTGAGCCGCGATTTCGGAACGCTCAACGCGTTGCGCGATGTCAGCCTGACGATCAAGCGCGGCGAGTTCGTCGCCTTGCTCGGCCCGTCCGGCTGCGGAAAATCGACGACGCTCAATTGCATCGCGGGTCTGCTTCCTGTGACCGGTGGATCGATCTGGCTCGACAAGAGCCGCGTCGATACTCTGAAACCGGAAGAGCGCGGGTTTGGAATGGTGTTCCAGAACTACGCCCTCTTCCCTCATCTCAATGTGCGCCAGAATATCGGCTTCGGCCTGAAGATGCGCGGTACCGCGCGCGTCGAAATGGAACGCAAGATCGACGAGGCGCTCGCCCTCGTGCGGTTGCAGGGGCAGGAGCATAAGCTGCCGGGGCAGCTTTCCGGCGGGCAGCAGCAGCGTGTGGCGATTGCCCGCGCGATCGTCATCGAGCCGCCGCTGGTTCTCATGGACGAGCCGCTGTCGAATCTCGACGCGAAGCTCCGGCTGGAAATGCGCGCGGAGATCCGCCGCATCCACAACGAGCTCGGCGCCACAACCATCTACGTGACGCACGACCAGGACGAGGCGCTGTCTCTCGCCGATCGCATCGTCGTGCTGCGCGACGGCATGATCCGACAAGTTGGATCGCCGAAGGAACTCTATGAAGCGCCCGCGCATCTCGACGTGGCGGACTTCATGGGCTTTCGCAACAAGCTCAAGGGCAAGGTGATCTCCAACCACGGCGGTCATGCCGTCATCGATGTGGAGGGCGCGCAGTTTCGCGGTCTGGCGCGGGAGGACCTGCCGGTGGGAACCTCTGCGTTCGTGGCAATCCGGCCCGACGATTTGATGCTGACGGAACCCGGCGGCAACGCCCTGAAGGCGACTGTTGAGACCATCGAGTATCGCGGCCGCGAATTCGTCGGCACCGCGCGGTCGTCGCAAGGTGCGGATTTCGTGTTCCGTTCACACCATTCCGTCGAGCCGGGCGGCAGCATTCATCTGACGGTCGCCGATGAACGCGTGCTGATCTTTGCAGATCAGGCTTAAGGGGCGCAGCGCATGCATTCCACCTTCCACGCCTCCCAGCACGGTCCCACCCTGCGGCAGCGCCTCGCTGCGAACGGTTTTGACGCCGTTACCATGCTCGTGCTGCCGGCGGCGTTGTTTCTCGTTCTGCTCTTTATCTATCCGTTCGCCTTCGGCCTGGTCCTGTCGTTCGAACCGAAGAACACTGACGCCTCGTGGCTTGCCAATTACAGTCGCTTCTTCGCCGATCCGTTTCTCTATGAGACCATCGCCAAGACGCTCTGGCTCTCGGTGCCGACGACGCTCATCAATCTCTTTCTCGCGGTGCCGATAGCATTCCGCGTGCGCCTGATGCGCAACCAGCGCATCCTCACGGCGATCCTCGTTCTGCCGATCACGCTCGGCACGGTTCTGGTGGCCGAGGGATTGCTGAACTATCTCGGCCCTCAAGGTTGGCTCAACCGCACGCTGATGACGATCGGACTGATCGATCAGCCGGTGAGGCTGCTGCACAATTACTGGGGCGTTTTCATCTCGCTTCTGCTCACCGGTTTCCCGTTCACGTTCCTGCTCACGCTCTCCTACGTGACCGGCATCGATCCCGCGCTCGAACAGGCAGCCGCAACGCTGGGTGCAGGCGCATGGCAGCGCTTTCGCCACGTCTACCTGCCGCTCCTGATGCCGGGGTTCGCCATCACATTCTGCCTGTCGTTCGTTCAAGCGTTTTCGGTGTTCCCGTCGGCGGTCCTCCTCGGCGCGCCCGCCGGCCCGACGCGCGTCATCTCGATTGCGGCCTACCAGGCTGCCTTCGAGGAATATGATTACTCGATGGCCTCCGCCATCGCGATGATCATGGGTTTCGTTCAGCTTGCAATCGTCGTGGCCGTCCTGGCGTCGCGCGGATTGTTCTATCGCGGCCCTGCCAGCGGCGCGAAGGGGTAGCATCATGATCCGCGACACGACCATCGGTGCTAAACTGTGGGCGACAGCTGTCTGGGCTGTCGTCGGTTTCTTCATCCTCAACCTGTTTGCCATGATCGGTACCGTGATCACCAGCTCGTTCGGCACGCGCTGGCTCGGCACCTGGCTGCCGGCCGGATGGACCACGCGCTGGTATTCCTCCGCGTGGTCGGAGTTTCAGCTCGGCGACGTGCTGATCGTCTCCTTCCAAGTGGTGGGGCTGGTCGTCTTGATCTCGGGCGTTCTCGGCGTGACCGCGGCCTATGCGCTCGCACGCCGGGAATTTCCCGGCAAGCGGCTGGTCATGCTGCTTTTCCTGCTGCCGTTGCTGATCCCGCCGATCACCTTCGGCATTCCGCTGGCGACAGTTCTGTATCAGACCGGTCTTGCCGGTACCTTCTGGGGCGTTGTGGCGGCCAATCTCGTGCCGACGGTGCCGTTCGTCATCCTGGTGATGATCCCCTTCATCGAGCAGATCGACCCGAAGATCGAGGCCGCCGCGCGGGTGTTCGGCGCAAACACGTTCAAGCTCTTCATTCACGTGTTGCTGCCGCTGCTGCTGCCGGGAATTCTCGCGTCGCTGCTGCTCGTCCTCGTGCGCACCATTGCGATGTTCGAGTTGACCTTCCTGGTCGCCGGCCCCACCAGCCAGACGCTGGTGGTCGCACTCTATTACGCGGTGTTCGCCGCCGGTGTGCGCGCGGTCCAGTCCATCGACGCCATGGCGGTGATCTACATGGCGACCACGCTGATCTGGCTTCTGGTCGCCCTCCGCTTCGTGAATCCGGCGCAGATCGTCACCCGCGCCAAGCAACAGCCTGCACACTGAGACGCATATGAGCAGACGCTTGAACGAGGCGAGCCTTTCGCACCTCCCCGCGAATGTCGCGGTTCCCTCCTATGACCGGCGCGGCGTGCGGCCCGGGATCGTGCATCTCGGTATCGGGGCGTTCCACCGCGCCCATCAGGCGGTGTACACCGACGACGTGCTCGCGCTCGATCCTGGCTGGGGGATCGTCGCCGCGAGCCTGCGCAGTCCCGACACGCAGGACGCGCTTGAACCGCAAAACGGGCTCTACACCGTGTCGATCCGCTCGGAGGCGGGAGAGAAGCTGCGCGTCATCGGTTCGATCTCGCGGGTCATTCTCGCGCCGCAGGAGCCCGACGCGCTTCTTGCTGCCCTGATCGATCCGCATGTCCGCATTGTCACGCTGACCGTGACCGAGAAAGGCTATTGCCACGATCCGGCGACGGGGAAGCTCGACGAGACCCATCCTGACATCGTGCACGATCTGGGCCATTGGCAGAATCCGAGATCCGCACCCGGCCTGATCGTCGAAGCGCTCCGGCGCCGCCGCGTCGCAGGCACTCCGCCCTTCACGGTCCTCACCTGCGATAATCTTCCGTCCAATGGCCGCACCGTCCACCGCATCCTGACGCGCTACGCGTCGCTGGTTGATCCCGACCTCGGATCCTTCGTCGCCGACGAGGTCGCATGCCCCTCGACCATGGTGGATCGCATCGTCCCGGCAACCACCGACGAGGATCGTGCGCGGATCGAGAAGACGATCGGCTTTCGCGATGCCTGGCCGGTGGTCACCGAGCCGTTCACCCAATGGGTCATCGAGGATCGGTTCCCGCAAGGAAGACCGGCCTGGGAAAAAGCCGGCGCGGAATTCGTCAGCGACGTCGAGCCTTATGAGCAGATGAAGTTGCGGTTGCTCAACGGCAGCCATTCGACATTGGCCTATCTGGGTTTCCTCGCCGGATACGAGACAGTCTCCGACGCCATGGCGGCCCCTGCCTTCGAGCGGCTTCTCGTCGAGTTGATGGATAGGGACGTCACCCCGACGCTGCACATGCCGCGAGGGGCCGATCTTGCGCGTTACAAGAAGGCGCTGATCGAGCGGTTCAAGAATCCGGCTCTGAAGCATCGCACCGGCCAGATCGCCATGGACGGTTCGCAGAAACTGCCCCAACGCCTTCTCGGCACGATCCGTGACCGGTTGCGTGACAGCGCGCCGATCGGACGCCTCGCGCTCGGCGTTGCCGCCTGGATGCGCTATGTGACCGGCATTGATGAGCGCGGCGCCCCCATCGACGTTCGCGATCCCATGGCAGCAAGGCTTCGGGCGTTGGCCGACGATGCCCGTGGATCGCCCGAGCGGCTCGCCGAGAAGCTCTTCGGCGTCCGGGAGATCTTCGGCGACGATCTCCCGAAAGACCCGCGATTTACGCAAGCTGTAACGCGGGCGTTGGTGCAACTCTATCGAGACGGCGCGCGGCGGACAGTTGCGGAATTTCCATCCGAGTGATGAACCCTCCCGCTCGCGGCTTAAAGACGTGACGATGACGTGCGCCTGTGGGCACCCCGTCACGAACGATAAGGAACGCGGCCAGCGCTTTCTGGCGGGATGGCGGTGTCTGCGGTCGGTACCGCAACCGGGGCGGCCGATGCTGTTCTAATTTTCGCGCGGCCGAACGCCCGCCCGCCGCTGAGATGCGAGAAGAGCTTGGGCGCCACCGCGTTCAGCATCCACGCGATGACGAAAGCCGCTGCCAGCGTGAGCGCGATCGTCGCCATGTAATTGACCATGCGAGACAATTCGCCGTCCGCCGGAAACACCTGCGCCAGGCCCGCCTTGATGAACTGGTTGAGCGGCCAATGGATGGCGTGCAGGAAGAATGCCAGCGTTCCCCAGGTGGTGATCAACCGGCCAGCGGCGGTTCGCATGAGGAAGGGCGCGCATCCCCAGAACGCCGCGACCCCCAGGAGACGCAAAATTCGCGTCCCCGGTCCGAAGATAAAGTCGCCCAGCATGCTGTGTTCAGGAACATAGATCGGCGCGAGCGTGCGCAATCCGACGATCACCACGTAGGCCGCCATGGCTATCGCGGCGGTCCGCGGGGCGATGAAATCGAGGTCCCAGTCGCGCACGCGGATAAGGCCGCCGAGATAGAAGAAGAACAGGACGTCATTGCGGAAGAAGATCACCAGATTGATGCCGGCGAAGTAGATCACGCCGATGATGGCGAGCCCCAAGAAGGGCGCTCTGCGGATGAGCAATCCGAGAACTGGCGCGAAAAGCACCGTCAGGAAGAGGTCGTGCAGGAACCAGAATTGAAAATTGATCGGCCGCCGCGTCAGGCCCACGAGTGAGTTGATGAACTGGGTGATGCCGAACTTGTTCAGATCATACTCGATGAGCGACAGGAAGGACGAGTTCGGCGACGCCAGGCGGATCAGGACAAAGAGGCTGAGGATGATCGCGCACCACGAGATCATTGGCAGCAGAATGGAATAGGTGCGGCTGCGAATGCGCGTCAGGTAGAACTGCCCGCCGGGCATCCAATCCTTGAAAAACAGATAGCCCGAGATCGCGCCGAGAACCGGAACGGCGCTGTAGAACAGGAAGACGAAATACGAATTGACGAACGAGGCGATCGGCGTGGCGGGATCGAAGCTGTTCGCGCCGCTATAGGGCGAGTGCTCGGAGCCAGGGAATGTGCCGTAATGCAGGAAGACCAGGCCGATGATGAGCAGCAGCCGAAGGAAGTTGATCCTGTCCCGATGGTCGGCATCCGCCATATTCCGTTCCACGCGCAACTCCTATTTCGGCCGATTGCGATCCGGTTCGCGCCGCGTCACCGACAGGGGAGCCGCGCGGAAGGATCGCCGGGTCATTCAATATGCGTCCACGGAGAACAGCACTTCGTGGGCGGTCGCAACCAGGATCTTGAGGTCCAGCAGGATCGACGCATTCTCGATGTAGTAGATATCGAGATCGACGCGCCGCTTCATGTCGGCGTCGGTTCGCGTCTCGCCGCGCGCACCGCTCACCTGAGCCAAGCCGGTAATGCCCGGACGCACGCTGAAGCGCCGCGCATAGCGGGGCACCCGGTTCATAAAAAACTCGTCATGCGCGACCGCGTGAGGACGGGGGCCGATCAGCGACATCTCGCCGCGAAGCACGTTGATCAGTTGCGGCAGCTCATCGAGGCTCGTCCGGCGCAGAAAACGCCCGAAGGGCGTCACGCGCGGATCCCGCGGGGTCGCCTGCCGCACCTCCGGGTCGTGTGCGCTGCGGCATTCCATCGATCGAAACTTGTAGACTGGAAACGCTTTCTGCCGCGCACCATACCGGATCTGGCGGAATAGAATGGGTCCCGGGCTGGTAAATTTGATCACCGCCGCAATCACAATCATGACCGGGCAGAGAATCATGACGATAAGGAGGGCGAGCACGAAATCGAACCCGCGCTTCGTGGGAGATGCCACGTAAGAGCTGACACGCTTGAGCTGGACCCTCGGCTCGACTCTGAGCCAATCGCTGCGAACCGAGCTAGTCCTCGTCATTCCGGCGCTCCCGCCTAACCAATATCTGTCACGATCTTTGCCTGGACGAAGATGGATTATGTTCGGACACGGCGTCCATTGCGCAAACGGGTAGCCCCGGGGTGGGGGCCGGATCGATCTATCCCTTAGGTGCACTCCAGAAGTGGCAGCGGGCGGCATCCACCGGAATTTTCGGCGCAGATCGATCGACGGAATGGTACGTTGAGCGCGTGGTGCGCCGATCAAAGGCGGGTTGCGCTTCTGCGTCGATCTTTTGCCAAGGTGGTAACGTTTGATGACGAGTTGGATGTTCGCGTCTCGGTCGGTTGTTCAAACCCTTATGGGCTGCGCCGCGCTCATGCTGGCTGTCGTTCCAAGCCAGGCCGGGAGCCAGCCAAGCCAGGCCGGCAGCCAGCGTGAATTCTCGGACGGTTTCGACGCGAAAACGTTTGTCGACCTCCTCCAGCGTGACCGCTCGCGCTGGACGCATTTTCAAAGCACCTTCCCTCAAAACAAGGCCGATGTGGTGTTCGATCAGCACCAGTCGGGCGATAGCGCGGTCAAGTTTTTCGCTATCGCGTCAACCTCGGTCGTGTCGAAAGCTGATATTGAAAAGGAAGGCTTCGATATGCGGGCCGGCCAGGAGGTTCAGGTGTCGGCCTGGTTCTTCATTCCGCCGGACGTCGACCTCACAAACCTTTTCCTCATCGACATCGAATGCAAGACATGCTGGCCGGTGAACTCCGTCTTTCCCGACAAGAGCCCCGGTATCCGCCTGAAGCTGCGCGACCGCGATGGAACGCCGGTCGTCGAGCGGCGCAAGATCGGTCTGCCGGACATGCGCAACGCCTTGCGGACGGACGGAGCGCTCCCGCGCGGGCGCTGGTTCAAGCTCGCGTGGAATCTGACCCTGCAAGCGGACGACACTGGCACCGCGGAGATTCAGATCGACGATCAGCCCGTCTTCCGCAGCGAGGGCGCCACATTTCCAAACCCGAACGCTTTCAAGAAATGGGGCATCGAACTTCGCGACACCCTGTATGACCGTTTCCAGGTCGGCATTACGGCCAACAGCTCGTCAAACCCGATCGAGCTCTTTGTCGATACGGTTTCGTTCAAAGCCGGGTCGTGCTCTCCAGAAGAGAATTCGAGCTGTCCTCGCCCCGAATGATCGCGCCGGCCGGATCCAGCGCCGACAGATAGGCAAGCGCATAAGTCTGCGCCATCGCCGTTGCAGAGAAATCCGACGAAGCCCTTTGCCGTGCGGCGGACGCGAGGCTCTCGGCGGCGTCTTGGTCCGCCGCAAGACGAGCGATGCTGTCCGCCAGCGCGGCCGGATCGTCGAAGGGGACGAGGCAGCCGTCGATCCGGTCTCGCACCACGTCGCAATGGCCCGGAACGTCCGTGACGATGACCGGGACGCCCCAGCTCATTGCCTCGAGGACCGCGACCGGAAGACCCTCATAGGAAGATGTGGACACGAAGAAGTCGGCCTGCCGCAGCAGCCGGCCGACATCGTCGATGGGGCCGACGAGATCCACGGCAGCCTGCAGATCAAGGCGGCTGGCACGCTCCGCAAGTGAATCGCGAAGCGGTCCGTCGCCCGCGATGGTGAGCTGCGCGCCGGGCAATTGGCGCCGCAGGCGGCTCAGCGCTTCGATGATCGTGTCCTGTCGTTTGACGTCGGCAAGTCGCCCGAGGGCGACAAGGTGCGGCCAACCCGGACCGCCCCAGCGCGCGCGCCGTTCCCTGCGAGCGGCCTGCGCCGCAGCGGAGTCAGGGATGGCGACGCCGTTGGCGATGCAGCCGATCCGGTTCGGCGGCAGTCCGAGTTCTTCTTTTAGGCGAGCCGCGACAGTCGCGGTGACGCCGACATTCAGCGCCGCCCGTCCGGTCGCCCATCGCAGCAGCCAGCGCCGCGCCAGGTGTTTCGGCCGAGCTTCTTTCGGCAGCAGACGGTTGCTGTGATGGGTCACGATGAACGGTGTGCCGGTTCCCAAAAGCGCGATCGCTGCCAGAATGGCGCTGTCCGACATATGCGTGTGAACGAGATCGACGTCCCCCTTTCGGATGAGCCGGCGCAGGTGGAACGCCGATCGTATCCGCGCCGCGAAACCGGGCCGGACCGGCTCCGTCACCTCGATTCCGGCATTTTTTAGATTGATGGCGTAAGGACCGCCGCCCCGCCAGGAAAAAACCGTCACCCTCGCGACTTCGCGATCGAGCGAAGTGACGAGATTGACGGCCATGGTTTGCGCGCCTTCGCGCTTCAGATTGTGGATCAGCTGCAGCACGTGCGCAGTCATTCGTCCCCTCTGTTCTTTTACCGCCGTGGAGCCTTTGTGCTACTCCGAAATATACAGTCCCGGCGCATTCGCTGCCGTTGCGGACAGGATTAAAACACCATACGCTTCACTTATTGAAAAGCAACAATTCCCGATGAAAGCCAAGCTTGATGTAATTTCAAGTATTTGGCTGCGCGTGCGGAATAGTAGTTGCCAGACATAAATGCTTTGGCTCTTCGTCAAAGGGTGAAACTATGCGTTCCTCCGGGTTGTCTCTCGAAGAAGAAGAGAAAAAATGGCTGGCCGCTTTGACAAAAAGCGCAGCAGCCCCCCGGAGAGTCAATCGCCGCGCAGGCATCATCCTGAAATCGGCTGCGGGCCTGACCGACAACGCCATCGCCACCGAATTCCAGGTTTCCCTTCAGACGGTTGGAAAATGGCGTCGGCGATATCGTGAGGCCGGCCTTTCCGGTCTTGAAGATGGCGCGCGATCCGGTAAGCCGCGCCGCATTCAGCGGGAGGAAGTGGCGGCACTCATCAGCAGGACCATCGCTGCGGCTCCGCCAGAGGGAGGACGGTGGACCGTGCGCAAAATTGCCAGGGTCATCGGGCTTCCCCCTGCGACGACCGGTCGGATCTGGCGCGATATGCAAGCGCTGCCGGAATCGGCCGCCTCGGTTGAGGCCGCGCCGTTCTCCGCGACGCTGAACGTCGCGCACGACAATCGCACGCATCTTCGCTCCCAGCGAGACGAAAGACCGCCGCTGCATTTCGCCTAGTCGTCCTGATCCGAAGATTAAGGAAGCTGTTGTGAAGAGTCCGGGTAAAGCTGAGCGTTCATCTTGTTTCAACTCCGGATCGGTTTCCGTTCCGGGGCCCAACAGAACCGTGAAAGCGGCTCCGCCGAGCCGGCTCGCGCAGGCTGTCAAAAGCGCCTTCGTCAATCTCGGCGTCGTCGCGTGTGCAAGAGCCCTGCCGAGTTCTCAATGCACCGCCACGATCCTGCGATACCACTCCGTCAGCGCGTCCGGAGACTACCGCTCGCCGACGATTGCGATCAGTCCAGAGCTGTTCGAGACGCAGATGAGCTTTCTGGCGCGCAATTACGTGGTGTTTACGCTCGACGAATTGCTCAAGCGTCTGGAAGAGCGCGATCTGCCTCGCAACAGCGTCGCCATCACGTTCGATGACGGCTACCTGGACAACGCCAAGGTGGCGTTCCCGATCCTGGCGCGCTACGGGCTGCCGGCAACCTTTTTCGTCACATCGGACCCGGTGCTTGGGAAAGGCGCTTTCTGGGTCGGCTGGCTGTACCGTGCTGTCGCGACCGCCTCGGATGCGACGCTGCGCAGGGCTTGCGTCGCGATGACCGGATCGACCGATCCGCAAGCGACGCGCGACGATGTCTTCGCGACGCTCGCCACCCTCATCGACAATTCCGATGGCGATCTGCGCGACAATCGCCTCTGGGAACTCGAGACGCTCTTTCCAGCGATGCCGCCGCTCGATAGCCCTTGCGACTTCATGATGTCGGTGGCGGATCTGCGCGATCTGCGGGCGGGCGGAATGACGATCGGCGCGCATACCGCCACCCATCGCGTGCTTGCCGGAATGGAGGCGGGCGGCGTCTATCAAGAACTCGTCCGCTCCAAATCCGAACTGGAATCCGTCCTCGACGCACCGGTGGATCATCTCGCCTATCCCAATGGCCACGTGGAAGAAAATGTCGATCCGGTCGCGTGCAATCTTGCCGAGCAGGCGGGCTTCCGGTCGGCCGGCACATCGCGACGGGGAACCGTCTCGGCGGGCGCGCCTTTGTTTAATCTTCCGCGCCAGGGCGTGAACGCCGCGCTCGGTTTCGGCGGGTTCGTCTTCAAGCTCGAAGAAGCTCGCTTCTCGCTTCTCCTGCGTTCGTGAGGACAAGCTGATGCGTGTTCTTGCGATCACCAACATGTATCCGAGCCGCGCCCGCCCGGGCTGGGGCTCGTTCATCCGCTCGCAGGTCGATTCCCTGCGCAAGGCGGGTATCGAGGTCGACGTTCTGGTGATCGAAGGTTATCGCAGCCGCTGGGAATACCTGCGGGCGATTCGACGCATGCGCCAGAAGCTGCGGGAGACGCGATACGATGTGATCCACGCCCATTACGGATTGAGCGGCCTCGTCGCGCGCTGTCAGTTTTCGATTCCGATCGTGGTGTCGTTCTGTGGCGATGATCTATACGGCCATGCGGGTGCCGATGGACGCCGTCGCCTCACCAGCGCGCCGCTGGCCTGGGTGCAGCGACAATTGTCGCGGCTCGTTGATGCATCGATCGTGAAATCGAGGGCGATGAACGAGTTGCTGCCGCGCAAGGATGCGGTCGTGATTCCCAACGGCGTCGACATGAAGAGTTTTTATCCGACCTCACGTCACGAGGCGCGGAAGGCGCTCGGCCTCGACCCGGAGCGTCTGTACATCCTGTTTCCCTACGCGCCGGATCGGCCGCGAAAGAATTTCGACGCGCTCCGCAAGGCGGTGTCACAGGTGTCGCAGCGCATTCCGCGACAGCCGATCGAAATCGTCGCTGTTTCGGGACAACCGCAAAAACGCCTGCCGCTCTATATGAATGCCTGCGACCTGATGGTTCTGCCGTCGTTCTGGGAAGGATCGCCGAATTCAGTCAAGGAAGCGCTCGCCTGTAACCTGAAAATCGTCGCGACGGATGTGGGCGATGTCCGCGAACGGCTCGATGGCGTTGCGGGTACGGCGATCTGCACGCCAGCGGCGGATTCGATTGCGGAGGGCATCATGGCCGTCCTCAGCGACAATCGGCTTGTTCGCGGCCGTGAGGCGGTCGCGCCGCTGGATATCGAAAAGGTCGCCGGGCGCGTGATCGACGTTTATGTGAAAGTCCTGAGCGAAAAACCTCGCCGCCGCCGGACGCTCATCATCGTCGAGAACCTCCCTGTTCCGTTCGATCGGCGCGTCTGGCAGGAGGCGAAGGCGCTCCGCGACGCCGGCTGGCAGGTGCGCATCATCTGCCCGAAGCGGGGACGCTACGCGGCCTCACGCGAGACGATCGAAGGAATCGAGATCTACCGTCATCCGCTCCCCGAGGCGCGCGGAGCGCGGGGCTATTTCGTCGAGTACGGGGTCGCGCTCTTCTGGCAGTCCTTCCTCGCGCTCCGTATTTACCTGACGCATGGCTTCGACGTGATCCATGCCTGCAATCCGCCCGATCTCATTTTTCTCGTCGCGGCGCCTTTCCGGTGGTTCGGGGTTCGCTTCATCTTCGATCACCACGACCTGTGCCCGGAACTCGCCGCATCGAAGTTCGGCACCGGCGCCAAGGCAGACGTCATCCGGCGAATTCTCTTGGGTCTGGAGCGCGCGACTTTCAGCCAGGCGGACGCGTCGATCGCCACGAACGAATCCTACCGCGCCATCGCCATCCGGCGCGGCGGCATGGCGCCCGAGCGCGTTCACGTCGTTCGCAGCGCGCCGGATCTGACGCATTGGCAGCCGGTTCCGGCCGATCCGACCTTGCGCGAGGGCGGAGAGTTCCTCGTCGGGTATGTGGGCGTGATGGGCTATCAGGAGGGTCTGGCGAACCTCCTCGCCAGCGTCCAGCATATCGTGCACGAGAAGGGGCGGACCGACATCCGCTTCGTCCTCATCGGGGATGGGCCCGAGCTCTCCAGCCTCAAGGCGGATGCGAAGGCGCGGCGGATCGAACCGTGGGTCGATTTTACCGGCCGCGTGCCCGACGACGACCTGATCCGCATCCTGTCCTCCTGCGACATCTGCGTGAATTCGGACCTCGCGACACCCTTCAACAACCTGTCGTCGATGAACAAGATCGTCGAGTACATGGCGCTCGGCAAACCTATCGTTCAAGCCGATCTTCACGAGGGAAACCTCACTGCCATGAGTGCCTCGCTGTGCGCCGCGCCCGATGATCCGATCGATTTCGCCGAGAAGATCCTCGAACTTCTCGGCGATCCGGCCCGGCGCGCGCGGATGGGCGAAGACGGCCGCGCGCGCGTCGTTGAAGTTCTCGCATGGGATCGTCAGGTCCCGCGTCTGCTTGCCTGCTACGAGCAGGTTATTGGGCTTAAGGCTCAGCCCATCGCTGCGGAACCAAGCTTTCACACATCGCGGTATCAGGATCTGGGCGTCACCAAGATAGTCGGGGATGATCATGGCTAGTGTCGTTATCTTTGGACTGGGCTATGTGGGGGTAACCGCCGCAGCATGCCTCCTGCGTCAAGGACACTCGGTGGTCGGCATCGATGTCTCGCAGGAGAAGGTCGATCTTGTTGGCGCGGGGCACTCACCTGTCCGGGAACCCGGCGTGTCGGAACTCCTCGCGCAAGGTCTGGCCGATGGTCGCCTGCGCACCGACACCACGGCGGCTTCCTATGTGGCCACCGCCGACATCGCCCTCATCGCGGTGGGCACGCCGAGCAAACGTGGCGGTGGGCTCAACACGGATTTTGTCCACGACGTGGCGCGACAGATCGGGCTCGCGATGCGGCTGCGCGCGAAACAAGCGCCGCCATTGCAATGCGTGTTCCGCAGCACGCTGCCGCCCGGCACCATGGACAACATCGTCGTTCCCACCTTGACGGCAGCGGCAGGCGAGGGGCCGGGATCGCGCTATGAGGTCTGCTTCAATCCGGAATTCCTTCGGGAAGGGACAGCCATCGACGACTATTTCGCGCCGCCGGTCATCGTTTTCGGCGAGCGCACTAAAGGCGTGACGGGAGGATGCGGCGGGCTCTACGAAGGTGTCGATGCGCCCCGGATGGAAGTGAGCTTCTCGGAAGCCGAATTTATCAAGTTCGTGAACAACAGCTTCCACGCCATCAAGGTCGTCTTCGCCAACGAGGTTGGCCGCCTCTGCCTCGGATTGAATGTCGACCCGCAGACGGTCATGAGCACGGTGGTGGCGGACAAGAAGCTGAACCTTTCGCCGTATTACCTGCGCCCCGGCGGCGCGTTCGGCGGCTCCTGCCTGCCGAAAGACATGCGGGCGCTGCTTTCCCTCGCGCGGCTCAGCGGTTCGCGGGTGCCGGTTCTGGAATCGATCATTCCCAGCAATGAGACGCATAAGGAATACATCGTCCGCGCCATCATTGCGGCCGCGCGTCCGGGCGCGCACATCCTGCAGATCGGCCTGACCTTCAAACCCTCCACCGACGACTTGCGTGAAAGCCCTCTGGTCGATCAGGCGCAGACGCTCATCGAGGAAGGTTACCGCCTGTCGATCTACGAACCGGAATTGGCGGGCGCGTCGCTGATGGGCGCCAACCTGTCCTTCGTGCAAAGCAAGCTCGCCGATCTGGCGGACCTGCTGGTGACGGACCTCGAGGGATTAGACCCCGTCGATCTGATTGTCCTCGGCAAACCGCTGACCGCCGCGCTGCCGGACAATCTGCATGACGTCCCCAAGATCGACACGGTCCGTCTGCGTCCGAGCCACTGGCCGGTGACCGTGCGGCCCAATCTCGTTCCTTTCGCGGAGCGGCAATCATGATCATAAGGCACGCCAACTGGTGCAGGGCGTCGCTTATCTTGCTGACGCTCGGGTGCATCAATCCCGGGTTTGCAGCGGAGACGAACCGTTACGAGCTTCATGTGGGCGACGAGGTGCGAGTCACCGTCTACAAGGAGCCCGACATGTCCGGCACCTTCAAGATCGGCACCACCGGAACGGTTTCCATCCCGGGGATCGGTGAACTTAAAGGCGAGGGGCTGACTTCGGGCGAGCTTCGCGATGCGGCCGTGCAAGCTCTCGTGGCGCGTCACTACGCCAATCCCAGCGTGACCGTGGATGTGTCGCAATTCGCGCCGGTCTTCGTCATGGGCGATGTCCGCAATCCTGGCCGTCATGCCTACGCGCCCGGCTTGACCGTTCTGCAGTTGGTTGCTGTCGCGGGCGGCTACCCGCTTCCGCCCGGTCTTGCGGACAGTTCCTACCTCACGCGCGATCAGGACCGAAACCGCGAAGAACTCGCCTCGGCGCGGGAGCGCTATGCATCGCAGGCGGTGCGGCGCGCGCGTCTTCAAGCCGAACGGGATGGGCTGGACACCTTCGCCGTTCCCGCCGGTCTCGAAGGGATGGTGGGCAAGGAGCGTCTCGATCAGATCAAGGCGTCCGAATCGCATCTGATGCGGACGAAACTCGACGAGATCGTACAACGGACGTCGCTGCTGCAAAATCAATCCGCTGAGATCGAAAAGGGACGGCTGGCGCTGGAGGAACAGATTGCCGCGACACGGCGTCTAAAGACGATCGTCGATGCCGAACTGCGCAATGTGAGGGATTTGAAAGAGCGGGGATTGACGGCGAATACACGCGTGCTCGAACTCGAACGCATTTCCGCCGACACCGAGATGCGGCTGAACAACGGCCTCGCGATGGTGTCCCAGGCCAATCAGGGCCGCGTCAGCATTGAACTGCAAATCGCGCAGGCCGCTGAAAGCGCCAAGATCAAACTCGCCGAGCAGATGATCGAGACGGAAACGGAGCTCGCGATCTCCGGGCGGCGGATCGCCTCGGCCGTGGAGTTCCTGAACGCCAGCGGCGCTGCTCTCCCGAACGATCTCTCGGTGCAGACCGAGATCCTGCGCCGCTTCAGCATTGTCCGGAGCGGCAGTGAAACCGCCACTCTGGTGTCCGAAAGCACGCCGGTGCGGCCAGGGGACGTCCTGACCATCACGCGCGGCGGGGCGGCGCCGCTCATCGGAATGTCCGGGTCGACCGCCGGGTCGACCTCGGACCTGAAGACGCCTCAACCCCGGCAACCAATAGCCAATTAGGAGGCAAGATGCCGCGCGTGCCAACCATTCCGCAATCGCTGCGCCGGGCCTGTCGCGATGTTCTGTCAACCGCGTCGCACGCCAACGGCAGCGGAGTCATCGGACTGATCTCGTCCTCGCCCGCGGAGGGCGTGTCGACGATCGCCGTTGGTCTGGCCCGCATCCTTGCCGAGACCTCGCACGTGCTCCTGGTCGATGCGAGCGGCGGCCATCCGGTTTCGCAGCTGATGGAAATCGACGATATGCCGCTCGGTGCCGAGGAACTCGCTCATCCTCACCTTCTCAATCTCAACGATTGGATCATCCCTTGCCCCGGTTTGCATTTCGACCTCTTGACGCTGGAGGTCGGGCAACTTTCGGCGGTCACCTGGGAGCGACGCTGGGCTGCGCTCAAGCCGATGCTGATGAAGCGTTACCAAATCGTGGTGATCGATCTCGGATCGCTGCAAACGCAGTTCTCGCCGTTCTGGAGCGCCTGCCTCGATCACACCTATCTGGTCGTGGACATGTCGCGCACCAATGTCGACGCGCTCTATCGCGCGCGCCGTGAACTTGATTTCCTGCGCATGCCCGTTACGGGTGCGATCCTGAACCGACGCACCTTCTCCGTCCCCGCCTTTCTGGGAGGGGAGCAGTCATGAACAATCATTGGGCGATGCTCGGGCAGACCACGTCGCAACCCGTGGAAGCGCCGCCGCCGAGCGTCTGGACGTTCCTGTTCAGCCGAAAGAAACTGATCGGGTGGGGGTTTGCGACTCTCTTCCTCCTGACGACGGCGCTGCTTTATCTGCTGCCGCAATCCTATGTGGCTGAAGCGAATCTTCTCGTCGAACGCAACCGTTCTCCCATCATGCGGGCGGATTATTCGCCCGGCCTCGAAATGGCCGAGGTGATGAATACGGCGCGCGGGATCGCCAGCTCGCGCACGGTGCTGGCGGCCGTGGTGGACCACTTGAAGCTGACCGAGCGGCCCAGGCATACGTCGTTCTTCGGCCGCCTGCGCGAGAATGTGAACAAGGGCTTGGTCGCCGTGGGCCTTCTGCCGGAAGTCGGCCCGAGAGACGAGTGGATTCAGGCGCTGACGCTCTGGGTTACGATCAAGCCGATCGTCAACTCGAATATTCTCACCATCTCGATGTCGCTCGACGATCCGCGGCTCGCAGCCGAGATCGTGAATGAGATCTCGTCGCAATACATCAAGGCTCACCTCGCAATTTACTCCACGAGAGGCTTGGCAGACTTCTACCGGGAACGCATGACGACGGCCGAAGCGGAATACAAGTCCGCCCGTCAGGAGGTGCTCGATTTCAAGGCCAAGGCGTCGTTGTTCGCTATTTCGGCCTCCCGCGAGGAATACACCCGCGAATTGGGCACCCTCAGGACCCAACTCCTGACGACGAGCAACGATCTGAACCGGTTGCTGCAGCGATACGACGAACGGCACTCGGAAGTGACTGTCATCAAGGACGTGATGGCAAACGTCCAGACGCGGGTCGATGAGACGGAAACGAAACTGAAGAAGCTCGAACAGAACGAAGCGGCGCTCGCCGACATGGAAATGCTTCTTGAGACGAAGCGTAAAACATACCTCGATTATGTGAACAAGTACGGCGAAGCCTCCGTGAACGAGCAGGCCGATTCCGACGTGGTCAATGTGCGACTCGTGGAGAAAGCGAGCGTGCCGCCGCAACCTTGGATGCCGCGCCTGTTCCTGATCTTCGGCGCCGGAATCGCAAGCCTCTTCCTCGCGGTCGCGGTCGCGTTCCTGCGCGGCTATTTCGATGGGCGGCCCAACAGCCCGGATCAGGTCGAGCGTGCGTTGGGCATCCCCGTTGTGGGCTGGCTTGAACTTCTTCCAAAAAACAGCGTGCGCGCTTTGCGCACCGTCCGGCGAACCTGAGGAGTCGAGAATGGATTCGATACGCAAGAAGGTCGCGGTCGTCATGCCCGTCCGGAACGAGGAAGCCGCGGTCGGGCCGACGATGGACGCGATCTTCGCATCCACCAGACTCCCCGATGAAATCATCATCGCGGATGGCATGTCCACGGATGGCACCATCGCGGCGATCCAGCGCTACGGCGACCGCGGCGTCCCCATCCGCGTCGTGAACAATCCGACCATCTGGGCGGGCGGAGGGCGCAATGCCGCCATTCGCGTGACCGACAGCGACATCATCGTGTTGAGCGATTTCGGCAATACCGTCGAGCCCGGTTATATCGAAGAAATGGTCCGCCCCTTTGAGGAAGACGACACCATCGACATCGTCGGCGGCCTGTTCCGAATGCGCGCCACAACCCATTTCGAGCATTGCGTCGCATCCATTCACTACTTTGAGGATTACACGCTGGACCGCTATAGCCGGGACGAAATTCGTCAGCTGATCCCGCCGGTGGTCTTTCCGGGCGGTCTCTGCACTGCGTTCACACGCCGGATCTGGCTCGCGGCCGGCGAACAGCCGGAATGGCTCGCCAAGGGCCAGGACAAGATGTTCAGCCGCAAGGTCCACGCGATCGGCGGCAAAGGATTGGTGGCGATCGACGCGCGGATCTGGCACCACGTCCGCAGCACGCCGCGCGATCTGTTCCGCCAACTTTACTTGTACGGCCGCGGCAACGGCCAGATGCGATTCCTGTCGAAGCACGCCGTGCTTCTTATGTGGATCTACGGGGTGCTGGCGCTTCTCCTGGCGCTGGGCTGGTTCTCGCCCATCTTTCCCGCGCTCGCAGCCGTTCTTTTCGGCGCCTATGCCTGGCGCGCGGGCATTCGGAAGGTGATCAAGGTCGATGGCTCCCTGAAGAAGCTCCGGTATATCCCGGTCGCCATGGAGGTTCTGCTGGTGCGCGACATCGGCTCGCTCTTGGGGCATCTCGTCGGCTGGGCAGAGTGGATCTTCGTCCCTCGTTATCAGGCCCATTATCGGCGCTACATGGGCGGGTTGCCCGAAGACCGCATCCCCCTGATCGCGCCGCAGCTGTCCGGGCAGAGCATCTTCGGCCGCCTTCGCCGAGTTTTTGGGGTGGCATGATGCGCGCGCCGGGGCATGACAATCCGATCACGGTCCGCGCCATTACGAGCCGCGCCGATTTCGACCAATGCGCTCCGGAATGGGACCAGGTCGTCTCGCAGACCCTGAGCGCCGGAGTCCATGCCCGACACGCCTGGATCAAATGCTGGCTGGATACGATCGGCCGAGATCACGATATCGATTTCCGTCTTCTGTCAGATGCGGAGGGGCCGCTCGGGTGCGCGGCCTGGATTCACGACAGCATGCGCATGGGTGCCGTCTCGGTTCCGTTCCTCGGGCTCGCGGGGCGGCCCATGTCCAAGCGCACGCAGGTGGTTCTCGCGCGGCGCGAGGCGGAGGCCGCGTCGGTCATGCTGGAGGATCTGCGCAAACTCCGCTGGCTGTGGCTCGATCCCGGCCGGCTTCCCGACGAGCACCCGCTCCTGGCAGCTTTCGCTGAGACGTCGGTTGTGGCGAAGGCCGAGGAACGCTCCGAATTTCGCCTGCCGTTAATCGCCGCGACCGGCGGATGGGACGAGTATCTGGCGACCCGCAAAAAGAGCTTTCGAAAGCAGCGGAAGCGGGGGCATATCGGCAGTCCGCTCACCGTGCGGACCTACCCCGAGGATTTCAATTCCGTCGACAGCCTGTTGACCGCCATCGATTTCGTGGCGCGTCGGAGCTGGGCTTTCGGTGAGCAAACCTCCGTCGTGTCGGTCGAGGATGAATGGAGCTTCTGGCAAAGCGTCATACGAGATGCCGATGCGCGCGGTCTGCTCCATGCGTCCTGCGTCTTCGACGGTGAAAATCCAGCGGCCTTCATCTTCGGGATGCTCGATCACGGCGTGTTGTATGCGCTCAAGACCGCGTTCGTCGCCTCGGAAGCAAATCTCGGTCCGGGTCGGCTCGCGATCTCTTCATTTGTGCAAAGCGCGATGGCGCACCAGGCGATCGATATGATCGATCTCGACTGCGTCACCTCGCGCGGGGATTACAAGCTCAGTTGGGCGACCGAGGTGCAGACGGTCCGGAGCTACTATGCATTCCGGCAGGGGTTTTGCCCGGGTCTGCTGAAGACGGCTTACCGGCTCAAGAAGAAACTCGTTCGCCGGAGCCCCGCCACTCCCTCGCCCCTTGCGGAGGCGGCATGACGTTTCAGGCCACCTGGCACCGCGGGGCCGAACCGCTCGTAGCGCTTGAATCAAGCTATCGTCGGCTCGTCTCGGCCGCGCCGCACATGACCGTGTTCAACGAGTGGCCCTGGATCCACGCCGCGGCGCTGCACGGAGTATCCGAGGGGCGGGAGGTCAGGACGCTGACGGTGGGCGAAGGCAACCGGCTCGTCGCCTGCCTGCCCATGACATTTGGCCGCGAGCGTGTGGCCGGCTTGCGCGTGCGGACCTTAAGGCCGCTTGGCTACCCGCTCAGCGATCGGATCGGCATTCCGGTCGCGGCGGATTCGAGCGGCGCGCTGGCCCATGTGATCGAGGCGTTGACGGACCCGAAGGTGTCCGGCGCGGATGTCGCCATTCTCAGCGAGTTGCCGGAGACCGCAGGCTATCGCGCGCTGTTTGATAAAGCGGCGAAACACGCACCGCATATGAAGCTCTGTGCCCGCGCGCCGATCCTCGACGTATCCGATCGCGACCGGATGAAAGCTGGCCTTTCCAAGAGCCTGAAATCACGCATTGCCCGCTCGCGCAAAAAAATCAAGACGAGTGGCGCCGTGCGGTTCGAACGCGTCGTGCCACGGCCGGAGCAGGTGCCCAACCTGCTGCCCGATATCGCGGCGATCGAGGCCAAGAGTTGGAAGGGCGTCGCCGGGGTCGGCATCTTCTCGACCCCGCGCCGTTTCGCATTTTTCGAGGCCGTGGCTCTGGCGCTGGCGGCCGAAGGCAGGCTGGAAATCCTGCTCCTTTTCTTGAACGACGAACTCGTCAGCTACCGGTTCGGCTTCCGGTCCGGCGCGACCTTCCTCGACTACAATTTCGCGCACCCGCTCGATTGCGACGCGCTCAGCGTCGGCCGCCTTCTTCTGGCGGATGCGATCGAATCCGCGTCCAGCGCCGGGATCCAAGTGTTCGACGCCTCGCGCGGCAGCCTCACGAAGCCCAACATCCTGCATGACTGGACGGACAACGCCATCGAACATGATGAAGCCTGGTTTTTTGCCAGAAGCGTGTGGGGAGACCTTCTTCGTCTGGCGGTGGTCAAGGCCCGGCCGATGGCCAAGCGTCTGATGCGACGCGTGGAGATGGCGTAATGGCCACGAGCGAACTGAAAAACGTCGTGCGCCACGGCCGCCTCTACGGCCTCGCCAACCTGGTGGGCCGGTTCTCCGGCCTGGTGCTTCTCCCTGTCTACACCCATGTGCTCGACCCCGAGCAATTCGGTCTCTACACGAGCGCGGTTCTCGTCACCGATCTCCTCTCGGTGGTGCTTGGCATGGGGCTTGGCCGGGCGCTCGTTCGCCTGCATGTGGAACAAGGCGAAGAGACCGGAAAGGACGCCGTGCTCGGCACGGCGCTTGCAACATTTGCCGCGATGGCGGTCGTCATCGCGCTTCTTGCCTATCCGATCGCTCACGTATCGTCGCGCCTGCTGCTCGGCAGCGCCGATACGGCATGGCTCTTCACCTGGGCAATCTGGGGACTCATTCCCTCGACGCTGTTCAACCTGCAGCTCAATTACATCATCGTGACGAAGCAATCGTCGTTCTATCTGGCGATCTCGGTTGCGAAGGCGACGTTGTTCATCGTGTTCAACCTTTGGCTCGTCGTCTGGCTCGGCTACGGCGTATTCGGCATCGTGATCTCGACATTCATCGCAAGCACGATCGTCGTCGGGACAATCCTCGGTCGGATGTTTGCCACAACGTCCATGAGTATCTCGAAGCCGGTCCTGATCGAATTGCTGAAATTTGGCGGCCCCTTGATCCCCACGATCCTGCTCGATACGGTCATGACATCCCTCGATCGCTATGTCATCGGACCGACGCAGGGCGCTGCGGCTCTCGGGCAATACGGTCTCGGCCTGAAACTCGCGAGCCTTCTCAACATGCTCGTGACATCGCCCTTCCTTCAGATCTGGGGCGTTCGTCAGCTCGAGGCGCTTCAGGAAGGGCAGGAGAGCCGAGAACTGCCGAACGTGTTCTTCCAGTTCACGCTCGTGCTCATGACCATCTGCGTCGGGATCGGCCTGTTCAGCACCGAAATCATCCGGCTCATCGCGGACGACGCCTTTCTGCCGGCCGCCACCGTGCTGCCATGGCTCGCGGCAATTCAGGTCGTCGCGGCGGTGCGCAGCTACGCCGAGGTGGGGCTTCACTTCGCCAAGCGGACCGCGCCGCTCATGTCCATTGCGCTGGTAAGCCTGATTGTGGCGGCCCCAACCTACTGGTTCGCGGTGCAGGCGGCCGGGATTATCGGTGTCGCCGCCGCATGTCTCGCCGTCATGCTCTTCAGGACCGGGCTGACCGTGCATTGGGCGAACCGGCATTCGCCGCTGATCCGCGCGCTTCCGTGGAGCAGCCTCGCTTTTGCCGTTGCGCTCGCCCTCGTCGCTCTTGCGACCGGGTGGATGTGGGGCGCGCGCGGTTCGATGCTTCAGGACGCGCTGGTCAAGTTCGCGACGTTCTCGGTCTTCGCTGCAGGGATCGGCGTGATGCTTTTCCGGAACGACCAGGCGGCGAGCGCCGAATTGCTGAAACCCCTGATCCGGCGGCTTCGCATTCCGCGACGCCTGCAAAGACAAACCTGAGGAGGACGATTTGGAGCGACTCGCGAACCGCCCTGTTGCGTCGATGCCGTGGCCGAGTTTGAGCGCCCTGTTCGCCCGGAGCACCCGATCGCTGCCCTATCCGTTCGAAGCGCCTCAAACCACTTTGTGGACCTCGGCCCGCATCGCATTGTGGGAGGCGATCCAGGTCTTGGATCTGCGGCCCGGTCAGCGCGTTGCCCTGCCGGCGTTCTGCTGCGGTTCCGAACTCGAGCCGTTCCTCAAGGCAGGCCTCGAACTCTCGTTCTTCGCCGTAGGCGACGATCTCTCGCCGGAGCCGAATTCTTTCAGGGAGGCGATCGAGAACGCATCGGCCGCCATGGCGACCCATTATTTCGGATTGCCGGCCGATCTTTCCGCCGCCCGCGACATGGCCTGGCAGCGCAAGATTCCGCTGATCGAGGATTGCGCCCACGCTCTCTACGCGACGGAGGGCGCGACTCAGATCGGATTGTCGGGCGACGCCGCGATCTTCAGCTTCTGGAAAACCGTTCCGCTGCCCGATGGCGGAGCGCTGCACCTGCGCGCCGGTGCAGTGCGGGCGAGGCCGAAATCGCCGCCGCCAGAACTCATTCGACATGCAACACGCCATCTGCTGTCGCGCAGCATGCGCAGTCATTCAGTGGGTGCGGTGCGGGCGCTGGAGGATATGCGTCAACGGCTCCGTCGCAAGAAAACGAGCACCGCCAGCGGAACGGCCGAGCCGGAAAACTGGCATCTGATCAAATTTCCCGACGAACTCATCCGGGCCGGGATGGCGAGCAGTTCGCAACGCATTTTCCGTGGCACCGATCACGCCTTCGTTCGGGAAAGCCGCCGCCGCCATTTCCGCGAGCTTGAAGCCGCCTTTGCGGGCATACGGGGATTCACCCCCATGTCGTCGTTGGGGGAGGGGGCCTGCCCGCTGTATTTCCCCGTCCTGGTCGATGACGCAGCAGGTTTGCGAAAGGCGCTCGCCGCGGAGGCTGTCGGCGTCAAGCACATTTGGCCCTACTTCCATTCATCCGTGCCGTGGAGCCGTTTCCCGCGCGAACGTCACTGGAAGGAAAAGGCCATCGGTTTTCCGGTCCATCAATCGCTCAGCGACGGCGACGTGGCGCGGTTGATCGACGTGGTCAAACGGTGGAGCCGATCATGAATGCGCCGGTGAGCGTGAAGCGGATCGGAAGCGTCGACGAACTCGACGCCCTCGGACCGGTCTGGAACGAATTGCAGGATCATTGCGATTACCAGCACGTGCTCATGGACCATCGCTGGGTCTCCACATGGTGGCGCCATTTCGGGCGCGGAAAAGCGCAGCACACGCTGCTGCTGTCGTCAGGCCGCAATCCGGTCGGCATCGTGCCGCTGGCGATCACCCGCAGCTTCGAGGCATTTCCCTTCCGCGATCCCTACGTGATGGGGCCGGACGATTATCAATTTCTGCCCGGTCTGCGGCGGCGGCGTATCGTGCCGCTGCGACGGCTGACCTTTCCGCTGAACCTCGTCTCCGGCAACATCCGCGGTCAGGCGATCTTTCCGCACGCGGAACCGGCGTCCTACGCGGCCTTCGCCCATTACGCGGCCGGTATCGCCGGCGACTGGGATGTGGCCACTCTGCCGGGAATGAGACCCTGGGATCAGGAACAAGCCGTGCTGGCGAATGCGGCGCGGGGCGCGGGACTTCTGCCGGGCCGGCGGCAGGCCAAGCGGCCGATGCTATACATCGATCTTCCCGCGTCGCTTCAAGAGTTCCTGCGGTCGCGCTCCAGTCACTTCCGCCAGCGCATGCAACAGGAAGGCAACAAGCTCGAGCGCACCTTTGCCGCCCTCGGGCCGATGAAGGTCACCTGCTATCGCGGCGCGGAGATCGACGAGGGCCTTCGCCGGTTGTTCGCGTTGGAGAAGCAGAGCTGGAAGGTGGCGGACAGCAAGCAGCGGCGCCTTCATCTCTCGCTCGATGACCATGCACGCGGGTTCTTTCGAGAGGCAGCCGGCCGTTTCGCTGCCGACGACAACGCACAGGTGCTCATTCTCAGCTTCGGCGAGACGAATGCCGCAGGTTGGTTCACGCTCGAGCGGAAGGGCGTGGCATCGAGCGTGCTCACCTATCGCAACGAGCAACTGACCGAACCCGTCAGCATCGTGCCGATCTGGCAGGAGCTGATCAAGGGAGGGATCGACCGGGGCCTGCGCCGGCTCGACATCAACGGATACACGCGGAACTACCTGAAATGGGCGAAGGATCAGCACGATTATTCGTCCATGACACTCTTCAACACAGCGCCCTATTCGCGTCTGCTTCAACTCGTCGACAATGGGGCGCTGGCATTCGCTCGTCGTTTTGTTCCGCGCTCGCAGGACATCCGTTCCGAGCCAGCGAGGCCATCCACATGACATTCTCCGACGCCGCCTCGCTCGCCATGGCCTCATCGCCCGCCCTCGCCGATTCCGCTGCGTCGTCAATCACAGTGGGACGTTTCGATTCCCTCGCATCCCTCGACGCGGCCGCTTCAAGTTGGGATGCGGTGCAGGATCGCTGCGCGCATCGCCATGTTCTTCTCGACCACCGCTGGGTTCGCGCCTGGTGGAAAAACTACGGGGCGGGCAAGGAACTGCATGGACTGGTGATCGAAAAGGCGGGGCGCCCGATCGGAATCATGCCGGCGCTGCGGTCGCGCGGCTGGGAAGCCTGGCCCAGCCGCGATGGCCTGGTTCAGTTGGCGGAGGATCAGGAAAAGCTTGGCATCCCGCACTGGCGACGGCTCGTTCCGATCCGCCGGGTGACATTCCCGCTCAACATCCCGAGCCACAACGCGCGCAGCCACGCGCTGATCGCCGACGATCCCGCGACGGTTTGCGGCGCGGTTCTCGATTACTGGAAGGCGCGCGCGCGAGACTGGGACGTGTTGGTGCTTGAAGGCCTCCCGGCCAAGTCGGGCCAGCGTGAGCATTTCAGTGCGGCAGCGAGCGCTCGCGGCATGCGCACGCTGCCCTATGGCCGGGCGCGGGACATGTACACGGCCGATCTGACGGGTGGAATGGATGCCTATTGCGCCCGTCGCGGCGCGCATTTCCGCAAGCGCTTCAAGGGACAGATCCGGGCGTGCGAGAAGGCCGGGGCCCTCGAACTCCGCCAGTATCGGAAGGACGAGATCGTTCGCGGGCTGGACATCATGTTCGAAATCGAGCAGGCGACGTGGAAGGCGCGGCCGGGCGAGAAGACGGCTGTCGACATGTCGCTCGATTCAACGCTCAAGCAGTTCTTTACCGATGTCGGCCGCGCCTTCGCGGAGAAGGACGAGGCGGTCGTTCACGTCATGAGCCTCGATGGACGGCCGGTCGGCGCCCTTTTCGGGTTGTCGCGAGGGACGACCATCCTGTCACTGGTCGTCTACCTGCGCGACGACATGCGGGAGGTCATCAACAACGCTCCGCTTTGGGATTCCCTGCTTCGGGACGCCATGGCCCGAGGCATGACGGAGCTCGACACCCATGGGGTTTCGTCTCATGCGCGCAAGTGGGCGACGAATGCGGATAGCTACCAAAGACTCTACGTCTTTAGCCCTCATTTGCGCGGGCAGGCCCTATGGGCGAGCAAATCTCTGGCTACAATGCTCGCGCGGCGCCTGGCGGGCGGACGTGATGTAACAGGGAGTAACACCGATGGGCGCGATTGACGCAATCATTCGTCTGGACGGGGGAAGCCCCTCCGCGGCGACCTTGCTGCGGATGGCTGCCGCCGCCCCGCACCGCGGCCGGAACCCAGCCACCTACATCTCGGGCCACCTCGCCATGGCGCACCAGGCCAACGCGGCCGCCATCGACGATCCACAACCCTATGTGGTCGATAATGGTCGCCTCGTCATCGTTCTGAGCGGGCGGCTCTACGATCACCAGGACGTGGCGCGCAAGCTGAGGGACCTCCGCCATCCGGTGCCGGACGAGACCCATTGCGCGGTCATCGCCGCCGCCTACGACGCGTGGGGCGTTCAGTGCGTGCGGGAACTCGATGGCGATTTCGCGTTCGTCCTCTACGACACGGTCAACCGCCGGCTTCTGGGAGCGCGGGACACGTTCGGCGTCAAGCCGCTCTGCTATGCACACTGGAACGGGGCGATCTGGATTGCGTCGGAGCCGCGCCAGATCCTCGCTGCGGGCGTCCCCGCGACGCCCTGCGACGAGTCGATCGCCTCCTATATCGCCCTGGAGCGCTCGCTTCTCGACCCGAGCTTGTCGTTCCACGAATCCATCCGTCGGCTAAGGCCGGGTCACGTTCTGATTCAGGAAGGGTCGGGCCCGTTGCGGGAGGAGCCGTATTGGCAAATCGATCCCCACCGCGTCAACGACGAGACCACCGAGGCCGATATGGCGGCGCGCGTGCGCGAGTTGCTGATCGACTCGGTCCGCCGGCGCACGCCTCCCGCCGGTCCATACGGGTGCGAGCTCAGCGGCGGCTTCGACTCGTCCACGGTTGCGGCATTGTTGCGGCGCGACCTCAGCGGCCGCGGGATCAATGATCCGCTTGAAACCTTCTCGTTCGAGCTTCGCGATGCATCGGCCGACGAGCCCGAACTGATCGACGCGGTCGCCAAGAGCGTGGGCGCGCGCCACAAGCATATCTACGTAGACCAGGATAACGTCTTCAAGCTGCTCCCTCACATGATCGAGGCCGGCGGCCAGCCGCAATTCGACATGGGCCTGCTCTATTTGTGGCGCTGCAAGGAAGAGACGGCGCGCCATGGGGTCCACGTGACGATGAGCGGGCTCGGCGGCGACGAATTGTTCTTCGGACGTTATCATTTTCTCGCCGATCTCTTGAAGACAGGCCGTTTCGTGACGCTTGCGCGGGAGATGGCGAGCCTTTTCCCCAACGATCTCAGCACCGGCAAGCCGACCTCCATCAAGAAGCTCGCGGCGGCCTATATCGCGTCGCCGATGATGCCGCGCGGCGTGCGCGCGTGGATGCGGAACCGCCAGGGCAGGGGGGCCTTTCCGAACTGGATCAACCCCGATCTCGCACGCCGCACGAATCTGGCGGATCGCATCGCGCAAGGACCCAAACGCGTCTTCTCCGATTATTACCGGCAGGATTGCCTGGAGGTTTTCGAGTCGATTCTCGTGAACGTCACCGTTCCCATCCACGAGGCTTTGGGCGCCACCTTCAACGTCGACACACGGTTTCCGCTTCTCGATCGCCGCCTCGTCGAATACATGTTCGCGACGCCGCGCGAGCACAAGATCCGCCGCGGCCAGACCCGCATGCTGCAGCGCCGCGCCATGGACGGAATTCTTCCGGCGGTGGTCACGCAGGAGCATCTCAAGAAGAACCTCAATCCGGTGCTGTGGCGGCAGCAGAACAAGCACTTCGCCGAGACCCTGCAAAGCTTTTTCGAACAGAAGACCTTCAGAGTCGCCGAATACATCGATATCGACTGGATGCGGGGTGCCTATTCCAATTTCCTGAGCAGCAACGGCGGCGCCCAGCAATCGGCCTACGTGCTCTGGTACGCACTCAACCTGGAAGGCTGGTTGCAAACGACCGAAAGCCAAACGGAGGCCCACCATGACGGCGTCCCTGCAGCCTAACGCGGATCTCGGCAGCATCCGAAGCACGATCGAGAAGCAACTCTTCTATGGCCGGGGCAGCGTGCTCGACGAGTACAGCCGCGCGTGGGATCTGAGGACGGGCGAGGCCCACGTCTTCAACCGGTTTCTCTCCGGTGGCGGCCGCCTGCTCGATGTGGGTTGTGGAACCGGCCGCACAAGCTTCCTGCTCGCCGATCGCTTCGCCCGGATCGACGCGTTCGATATCGTGCCTGAGATGATCGAGGTTGCGCAGAAGCGAAACCTCGAACTGGAAATGAACATCCGTTTCTTCGTCGGCGATGCGATGCAGATGCCGGTCACGACCTCATCGTACGACGCGGTCCTCTTCGCCTATAACGGCATCGAAGGCATTCTCGATGCCGATGGACAGCGGAAGGTTCTCGCCGAGGTGTCGCGGGTGCTGCGGCCCGGCGGGGTTTTCGTGTTCACCACGAAATCCTGCTTCAACATGACCTACGCGCGCCGGTTCTATCTGCCGCGCCTGCTCGCGCGCATGGGCGTCGGAAAACATGACGGTGGATCGCCGCTGGAGGTGACCGTGGCGCAAGGCGGCAACAGGATGCGGTGGCACACGACGAACCCGATCGCCATGAAAAGGCAGTTGCGGCGCGCCGGCTTCGATCTGCTTTATTTCAATTCGGAAGTCGCGCTTGGGCGGGGACAAACGCGTCCGCGTCTGGCGAGCAACTTTCATCGTTGGGACCATTTTTACGCATGTCGCAAGCCAGGCTGACGTCGGGAGGCCACTTCACCACTCCGCCTCCGCCGCGTTCCACCGGCCTTGGAGGACGTTTGGCGGAGCTGGGTTTCTGGGCCGTGATCGGCCTCGCGCTGGCGTATTTCATCGGGTCGGCAGACTGGGTGTCGGCAGCGTTGGTGATCGGGCTTGGGGCTGTCGGCGTGTTCCTGGTCACCAGCCCGAAAGTCATCGCCATTCTGTGGATGGTCGGACAGCCCACGTTCTTCGTCTTTCCAAACAACGTCGCGTCGGGCGTGCCGTTCTTCACCCTTGAACGCGGTCTCTTCCTGATCCTTCTGGGATTGATGCTCGTGCGGACGCTCACGCGTTCGGGAATTCGCCGGCCCCTGAACGGATTGGAATGGTCGATCCTGGCGTTCGTGGGTGTGCTTGTCTGTTCGTTCCTGACCACGCTGCCCTTGAAGGATCTGAAGATCGTTCGCAGCGACATCGCGCTGCTGTTCCAATGCTACCTGATGCCATGGCTGTCGATCCTGATCGCGCGCCGGATGGATTGGACCGAACTCGACGTCCTGCGGTTCCTGCGGCTTCTCACCGTCACGGGCATCGCGCTCGTCGCCATCGGTGTCCTGCAGTTCTTTTTTCATGTGCAGTGGTTCACGCCGCGCTCCTTCGAGGTCATTCATGAGGGACGTACGACCGGCACCTTCGGCAACGCCGTCGAATATGGCTCGACTCTCTCGGGGCTCGCCATTCTGACCCTGGCGCAGTTCACGATGGCGCGGGATCCACTCTTGCGAGCGGTGCTCCTGGCTTGCTGCGGCGCGATGGTGGGAGGGGTGATCATCTGCCTGACCCGCTCGCCGCTCGTAGGCCTGGCGGCCGGCTTGCTGGTGATCTATCTCGGCGACCCGCGGATCCGCTCGTTCCTCGCCGGCGGTGCGGTTGTCGGGCTAATCGGCGCCATCCTGATCATCCCGCTGGTTCTCGACACCGACGCGCTCACGGCACGCTTCGAGGAGATGGAGCCCATCTATAACCGCGTCGCCCTGTTCGCGACGGCGGGCCAGATGATCGGCGCATACCCCCTGTTCGGGGTCGGTTTCGGTCGCTATGGATTCAGCGATTACAAGACGGCATATCTGACCGGCATTGGTGAGATCGGCGCCGAATGGGCCGCCAGCATCGGCATCCCGCATCTCGAGTACATCCACATCGCCGTGCTGACGGGGCTTGTGGGACTTGGCTGCTATATTCTGGCCACGCGCGCCTGCATTCGCACGCTTCGGGCGATTTCCGCCAACAAGCAGACCTCGCCTTTCACGCGCACGGTCGCGATCTATGTGCTGGCGCTGTTGGTAAGCCTGATCGTCAACGGTCTCTTCGTCGACTTCATGGCCTACAATTATTTCGCTTCCCTGGTCTATTTCATGGTCGGCGTGACGTCGGTGATGCGGCCTGATCTTCCCGCTTCCAGGCGGTCGGGTGAAACTCTCCCGATAGGCTGAACTTTGCCTCAGTCGTCGCTGTTTCGCGGCAGCGCAACCGCTTCGCCTTGCGCCGGCAGGAGCGGCTGGCTGTCCTGTTTGATGGCGTCGAAGAGTATTTCCCGGCGGCTCGCCACCGAGGCAGCTGTCTCGGTTTTCCATTGCGGGATGTAGATTCCGACCTTGAAGAAAGGGCCGAGTAGATCGTTGTAGGTGTTGGGGCCGTCGCGTTGCACGATGGGCATCCCGTCTTTCCACACCTCGATCAGGCCCTCATCGCCGTAGGACCACCGCACGCGAAAAACCCAATCGGTCCACACGCCCCGCTTGAGTGGCCCCGTCCATAAGTTGGCGCCATCGCGCGGCGCCGCCTTCCTGAAAGGGACGCCACTGAGAAGGCGGTCGTCCCAGTGGCTCGCGATTGCCCACGTCTCGCCGTTCAGGATCAGCCGCAGCGGCGGCGCGCGGCCGCCTTCGCCAAAAATGCGGTCGTCCACCGCGTGCCATTGCGCGACCGTCACCAATTCGGGCGTTGTCTGCCACTCATCCGGGACGAAGAGGCTGAAGGCGTACCAGCGTTCCTGTCCGAGATCGACCGCCTTCAGGCGTAATTCGGCGCGCTTGCTGCCGGCAACGCGCGCATCATCCCCGCGAAGTGAGAATTTCAGCGCCTTCGCCCCTTCGCGCGCGCCCTGCGAGACGATCGTTGCCGAGTGATCGCAGCACAACTCAACCTCGCCGTCCTCCCATTTGGACAGATCGCCGCTTTCAAAACCATCGGCGAAAGCCATGCCGGACCCAAAATCCAGATTGCTGACGTAGTAGGCGGCGCTGTAGGCAAGGTGCCCGAGAAGCCCAAGGGCGAGGCCGCCGGTGAGCAGGACGGCGGCCACACGCCATCGGGGCCGGCCTCGCAAGAGGCCGCCCGATTTCTCCTTCATGTTTGTCGGCATCATCTGCACGCAACAAGTCTCTCAGTTGTTTTTCAGGGAGCGGGGTCTGCCGATCTGACCTGCGGCTTTGGCAACGTCGCCAACGACTGCGCGGACGGGGCTGCGGAGAATTCTTTCGACGACGTCGACTGAAAGTTGCTGCGGTTTCATCCGGTCGCGAATAATCGCTGCGCTGAATGCGAAGATCAGCCCGGCAGCAATGCCGATCACCAACTGGAAAAGGCGGCTCGCATTCGGAACGGCCGGCATGGCCGCATATTCGGCGACGCGGAGATTGAGCGTTCGGGTATCGGATTGCTCGAGCATCAAGGCGCGGTCTACGCGCTCGCGCGTTCCATCCAGCGTTTCCCTGGATGCCCGGATAAGAAGGTTCATTTCCTCCGAGCGCGCTGCCGTTTGTTCCAGCGTCCGAATTTCCGTTTCAAGAGCTGAAAAGGCCGCCCGCAGGGTCTTTCCGGTTTGCTCGGAGGCCATGGTGTCGGGATGGGCAGGTCCGAGATTCGATCGCAATGCCAGCGTTTGCGTTTCGATCGTCCAGATCAACTCGCGCACCACCCGGAGGCGGGACAGGGCCTCGGCGAAGCCGACCGCGTTTGCCGATGCGGGCGCTTCGTGAGCCGCAAGGATCTGGCGCAGGCTCGTAAGCTCCAGTTGCGCGCGATCCATCAGGTCGCGACGCAATCTCAAGCCTTGCGATGCACGAAGCATTTTGACGTACTGGCTGCGATGAGCGTCGACGACCGCGTTGACCACTGCGGTTGCGACGGCCGGATCCTCGTGAGTGAAAGAAATGCGGACGTAGTCATCATCCGCGTCGACCACGATCATCTTCCCCCAGCGCCGGATGAAACGCTCGCGGAGAGGCATCGCGGCAAGAATGCCGAGCCTGTCGAAGGATACCTCGAGGAAGCGGCGTAATTTTGATTGGCGCCGGGCCGGTTCGTGCGGTCGCAATTCCTCGACAACCGCTTCAATCACCGGTCGCGACCGCAGCATGTCGCGCAGATCGTTGGATTGTTCGATCGCCGTAAGCGGCCGCTCCTTCTCGTTGCGCAGGATAGGGTTGCGCGTCCGCTCCACGACGATGGCGGCCTGAGCGGTATAAACCGGGGCCGCCAGATAGGTCATGAACAACGACATCGCCGCCACGGCCAGCGCGGTCGTCACGATGAAGGTCCGCTGCCGGCGCAGGAACCAGGCGAAGCATTGAAACGTCGCCCGGACCTGGTCACGGCTGAAGGCGCACGGATCACCACCGGTCGAATGGACCGTAGGACCTTCCGTGCGCCTGCTGAGCGTCATGATGCGCTCCACGGCATGATCGAAACACGCAGGAACTCGCGCTCTCTCAATCCGCCACCCTGACCCTCTCGTTATTCGGGAGGGAAGTGTATCAAAGGACCATTGGCCGGAACATCAATGTTCTTTTGAGACAGGGCAGCTGCCGTGGTGCGTCCGAGGTACGATCAGATCATGAGGTCGTATGCGGCCGTCATGGTGCCAACCTTCTCGACAGTGACCGTCACCGTGGCGGTGGAGCTGTGGCCAGTCGAGTCCGTAAGCGTGTAATCGAACGTGTCGGTGCCGACGAAACCCGTCTTCGGCGTATACGTGATCGATTCCGCATTGGCGGCTTTCGACAATATGCCGTTCTTGGGGTTCACGACCGTGGCCTTCGTCCAGTTCACCGGATCGTCGTTCCCCATCAGGTTGATGACGGTGGCCTTGCCAGCGGTCGTCTTGGCCACGTCGTCATGCGCCTCGCCCGCGCTCGGCGTCGGAGTCGGCGTAGGGGTCGGGGTCGGGGTC
>NZ_VCMV01000040.1 GCF_008757455.1 Microvirga brassicacearum | reverse complement strand
GATCAACAAGGTCGGCGGATCGTTGCTGATCGGCGCAGGCGTGGCGACGGTGGGATTGCGGGCGGGGCAGGGATGAGCATCATCCAAGGGCCGGAGAAAGAAGAGTCTAGAAGACATCGCGCCCGCATCCGCGAATTGTTCATGCGCGCATGGGACCCGATCGGCGTAAACGGTGTTCCGGAAGCGCAGGATGAATACGATGGCTATGTCGGCAAGGCATATGTCATGCTAATGCATGAGAAGGCATCGGCTAACGACCTCACGCGATATCTACTGTGGGCCGAGTTCGACCATATGGGCTTTGGGGGGCGTGGTGATCTCACCGCGCGGGAAGCACGATGCCGCCGGGTTGCTGAAATGCTCGTAGCGATGCGTGATGCCTCTTTCGGTGAGGATGCTTAACCCAAAACTGCAAACGATTGCAGAGCTGGACCGGCAGGATTGGGGAGAGCCAACCTTCGATTCTTATGTCGTCCGGACATGTCCTGCTCTCAGGCACAAACCCTTGAATGCCCTGACGGTCGAGGAGGTTCGACTGGGGATTGGGCAAGATTGGGCAAGAGATAAGATTACCATATCTCGTTCCGCGCGAGGCCTCGAACGGCTCGGTCCCGACGCGAAGAAAATCACCGTCATCAGCTCCACCAACGACCGG
>NZ_VCMV01000039.1 GCF_008757455.1 Microvirga brassicacearum | reverse complement strand
CCGACACGCGGGCGGCCGGCACGTCGCTTGCGGCGGAATGCGCCGCCGGACTTCAAGACGAGATCAGGTCGAGATAGGCCTGGAAGGTCTTCGAGTGGTTGTTCTTGTACCACTCGGCGTTGATCTTTGCCTGCATCGCGGCGTTCGAGGGATCGGCAGGGTTCATGGCGCGCTGGTCTTGCGGGACCATGCTTTGTGCGGCCGGATTGGCCGGGCCGTTGCCCATCGCTGCCAGAAGCTTGATCTGACCCTCAGGCTGCTGCATCGACGCAATCGCCACGAACGCTTCCTTGCCGGCGGGGTTGCCTTTCGGCACGACCCAGAGGCCTGGCTGCAACAGGCCATCCTTGAAGGTATAGTCGACGCGCCCTTGAGTCTCGCGGCGCAGGATGTTGCCGCGGGTGTGCCAGAGCAAGCCCATCACGCATTCGCCGTCGCGCATCAAGCTTTGGCTTTCGGAGCCGCTGCTCCAGAACAGCAAGTCCTTCCGGATCGTGGCGATCTTCGCGAAGGCGCGCTTGACATCGAGCGGGTAGAGCTTGTCGAGCGGAACGCCGTCGGCGAGCAGCGCGAATTCCAGCATCCCTTGCGAGTCTTTGCGCATCATGCGCCGCCCCGGATACTTCTTCGTGTCGAAGAAGTCGGCCACCGTCGGCTGCTCCTTGATCTTGCTCTTGTCCCAGGCGAGAATCGTGCTGAACATGTAGTTCACGACGCCCTCGTCGTAGGCGAATTCCGGCAGGACCTTGGATTTGTCGACGATGCTGTAGTCGATCTTCTCCAGAGCCTTATGCGGCCCGAGCTCGGCGAGGGTGGTGATGCCCGCATCGCAGATATCCCAGGTGACATGCCCGGACTGGACCATCGTGAGGATCTTGCCGTTGAGCGCACCGCTGCCGTCGAGCACCATGCGGCCGCCTTGCGCGGCGAACGGTTTGACGAAGGCTTCGTCGAAAGCCTTTATCGCGTCACCGCCGAAGTTTACGACGACCACTTCCTTGCGGGCCTGCGCCTGAGCGGCCCGGCTGCCGGCCGCGAGAGCTGCGGGCGCGATGCCGAGCGCCAGCGCGGCGCGCAGCATGTCGCGACGAGAAAGGCCGTCGCGCCCGAGTTCGGATGCGACCTCAAGACAATCTTCGGCAAAGCTCTGTTTTTCCATGATGGTTCCCCTTTATTGTTGATGGCATTTTGCAGATGGCCGGGACCTAGCTTTCGGCAACCTGCATTCCTGCACGCGAGTCCCACCCGAGGGACAGCGTCTGGCCGATTGCAGGCGAAGATCCTGCATTCCAGGTCGGAACTGCGACGGCGATCGGTCCGAAATTTTGCGTTTCGACAACGAGCCGAAACTCTGAACCGAAGTAGTTCCACTCTGTCACCTTGCCGGTGAGGGTGTTGGCGGGATTATCGCCCGATCCTGAAATCGAGATTTTCTCGGGTCGCAGCGCGATGGCGATATCGCTGCCGACAGGGGGCACCGGGCCGCGGGCGCTCTGCGTGAAGCGCTCCTGGCCGTTGGCAAAGATGAAGCCGTCGGCCACGTGCGACTCGACCCGGCCGCGCAGGAAATTGCTCTTCCCGAGGAAGTCGGCAACGAATGTCGTCCTTGGCTGTTCGTAGACCTCCGTCGGGGAGCCATGCTGAATAAGCCTGCCGTCGCGCATGACCGCGATCCTGTCCGACATGGAGAGGGCCTCATCTTGGTCGTGAGTCACGTAAATGAACGTGAGACCGACCTTACGATGGAGGCGCTTCAATTCTTCCTGCAACTCGGCGCGAAGCTTCTTGTCGAGCGCGCTCAACGGCTCGTCGAGGAGCAGCAGGTGAGGGGTGAAAACCATGGCGCGCGCCAGCGCCACGCGTTGCTGCTGGCCTCCGGAAAGCTGCCGCGGGAGGCGGTCCATCTGAGTGGTCAGTTGCACCAGATCGAGCGCCGCCTTGACCTTCTCTTCGATCTCGGCGCGCGGTTTCTTGCGCACCTTCAACGGGAAGGCGACGTTCTCGAAGACGGTCAGATGAGGAAAGAGCGCATAGCCTTGAAAAACCATCCCGAAATTGCGGGCCTCCGGGGGCAGATGCGCGATGGGGCGGGAATCGAGGAAGATGTTTCCTCTGTCCGGTTGCACAAAACCGGCAATCATCATCAGAAGAGTTGTCTTGCCGGAACCCGAAGGACCAAGCAATGTCAAGAATTCGCCACGCTGAACCGTGAGCGACAAGTCATCGACCGCCTTGAAGGATCCAAAAACCTTCGTTGCATTTTCGATGCTTAGATTGCGGCTCGGATCCGCTGTCCTCATTGTAGAGCCAGCCCCTCTGCTTTATTTGCTCCAGTCCGGCGAACTCTTGGGAAGCCCGATGGGACGAGCGAAGGAGATACCGGCGTATATCTGAAGTCAAGTGCAAATTAGAAGTCGACTATAAAAAGCAACATCACTAGAATCGGAGGGAACATGTCGGACGTCTGGAGATCGCCGTGGCGGGCCTGAGGGGATTGAACAAACAGCTCCGCATCGAGCAGGTCCTCAATGCGGCCTCGGAACTCTTTGCCACGCAAGGCTATGAGGCGACGCATATCGAGGACATTGCGCGGGCCGCGCGCGTGTCACCGGGGACGATCTACAATTACTTTTTGACGAAGGCGAACATCCTGACGGCGCTGGCGGTCAGGCATGCCCGGCAATCGCTCCCGGCGCGGCGCGCACTGATCCGAAACCCGCCGGACGATCCGCTCGCCGCCGTCCAGGCTTTCGAGAAGCTCTTGGCCGATCAGGCCCTGAATACCCTCGGCCGGGAATGCTGGCGCGTGATCTTCGCTGCTCCTTATTCCCAGCCGGCAAGCCGGTTGCATCGGGCCGGGATCGTCTTCAACCGATTGATCCTCAGGCACTATGTCCAGATGCTGGCGGGCTTCCAGGATCGCGGCGCGATTGACGCGAAGGTGGAGATCAAGGAGTTGGCGGATCTGTTCACGGCGATCGGCACGCATCACTTCGGGCAATTCATTTCCAGCAACGCAATGACCGTCGAGGAGTTGAAGTCGGCAATCGAGAAGCATGTCTCGCTGATTTTCTCCGGGCTCCTCTCGCAGTCGCAAAAACCCGCGCGGAGGAACGGCACCCGCGCCGCGGTGATATCTCTCCCGCGCGGGGTAGCCTCCAAGCGAAAGCGTTGAGGCGCGCGTAGAAGAGCTACCGCCCGCTGGTCACCAGGTGGTCGACACGATCCGTCCAGAACGGGATGTCGTCGGTGCGCGGTGTCCAACTTCCGGTCGCAATCAGGCCCTCGATATGAGCCGCGATCTCGCGCATGGGAGCAAACCAAACGTCGCCCTTGGCCACCATATGCTCGATCAAGCGCACGATAGCGTCCGCGCGCGCCAAGCGTCCGGAAACGAACGGATGCCACACGGAAATCCAGAGGCCGCCATGAGTCCAGGCTCCGTCGAATTCCGCCTGGAAAACTTCCATCGCCCGTTGCGGAGACTGGATCGGCATCTGGCAGCCGAATTCCGGCATGTTCACGTACTGGATCCAGTCGTCGAGCGCGACATCCGAGGGGAGTTCCAGCAATGTTCCCCGCTTGGAGCGAAGGATGTAGGGCACGTCATCGCCCATGAGGGACGCATCGTAAGCGAAGCCCCGCTCGATCAAGAGATCCACCGTGTGCTCCGACAGGGCATAGGCGGGCGCGCGGTATCCGACGGGTCGCTCGCCGACGATTTTGTCGAAGGATTGCAGCGCCCGGTCGAGAACGCGTTCCTCGGCGTCGCGCGAGAGCGTATTGGGACGCTCGTGCAACCAGCCGTGATGCCCGATCTCATGACCTGCCGCGACGAGAGCCTCAACCGCATGGGGATAGGTCTCGATCGACCAACCCGGAATGAAAATCGTCTGGCGAAGATTGAAATGCTTCCAGATCTCGATGAGACGCGGGATCGCGACGAAAGGCCCGTACCGGAGAGCCGACGAGGTGGCGAGCCGGGATGCGGCGGCGTCGCGATGGTGAATGTGCAACAGGGACTCGACATCCATGTCGAACGAGAAGCAAACCGCACATCGTGCGCCGTTCGGCCAGGGTGGTGGATTGGCGATGAGAGACCGAAACATCATGAATTTGCCCTGTGTGTCTTCGTTCAGAGTTCAGTCCAGCACACACGAGCTCTCGATCGCGGCGGCGTGCAGGACGCTCGGTCATGTCCGCGTCGCGGCGATCTCGTGGTTTAGGAAGGCGCGTACTTTCGCGATCTCGATGCCGTGCGCAACGAAGCTCTGTCCGATTCCGCGAGCGAGGATGAAGGTGAGCGCGCCGGCTTTCACCTTCTTGTCCTGCGCCATCCCGTCGAGCAGTTCATCCACCGTGCCAAATCCGCCGGGTACATCCTGCAAACGGGTCGGCAAACCAACGGTAACGAGGTGACGTTCGACGCGCGTTGCGTCGTCGGCCGAGCAGAGCCCGAGAAAGGCCGAGAAACGGAAGGCGAGGCACATGCCGATGGCGACACCCTCGCCATGCACGAGCCGGGCCGAATCATATCGCGTGATTCGCTCGAGTGCGTGGCCGAAGGTGTGGCCGAGATTGAGGAGGGCCCGATCCCCTTCCTCGCGCTCGTCCCGCACCACGACCGCAGCCTTTGCGCGGCAGCTTTGAGCCACAGCTTCGTTGCGCTCGGGGCCGCCTGCGAACACGCCTTGCCAGTTGGCCTCGCACCAATCGAAGAAACCCGCATCGTCGATGAGGCCGTATTTGACCACCTCGGCGTAGCCGGCCCGCATCTCGCGGATAGGCAACGTGTCGAGCAGCGCGGTGTCGGCCAGGACGAGGCTCGGTTGATGGAAGGCGCCCACGAGATTCTTGCCGTGACGGGAATTGATGCCGGTCTTGCCGCCGACGGATGAGTCGACCTGGGATAGCAGGCTCGTCGGGACCTGGACAAACCGGACGCCTCGTCGCGCTACCGCGGCGGCGAACCCCGCCAGGTCGCCGACCACGCCGCCACCCAGCGCGATCACCAGATCACCGCGTTCGATGCGCGCTTCGAGCACGGCATCGCAAACCGTCTCAAGCGACGCATAGGATTTCGTCGCCTCGCCGGGCGCGACCGTGATGATGGATGCGCGCAATCCCCGCTGCTGCAAGGCGTCGGCCAATGCGCCTCCATAGAGCGCCCCCACATTGCTGTCGGTGACGATGGCGGCTGCGCGGGCGCCAAGCGCTGCAATGCGCGCGCCAGCCTCGCCGAGGAGGCCGCGTCCCACGAAAATGTCGTAGGCACGATCGCCGAGGGGCACGTGAACCGTGATGACAGGCGCGTCCGGCGCCCGAGCCGCTGCAATGGTCACGCGTTCGAACTCCGTGGTTGTTCAAGCCAGCGAGCGAGGGCATCGATGATATCGATCACGACACGATCGTGGGGGGCCTCGTGGGAATCGACCGTCAGATCCGCCGTGGCATAAACCGGGTGACGCGTCGCGATGAGCTGCCGCATCGTGCCTTCAGGATCGGGCGTCTGCAGCAGGGGTCGGGTGGCGCGTTTGCGCACCCGGCGCATGAGCACATCGAGATCGGCCCGAAGCCACACGGAGATGCCGTGCTGGGCAATCTGCAGCCGGGTCTCGTGGTTCATGAAGGCGCCGCCGCCGGTTGCCAGGACCATGGGTCCCTCCTGCAGCAGGCGAGCGATCACGCGGCGCTCGCCGTCGCGAAAATGGGCTTCGCCGTGAATGGCGAATATGTCGGCGATCGACATGCCGGCCGCGGTCTCGATCTCGTGATCGGCGTCGCGAAACAGCAAGCCGAGCTTCTGCGCCAGCCTGCGGCCCACGGTACTCTTTCCCGCACCCATGAGGCCGACGAGCACAAGGGATCGGGTGCCAAGGCGGGTCCTGATCGGGTCGCCGCCACGGCTGTCGTTATCCTGCTCGCCAGCTTCATCGAGCGGATTGAAGCGGCTGATATCGTTCATGGGACTGTCCTAACATGGAGGCGCGTTTCTGTCACAGAGGCTTGTGTTCGACATCGGCACCCGGCTTAGGACTTGCCTTGGCGGCGCATGCATGGTTGTAGCGAACAAAGCTTCACGAGGCGCCCGTGCCGACTTTATTCCGGTTCCTGTTGGTTGTTGCCGTTCTGGCCGCTCTCGGCTTCGCGGCGGTCTTTTCGCTGGCCACGATGGTCGATCCGGACCCGCGCGAGATTTCAACCCCTATTCCCGGCCACCGCCTGCCGTCGCCTTCGAGCCGATGAGGAGACGCATGTCATGACAGGCGCCCGGCACGCCGATTTGTTCATGGACATGCTCGCCTCCGAACGCGGGGCCTCGCGAAATACCCTCGACGCCTACCGCCGCGATCTCGAGGATTATCTCGATTACCTAACGGAACTCGGTGCCTCGCCCGACAAGGCCGACGCGGCGATGCTGCGAGGCTTCATGGGAAGCTTGGAGGAGAGGGGCCTGAAGGCGTCCTCGGCGGCGCGGCGATTGTCGGCGGTTCGTCAGTTCCACAAGTTTCTCTATGTGGAAGGCTATGCGCCGGTCGATCCGACGGCCGCGATCTCTGCCCCCAAACGGGGCCGGGTGCTGCCGAAAGTTCTGTCGGTCGATCAGGTTGATCGGCTTCTCCAGGTGGCTCAGGAAGCCGCAGTGCTGCCGAAAGCCTCGGCGCCTGAGCGCCTGCGTGCAGCGCGGATGGTCTGCCTGCTCGAACTTCTCTACGCGACAGGCCTTCGGGTTTCCGAGTTGATCGCGCTTCCCCGCAGTGCCGCGAGGACTCGCGAACGGTTTCTCGTGGTGCGCGGCAAGGGCGCCAAGGAACGTCTCGTTCCTCTGACAGAGGCGTCCCGTGACCGGGCGCGCGACTACCTGGCGCTTCTGGAGGAACAGGGAAAGGCAACGGGTCCGTGGCTGTTTCCCGCCGACAGTGAAAGCGGCCACCTCACGCGGCAGGCCTTTGCGCGCGACCTCAAGGCCGTTGCGTCAGCGGCCGGCCTGCGAGCCGATGCGGTGAGCCCGCACGTTCTGCGCCATGCCTTCGCAAGCCATCTGCTCCAGAATGGTGCGGATTTGCGCGTCGTGCAGGAATTACTCGGCCATTCCGACATTTCGACGACGCAGATCTACACCCACGTGCTCGACGAGCGCTTGAAAAGCATGGTGCGGGACCTCCATCCGATGGCAGACGGAAACAAATAGCCGGGGGCGCGATTTCAGCGCCGTTTCAAAAGAAACACGCCCTGTTCGCCGAGCATGTTCCAGGCCCACCATGGCAACGCCATGCGGACGGGTTTGCCGCCGGCATCAAGGGCCGCGGCCCGTTCCATCCGGGCGCCGACTTCCGCGCAGAGTTCGAGGAAGTCGCGGATGGTGCAGAAATGGATGTTGGGCGTGTCGTGCCACGAATACGGCATGTTGTCGGTCACCGGCATGCGGCCCTTGACCAGCAGGTCGAGGCGAACGCGCCAATGGCCGAAATTCGGAAACGACACGATCGCGCGGCGGCCGATGCGAAGGAGGTGCTCGAGCACCACCTTCGGCTGGCGGGTCGCCTGGATGGTCTGGGACAGGATGACGTAATCGAAGGCATCGTTCGGGTAGTCGGCGAGGTCGGTGTCGGCATCGCCCTGGATGACCGGCAATCCCTTGGCGAGGCACGCATTCACGCCTTCGCGGGAAATCTCGATGCCGCGCCCGTCAACGTTTTTTCGATCTCGCAGAAGCGCCAGGAGACTACCATCGCCGCACCCGACATCGAGCACGCGCGAGCCCGGCGCCACCATGTCGGCAAGCAGCAGGAAATCGAGGCGCGCCGGGGATATCTCGCTGTCCGGCAGGTTCATGAAAGACCCCTCGCGCGCGCCGCCGCGTCGATGAAGCCCCGCGCAGCGGAAAACATTTCCGGCTCGTCGAGCAGAAAGGCGTCATGGCCCTTGTCGCTCTCGATCTCGACGAAGCCTACGGAGGCCGCCGCCGCATTGAGCGCGTGCACGATGGCGCGCGAATCCGATGTCGGGAAAAGCCAGTCCGACGTGAATGAAATCACGCAGAACCGCGTCGCCGAACCCTTGAAGACACGGGCGAGAATGCCATCGTGCTCGGCCGCCAGATCGAAATAATCCATCGCCTTCGTCACGTAGAGATACGAATTGGCGTCGAAGCGTTCGACGAATTGCAGCCCCTGGTATCGCAGGTAGCTCTCGATCTGGAAGTCGGCGTCGAACGAAAACGTCGGAGCGCTGCGATCCTGGAAGTTCCGGCCGAATTTCCGGTGCAGAGCCAGTTCGGACAGATAGGTGATGTGGGCGCCCATCCGGGCGACGCCGAGGCCCTTGGAGGGGCGGGTGCCCTCATTCAGATAATTGCCCCCGCGCCAATCGGGATCTGCCATGATGGCCTGCCGGCCGACCTCGTGAAACGCGATGTTCTGCGCCGAATGCCGAGCCGCCGCGGCGATGGGCAGGGCTGAAAACACCCGGTCGGGATAGCTCGCGGCCCATTGCAGGACCTGCATGCCGCCCATGGACCCGCCGAGCACGCAAAACAGGCTCGCGATCCCCAGCCGGTCGATCAGCGCGGCCTGCGCCCGCACCATGTCGCGGATGGTCAGGACCGGAAAGTCGAGATTGTAGGGGTGGCCGGTCGCCGGGTTGATCGTCGCCGGGCCGGTGCTACCGGAGCAGCCGCCGATCACGTTGGCGCAGATGACGAAGAAACGATCGGTGTCGACCGGCTTGCCAGGTCCCACCATGGTGGTCCACCAGCCCGGTTTGCCCGTCACCGGGCTCACATTCGCCACGTGCTGATCGCCCGTGAGCGCATGGCAGATCAGGACGGCGTTGGACTTGGCGGTGTTGAGGGTGCCGTAGGTCTGGTAGGCGATCTGCCATGGTGCCAGCGCCATGCCGGCATCCATCACGAGCGGCTCATCGGCACCGAAACGTGCGACAGGACTCGACGGATCGTCGATCTGGCTGCGCGGTTCAAGGAACGAAGGGCTCTGAGACATCTGATCCGACGAACGAGTTCGGTCTTTCGAACAGCGGTAGTGCGGACCGGGCGGGAGGTCAACGAACATAAAGCCTCACGGCACCGGCAGACGACGGCCCGCAATCAGGGCTTGGCAGGCTTCTCCGACGCTGCGAAAAGAACGCCGCACGTGAGGAATGTCGCCTATGTCCGACAAGACACCCGCCGCCCCGCCCGCTCCGGCTCTCGCGGAACTGCGCCAGGAGATCGATCGCCTCGACGAGGGGATGCACCGCCTTCTCATGGAGCGCGGCCGGATCATCGATCGGCTGATTTCGGTCAAGAAGACCGGCGCTTCCGGTTCGGCCTTCCGGCCCGGCCGCGAGGCGTCGATGATGCGGGCGCTCGCCGAGCGCCATGAGGGCCTTCTGCCCCTCGACACCGTCGAGGGCATCTGGCGCGTCATCATCGCCACCTTCACCTATGTGCAGGCGCCGTATGCGGTACACGCGGACATCTCGGGCGGCGACGGGCCGATGCGCGATTCAGCGCGCTTCCATTTCGGGTTCACGGTGCCGTTCCTGAGCCACCCGAGTGCCGCCGCCGTGATCGACGCGGTCGCGGCCTCACGCGGCGATCTCGGCATCTTCCGGCTCGATCAGGGGGCGTCCAGCGGGGCGTGGTGGCGGATCCTCACCGAGCCCGACAGCCCCAAGATCATCGCGCGGCTGCCCTTCATCGAACGGCCCGGCCATCCGGCCGGCACCCCGGTTTTCGTGATTTCCAAACCGCTCGCCGACGCTGCGGTGCGGGATGTGGTGCTGTACGCGGCGCAGTTCGAACGCTGGCACAAGGGCGCCGGCGAAACGCTGAGGCGCCTCGGCGGCGAAGTGGTGGCGAGTGCCGCCGATGCCAGTGGACTCTCCGAACTGATCGCCATTCCGGGTGCGGTGGACGCCAAGGCGCTCCGGGCGGCCCTCATGGATGCGGGCGCCAGCCTCGACGAACTCGTCGAGGTTGGGGGCCATGCCGAACGTTTCCGGGTGAAATGAGCGCCAAGCTGCGCTAGATCACGATGCCCTAAGTTGCAGCATGATGTCGTCCGAAACCGCTACACACTTTTCGGCATCATGCGCTAGAGCCTTTCTGGCCACTCAAGAACTTTGCAGGAAACACTGATGGTTGCCCGTCCCGAACCCCGCCCCGGCATCATGCAGATCGAGGCCTATGTGCCCGGCAAGAGCGCTGCGTCGGGGGTGGCCAAGATCCACAAGCTGTCGTCGAACGAAACCCCGCTCGGGCCCTCCCCGAAGGCCATCGAGGCGATCCGGTCGTTCGAGCATCTGGAGCTTTACCCCGATGGATCGGCAACCCGCCTGCGCGAGGCGATCGCCGCCAAATACGGCCTCGATCCGGCTCGCATCCTATGCGGATCGGGCTCGGACGAGCTCTTGTCGTTGATCACCAGCACCTATGTGGGCGCCGGCGACGAGGGGATTTTCTCCGAACACGGATTCCTCGTCTATCGCATCGCGATCCTCGCCAATGGCGGCGTGCCGGTGGTGGCCAACGAGACCAATTACAGGGCCGACGTGGACGCCATGCTGGCGAAGGTGACGCCGAGGACCAAAATCGTCTTCCTGGCCAATCCCAACAACCCGACCGGAACCTACCTGCCGTTCGACGAGGTCAAGCGCCTGCATGCCGGCCTGCCGTCGCACGTGGTTCTCGTTCTCGACGCAGCCTACGCCGAATATGTCCGCCGCAACGATTACGAGGCGGGCCTCGAACTCGTCGCGACCGCGGATAACGTGGTGATGACGCGCACCTTCTCGAAAATCTACGGCCTCGCCAATATCCGCCTCGGCTGGATGGTCGGTCCCTCCCACATCGTCGATGCGGTCAACCGCGTGCGCGGTCCCTTCAACGTCAATGGACCCGCGATGGCAGCCGGGATCGCGGCGATCCAGGACGACGCTCATGTGGCGAACGCGGTGGTCCATAATGAGAAATGGCTCGCGTGGCTTACCCGCGAAATCGAGGCGCTCGGCCTCGAGGTGACGCCGAGCGTCGGCAATTTCCTGCTCATCCATTTCCCCAAGGATGCCGGCAGAACCGCCAAGGACGCCGACGCCTTCCTGACGGAACGCGGCCTCATTCTGCGCAGGGTCGATGCTTACGGGCTTTCCGGTGCATTGCGCCTGACGATCGGCAGCGAGGAAGCAAACCGGCTCGTCGTGGCGGCGTTGCGCGACTTCCTGAAAGGCGTGTGATGCCAAACCGTCTTGGTCCGCCGCTGGAAACCCCGCTCTTCGATCGCATCGCGCTGATCGGGCTGGGGCTGATCGGCTCATCCATCGCGCGTGCCGTGCGGCACCGCAACCTCGCCCGCACCATCGTGGCCATCGATCGCGACGACGCAACCTTGGCGCGCGTGCGCGAACTTCGGATTGCCGACGAGGTCACGTCGGACCTTGCGGCCGGGGTGCGCGGCGCCGATCTGGTGATCCTGTGCGTGCCCGTCGGCGCCTGCGAGACGGTGGCGAAGACGATGAAGGCGAGCTTGAAAGCCGGCGCCATCGTGTCCGATGTCGGCTCGGTCAAGGCCTCGGTGATCGCGCAGGTTCAGCCGCATCTACCGGACGGCGTATCGTTCGTGCCGGCGCATCCGGTGGCTGGGACCGAATATTCCGGGCCTGATGCGGGCTTTGCCACGCTGTTCCTCAAACGCTGGTGCATCCTCACGCCCCCCGAGGGGACGGACGAGGCGGCAATCGAGCGCATGCGCGATTTCTGGTCGGCGCTGGGCTCGGACGTCGAGGTGATGACCGCCCAGCACCATGACCTCGTGCTCGCCATTACCAGCCATGTGCCGCATCTCATCGCCTACAACATCGTCGGCACCGCCGCCGATCTCGAGACAGTGACGCAATCGGAAGTGATCAAGTTCTCGGCCGGTGGTTTTCGCGACTTCACGCGCATCGCGGCCTCCGATCCGACCATGTGGCGCGACGTCTTCCTTCACAACAAGGAGGCGGTTCTCGAAATGCTGGCGCGTCTCAACGAGGATATCGCGTTGCTGGCCCGGGCGATCCGCTGGGGTGAAGGCGACAAGCTGCACGATCTCTTCACGCGCACCCGGGCAATCCGTCGCGGCATCATTTCGCAAGGGCAGGAAACGCCGGAGCCAGATTTCGGCCGCCGGCGCGAAGATCCATAGGATCGGCTCAATAGAGCGGCGCGAACCTGACCCCGGGAACCACGAAAGGTCCCATGGCGAGCTTGCCGTTGTCCAATCGCAGCGGCGGCAGCGCGACGAGACTTGGTTGAGCCGCCGGCGCATCGCCGCGGGGCGCTTGGCCGAACAGGGCGCCCAGCAGGGCTCCGCCAAGGCGGCCCCCCACCACATTGCCGAGAAGTCCATCAAGCCCGGCCGCCGAGACCGTGAGTTGACCGGTCGGCCTGCGCAGGTCGTCGAGGCGGATGTCGCCCTTCGCTTCGGCGCGGCGCGCGCCCTTGGCAACCGACAGCATGATCACTTCAAGCGTCCCGCCGGCTATGCGCCAGCGTTCGAGCTCCTGATCGACCGGGCGGGCGCGGAAACCCTCGGCCTGCGTCACGGTCGCGTCGAGCGAGATGTCGGCAGGTTCCGCACCGCCGACGAGACGGTCGAGAACCGGGATCTGCGCCTCCGTGACCGAAAGCGCCACGTCATAGGCCTTGTCGGCGACCCGCGCCGGATCGGGGCGCACATGGATTTCCAGGTGGCGGCTGTTGCTGACGACGGCATCCTGGCCCAGTCCGGTCATGATGAAACGCGGCGCATCCGCGACGAGGGAGAACCGGTGCAGTCCGCGCGACGACGCGTGGATGCTGCTCTGCAGCAGGTCCCAGGAGCCTTCAAGGGTGGCGCGACCGTCGGAGACCCGAAGCGGGCCCGCGATTTCGGTGATGACGAAGGCGGGCTGGTAGACCTGCGACATGGAGGTGACACGCCCCAGGGACGCGGTGACCGGACCCTGCTTGAGGGTGAGCGAGCCGCAGGCCACCACGATGCGGAAGGGATAGCCGCCGATCTGGCGATCAGCGCATGCCCATTGCCGGCCTGCCCGCGTCTCGGTGGCAAGCCAGGCATCGAGGGAGTCGATCGCCCGGCCGCGGACCATCCACCACGCAACGCTCCAGGCGATGGCCACCAGCACAAGCAGGATGAAAGGCGTGTAGAGCCAGAAACGGCTGTTGCGGCGCTTGTAGGTCGTCGCGACCTCATCCATCCAGACTCTCCTGTTGTGTCGTCTCTTGGTAACTGCTAGCGCCCGATCCAGGCAAGGACAGGGCACGACCGAGGGGCAAGTCGCAGGACATGGAGCAGGGAGACGGCGATTTGTGGGTCTTTGGCTACGGCTCGCTCATGTGGCGGCCGGGCTTTCCTTATGTCGAGCGCAGCCACGCGCAACTCCATGGTTATCACCGCGCGCTCTGCATCCTGTCGCATGTGCACCGTGGCACGCCCGAAAAGCCCGGCCTCGTGCTCGGCCTCGATCGCGGTGGGCGTTGTCACGGCGTCGCGTTCCGCATCGCGGCTGTCGAGGCCGAGGCGACCATTCATTATCTGCGCGAAAGAGAGCAGGCGACGTCCGTTTATCTGGAGCGGCGTCTTTCCGTCCGGCTTCCTGATGGCCGTACCGTGCGCGCGCTATCCTACATCGCGGATCGGAAACACGCGCAGTATGCGGGCCGGCTCGATTTCGACGAGGTGTTGCGCCTGGTGCGCAGGGGTGTGGGCATTTCGGGCCAGAACCCGGATTATGTCCGCTCGACTTATGAGCATCTTCTCGGCATGGGCGTGGTGGATCCGCTGTTGCGGCGGATCACCGAGGTCCTGGCTGCTCCTGAGCCCTAACAGGCCGCCCTGTTGTCGTCCTGGTTCAGATCGGTAATGACGGCGCGGCGTTCCCGATCGTCATAGGCGAGCCGGTGCACATGCATTTCCGTGGCGCCGAGATGTTGAACCTTTGCAAGCCAGCCCGTCCGCGCCTCGTCGCCGGTTCGCGGCCCCACCGTGGTCATGTCGACGACGCTTGATGCCCCGCCGGCATCCCGCCTGACCGCGAGGATCACCGCGTCAGTGACCTCCATCAGTTCCGCGGCGCTAAGGGAATGCACGCCGACGATATAGCGCCGTCCGGATCGCCCGCGCCACGAACTCAAGGCCGGCGATGAACGAAGGCCCGCCGTGGCCCGCAACCGTTCCTCACGCACGCCAGCCCTCCGCGTTCGCTCGTTGCGGAGATCCCGCATCGCCATGGACCAAGACATGATTCGTTTGTTCGTCATTTGTTCCAAGGTAGGAATCGACGAACCGGGCGTCAAGAGCCGGCGCAGAGGCTTTGCCGGATCAGGCGGCGGAGGAATCGGGCGCGGTGCTGCCGGCGATCCGCGCGAGTTCGCTATGGCCCTCTGCCAAGAGCCGGTCGGAGGCGGTCTCGATCCGATCCTGCATTTCCTTGAAGAAGGCGTTGCGTGGCATGCCGGGCGGGATCACCTCGAGAATTTCGACGATGATCGTGCCGGGTCGGCGCAGGAATTTCCGGCGCGACCAGAAGAGGCCGGAATTGAGCGCGATGGGAAGGCAGGGCGCACCAAGGTGCTGATAAAGATGGCCAATCCCAAATTTGTAGGCCGGCGGTGCGCCCGCGGGCCGGCGCGTCCCTTCGGGGAAAATGAGGATCTGACGTCCCTTCTGGATCTCGCCCTTGGCTCGCGCCATCATCTGCAGGAGGGCCTGCGCCCCGCCCTTGCGGTTCACCGGAACCGAGCCGCCCTTCCACGTGTACCAGCCGAAAAACGGCAGCCACATCAGCTCTCGCTTGAGGATGAAGGCCGGGTCCTGAAACAAGGTCAGGAGCGCGAAAGTCTCCCAGACGGATTGGTGCTTTGATGCCACCAGAAGCCCGCCGGGCGGAATGCGCTCGAGGCCGCGGAACTCCACCTTGGTGCCGGCAATGACCCGCATGAGCCACATGGACGACCACGCCCAGAACTTCGCTCCGCGCATGAAAACGCGCCGCGGCAGCGGAAGGGCCGGCAGCAGGACGATCATCCAGAAGGCGAGGTTCAGATAGAACGCGATGTTGAACAGCAGGGAGCGGAGAATGAGCATGGTTCTTGATAAAAAAAGCGGGGCCTCATGCCCCGCGCCGGGTTTACTCTAAAGCATTCTCAGGAAAAGTGGACACCGGTTTTCCGTCCGGGAATGCGGCTCTTGAAGCATTCCCAGGAAAAGCGGACAGCGGTTTTCGGCTTGCTATTCCGCCACCGCGTGCTGGATCGGGCTTCCCATGATCTGGGCCACGGGCGAATCTTCCGGGTCTTCCTCGAACTGCGTGCGCAGCCAAACCGCGAGGAATTTGAGGTATTCGGAGAACAGCACGCGCGCGGTCGCCGGATTGTGCCACCACTCGTGCGGGTCGATGGTCGCGGCGACCGGATAGGGGATCTTCTGCATGTTCGGCAGGGCGTGGTTCAATTCCACCAGCGTGCGCGGCATGTGATAGTTCGACGTCACCACGATGAGGGCAGAGAAGTGGTTGCGCTCGGCCCAGCGACGGGTCTCGATGGCGTTGCCGATGGTATTGCGGGCCCGGTAATCCAGATCCACGCAGCATTCGAACAGCCGCCGCTGGCCCGGATTGAGCCGTGAGATCTCGTCGCGGCTGGTCTTTTCGTTGACGCCCGAAATCAGGAGGCGCTTGGCATAGCCCTGCGCCAGCAGGTCGATGGCATCCCCGATCCGTTGTGCTCCGCCGGTCATCGCCACGATGCCGTCCGCGCGGGTTTCCGGTTTCTGCTCGAAGCGATCGAGGCTGTAGACGAACACCAGGAAACCCAGAAAACCGATGACCAGGGAGGTCAGAAAGCCATAGAAACCACAGACCAGCATGTGCCGGATCATTGACCGCCTCATCGGAAGAACAGGCGATCCGGGCATCGTCCAGCCCCAACCCACGGCCTCTCTGCTGTCTGTGGCGCCGAAAATCGCCAGATTCTGCGTTTGCGAGGTCATCACTGCGGAAGATACTGCAAAATGAGGCACTGGAGAGGCAACCCCCTATCTGCATCCATCCTCAGCCATTACCGTTAAGAAATCGTCTCACGGTGAGCCGCGACACGATTCCGGTCACCAGCGCGACGACGAGCGCGATCAGAACGACCACCCCGTAGCCGCGCCACGAGATGCTGAAGGCACCGAACAGGGCCTCGATCTGGTCCCCTGTCGGGCTGGCCCGCCAGGATTTCGCCACCAGTCCCAAAATCGTCGTGAGAAGAAGCGCCGCCCCGGCCCCCGCCACGCTGCCGCGCAGGCCGAGATTGAAGAACCGGCGCTGGAACTCCTTGGCGATGAAGTCGTCGTTGGCACCCACAAAATGCAGCACGTCGACCACCTCGCGGTTACCCGCCATGGCGCCGCGGGTGGCGAAGGTCACGGCGAGGCCTGCCGCCACGAGCACCAGGGTAACGAGGACGACGCCGACTCCGATGATGGTGTTGGCCATGGTGGAGAGACGCGATACCCAAAGCGCATGATCGTCGAGGGTCGCGCCAGGGACCTGATCCTTGAGGGATTGCCGCAGCGGCGCAAAATCCGGCCGGGCTTCCTCCGCGAGCTTGATGACGATGAGGCGCGGGACGGGCAGGTCGTTGAAGTCGAGGCCGGTGCCGAGCCATGGCTCGAGCAGGCGCTCGGATTGCTGCTTGGTAAAGGGTTGCGCGCTCTCGACCCCCTTCGTCTGCCGGGCAAGTGCGACGGCACGGTCCACGTCGGCTTCGATCGAGCGTTGCGCATTGGGCCGAACCTGGATCGTCACCTCGCGGGCGATATCCGACCGCCATTGGGCCGAACTGGTGGCCACGAGCTCGGCCCCGCCGGCACAGAGCGCCGCCAGAAAGGTCAGAATGGCGATGACCGCCGCGAGAGCCTGGCCGCCGGCCGAGTCGACCGGAACGAGCGGCGCGTTGCGGCGAAGCGAGGTCGGCAAGGGTCGCTTCGCAGCCGCCGGTGCGGGTTTGTGGCGCGGCGCAATGCGCCTTTTGACCATACGGCTCATTCGTCGATGTGCAGCCGACCGTCGCCAAGCACGAGGCGGCGGACGTCGAGCTGGTCCATGAGGCTGAAGTCGTGGGTGGCGATGACCACCGAGGTTCCGAGCCGGTTGAGTTCGATGAAGAGGCGCAGCAGGCGTCGGGCAAGCGAAGGGTCGACGTTGCCGGTCGGCTCGTCGGCGAGCAGCAGGTCGGGCCGCACGATCAACGCCCGCGCAATGGCGGCGCGCTGCTTCTCGCCGCCCGACAGGACCGGCGGCAGCACGTGCATCCGGTCGCCGAGGCCAACCCAGCGCAGCAATTCCACCACCTCCGCCCGATAGGTCGCCTCCTCCTTGCCCTGCACCCGCAACGGCAGCGCCACGTTCTCATAGGTGGTGAGGTGGTCGAGCAGGCGGAAATCCTGGAACACGACGCCCATCCGGCGGCGCAGGCCGGTCAGGTTGTCCTTGGAGATGTCCGAGACGTCTTCGCCGAAGATCGAGATGAGGCCCCGGGTCGGTCGAACCGACATCAAGATCAACCGCAGCAGCGTCGTTTTGCCGGCGCCGGAGGGGCCGGTGAGAAACTGGAAGGAATTTGCCTCGATGGCGAATGTCAGATCGCGCAGGACCTCGGGCCCCATGCCGTAGCGCACGCCCACATTCTCGAGCTGCACGACCGGTGCGCCACCATAATCGTCAATGTCGTAGTCCGCTCTCACGCGCCGCGAGCCATCCTCTACGGGTTGAAATAAGGCGCCGCCAGATGCGTCGCCCGTGTGCGATTCGCCCGTTTATGGCGTATCCGCCTTAACAATCCGGTCATCATTCAGGCCGGCGGCGGCCGCGATGCTAGCGGATCTCCGCCGCCGGATGAACTGCTCTTGCGTGCTCTTGCGCGACTTTAAAGCCGCAGGGCCAGATGTCCGTTTGACTTCACTCGCGGGCCATGGTCGTGAATGAGACCTGTTTTCGCGGGCCGCGCTTCAGGTGGGCCCTCATTCTCTGGACGGACCGACGATGGCTGCCTCTCCCCGTATCCGTGTACTCTTCGACGAAAAGACGATCGCCAACCGCATCGAGGATCTGGCCCAGGATATTGCACGCGCGAAGCCCGAAAACCTGCTCGTCGTCGCGATCCTGAAGGGAAGCTTCATGTATGCGGCTGACCTGATCCGCGCGCTGCACCGGGCGGGGCTCGAGCCGCAGGTCGAATTCGTTCATCTTTCGAGCTATCTCGACGGCACGGTATCGTCCGGGCAGGTTGCGATCCTGCGGGACGTGGAAAGCGACGTGCGCGACCGCGACGTGCTGCTCGTCGACGATATTCTCGAATCCGGCCGCACCATCACCTTCGCCAAGGACCTGCTGATGGCGCGCGGCGCCAGGCGGGTCTTGACCACGGTTCTTCTCGAAAAGCCCGGCAAACGCGCGGTGTCCATCGAGGCGGAATTCGTCGGCTTCACCTGCCCCGATGTCTTCGTCGTGGGTTACGGCATGGACGTGTCGCATTCCTATCGCCAGCTGCCGTATGTGGGCGTTGTCGATCATCTCGACAGCGCGCCGGACCTGTTCGACCAACCCTGATCATCGGTCGAGGCGCCGCCTTCCACGGCCGATATAGATCGTTTCGCACCCGGAGATTCCCATGCCCTCATCGCCCCTACAATGGTCGAAGCGCAGTCTCACGGCGCAGGCCATGGGTCACGTGGATCCGGTCACGAAAGGCGTGGTGATGCCGATCCATGTCTCCACGACCTATATCCGCGACGAGGACAACGCCTATTCGTCGGGTTTCATCTACGGCCGCCCCGACAATGCCACGACGCGCGAGGCGGAGGGCGTGCTGGCGATGCTGGAGGACGCGGACGCGGGAGCGCTGCTGTTCTCATCCGGAATGGCGGCCGCCACGGCGGTGTTCCAGGCGCTGAACCCCGGCGATCATGTGGTGGCCTCGAAGGTCATGTACTGGGCTCTGCGCCACTGGCTCATGAGCGAGGCGACGCGCTGGGGGTTGAGCGTCGATTTCGTCGAAACGGACGACCTCGACGCGTTGCGCCGGGCGATCCTTCCAGGCCGGACCAAACTCGTCTGGGTCGAGACGCCCTCGAACCCGCTCTGGACGATCACCGACATCGCGGGCGCGGCCGAGATCGCCCATGCGGCGGGCGCTCGTCTGGCGGTCGATTCGACCACCGCTTCGCCCTTCCATACGCGGCCCTTGTCGCTTGGTGCCGACATTGTCATGCACGCCGCGACGAAGGTGCTGAATGGCCATTCGGACGTGGTGGCGGGCGTGCTCGCCGGCGCCAAGGCGGACGAGTTCTGGGGTCAGGTCGTCACCATCCGCAAAGGGCAGGGCGCGATCCTCGGGCCGTTCGAGGCCTATCTGCTGATGCGCGGTCTGCGCACGCTGCATCTGCGGGCCGGCGCTCAAGCCAGGAGCGCCATGGATCTCGCCGAGCGTCTATCCGCTCACCCCAAGATTGCCCGCGTGCTCTATCCCGGCCTGCCCCAGCATCCCGGCCACGATGTGGCGGCGCGGCAGATGGAGAACGGCTTCGGCTACATGCTGTCGGTGCAGGTGTCTGACGGGGAGGCTGCCGCCATTCGCACGGCGGCGCGGGTGCGGTTGTGGAAACGCGCCACCTCGCTTGGCGGCGTCGAAAGCCTGATCGAGCACCGGGCCTCGATCGAGGGTCCGGGCACGCCATGCCCGCCGGATCTGCTTCGGCTGTCGACGGGGATCGAGGATGTCGAGGACCTTTTCGGGGATCTCGACGCGGCTCTGCGCTCCGCTTAAGCGGCGACAATTGCGCTTGTCATAAAACTCGCGATGTTCTCTGTTATGCGAACGCTGTTTCATAAGAGGGACCACCAGCATGACGACCAAATTCACCCGCCGCCGGATCCTCCAAACAGGTGTGGCGGCTGCAGCCCTCACGGCCGTGCCGCAGGTCGGATGGGCTGCCGATCCGGTCGTCAAGCTGCGCATCCTGGAGACCACCGATCTCCACGTGAACATCCTGCCTTACGACTATTATCGCGATGCCGCCGACGACACGGTCGGTCTTGCGCGCACCGCCGCCATCGTCAAGGCAGCGCGTTCCGAGGCGAAGAACAGCCTGCTGTTCGATAACGGCGACCTCATTCAGGGCTCGCCCCTGGGCGATTTCGTCGCCTATCGCCGCGGCATGAAAAAGGGTGATGTCCACCCCATGGTCGCGGCCATGAACACGCTCGATTACGATTGCGGCACCCTCGGCAACCACGAATTCAATTACGGCCTCGACTTTCTGCAGAACTCCCTCGGAGCGGCGAAATTCCCGCTGGTTTGCGCCAACGTCATCAAGGCCGATGGCACGACCCTGCAAAAGCCCTGGCTCGTTCTCGACCGCGACGTCGTCGATGAGGCGGGCGCGACGCACAAGCTGAAGGTCGGCGTGATCGGCTTCCTGCCGCCCCAGATCGTCCAGTGGGACAAGGGGCATCTCGACGGCAAGGCCACCACGATCGATATCGTCGATGCGGCCGAGAAGCATGTTCCGGACATGAAGAAGGCCGGCGCCGACATCGTCGTGGCGCTCTGCCATTCGGGCATCGCGGGCGGGGACCGCAAGGGCGGCGAGGAGAACGCTGCTTTGCATCTCGCGAAGGTGGACGGGATCGACGTGATCCTCACCGGCCACCAGCACCTCACGTTCCCTGGCGGCAAGGAATTCAGCAACATTCCGGGCGTCGATGCGAAAGCCGGCACGCTGCATGGCAAGCCCGCCGTCATGGCGGGATTCTGGGGCAGCCATCTGGGGCAGGTCGATCTCGACCTGACGAAGGACGGCAGCCGCTGGAAGGTTGCGGGCTTCAAGACCGAAGCGCGTCCCATCTACGATCGCGTCGACCGCAAGGTCGTGCCGAAGGTCGCATCCGAGGCCGCGGTGATCGCCGCCGTACAGGCCGATCATGACGCCACGTTGAAATATGTGCGCGAGCCGGTCGGCACCACCGCGGTGCCGATCCATTCCTATTATTCGCTGGTTGCCGACGACGCGTCCGTCAAACTGGTGGCCGAGGCGCAGGCCTGGTACGTGGCCGATCTTCTCAAGACCACGCCGCATAAGGATCTGCCGCTGCTCTCCGCCGCCGCGCCCTTCAAGGCCGGCGGACGGGGTGGACCGAATTACTTCACGGAGATCAAGAAGGGCCCGCTCGCCATCAAGGACATGGCCGATATCTACATTTATCCGAACACCATTCGCGCCGTGAAAGTGACCGGCGCGCAGGTTCGCGAATGGCTCGAACGGTCGGCTGGAATCTACAACCAGATCGATGTGGCCAAGGGCGGCGAACAGGACATCATCAACGCCAAGTTCCCGGCCTATAATTTCGACGTCATCGCGGGCGTGCAGTACAAGATCGACCCGACCCAAGCCTCGCGTTACGACAATGACGGCAAGCTGGTTGCCCCGGACGCGCACCGCATCAAAGACCTGACCTATAACGGCAAGGCGGTTGCGGACGATCAGGTGTTTGTCGTCGCGACCAACAATTACCGCGCTGGCGGCGGCGGCAACTTTCCCGGCGCCGACGGCACCACGATCATTCTCGATGCGCCCGATCTCACCCGCGACGCCATCATGCGTTTCATTATCGAGCGCAAGGAAGTGTCGCCGAAGGCCGATGGTTCGTGGGCGCTCGTGACGCCGCCCGCAAACGTCACCGCAACATTCCTCACCGGCCCGAACGCCGCCGGCTATCAGCCGTCGGGCATCAAGGTCGAGAAGATGGGCGATGCGCCCGAAGGTTTCGTGAAATACCGCATCGTGGCTTGAGATCGGCACAGCGGAAAGGCAGCGACGGCCGGGCATCTCCCCGGCCGTTTTCTATTCGCCTCTACGGGGCGGCAACACCATCGGCGTCTCGATCTGCTCCGGCGCCGGCCCGAGCAGAGGACGCCTGCGTTTTGCCAGCATGATGGTGCCGTTCAGTTCGCCTCCGAACAGAAAGATCGCCCCGAGCGTATAGAGGAACACCAGCGCCACCATGGCGGTCGCGAGGCCCCCATAGGTGGAGGCGTAGGCGCCGGGATAGAACTCGAGATACCACCCGAATCCCAAGCCCCCAAGCAGCCACAGGAACAACGTCATGAGGACGCCCGGAAGGATCGACCCCCAGCTGCGACGGCCGGAGGGCACGTATTTGTAGGCGATCAACAGGCCGAACACGATGACGATCGTGGCAATGCCGATGCGCAGGAAGTCGATCAGACCGTCGAGGAATTGAAGCGCCGGAACCCAATGCAGCACGGCGCGCCACACGAACGGTCCGAGCACCACCAGAACGGCGAGCACGAGCATGACAAATGCACCGCCGATGACAAAGGCGATGGATTCAAGCCGCGTCACCCACCATGCGCGGGTCTCCCGGACCCCGTAGGCGCGGTTCAGCCCCAGGCGCAGAGCCTCCACGGCGCTGGAGGAGAAATACAGCGCAAGCACGAGACCCAGCGTCAGCACGTCACTCCGCCGCCCGGTCAAGATGGTGTGGATTTCGCCGGCGATGGGCTCGGCAACTTCCCGCGGCCATGCCTCCAAAATGAGGTCGGTCGCTTCATCGGCGAGCGAGCCGGCGCCGAACAGGCCCGCCAGGGCCGTCATCAGAATGAGGAACGGAAACAGCGAGGTCAGGACCGAGAGCGCGATATGGCTGGCGATCGCCCAGGCGTCGTGCACCAGAAAGCGGTTGATGGCGATCGAGAAGATTTCCAGCGTAAGGCGCAGGCGATTGAACAAGCAGGTCTCCGGCTCTGGACATGGCGAGCATGGTTCCAGACAAGTGAGCGAAGGGCCCCCGCTGTCAACCCACAGGGACTTCGATGAAATGCGGGCCGGAGCTTGCCGCGACAGGCGCGCGGGCGCCAAAAGCCTGTTAGGAAACGCAAGCTCCGGGGCTTTTCCCGATCACGCTCTCATCGGCATCCCATGACGTCCAATCTGCTCGCCCGTGTCGCTCCGCCTCTCTTCGTGCTCATCTGGGCGACGGGGTTCATCGTCGCGCGGATCGTGGCGCCGCACGCCGAGCCTCTGACATTCCTGCTGGTGCGCTATGTGCTGGCAATCGCCGTCCTGGTCGTGATCGTGATGCTCGCGCGGGTGCGGTGGCCACGGGACGCGCGAACCTGGCGCAACAGTCTAATTGCCGGAATCCTGCTGCACGGCTTCTATCTCGGCGGTGTGTTCTGGGCGGTCAAGCACGGGCTGCCGGCCGGCATCACGGCGCTCGTTGCGGGCCTGCAGCCGCTGGTGACCGGTCTGCTGGCGATGCCGCTGCTCGGCGAGCGAGTCTCGCCACGGCGATGGTTCGGCATCGGACTTGGATTTCTCGGCGCCGTGCTGGTCATCCTGCCGAAATTGGGTGTCGGCGCCCCGCCGGTGGCGCTCGGCGTCGCGGTGCTGGCCATGCTCTCCATCACCCTTGGCACCATCTGGCAGAAGCGCACGGCCGGCGCGCTCGACATGCGGGTCAATGCGGTCATCCAGTATCTGGGGGCCGCCGCCGTCACGGCCCCGGTCGTCCTGCTCACCGAGAGCGGCCACATGGACCTGTCATGGGCCTTGCTCGGTGGGCTCGCCTGGGCGGTGTTCGGGCTGTCGATCGGTGCGATCGGGCTGTTGCTCTATCTTATCCGCCACGGCGCGGTGACGGGCGTTGCGACCCTGCTTTATCTGGTTCCGCCGGTTGCGGCCGTCATGGCCTATCTGTTGTTCGGCGAGACATTGTCATGGGTCCAGATTGTCGGAATGGCTTGCGCGGCGCTCGGCGTTGCGATCGCCAGTCGCAGCTGAGACAAGCAAAAGCTCCAGAACCCGCCTGGAGCCTTTGAGGCCCGCTCTATTTGGTGATCTTGACCGATACCGGGTCGCTTGCGGGGAAGCTCTCCTCGTTGGCCTCATCGAGCTTGCGATCAAGACTCTCCTTCGAGTTCTCGGGGAGGGTCTTGTCCTTTTTCTCCTGCTTGATGTTCTGTTTTTCAACACGCTTCTTGTTATCTTGCATAAGGCATCTCCGTTGCGGCCCACTAAGGTCCGTTGCAACCCGTCAACGCCTCACAGGCGATCCCGATCCCTCGGATATGAAAACGGCGCGCCTTGGGAGCGCGCCGCTTTGGCTGTTCGAACGCCTTGAGCCCCTTACCGAGGCTGGCCTTGCTGGGTGTAGTTGTAATAATCGAATGGTAGTTCGGCGATCCGGAACCACGTGTATTCCTTCTCGCGGAAGGCATTCCACGATTCGTACATCTTCTTGAATTTCTCATTCGATGCCGCGATCTCGCCGTAGAGCTTGAACGCCTCCTTGTGGCTCGCATCGAGAACGTCCTTCGGAAACGCCCGCAATTGCGCGCCCTGGCTGACGAGGCGTCGCACCGCTTCGGCGTTCTCGGCATCGTATTTCATGATGCAGGTTGCGTTCGCCTCCGCGCAGGCGGCTTCGAGGATCGCCTTGTAGTTCGCCGGCAACGCGTTCCACTTTTCAAGGTTCACATAAAGCGAGGGCTGCGCCGACCCTTCCCAGAAGCCGGGATAGTAGTAATATTTCGCAACCTTCACGAAGCCGAGCTTCTCGTCGTCATAAGGGCCTGAGAATTCCACCGCGTCGAGCGTGCCGCGTTCAAGCGCCGGATAGATGTCGCCGCCGGCAAGCACCTGCGGCACCACGCCGAGCCGCTGCATGATCTGCCCGCCCATGCCGGCGATGCGGAATTTGAGGCCCTTCAGGTCGTTGACGGTGTTGATCTCTTTCCGGAACCAGCCGCCCATCTGCGCGCCGGTCTGGCCGGCCGGAAAGGTCATGACGTTGTAGTCCTTGAGGAACTCCCGGATCAGCGGAAGGCCGCCGCCGAAATGCATCCATGCATTGTGCTGTCGCACGTTCAGGCCCCACGGAACCGAGGTCTCGAACATGAAGGTCGGGTCCTTGCCGATGTAATAGCTCGACAAGGTGTAGCCGCACTCGACCGTGCCGCTCTGCACCGCATCGAGAACCTGCAGGCCCTGGACGATCTCACCGGCGGCGAAGACCTGGATCTGGAATTTGTTGTCGGTCGCCTCGGCGACGCGCTTGGCGATCTGAACGCCGGCGCCGAAGAGCGTGTCGAGGCTCTTGGGGTAGCTCGATGGCATGCGCCAGCGGATCTCGGGCGAGGATTGCGCCAGGGCGGGCGAAGCCACACCTGCGGCGGCAGCCAGCCCCGCGCCCTTGAGAACCGTTCTTCTATCCATGGCTGTTTCCTCATCTCAATATCAGGCCGTTTCGGCTCGGCGCCGAATAGAACCGAAGATGACCGGGATGTCATCTCACCTTCCGTCAGGACAGCTATGCCGTCATCTCGCTGGCACTCGTAAAAACGGCCGGGGCAGACCCGGCCGTTTTTGCAGAAGAAGCGCTCGATCAGGCGGTTAGATCTTGCGGATCAGCTTCCCCTTGGAGACGTCAACCATGGTTCCCGGTGCGGGAACGCGACGGCGGCTCTCCGCGCCGCCTTTCATCATCAGCGGCTTGGGGTCGGCGTCGGTGAATTCAGGACGGGATGCCGGGCTCTTGAGAATGGTCGTCGGCAGAATTCCGGCCACCTCCGCGTTGCTCAGGGTCAGGCTGACGTCGTCTGCGCTTCCACGGGATGGCACTTCGGCGAAACTGTGGATGCCGGCGGTCGAACCGCTTTTCACGCGACCATTGCCGGCATGGCTCATGTCCAGTTCGGGATCGAGTTTCCTGGAAGCCCCCATCAGGCCGGTGGCCTTCGCGGCCGCACGTTTGGCATCGCCTACAGTGTTGCGCGACGTGGGTTCCGTCACGAAGTCTTCGCCCGCGGCCACATTCGTCAGATCGTCGATGTCGTCGTCAATCTGCGGTTCGCGGATCTGACCTCGTTTGTCATGCGCCATGTTCGTTTCCTTTCTCGGGTTCAAGAGAGGGGAACGTATGCTCGGGAACGACGGTTCCCCACTCTTTGCGGCCAAAGGGGATATGGCCGGGATGCGCGCCCTGCCATATCCATCATGCTAGTTCAACCGCACGCCTTCGGGCGGAAGTTCCGCGTCGGCATCTGTGGGCATGTCGCCAATCATGAGGCCCGAAGGCCCCATCCGGACGTTGACCGTCTCGCCGTCCTTGATCGCGCCCGAGAGAATGGCCTCGGCCATCGGATCCTGCAGGTACTTCTGGATCACGCGCTTCAACGGACGCGCGCCGTAAGCCGGATCGTAGCCTCTCTCGGCGAGCCAGTCGCGCGCTTCTGGCTCGAGATCGAGGACAAGCTTGCGCTCGTCCAGAAGCTTCTGGAGCCGTCCGAGCTGGATATCGACGATCGCGCCCATCTCCGACCGCTTCAGACGATGGAACAGGATGATCTCGTCCACGCGGTTGAGGAATTCGGGCCGGAAATGCGACCGCACCACGCTCATCACTTCCGCCCTTACCGCGTCGGTATCTTCGTTCTCCTTTTGAGACACGAGGTATTCCGAACCGAGATTCGACGTCATGATGATGATCGTGTTGCGGAAATCGACCGTGCGGCCCTGCCCATCCGTGAGACGTCCGTCGTCGAGCACTTGCAGCAGGACGTTGAACACGTCCGGATGCGCCTTCTCGATTTCGTCGAACAGCACCACCTGATAAGGCCTGCGCCGCACCGCCTCGGTCAAGGCTCCGCCTTCCTCGTAGCCCACATAGCCGGGAGGGGCGCCGATGAGGCGGGAGACCGAATGCTTCTCCATGTATTCCGACATGTCGAGGCGAACCATCGCGCCCTCGTCGTCGAACAGGAAACCAGCCAGCGCCTTGGTCAACTCGGTCTTGCCGACGCCTGTCGGGCCCAGGAACATGAATGATCCCATCGGGCGGTTCGGATCCTGCAAGCCTGCGCGCGCGCGCCTGACGGCGGTCGCCACCGCGTGCACGGCCTCGCGCTGACCGACGACGCGTTTCCCCAACTCCTTCTCCATCTGGAGCAGTTTCTCGCGTTCGCCCTCCAGCATCCTCTCGACCGGCACGCCGGTCCAGCGCGACACGATTTGCGCCACGTGGTCCGCCGTCACGGCCTCTTCCATGATGCCGCCCGACCCGTTCTCCGCAGCCTCGGTCTGGGACAGCTCCTTTTCGAACTCGGGAATCACGCCGTAGGCGAGTTCGCCCGCGCGCTGGTACAGACCCTGACGCTGTGCGGAGGCCAATTCGTTGCGGGCTTCGTCGAGCTTCTTCTTCAGGTCCGCCGCCCGTCCGAGCTTCTCCTTCTCGGAGCGCCAGCGCATGGTGATGGCGGATGATTGCTCCTCGAGATCCACCAGTTCCTTCTCGAGCCGCAGGAGCCGCTCCCGGGATGCCGGATCGGTTTCCTTCTTGAGCGCCTCCGCCTCGATTTTCAGGCGAACGATCTCGCGGTCGATGGTGTCGAGTTCTTCGGGTTTCGAATCGACCTGCATGCGCAACCGCGCCGCCGCCTCATCGACAAGATCGATGGCCTTGTCGGGCAGGAAGCGGTCGGTGATGTAGCGGTTCGACAGGGTGGCGGCCGCAACGATCGCGCTGTCGGTGATGCGCACGCCGTGATGCTGCTCGTATTTTTCCTTCAGGCCGCGCAGGATCGACACGGTGTCTTCCACCGTGGGCTCGTCCACGAAGACCGGCTGGAAGCGGCGTGCCAATGCGGCGTCCTTTTCCACATGCTTGCGATACTCGTCGAGGGTCGTCGCGCCGACGCAATGTAACTCGCCGCGCGCGAGCGCTGGCTTCAGCAGGTTGGAGGCATCCATCGCCCCTTCGGTCTTGCCGGCGCCGACGAGCGTATGCATCTCATCGATGAAGAGGATGATGCCGCCGGCGGCGGCCGTCACTTCCTCCAGCACGCTTTTCAGGCGCTCCTCGAACTCGCCGCGGTATTTGGCACCGGCGATCAGCGAGCCCATGTCGAGGGCCAGCAATTGTTTGTCCTTGAGGCTTTCCGGCACGTCCTCGTTGACGATGCGCAGGGCGAGCCCCTCGATGATGGCGGTCTTGCCGACGCCGGGTTCGCCGATCAGCACGGGGTTGTTCTTGGTGCGGCGGGACAGGACCTGAATGGTGCGGCGGATCTCCTCGTCGCGACCGATCACCGGATCGAGTTTGCCCTCGCGGGCGGCCTCGGTGAGATCGCGCGCGTATTTTTTCAGCGCGTCATAGGCGTTTTCGGACGTCGCGGTGTCGGCCGTTCGACCCTTCCGGATCTCGTTGATGGCCGCGTTCAGCGCCTGCGGCGTCACGCCGGAATCGGCCAGGATCTTGCCCGCTTCCGAATCCTTGTCAGTGGCGAGGGCCAGCAGCATGCGCTCGACGGTGACGTAGGAATCGCCCGCCTTCTCGGCCATTTTCTCGACCGTATCGAAAAAGCGCATCAATTCGCGTGTTGCCTGCGGCTGGGACGCGGCCCCGGAAACCTTCGGCTGCTTGGCGAGCCATTGCTCGACCGCCGCGCGTGCCGTCGCTGAACGGCCGCCGGCACGGTCGATGAGACCGGCGCAAAGCCCTTCCGGGTCGTCGAGCAGCACCTTCAAAAGATGCCCCGGCGCAAGCTGCGGATGGCCTTCCCGCATGGCGAGATTTTGCGCCGCCTGCACGAAGCCTCGGGCGCGCTCGGTATATTTTTCGAAATTCATGATTCACCCCTTTCGGTGCCGGTTGCCCTCATCGAGGCACAACGGACCCTTGTGATGCCGGACCTCCTTGAGAAGCATCCGCTACAGGGAAGGTGGTGTGGCATATGTGACGCAACAAGGGGCGGAACGGCGTGTTTTCCCAGGCATTGACGGTATGCGCCGGGACCGATCCGGCGCTGTTACAGGAGTTCGCGCATGGCCCGAGATCCCCGTTCCGAAGCCGAAAAGGCCCGCGCTGACCTTGCCCGCAATGCGGAGCTTGGCATGGCGGTGCCGGAGAGCCCGCTTGAGCAGCACCCGTCGGTGACCCCGCGCACCTTCGGCGATACCGGGAAAGCCGGCCGCAGCCAGTCCGCCGACCAGGGTGTCGAAGCAGGCGGCGTGCGGCCGAAGACAAACCGTCCCGCCGAGGACGCCGACGCCCTTTCGCGTGCTGGGAAACCGAAGAAATAAGGCGCGATGTGAGGCTTGTCTCTCGTCCGGCGCGGATCTAACGAGGATAGATGAGCATCCGCATCGCCGCCCTCCACCGTTATCCCGTCAAAGGCCTCTCGCCGGAGAGGCTCGATCGCGCCACCCTCACCAGAGGCGATTATTTCCCGGGAGACCGGTTGTTCGCTGTCGAGAACGGGCCGTCCGGCTTCGATGCCGAGAATCCCGAGCACCAGCCGAAGATCAAGTTTCTCATGCTGATGCGCAATGAGAGCCTCGCCCGTCTCACCACGCGGTACCTCGATGACACCTCCACCCTGGTCATCCGCGAGGGTGATCGGGAAGTTGCGCGGGGCAATGTGGCAAGCAGGGAGGGCCGACTGGCGATCGAGGCCTTTTTCCGCCGGTTCATGCCGGCGGAGCTGCGCGGGCCGCCCAAGGTGCTCGCGGCCCCGGAGGGGTTCCGGTTCACCGATTTCCGGCGCGGTTTTGTCTCCCTAATCAACCTTGGCAGCGTGGCGGCTCTTGAGAAGGTGATCGGAGCGACGATTGATCCCCTGCGCTTCCGCGGCAACCTGCACGTGGAAGGCCTGCCCGCATGGGCCGAGCTCGACCTTGTGGGTCAGGTCCTGACCACGGCCTCCGGGATCCGCCTCAAGGTGACGAAGCGAATCCAGCGCTGCGCGGCAACCAACGTCGACCCGTCGACCGGACTTCGCGATCTCGCGATTCCAAATGCTCTGTTGGAGGCTTACGGCCATTTGGATTGCGGGATCTATGCCGAGGTCCTGGAGGGCGGAACGCTCGCGGAAGGCGAGAGCCTGGCGCTCGAACAGGCGGCTTTGCCGCTCGGCTGATAGTTCGAAACGGATCAGCCGAAAATAAAAAAAGGGAGAGCTCGGCTCTCCCCTTTGCTTGATATGGCTTCGCCCAGGCCTACTCGGCGGGCGTCTCGGCTTTGGGGGTCTCGACCGCCACATTGCCATCGGCCTCGGCCTCGTCCTGACGCGGCCGGCGGACCGCGCGACGGCGGGGGCGAACCTCAGCCTCGGCGCTCTCGGCCACCTTGGGCGCGGGCGCCTCGTCGATGTCGGTTGGCAGGGGCGTCCGCACCGGGTTGGTCAGGAAAGCCGGCAGCCCGACGGGCTCCCTCACATCCGCCTCGTCCGGTTGAACCTCACGCCGCGGCGGCCGTCCACGTGGCGCACGCTCCGCACGCGGCTCCGTACGCTCGGGCCGGTCCGGACGCTCGGTCCGCACGGGAAGATCCGCACGCTCGGGCCGTTCATTGCGCTCCGGCCGGTCATTGCGTTCGATTCGATCGTTGCGATCACGATCGAACTCGGCGCGGGGTTGGTCGTCGCGCTGGAATTCCGGGCGGGGGCCGCGGTCGCGCTGAAAACGCTCACGCCGCTCGCCGCGGTCCTGTCGGTCCCCACGATCCTGGCGGTCGCCGCCAGCGCTTTGCCGGTCGCCAGACCCTTGCCTGTCGCCGGGGCCCTGCCGATCGCCGCGATCTTGCCGATCGCCACGGTCCTGACGCGGCTCGCCGCGATCTTGGCGGTCGCCACGGTCCTGGCGATCGAAGCGCGGGCGCCGGTCACCTTCGCCCCGTGCCTCGAAAGGCTGCGGCTGGGAGGCCGGATCCGTATCGTCGCCGGTCCCCTGGCGCTGCTCGAAATTCTCTTCGTCACCCTCATCCTCGAACGAGCGCGGCTGGTAGCCGTATTGCTCGCGCAGGACCTCCTGCGCCGCTGCGATGATGCGGATGTAGTGCTCGGCGTGCTGGTAATAGTTCTCAGCCGCCACCGGATCGCCGCTGGAATGCGCGTCTCGGGCAAGCTGACTGTATTTTTCGGCGATATGCTGCGCGGTGCCGCGGATCTTCACGTCCGGGCCGTTCGATTCATAGCTGCGCGTCAGGGGATTCGGTCCCTTGTTGCCGCCGCCGTTATTGTTGTTCCGGCTACGACCGCGCATACGCCTGTTCTGTCCTGGTCTCATTCTGGTCAACGACCCTCGCTGGTTCTGCTATCCCACGCGATGCAAGGCAATGTTCATCGAACGGGCTTGTCGCCCACCGTTCGCGTGGCAACCGTCTGTCGTTCAGCCACGACTCGAAAAGTCTGGCCATCCTTCAGTGTCGGGTTCAGGTGATCGCGCCTGGCTGTTCAGTGTGCCCCTGCCAGCGCGATTGATAACGTTTGATCTTCCGGGGGCTTCCGTAACACGGGTTCCGCCGATTTGTTGAGACCGATCACGTCATCTGCCGCGAATCTAGCGGGTTCCGTGCCGTCCAACAAGCGATATTTCACTTTATCCTCGTTCGGATGGGAGGAGTTGTGTCATCCGATCATGTCGGTTTGAGGGCGACGCAACGGGGATTGCCGGCGAGATCCTTGGCAAATCGGACCACGGTGAAACCCGCCGTGGCCGCAAGGTCTCGCAGGGCGGGCTCCTGATCATAGCCGATTTCGAGCACCAGATGGCCCTCGGGAGAGAGCAGCCGGCGGGCCTCGGGCAGGATGATCCGGTAGGCTTCAAGGCCGTCCTCCCCGCCATCCAGCGCCAGACGGGGATCGTGCTCCCGCACCTCCGGTTCGAGGCGATCCACCACGCCGGTGGCAATATAGGGTGGGTTCGAGACGATCAGGTCGACACCCTGGGCAAGCGCGGCCCCCCAATCCGAAACCACGAAGAGGCTCCGGGACCAGACGCCGTTTCTGGTCGCGTTCAGCCGGGCCGTTCGTGCCGCGCCCGCCGAACGGTCGACCCCGATCCCGGTGGCGTGCGGCAGCTCGTGCAGGAGTGCGACCAGAAGACAGCCGGAACCGGTCCCCAGGTCGGCGATTCGCAAGCCGGTCTGGCGGCGGGCGACGAGATCAATGGCCGTCTCGACCACGGTCTCGGTATCCGCCCGGGGCACCAGCGTCTCGGGCGACAGGATGAACGGCAGACCCCAGAACTCGCGCTCCCCGAGAATCCGCGCGACCGGCTCATGGGACAGCCGGCGGGCTGTCCAGGCGGCCAGTCTCGAGGCTTGCTCCGCGGTGAGGCGCTCGAACGGTCGGGCGATGAGTTCGGCGGCGCTGATCGCAAGGGCCGCCAGAAGGAGCACGCGGGCCTCCAGGGCGGCGGTCTCGAAACCCGCGCCAGCAAGCTTTGCGCGCAGCCTTCTCAGCGCCTCGTCGCGGGTCGCTCCCTCAGGGGCCGAACCGTTCGGGTCACTGGCCCTGGGACTGGTCATGGCGTCGTGACGCCGCTGGTCACGCCGCCTGATCCTGGTCGGCCAACTGCGCCGCCTGGTAATCCGCCGTGAGCGCGTCGATCAATTCGTCGAGGGCATTTCCGGCCAGCACTTCCTCAAGCTTGTAGAGCGTCAGATTGATGCGATGGTCGGTGACGCGGCCTTGCGGAAAATTGTAGGTGCGGATGCGTTCGGAACGGTCGCCGGACCCCACCTGGGCCTTGCGGTCGGCGGCGCGCACTGCATCCTTGGCGCTGCGCTCCGCATCGTAGAGGCGGGCGCGCAGCAACGACATGGCGCGGGCGCGGTTCTTGTGCTGGGAGCGCTCGTCCTGAACGAAGATGACCATTCCGGTCGGCAGATGGGTGATGCGGATCGCCGATTCGGTCTTGTTCACGTGCTGGCCGCCCGCGCCCTGCGCACGCATGGTGTCGATCTTCAGGTCGGAATCGTTGATGGCGATATCGACCTCCTCGGCCTCCGGCAGGACCGCCACGGTGGCGGCCGAGGTGTGGATGCGTCCGGACGTCTCCGTGTCGGGAACCCGCTGAACCCGGTGCACGCCGCTCTCGAATTTCAGGCGGGCAAAGACGTTGCGGCCTTTGACCTCGGCGATGATTTCCTTGTAGCCGCCGGCGGTGCCTTCGCTCTCCGACACCATCTCGACCTTCCAGCCCTTCAGGTCGGCATAGCGCACATACATGCGAAAGAGATCACCCGCGAACAAAGCCGCCTCGTCGCCGCCGGTTCCGGCGCGGATTTCGAGGATGGCGCTCTTCTCATCCGCCTCATCGCGTGGCAGTAGCATGACGCGCAGGTCCTGCGCCGCGTTCGCGACCGCCTCCCGCGCCTCGGGCAGCTCGTCCTCGACGAGCGAGCGCATCTCCGGATCGGTGCCCGGATCCACCAGGAGCGCCTGCAGGCCGCGCAGGTTGTCCTCCATGGCGTGATAGGCCCTGATCGCGGCGACCACCCCATCCAGCTCGGCCAATTCACGCGACAGGGCCACGAACGTCTCAGGGTCCGGGCCGGCATTCAGCGTCGCCATGACGATGTCGTGGCGGGCCAGAATGGCGTGCAGGCGTTCTTGCGGAGGCGCGATCGACATCAGACCGGAATACCATGCTGTTTTGCGAAGCGGGCGAGGATCGGGCGCAGCGAATCGCCGCCCCCGTCGCGCTCCAGTTCATCACGGATCAGGGCGCCGACGCGGTCCGCATCGAGGGCCAGCAGCATCGCCTTGACGGGGCCGATCGAGGTCGGCGCCATGGACAATGACCGGAAACCCAAACCGATCAGCGCCATGGCCTCGAGGGGGCGTCCGCCGATCTCGCCGCAGACGGTGAGTTCGCAATCGGTGGCCGATGCCTTGTCGACGACCCGTTGGAGGGCCCGCAACATCGGTCCGCTTAAGGGATCGAAGCGATCCGCCACGCGGCGGTTCTCGCGGTCGATGGCGAAGAGGAACTGCATCAGGTCGTTGGACCCAATCGATAGAAAATCGGCGACCGTGCAGATTTCCTTGAGCTGGAACAGCAGCGAGGGCACTTCAAGCATGGCCCCGAGCTTGAGATCGGCCGGCAGCGGATAGCCGTGCCGGGACAGATGGACTTTCTCGCGCTCGACCAGGGCTTTGGCCCGCACGAATTCGTCGCAGGTCGCCACCATGGGAAACATGATCTTGAGCGCACGACCGCTGGCGGCCTTCAGGAGGGCGCGAATCTGCATCCGCAGCAGGCCCGGCCGATCGAGGCCGATGCGGATTGCACGCCAGCCGAGCGCCGGGTTCTCCTCCTCGACCGCCTGCATGTAGGGCAGGATCTTGTCGCCGCCGATGTCGAGGGTCCGGAAGGTCACGGGCAGGTCGCCTGCTGCCGCCACCACCGCGGAATAGAGGGCCTGCTGCTCGGTCGCGGTTGGCATCCGCTCCGAGATCATGAATTGCAATTCGGTGCGGAAGAGCCCGATTCCGCAAGCCCCCGTATCGTCCAGATGAGGCAGATCGACCAGCAATCCGGCATTGAGCTGGAGGTTGATTTTCGCCCCGTCCTTCGTGACGGCCGGCACGTCCCGCAGCTTGAGATATTGCTCCTGCCGCCGTGCGCGTAGGCGCGCTTTCTCGGCGTAGGCCGCCTCGACTTCGGCGCTCGGGCGGATCTGGACGTCGCCGGTCATGCCGTCGACGATGATCGCGTCGCCCTGTTCGATCAGCGAGGTGGCGTTGGCCACTTCGCTGACTGCGGGGATGCCGAGGGCCCGGGCAACGATCGCGATATGGCTGGTGGGGCCGCCTTCTTCCAGCACGAGCCCGCGCAGGCGCGAGCGATCGTAATCGAGCAGGGCCGCCGGGCCCATGGAGCGGGCCACCAGAATGGCATTGTCGGGCAGCGACGCCTTGGAGGCCACCATGTCGCGGCCGACGAGCCGGTGCAGCAGGCGATTGGCAAGATCGTCGAGATCGTGCAGGCGATCCCGCAGGTAGGGGTCCGTCTGGCGCAGCATGCGGGCCCGATTGTCCGACTGGACCCGCTCGACCGCCGCTTCCGCCGTGAGGCCGGAACCCACCGCCTCGCGCATGCGGCGGAGCCAGCCCTGGTCGTGAGCGAACATGCGGAACGTTTCCAGGACTTCCCGGTGCTCGCCGTGATGGGCGACGTCGCCACGCTCGATCAGCTCGTCGATGGAGGCCCGGACGTCCCCGATGGCCTCATCGAGGCGCTGGAGCTCGTCCTCCACATTCTCGGCGATCAGGTTCTTGAGCAGCACGCGGGGCTCGTGCAGCACCACGTAGCCAAGCCCGACGCCCTCCGCCAGCACGGTGCCCCGGTGCTGGAGCGGGCGCCGGAAGGCCGTCCCGGTTTCCACGGGCGCAAGCGCCTGCAACTCGCCGGAGGCAAGCATTTCGGCCAGCACCATGGCGGTGGTCTGAAGCGCCTCGAGCTCCTCGTCGGCATAAATCCGGTAGGTGCGGTTCTGCACCACGAGGACACCGAGGGTGTTGCCCGCGCGCAGCAGCGGCACGCCCAGGAAAGCGTGGTAGATCTCCTCGCCGGTTTCCGGCTTGTAGGAGAAGGCCGGGTGGCTCTGGGCATCGGACAGGGCGAGCGGCTCGGCCGTCGCGGCGATGAGGCCGACAAGACCCTCGCCCGCCCGCATGGTCGTCAGGTGCACGGCTTCCCGGTTGAGACCCTCGGTGGCAAACAGCTCGAGCACGCCGTCGCCGCGCATCACGTAGAGGGAGCACACCTCCGCAACCATGTTGGCGGCGATCAGAACCACGATCTTGTCGAGACGATCCTGCGCCCCGACCGGCTCCGCCATGATCTCGCGGAGGCGGCGCAGCAGAAGGCGCGGACCGCCGGGAGCGCTTGGCATGAGCTGTCGATCCCGTCCTTGTTTGAGCCGACAGAACCGTCCGGCGGCTCGGGAATGAGTGTCGCAGCCTTTGTGACAGACCGTCAATCAGGCTTGATCAAGGCCGTATAACGAGTGGAGTGTGCGGACGGCAAGCTCCGTGTAGGCCGAGTCGATCAGAACCGAGAACTTAATCTCCGAGGTGGTGATGGCGCGGATATTGATGCCCTTGTCGGCGAGCGCCTTGAAGGCGCGGGCCGCGACGCCCGCATGGCTGCGCATGCCGACCCCGATCGCCGAGACCTTGACCACGTCGGTGGCCCCCTGCAGGTCCTTGAACTCGATATCGTCGCGATGGGCGTTGAGGACCGCACAGGCACGCTCGTAATCGGCCGTCGGCACCGTGAAGGTGATATCGGTGGTCGTGGTGTCGTCCGACACGACCTGAATGATCATGTCCACGTTGATGTTGGCGTCCGCCAGCGGCACGAAGATCGAAGCCGCGATGCCGGGCTTGTCCGCAACATTCCGCAACGTAATCTGTGCCTCGTCGCGCGAATAGGCGATGCCGGTCACAACCTGCTGTTCCATGATGTCTTCCTCGTCGCAGATGAGGGTGCCGAGCTTCGGATCGGCTGGATCGTCGAAGCTTGAGCGCACATAGGTCGGAACCCGGTGCATCATGGCAAGCTCGACCGAGCGCACCTGAAGCACCTTGGCGCCGAGCGATGCCATTTCGAGCATCTCCTCATACGAAACCTTGTCGAGCCGCCGCGCCTTCGTGACGATGCGCGGGTCGGTGGTGTAGACGCCGTCCACGTCCGTATAGATATCGCATCTTTCGGCCTGGATGGCGGCGGCAATCGCCACGGCGCTGGTATCCGAACCGCCCCGCCCGAGCGTCGTGATTCGCTGCGTCGGCTGGTGCAGGCCTTGAAACCCGGACACGACCGCGACTTCGCGCTTGTCGGTGAAGCCCCGCAGAATGCTGGTGCCGTCGATGGCGGCGATTCGCGCCGAACCGTGGACTTCCGAAGTCAGGATCGGCACCTGCCAGCCCTGCCACGAGCGGGCATTCACGTTCATTTCCTGCAGGGCGAGCGCCAGAAGGCCGGACGTGACCTGCTCGCCCGAGGCGACGACCGCATCGTATTCCTTCGAATCATAGAGCGCCGAGGCGTCCTTGACGAAGGAGACAAGTTCGTTGGTCTTGCCGGACATGGCCGACACGACGACCGCCACATCGTAGCCGGCCTCGACCTCGCGTTTCACATGCCGGGCGACATTGCGAATACGCTCAACCGTGGCGACGGACGTGCCGCCGAACTTCATGACGAGACGAGGCATAAGCGAGGAAGCCAGACAGATAGAGCCAGACGGGATATCGATTTGCCTCTTCGCCAAGGCGGAGGCGGCGTATACATGACGGTGGGGTGGCGTGCTGTCAACGCCGGAACAAAAGAGCGGACCGAGGGGAAGTTTTCATGAGCGACAACGCCTCCAGCACCATCGACCCGGCCGAAGTCGCGCGCTTCGAGCGGATCGCGGAGACGTGGTGGGATCCCAAGGGTCCGATGAAGGTCCTGCACCGGTTCAACCCGGTCCGGCTCGCCTATATCCGCGACGAGGCCTGCCGGCGTTTCGGCCGGGACCCGCGGTCCGCGCGCTCGCTCGAAGGCCTTAGCATCCTCGATGTGGGCTGCGGCGGCGGCGTCCTGTCGGAGCCGCTGGCCCGGCTCGGCGCGCGTGTCACGGGCCTCGATCCGGCGCCGACCAACATTTCGGTCGCCCGGCTCCACGCGGAGCGGGCCGGCCTGACCGTCGATTACCGCAACGAGACGGTCGAATCGGTGGTGGCGAAGGGAGAGACCTTCGACATCGTGCTGGCCATGGAGGTGGTGGAGCACGTGGCCGACGTGCAGGCTTTCGTCAACGCCTGCGCCAAGGCGGTCAAACCTGGCGGCTACCTTGCCATGGCGACCCTCAACCGGACGGCCAAATCCTTTGCGTTCGCCATCGTCGGCGCCGAATACCTGCTCGGCTGGCTGCCCAAGGGCACCCACGAATGGGAGAAATTCGTCAGGCCGGACGAGCTGCACACGGCCCTTCACGTTGCGGGACTGATTGTCAGCGATGAAACCGGCGTCGCCTACAATCCGCTCACCGGCGCCTGGTCCCTATCGCGGGACATGGGCGTCAACTACATGCTGCTTGCCTCGCACCGGTAGGATCTCCCGCGGCGCGAAGCGCAGGATCAGCAATCCCGCGAGCGCCGACGCGATGGAGCCGGCCAGAACACCGATCTTGGTCGCGTCGTTCAAAGCGGGATTCTCCGGAAACGCCAATGCGCCGATGAAGAGGCTCATGGTGAAGCCGATGCCGCAAAGCAGCGCCACACCGTAACATTGAAGCCTCGTGGCACCGGCCGGCACATCGGCGATGTTGAACCGGATGGCGAGCATCGAGAACGCGAATACGCCCACCTGCTTGCCGACGAACAGGCCGAGTGCGATGCCGAGGGGCAGCGGGGCCAGAAGGGCGGAGGGCGTGAAGCCCGAAAACGAGACGCCGGCATTCGCAAACCCGAAGATCGGGATGATCGCGAACGCGACCCAACCCTGCAGGGCGTGCTCGAGGCGATGAAGCGGCGATGTCTCCGTCCGCGTCTTTTTGGGTTGGGCGTCGAGCGGAATCGTCAGCGCCAGCACGACGCCCGCGAGCGTCGCATGAATTCCTGATTTGAGGACGAGGACCCATAACACGGCGCCGATGATCAGATAGGGCAGGAGCGATGTCACCCCGAGCCGGTTGAGGGCAATGAGCGCCGCGATGCAGACGAGCGCGCCTCCGAGCATCGGGTACGAGAGGTCGCCCGCATAGAACAGCGCGATGATCACGATGGCGCCGAGATCGTCGAGGATCGCCAGTGCGGTCAGAAAGATCTTCAGCGAAGTGGGCACGCGCGATCCGAGAACCGCCAAGACACCGAGTGCGAAAGCAATGTCGGTGGCGGCCGGGATCGCCCATCCGCGCGCCAGTCCGGGATCGCGCCATGTCACCGCGAGGTAGACCAGCGCCGGCACCACCATACCGCCGAAGGCAGCGATACCCGGCAGAACTCGCCTGGGCCAGGTGGATAATTGACCGTCCAGGAATTCGCGCTTGATCTCGAGACCGACGAGCAGGAAGAACACGGCCATCAACGCGTCGTTGATCCAGTGCAGGACGCTGAGACCCAGCACGTAGGTGTTCAGCAGCGCGAAATAAAAGCCGGCGGCGGGCGAATTCGCCGCCACCAACGCGGCGACGGTGACGCCCATCAGAATGATGCCGCCCGCGGCTTCGCTGTCGAGGAAACGGCGCATGACGCTCATGCGCCGCTGCGGTGTTCTTGTGCCGTCTCGGCGTCTTTGATCCACTCGCGTCTCCTTCCCCGAGATCTTTACGGGACGGGCGCGACGGATGGAAGCCTTCGGGGACCTAGGCGTCCTCGATCACATGGAATCGATTTCAGCAGCCGGGAGGGTGACGGCGTCCGAAGGCCGCTTCACGGTTCAACTAGTTGCGGTCGTCCGGCACGATCGGCAGGGGCATGACTTCGATCCCCTCCTCCAGAAGCGCTCGCGCCTCCTCGCCATTGGCCTCGCCATAGATCGAGCGCTGGTCGGCCTCGCCGTAATGCATCTTGCGGGCCTCTTCGGCAAAACCCCGGCCGACATTTTCCGCGCTCGTCATCACATGCTCGCGCAAGGCTCTGACCATGGCGCGCAACTCCCTGTCCTTTTCCGAGAGGGCCGCGACGGGCTGGGGCTCGGGAGGCGCAGGCGCGACGGCCTTTTCACCACGGGTCAGAGACGGTGCCATGATCTGCTTCTCGACCTTTGCCGAATCGCAGAACGGGCACGTCACCAATCCACGCTTGCGCTGCGCCTCAAACGCATCGCTCGTGGGGAACCAGCTCTCGAACTCGTGGGCCTGCTCGCAGGCAAGCGCGTACTTGATCATGGGCCTGACATAAGGACTCGTTGGCTGCAGGCCAAGCTCCCGGCGCGCGGGGCTCACCGTGTTTTTACTGCGTCAGGCTCTTAACAGAGCCTCCAGTTCATCCCGCGCGTCCAGCGCATAGATGTCGTCGCAGCCGCCCACGTGGCGGTCGCCGATAAAGATCTGCGGGACGCTCGTGCGCCCTCCGGCCTTCTGAATCATCTCGGCGCGAAATTCGGGTTTGGCCTCGATGTCGATTTCCGTAAAGGACGCTCCCTTTTCGTCGAGAAGCCGTTTGGCGGCAGTGCAATAGGGGCACCAGTCCTTTGTGTAGATCGTGATGGACGGCATGTTTTGGAAATCTCCTTCGGCCGGACATATAGGATGGCTTCAACGTTCCGTCACGACCCGCGCGAAAGCCAAGATGTCGACCGAGGCAGCACCGCCCCGGAGCAGGGCGCGCGATGCCGCGTTGGCGGTGGCGCCGGTGGTGAGAACATCGTCGATCAGCAGCACCCGTTTGTCTTGGAGTCGTGCCCTAACATCATCGGAGACCCGAAAGGCGCCCTGCAGGTTCTGCTGCCGCTGCGCCTTCGTCAGCCCGACCTGCTGTCGCGTCCGCTTCACGCGGGAGAGAAGAAACGGATCGCAGGGCAGGCCGCTATCCCGCGCGACCACCGCCGCCAATGCCATCGCCTGATTGAACCGGCGCTGCCACAGGCGGAAACGATGGAGCGGCACGGGCACGATCACATCGGTATCGCCGAGGAGTTCGGCACCGGCGCGGGCCATCATGCTCCCGAGCGCGCGTGCCAGCTCCAGCCGGTCGCCATATTTCAGCCGATGAACGAGAGCGCTCGCGATGCCGTCATACTCGGCAACCGCCCGGGCGCGACCGAAGACCGGCGGATCGGCGAGGGCGGCGGGAGAATGCAGGGGCATCCCGAGATCGACGGAAAAAGGGGTTCCCAATCGCTCGCAATAAGGCCGGTCAATGAAACGGATCCCAGACCAGCAGGTGGCGCAAAGCGCGTGAGGCGCCCCGGTCGCGCCCTGGCAGGCGATGCAGGTCGGCGGATAGACCAAACCGAGCAGAAACCGGGACACGCCGCGCGCCACATCTGCCAGAGGAGCGAGACGCCGGCGCTGTGCGGGTTCGGGTGCGGTCATCAACCGAGTTTAACTTTATAACATGGTGGATGTGAAGGCGCCTTGATGCGGCAGCTTCCGCCCTCTTGGCGCTGCGCCGATTTCGCGCCATACCGCCTCCATGAGCAGCCCTGTCGTCTTCGATCGATCCCTCGTTCGCCGCCGCCTGCAGCGTGCCGTGCGCGCGGGCTACGCGGATTTCCTGCTGGTACGGGCGATCGCGGATCTGGAAGAACGTCTTTCAACCGTGGCGCGGCCGTTTCCGCTCATCCTCGATGTGGGAACACCGACCGGGGCCGCCGCCGAGGCTCTCGGCCGCACCGGCACCGTGGTCAGGCTGTCACCGGTGATGGAGCCGACGAGCGTGCTGGGGGATGAGGAGCATTTGCCGTTCAGCGGCGGGCGCTTCGATCTGGCGGTCTCATTGCTCGCGCTCCAGAGCGTCAACGACCTGCCCGGAAGTCTCATCCAGATCCGCCGCGCGTTGAAGCCCGATGGGCTATTCATGGGCGCACTTTTCGGCGGCGCGACGCTGACGGAGTTGCGGCAGGCCTTCACCCAGGCGGAGGCGGAACTCGAAGGCGGCGTCAGCCCTCGTGTCGCGCCCTTCGCGGATGTGCGGGATCTCGGCGGGTTGTTGCAGCGAGCGGGCTTTGCCCTGCCGGTGGCTGATTCCGAGGTGATCCGCGTGCGCTATGGCGATCCCTTCGCGCTCATGCGGGACCTGCGCCGGATGGGGCTGACCAATGCGCTCGCCGACCGCCGCAAGGTGCCGCTCCGGCGCGCAACGCTCCTGCGGGCCGCGGAAATCTACGCGGAGCGTTTCGCCGACCCGGATGGCCGCTTGCCCGCTACGTTCGAGATCATCTGGCTTTCGGGCTGGACCCCGCATGAGAGCCAGCAAAAGCCGCTCCGCCCCGGCTCCGCCAAGATGCGCCTCGCAGAGGCGCTCGGGGTTGCCGAAAAGCCCGCAGGCGAGAAGTCGAACGATCGCGATTCGACCGAATAGCTGTGCGGCGGCCTTGGGCCCGGCTCGCCAGCGCGCTATTTTCCCAGGAAGAACAGCGCGCCGCCTCAAGGGAGGTCCTATGAAAAAGCCGAATGCTGGTCACCCGATCACCATCGAGGACAATCCCAACCGCATTCGCGTCGTGCTGGGCGGTTTCATCATCGCGGAAACGACAGAGGCGCTCACTTTGCGCGAAGGGTCGCTGCCGCCGGTGCAATACATTCCGCGCAAGGACGTGCGCATGGATCAGCTCGATCCGACAAAGCACCACACGCATTGTCCCTATAAAGGCGACGCATCCTATTTCACGGCCTCGTCGGGCGGGATGGTCGTCGATAATGCGGTGTGGAGCTATGAGAGGCCGTTCGACAGCGTCTCGCGGATTGCCGGCTACCTGGCTTTCTATCCGGAGAAGGTGGACGCCATCGAGGAGTTTACCGATTAGGCCGAGAGCTTGTTGTGGAGCGGCTTCTGGTGTCCGTCTGGCTTTGGACGGAACTCTTTCTTGTAGGCATCCAGCCCCGCTGAGCTATTTGGGGAAAAGCAAGGTCAGGCCGGCGCGCAGCCCAAGACCTTTCGGTCCGGATTCCGGCGACATGGCATAGTAACGAGCGCCTACGAACAGGCTGATC
>NZ_VCMV01000003.1:402279-463346 GCF_008757455.1 Microvirga brassicacearum | reverse complement strand
AGCGGCATGTCGGGGCAGGATGCCTTGAGCCGGCGGCGGAAGGGCCGTCCCGTCGACAATTGTGATGGTGTTTGGATGCCGGCCCATGCCCCTATTTGCGTGATGACAAGACCTCGCGTGTTCGGCTCAGATTATGGCGTGCATGCGCGATCCGAGCGGTTGGCTCTCGAAGAAAGATGGATTGCTTACGACCTTGTGCCGGTCGATGTCGTTGCCAAGGCGGACCGCCGGCGGATACCTTGAACGGCAGCCATTTGACCGCATTCGCGCTTCGCGATCAGGGCGCCGTCAGAACGACCTTGACGCTCTGCGATCGATCGAGAGCCAGGCGAAACCCCTCAGGGGCCTTTGAGAGTGGCCGCTTCGCGGTGACGATCGAGAGCACATCGATCTGTCCCTCGTCGATAAGGGCGACAGCTTGCTCAAATTCCTGACCGAACCGGAATGACCCCTTAAGATCGATTTCCCTAGCCATAACCGCGTTTGCAGGCACTGAAGTCAAGCCACCCGGCAAGTTGCCGATTTGCACGACCGTGCCGCCCCGGCGAACGTTGAGTATGGCCGATGACAAGCCGGGCGCAGTGCCGGAAACTTCGAACGCGACATCGAAGGGCCGCATGGCAGCGAGATTCTCAAGAGTATCGCCGCCGCCTGAGATGTCTACGACATGGTCGGCGCCAAGGCGCTGTGCAAAGGCAAGTGGAGCTGCAGCCACGTCTGCGACAGCGATTTCCGACATTCCCGCCAATCGCGCGGCAAGCAAAGTCAGGAGACCGATCGGACCGGCGCCGAACACGATGCCTCGACACCCCGCCACAGGCCCTGCCCGACTTACGGCGTGCAGGCACACCGCGAGTGGTTCGGCTAGCGCCGCCGCCACGAAAGATGTATCGGGCGAAACCTTCACGCATTGAGACGGAACGACGTCAAAGTAAGTGGCAAAGCCGCCTTGCATATGCGGCGTCTTCGAGGCCGAACCCATAAAATAGACATTCTCGCACAAATTCGGGCGCCCTTCCCGGCATCGCGCGCAGTGGCCGCACCATCGCGATGGGTTGACCGCGACTCGATCCCCGGCTCTCAGGCCTGGTGCCGGGCCTGCGATGTCCACAATCTCACCTGCGATCTCGTGACCGAGCACCAAAGGGGACTTGAGAATGAAATCGCCCGTGCGTGCATGCCGAAAGTAGTGCATGTCCGAACCGCAGATTCCCCCGGCGCCAAAGCGGACACGAACCATTCCGGGGTCGAGCGGTGCGATCTGACCTTCGACCATGCGCAGGTCCTCGGCCCCAAAAAGCGTAGCTGAAAGGACAGAGCTGGTCATTTGGCCACTCCCATTGTTCGCGGCAGCCAGAGAGTCAATTCCGGTATGTAGGTGATTGCGATGAGCGCCAGGAGGAGAGGGATGAGCCAAGGCAAGATGGCAACGGTCGTTCGTTCGACCGAGAGTTTGGCGACGCGGGCGAGCACGAACAGGACCATTCCGAGTGGCGGATGCAGAAGCCCGATCATCAGATTGAGCGTGAGGATCAAGCCGAAATGAATCGGATCGATGCCGAGCTTGAGGACGATCGGAAGAAGAATCGGGACGAGGATCGTGATAGCGGCGATCGTGTCGATGAAGCAACCGACGAACAGGATCAGCAAGTTCGCGAGGAGCAGGAAAACCCATTTGTTCTGGGTAATGCCCAGGATCGCGTCAGTGAGGATCTGAGCAGCTTGGCTCACCGTGAGAAGCCAAGCAAAAATCGAAGCGGCGGTCACGATGAACAGAACTGATGCGGTCGTCTCGATCGTGTCAAAGGTCGCTTTGGCCAGCGTCCTCATTGTCATGGATCGATATCGCACGAGACCAAGGAAAAGAGACCAGATCACGGCTGCGACAGCCGCTTCCGTGGGGGTAAACAGCCCCAAGGTCATGCCGCCGATCAGGATCACCGGCGCCATCAACGCCATCACGGCTGAAAAGTCGAAATACCAGTCAAGCGCCATAAGGACAGCAAGCGCGAGGCCGATGGCAACGTTCGTTGACAGGCCTGCCTGTATCATGAACCAGACTGCAATGGGAAATGCCATGACGATGGTCACTTCGAGGGCTGCGCTGCCGAGTTGCCTCCATGAAAAAGGACTATCGTTGCCCCATCCGTTCTTATGGGCGAAAAAGGCAACCGTCACCATCATCAGGAGCGTCATGATCACGCCTGGGATAACCCCGCCGAGGAACAGCGCTCCAATCGAGACGTTCGCCATCATGCCATAGATTACGAACGGCAGGGACGGCGGAATAATGGGTCCGAGTGTGGCCGAAGCCGCGGTCACACCGACGGCGAATTCGGTCGAGTAGCCGTGGTCCTTCATGGCCTTGATCTCGATCGTGCCGAGCCCGGCCGCATCGGCAATCGCCGTGCCGGACATGCCCGAGAAGATCACCGAGCCTATGATGTTGACCTGGGCAAGCCCGCCCTTCATCCAGCCCACGAGCGCGACCGCGAAACTATAAATGCGTCCAGTCACACCCGCGATGTTCATCAGGTTGCCGGCAAGGATGAAGAACGGCACCGCGAGAAGCGGAAAGCTCTCCACGCCGGCAATCATGCGCTGAGCCAAGATGACGTCGGGCGCAGTCCCTGTCACTGTGATGTAGAGCAGCGACGAGACTGCCATCGACAGGGCGACCGGCAGGCCGAGGAGCAAAAGGGCGAGAAACGAACCAATCAGGATCAGCATGGGCCCAGTCCGAATAAGAATTCAGGAATTGTGGTGTCGCTCGCGGTCAGATTGTAGACGCTGTCTCAAAGGCCTCCGGTCTCTCAAGGATGGAGAAACCACGGCGCCAGTTTTCGATAGATACCTGGACTGACCTGATAAACATCATGACGAATCCAACGAGAACGCAGCCGTAGATCAGGTTCTTCGGCAGCATGACCGTCGTCATCGTCTCGCCTTCGACGATCTTTATGAATTCCCACACGAGGTAAGCCGCATAGGCGAAGAAGGCAGTGCGCAGAGCATCGATCGCAGTGGCTAGAATCCTTGCAACGCCTGCCGGCAAGTACCGAAAGATCAGATCGACCTGAATATGGCGTCCAAGCCGGACGCACATGGCCGATCCGACGAAAACGACAGCGACCAGACAATAGGTGGCGATCTCCTCGGTCCAAGCGAGCGAGTCGTTGAGCACGTAGCGGGTGAAGAACTGCAGGAAAACAGCGAAAGCCATCACCCAAAACAGAACCAGACACGCCCAGTCTTCGATCGCGTATTGACTGAGGTCGACCTCGGGGGTTTGTTCCTCGAAAGTGTGGGCCAATTCCTCAGCCGAAACCTTGGTGTGAACCTCCGGTGTCATCGACCGCTCTCCAGAATGTTTCAAATGCTGACGTTCGACGAAGATGAAACGGGTGCGTCGACAATAGGTCCCTGCCAGGGCTCGAATGCTTCCCTGGCAGGGTGATGAGCCGGCTTATAGAGCAGGTTCGCTCTTGATGGCCTGGATCCGGTCGTAATCCGCCTTGCGATATCCGAATGACTCGAAGGTGACATTCTTCAACACGGTCTCCTTGAAGTCGTTCTTGTCTACCTCAGACACCGTGAGGCCTTTCTGTTTGAAGAAATCTACGAGTTCCTTTTCCTTGGCCTGAATTTCGGCGGTCGCACGGGCTGCTGCCTCCTGTGCGACATCCGTGAAGATCTTCTTGTCTTCGTCCGAGAGTTTCTTCCACAGGCCGGACGAGATGACCGTGTTGAGATGGTCGACGATGTGACCCGTCAGGGCGATGTGCTTCTGCACTTCGTAGAATTTCTTGGCCTCGATCGTCGTCAGCGGATTCTCCTGAGCTTCGACCGTACCGTTCTGAAGCGCGAGGTACACCTCCGCGAAAGCGATCGGCGCGGTGTTGGCGCCGCATGCGCGCGGCATCGCGAGGTAGGCTGGCACGTCAGGCACTCTGATCTTGAGGCCCTTCATGTCAGCGCAGGTCTTGATCGGCTTGTTCGACGAGGTATGGCGAGCGCCGTAATAGGTCACTGCCAGAATCTGATGACCCGTCTTATCCGCATAGCCCTTCGCAAGCTCCTTGAACACGTCGCTCTTGGTATAGGCCAGAAGATGGTTAGCATCTCGGAAAATGTAGGGATAGTAGGTCACGCCGATCGGCGCGAAACTGCGGGACGCGAAGCTTGATCCCGAAATGATGACGTCGACGGAACCCAGTGAAAGCCCCTGGTTGATGTCCGTCTCTTTGCCCAGCTGCGAGGCCGGATAGACGTCAATCTGGTATCGCCCGTTAGTGCGCTTCGCAATTTCCTGACTCGCCCAAACCGATTGGGTGTGGAACGGTTCGGATGTCTCGTAGACATGCGCCCATTTCAACTTTGTCTGAGCCTCGGCTGCGCCGGCCGTGATCGAGAGGCTCAGTGCTGCGGCAACGAGTACGGGCCATTTTGCAGTCATATTTGCTTCCTCCTCTGGGCTTTGATGTGCAGATCTCGCGGATCGGCCGCTCGACTGCGAGCAGCGGGTCGGGTCTTGCCCGCATCGGATGGCGGCTTGACCGGCTCGCCGAAACCTCGTGAGAAGCGTTCCTGCGAAAGCTGCAAATGATGCCGCATCGCAAAGCGCGCCGATTCAGGGTCGCCGGCGGCGATGGCGGCACGGATCGCGCGATGCTCTGCGAGCGCTCGGCGCCAAGTGCTGTCGTCCTCGAAGTAGCTGGCCAGGCGTTCGAAATAAGGGTTGATGCGCTGATCAAAGAGCTGTCCGACGAAACGGACCAGCACCTCGTTCTCGAGCACTGCCGCAATCGTCACGTGAAACTCTCGATCAAGCGCGATCCATTCGTCGTTAGGCGCCCCGCTTTCATCCATTCGCGACAACACCCGATCGATCGCTTCGATGTGTTTGGGGCCGGCAAGCAGGGCGGCTTCGCTTGCGACCGAAGCTTCGATGATCTCACGTGCATGCAGAATCTCGAAAGGTCCACCGGGCGGCACACCGGCGGCCCACCTTGGCGATGAGCTTCCCGAGGTGGCCAGGACATAGATCCCAGAGCCGACATTGATGCGAACAAGCCCTTCGACTTCAAGCGCAATAAGCGCCTCTCGCACGCTCGGCCGTGAGACGTGGAGCGTCTCCGCGAGTTCGCGCTCGGAGGGTAGCCTTCCGCCGATCGGAAATTCACCGTTATTGATCAGCTCGCGCAGGTGCTCGGCAATTTGCCGATAGAGCCGACGCGGTTCAACGGCCTTGAGTGGCAAGGTCCCTCTCCTACGGTCGCTCCCATCCTGAGCCGCTTGTCGCGGCTGCTCTTCTTTAATTGGTCAGTCCAATTTACCAGAAAGAGAAACGCAGTAGCCGATGTGTGTCAAGTTGCGATAACAGGTATGATTCCACTTTGCGCCGAAAATATTCGGCAGAGCAAAACAGACCTCCCGCACAGCTAGTTCTCGGAGGGTCAGATAACGGCCCAGAGTTCACAGCCGAGGCGGTTCGCGATTGAATTCATTGGTGGTTGGCGTCGGGGCTGTCCATGTCGAGCCGGGCAGTCCTGAGGATCGTGAACAGCCATGCCCGCAGACAGCGGGTGGACCGCGCCGACCTCCGCGGCCGGACTTACTCCTCCCTTTGATGAGAGAACCTCTGCCGGTTGCTATCAACCCACTGCGAAGACCACCAATCCCATCATCCGATCCTGACGAGGTTCTGGTTCGGCAATGGTCCGCCGGGAAATTGAGCGAGTTTGCCACCGACTTCAAGCGACCCAAGGTCAATGCCCGCAAAGCCGATGCGGTCGATCAACGCGGCGACTTCTGCCTTCGCGGTATTGTCATCGCCAGAGTAGAACAGCACCCGACGGCCGCCATCTGATCGTGGATCGTTCGCCAGAATTTCAACTCGCAGATGGTTGAACGCCTTTACAAGACGCGCGCCGCTGACCAGGTCTGCCACGACCTGGCTCGACACCCGACCCTGCAAATCGATCGGCTTGAACAGCGGCGCCTCAACGGGATTGTTGGCGTCGATCACGATCCTTCCGCTCCAGGGTGGCAGATCGGCAACGGCCGCCGGCAGTTTCGACCAGTTGACGGCGATAAAGACGATGTCGGCGCTCGCGGCTTCTTCGCGCGTGCCCGCCTTGATTGTCGGGCCCAAAGGCCTGATGGCCTCTATAAGTGAGTCAGGCCCGCGGCTGTTGGCTATGATTGCGGCAATGCCGGTTCGCGCGAGCGTCTTTGCGGCGGCCAAGCCGATACTGCCTGCTCCGATGATCCCGATGGTCATGGCGATGTTCCGTGATGCTGGGTTAAGACTTCGGCGTATCCGGCAGCGCGCCGAGTTGCTGCATGAGCGAGAAAAGGTTGGCCACACCCCAATGCTCGGCAATCTTGCCGTCCCGCACACGCATGATATTGACCGTCTCGAACGCAATTTTGCGGCCTGTTGGGGCAATGCCGAAGAAGTCCCCTTTGTGCGTGCCGTGATAAGTCTTGTACGTCGTCACGCGATCTCCATCGGCAAGCTGCCAATGGATTTCGGCATGAAAATCCGGGAACGCCGGGCGCAGGACTTTGTACAGTTCTCGCGCGCCGGCCTTGTCCGGCGTCCGGCCTGGCTGAGGCGTATGGTCGAGGAAATCGTCGGCGAAGAGTTCCTCGAACAGCTCGAAGTTCCCGCCGCCTTGCACTTCCTCGGTATTCCGCCGAACGATAGCTTTCGCGGCTTCAGTGGCACTGATATCGGACATGATCTGTCTCTCGCGGTTGAAGAATGCTGTGTCCCGTGAATAGTGGCGGTCAGGCTGCCGACCCCGTCTTCTGGCCGAGAAGTTGCAGTTCCCATGCAAATGCGGTGCCGGTCGCGCCGGTATGAGGGAGAACGGTCTCGCCGAGCGCCTTTGGCCGAGTCCTGGCGAGCCCAGTCGCGTTGCCATTCGCTTGCGACCGCCAGCCAGTTCATCGGCACCACGCCGGCCATCAGCATGGCGGACTCCCATCTCATGGGCTTCGACGCCAACGCCTCCTGAAGCGTCGGTGACGGCATAGACTTCGTATCCCTCACCGGCGGCTTGGATGGCAGGCATGGCGAGACAGATTTCAGTCCAGAGCGCTGCCATGACGAGTTTCTTGCGGCCAGTCTGTTTCACCACGTCAACGACCCGGTCGTCTTCCCAGGTATTGCTTCTGCTCCGGAAAGACGTCCTGCAAGCCCTGGATGAGCCTTCCGCCGCGGCCCTCCACCACTGTGGTCAGAATCGTCGGCACGTTGAAAGCTTTCGCGGCCTTCGCGAGGCCAACGACATTGTTCACGATCATCATCGGCTCGTGGCTGTGGAGGTTGGCGAATTGGAACGTTTGGTGATCGATCAGGATCAGGACCGACTCGTCTGGGGTAATCAGAGCGTTCAGACCGTTCTTCAGGGGGTCGGATGGGGCATGTCGCTTCTGGCCATCTCGCCAACGTCATGGGACTGTGACAAGCCCGATTTGAGCGACGTTGTTGCTGAGATCGTTGTCTGAGCCACTGAGTTCAATCCAAAATCGGTACTGGCCGGGGGTGAGGCCGGCCGGCACACTGAACGTGAGATTTCCGCCCCAGCTGCAGAACCCGCAGAAGCTGGCCCAGTTGAACGTCCCCAATGTCGTTATGAAAGCGCCCGATATCGGGACCAGAAATGCCCTGAACTGGGGGTTAGGAAAGGTGATGCCGGAGCTCAGGTTCTCGACCGAGATGTCACGCACCGTAAACGTCGAACCTGCCGCAACCGTCGAAGGGCTGATTGTGGCGTATCGCTTCGCGCCACCGGCGGCGCGCAGCGGGAAAATCCCCATGTCGCTCTTATCCTGGGGCGAGAACCGGAACTGCGCCGAGCGGAACCACCCGACCTTGTCCTGGGTGTAGAGCACGTTGCTCACAGCGACCCCGTCCGTCATTACGGCCGGCGTCGTCTCCTCATGATCAAGGGTCAGCGCATGCCCAAGCTCATGCAGCGCGATCTCTTGAAAGCCGAGGGAGTACGGAACCTGCCGCTGTGAGGTGAAGAGCGTGATGCTCGGATTGAATATCATGTCTGCTTCGACAATTCGGCCGCATTCGCCGTCGCTCCAAATGAGCGTGATCCCGACGCTCGTGCCCCAAGCCTCGCCGTAGGCAGACTGCAATGAGGCATCCGAGAGCCAGGAGATCACGTTGAGGTTGTCGCGTCCGGTCGGCACTGTTGACCGGCGCTCCCGGTCAACAGACACGACCGGATGTACAGCATTCCATTTGCCCGCCTCGTTCGCGACCATGTCGACCCAGAACTCAGAGTTCCAGAAGATGGCGCGCATAATGAAAGGCCGCTCGTGGAACCCGCAAACCACGAAAGCTTGGGCATCGGCGATGCCGATCAGGCTGAGCACCGCACCCAACGCGCCCGCCCAGAATCGGGTCATAACCTCCTCCTTCGTCAGCAGTCGGACATTAGCGAGCGGCGCCGAGCGCCCGGATGGCCCTCACGAACTCCTCCGGTGTCACCGCGGGCTGCCGCTGTTCCGGAACCGCTGCCGTCTCTGCGGCGGTGATTCCTTCGGAGATGGTCGGCGCCCGTTCGCTGCCGGCTCTTGATCTGGGGTCAGTCCCGTTTGCCGGCAGGAAGGGTCCGAGGCGCAGGTCTCCGTCCTCCACCCCGAGAACGATGCGATCCGTTGCGGTCCGGACGATGTTGCGCGCGGCGTCGACGATGAATACGCCATTCTCACCCATAGCCCGGCCCGGCTCCGCAAAGCGGATGGAGGTGGCGTTCATAGGACGGCCGGATTCCGCAAAGACGATATAGGTGGGCCCGGGCAAAAAACGCGGAACGTGGCTGGCCGTCATCACCTCATTCCCAACCCTTCCTCCAAGGGTCGTGAGCGTTACAGAACGCGTCTCGGGGCCCCCAATCAGCACCTCGTCGACCTCGAACCGGGTACGCGTGATAATTATACCGCGCGGATCACGCGCACTTGCCTGCTCGGAGACCCTGCCGCGGAACACCAATGGTGCCGAACGCGCGAGATCACTGAGAGTGGGACGCAATTGGAGGGGCCTTGGGTTCACCTGGGTGATGGCGGCCGCAGCGGGGTCTACTGATGGAGGCTGCTCGCCCGGCATTGTGGCCCCCTCAGCTGCAGCAGCCGGAGCTCCCCCCGCCACAATTGGCAGTAAGACCACCCCGATTCGGAACCGGCTACTAAGGTAAAAAAAGAAGCGCGTCATCTGGGATCCTTCCCGACGGTCGCTCTTGATACAAGCATAGCATGAGAACTTTCGGCAGCAAAACAGCCGCCATTTGCCTTCAGTCGAGTTTTTACTGCTGCTGCTAACGCGTTCGAGCTTTGAACGTGGCAGATGCCAACGAAACAGCAAATTGGAAGGCTCGCTGCAGGCCTGTTGAGTGCGGCAGCGTCCTCGCGATTTGCGAGAGGATTGGAGCCCCTCGGCAGGGCTGGGTTTCGGCAGTCCTGTGCGTCGCCGTCTCAGGTTCATGAAGCCCCTACGAAGGCCGGAGTTTTCGGCGCAGAAAGTGTTGGATGTGCTCGTCTAGCTTATCGTCGGCTTCCCGTTCTCGCGCAGCTTGAGCGGCTTTGACTCCCCTTTCCGTACGGGCTTCCTCGATCAGGATTTGAGCCAGGGTCGGAACAATCTGACGGGCTTTTTCATCGATGCGCTCGCGCAATCCAGGGCGGGAGCGTTCGATGCCTGCTACAAAGTCGCCTTCTCAATTCTGGCCTGAGAGGCACACCCTGCAAAGCTCCATGAGTACCGCTCTGGGTCTTTCGATATGTCGCGCGGGTCCGCCCTCCTGCCCGATAAAACGGCCGCACGGTTGCGTCTCGCGCGCGAGCCAGGTTCCCTATAGGCAGTTCCGCGAATTCGGCAGTTCGTTAGACGGGGGCAGGACTTGAACACTGCCTCTCTGAAGTTGGACCCCAACGCTCTACCGCTGAGCTACTCCCCAAAATCCTAAGCGAGGTTCAATCGAAGGAGCAGCAATCCGAGGCCGCTTCTGACCGCAAGCTATTCCGGAGACTGTTCGGTTGCGTCGGAGTCTCCCGCCCGGGACTGTGGTTACTGAGACCGGCATAGGGGCGTGGCGGAACTGGTAGACGCACTGGAACTAGGCCCATCGCGTGACGCAGGCCTCGATCTTGTGAACTTGGGGGTTCGAATCCCTCCGTCCCTACTCGACTACCGTGAGAGATCCCGACCCGGCCTGCTCCATTAAGGGCCTTCCGCGAATTACCATCCTGACAGCACCCACAGCCACTCGAGCTGCATAGACGCCGCCTCGGGCTCCGGCAGGCTTCCGAAGAGGACGGCACAAACGAGAGCAGTGCATGGGGAGTTATGGTACCTCACATCTGAGGTGCTGCATCAACGCAGCTATCATCTTGAATGTCGTGAAAGCTGATACGGACTTTGCCAATGTGACGGGTCGGATCGGACGCTGCACCGAGGCCAACAAGCCCATTCATCTCACTCACAAGGCACTCGGCACAACCTGATGGTCTGACCCGGACTTGGCGATGCCGCACCCGCGCTTCGAAGTCGTTGAGAAGGAACAGGATGTTAGGGTCCACGTCGACGTCCATACGGCAATAGCGCTTGTCATCTCTGCCGGTAGCGATCTGCATGCCCTCCAGCAGGCCATAAAGTTCTCTGGGCCATTCAACGATGGGGTTTTGACTCGTCGGCATATGATGCTCTCATCGCATCCACCGATGGGGCTTGTCAGGATTTCCGTGTGCGGGCGGGCATAATGGGTAAGAAGGGTCCCAGTATGTCCCGACGCAAGAGCCTGAAATACCGAATGAGCTTCTCGACCAGCTGCTGGCGGGTGGCCGCCAGTGCCGCATTAGAGCGAGCCGGTCTGCTGAAAACGCTAAAGAAGGCGTTGACCGAGCGGGCCTTGAGCGCGGAGATGGATCATCATTTCGCTGCGACGTCGGCGCCGGCAATACGCGCAACGGCTACGGCCGGACGACCGAGACGGGCAAGCTGGAGATCGACATCCCCGCGATCGCCAGTCGAGCTTCGACCCGCAGCTGATCGCTAAATATCAGCGCCGCTTTGTCGGTTTCGACGACAAGGTCGTGTCAATGTATGCGCGCGGGATGAGTACCCGGGAGATCACCGGGCACCTGCAGGAACTGTAGGCATCGACGTGTCGCCGGATCTGACCAGCACGGCGACGAACGCTGTGCTCGATGAAGTCGCCACCTGGCAGCAGCGGCCGCTCGATCCGGTTTATCCGCTCATTTTCTTAGAAGCGATCCGAGTCAAGATCCGCGACGAAGGGATGGTCCGCAACAAAGCTATCTATATCGCGCTGGGCGTCGGCGCCGATGGCGCAAAGGAGGTGCTCGGTCTATGGCTCGGACGGATGAAGGCGCCAAGTTCTGGCTGCGGGTGATGAACGAGCTCAAGAACCGCGGCGTCGATGATATCCGGCTGGCCGTCGTCGACGGCCTGAAGGGCTTTCCGGAGGCGATCACCGCTGTGAGCCAGCCGTTCCAGGTCAGCGTGGCTTTCGCGTATGACCATGATGTCGGTAAGTGGTTGATCCATGGCCATCAGGTGCTGCGCAATATCCCCGTCGAGGTAAAACCAGCGCTCACACTCCAAGCCGATGCGGTAAAGTCACCAGCGAGCGCAGCAACAATCCCTGTCCAATGAGCGGTGCAGGGGCGTAGTTGGTTCCCATCGGCTGCGCCCTATCACGACCACGATGATCTGGGCTCGTGACGGCCGGGGCCCCGTGGCACTTGAAAGCGGGGTTCGTCAAGTGCGCCGTCGCTCTGGTGGTGCTCCCTTATGGAGCACGCGGGAAGAAGCCGGGGCTTGGATCCAAGGGAAGCTGGGGCCCGTGAGGGAGAGGCGTATGTTGTCAAGAGCCGCCGTGGCCGTTGTCTCGCCGCCAGCCTGCCGCTGCCAATCCAAGCCCACGACATCTACTCGCATCGGAAAGACAAGTTGGGCCCGAGCTGCTGGGAGCGCTTCGCCAAGGCAAGGCTGACCTGAACGTCATAGTCATTGAAGGGTACGAGGGACCGCCCGGAAATGAACTTCCGGCGAACTACCGCCGGTAATTCCGATAAACCCTATATGGAACTTGCTACTGTCGGCAGCGGAGGTAGAAGATCGCCTTTGCCTGATCGAGGTTGAGACCCCAATCTTCGACCGTTACTCCCATTGTAACTTCGCCAACGATCTCGACCTCCTGCGGGCCTGAGACGCGGAGTGGTCCCCTGACCCGGTCGCTGTACGCACGGGAACCTTTCCCTGCTCCCAATCCTGTCGTGCAAGATTACGCATCTAACTCGGAGCAGGCTCATCGGACGGCATCAGGCTATGAGCAAGCGCCGGCCTTTTGAAGTGAGCATCCGGGGTATGAAGGGCCCGTGCGGCAGCCTCCCGTTAGACGGGTAGACCCAAGCCGAGGATGGGCGCAAACTGCTCGTGCGCGAGAGGGCGGACACGCCCATGCCTGATCTGCGTCCCAAATCCCGGCGCCGACTGGCCGCCATTCTGGCAGCCGACGTGGTGGGCTCGTGCCGGCTCATGGAGGTGGACGAGGAAGCCGCGGCCTCGGCCATTCGGGCAATCCTGTCGGGGATCATTGAGCCAGCCGCCGCGCGGCATCGTGGACGCCTCGTCAAGACCATGGGCGATGGGGCGCTCCTGGAGTTCGCCAGTCCGGTCGAGGCCGTGCTGTGCGCGGTCGAGGCCCAGACCGCAATCGCCGATCCCGCCGGGCACGACCCGGGGAACGAGACGATCCGTCTCCGCATGGGCATCAACCTGGGCGATGTCCTCGTCGGTGAGGACGAGGACATCCTGGGAGACGGCGTGAACATTGCGGTCCGTTTGGAAGGCACCGCCGATCCCGGCGGCATCTGCATCTCGGGCAAGGTATTCGACGAGCTCGAGGGCAAGCTGTCGTTGCCCTTCGAGGACCGCGGCGAGCAGCGTCTCAAGAACATTGCCCGTCCCGTGCACGTCTATGCCTTGCGCGGTGGAAACATCTCGGCCCACGAGCCGAAGGCAGCCCGCCCAGGTCCGGATCACACCGACAAGCCGTCCATCGCCGTGCTCCCCTTCACCAACCTGAGCGGCGATTCCGAACGGGAGTACTTCGCCGACGGAATCACGGATGACGTCATCACGGCCCTGGCGAAAACCCGGTGGCTGTTCGTCACCGCCCGCAACTCCTCCTTTGCCTTCAAGAGCAAGGCCCTCGAGACCGAGCAGGTCGCCCGCCGGTTGGGCGTCCGTTACGTCCTCAGCGGCAGCGTGCGCTGCAGCGGCTCCTGTGTCCGCGTCTCGGCCCAACTCACCGAGGCCGAGACCGGCGGCTCCATCTGGGCGGAGCGGTACGACCGCGAGGTCGGTGACATCCTCGCGCTTCAGGATCAGATCGCCGAGGAGGTCGCCGGCGCCATTGAGCCCGAACTCCTCAAGAAGGAGGGGCAAAGGGGTGCCGAGCGCCCCCAGAGCATGACGGTCTGGGATCTCGTTCGGCGCGGCATGTGGGAGTTCCACAAGATCAGGCCCGAGTCGCACCGCCGCGCGCGCGAGCTTTTCCTCAAGGCGATCGAGGCGGAGCCGGACTCGGCGGACGGATATCTCTGGCTGGCCCGCGTAGAGGCCGGATTGGCCGCTTACGGCTGGAGCGGCGATCCGGACGCAAGCCTACGCCATGGCATGATGGTCAGTCTCCAAGCCGTTCAGTTGGACGAGCGGAACCCCTACTCCCACTATGCGGTCGCGGTCACGCATGTCTTCGGAGGCGAGGTCGAGACGGCCCTTCAGGCGGCGCAACGCGCCGTCGCCCTGAGTCCGAGCTTTGCTCTCGGCTACCTCGTCCTCGGAGTCGCGCATCTCTATGCCGGTGGGCCCAAGGAGGCCATCGCCCCTCTGGAACACGGGCTGAGGCTCTCTCCTTTCGACCCCCAGAACTTCAGTTGGCTGTTCTTTCTTGCCCTGGCCTACTTCTTCGCGGGCGAGCCTCGGCAGGCGCTCGGCACCGCCCGGCGAGCGCTGTCCCTGCGCCCGGATTGGCACCCTGCCCTGAAGCTCGTGGTTATCTGTTGTGCCGCGCTCGGCGACAGGCAGCAAGCCCGGTCCGCCGCCTCTGCCCTCCGGGCAAGCGACCCTGGTGGCGATCTGATCCAGAGCATTACCAGGTTCAATCCAGTCTGGGCCGAAGAGATCGATGGGGCGGTTCGTCAGGCTCTGGAGGAGCCGCCATGGCCATAAACGAAGCTCGGCCGGGAAAACAGTCTGGTGCCGCAGCCGTCCGGGAATGCAGGTCCGGCAAAGCGAAGGCCATTCTCGACCTTGGCCTTGTCCCTGGGCTTGCCCGAGCGCGCCGACAGGATGCCGACGCCGTCATGCGCCATCATGCCGTAGCTGCGGTTGATCTCGGGATCGTCCGATGATCGAAGTGTCCGGAAATTGATTGGAACGGTGTTCGGCTTCTTTCCGGAATGCTGTCCGGCTTCCAATCGGCATACCTGTCCGGATTGCGTCGGAGCTGCAACGAAGTTCAGGATGACGCCATTGGTCCGGTCGGGCGCTAAGCTCACATGGCCTCTTGTGCCCAGTACAACGCCATTGATCTCCCGCACCGCCACACCCAGGCCGCCGACTTCAATAGAGACCGCCAAGCCGCCCTCCTCCTTGAAGTCCCCAAGCCACTCCCCTGGATAACGCTGTCGGGCGGTTTCTCCGTCGAGGTACGCGATGGCGGCTCGCTCGGGTACCGTTTGAATCCGACAACAGCCATCGGACTCCACGGGATTCAGATCGATGGTGCCGAGCCTGACGGTCCTGCCCTCGCCAGGGCCAAGGAAGCCGGATGCCAGAGGCCATCCTCCTGTGCGTTCCGGCCAGTTTACAGGAAGCCTGGCCCCGTGGCGAAAGGGTCACGGGGCAGATCGCAACATGACATCAGGGTTTCGCTGTCCTTAAGGCGGCGGTACGGCTCCTTGCCGACGAAACCGGATGACGAGAATGTCGGCGCATCCCGAGGCACCTGCGGGGCAAGCTCCCGGGATTTCCCGATCGTGCCTGCAAGCGCATGCGCCACAGCCAAGCAAGCCTTGACCCACACGGGCATTGTGGCCGACCGGCTCGGCGCGGAAACGGCCGGTTCGTATGATGGCCGATGAAGTGTGCCATGCCCTGAAGCGGCCAGTACCAGGATGGACCGAAGAACGGGTCCAGGAGCCGTGCCTGCTCGAGGCCCGCGAGGGCCTGATCCGGCTCGCCCAGAACCGTCTTCAGGACGCCGACGTATGCGATCTGCTCGGGATCGTTCGGATTGAGATCCAGGGCGCGCTGGTAGTACTGCTCGGCAAGGTCGAACTCCCGTCGGTACAGGTGAATCCAGCCCAGGATGCTCACTCGGACGGGATCATTCGGTGCCAGGGCGTTGGCCTTCTGCGCCGTCTCGAAGGCACGCTCCAGGATCGCGTCGGAGGCATCGATGTCCCGGAACTATTCGAGCTCGAGATAGCCGAAGCGCTCGGTCCAGATGTGTTCGCCAGAGAGTGTGTCGAGGAGCTCGCAGGAGATTCGGAGCTGCCGGCCCCGTCTTCGCACGCTGCTTTTGAGGACGAACTGCACGCCTAGGTGCTCGGCAAGGGCTCTAACATCGGCGTCGCGAAACCGGAAGGAGGTGCTGCCCGAGACCAGGGCCAACTGGCGGAACCGGGACAGCTTGACGATGATGTCCTTGGTGAACCCGTCGCTGAAATAGCGCTGCCCCCGTCAGCATCAGGAATCCAACGAGCTCCGCAAGCGACATGACTTACAGGTTCCTCAACCCAGCAAACAACTCCGCGAACCGGCTTCCGGCACGGTGGAACACTGGCGGCTGGCCGAAGGGGGCAGCAACCGTTGCCTCCCGCCCACCCGCGAAGGTGCGGCCAGACCAGACATGAATCCAATCCGATCCTTCCGGGAGGTAGGTGCTCCATTCGGTCTTGCCCGACTGCCACACAGGGGCAACCAGGAGGTCCGGGCCGTAGAGATAGACATCCTGGATCGCATAGGTGCGGGCGTCGGCCTCGAAATGGAGAAACAGAGGCCGCTGCACCGGGAGACCGCGGGTGGACGCCTCCGCGACTAGGAACTTCAAGTAGGGCACCAGATGCACATAGACCTGAGTCATGCGGGCGAAATGCGCCAGAATTTCGGGATCCTGATCGAGTTGCAGATTGTCGCGCGGACGGTTGCCTTCGTGAGTGCGCATGACAGGAGTGAAGGCGGCCATTTCGGCCCATCGCATGATGAGTTCCGCGGTTCGAACATTTCCAAAAAGGCTCGTGTAACCGCCGACATCCGAATGATGATAAGCGTTGCCGAGGAGTCCGGAGGACAGCGCGCCCGAGATGACCGTGACGAGACCGTCGTGACGCGTGAAATCCACAGATTGATCGCCTCCCCACAGCAGCGGGCAATATTTCTGAACGCCTGTGAATCCGGCTCGCATGAAGAACAGGATATCGCCGGTTCTCCCTCGTTTCTCGACCGCGCGCGCATTCACTTCGGCCCAAAGCGTTGGCCAGGCGTTGTGCATCAACTTCGCATCAACCCCGTTGGCCAGGTGGACGTCCAGAGGAAGGTACTCGCCGAAATCGGCCATCCATCCCGAGAGGCCGAAGTCGATCATGTTACGGCCGATCACGCGCTCGGCGAACCATTCCGCCGCTTCCGGATTGGTGAAGTCAACGACGCCGCACTCAAATTCGCCGAAATCCACGAGTGCTGTCTTGTCCTTGTCGTCCATCGCAAAATAACCCGCAGCATCCGCTTCCGAAAAAAGCGGGCCGTCGATGGCAAGATACGGATTCACATAGCCGAGGAACCGAATGCCCCGGCTTGCCAGCTCTGCGATGTGCTGAGGCAAACCAGGGTATCGGTCCTCGTTCGCCTGCCAGTCCCAGAACAGCCGCGCCCCGAACGATGTATGGCGCAGGCCAACCCAGTCTTCGCACCAGAGGCCGGAGATCTTGACTCCGGCTGCAATCATTGTTTCGAGCCGATCGAAGGATCGCGAGCCGTCCTTGAGGCCGATGACAGCGCCGCCATAAAGCCACTCAGGAAGGGGTGGCTGTCGACCGAAGCGCTCGGAGATCGCCTCGACCAAACCTGGGAAGCTCGGCCGGGCCGTTAGCTCGATGCGGTCCGGCACCGCCCAAACCTCGATTTCATGAAAGCCCGCCTGTCTGAAATCGAACGCAGAATACGCGGTTGTTTCCACATGCAGCGCGTAGCGCCGAGATGAGACATAGGTCGGCTGCGGATAATTGGTGTTCCAGTAGTCACCGCCCGCCTTTCCGGCGACATCTGCCTTGAAGGTGATCTCCGTCGTCTTGTCACGCCCGACACCCGGCTCCGAGGTCCAGAGCGGGAAACGGCGTCCCCGCAAATCGAAATACGACATCTGTTCGCCACCGCCCCAGACATGTTCGTTCTTTCCGGCGACGACACGGAGCCATATCCGATTGATTGACGGGTCCAGAGAATTGAAGAAGATGACTCCGTCACAATGACTGCCTGAGATCACAAGAGTGAGGCGAGCCGGTTGACCAGGCGCCGCGCAGAGAGAAACCTCGAACTCATCCCCGGTGCCTGACACCTCCGCGTGAGAAAGCGGCGTACGTTCGATGACGTAATCCTCAATGTCGAAATTCCCCCGGTACATGTCCATGCGCGCGTCGCCCTGGCCGATAAAAAGACAGGGAGCATCGCTGCGGTGGCGAAGAACGAGCCTGCCATCGAGCAGAAGGTCGAAACCGTCGGGATAGGTCTGGATCTGCATGGGGCGCTCAGTTCTGCGTCAGGCCGGCATCGACGATGAAATTGGCACCCGAACAGCCGGCGCTTTCATCGGATCCGAGAAAAAGGGCAACCTTCGCAACATGGCTCGCGTCCAGACGGAACTTCAGGGCTTGAAGATCGAGGAATTGCTGGTTGAGCTCCGGTGTGAGCCAGAGCTTTTCCTGCCGGTCAGTCAAAATAGCGCCTGGCACGATGCAGTTGACTCGGATGCCTGAAGAACCGAGTTCGCGGGCCAGTGTGCGAGTCATGCCATTGATGGCTGCCTTTGCGGTGGTGTAGCCGACCATACCGGGGCGGCCCCGCATCCAGGAAACGGAGCCCAGCATGATGACGGAGCCGTGACCTGCTCTTGCCATCCCTTTCGAGACCGCCTGCGTGGCAAAAAACAGATGATCGAGATTGAGCGCCAGAGCGCGTCGCCAGTCATCCGGCTCGACCTCCTCCATATCATGGCGATCGTCCTTACCCGCGTTGTTCACGAGAACATCGATGCCATGGTGCTCATGCTCGACACGAGCCAGGCTTTCCCGCAGGGCTTGGATATCAGTCACATCGCAAATGTGGAACGAAGCGCCCGTTTCTGAAGCCAGGGCCGCGCCTTTTTCAGCATCGATATCGATCAACGAAACGCGCGCTCCCTGCGCCACGAAGGCCTTCACAATCTCCTCGCCGATGCCCGAGGCGCCGCCGGTGATCGCCACCGCGCGCCTTTGCAGGGAGCGATACTGAACTGTTTGATAGTCGAAGGGCATCGGAACCTCGTGCGTCAAACGGCAGGATCAAAACGATGTTCTGGAAGGCCGGGCACCTCGACTCTCATGGAAAACAGGCTGCCCGAATGGGGCAAGGCCGCGAGTTCGTCGGCAGGACGGCTCGTACTCGCCGAGGTCACATACAGCGTCTTGAGATTGGGCCCGCCGAAGGCAACCATCGTAGGGCAGCGAGCCGGAACCGGAAATTCGGCGAGAAGGACTCCATCGGGGGAGTAGCGCCGAATCCGGCCTCCCTCGAAGAGCGCCGTCCAGTAGCATCCTTGCGCATCGACAGCCGCGCCATCAGGCCGGCCGCGATCGCTTTCCGTCGGTGAAAGCCGCGCGAACAAGGTGCGACCCGTGGCGTCGCCGGTAGCGGGATCGTAGGCATAGCGCCAGATTGTGAAGGTCGGCGTATCGGCATGATAGAGCGTGCGTCCGTCCGGCGAAAAGGCGACGCCATTCGATGTGAGAAGCCCTTCCGCCAGCACGGAAAGACCGCGGGCGTCGTAGCGATACAGATGCGCCCTGCCGCCTAGTTTCGGCTCGTCGATCGTGCCCGCAAGAAATCGCCCCGCAGGATCGACGCGTCCGTCGTTGAATCGGCTTTGAGTCTGGTCCTCGGGATTGTCGGCAAGCTTCTGCTGGCGGGCACCCTTCTCGTCGAGGAGCCAGAGGCCCGAGCGAAAGCCGGCGATAAAACCGCCGCCTTTCTTGAACCCGATGCAGCCGATCTCCTCGGGCATCTGGATCGCAACATGTTTCTCGGCACGCGGCTCGAAACGGTGCAGCGCCCTGCCCTTGATATCTACGAAGTAGAGAGCCTGCTCCTCCACGGACCATAACGGGCATTCACCGAGTTCGGCGCGATGATTGAGCGCTACGATGAAGGTCATTGGACCTCCACACCGAACCTGACCGTACCGGTCAACAGCTCGCGAGGTTGAAGCACATGCAACCCGTGACGGACGATGTCGGGACGGTTGATTGCATCGTTTAGATGAGTGACCGGCTCGACGGCGAAAAAATCACGCCTAGGCGGCACATACACGACGAGGTGGCCGTAGACAGGATCTGCATCAAGTCGGAGGAGAATGCCCTCCTGCTCGAACAGGATCTCGGCCTTCCCGTCCCAACCCTCGAAGCAATTGTCGAGACCTGGTTCGTCCACATCGCGCATGACACGGTAATCCCATTCGGCTGGCACCGGGATACATGCGGCGGGAAGCGAATCCGGCCCGATTTGGTACACATAGCCGGCCCAGAACTTCAGCCGAACACCTGACCGTTTGGGAAAAAACGGGTGCAGCCCGAGACCGGCCGGCATCGCCCGATGGTCCATGTTTTCCACTAGAAGGGTGATCATCAGACCGTCGGGAGAAAGCGCGAAGACTTGCTCGGCGCGATACGCAAAAGGCCATGCCTTTGCGTCGCTTCCCAATGGACGATGAAGGAATGAAAGGCGGCAATGCGTATCGCCCGCTTCATCAACCTGCCACGGGTTCTGCCACGCATTGCCATGGATGGAATGCGGATGATCACCGAAATTCAACGCGAGCTGATGGGCGATGCCCTGGAATGAAAACCGGCCATGCGCGATCCGGTTTGAATAAGGAATGAGGGGATAGCTGCTGGTTTGGCGAACAAGCCGTTGGCGGAACGCTTCGTCCGGCGTCTCGCGCATCAGCGGCGTTCCGTTGTGCCAGAACCCCGCGATTGCGCCGCCGATCGACGGGGCTAAATCGACCTTCAACGCACCGCTTCTGAGGGTCACGACCGGGCAAGGCGCCATCACGACCTCAATACGCCGCGGCGGGCGCGGCGGCTAGAACACGCTCTCCCCGCAAGGTACCGAGCCAGTCGGATGCCCGGCCGGTCATCATGGCGATATCGGAAGCGACGGCGGAAAAGTCGTAACCGTAATCGAGGAAGCGACGAACCATGTCGGGGTTGGGCCCGACGATACCCACGGGCTTTCCGGCTGCACGGGAGGCCTTCGCGGCCTTCTGGATCAGCGCCTGTACGTCGGGGTGAGTTATATTGCCGATATGACCCATGGCGGCCGACAAATCGCCCGGGCCGACGAAGAGGCCATCGACACCTGGAACCGCCGCGATTTCCGGCAGCCGCTCGATTGCATCGGGGGTTTCGAGCTGGACGATCACCGCGACTTCGCCATTGGCTCGCTTGAGGTAATCCGTTGCTCGCCCGAAGCGCGATCCGCGATGGACGGCCGCCACGCCCCGCACGCCCTCGGGCGGGTATTTGGCGAAGGAAACAGCCTGGCGCGCCTCTTCGGCCGTTTGCACGAAGGGCACCATGATGGTCTGAGCGCCCGCATCGAGAACGCGCTTGATGAGCACCTGGTCGTTCCACGCAAGGCGCACCACCGCATCAGCCGGCGTGCACCCGATCGCGCGCAGGATATGCGTGAGGTCCGACACTTCGATGGGCACGTGCTCCATGTCGACGACGAGAAAGTCGAAACCGGCATAACCCATGGCCTCCGCCGTTGCCGGCGCTGCCGCCATCAACCAGGTTCCCAAGGGCGGACGCGGCCCCTCGCCTGCCAGCCAACGTTTGAAGCGGTTCTCGATATCGATCATGGCATCCTCAATAAATTGCTGGTTCCGCTACCGGTCCGGGCGCGCTCAGGAAGTCGAAGTCGCAGCCTTCATCGGCCTGCGAGACATGGCGCTGGTACAAAGCCGCAAAGGAGCGTCGGTAGACGGGAGCGGTCGGCTTCCACTCCGCCCTGCGGCGCTCCAGTTCGGCCACATCAACCCGCATGTCGAGGCGGCCAGCTTCAACGTCCAGTTCCACGAGGTCGCCGGTCTTGAGCAAGCCGAGCGGACCGCCCACGGCAGCCTCTGGCGATACGTGGAGAATGCATGTCCCGTAATGGGTGCCGCTCATGCGCCCGTCGCAGATGCGAACCATATCGCGAATGCCTTGCTTCAGGAGCTTCTTCGGGATCGGCAGATTGCCCCATTCCGGCATGCCCGGTGCACCCACCGGACCTGCATTGCGCAGCACCAGCACGCTGTCTTCCGTGACGTCGAGGTCGGGATCATCGATCGCAGCGTTCATCGCCGCAGGACTGTCGAACACGATGGCGGGACCGGCGTGCTTCAGGAAACGCGGGTTGGCCGCGGACGACTTCATGACCGCGCCGTTCGGCGCGAGATTGCCGCGTAGCACCGCAAGGGTCTTTCCCCGCGAGAGCGGGACGACGGGATTGGAGGGGTCGCGGATAACGTCATCGTTCCAGCAATCGGCGCCGACGAGATTTTCGCCAAGATTCCGGCCGTTTACCGTCAGCGCATTCGGCTCGAGGTGCGACTCAAGTTTTTTTAGCAAGGCCAACAGGCCGCCCGCGAAATAGAAGTCCTCCATCAGATATTCGCCAGATGGGAAGAGGTTGGCGCAGACCGGGACCTTGCCGGCCATCTCCGACATGTCGTCCAGGTTCAGAGGGACGCCGGCCCGGCGCGCCATGGCGACGAGGTGGACGGCGGCGTTGGTCGAGCCGCCGAGCGCCATGTAGGCGACAAGGCCGTTTCGGAAGCTCCTCGCATCGATGATCTGCGACGGCTTGAGATCTTCCCAGATCATCTCGACGATGCGGGCGCCGCAGGCCGACGCCATGCGCGTATGACCGCTGTCGGCGGCGGGAATGGACGATGCTCCGGGAAGGGTCAGGCCCATGGCATCGACGATGGACGTCATCGTGGAAGCCGTACCCATGGTGTTGCAGGTGCCGATGGAACGGGTCATCCGACTCTCGAGGTCGACCCAGTCCTGAGGCGATATGTTGCCGGCCCGAAGCTCGTCCCAGTACTTCTTGGTATGCGTCCCGGCGCCCGTCTTTTGACCGCGCCACTGCCCGTTCGACATGGGTCCGGCCGGACAATAGATCACCGGGATATCCATGCTGATCGCACCCATCAAGAGTCCCGGGGTGGACTTGTCGCAACCGCCGAGGAGCACCGCGCCATCGACCGGATGCGAACGCAGGATTTCTTCCACCTCCATGGCGAGCAGGTTGCGATAGAGCATGGTGGTCGGCTTCACCATCACCTCACCGACAGACAGGGCCGGCAACTCGACCGGGTAACCGCCCACCTGCCAGATTCCACGTTTGACCGCCTCCGCGCGCTCGCGCAAATGCGCGTGGCAAGGGCTCAGGTCGCTCCACGTATTGAGGATGGCGACCACCGGCTTGTTGAGAAACTCCTCGCGCCGCATGCCCATCTGCTGGGTGCGCTGGCGGTGCGAGAAGCCGCGCATGTCGTCCGATGCAAACCAGCGCTGGCTGCGAAGTTCCTCGAGTGCTCGACGTGCCATTCGGAGTCCTCACCCTTGGCTGTTGTGAGAGCGAACACGAACCCGACGAAATCACCGAGTCGGGTCTGCGATGTATCTAGACGCGCTCAGACGGGAAATGCTTGGCTACCTTGTTCGATCTTGACCGCACTGTCCTTTGACGTGTCGATCCGAATCTTCCCATCGACCGCAACGGTGCGAACCGAGATCGTGTCGAAAGCGGGCCGGTACGAACCGTCGGTGTTGACCGACAGAACCGGACCGTCTTTGCTCCGGCGCAACCCGAAGCGAAGCTCCAGCCGGCGCTCCCCCCGCCAGTCTGTCGTATCGCCATCATCCTCGTAAAGATATGCCTCGGAGACATCGGCTAGCACGCCGAACACCAGCACCTCGCGCTGCGTGTCGAGACCCGGGTCGATGCGATCGATCTGGTTTGTCACCGGGATCATCGCGCCGCACCGGGCGAAGACCGGCACATGGCCCAGGGGCGCTGCGACGGTGATGGTTTGTCCGCCGTCCACGTGGCGGCCATCGTGGAAGTCGAACCAGCCGCCTTCGTGCTGCGGCAGGTAAACCTCCCGATCCACCACTCCCTCCTCAAGGACGGGAGCGACCAAAAGGTCAGGCCCCAGCATGAAGCTGTCCTGCACATTGATCGCCTGGCGGTCATTTGGAAAATCATAGAACAGCGGGCGAACCACCGGCTCATTGCGACGGGAAGCCTGCCACATCTGTGTGTAGATGTACGGCATCAGCCGATATCGAAGCGTCATGGCCCCGCGCACCTGCGGGATGACGCTCTCGTGCATCCATGGAAGGTTGACGACGCCGTTATCCTTCCAGGAATTCATGACGAAGCGCGGCCAGAGAGAGCAGAATTCCACGAAGCGGCAGAACAATTCGGGATTCGGGCTTGGCCCATGAAAACCGCCCACATCGTGGCCAATGTTAAACATGCCCGACAGACTCATGTTGAGCCCTTGCGTGAGGTTGAAACGGAGGGTTTTCCAGGCGGTCTCATTGTCGCCGGACCAGGTTTGTGCATAGCGCCACAGACCGGCCGCTCCGCCCCGCGTGATGGCATAGGGCCGTTTTCCGGGGGCGTGAGCGGCTTGCGTCTCATACGACAGCTTGGTCATGAGCAGCGGCTGCGCGGCCCGGGCCAGCACCTGCGCGAACGGTCGGCCATCCCCATTGCAAATGGCATCCTCGTCCCAGATCTCGTACTCGTTGTTGTCGTTCCAGATTGTGACCACCCCGTAATCGAGAAGCGCGGTTTGCATGCCGTCGCGCCACCAGGCGCGACCATCGGGATTTGTGAAGTCGATGTGAAAGCCGAGACCATCCCAGAACTGGGCGACGGCCGGTTCGCCCGTCGCACCATCCATGACCAGGATCCCTTGATCCTTTGCCTCCTTCAATCGCGGGTGATCATCAAGAAGGCAGGGCTTGAGATTGGTGACCGGCTGCATGCCGGCCTCTTTCAAACGCGCCATGGTCGCCGCCGGATCGGGAAACTTGTCACGGTTCCAGTTGAAGGCGTAGCGACGCGGGCCGATGGAGCTGTAGCCGGATCCGAAATGGAAACTGTCGCAAGGAATCTGATGGTGGCGGCACTTCCCGGTGTAGTCGGTAATTCTCGCATCCGCATCCGGCGCGTCCGCGATCGTCATGGACGTGGTGCCGAAGCCGAGAGACCATTTCGGCGCGAAAGCCTGGCCACCGGTGAGCCACGAGAAGCGCCGCACCACATCCGGCACGCTAGGCCCCGCCAGGACATAGAAATCCATGTCGCCATCCTGGGCGCTGTAGGACCGGAACAGGCCATGATAGTTATCGATGGTGCAGCCGAGATCCATCTCGCCGGCCGCGTGATTGTCGTAGAACACGCCGTGAGCGCCCATATCGCCGTCGACGACGAGAAACGGGATCATCTTATAGAGCGGATCGCTCAGCTCCGCGTCGAATCCACAGGGATCGACCGCGTCGATCTTGAAGCGGCGGCCGGTGTGATTGAGAGGCCCGACCTTGTCGCCGACGCCGTAGTGACGCTCATTCTCATGCCGCGCGACGACGTGCTGCAGCGCGCCGGACTTTCGCGACATGAAATAGGCCTGCGTGGGCCGGTCGTTGAGAAAGGGTTGGCTTTCCCCGGTTCGATGCCACGCCACGCCGAAGGGTGACAATCTGACCACGGCGGTCAAGCCCGCGGCTTCCAGCACGACCGCGCCATCGCGTTGTACAACTGAGGCTGCAGGGCAGGTAAACCCCTCGATGGAATCTCGCGATCTTCCCTCGAAGGGAGGCTCGAGTCCATTGGGCGCGATGCTCCAACCGCGATCAAGCGCATAACCTCCTGCGCGCTTCATGACGACGCGGCCGATATCGTGTTCAAGGATGCCGACACGCAGCTCCGTGTTCCACCCCAGATCGAACACAGCCCAGATTCCATCGCGACCGCGATACTGACCTTTGGTCAATGCCTTCATTGAAAATGTCTCCTCAGCAATATCAGCGGATGCGGATCGCGCTTCCGTCCGCATCGAAAAGGTGAAGGGCGTCGCGCTTCAGTCGCAGGCCGAGCCTCTGGTTCCGATCATAGGCAGCCTGACCATGCTGGCGCACGGTGAGCTGCGGCAGTCCGGGGGTCGATCCGTAAAGGTAGGTTTCGCCACCGAGCTGCTCGACGAGATCGAGGGTGATCACGATATCGGCCTGATCCTCTCCCACCACGTCGATATGTTCCGGCCGGGCACCCAAGGTGATATCGGTTCCGACGACAGCATGGCCCGTGGAGGGCAATATGATCGGCCGCATCTCGCTGCCGACCGCCACCCCTCCGGCATCCGCTACCCGCGCCGGGAACAGGTTCATGCGCGGAGAGCCGATAAAGCCTGCGACGAAAAGATTGGCCGGGTGATTGTAAACTTCGAGAGGCGTTCCGACCTGCTCGATAACGCCCGCGCGCAGCACCACGATGCGGTCGGCAAGCGTCATGGCCTCGACCTGATCGTGGGTAACGTAGATCATGGTGCCGCCGATCTCCGCATGGAGGGCCGCCAGCTCCTTGCGGGTGGCGACACGCAATTCCGCATCGAGGTTCGACAGCGGCTCGTCGAACAGGAAAATCTTGGGGTCGCGCACGATCGCGCGGCCGATGGCGACACGCTGACGCTGCCCTCCTGAGAGAGCCCTCGGCTTGCGATCGAGGTAGGCGGTCAGCTGCAGCATGTCGGCGGCGCGGCGGACGCGCTTGTCGACCTCGCTCCTGCCAAGTCCCATATTCTCCAGGGCAAACGCCATGTTCTTATACACGCTCATGTGCGGATAGAGCGCATATGACTGGAAAACCATCGCAAGCCCGCGATCTGACGCCGGAACATTCGTGACGCTCTGGCCGTCGATCCGGATATCGCCGCCGCTGACCTGCTCGAGGCCGGCGATGATGCGCAGAAGCGTGGATTTTCCGCAGCCCGACGGGCCGACGAACACCACAAACTCCCCATCCGTGATGGCAAGGTCGACCCCGTGAAGGATCGTCACGTTGCCGTAAGCCTTTTTGATGTCGGTGAGCTTGAGGTCAGCCATCAGTTAACCACGGGTTATTTCATCCCGGTATTGGCGATACCGGTGGTGATGAAGCGTTGCAGGAAGACAAAGACGATCGCGACCGGAGTCAGAGTCATGACGGTCATCGCGAGAAGGTATTGCCATTGGGTCTGCAGTTCGCCCTGAAACGCATTAAGGCCGATCTGCAGCGTATAGACTTCTGTCTTGGTCAGAACGGCGAGCGGCCAGAGGAACTCGTTCCAGCGCCACATGATCGAGAAGATCGCCAACACCGCGAGCGCCGGCAATGTGAGGGGCATCACGATTCGCCAGTAGATCTGCCACTCGGATGCCTTGTCCATGCGGGCGGCCTCGATGAGATCGCGCGGGAGGGTCAGCATGTACTGGCGCAGAAGAAACACGCCCGTCGGCGTCGCCGCCCCCGGCAGGATGACTGCCCAGAGCGAATTGACGAGCCCGAGCTTGGTCACCACAAGGTAGACCGGCACGAGGATGATCGTGATCGGAATCATGAGCGTGCCGATCACCATCAGCATGGCGGCGTTCTTGCCCTTGAACTCGTAGATGGACAGCGCATAGGCCGCCATCGAGTTGATCAGGAGCGTGATCAAGGTCGCGACCACGGTCACGAAGACCGAGTTGGCGAGGAACCGCGGAAAAGCAAAACGCGCCAGCGGCTCCGTGTAGTTTTCTGTGGCGAGCGAGAATTCGCGAACGGGAACCCGCTTGTCGATCGCCACGCGATATTGCTGGCTCGGGTTGTCCGGGTCGACCATCTGGGACTGGATGCCGACGCGGCGAACTTGCGCCAGTTGCCGAGTCGTTCCGTCCTCCATCGTCACCGTGAAGAGAGGCAGCGGTTGCGGGTATCCGGCAACCGAAATCTCCTTCTGCGACATGGGCAGAAGCGATGGGGGAAATTCGAGCAGACCGGCTTGTGTCTTGAACGACGAGAGGACGAGCCAGAGAACCGGGCCGAACATCAAAACGACGCCGAGCAACAGATATGCGTAAGCCGCGATATCGGTCCAATGCCGATGGCTGGCATCGCGGCGGGCGGTGAGGAGTTGCGCTATCTTCATGACGTCCTCACGAGGACTTGCGTTGCGAGAACGCGAGTTGCGCCAACGTCAGCGCGAACAGCACGATGCCGAGCACCACGGACGCCGCCGCTGCGAGGCCGAAATTTTGAACCTGGTTCGAAAACGCCGTCTCGTAGATGTATTGCACCACCATCAGGGTGGAAGTGCCGGGTCCTCCTCCGGTCAACACGAAGACCTCGTCGAAGGTCTGCACGGCGCGGATCAGGGCCAGCACGATCACGACGATCAGGTTGGGCCAGAGAAGCGGGAGGGTAAGACGCCAGAACACCCGCCACCGGGGTGTCGCGTCCATCTCGGCGGCCTCGTAGATATCCGCTGGAATCGCCTGGAGTCCGGCCAGCAGGATCAGCGTGTAGAAACCCATATGGGCCCAGACCGACACGAAGATGATCCAGAACATCGCCCAGCCAGGCTCGCTGAGAAACAGGATCTTGTCGCCGCCCAGTCCCGTGATGCCGGCATTCAGCAGCCCATCGCGCTGCAGGATCCATTTCCAGATCAGCGCGACGACCACGGGAGACAGCAGAACCGGAAAAAAATAAACGGCGCGAAAGAAGCCACGTCCGCGAATTTTCATGTTCAGCACGATGGCCGTCAGGAGCGACAACAGCACCATCGCAACGACCTGGAACGCGGTGAACCGAAGGGTGTTCGAAACACCGCGCCAAAAGTGGTCCTCGCGGCAGGAACTTGGGTCCACGAAGGATCCGCAGTCGAACAGGTAAGCGTACTGCCCAGCCCCGACGAATGGGCGCTCAGCTGGAAACAAAGCTGGTCCGCCGGTGACCGAATAGAGAAAGTTGATGGAAATGGGGACAAAAACGAAGACCCCGAAGAAGGCGAGGTTCGGCAGCAGGAAGACGTAAGGCATTCGCCTTTCGCCGATCAGTCGCTGCAGCCCCTCCATGGGCCAGTCGATGATCCGAGTAGCCCCTCTCAGCATGGGGTTCGTCCCGCGCGGCTGCGCCTGCCGGCTTGTGGAATCCGCCGCAGTCGCTGGAGTGGTTTTTGACGAGAGAGTCATGGTGTCCCCGGCGGAAGCTGGAACGTCCCGGGTTGGAAAGCCCGGGAGGGGTTTCCCATTACTTCTTTGTGCGCTCGGCGATCTGCTGCTCGATATCGGCCGTGATGCGCTTGTAGGCTTCGTCAAGCGAGGCCTCGCCGGCGATGGCCTGGCCGAGTCGGCTGATAACCGCGTTGAAGATCACGCGGTTGTGGACGTAGCCCTGCAGCTTGTTGGCGACCGGAGACAGGGTCGACACACCTTCGCTGAAGACCTTAAGCGCCGCCTTGCCCTGCTGCGAGGCATCCTTGTAGGTAAGGCCCTGCTTTGCGAGACCGAGATGACCCGGCACGAAGAGGGAGCGATCGTAGAATTCGCCAACGACTTTCTCGCTGGCGAGATATTCCACGAGGCGCGCGACTTCCTTGGGATGCTGGGTCGTCTTGATGGCGACCAGCGCCGCGCCGCCCGGCATGGGCGAGCAGTTGGCGGGTCCGCAAGGCGTCGGGACGGCGACCCAATCGAAGCCGTTTCCGATGGTCTTGTCGAACTGGCCGATCTGCCACGAGCCCGACACGTACATCACGACCTGTGCGTTCTTGAACTCGTCGTTGGCGCCACGATAGGCGGTTCCCGCCACCGAGCCCCAGAGCTCCTTCGACATCACGCCGTTCTTGTGCCAGTCATAGACGAGTTGCGCGCCCCTCTTGAAGCCGTCATCCACGACCGCGGGCTCGCCCTTGTCGTCGAACACCTTTGCGCCTTGCGTGATCGCCAAGCTGAAGAAGCGATGGCCCGAGCGATCGATGGCGACCGGGAATGGCGCCTGGACTTTCGTCGCGACGTCCTTTGCGGCCTTCGCCCATTCCTCCCAGGTTGCTTTGGGACCGGGCATCGCAATGTTGGCTTGCTCGAACAAGGTCTTGTTGACCAGGGGGCCCGTGAGGGTGAGCTGCGTCATGAAGCCCGGGATGGAAGTCTTGTCGCCGGGAAGGCGCATCCATTCGAGGAACGGTCCGAAATTGGTTTCAAAATAGGCCGGGTCCTTCAGGAGGGGCCGCAGATCCAACATGTAGCGAGCGACGCCCCCGAGATCTGCGACGCGTGCGAGGTCAGGTCCCTGCCCTGCCGCCAGCTGCACCGGCAAATTCTCATTGATCGCCTTGAACGGAACCTGATCGAGAACGACTTTGATGTCCTTGTTCTGCTCCTCGAAGCGGCGCAACAGGTCGCTCATGACCTCGCCTTCGTTGCCGTCCGAATACCAGGTCATCCGCAAGGTCGTTTGTGCCTGTGCGTTGCTCACTACAAGGCTCGCCGCGAGCAGGGCGCAACCTAGGAGCATCTTGGTGCCCTTCATCGTTTCCTCCGTTTATTTTGCTCTTCAAGATTGAAGATTTGCTTGAATCTATGGCGCCAACGGGGCGACCGGACTCAGAGACCGGCTGCGGTGCCTGATCGGACTAGCCTCCTCTCGAAAGGCATCCGACCCTAATCGGTTGGCGGCCGGTAGGGCGGCGAGTGGCCACAGACAAGCGTCGGGAGACCAGAAGCTCGATTTGCGAGACCAGTTTGGCAAACGTTTGCCGGGCTGTCCAGCACTCTTCAGGTCAGCGTTCTTGACCTACGCATGAGGGGTCTCGACAGGCCCAGTCAAAGTGGTGAACAAGGGGCCATGAACAGGAAACGAGTTTCGGCCCATCAACCGGTCTTGTTGGCAACGGTCGCGGCCAAGGCGGGCGTTTCGATTGCGACCGTCTCCCGCATTGTGAACGGGGAGACGGGCCGGGCTTCTGCCGAAACCATCGAGCGCGTCCAGAAAATAGTGGGAGCGCTGGGATACCGGCCGAACCATGTCGGCCGGGCCCTGCGCAGGCGGGAAAGCCGTATCGTGGCCATGCTGTCCCCGAACCTCGACAACCCGGCCATGGCGGCGATCGCGGCCTCCGTCGAGACAGCTTTGCGCTCGGCTGGCTATGTGATGATCCTCTGCGACACACATGACCGCGCGGAACTGCAAGATGAATACTTGCACGCCATGCGGTCGCAGGCCGTGCAGGGCTATGTGCTGGTCAATGCGGTGCAAAGCGAAGCATTGTCCGCCTCGGTTGCCCGAGGCGACCCCATCGTTTTTGTCGGGCGCCGGAACCCCGCCGGGGCGGGATCCTTTGTCGGGATCGACAATCGGCGCGCTGGGGCCGATGCGGCCGATCATCTGTGGGCGCAAGGGATCAGGGACCTTGCTGTCATCCATCCTACGCAAGGATCATCGGCGTCGCGCGATCGCGTTGACGGTTTTGTGAGGCGCCTCAAGGAGCTCGGTCTTCCCTGCGAAGCGATCCGTCAAGCCAGCGCCTTGGGCCTGTCACATCTGGAGGTGGGATACGCCGCAGCGCAAAGGCTTATTGACGGGAAATCGTGGCCGGGAGGGCTCCTCTGTCCGAGCGATATGATGGCTTACGGGGCCTACCGCTTGGCTTTGGAGAAGGGCATCCGCATCCCCGAAACATGTCGAATTGTTGGTATCGACGATAACGCGCTCAACGCTTGGATTGCCCCTTGGCTTATCTCAGTCCGGATTCCCTATGCGGATTTTGGCGCCAAGGTCGTGGGCCAGTTGCAAGCTCTCTGGGCTGGTGAGCAACCCTCGGAGCAGCTTTTGCCGCATGAGCTCATTGTCCGTTAGCGACTTGATTTTATCCGCACCTTATACTCGTTGATTGGATTAGGAATGAGAGTCCGCTACGGGTCAGCGTGCGACGTTGAGCGAAGCGAATGAAGGTCAGCTTACGGCCCAGGAGCTGACTAAAGCGCAACAACCGAAATCCAACCCGCCCCGTCACTAGGCTGCTCAGCGGGTCATCTGGATTAGGGCAAGATCGGGGAAGCAAGTCTCGTCGCGCCGGCTTGTTGCCTGCCACCGGCCGATGGCGGTACGTGTTGCAAACCCGATCAGACCGTCAATCTTCCCCACGTCGTAGCCTTGGGCCCGCAGGCGCTCCTGCAGCGCTTCGATATCGCCACGCCTCATCGCATCCACGGCATCCATGTCCCCGCGAAGGCGGCGGCACCACGCATCCGATTCGAGAGATCGCCGATGAAGAGTGCATAGAGGTCGGACTCATTGTACCGCTTGAGGACGTAGAAGTTCTCCGAAACCAGGAAGGACGGTCCCAGACGGCCCGCGGATCGCGACGATGATCTCGCGTGGCACTCCGTAGCGCCGCTCGATCGCATTGAGGGTTCGGCGCCCATTGCTTCAAGAGCTCGCCTCCGAGCTTTGCGAGGGAGGCGAGTTGGCGCTCCGCGAAATAGCGCCCCGGGCTCTGGAACACCGCGTGGCGTTGGTCGCTTGAAGGCATCGCCGAGCCAGGCGGCTGAAGCTCCGGAAGGTCCCAATCAAGTGTGACCATAACCAGGCTGCGCTCGAACGTTTCCCGGGAGACGCCCTGTTTTTGCGCATCGGGCCACACGGTTTGCACGAGCCAGTCGCGGAACTGCGCTTCAATGACTGGCCTTATTTCCGGCGCCTGCGCTTGCGCGCGAGAGAGCGCCTCTGCGAGGACGGCACACAGGACGATAGCCACAAGAGCCACGGAGGCGTAGCGCGCGAACCGGGCGAGGACCGACATGGCACAGACACTAGATCAGGATAGTTTCTGATGGAATGGCGGTGTTAGAGACGCCGCTCCACCTGCCTGCTTTGTAGCGGATAATGGTGAGGAAGCGGGCCGCTGCCGTGATGTGGATTATTAACCGGCGAGCTTGCTGTTCTCCCTCTTCACGCACCGCATCAGGGCTCGGCCGCTCTCAATGCACCGATGAGGAGCATGCTGTTGTTACCGCGCAGGTCTCACGGTCGTGAGAATAGACTGTTCCGCCAAACCTTCTCAGCATCGTGCGTTGCTGGACGGTGTAGGCACGAGTGCTGCGCAATCAAAACGATTCCGCGCAATCGATCTGATACCTGCGCGAGGACGCGCCCGACTTCTAAGTCAGGGCACATCCTTCGCAATAGAACCCAGACTGTCAAGCCGCGCGGCTGGCGTGCTCTACCGTCTTTTTAGCTTGAACAGTCACCGTCCGGATTGCCTCATCTGCGAGCTGACGAGTGACTTCAGCAATCTGCCGACTGTTGTCGATGGTCTGCTCGAGGTTCTCGCGAATGAGAGAAGTCTGGACCGCAACGAAGTCCGGAACCGACCGGCATCTGGCCAGACTGCTCAAGCCTTCGATATTGGTCTGCAGGCGCTTTTCGCTCAACTCGAACCATTTCCGTGAGACATCCTGCACGCCGCGGGCCAGAATCGTGCCCGATTGTGAGACCGCTCGGAGGTTCTGGGAGGTTTGATCGCCAACTGCCTGTGGGTCTCTGGTACGTGCAGTGTAGAAGAAGAGCTGCATTGCCTGTTCGGTTGATAGGTGGGCCAACTCTGATGCTGAGCTAAGGCCATTCTGTACCGCATCCTGCACGGTACGAGCGACCGATTGGGCTCCTTCCGCTCCTGCCCGCACGGTGTCTGTCATATCCACCGCGATTTGCTGGACAATTTCAACCTGCTCCTGCGCGTGCTCAGGCTCGGCCCGCTTAGTCTCCTCCATACTCGCCACCTCATCCTCCACCTTCTCGACGACGGCTTCGGCCTCCTCGTCGCTCAAGACCTTGAGCACGGCCGGGAGCAGTTCCTTCTTGTCGTCGCGGAGATGCTGCTGGAATACCTTCCGTAGCTCTGCGACCTTGGTGAGGAACTTGCCATTGTTCTTCGGCATGCGCTCCAATTCCGCGATGAGCGCACTGGTTTCGAGATTGTCATCGCTCGCCTCTTGAACGAGCACCTGCATTCCGTGCTTCCTCAAGACCGGAAAGAGATGCTGCTCCTGGAGGCTGGCCAGCAGTTCCAACTCTTCTTTCAGCTCCGAGAGCAACCGCTCACGAGTTCTCGCCGCGTTGTCGGACGTGGCGAGGAGCTTCGTAATAAGCTCATTTGCCTTATCCGGCGGGGTTTTGCTAAATTTTTTGTTGGTGGTCATGTTCCCTCACAAAATAATAGGTGTGCTACGCGGGTGGGTGTGTCACGACGAAAGCGGGTGGGTGCCGTCACGCCGGTGGCCGTCGCGACGGCTAATATCCTGCGATCCTATGGGAAGCCGCTGATGCCTTTAACGTTCCCTGGGCGACTGACGTTTGGTGATAACTCAGCCTTGTCGCTTACAGGCGTAGCCCGCCCACACCGCCCAACCAAAAAATATACACCGGCGAAGTGCTCGCGAAATCCGACACCTGTGCCGACCAGCTTTGTGCATTCTGTAACGGGTTTCGAAGCTCCACTGTACGGGTTTATCTTCTTGTCATCGCTCGCTGGAACGACCAACTCGTTCCCGTGTTGTTTTCGGCAGCAGTGAGGAGAGCAAAATGAGTCGCGGATTCCCGTCGATGACGGCCCTATTAGGTTTGCTTGCGGTGGCAGGCTTTCAGAACCGAGACAAGCTCGCTGAAATGCTTGGGGGAATAGCAAAACATACCGGAACTCGGTCGCAGGGCAGTCAGTCAGATGGGCCAGGCGGGATGCTTGGCAATCTGAGTGGTGCTCTGGAAGGCACAAGCGTGGGCAACTTGCTTGGCGGCGGACTTGGCGAGCTCGTGGAGCGGTTCACCCAGAGCGGACAACGCGAAGTGGTCGATTCTTGGGTCAATACGGGCCCTAATCAAGCGGTTGCTCCCCAGCAACTCGAACAAGCGATCGGACCGGATGTACTAGCGACGCTATCGCAACAGACGGGGCTGTCTCGCGAGGAACTCCTGGCCCGACTTTCCCGGGAATTGCCCGAGGCAGTCGATAAGTACACGCCCGATGGTCAACTTCCACCTGCAACCTGACCGACCTTCGATGCACATCGACAGGGGCGCCCAACAGCAGAGTTTGGTCCGAATCCTGTCCGGATGTTGCACTCTCGGAAGAAGCCTGCGTGCCGGAGTTTGCGGAAATAGGAGAACCGCCGCTCGTCACGTAAGGGCGGCTTATAGTGACCGCAGGTAACTCTTGCCTCAGCGCCACATTCCTCGCATCCGGGCCCCGATATCGATACGAACGTCGTTATTCAGCGAGCGTGTCACGTCAGAGTCTGAAGCCGCCACCGGCCATGACACCCTCTCGAAAAATTTCAGGAGCGCGCTGGGAATGAAACGTGTTCTGGCGGCGTAGACGTGCCGATCGCCGGTTGCCGATTGCTGATGCGTGAAAAAGCGCTGTGGGACCATCAGGTGCAGATTATCCTTGGCCCGCGTCATGGCAACATAGAGCAGCCGTCGCTCCTCTTCGATCTCGGCAGTGGTACCGGTGCCCAGGTCTGACGGGATGCAGCCGTCGACAGCGTTCAGGACAAAGACCGACTTCCATTCCTGACCCTTGGCGGAATGAATGGTCGAGAGAATCAGATAGTCCTCGTCAAGCAGAGGCACGCCAGCCTGATCGCTCGTCGCGTCCGGCGGATCGAGAGTGAGCTCGGTCAGGAAACGTTCCCGCGAGGGATACCCGCCGGCAATCTGCTCGAGCTGGACAAGGTCGGCTCTGCGGGCAGATGCATCCTCATGTATTCGCTCGAGATGAGGCTCATACCAAGTCCGCACTCGTTCAAGTTCTGCCGGCCAGCCGACCATGCCCGCGCGGAGCTGCTCTATGGTCTCGACGAATGATCGCCAATCGTCGCCTGCACGGGGTGGCGCAGGAGCTTCCAGCAGTGCCGTCACGGGATCAGGCGCCTTGGCCATGAGGTCGAGCACTCTTTGTGCCGAAGACGGTCCGACGCCCGGCAGGAGATGCATCAATCTAAAACCAGCGACGCGATCGCGCGGGTTCTGGACGAACCGCAGCAATGCCAGCACGTCTTTGATATGAGCGGCATCAAGAAACTTGAGGCCACCGAATTTGACGAATGGAATATTCCGACGGATCAGCTCCACTTCGAGCGGTCCACTGTGGGACGAGGTGCGAAAGAGAACGGCCTGTTGCTTGAGGACGATGCCGCTCTCTCGATTCTGCAATACGCATTCGACCACATATTGGGCCTGCTCGGCTTCGTTCGGAACCGCTACCAATTGCGGCTTCTCCGCGGAAGATCTCTCGCTCCAGAGGTTCTTTGTAAAACGCTCGGAGGCGAGCTCAATTACCGCGTTGGCGGCGGCCAGGATGGGTTGGCTCGAGCGATAATTCTGGTCGAGCGTGATGATTTCGGACGGAGGAGAGAAGTGCGAGGGAAAATCAAGAATGTTTCGGACCGTGGCTGCCCGAAACGAATAGATCGACTGGGCGTCGTCTCCGACGACCGTGAGGCCATGCCCATCAGGTTTCAGAGCCAGAAGGATCGAGGACTGGAGCCGGTTGGTGTCCTGGTACTCGTCGACAAGCACGTGGTCGAAGCGGCCACCGAGTTCTGCCGCGATAGACGGTTCAGCCGTCATCTGTGCCCAGTAGAGCAGGAGGTCATCATAATCGAGGACATTCTGGCGTTGCTTGGCTTCAACATAGGCGGCGAAAAGCTGGCGCAATTCGGCAGCCCATCCTGCACACCATGGGAAGGAGGTTCTCAGTACCTCTTCAATCGCCATCTCGGCATTGACGCAGCGGGAGTAGATTGACAGACAAGTTCCTTTCGCCGGGAACCGGCTCGCCGTTTTGGAGAATCCGAGCTCATGGCGAACGAGATTGATCAGGTCGGCCGAGTCCTCGCGATCGTGGATGGAAAAGGCAGGATCCAGTCCGATCCCGAGCGCGTAATCCCGTAGCAGTCTGGCGCCGATGCCGTGAAAGGTGCCAGCCCAGGTCAGGGCGTGCGTCATCATGCGGGCATCCTGTCCCATGACATGCGATGAAATCCGCTGAACGCGGCGCGCCATCTCTGCAGCCGCCCGGCGTGAAAACGTCAGAAGGAGGATCCGACGAGGATCGGCGCCACCGACCATCAGATGGGCCACGCGATGGGCCAGAGTGTTTGTCTTGCCCGATCCGGCGCCAGCAATCACGAGAAGCGGACGGCCCCTGCCCTGTCCCATTCCCTCCGTCCCATGCTCGACCGCCCGGCGCTGTTGCGGGTTGAGCTTCTCCAGATAGGTCGCGTTGACGGACACGGGCGAATCGATCTCCTCGATCAGGCAGTATTCCTGTTTCTGATTTGTTCGCAACCGCTGAGCTTGAGTTGCGGCCGAAGTCGAGCGTGACCAGAATCGAGTATCCCGGTGGCGGGTCGGTGGCGCGCAGCCGACAGGTAAATCTGCCGCAGCCTGATAGACGAAGGTGCGTTCACGCGAGAGCTGCCTCTCGAAACTCACGAATAGGTATTCGGCAAATCGAGCGTGCTGTGCGTTCCGATGGCCTCGTAGTGATCCGACAGCCAGCTTCGCGCAGCGGCGCGGCCAAGATCCCTCAGTTCCTTGAAGAAATCCCAACCGGCCTTCATGCGTGACGAGGCCGCAAAGGCGTCCAGTTTGGGACCACCATGGAGGCGATGCATGAAAACGCGCTTGTATTCCTTGGACGAAAGCTTGCCCTCGTCGATCAGCCGCGTGACGAATTCGATGGCTCTAAGTTCGTGCAAGAGATTCGAGTTGAAGGTGATCTCGGTAAGACGGTTCTGAATTTCTTGCGTCGTTCGAGGAGTAGAACGGCGCTCAAGTGGATTGATCTGCACCAGCAGGATGTCATCGCCCCGGGTCTCGTAGAAAAGTGGGAAGAGCGCCGGATTTCCCGAATAACCTCCGTCCCAATACGGCTCGCCATCGATTTCGACAGCTTTGAAAAGCATCGGCAGGCATGTGGAAGCCAGGACATGATCGACGGTGAGCTCCGGCGCGTTGAAGATCCGAATTTTTCCTGACCAGACATTCGTGGCGGCTACGAAGAGCTTTGTATCCACACACGCGTGGACCCGCTCAAAATCGATCAACTCGCTCAAGGCGTCGCGGAGGGGATTGATATCGAGCGGGTTCAAGTCGTAAGGGCTCGCCACGCGCGACCACGCGTCGAGCCACAAATGGCCCGGTGATCCGTCGGCGTTCCAGTAGCCCAGAAACCTGTCGAAGAGCGAGCGCTGAATGGGGGAGAGGTCCCCGTCCAGACTGACCCGCTTCCAGAACTGGCGCAGTTGCGCGCGAGCGCCCTCCGGTCCGCCTTCGACCCAGCCTTCGAGCAGAACGATGGCATTCAGCGCTCCTGCGCTCGTTCCCGTAATCGCCTCAATCGAAAGTCGCCCGTCTTCAAGAAGATGATCGAGGACGCCCCAGGTGAAAGCACCGTGCGCGCCGCCACCTTGCAGAGCCAACGAGAGGGACTTCTCCGCATTGGGGCCGGCAAGGCCGCGCGGACCGTCCGACTTTTTTGTCGCCTTGCCCGTCATGCCGGTCGCCCGGCGAAATTCGGATCGCCATTGTTCGGATCGCCATTGTCAGTAATGCGAACATTCATGCGATTTCCCTTTCTCGCCTGATGCTAGCGGCCGCAACTCGATCAAACGGTCTCCCCGGGCATCTTGTGCCATCAAAACCCGACCCAACCATTGGAGCAACCCCTGCGCCGCAAGATGCTATGTTGCTTGGCAATCGTGCGGCTGCCTCCTCCGCGATGCGACGGACATCGTGCCACACACGCTGCTCGCGCCGGGCATCCGCGAGGGCGCGATGCGTCGGCGGCCCGCGATCGTCATCGACGCGGCGTGCGCTTGCCAAAATCTGCCGAAAGATCCCGTCATGGAGCTCTGGCGGGATATTGGCCACCCGCAGTATTTCGACCGTCGCCTCCCGATGGGCCTGGTCCGAACCCTGCAATCGTAGCGCATGTCGGGGCAGGCCTGCGGCCCGCAGCAATCGACTGAGCCAGCGTCCATCCCAAGAGGGTGCGGTCGCATAGAGTCCGGGGCCGGTCAGAACAGCGATCATGCGTCGTCCCACTTCCTCGACCGGGCGCCCTCCTCCACGAGGCGATCGCGAGAGAGGCGATGGATAGACTCGGCATCTGCTGCCCAATCCGTCCACGACGGAGCGGGCCTGATGAGGTGGCTCTCCTCATCCCCGGAAGCAGACACCCATCCGACCTCGATCGGGTAGCTGTGCTTTCCCAGAGATGAGGCTTCGAAGTCGAGGAAGACGGGATCCGCTTGCTTCTTATCGACCAAATCCGCCTCCCATGACCACCGGCGTTCTCTGGAAGGTGCCCGATAGCTCGTTATCGACCGAAGCCGGACCAATCGAGAGCCGTTGTTTCCTGCGACATCAGCCATTGATTGCGGGAGCGCGCCCGACCCAAGCTGATGCCAATCCGGATCCTTAAAAACCAAACCCTGAACAATCGCATCGAGCAAGATCATCGGGGATCAAGCGCCGGGCCCGGCCTATGCTCGACTTCAAGTCTCCTGCGAGCCAGCTCCGTCCGAGAGATCCCTGAGGCATTGAGGCCGCGCCGGATCGAGATCGGTGAGCGTTCGGAGGGCGTTGCTCAGGACAATCAATCGCAGCAGAGCCAGCCAAGCGAGCCCATCGGCCGCCTAGCTTCGGGTGCGGAATATCAACGGCTCCAGGGCCACCGGTCAAGTTGACTACGGAAACGCACTGTGCCTGATTTCGGTCGCCATCGCGACTATCGCCGACGTCCAATCCTGCTACGCTAGCGTCCGCAGACAAACGGAGCGGCGGGACCATGAATGGCGCCGAATCTCAAGTCCCACGACGGTTTACGACGCGCTCCCGTCGTAGCTTGTCCTTCACGGAACTTGGCTTCGGAACGGCTCCGCTTGGGAACCTGTACAAGGCAATCGAGGAGGATATGGCGCAAGCCACCTTGCAGGCAGCGTGGGATACGGGCTGCCGTTACTTCGATACAGCGCCGCTCTACGGCCTCGGTCTTGCCGAGACTCGCCTCAACCATTTCCTTCGCGACCGGTCGCGCGACAGCTATGTCCTATCGACCAAGGTCGGCCGGCTTCTCCGGATCTGTCCGCCCGAGAGTCGCACCGGAATCGGGAAGTTCTTCGATACGCCCGCGCGCCAGGAGATCTTTGACTATTCCTATGACGGAGTGATGCGCTCCATCGAGGATTCGTTCGAGCGCATCGGGGTCGACCGCATCGACATTTTCTTCTGCCATGACGTCGATGTGTTCACCCATGGCTCCAAGGAAGCATCCGATCGTCGTATCCGGGAATTCATGGACGGCGGCTATCGTGCCCTCGCCTCATTGCGCGATCAGGGCGTGATTGCTGCGCTCGGGGCTGGCGTGAACGAATGGCAGGTCTGCGAGAGGATGGCCCGCGAGGGCGATTTCGACATTTTCCTGCTTGCCGGTCGCTACACGCTCCTGGAGCAGGAGGCTCTGGGATCATTTCTGCCGTATTGCAGCGAGCGGGACATCGCAATCGTGCTCGGCGGCCCTTACAATTCCGGCATCCTTGCCACGGGACCGAAACCCGGAGCCTTCTACAACTACGAGCCCGCGCCGCCGGAGATCCTGGACCGGGTCGCGCGCATCGAGCGTGTCTGTGGCGTGCACGGCGTGAAGCTGATCGAAGCAGCTCTGCGCTTCCCGCTCGGCCATCCGGCGGTCGTGTCCGTCATCCCCGGTGCGCAGACGCCCCAAGAGGTGTACCGCAATGCTGAGATCATCAAGGCTCGCATTCCACGCCCCCTCTGGTCGGACCTCAAGACAGAAGGGTTGCTGCGTCCCGACGCTCCCGTACCTGCCTAGAGCATTCTCCGGCGAAGTGGATCCACTTCGCCGGAGACAAACGCGGCAAATCTGAACAAGAGAGCGATTTCACCAGACGTGAAAGCGCTCTAGGAGCCAGAGCCACCAATACAGGTCGCAGCGTTCTGAGGCGTGCAGACGTCGAGACCCGTATAGGTCGGGTCCTTGGGCGGCGCCTTGCCGTCCTTCATGTCCTTGAGGAATAACATGGTCTTGTAGCCCATCTCGAACGGACGCTGACCGACCTGCCCCCTCGAAAGGCCCGCCTTCATGAGGTCCATCTGCACCGGGAGGGTGTCGGCGACGATGAGCGCGAGCGAGCCGTTGTCGATCCGAGCCTTATGCTTTTCGGCGACTCTGCGATAAGCTTGCGGGATGAATTGCGGGAAGCCGCCGGTCGGAATGAACGCATCGAGCTGCGGGTTCTTGCCGAGGATATCCTCCATCTGTTGGACCGCACGCGGAAAATCGTCGTCGGTGTAGAGGGGGCAACCGTCTATCTCACGCCAGCCGTTTTGACCTGCCAGCCGGGTGCCTGGAGCCGCGGCCGACTTCGCGCCCGAAAGGGTGTCCCGAATGCCTTGCATGCGCTCGTTGTGGTTTGACGCCGCGGCGCCACCGGATTGGATGCAGATCGTCCCGCCTTGCGGCTTCAGCGGCATGGCTAGCTTCGCCAGATTCACGCCGATGTCGTAGTTGTAGGTGCCGACATAGGCAGTGCGCAGGGCTTTGTCCTTTTCGAGGAGATCCGAGTCCCAGGTCAGCACCGGGATGCCAGCCTTCTTTGCGCCCTCGAGCGCTCTTGCCATGGCAGCCGAGTTGGAGGGTGACACGGCGATGCCGTCGACCTTCTTTGCGATCAGATCGTTCACGACCTGGACCTGCTCGTCGCCGCCGCCATGCTCGCCAGGGCCGATATAGAGGCATTCGATCGAGCCACTCGATTCCTTCTCGGCCTTCTTGCAGCCGTCGCGAGCCTGATCGAAGAACGGGTTATTCATGTTCTTTGGCACAAGCGCGAAGGTGTATTTCTTGCCCTGCGCCTGGGCGCCGGCACTCATCACAAGCAGCGCCGCAGTAGCGACACCTAGGGTTAGAGCTCTCATTGGTTGTTCCTCCTGCTGGTTATAGACGCCCGGCATCTCTTAAGCCGAACGTTTGCCGCGGATCCGCTGGAGCAGAACCGCCAACACGATGAAGAGGCCGACGAAGGCGCCTTGCCAGTTGGAATCGACGCCCGCCATGAGAAGGGAGTTGCGGATCACTTCGATCAGCGCCGCGCCGACGACGGCGCCGTACGCGCTTCCCTGGCCACCCATAAGGTCCGCGCCGCCGATCACTGTCGAGGCGATGACGCGCAATTCGTAACCCTGCCCGAGGGCATTGATGGCCGAGCCCTGCCACCCAACGATCAGGACGGATGCGAGCGCCGCCGTCAGGCCGGAGACGATATAGGCCTGCAACTTGATCCGTCGGACTGGAACGCCGGTGAGGCGGGCGGCGTTCTCGTTGCTGCCGATCGCATAGAGATAGTTGCCCCAAGCGGTGGCGTTGAAAACGAAGCCGAAAACGAGAGCAAGGACCAGCAGCGTCCAGACGGGGTTGGCGATGCCGAGGACCGAGCCTCCCCCGAGGGCGTTGAATGTGTCGCCCCAGGGCCCGAATTCGTAGATCATTTTGTTTTCGGACAGGACGATTGCAAGCGAGCGAGCCACCGAGAGCATGCCGAGCGTTACGACGAAGGCCGGGAGGCCCACATAGGCGATCAACAGGCCGTTGACCGCGCCCGCAGCCCCACCGGCGAAAAGTCCTGCCAGAACGGCAGCTGCCCAATGATACCCGGCTTGCAGGACAAGTCCGCAGACCACGCCGACGAGGCCCATCAGGGATCCCACCGAGAGGTCGATGCCACCGGTGAGGATCACCGCGGTCATACCGACCGCCATGATGCCGATGAAGGCGAAGTTGCGGGTGATATTGTAGAAATTGTCCGCCGAGGCAAAGGCATCCGGTTGATCCCACGTCATCACCGCGCACATGATGATGAGCGCGATCGTGACCCAGAAGGGCTGGCTTGCCAGCAACCTTTGGCCGAGGCTGCGTTCCTTGAGGCCCGTGATATCCTCAATCGCGACGCTGCTCTGGAACGGACGGGTCGGTAAGTTCGTCGTCATGGGCCCTCGGTCAGTTACGCAGTGTGAATGGCTCCCGTGATCAGGCCGGTGACCTCTTCAGGGGAGGTCTGATTGACAGATTTGTCGGCGACCTTCGTGCCGCGGCGCATGACTACGACGCGATCGGAGACCGCGAACACATCCGGCATGCGATGGCTGATCAGCACAACGGCAATGCCCTTGTCCCTCAGCCGCCGGATGAGACCGAGGACTTCCGCAACCTGTCGCACGCTGATCGCGGCCGTCGGCTCGTCCATGAGTACGATGCGTGCGTCGGAGAGGCGGGTGCGCGCGATGGCGACGGCCTGACGCTGACCTCCCGACATCTGCCTGACGAGGTCGCGAGGGCGCGTCTCCGACTTGAGTTCACTAAAGAGCTCGGCGACCCGGGCGTACATGGCCGCATAGTCGAGTATCTTGATCGGGCCAATCCGACGCTTCATCTCGCGGCCGAGAAAAACGTTGGCGGCAGCCGTGAGATTGTCGCACAGAGCGAGGTCTTGATAGACCACCTCGATTCCTTCCGCCCGCGCATCGACAGGTTTGTGGAAGTGCTTTGTCTGACCCTCGATCCGGATCTCGCCCTCGGATGGCCGGAAATTCCCCGCGATAACTCGCACAAGAGTGGATTTGCCGGCGCCGTTGTCGCCCATCAGGCCGACCACCTCTCCGGCCTGGATGGAGAGATCGACGCCTTTCAATGCTTCGATAGCACCGAAGTGCTTGGCAATACCTTGAAGCTCCAGCAGCGCCATGCATCCCCCTCATCGGAGCCTCGGCCGGGACCGAAGCTCCTGTCTTGGGAACATTTCGTGAGGAGAGATTACAACTCTAATGGCCGCGGTAAAGCCCTTTCCTCTTGGGGATTATGCATTAGAATCAATATTCCGGCCCCAGTTTACTGCTTTTTAAAAGTCTTGGATGGTGACTCGTCTTTTCGATCTGACCGGCCGAACTGCTCTCGTAACAGGTGCCACATCCGGCATCGGCTTGGCGCTTGCTCAAGGCCTTGCGGGGGCAGGCGCCGTGGTGGTGGTGAACGGTCGCAATCCGGATAGAATCGACCGCACTGTCGAGATGCTACGCTGCCAGGGCCTTCAAGTTCACGGCTCCCGCTTCGACTGCACTCTTGCAGACGAGATCGCCCCCGAGATCGCACGCATCGAGCGCGAGATCGGCCCGATCGATATCCTCATCAACAATGCGGGAATCCAGCGCCGTGCCCCTCTTCTTGAGATGGATCCGGCCATGTGGGACGAGGTCATCCGGACGAACCTGACCGGCGTCTTCCTTGTCGGGCAGGCAGTCGCGAAGGGCATGGTGGCACGCCGCCGTGGCAAGATCGTCAACATCTGCTCCCTTGCGAGTGAAGTTGCCCGGAAGACCATCGCACCTTACGTCGCCGCCAAAGGCGCGGTCAGGCAGCTGACCAGAGCCATGTGCGTCGAATGGGCAGGCTCGAATATTCAGGCAAACGGGATCGGTCCCGGTTATTTTGCGACGCCGTTGAATACGACCCTGAAGGAGGACCCCGCCTTCGACAGCTGGGTCCGATCGCGGACACCCGCCGGCCGGTGGGGCGAACCCGACGAGCTCGTGGGTGCCGCCATATTCTTAAGCTCGGCGGCTTCCGACTTCGTGAACGGACAGATAATCTATGTGGATGGCGGATTGCTGGCATCCATGTGAGCCGGAGTGCATGGTCCCCGGGATCGGCCTTCATGAGTGCGGGTCAGACCCAGCCGCCATCCACCACATATTGCTGATTGGTGCAGGCTGAGGCCTCCTCGGACGCCAGGAAGACCGTGAACTTTGCGATCTCGTCCGGCATCAGTTTCCGTTTGAGGCACTGGCGCTGCATCAGCTCTTGCTCGCCCTCGGGGGTGAGCCACTTTTCGATCTGGCGCTGCGTCATGATCCAACCCGGCGCAATGGCGTTCACGCGGATATTATAGGGACCGTAATCCCGCGCCAGCGAGCGCGTGAGCCCAAGCACGGCGGATTTGGCAGCCGTGTAAGCCGCCATGCCTCCCTGCCCGATCATCCAAGAGAACGATCCGAAATTGACGATGATCCCCTCATTTGCTCGCTGCATATCGGGCAGGACAGCCTGCGCGGCGAAGAACTGATGCTTCAGGTTCACGGCGATACGATCGTCCCAATACTCGGAAGTGACGTCCGGCGTCGGGTGGCGCTCGTCGTGGGCGGCGTTGTTGACGAGGATCTGGATCGGCCCGAGCGTTTCCCGGATCCGGCCAATGGCGGCACGCAGAGCCGTGATGTCGGTGAGGTCGGCATGTTCGAAACGCACGCTGAGGCCCCGGGCCATCAGTTCGCGCGTCAGCCTCTCCGATGCGTCCCGTGCAATGTCGATGAAGGCCACTTTGCATTTCTGCTCGGCGAAGCGGCGGACGATGGCCTCGCCTATGCCCGAGCCGCCACCCGTGATGAGCACCACTTTGCCATCCAAGTCGCTATAGGTCGCAGCCATCTGATCCCTCCTTCGCCTCAACGTTTCCTCAAGCCTCGTTATTCTGACCGAGCCCCCTCCGCGCGCAAGCGCAAAGGCAAACGCAAACGCTTTGACAGGAAGCTGTGAGATGGATCGATGGTCGCCTTAAGGTCGTGAGCTTGTTTTCAGCCCGACCGTCAAATGGGTGCTAGGAAGTCCCCTGCTCTAAGTGAACTTCCGCTTTGAGCTCGCAAGCTGACCAAGGCGCCACGTCCCAGCTGTGCCAGAAGCGGAAGTTGTTTCCTGTATGAAAAACACCGGACCTTCAGCTTTGCGCCCCAAGGTGTCCATCCGAACCTGGCCGCCGTCTATCGGCGCAAGGTTGCGGAACTTGAGCTCCTGCTCGAGGATGATCACGAGAGCAAGCCATGGAGCTGATCCGCTCGCTGATCGCCGACATCACCCTGACGCCGCGGGTCGGTGCTGGCGGTGGACTGGATGCCGTCTTGAGCGGGGACCTCGTCCGCATCTTGTGCTGTGTTCGGCTGGATCTCCGGAACGCCGACAGCAGCAAGAAACCCCCGACGCTCGCAACTGTTTGATCAGGACCGACGCCGGTGGGCCGGCGCGAACGCAAAAAGCCGGACCCTTTCGGATCCGGCTTTTGATGCACGACAATTAAAGCTGGTTGCGGGGACCTGAAACCACCGGGACTTGCAAACGTGCTCTCCGGACGCAGGCGATGGTGATTGTCAGGTCTCCTGGTCTTTCAGTTGGTTTAGCATAACAATTTTCGGAAAGGACCGACGTATTGTCATATTAGACCCCGGGGCGAGGCCGATGAGCGCGTTCGGTTCCGAAATGAATGCCGCTGATCTTTCGTTTTCGGGCGGTTGAGACCCGCCTTCGCCGCTCAGCGCAAGTCGCTCCGGCTGCTCCAGCCTTCCCGGGCAAGACGCTGCATGTCCGACTTCGACAGGGCTTCGAGTCCGAGCTCCGGCAGGAGATCGTTCTCCTGCCGGAAATCACGGCCATAGAGCGCCGAGAAGATGTCGAGCCCCGCTTCGTGGAGCCTGGCGGGAGCATCGGTCAATTTTCCAAGCAGCACCGTCGGCAGGAGGCCGAACGGCGCGTCTTCCGTTACGTAGCGGGTATCGAGGGTGGTCGGCCCCATGGGTCCGCCGCCGCGCTCATGCAATTTCAGCGCCATTTCACCGACAGGCCCCATCGGGACGCCGTAGGAGAAGTGATAATGCTCGCGCACGGTGCGCACCGACAAATCGAAGGTCTCGGCGATGCGCAGGCGCTCGGCGTCGAGGGCCTCGAACAGACGGCCGACCGCATCCGTGACGTTCTGGTGCTGCCCCCAGGCCTCGCCGCGCTCCATGCGGGTCAGGTTGCACAAGGCAATGCCCATATGGTTCTGCGGATTGAGGTTGCTGAGCGCGATGGCGAGCAGATCGTCCTTCTGAACAAAACGGTCGCCGAACAGCGCCTGGCACATTGCGAGTCCCTGCTCGCTTGCCGCGAGTGGCACGGTCGCCATATCAATTTTACCCCGCACGGTGGAGATATGAACTTCGGTCAAGCTCTTCTGACGCCCTGTGGTAACTGTCGTTCCCCAGGCGACGATGGGAGCCTTGACGCCCCTCTCCGCAAATTTCTTCGAAAGATAGAGCGCGCAGAAGGAGGCGTGAGAGCTGATGATGACGACCTGACCGTCAGTCACGTGCGGCGCGACCGCATCCATCACCGCCCGGTGACCATAGGCGGGAAGGGCGATCAGGATGACGTCGGAACCCTGCACGAGTTCAGCCGCGGAGGACGCCACGCGCGGATGATAGGTGCCGGAGACGGCGCCCGTCGCTGTCAGCGGCTGCCCGGCGGCAAGTTCGGTCGTGCGCTTCCCCGAAGGCGACCAGAGAATCGGATCATGGCCGTTCTCAATCAGAAAGGCGGCGGCGGCGAAGGCGATTCCTCCGGCGCCGGCGATGGCGACACGCATCGTTTTTCTCCGTGAAGATTATGACGGCGAGCTGGGTTTGGCCCGCCGGTTGGCTTGGATTAGGAAGTGGTCAGCCGGCGGCCGCAACAGCCTGCAGGCCGGGCCAGGTCTCGGGGTGATAACAGGCCGCCTGGCGGCCGCGGTCATGTTCGTTCAACGCCGGAATATCCGTCATGCAAGGGCCGGCCGCCCGGACGCAGCGGGGGTGGAAGGTGCAGCCCGGCGGCGGATTGGCGGCGGACGGAACCTCTCCCATGATCTTGGTCAGGGTCAGCCGCGCGGTCGGGTCCGGCACCGGAGAACTGTCCCGCAGTAGCTTGGTATAGGGATGGAGCGGCCGGTCGAACACCTCGGCCGTCACGCCCTGCTCGACGATGCGTCCGAGATACATCACGCAGACCCGCTCGCAGAAATGCCGAACCACGCCGAGATCGTGCGACACGAACAGGAAGGAGAGGCCGCGCTTGTCGCGAAGGCGTTCGAGCACCCGCAAGATCTGCGCCTGAACGGAAACGTCGAGCGCCGAGACGGGCTCGTCGGCGACGATCAGCTCCGGATCGAGCACGAGGGCGCGGGCGATCCCGATGCGCTGGCGCTGGCCGCCGGAGAATTCGTGCGGGTAGCGATCGAGCGCCTGCTTCGGCAGCCCGACCTCCGTGATCGCGGTTTCGATCTTCTCGGCGATCTCCCTGGCCGTGCCGAGCCGGTGCACGCGCAAGGGTTCCTCCAGCGCCTGCTGGATGGTGCGGCGCGGATTGAGAGACGAATACGGATCCTGGAAGACGATCTGCATCCGGCGCCGCAGCTGGCGCAACGCAGCGCCCTTGGCCGCCCGCACGTCGATGCCGTCGAAGACGACCGATCCGGCATCGGGCTCGATCAGGCGCAGCAGTGAGCGCGCCACCGTCGATTTGCCACATCCGGATTCGCCCACAAGACCGAGCGACGTCCCCTTGGGCACCGTGAACGACACGTCATTGACGGCGCGGACGAGCTTCTTCTCGGGACCGAACAATCCGCCGCCGATGGTGAAATGCTTCGCGAGGTTGCGGACCTCGAGGGCCCCGTTTCCAGCTGTCATGGGAATCACCCTCTCGTCTGTTCGAGGCGGACGGGACAACGCACCTGATGTCCGGGACCGTCGAAGGGCAGAAGCTCCGGCCGCTTATCCTCGCAGCTCGGCTGCTTGAGCGGGCAACGGGAAGCGTAGGCGCAACCCTCCGGCATGGCGGTCACCGGCGGCACGCTGCCCGGGATCGGCTCCAGGCTCTCCGTCGCCCGGTCGGCGCGCGGCATGGTGCGCAGAAGGGCGACGGTATAGGGATGGGCCGGATTGGCGAACAGCGCATCGACGGTGGCGAGTTCGACGACTTCGCCCGCATACATTACCGCCACCCGGTCGGCGATCTGGGCCACGACGCCAAGATTATGCGTGATGAACACGACCGACATGCCATAGGCCTCCTTCAGCTCGTCGAGCTGCATCAGCACCTGGGCCTGAATGGTCACGTCAAGGGCGGTCGTCGGCTCATCGGCCAGCAGAACTTTCGGACGGCAGGCGAGCGCCATGGCGATCATCACGCGCTGGCGCATGCCGCCGGAGAACTGGTGCGGATAATCGTGCAGGCGGCTATCGGCGGAGGGGATTTTGACCTCCTTGAGAAGGCGAAGCGCCTCGGCCATCGCATCTGCCTGCGAGGCTCCGCGATGGATCGTGATGGCTTCCGCGATCTGTTCGCCGACGGTCATCGTCGGATTGAGCGAGGTCATCGGCTCCTGGAAAATCATCGCGATGGAATTGCCGCGCACGCTGCTCATCTCGCGTTCGGAAAGCTTCGTCAGATCCCGCCCCTCGAACAGAACTTCGCCTGCGCCGATGCGCGCACCCGCCTGCGGCAGAAGACGCAGGATGGACAGAGCGGTGACGCTCTTGCCGCTGCCGGATTCGCCGACGATGGCGAGCGTCTCGTTCTCGGCCACGTCAAGCGACAGATCGCGAACGGCCGGATACCAGCGGCCGCCGACCTTGAACTCGGTGCGCAGGCCGCGGATATCGAGGGCGGTCTCTTGGTTTTGCTGCATATCGGCTTACTCGGCCCGTAGCTTGGGATCGATCGCATCGCGCAGGGCATCGCCCAAGAGATTGAGAGCGAGCACGGTGAGGAGGATGGCCAGGCTCGGGAAGACGGCGAGCCACCAGGCATCCAGGATGTTCTCGAATCCCTCGCGGATCATGCTGCCCCAGGTCGGGGTCGGCGGCGGCACGCCGAGACCGATGAAGGAGAGCGAGGCTTCGGTGCGTATCGCGGAGGCCATCCAGAGCGAGCTCATGACCACCACGTCGGAGATCATGTTGGGGAGGATGTGAACGCCCATGATGCGCACCGGCCCGAAACCGAGCGCCCGGCCGGCCTCGACAAAGTCGCGCTGCTTCAGGGAAATCGTCGGCGCGCGGGCGATGCGGGCGAAGGGGGCGATCTCGGTGATTGCGATGGCGATGATCAGGTTCTCGAGGCTCGCGCCGAGCATGGCGGCGATCATCAATCCCAACAGAAGAGTCGGAAAGGATAGCATCACGTCGAGCAGGCCCATCACGATCTGGTCGAAGACGCCGCCCACATAGCCGGCGAGGATGCCGATCATGGAGCCGATGGTCATCGCGATCAGGATCGCGATGAAGCCGACGGTGAGCGAAATCCGCGTGCCGTAGATCAGGCGGGAGAGGACATCCCGGCCATAGCTGTCGGTGCCGAGCAGGAACTCCGCCGATGGCGGCTCGAGCCGTGCGACGATGTTCTGCTCCAGCGGATCGTAGGGCGCGATCAAGGGAGCGAAGATCGCCACGATGATGATGATCGCGAGAAGCGCAAGCCCGACCCAGGACAGGCGGTTCTTGGAGAACGCCAACCACAGGCCGCCCGGCCGTGCGGGAGATGAGGAAACTGCGGCACCCATTACTTGTACTTCACCCTTGGATCGACGAGCCCATAGGCCAGATCGGTCAACGTGTTCACTGCGATGACGCAGATTGCGAAGATGATCATCAGTCCCTGGAGCAGCGTGTAGTCGCGAGCATTCAGCGCGCCGAGAATCAACTTGCCGAGGCCCGGACGGTTGAAGATGATTTCGGTGAGCACCGAATTGCCGATCAGCGTCCCGAAATAGAGACCGACCACGGTGATGATCGGGATCAACCCGTTGCGCAGCGCGTGACGGATGACGAGCCGGCCCGGGCGGACGCCTTTGGCCCGCGCCGTACGGATGTAGTCCTCGCCCAGCACGCCCAGCATGGAGGAGCGCGTCACGCGCACCACATAGGCCATCATAATGATGCCGAGATTGAAGGCCGGCAGGGCGAGATTGCGCAGACGCTCGATCGGATCGCCCGAACTGCCGGAATTCAGCACCGGGAACCAGCCGAGCTGGATCGCGAAGACGATCAAGAGAAGAATGCCGGAGACGAAGGCGGGAAACGAGAGCCCGACAAGGGAGATCAGCCGGCCGGCATAATCGACCCAACCGTTGCGGCGCACAGCGGTCGCGATCCCGAGCGGCAGGCCGAGCGCGACGCCGATCACGATCGCCGCCAGCGTCAGCTCAATCGTGTAGGGCAGTACGAGCAGCACCTCCTGCCCGACCGAACGGCCGCTGCTCAGCGACCGACCGAGATCGCCGGTCAGAACATCGCCGATGAAGCTCAGATATTGCATGTAGACCGGCTGATCGAGCCCGAGCGTCGTCCGCAACGCCCGCAACGAGGCTTCGCTCGCCTGATCGCCGAGAATGACGGCGGCGGCATCGCCCGGCACCAGGCGCACCAGCACGAAGATCGCCGTGAGCATGACGAACAAAGTGGGGATCGCCAAAAGGAGACGTTTGATGGCGTATCTGATCATGCTGCCGCTCGCGTGGTCATGAGCCGTTCGGCCGAGAAGGGGCTGATGTGGCGTTGGGTTTTGCCGCTGACGACGAGATCGGCGATGATCGATCCGACGACGGGAACGAGCTGAAAACCGTGTCCCGAGAACCCGAAGGCGTGGAAAACGCCGGACGCGTTGGGCGAGGGACCGATCACGGGAAGAAGGTCTTTCGTCTTGGCCTCGATGCCGGCCCAGCTGCGCGTGATCCGCACGTCCTTGACGCTCGGAAAGAGATCGGTCGCCGCCCGCGCGCCCTTGGCGAGTTCGGTGAAATCGACCGCGCTCTTCTGCGCGTCGATATCGGCCCTGCCTTGCAGGCCGCCGCCGATCACGAGCGTGCCCTGGTCGGATTGCTTGAAGGACAAAGACCGGCCGACCACGCTGACGACGGGCTTCAAAAGGGGCGCCAGGCGCTCAGTCACGATCATCATCGAGGCCTTGAGGCCGAGCGGAATGTCGTCGCCCACCAAGGCGGCGAGGCGGGCGGCCCAGGCGCCGGCCGCATTCACAATCACCGGCACTGTGATTTCCTGCTCACCGGCGCGGATGTGCCAGTCCGATCCCCGCCGATCAATGGCCGTAACGCCGCAGCCCTCATGGATCACCACGCCGGCACCCTCGCAGCTGCGTCGAAACGCGCGCAAGGCGCGATGGGGATCGGCCGCGCCATCCCGCCGCGCGATCAGCGCACCGACGCAATGGGGCGCGATCGCCGGAACCAACTTCAGGAGTTCCGCACGATCGATGATCTCCTCGTGTCCATAGCCCTGCTGGTGCATGGTCTCGAGGCGCTTCTCCAAAGACGGAAGATGGGCGGTGAATTCCGCGACCCGGAGCTGGCCGTAGGAATGGAACCCGCAATGGTCTCCGACGATCGCCTCGATCCGGTGCCACATCTCCATCGATTCGAGCGAGATCGGCACTTCCGCCAGATCGCGGCCCAGCGTGCGCACGCCGGCCGCCGTCGCGCCGGAGGCATGACGGCCGACCCAGTTCTGCTCGACGAGGACGACCCGCCGCCCGGCGCGCGCCAGATGCAGCGCTGCCGACAATCCATGCAGACCGCCGCCGATCACCGCGGTATCGAAAGCCGAGCGGCTCACGAAACTTTCTCCCGCCGATCGAGAGAGGCGAGTTCACCCAGGGTGACGGGCTTGAGCGGCGGGCGGATCCGGTAGAAGCCGACCTCCTGCGCCGTCCGGCCTTCCGCGGCCGCGAGAATTTGCGTCACCGTGTAGCCGCATTGACGCCCCTGACAGGGGCCCATGCCGGCGCGGGTGAAGGCCTTGACCTGGTTCGGCCCGGGACGGCCGACATCGGCCATTGCACGGATATCGCCAGCGGTGACCTCCTCGCAACGGCACACGATAGTTGCGTCGCTGGGGGCGAAGATTTCCGGACGGGGCTTGAACAGGGCATCGAGAAACGGGCGCAAGGCAAGTTGGCGATCCAGTTTCCGGCGGATCGGCTTTGCCGCCTCCGCCGCCGCCTGCTCGCTCGCGCGCCCAAGCGTCACGGCGACGCGAAGCGCAGCGAGCTCGCCGCGCAGGCTTGCGGCCTGAGCGCCCGCGATGCCGGCGCCGTCGCCCGCCACAAAAATCCCCGCTTGCGAGCTTTCGCCCCACGGATCGAGAACCGGCGCGTAGCAATCCTGATCATCGCGCCAGGCCACCGCGCAGCCGAGCGCCAGCGCCCCGTGAATGCTCGGGATGACGCCCTCATGAACGAGAAGCACGTCCGCCGGGACGGTCTTTTCCTGTCCGGTTCGGGTGCGGTACATCAGCGACTCGATCCGCTCGGAGCCGATCGCCTCGATATCGGCCACATGCCTGACGATGGGCACGCGAGCCTTGCGGAGCATCCCCATCCAGGCCAGGCCCTTGATGAGATCGCCGGCCGCGCCGAGCGCCTTGGCCAGATGAGGCAGCGCCGCGCGGCGACGTCCGGGCGGCGTCGTGTCAAGATACCCCGCGATCTTGCCGCCGGCGCGCAAGAGCTGGACCAGATAGAGCAGCGGCAGCGGGCCGCTGCCCGCGATCCAGACCGGCTTTTCCGGGATCTGGCCTGAACTCTTGAGCAGAATCTGCGCCGCCCCGACAGTCAGAACGCCCGGCAGCGTCCAGCCCGCGAAAGGAACGGGCCGTTCCTGCGCACCGGTCGCCAGGATCACGCTTCTGGCCTCGATCGTGGAGGCCTGCCGGTCGCGGGTGACGAAAGCGCGAAATCCCGGTTCGATCTGCCACAATTGAGTGCCGGGCTGATAGCGCACGCCGCTGGCGCGAAAGGCGTCCGCGAGGGGCTTTCCGGCCTGGTAGGCCTGGCCGAGAATTTTGCCGCGCGGAGCTGCGGCGACCGTTTCGACCGACCGCCAGATCTGGCCGCCGGGTGCCGGCTGATCATCGACGACGAGCACATCGAGGCCGAACCGGCGCGCCTGAACGGCCGCCGCCATGCCGGCCGGACCGGCGCCGACAATGAGAAGATCGACGCTTGTCATGCGCTCAGGCTCCGCTTTCCGTGTTGGCGCTCGATGCGCATGCCGTCGCGCACCAGAGTGAGGCAGGTCTGGACGGAGGCGATGCCATCGACGATGGCGAGGCACTCGAAGCAGACGCCCATCATGCAATAGGGCGCCCGCTTGCTTTGGGTGACGGGCGTGGTGCGCGACCAATGCGGCGCCGCGCGCAGCAGCACGGCGGCGATGCTCTCGCCGGGCTCCGCCGATGCGGCGATGCCGTCGACATAAACGGTTATGGCCCCTTCGGGCTCATGCAGCTTTCGGAACATCGAAGCGCCTATGGTGGAAAGGATCGAGAATGGAGGGCAGGCGGCCGGCGATGATCGCATCGGGGATGACGGTCGCGTGGGTGGAGGCGAGCGTGACGCCCGAATGGCACAGGGTGACGAAAGCGCCGGGATAGGTCGGCGACTGCACATAGACCGGGTAGCTGTCGGGCGTCATGACGCGCAAACCCGCCCAATGGCGCACCAAGGTCAGCTCGGCGAGCGCTGGAACCAGTCGTACGGTCTTGTGACCCAAATGCGCGGCGGCCTCGCTCGTGGTCGTGGTGTTGAAGCCGGTTTCTTCCTGCGTGGCGCCGATCATCAGCGTGCCTTCGCGGGTCTGGCGAAGACCGCTCGCCGGCAGCGGCAGCAGCGGGTCGACGCGTTCGGTGACGAGCACCTGGCCGCGCTGGGGGCGCAGCGGCACATGGAGGCCGACCTGCTCCGCCAGCGTCGCCGATCCGAGCCCGGCCGCGATGACCAGGCGCGTTGCGGAGAAACGATCACCCCCCTGGATCTCGATCGTGAACCCTTGCGTGCCGGGCACGATCTTGTCCACGGCGCTGTGGCTACGCAGCACGCCCCCGTGCCGCAGGATGCCCGCATGCAGAGCCGCGAGGAGCTTGAGAGGATTGGCGTGACCGTCGCGCCGCCCGAAACTCGCACCGCTGACATCCGCGCCAAACCGCACCTTCGGTGCGAGTTTTTCGAGCGTGCCGCGGTCGAGCATCTCGTGATCGGGATCCTCGCTGCCGAGCTGATTGTGCAGACGCTGGAGATGCAGGCGACGCTGCTCGAAGCCGTCCTCGCCAAAACAGAAGGCGAGACCGCCATCGTGCTCATATTGAAGATCGATGCCGGTGAGCGCAGACAGCTCCGCGTCGAATTCCGGCCAGAGATCGACGCTGCGCCGCGTCAATTGCTGGTAGGCCGGCATGTTCATGCCCTTGCCCTGCAGCCAGACGAGACCGAAATTCGCGCGCGCCGCGCGATAATCGCCATCGTCGCCGTCGAGAACGAGCACGCTTAAGCCCCGACGCGCCAGCCCATAGGCGACTGCGGCGCCGACCGTTCCGGCCCCAATGACGATTGCATCTGACTGCATGGATTTTCCTCTTGCAGAACATGACGGTACGAAGACAGAGTCCATTTCGTCAAAGTCGTAATTATCGCCACCCTATTCAGGAAGGTTATGGAATGCGTCGCCCGCTCAACCTGCGCCAAATCGAGGCGTTCAAGGCCGTGGTCGAGAACGGCACGGTCAGCAGAGCGGCGGAAATGCTCAACATTTCACAGCCCGCGGTGAGCAAGCTGATCGCCCATCTCGAAGAGGACACCGGTCTCGAGCTGTTCGACCGGTTGAAAGGCCGGCTGGCCCCGACCGTGCGCGGCATGCGCCTCTATGAGGAAGTCGACCGCATTTTCGCCGGCGTGCGTCAGGTCGAGACCGCGGTCGCGGCCATTCGCCGGGAGGAACAGGGGCGGCTGTTGGTCGGTGTCATGCCCGCCCTGTCGGGCGCCTTCATCCAACAGGCGACGACCGGCTTCCTGCGCACGCATCCGAATGTCTATTGCTCCATCCAATCGCGAAGCTCGCAATGGATTGCGGATTGGCTGGTAACGCGAAAACTCGATGTCGGGCTGATCAGCTCGCGGATCGACAATCCCTATATCGCGACCGAGTCGCTGATGCAGCAACCGCTCGTCTGCATCATGCCGCTCGACCATCCCCTGACTGCACGCAGCCTGATCGAACCCAATGATCTGGACGGGGTACCGTTCATCTCGTTCGATCCGGAAAGTTATACCGGCCGGCAGATCGCCACGGTTTTCGAATCCTACCGGGTCCGGGTGAACTTCGTTCTCGACGCCACCACCTCGCCCACTCTGTGCGAGTTCGTGGCCGCGGGCCTAGGCGTTTCGTTGGTCCATCCGCTCTTCATCAGCGGCCTGCAGGGGCGCGTAGCGGTGCGGCGCTTCGAGCCACTGGTGCCGTTCGATTTTCAACTCTGCCGCGCATACGACATCCGCAATGCGAGCCTTGTCGAGGCCTTCGTGCAGGAGACGCGCTCCACGGCGGAGCGCATCTCCCGCGAGTTGCTTAGCGAGGCTTGACGGTGGTCTTTTCGGTGATTGGCGGAGCGAGGTTCATCGCTCCCTTCAACTCATAGCCGAAATCCACGCGGTTGCTGTGACCCCAGACCTGCTGCAGATCGAACAGAGGAAGGGAGCAGACGTCCTCGTGGATCTTGCGCTGCGCCTCTTTCCATAGAGCAAGCTGCTTCTCCGGGTTGCCTTCGAGACGGGCGGCGTCGATCTCCTTGTCTGCCACGGCGCAATGGGAGAAATTGGTGATCGCGGTGGGTTTTCCGACGATCGCGTCCGAGTGGTAGAACTCTGTCAGATAGGCGTCCGCGATGGGAAAGCGGGCGGCGCCGTAGAATACGATTGCGCTGGCGTTCTTGCGACTCTGGGTCTGATAGGTCGGGTGGTCGACGACATTCATGTCGAGCTTGATGCCGACTTTGGCGAGCTGGGATTGCACGATCTCCATGATCGGCAGCTGAGCCGAAATGTTGGAAACGGTGGCTTTCAGCACGAGCCCTTCCCCGTGTCCAGCTTCCGCCAGGAGCTTCTTGGCCTTCTCCGTATCGTAATCGTAGGCCCCGGCCGAGCAATCCTCACCGAGATAGCCCGGGGGCACGACGGAGCAGCCTTTCGGCCCGACATCCTTGCCCACATAACGAACGATGTCGTCGACCTTCACCGCATGGGCGATGGCTTGGCGGACACGGATGTCGTCGAGCGGCGCGATGGAGCGGTTGAGATGGAGAGTGCGGAACTCGCCCGGCCGGAAGATGTCGATGATCATGTTGCCGCGCTTGCGCGCGGTATCGACCCAGCGCTGCTCGCGCTTGCCGTACATTACGTCGAGTTCGCCCGACGCGAAGGCTAGTTCGCGGGCGCTATCGGACGGGATCATGCGGTACATGATGGTGTCGATCTTCGGCGCGCCGCGGAAATAATCCTTGTGGGCGACGAGCTTCACATGCTGCTGCGTGACGTGCTCGGCGAACTTGAACGGGCCGGTGCCGACCGGGTTCGCAGCGAATTTCGCGCCGAGGTCTTCCGCGGCCTTTTTGCTGACGATGTTGCCGGCGTGATAGTTGGACACGCGGCCAAGGAAGCTCGCATCCGGATATTTCAGGGTGACGCGGACGGTGTAATCGTCGACCTTCGCCACATCCTCAATGCCCGAAAAATTCGCAGCGAACGTGGAACGGCTCTCGTCGCCAGCGCGCTTGAGCGAATAGACCACGTCGTCAGCCGTGAGCTCGCCATACGCGCCGTGGAACTTCACGCCCTTGCGCAGATAGAAAGTCCAGGTTTTGCCGTCGGCCGAGGTTTCCCAGCGCTCCGCGAGATCAGGCTCGAGATCCTTCGGATCGGCGCTTCCCGGAGGAAAGCGGACGAGGCCGTTGTACATCCAGCCGATCAGCGACTTGTCCGTGGTCGCGCTCGCGCGATGTGCATCGAGCGTCGCAATGTCGGTGCCGCCAGAACTAATCTGAAGCACGCTCTCCTGAGCCTGGGCCGCAGCCGCACCGCCCACCATGAACGCCACGACAACCGACGCCGACGAAACTATGTTCCGGTTCATTTTCTAAAGGTTCTCCCACTGGACCCCGAGGCTGGGAGGCAGGGGGCGTTATGTCAAAGTCGAAAATTTTTGCGGGGTATTCGTGGAGGTTATAGAGGGGAGCGGCTGGCAGCCGGCGGATACCCTCATGGATATTTGAAGTACGGAGGACCACGACTGCTACTTTGCTGAGTTGCGCATCTTTCATTCATGCAAGGATTGGCCCGTGCCGGAGATCCGAGGCAAGCTTCGGCCGTTCGTATTCCGGTTTACGGCAGCTGCTGCACTCGGTGGGGGAACGTCGCGTCTTCGGGGGCACAAGAAAGCGGGCTAATTCCTTCCGCCGCTGAATTTAATGGTCGGCCGCAAAGTTGGCAAACTGCCCTGCGCCGGACGAGGTGATCACGCTTTCTGGCCGGCGTTCGTCATCATGAGGATTTTCGTCGATGAACAGCGGCGAAACTGCACCGGCCTCGCAGGTATCAAGGATGACGATAACTTCACCGGCTGGGATTGCATGGACGAGGTCTGCAAAACGGGTCGCCATCATCCAGTCGCCCTTAGCCACCGCAAATGGCGCCGCTACAGGCTTTTCGTCCGTCCATAGTACGAACACGACATCACTCGGATTGGCTGCGGTATGAGAACTGATGGGCCCTGCATGCAGGTTAAGGAAGATGGGCCCTGCATGCAGGTTAAGGAAAATCACCAGCCGGTCAGACGGTCCTAGGCGCTTATAATTCCTGAGGCTATCGACAAACCCTTTCGCAGTTGCCTTCGCATTGACCAGCCGACTGACGTTACGTCATCGATGTCGAGGCGCTCCTGCAGTGCGCGACTGACTGCTTCGACACTGTTGATGCAGGGTTCGGGTCCATCATCCTTCCAGGGAGGACAGATACCAACCGCAAGAAGATGGGTAGTGCCGCTATTGCGCGCCTCCACGGGCAACTCTGTCAACAGGAGCGCCGCTATAGCAAGCACTACCGCTTTCAGAGCGCGCGCGAACAAAGGCCGGGAGCTCAGTCTTTGTTTTTTGCAGAGACAAGAGAGGTCGAAGATACGGATTGGCCAAACATTTGTTCCGTCAGCGGAGCATTCGGTCGATGTGTTAGCATGCAACCTCGCCAAAGCTGTTCCCAGACATGCTTGCACTCACGCCTTGCCCCATTGCGGTGTGCCGGAGAGCTCCGGTGCTAGGATTCTTAGCTTGTGACATTTGCTAATATCGCAAGCAAGTTCAAAACCCCCGTGATCCTGTTCAGGGTGTCTCGCGTTTCATGACCGAAATCCACCAGGTTCGATGTGCTGCGTCACACCACATTCTCACAGCCTCCGGAATCACCGGAAGTGGATCAGGTGATGGAGTATGTCCGAGGGCATCGCACCGGCGCGACCATCGCCTCAGAGCGTCGTGCCGCCGGGCAAGCACTGCACCCGAGCTGGCGTCGATGTCGACGATGCACTTGCGATCGCCCGAGCAAGTTGAGATCTGAGTGTGGAGGCGGCTCGCCGATGGGCCGCCTCCAGAGGCTCCTGATCTCACGGAGCGAGGTCGGGATCTGACAGTGTAGCCGCTCTAAGAGAAACGACGGGCAGGTGCCATTTTGAGACCGTCCGAGCCTGCAGGCATTATGAAATTGCGAGCAGACCCCTCGCGGACTAGACCTGCCGCGCAGCCTTGAGTGCGTATTCCAGGATCTTGACTTTCAATTGCGTCAATTCCGCAGGAGCGAGATCAACTCGTGTGAACTGCGTCCAGAACTGAAAGCTGCAGAACGCGACGACGACTTGGATGACATGGGCGCGATCCCCGGTATGCGCCAGCGCCTCCCTGACCAGCGCCTCAACGCCGGCCTCCACAGCGGTAAGAAAACCATCGAGCTCGGGCACGAGTTCGCGATCCCGCGCCGCGAGGGCGAGGCGGTGCGCGCCCCGGGCGTAGAAGGCATCCAGCTCCTCGACCAACCGCGCGAGGCGATCGCGGCCAGTCTTGGCTTCGGCGAACACCGAAGCCACGGTGTCGGGAGTCGGGGGGCGCATCTCTTGCCACACATGCGCGCCGCAGGCCCGCACAAGGTCACCGAGGGTGGGGAAATGCCGGGAGACAGTGGCCGGCCCCACACCAGCGCGTTCCGCGACCTCCGCGAAGGTTGTGGGAACCACCCCCTTCTCATCGTGGAGCCGCATCGCCGCCTCCACGATCCGTTCGCGTACCTGGTCGCGGGCCTCCGCCCGCTTCTGCATCCGGTAGTCTCTCGCCATCAGACCTCTACATTTGACAGAATTGTAGTTTCGTGAAATTTATATCTCACAAAAATATATAATCCGACAACACTAGCCCGTCAACAATCTCATGATTGCGGAACCCGGTTCCGTGGAAGGCGAAGCTATGCGCACACCCACCATCATCCTTGCAGCCACCGCTCTTGTTCTCACAACTGCCGGACCGGCTCTGGCCGCATGCGGCTCTACTCAGGTCGTTCAGGTAGGAGACGTGAGTAGGGATCCCGAGAAGGACACCTTTGGCCTCCTGTGCGGGCCCGCTGATGTCAAGCGAACCAGTTCCCTCACCAGTTCTGCACACAAAGAGCGCCTGCAGGTCGGCGCGAATACGGGTGAGGCCGAGAAGGACACACTGGGTTACCTGCAAACGGCAGCGGCTCAGTAACACCCGCCCTCCGACAGATCACTGATCCCTATCCCTCCTCCTACGGGAGGGCTGAAGAACCAAAATCCAGAGTTCGTGAACCGATTCAGGAGGTCTCCATGAGAACCGTATCGAGAATTCTTGTTGCGTCGATGCTATGCATCACGGTCTCCCCAGCGTTAGCAACCCCGGATGAGGAGGTCCGAGACATCATCTCGGCTTGGGTACAAGCCTATACAGAGGGTGATCACAACAAGATATCGCAGTTGTACGATCGCTATGCCCGCCTGCGTGGTGTGGACACGGCCGATATGATCGGACCGGAGGCAATCAGCGAGCATTACTACTTCGAGAATGGGCACAGCACGTCGCGCGTAGTGAAGCTCGGTGAGATCAAGTGCTACGCGTATGATGATGTGACCGCCACTTGTGCCGGTGGCATGGAGTTCGTTGTGACCAGGCGCTCGGGCAAAACGTTGAGCCAGCCGTCCCAGATCAGCGTGGCTTTCGCGTATGACCATGATGTCGGTAAGTGGTTGATCCATGACCATCAGGTGCTGCGCGATATCGCCGTCGCGGTAAACCCTGCGCCCACCCTCCAAGCCGATGCGGTAAAGTCGCCAGCGAACGTTGTCCCAGCGAGCGCAGCAACAATCCCTGTTCAATGAGCGGTCCAGGGGCGTAGTTGGTTCCCACCGGCTGCGCCCGATCACGACCACGATGATCTGGGCTCATGCTGACGGCCCGAGCAGGTGGCACTTGGCAGCTGGGTTCGGTAAGTGCGCCGTCGCTAGGCAAGGCTGACCTGAACGTTGTTGTCATTGAAGGGTACGAGGGACTGCCGCCCGGAAAATGAACTTCCGGCGAACTTCCGCCCGTAATTCCGATAAACCCCTTTGTGGATCCGGATGGGGTTGCGATTTGAAGTGTTCGGTAGAAATGCGGCGACAAAGACGAAGACTGAGTAAAAGGCCAGTCCAACCGCTCTTTTCTGCCTGCAGATGGCTGACGCGAGTACTCGGAAGAACTATGCGGCCCCAGCCGTCCGCTCGATGATGCCGGCATTACGCTGACGCCGGGCGAAGCA
>NZ_VCMV01000003.1:386821-402269 GCF_008757455.1 Microvirga brassicacearum | reverse complement strand
ATCGGATCGTCTACGACAAGAAGAGCGGCGCGCTCTACTACGATGCCGACGGCATCGGCGCGAAGGCCCACATGAAGATCGCCACCATCGCCAACAAGACCAAGCTCACCTACCAGGACTTCTTCGTCATCTGAATCAGGTCGAGATCAGGCGCAGCAAAGGCTTTGAGCCTGCGGTCGCGTAGGGCCCTGCCGGATCCCCCTGGCAGGACTTTTCTATCGGTCTGCACAGTTGCAGACACCATACTCTCGCCCGAAGTGGCTGGCTAAGTCCGGGTTCGACTAAGTCGCAAATTTCCGGCGCACGGCCGCTTGGGTCGTGAAGCTGCTGTAGAGGTGGATCCACAGACGGAGGGTAGCGTGTTCGAGGCAGGCATTTAGCAACGCTGGTACTGTGTCCCGGTGGTATCCTGCTCGTTGAAGTAGCGCTTGAGAGAACCGTCCGGGGTTGTTGCCAAGAGAACTCTCACCTCACTGCCCGCAACGGCGTTTGCGCAATCGAGGACGAGAACCTGGCGGTCTCCGGCCGGCTTGACCGATTTGATACGGCACGACGCCATGGGCGTTTTTAGGCGGTTGCCGGCGACGATGAAAGCAGGCGCGAATATATCGACCGGCTTTCTGAATGAAACCGCTTTTCCGGCGGTTGAATAGGTCTCCGCGCAGGAGGGGCCCTGGATGAGCCAGGCTCCTTGGTAGCCCGAAAGGCCTGTCTCCGCCGCCATTGCTCCCGGCACCGCAACCGATGCGGCAAGGACCAGGCCGAGCCTCACACTCCTTAGACCCACAACGCTCATTGCAACCTCCATCCAGCCGAGACGTCCGTCCCTGACCGTCTCTGGGACCGTCTCTGGCGGAACCAATCGACCATGCCTCGGCGGAGAAGCCAAGGCTCGTTGATGCTGGAAGGCGACGCGGCAGCTCTACGCTGCGCTCAGTGTCCGCCGAGCACGAGGGTCTGGATCGGCAGCAGCAGCGCCTGCATCCGCAGGATCGCGGCGTGAACGAGGCCGACAGCATCCACCGCGTGAAGGGCCAGACCCCTGAGGGCGCCGACGTTCCCTGAGGCGATCAGATCGTGATTGCTCGAATAGGCGTTGGCGATGCAGGAACTGCCGGGCGTTACCCCCTCGAGGCCGCCCTCGTAGAGAGGCTCGAGCGTGACCAGGATGGTGCCGGGCCGCAAAACTTGCTGCGGGTCGGTCAGTTGCTCGCCGCCGCGGAACTGGCCGGCGGCGATGAAATCCTGCACGCCCGTGACGACCATCGGGATAATGGTCCAGGGCTTCGACACGCAGGTGACCTCGGCGATCATGCCCAGTTTCATCACTTGCGCCTCGATCTGCCCGAAGCCTGCTTGGATGCTGCCTCGTCCGGCCCCCTCCGGGATCAGGATACCGGCCGGACGCATGAACGGATTGACGATGTCGCCGACCCGGAGCGTGAACTGCTCCACCCGCCCATCCACGCCCGCCCTGACGACGGTCTTGGCCAGATCCACCTCGACCTGGGCCAATGCGGCTTCGGCGCTCGCCTTCTGAGCCGGCAGGAGTGTGGAGATCTGCGCCTCGGCGGCGTCCTTAGCGGCTGTCGCGGCCGCAACCGATCCCCGGCGCCCGTCGACGACATTCTGGAGGCGCTCGATGTCGCGCGCCGCTACGATGGCGGCGTTGTTCCGGTTGAGCTCCTGCTTGGTCGTCAGTTCGTCGAGGGCCTGCTGATAGGCGCTCCTGGCTTCCTGGATCTTGCCCTCGGCCGCCGCGACGTCGGCCTGCGCTGCCACCATGCTGGCCTCGGTCTCGGCAATCTTGCGCCGCGCAGCCTCCGCGGCCGCCTGCTGCGTCGAGCTGTCCAGCCTGAAAATCGGCGCGCCTTGTTTGACCTCGGCACTGAAGCCCACATTGACTTCGGCCACGCGTCCGTTGGCCTCAGAAATGATGGGGACGGTTCTGAAGAACATCGTGGCGTTGGTGGTGGAGGGGTGGTTGTAGAACACCACCGTAATCAGCCCGACGGTCAGCATCAGGCAGGCGGTAATCCCCCATCTGAGTTCAAACCACACCGAATAGAGCGTGATCTCTCGGCCCAGCCGCTTGCCCTGGGCATAGCGCCGGTAGAGATAATCCGGGACGATCGTCAGTAGCGAACAGAGAAGAAGTTCAAGCATCGATCAGCTCCCTGTGCTCACTGGAGTGAGCTTCGGTTTTGTCAGCCGCGGCGCCTCATCGCGGTGTGAAAAGCCGGCGCTGATCTCGTCCGGTACGTCGTCGGCACCCTTGCCCGGCGGGATGCCGGCGATCTTCTCGAGCGATCCCGCCATTCGGCCGAGCACCCCTCCGAAATCGGGGATGTCGATCACTGCCAGCAGCAGGCCGATGACCCAGAACAGATGCTGGTGCGTGAAGAGGGCGAGCAGACCGAGCACGGCGACTATCTCGAACTGAATTTTCTTCGACTTGTGCGCCATGCGTTCAGGAAGCGTATGCAAGCGCAGGAACAGAAGACCGAAGGCGAGCGCGGCACCGAGCAGGAAGACGGCCATCACCACCAACAGGACGTCCGTCTCGCCGGGGACAGTGATGAACGCTGGGAGATGCTCGGTGGCAGCAGGGTGGAGCAACACGGTCATACCGATCGTTCCTTAGATGCTATCAACCCTTGGTTTTTCCCCATCGGAGGAAGAAACCAACGTCACCCGGCAATCCACCGGGCCAGTCGATGATCGTGGCGGAGAGCCTGTAGCCGGCCTCCTTGAGATGATCTCCCCAGAACTCGTAGGCTTGCCGCGGACGACCGCTCAGCGTCTCCGGCCAGTCGGTATCGCCATTATTGATGGCCCGGCCTTTGTCGGAGCACAAAGCGGTGGGGAAGCGCATGACCATCAGCTCCGTCTCGCCGCGCTTCGCTGCTGCGCGGAGCTTGAAGAGCAGGTTCTGGGTAACCTCTTGCAGTATCTCGGGTGTGACATCGAGGGGAGTGGACATCTTCTTGAGCAGCGACTCGCGGGCTTTGCCCGAAACGTCCATCACCCCGATCTCTTTCGAGGCCTTCGCCATCTGCATCTCGACCATATAGTTCCGAAGATCGTCGGCAGACATGAAGGTCTCGTCGCCCAACTCGTGATGCTGGTCGTCCTGATTTGTCTTTGACTTTTCCATGAGCCGGTCCTCTGAGCTTAAGAAGCGAGACAGCAATCTATGCGTGAACCCAAGTACCCGATGTTAGTACCGATCGGGGACGAGCCGATAGGCGTGATCCGTGGAGACATAGCCGTTGCTCTTCTGACGCTTAGGCAACTTCACGCGTTCTCGTGGCACGTCCTCATAGGGGATCAGGCTTAGCAGATGGGAAATGCAATTGAGCCGGGCCCTGCGCTTGTCGTCGCCCTTGACGACGTACCACGGACTGAGATCGGTATCGGTCGCGGCGAACATCGCGTCCCTGGCGCGCGAGAAATCGTACCATCGCTGGTGCGATTCCAAGTCCATCGGGCTGAGCTTCCACAGCTTGCGGGGGTCTGCGATTCGGTCTTCGAACCGACGCGTCTGTTCCTCCATACTCACTTCGAACCAATACTTGATAAGCTGGATCCCGTCGTCGAGCATGGCACGTTCCCATTGAGGGACGGCTTTGAGGAAGTCTCGATACTCGGCCTTGGTGCAGAACTCCATGACGTGCTCGACGCCGGCCCGATTGTACCAACTACGGTCGAAGACGACGACCTCCCCCGCGGCCGGAAGGTGTGCGGTGTAACGCTGGATATACATCTGGCTCTTCTCGCGCTCCGACGGCGCCGGTAGAGCGACCAGACGAAACACGCGCGGGCTCACCCGTTCGGTAATACGCTTGATGACGCCGCCTTTGCCGGCGGCATCCCGGCCCTCGAACAGAACGACGATCCTTGCGCCGGTGTGCTTGACCCAGAGTTGCAGCCTGACAAGTTCTCCCTGTAGCCGCTCCAATTCCGTCTCAAAGGTCTTGCGGTCGAGCTTATCGGCCTTCCGATTCGCGTCCCCCGCGCGGGCCTTGTTGTTCTTGCCCATAGTCACGCCTCCTTGGCGAGAGAGAGGGACTTACGCCGACAAGTTAACACAATCAGGTTAGATCTCGCGACATAGATCGTCCACTCGGTCCGTGTCTGGAGCTGAAGCGCCCCTTGATGGTCACTATGTGCGCGGTCCCGCTGGCCGGGAGGGTGGTCGCCGCCGCAAGATAACTCATTGGGGCACCACATCCGGCAGGAAGAAGTAAGTGATCCCGAAGACGAGATAGACGGCCAGCAACAGAACGCCCTTCAACCAGTCCGATCGCCCGTCTCCCGCCACCTGACCGGTGATCAGAACGGACAGCAAGACGATCAGTACGAGTCCAATCGGAAAGGCCAAATCCATCGGAAACGGTCCGATGAAGAGACTGGCCAGCACTAAGACAGGTGCAACGAAAAGCGCCACTTGCACGCTCGAGCCGATCGCGATGGAGAGGGAGAGGTCCATGCGGTTCTTCATCGCCGCGGTGATCGCTGTCGCATGCTCCGCGGCGTTTCCGAGAATTGCCACGACGAAGACACCGACGAAAACCTTGCTGAGGCCGGATTCCTGCGCGACTGGTTCTATCGCCCCGACCAGGATCTCGCTCATCCACGCAATCATCACCGTCGCGCCGGCGAGCACGGTTGCCGCTCTTCTGATAGTCCAGTGCGGCACAAGAGCCGTCCCCTCGGCCTCTTCGGCAACATGAGTGCCCGCGAAAAGGGCGGAATGGGTCATGAGGGAGAACACCAGGAAGAGGCAGTACACGGCCAACAGCACTACCGAGATGGTGACACTAAGAGCCCCAAGACTCGCGGAGCCACCCTTCCCCAAAGCTGCACTGTAGGCGGCGGGAAGGATCAAGCCGATCGCCGCAAGCGTGAGCATCGTCGCCTGGGAGCGCGCCGCCACCGCATTGAAATGCTGCTCGGGTCGCCGCAATCCGCCGGCCAGCATCGATGCGCCTAGGACCAAGAGGATATTGCCCACGATTGACCCCGCGATGGAGGCCTTGACGACATCATGGAAACCGGCGCGCAGCGCAGAGATCGCAATGATGAGTTCGGCCGCATTGCCGAACGTCGCGTTGAGAAGCCCGCCAACCCCTTCGCCCATCCGCGCCGCAAGCTGCTCGGTCGCTCGCCCCATCCAGGCCGCGAGGGGAAGAATGGCAATAGCGGAAGTAACGAACAGCAGCACATGCTGGTCGGCCGCGAGCAGTTCGAGCGCGATCGTGATCGGGATAAACACAAGAAGCCAGTTCATGAGGAAGCTCCAGCGGTGGTTCTATGTGAGCGAGTCCTCGGTCTCTTCATGGGCGGGGATCCTCTGACTCGAGCCACGCCACCGAATGTGTCTTGAGATAAATGCTCACGGCAGCACCAACCGTCGGGAAGAAGGAACCCTCACCCAACTCCGAAAACAGGCCGAACCTCTTCAGCTTGTCCTTGACGGGGTCCTTGAGTTCCGCAAAGCGAAGTTCGATCCCGGTCGCGTGCAAAGCGTCGTTGAGTTCCGCGAGAGTATCGGCGGCAGTGACGTCCACGCTGGTAACCGGCTCAGCCGCCACGACGACCCACCGGACCGGCGTGGGTGATTGCGCCACCGCCTCCAGGACCCGTTCCTTGAACAACTCGGCATTGGCGAAGAACAGGGGAGCATCCCAGCGGAAGAGAACCAGACCGGCTATCCGGTCGGCATCGGGATAGCGCGTGATGTCATGGTAGCCCTCGACGCCTTTGGCGCGGCCCAGCACTGTGGAGTACGGGCGCCAGCCGTCCCAAAGGAATTCGACCACTGCAATCCCGATCGCAAGGCCGATCCCCGGGATGACGCCGAGAACGGCGACGCCCGCGAAGCACACGATCGACAGCCAGAACTCCCATGGCTGCATGCGATAGATGCGCACGAGGCCGTCGATTTCGATAAGGCCGATTGCCGAGGCAATGACAATGGCGGCAAGGGCAGGTGATGGAAGGTGCTGGAGAAGATTGGGCGCTGCGATCAACAGGACAGCCACGGCCACCGCACCGACGACTCCGGTCAATTGCGTCCGGGCACCGGATGCCTCGGCCACGGGGGTTCGCGACGAACTGCTGCTGACGGGGAACCCTTGAAAGAAGCCCGTTGCCAAATTGGCGGCACCGAGCCCGATCATTTCCTGGTTCGGATTGGTGGCAACGCCGGTTCTCACCGCATAGACGCGTGAAAGAACGCTCGTATCGGCGAAGGATACAACCGCGCAGGCGCCGCCCCCGATCAAAATGGGGACGATGTCCTTGTAAGTGAGCCAGGGGATCGAGAAGGCGGGTAGACCCTGAGGGAGCGGGCCGAGAATCGCGACCCCGGCGCGACTCGACAGGTCGAATATGCTGACGATGAGAGTTGCGGCAACCACCGCGATAAGGATGCCCGGAATACGCGGAGTCCTCTTGAGGACCAGGATCGCGACGAGTGTCGCGGCGCCGATCGCGAATGAGGTCCAGTTCGTCTTACCGGCAACGACCGCCCCGCCGATTGCCAAGAGATTCCTGAGAGGCCCGTCGCTTTCGATCGAGAACCCGAAAAGTTTGGGAAGCTGGCTGATCAGGACCGTCAGCGCGATGCCGTTCATGTAGCCGTAGCGAATGGGCTTCGACAGCAGCTCCGTGACAAAACCGAGGCGCGCTACTCCGAATAATATGCACAGTGCTCCCGACACCACCGCCATCGCGCTGGCCAGAGCCACAGCGCGAGCTGGGTCTCCACCGGACAAGGGAAGGACGACGCCCAATATGATGGCGGCAAGCGACGAGTCAGGCCCGAGAACGAGGATGCGGCTGGGACCGAAGAGTGCGTATGCAAGAAGCGGTACGATCGTCGCGTAGAGACCGTAGATGCCGGGCACTCCTGATGCCGCCGCATAGGCGATGCCGACGGGAACCAGCATTGTCGTCAACACAAAGCCGGCAAAGATGTCGTGAGGCAGCCAAGCGAGCTTGTACGCGCGCAGCGTGGCGACCCCGGGCATCCAGCGAGTCCATGCGATCGATGCCACGTGGCTCCTCGCAAGTGAAGGGTAAATCAGGCGCGTAGGGTTTGACTTCAGTCCACTTTAAACACTTGCGATCGAGGGTCATTCTCGACGAGGTTGAACCAAGAATACTTGTAACGCAACTAACGGTCGCCTTCCGACCGATCCGTCGGCGGATTTGCCGGAAGGCGACCACCCTCGATGCACGCGGTCTTATTGTGGTGCTTCAGGTGCAAAAGCTTCTCACATAAACCGTTTGCGAGCCGACTCGGCCGGTGAGACATTGTAGACTCTGAGCAGCTCCTGGCTGCTCGTTCTGGAGGCATCTCGGCCTATGGGCGGACACTGGCGACCGAGCCGGTCGCCCGGCTGTCGTTGATCGACTCGTGCGGCGCCTCAACGGAGAAGCGTTAATGAAGCCGTTCCAGAATGTGATGAGGCTCTACGACGGCCTGCGGTCGGCTCTTGCCGACTCGACAGTCCAAGGCCTGTTGGCGCTGGCCTTCACCCTGGTTGCGGTCGCCTCGGTCTTTTACGCGGTCGTGGAAGGCTGGAGCTTCCTTGATGCGACCTACTTTGCCGTGGTGACCATCGCCACTATCGGGTACGGCGACCTGGTACCGAAAACGGCCGCCGGCAAGATCTTCACCATCGCCTACGTGATCTGCGGCCTCGGCATCTTTGTCGCTGCTGTCGGGGCACTTGGCGAGCACATCGCTCGCAAGGGACACAGGGAATGAAGGGCCGCTATCTGTTCTGGCGTACTTCGCTGTGGGCATTGTGTTGGCGTAATCGACCCATAGATCATTTCCCGCTGAGCGGGCAGGATCGCAGCTTCCGCGGCTCGGCCTGCGGCACCCGAGCCGTCCGCGGCTTGCTGTTCTGTCCCGGCCATCCATCAAAACCCGCCACATCTGCAATCTGCCTGCCGAGAGCAACAGAGCTTGACTGCGCGCGATTTCAGCGCATCAATGGTCCCTGCGTTGACGCTCAGGTCCCGATGGGTGGCCGTCGGCTCAGGGGGCTTCCATGGCGCTCACTCCGCACCCGGATCTCTCGTCCCAGGTCCCACCGAGAACCGATGATGCCATCGACGACGCGGCGCTGGAACGCGTCATGCGCGAGGTTCCGAGCGGAGCCCTGGCTCTTTCGCTTTTGACCGTCGGCCTGCTGCTGCTGGCCTGGTTCTTGATGTATGCCTTCGTCTTCCTGCCCCGCGGCATGGTGGGTTAGGCCATGCGGGCCGACACGGAACAGGAGATCCTCAAGACGGAACTGTGGTGGACCGCCCTGGTGATCGCGATCGTTACGGCGATCATGCTGGCAATCATCTACGCAGGCGTTGTCCATCACATCAATCCACCCAGCAACATCGAAACGATCGACCCAAAAACCCTCCACCTCACCGGCGAATTCACGGAAAGCAATCTCGGCACGAGGGTCGAGGCGGGCGATCAGGTCACAAGCCGCGTCGTCGCAACGCAGTTCGCGTTTCAACCGCAATGCATCGTCGTGCCTTCGAACCGCACCGTTACCCTGCGCTTTGCTACGCCGGACGTGATCCATGGCATCCTGGTCACGGGCACGAACGTCAACACGATGATCATCCCGGGTTATGTGAGCCAGGTGCATACCGTCTTCACCAAGACTGGCGATCTGCTGATGCCGTGCCATGAGTTCTGCGGCCTCGGGCACAGCCAGATGTGGGCGACGGTGCGGGTCGTGCCGGAGGATCAATTCAGGCCTGGTCCTGATGGGAGAGCGAGCTGTGACGCACGCTAGACGCCTGACTCTGGCCCACCTGTGGGTGGCCTTTGCGGCCTTCGCCGTGGCAGCGGTGCTCGGCGTCTGGCAGATGTGGGCGAGGAGCCCCCTGCCTGCGCCCTACCTCACGGCGGAGTCCTATTTCACCTCCGTTACGGCCCATGGCGTCTCCATGGCATATGTGCTGACCACCTTCATGGTGATGGGTTTCGGCTACTATGTCGCCGAAACGGCCCTAGGCCGCCCCCTGCCCCTGCCACGTTTTGCCTGGCTTGGCTTTTGGCTCGGGATCATCGGCTCCGCAATGACGGCCGTCACGATCTTCGCCGGCAACGCGACGGTTCTCTTCACCTTCTACCCGCCGCTCACCGCGAGCCCGTTCTTCTACATCGGCCTCGTGCTGGTCGTCGTGGGCTCATGGATCTGGTGCGGATTGATGCTCTGGGCCATGCTGGACTTCAAGCGTGCCAACCCGGGCGTGCCGGTGCCCCTCGCCATGTTCGCGACCGTGGCCAATGCCGTCTTGTGGCTCTGGACGACCGTGGGGGTTGCGGCGGAGCTGCTGTTCCAGATCATCCCGGCCGCCTTCGGCTGGAACGAGTCCGTTGATGTCGGGCTCTCGCGCACGCTGTTTTCCTGGACCTTGCACGCCATCGTGTACTTCTGGCTACTCCCCGCCTACATCGCCTTCTACACCATGGCGCCACAGGCGGCGGGCGGGCGTCTCTACAGCGACACGATGGGCCGGCTGACTTTCATCCTGTTCCTGATCTACAGCCTGCCGGTCGGCATGCATCACCTCTTCATGGACCCGCAGCAATCGAGCGCCTTCAAGTTCCTGCAAATGAGCTTCACGGCGCTGGTGGCGGCACCGACCCTGCTTACGGTCTTCACGATCTCGGCCTCGCTGGAAATCGCCGGGCGCCTGCGCGGGGGAAAGGGTTATTTCGGCTGGATCGCAGCCTTGCCTTGGGAGCGGCCGATGGTGTTGGCCACGGGCATGGCCTTCTTCATGCTGTGGTTCGGCGGCGGCGGCGGGCTGATCAACATGTCCTTCGGGATGAACGCCATGGTCCACAACACCTCGTGGGTCACTGCGCACTTCCACCTCATCTTCGGCGGCACGGTGGTGATCATGTATTTCGCCATCGCCTACGCGATCTGGCCGACGCTGACCAACCGCCTGCCGATGTCACCCCGGCTTCAGCGCCTTCAACTCTGGCTCTGGTTCATCGGCATGATGGTGATGACCCTGCCTTGGCACTACCTCGGCTTGCAAGGCCAATGGCGTCGCGTGGCCACGTTCAACTATTCCGACCCGATCATCGCCGGATGGGGACCTTGGGTGATCGTCTCGCTGGTCGGAGGCATCATTCTCCTGGCGAGCGCGCTCTTGTTCGTCTGGAACCTGCTCCAATTCCATAGTGCCCGAGCCGTTGTGGCGACGGACCTGCGACCGATCTATGCGCTGGCCGTCCACCCGCCGGAACGGGTTCCGGCGGCGCTCAACGGCTTTGCCCTGTGGAACGTGCTGGTGCTGGTGCTTATGGTGGCAGCCTATGGCTACCCGATCGCCCAGTTCTTCATCATCGATGCGCCCGAGGCCATCGTACACAGGGTCAACGGGAGGGGCTGACCATGAAGCCTGCCGAGCTGCGGGAAATCGACAGGCCCTGGCGCATCTGGGCCAGCGTCATCATCGTCTCGATCCTGGCATTCTCCGTCGTGTTTGGTTTCCTGGTCCTGCCCATCGTGCAGGGCCGGGCCGCAGGCCTGGACGCGTTCACGGCCATCTGCCGCGCGGTCGGCATCCTGCCGGGCTCTCCCGCTGTCAAACAGCCAACCAGCGAAGCCAAAGCCCAGCCGACGACTCAGGTCGCCTGGAGTACCGACCTCATGCGCACCTTCGGCCGGCGGACCCAAGCCGGCGCGGAGATCGCCCAGGGCTGCGTGGCCTGCCACGGCGAACACGGCATCGCGGCCGACCCCCAGAACCCCAATCTGGCCGGCCAGTCGGCGGCGGCGATCTACAAGCAATTGCACGACTACAAGAGTGGCAGCCGCGTGCACGATGTCATGACGGGCATTGCTCAGGGTCTCGAGGATCGGCAGATCGTCGAGGTGGCCACCCACTTCGCCTCCAGCGCGAGGCGAGACCTTGATCCGACGACGGCCGAAGTGGTCGACGAGGACGTCATCCGGCTCGTTGAGCGAGGCGATCCGTCACGTGGGCTGCCGGCGTGCAACTCCTGCCACGGCTTCAATGCCGGCGGCCCGATCGAGACGCCGACGCTGTCGCACCAGAACCGGGAGTACCTCGCGCGTCAACTCCAGGCTTTCAAGACCGATGCTCGACGCAACGACATTTACACCCGTATGCGCAGCGTGGCTGTAAAGCTGACGGATCGCGAAATCGAACGGCTTGCCACGTTCTACGCGACAACGCTCAGCTATTGAGGTCGCCACTTCACCATGCGGGCCGCATCGCGGCATCGGCCTGTTGGGAAATGTCAGCTTGGGGCCAAAGGGCGACGTTGCGTGATCACATTGAACGTCTGCTTACCGCCCGTGAGCTGAACGACGCCGTACTTCCGAGATGTGCCAGAAGCGGTCATTGCGGCGCGCTTCTCTAATGTCTGGTTCGCGGACAAAGCTGCCGTTGGTCTTGCGTGCGGGGTGGCACGCAAGACCTCTTTTCAGGCGTCTCAGGCCGCCAAGGCGCCGCTTGTATTGCGCAGCAGGTCTTCGAGCGGGACAAGTCCTTTCATCGCACCGCCGCCAATCGCTGGCTTGCCGTCTTCGATCGCCACTGCGAAGCGAAACGCGGGATCGGCCTCGATGCGCTGACGCAGCGCCAGGATGCGCGGATAGTCGCGCGGCTCGATCGCCTGGTGGAAGTCCGTCCAGCGCGCCACGCCGACGAACACTGCGTCCGCCAGTGTCGGCCTGTTGCCGAGCAGGTAGTCACTGTCGCCGATCATTGCCTCGAGCTGTTCGTGGCGTTTGGCAACGAAGCTGCGGCCGAACTTGCGCAGCGTCTCTTTCTCGCCTTCGGTGGCGTCCTCCGCTTCCAGCGCGACCCACATTGGATAAAATGCGCCGGTGAAACCGGTGTTGAGGAAGGCGACGAACTGATGCAACCGGTCGGCCTCCGGTGTGCCGGGCTCGAAGCTGATGCGGCGCTCGGCATCGCGCGCCTCCAGCCACAGGGCGATCGCCATCGTCTCGGTGAGTACGCGGCCTTCGCCGGTGACCAGCACCGGGGTTTCCACCCTGCCGTTCAGGCGTTTGTAGGCGTCGGTGCGCATCTCCCCAAGCATATCCACGCGGGTGATGCGATAGGGCTGACCGAGCCATTCGAAGGCAGTGACGAGCCCTGCAGAACTGCCGAGCGGGAAGCCAGAGGTGAGGATCGGTTCGGATGTCAGTGTCATATCGTTTCTCCGTGATTGATGTGATGAATATACAAACATGGACTTCCATCCAAAAGAGTGGCATTTTAAAACTAAATGTACACAAATGTGGACTTTAATGTTGAACCTCAATGACCTGCATTTTTTCGCTCAAGCAGTCGACAGCGGCGGCTTCGCCGCGGCCGCTCGGCGTCTCGGTTGCCCGAAGTCGACGATCAGCAAGCGGGTCGCGGCACTGGAAGCAACGCTCGGCGCGCAGTTGGTTCACCGCACCTCGCGCAGCTTCACGCTGACCGACGTGGGACGCGACGTCTACGATCACGCCCGTGCCGCGATGATCGAGGCGGAGGCGGCCGAAACAGTCGTGCATCGGCGACTGGCGGAGCCGAGCGGCACGGTGCGGATCACGGCGTCGGTGCCGACCGCGCAGTTTCAGCTTGCGGATTGCTTGCCCATCCTCGCACGGCAATATCCGAAGTTGCGCATCCAGCTGCATGTCACCGATCGCTTCATTGATCTCGTGCATGAAGGCTTCGACATCGCGATCCGCAGCCATTTCGCGCCGCTGCCGGATTCCGACCTGATGCAGCGGCGCATGAGTGAGGAGCAGATTACGCTGGTGGCCGCGCCGTCCTACGTCGCCCAGCGCGGCGAGCCGACAACGCCGGAGGCCTTGAGCGACCACGATGGACTGATGACCAATATGACGATGAAGCTCTGGCGGTTGAGCGATGCGAGTGGCCGCACCGTGAACGTCGCGCCACGGCCGCAGCTTTATGCCGACGAATCCGTGGCGTTGATGAAGGCAGCGGAAGCGAGTCTCGGGATTGTTTGCCTGCCGGAAGTGATCTCGGCGCAGGCGGTCAGGGAGGGGCGGTTGGTGCGGGTGTTGCCGGCATGGACCGCCGGTAGCGTGATGACAACGATCCTGACACCGCACAAACGCGGGCAGCTTCCCGCCGTGCGAGCGGTGATCGATTTCCTGGCGCAAAAAGATGCGGCCGGCACGCATCTTTCCGCATCACGGATGGCAGCAAGCTAAGCGGCGCGTCCTACAGTTTGCAATGACGGCTTTGGCTCATTCGCCGGCCCTCACCAGCGCGGATGCATTCATTTCTCTGGCGTCGCTGACGCTCGCGGACATCAAAGCCAACGCGGAGGCCGATACCACCCTCACGGTCACGCAGCGGCGGGATCCAGTGTCCGGACTGAAGCAGATCGAGACGGTGTTCACCACGCCGCTCTCGGCGATGGAAGCAAGTCCGCGCCGCCTGCGCGTGCTCTTTGCTTCGCGGACGGCGGCTCAACTCGGTCTCTCCGACAAGAGCTTCGCCAACATCCGCTCGCTGACGGTCCAGGCTCTTTCCCGCTATGCGGAGCCCGATCTGCCGGTCACGCGGCGATTTGCAATGATGCCCGCCTGGCGCCAACTGCTCGATCGCATCGAGAAGCCATACAATCGCCAGACGCTTCATCGTCTGGCGATCTACTGCTCGCGGATGGGCGTGTCGGCAGAGGACGTCACGCCGGACACCCCGATCGGCTTCAAGGTCGCGCTCGAGGCCGAGGAGGTCGTGAAGGACCCGGCGGAGATCGTCAGCAACACAATCTCGAAGTGGAATGGCGCCATGCGGGACGTTCCCGGCTGGCCGCAGCACAAGCTCAGCGAGCCGAACCAGGAAGTTTCGCTGGCGCGCCCTTTAAGCGACTTCCCCTTGAGCTTCCAGATCGACATCGGGACCTGGTACGAGCGGATGGCCGACCCCAATCCGCTCGACGAGGACGCGCCGGCAAAGCCGCTCCGCCCGGCAACCCTCGCGCATCGGCTCTATACTTTCCGCAGCTTCGCGTCTGCTTTGGTGGCGTCAGGCTATTGCCTCGTGACCGACATCACATCGCTTGACGTTCTGCTCCGTCCCGAGGCTTTCGAAGCCGGCATTCGCTTGTTTCACGATAACAAGATCACCAAGCGCGTCCACAACATGGCCAAAAACCTGCGCCTCGTCGGCAAGAACCACTGCAAGTTCGATGATGCGACGCTCGCCCTGCTGGAAGGAACCTGCAAGCGGCTCGATCCCGGCACACGCCATCAGATGACCGAGCGCAACCGCAAGCGCCTGGGCCGGTTCGACGACGAGCGGAACGTCGAGAAGCTTCTCCATTTTCCGGAGCGGGAAGCAAGATGGGCGCAGGCGCAGACCAATCCTTTCCGGAAAGCCAAGGGGAGGAGCGGGCTGACCTTTTGCGGCTTGCGGATTTCGTCCCTGCGCACGCTCGAACTCTCGGACTTTCGCTTGCTCGACAACGGCGGCTGCCATCTCTTCGTGCCGCCGGAGCGGATCAAGAATGGTCGTTCCCACGAAAGCGATCTGAACCCGGACATCACCGCGCTTCTTCGCGACCATCTCGCACATCACCGTCCGAGATACCAGGCGCCAGCAGCCCCTTACTGTTTCCTGGACCCGCCGGGCGCGCGCGCTCCAAGAATTCCATTTCCAACGCCATCTGCAATGCGTTGCGCAAACGGGCGAGTCTTGAGATAAACGTCCACCTGTTCCGGCATACGATCGCCAAGATTGGAGTGGAACGCGACCCCGGCGCCTATCTGGCGGTCTCACCCGTGCTCGGCCATACCAGCCTCGACACCACCATGGCGCATTACCTCGGCACCGAAGCAAGGGCCGCCGCCCGTCACCTCGATCGCCTCCTCACCGAAGCCGAAGAAGACAGCAAGGAGACCGGCAAGATGGCGCCGAAGCACCACCGCCAGCGCAACCCCGGCAAAGGGGGCAAGTGATGACCATCATCATTGGCCGATCGCCCCAGGGCGATCAGTCCGGCTGGGCTGCCGCCCTCACCCCCGGCGACATCTTCGATCCCGGCGGCCGGGCGGCGCACTGGGCGGTCCGGACCCCGGCGGACGAATATCCAGCATTATGGGCGCTGGCTCGGCTATCTGGCCTGGATCGGCGCTCTCAGCGCTGACGCCGCGCCGGCCGATCGGGTCACCAAGGAGGCCGTTCGTGCTTACAACCAGCATCTGGAGACGCTGGTCGCGCCGCGGGCCCGCTTGTCCATGCTGGTTGGTCTCAAGGCGGTGATGCAGGCCATGGCCCCGGAGCAGAACTGGCGCTGGCTGCAGGACATGTGCAACCGCATCCAGATCAACGCCCGGCCGCTAAATGACAAGCGTTCGCGGATGCGGCCGACGCCTGAGATCGTGGCCGCGGC